>NZ_JASHAJ010000011.1:0-528 GCF_047465185.1 Streptococcus infantis | reverse complement strand
CGGAAGTAGTTGGGGGTTGCCCCCTGTGAGATATGGAAGTCGCTTAGCTCTAGGGAGTTTAGCTCAGCT
Organism: Streptococcus infantis; assembly: GCF_047465185.1. GTDB lineage: Bacteria > Bacillota > Bacilli > Lactobacillales > Streptococcaceae > Streptococcus > Streptococcus infantis_O. The sequence continues at coordinate 459 of NZ_JASHAJ010000011.1, read as the reverse complement.
GGGAGAGCATCTGCCTTACAAGCAGAGGGTCAGCGGTTCGATCCCGTTAACTCCCATATAAGCGGGTGTAGTTTAGTGGTAAAACTACAGCCTTCCAAGCTGTTGTCGCGAGTTCGATTCTCGTCACCCGCTTTGAACTTTGTTCAAATTACCAAGTTTTTAACTTGGGCGCGTAGCTCAGGTGGTTAGAGCGCACGCCTGATAAGCGTGAGGTCGGTGGTTCGAGTCCACTCGTGCCCATTTTTAATAAATATGGTCCGTTGGTCAAGGGGTTAAGACACCGCCTTTTCACGGCGGTAACACGGGTTCGAATCCCGTACGGACTATTTATCGGAGGATTACCCAAGTCCGGCTGAAGGGAACGGTCTTGAAAACCGTCAGGCGTGTAAAAGCGTGCGTGGGTTCGAATCCCACATCCTCCTTTATTTATTATTAACGCGGGATGGAGCAGCTCGGTAG
>NZ_JASHAJ010000010.1:0-556 GCF_047465185.1 Streptococcus infantis | reverse complement strand
ATGGCGCGAGACGGAATCGAACCGCCGACACATGGAGCTTCAATCCATTGCTCTACCAACTGAGCTACCGAGCCAATATTGCGGGAGCAGGATTTGAACCTACGACCTTCGGGTTATGAGCCCGACGAGCTACCGAGCTGCTCCATCCCGCGTTAATAATAAATAAAGGAGGATGTGGGATTCGAACCCACGCACGCTTTTACACGCCTGACGGTTTTCAAGACCGTTCCCTTCAGCCGGACTTGGGTAATCCTCCATCATTCCAATGGACCTTGTAGGACTTGAACCTACGACCACTCGGTTATGAGCCGAGAGCTCTAACCAGCTGAGCTAAAGGTCCAACAAGATCATTATAGCGGCGAAGGGGATCGAACCCCCGACCTCCCGGGTATGAACCGGACGCTCTAGCCAGCTGAGCTACACCGCCATCAATCGGGAAGACAGGATTCGAACCTGCGACACCTTGGTCCCAAACCAAGTACTCTACCAAGCTGAGCTACTTCCCGAATTAAATTGTTAATGCACCCTAGAGGAGTCGAACCTCTAACCGCCTGAT
>NZ_JASHAJ010000009.1:0-780 GCF_047465185.1 Streptococcus infantis | reverse complement strand
CAATCGGGAAGACAGGATTCGAACCTGCGACACCTTGGTCCCAAACCAAGTACTCTACCAAGCTGAGCTACTTCCCGAATTAAATTGTTAATGCACCCTAGAGGAGTCGAACCTCTAACCGCCTGATTCGTAGTCAGGTACTCTATCCAGTTGAGCTAAGGGTGCTCTTCAATATATGCCGAGGACCGGAATCGAACCGGTACGATCGTTACCAATCGCAGGATTTTAAGTCCTGTGCGTCTGCCAGTTCCGCCACCCCGGCCTCTATAAGCGAACGACGGGATTCGAACCCGCGACCCCCACCTTGGCAAGGTGGTGTTCTACCACTGAACTACGTTCGCATCGACTCTGGTTTATATTAAAAAAAATGCCGGCTACATGACTTGAACACGCGACCCTCTGATTACAAATCAGATGCTCTACCAACTGAGCTAAGCCGGCTGATTTCTATTATGCGGGTTAAGGGACTTGAACCCCCACGCCGTTAAGCGCCAGATCCTAAATCTGGTGCGTCTGCCAATTCCGCCAAACCCGCAAATATGACCCGTACTGGGCTCGAACCAGTGACCCATTGATTAAAAGTCAATTGCTCTACCAACTGAGCTAACGAGTCAAATAACTTTCGTTATTACGGTCCCGACGGGAATCGAACCCGCGATCTTCGCCGTGACAGGGCGACGTGATAACCGCTACACTACGGGACCTATGGGAGTTAACGGGATCGAACCGCTGACCCTCTGCTTGTAAGGCAGATGCTCTCCCAGCTGAGCTAAACTCCCT
>NZ_JASHAJ010000008.1:0-2274 GCF_047465185.1 Streptococcus infantis | reverse complement strand
CGCCCTATTCAGACTCGGTTTCCCTACGGCTCCGTCTCTTCAACTTAACCTCGCATCATATCGTAACTCGCCGGTTCATTCTACAAAAGGCACGCTCTCACCCATTAACGGGCTCGAACTTGTTGTAGGCACACGGTTTCAGGTTCTATTTCACTCCCCTCCCGGGGTGCTTTTCACCTTTCCCTCACGGTACTGGTTCACTATCGGTCACTAGGGAGTATTTAGGGTTGGGAGATGGTCCTCCCAGATTCCGACGAGATTTCACGTGTCTCGCCGTACTCAGGATACTGCTAGGTACAAAGACTATTTTAAATACGAGGCTCTCACTCTCTTTGGCTGACCTTCCCATGTCATTCTTCTATAGTCTTTGAGTCCACATTGCAGTCCTACAACCCCGAAGAGTAAACTCTTCGGTTTGCCCTCCTGCCGTTTCGCTCGCCGCTACTAAGGCAATCGCTTTTGCTTTCTCTTCCTGCAGCTACTTAGATGTTTCAGTTCACTGCGTCTTCCTCCTCATATCCTTAACAGATATGGGTAACAGGTAGTACCTGTTGGGTTCCCCCATTCGGAAATCCCTGGATCATCGCTTACTTACAGCTACCCAAGGCATATCGTCGTTTGTCACGTCCTTCTTCGGCTCCTAGTGCCAAGGCATCCACCGTGCGCCCTTATTAACTTAACCTTACTTTTTTGACCTTTCAGTCATAAACTCTTATTAATACTACAGCGTTTTCGGTTTATTTTCTTGTTACTATTTGATATAGATATTCAATTTTCAATGTGCATGACTTGGTGATCTCTCACCAATGGAGCCTAGCGGGATCGAACCGCTGACCTCCTGCGTGCAAAGCAGGCGCTCTCCCAGCTGAGCTAAGGCCCCACAAGACCTCTCAAGACTAAACAAGACCAATGTGCATTCCTTATCCTTAGAAAGGAGGTGATCCAGCCGCACCTTCCGATACGGCTACCTTGTTACGACTTCACCCCAATCATCTATCCCACCTTAGGCGGCTGGCTCCAAATGGTTACCTCACCGACTTCGGGTGTTACAAACTCTCGTGGTGTGACGGGCGGTGTGTACAAGGCCCGGGAACGTATTCACCGCGGCGTGCTGATCCGCGATTACTAGCGATTCCGACTTCATGTAGGCGAGTTGCAGCCTACAATCCGAACTGAGACTGGCTTTAAGAGATTAGCTTGCCGTCACCGACTTGCGACTCGTTGTACCAGCCATTGTAGCACGTGTGTAGCCCAGGTCATAAGGGGCATGATGATTTGACGTCATCCCCACCTTCCTCCGGTTTATTACCGGCAGTCTCGCTAGAGTGCCCAACTAAATGATGGCAACTAACAATAGGGGTTGCGCTCGTTGCGGGACTTAACCCAACATCTCACGACACGAGCTGACGACAACCATGCACCACCTGTCACCTCTGTCCCGAAGGAAAACTCTATCTCTAGAGCGGTCAGAGGGATGTCAAGACCTGGTAAGGTTCTTCGCGTTGCTTCGAATTAAACCACATGCTCCACCGCTTGTGCGGGCCCCCGTCAATTCCTTTGAGTTTCAACCTTGCGGTCGTACTCCCCAGGCGGAGTGCTTAATGCGTTAGCTACGGCACTAAACCCCGGAAAGGGTCTAACACCTAGCACTCATCGTTTACGGCGTGGACTACCAGGGTATCTAATCCTGTTTGCTCCCCACGCTTTCGAGCCTCAGCGTCAGTTACAAGCCAGAGAGCCGCTTTCGCCACCGGTGTTCCTCCATATATCTACGCATTTCACCGCTACACATGGAATTCCACTCTCCCCTCTTGCACTCAAGTTAAACAGTTTCCAAAGCGTACTATGGTTAAGCCACAGCCTTTAACTTCAGACTTATCTAACCGCCTGCGCTCGCTTTACGCCCAATAAATCCGGACAACGCTCGGGACCTACGTATTACCGCGGCTGCTGGCACGTAGTTAGCCGTCCCTTTCTGGTAAGATACCGTCACAGTGTGAACTTTCCACTCTCACACTCGTTCTTCTCTTACAACAGAGCTTTACGATCCGAAAACCTTCTTCACTCACGCGGCGTTGCTCGGTCAGACTTCCGTCCATTGCCGAAGATTCCCTACTGCTGCCTCCCGTAGGAGTCTGGGCCGTGTCTCAGTCCCAGTGTGGCCGATCACCCTCTCAGGTCGGCTATGTATCGTTGCCTTGGTGAGCCGTTACCTCACCAACTAGCTAATACAACGCAGGTCCATCTGGTAGTGGTGCAGTTGCACCTTTCAAG
>NZ_JASHAJ010000007.1:0-2413 GCF_047465185.1 Streptococcus infantis | reverse complement strand
AGCTAAGCGACTTCCATATCTCACAGGGGGCAACCCCCAACTACTTCCGGCGTTCTAGGGCTTAACTTCTGTGTTCGGCATGGGAACAGGTGTATCTCCTAGGCTATCGTCACTTAACTTTGAGTCTTACATACTCAAAATTGAATATCTATCAAATTACAAGAAATCCTTACGCTTTCGTATTCTCAGTTACTTTGGATAAGTCCTCGAGCTATTAGTATTAGTCCGCTACATGTGTCGCCACACTTCCACTTCTAACCTATCTACCTGATCTTCTCTCAGGGCTCTTACTGATATAAAATCATGGGAAATCTCATCTTGAGGTGGGTTTCACACTTAGATGCTTTCAGCGTTTATCCCTTCCCTACATAGCTACCCAGCGATGCCTTTGGCAAGACAACTGGTACACCAGCGGTAAGTCCACTCTGGTCCTCTCGTACTAGGAGCAGATCCTCTCAAATTTCCTACGCCCGCGACGGATAGGGACCGAACTGTCTCACGACGTTCTGAACCCAGCTCGCGTGCCGCTTTAATGGGCGAACAGCCCAACCCTTGGGACCGACTACAGCCCCAGGATGCGACGAGCCGACATCGAGGTGCCAAACCTCCCCGTCGATGTGAACTCTTGGGGGAGATAAGCCTGTTATCCCCAGGGTAGCTTTTATCCGTTGAGCGATGGCCCTTCCATACGGAACCACCGGATCACTAAGCCCGACTTTCGTCCCTGCTCGAGTTGTAGCTCTCGCAGTCAAGCTCCCTTATACCTTTACACTCTGCGAATGATTTCCAACCATTCTGAGGGAACCTTTGGGCGCCTCCGTTACCTTTTAGGAGGCGACCGCCCCAGTCAAACTGCCCGTCAGACACTGTCTCCGATAGGGATCACCTATCCGGGTTAGAGTGGCCATAACACAAGGGTAGTATCCCAACAACGTCTCCTTCGAAACTGGCGTCCCGAGCTCATAGACTCCTACCTATCCTGTACATGTGGTACAGACACTCAATATCAAACTGCAGTAAAGCTCCATGGGGTCTTTCCGTCCTGTCGCGGGTAACCTGCATCTTCACAGGTACTAAAATTTCACCGAGTCTCTCGTTGAGACAGTGCCCAAATCATTACGCCTTTCGTGCGGGTCGGAACTTACCCGACAAGGAATTTCGCTACCTTAGGACCGTTATAGTTACGGCCGCCGTTTACTGGGGCTTCAATTCATACCTTCGCGTTACCGCTAAGCACTCCTCTTAACCTTCCAGCACCGGGCAGGCGTCACCCCCTATACATCATCTTACGATTTAGCAGAGAGCTGTGTTTTTGATAAACAGTTGCTTGGGCCTATTCACTGCGGCTGACCTAAAGTCAGCACCCCTTCTCCCGAAGTTACGGGGTCATTTTGCCGAGTTCCTTAACGAGAGTTCTCTCGCTCACCTGAGGCTACTCGCCTCGACTACCTGTGTCGGTTTGCGGTACGGGTAGAGTATGTTTAAACGCTAGAAGCTTTTCTTGGCAGTGTGACGTCACTAACTTCGCTACTAAACTTCGCTCCCCATCACAGCTCAATGTTATAGAACTAAGCATTTAACTCAATTCACACCTCACTGCTTAGACAGACACTTCCAATCGTCTGCTTTAGTTAGCCTACTGCGTCCCTCCATCACTACATACTCTAGTACAGGAATATCAACCTGTTGTCCATCGGATACACCTTTCGGTCTCTCCTTAGGTCCCGACTAACCCAGGGCGGACGAGCCTTCCCCTGGAAACCTTAGTCTTACGGTGGACAGGATTCTCACCTGTCTTTCGCTACTCATACCGGCATTCTCACTTCTATGCGTTCCAGCGCTCCTCACGGTACACCTTCGCCACACATAGAACGCTCTCCTACCATACCTATAAAGGTATCCACAGCTTCGGTAAATTGTTTTAGCCCCGGTACATTTTCGGCGCAGGGTCACTCGACTAGTGAGCTATTACGCACTCTTTGAATGAATAGCTGCTTCTAAGCTAACATCCTAGTTGTCTGTGCAACCCCACATCCTTTTCCACTTAACAATTATTTTGGGACCTTAGCTGGTGGTCTGGGCTGTTTCCCTTTCGACTACGGATCTTAGCACTCGCAGTCTGACTGCCGACCATAATTCATTGGCATTCGGAGTTTATCTGAGATTGGTAATCCGGGATGGACCCCTCACCCAAACAGTGCTCTACCTCCAAGAATCTTGATGTCGACGCTAGCCCTAAAGCTATTTCGGAGAGAACCAGCTATCTCCAAGTTCGTTTGGAATTTCTCCGCTACCCACAAGTCATCCAAGCACTTTTCAACGTGCCCTGGTTCGGTCCTCCAGTGCGTCTTACCGCACCTTCAACCTGCTCATGGGTAGGTCACATGGTTTCGGGTCTACGACATAATACTAA
>NZ_JASHAJ010000006.1:0-10834 GCF_047465185.1 Streptococcus infantis | reverse complement strand
ACACAGTAGCACCAGACGGAACAGTAACCTTCGTACCAGAAAAATCATTCACAGGAACAGGAACAGGCGTGACTGTTAAACGTGTAGATAAGAATGGTACACCAGCAACCGCTAAGTACACACCAACAGTAACGCCAGTAACACCAACAGCTGAAGATGTTACATCAACAGATATCCAAGGCCAAACACAAACAGGTAAACCTAAGTTTACAGAAGGTGATCCAAGTGTACCAATGGATGACGATGTACCAGCAACCTTTGAAGATGGTTCAACAACTAAGGTAATTCCAGGAGAAGGAACCTACACAGTAGCACCAGACGGAACAGTTACATTCGTACCAGAAAAATCATTCACAGGAACAGGAACAGGCGTGACTGTTAAACGTGTAGATAAGAATGGTACCCCAGTAACAGCTAAGTACACACCAACTGTTACACCAGTAACACCAACAGCAGAACCAGCTACAACTATTGGACCTAAAGGTAAAGAACAGTCTGGTAAACCAACATTCAAGGAAGGTGATAGCCGTGTTCCAATGAATGATGATGTGCCAGCAACATTTGAAGATGGTTCAACAACTAAGGTAATTCCAGGTGTTGGTACCTACACAGTAGCACCAGACGGAACAGTGACTTTCAAACCAGAACCTGAATTTACAGGAACAGCTCCATCAGTTACAGTTGTTCGTGAAGATATGAACGGAACAAAAGCTTCTGCAACATACACACCAACAGTAACACCAGTTACTACATTTGTAGACAAAGATGGCAAACCTATCCCAGGTTACCCAACAGCAGACGGTGAACAACCAAAAGCTGAAATTCCAGGATACCGCTTCGTTGAAACTAAGAAATTGCCAAACGGCGATACAGTACATGTCTACGAAAAGATTACAACTACTCATGTTGACGAAAATGGAAACCCAATTCCAGGATATCCAACAGAGGATGGAGAACAACCTAAGAAAGATATTCCAGGATATGAGTTTGTGAAGACAGTTGTAGATGCTAACGGAAATATCCAACATATCTACAAGAAAGTTGTAACTCCAGAACAACCAGAAGCTCCAGTTAAACCAGCTCCAGCTAAAGAAAATGCTCCTCAATTGCCAAACACAGGTACTAAGGATAACGCTAGCCTTGCTGCTCTTGGTTTAGTAGGTGTCTTGAGTGGATTTGGACTTATTGCTCGTAAAAAGAAAGAAGACTAATCAACTCTGTAAAGAAGTGAGAAAGTCAACTTTCTAATTAAAAACTAGTGCATCAATCGATGCACTAGTTTTTTTGATGCTTGTATTAAAAATCGAACTATGCTACAATCTTGTAAAACAAGCAAGGACACCAAGATATGAAAAGTGAATACCAAAAAATGATTGCGGGAGAACCCTATCACCCCTTCGACCCAGAATTGCGTGCTCTAGCACAAACAGCACGACAAAAGCAAGCCTCCTTTAACGAAGAAGTCGATCCACTAAAAGGTATGGAAATCATCAAAGGGTGGTTTGGGTCTACCGGAGAAAATCTCTATATCAATACTCGCTTGGTTGTGGATTATGGTGTCAATATTCATTTGGGAGAAAATTTCTATTCCAATTGGAATTTAACCATGTTGGATGTTTGCCCTATTACTATTGGTGATAATGCTATGATTGGTCCTAACTGCCAATTTTTAACCCCCCTACACCCTCTGGATCCAGATGAACGAATTTCAGGTTTAGAATTTGGGAAACCAATCACGATAGGTAAAAACTTTTGGGCAGGAGGCGGCGTTACTGTCCTTCCAGGCGTAACACTAGGGGATAATGTTGTTGCAGGAGCGGGGGCAGTCATTACCAAGTCCTTTGGTGACAATGTCGTTCTGGCAGGTAATCCAGCACGGGTTATCAAAGAAATTCTAGTTAAAGAAAATTAAAAGAACAGCAAGATGCTGTTCTTTTGCTTATTAGAGGTTTTTTCTCTTCTTAGCTTTTTTAGTTAAAGTTACATCACATTGTTCGATATTTTGTGTGAGATAACTGGTCACTTGGAAGTCGTCAGTATCAGATTTTAGTTCGACTTCATAGACGATTGTTAGATTATCACCTGCGTTAGTGCTATTAATTGTAATCATGTCAACTTCTGAGCAGAATTGGCCAAGAGCTGATTGGATAGCTCCCTGTATCTTTTCTTGATTGGCTACCGTGATTGTCAAAAGTCTACGACGTTGATTGTCAGTTTTAATCTGTTGATGTTCCAAAAGGAACCAAACACCTAAGATAAATAGGGTGAACAAAATTGCTAGGAAGAGATAGCCTGTTCCACAAGCTAAACCGATAATCATGGCAAGGAAAATCGCAATCAGTTCTCTTGAACCACTAGTTGCAGAACGGAAACGAATCAAACTAAAGGTTCCGGCTACAGCGATTGAAGTACCCAAGCTTCCATTGACTAGAAAAATAACTAAGGTCATGAGGCAGGGAAGCAGAGTCAAGCTGATAGCAAATTCTCTGGTATAGAGGGTCCGATATTTGTAGGTCCAAGTGAGAGCCAAACCAAGAGTTAGACTGACAAGTAGAGCCAGCAGTAGTTGGAAGGGATCTGCACTGGCGGTGGCGTTGTTGAAAATGGAATTAAATAGATTATGCATAAGCGGTACCTGCGCTTTCTATACTGGGTCGTGGTACATAGGGGAGCCCTTGAGATTTGTGGTAAGCACAACTGTATTTTGAAAATTTGTGCTCTATCAAACCATACTTATCTAGGATGTCCTGCAACCACTGAGGCTTGTTTCCAGGAGCTTTAATCTCCATAATCACAGTATGGTCATCCAATAGAGGGGATCCTTGAATTCCAGAGAAAAGACTGACATTTTCATCTCTATAGACTAGATTTTGGTCAATTGTGATACGGATTTTGTTATAGTTGTAGCCCTCGATGTATTTCTTTTCCTTTAATGAATAACGATCGTAGTAGATATACATACGAGGCTTGATGGCTTGCTTGTAATCTCTACGAAGTTTTTTCACTTTTTCAATGACGACTGTATCAGTAATGCTAGGATCCAAGTGTCCTTTGGTTATAAAATTAAGGATAGCAATCGGAGTTGAGAGTAGTCTAAACTTACGACTAACTCCTTCTTGGTCCTTGGTCTTGATTTCTAAAAAAACTTGACTATCTGCTTTGGGTTGGCTGAGATAGGTCCGCATCCGAACCTTTTCTTTTCGCTTATCTCCAAAATCATCATCTAGGAGAACATCAAAGTCTTTCGTATCAAAGTAGATATTTGATATGGTTGAAATTGGATAGTCGTCTTCTACTAAATATTCCTTTAAATCTTGGATGAGTTTGTCTAGTTTATCTTTGGAGACAATATATTTGGTTTCAATCCGTTTGAAAGTTGTTTCGATTGGTTTCATAAGTTCTTCTCCTCTAATCTTAGCTTATACTATTTTTAAACAAGGACGAGCTTGTTTGTCTAGGATTTTAAAGAGTTTATCTAAAACTTTTGTTAAATTTAACTTAATTGAAACTAAACTTAAGAAAACTTTCAGAAAAAGTTTAGGCTTATTTTAGGAAAGTCACGTAGACTAAGAGCATGTAAAATGAAAGTCGAGGAAACGAGCATGAAAGCAAAAAAATGGACATTCTTATTAACGAGTATAGCAACTCTAGCACTAGTAACAGCTTGTACCCAGTCAACTTCAAATACAACAGCTAGCAATACTGCGACAACGAAAACGACATCAACTACAGAAGCTAAGAAAACTAGCTATTTTACAGACAAGGACTATGATACTTCCTATGATGAAAAGACAGCAGCAACTGTAACTTTGTCAGGATCAACGGCGACGGTATCAGGTGACGGAGTGGCCGTATCAGGATCTACTGTTACCATCTCTAAGGCAGGAACCTATGTCATATCTGGTCAATCTGATGGAGTTCAAATTAAGATCGAAGCTGGAAATTCTGATGATGTACATATCGTACTAAAGGGTGTGACCATGACCAATACCAATGCAGCTATTTCTGCAACATCAGCTGGTCATGTTTACCTAACTCTAGCAGATGGAACAACCAATAGCCTCTCAGATTCTGCTTCTAATAGTGATGAAAAAGCTGACGCGGCCCTCTTCTCTAAAGTGGACTTGACCATCAACGGTAAGGGAACTCTCAATGTAGATGGTAAGAAAAACAATGGCATTAAGGCAAACGATACACTTCACATCACAGGCGGAACCTACAACATCACAACAGTAGGAGATGCTTTTAATGTCAATGATGAACTTAACATCACTGGAACAACTATGACTATTGATGCCAAGGAAGATGGCGTCAAGGTCGACAATGATGAGGATACATCTGTAGGAACCATGTATCTCTCTGATAATACCATCACTGTTACTGCAGGGGACGATGGTATCCACGCATCAGGTGATTTGGTTATTGATAGTGGTATCTATACCGTTAAGAATTCTACAGAAGGGCTTGAAGGTAAGTCAATCACTATCAACGGTGGAGACATCACCATATACTCAACAGATGATGGCGTCAATGCAGCCAACAAAAATGCCCAACAAAGTGAAATATTCTTCACCATGAATGGTGGAAATCTAACGGTTGAAGTTGGTCAAGGGGATACGGATCCAATTGACTCAAACGGTAACATTACAGTTAATGGAGGAACCATCAAAATGACAGGTCAATCTGGTTTTGACTTTGATGGAACAGCGACCTACACAGGTGGTGAGATCTACCTTAACGGTGAAAAACAAACGGAAATCGTCAATTCTATGCCTGGAGGCGGAGGACCTCAAGGAAATGGTGGCCCTGGCGGTCCAGCCCCTGGTGGACAACCATAAAAAAATCTCCTTTCTCGAAAGAGAAGGGAGATTTTTTTGTTGGGGAAAAAGGAAGAGGAGATAAAGTTTCTTCTATCTCTTATACATACTAGCTAGCCTACTCCATTAATAAGATCAAGCTAAATCAAGCACCTCAAAGGGTACTTTTCTGATGCTTGAAAGAGCAAAAAAAGCACCCTTATTCCAATGCTTTTCTAAGCTTGTGGAATAAGAGTGCTTATCGTATTAGAAATTATTCTCCGTCTTTTTTAAAGATGTTTTTTACACCAGATACTGCGCCTTCGACAGCTTCTTTAGCATCTTCAGCAACTTCTTTAGCTTTTGAAGCTACTTTTTCTGCAGCTCCTTCCGCTTGAGTTTTAGTATCGCCAGTAAGTTTACCAAAACTTTCTTTGACAGAACCTTTAGCTTGGTTGAATTTTTCTTCGATTGACATGGGGGATACCTCCGTTAATTTTTTGTAATATCTAAACCAAATCAGATACTAATTTAAGTATATACCATTTTATGCTAAAAAGCAAAAAACTGATACGAAAAGCATCAGTTTGTTTTTTTAATAGGTTACAACATTCAATTGACCTTTATCATATTCAGCGATAAAGATATTTGAGACTTCTTCGAAACCTTCTTCTTTCAATTTCTCAGTTAGCCACTCCTCGGATTTGCCAATGGTTTCTAGGATTTCAACTTGGACAACACCATCTGTAATCACTGGGTACTTAGGATTTTCGTCACCCATTCTTACGACAATCAGCTGTCCGTTTTGCTCAATCACAGCTCTCTTGACATCCTTCAATTGGAAAATTCCTTGAGCGCGCAATTTAAGAGCTACATCTGCCGCTGCAAGACCTTTTGAGCGACAGGCTTCAGGATCTAACTTACCATTTTTAATGATAATCGTAGGTTTTCCGTCAATCAGATGTTTAATGAAGGAAACATTGGTATTCAACCATTTGAGGAGTAAAATGAGAATAGTCCAAATAATGAGGATAACAATGTATTGGATGATGGTGATAGAACTATTGTAGATAACCCCACCGATAATACCCCCGAGAACAAAGTTTTGTATCTGGTCCACTGCAGAACTTGGTGCTAGATTTCCTTTACCTGTTACATTGATAACAAAAACAAGAGAAAGTAGCCCCAAGGCTAATTTAATTGCAATTGTAGCAAAAAAGCTTATCATTTTTCAACCTCCACGAGTTCCACATCTGATTTATAGAGTTCCATCTTTTCTAATAAATAGCTATCTTGGTCAGTCCCACTAATGGCACGATAAAAATTGTCACCTACTTTAATAATCGCCCCATCAGTCACTGCTGATGTGTTGACATAAACATTTTTCTTATCAACACCTAACTCTTTTGATACAATTTCGATGAAGTGCAAGGAACTACGAAATTGATTATCATTGGATTGGTTGTTTTGAAGATTCGTAATGCTAATCAATACAAAAGCAATTAACGTCAAAATAGAAATGAGCGATAATTCACGGAACTTACTCCCTCTCTTATCTTGAAAAGCCTTAAATGCAAAGAATCCAGTCACAATCACTAAGAATGTCGACACAATAATCATGGTCCAATTCTGTTGACTAATCTGACTGAGAACATAGTCATATGAATAGAATTTCATAAGATTTCTCCCTTTTTTAAATTCAATCTATTATAAACTAATTCCTAAGCTATAGCAATTTTATTATGACGAAAAAAGCATTTAATTGTTGTTTCCTACTTAAGGTAGGTTTTTCTGATTTGACTTAGCCTCCCGTCTTGACTTTCGTTTAGCTTTTGTTATAATAGTACAAATTTAGAGGAGGTGCTTTATGATTCAAAAACATGCCATTCCTATTTTAGAATTTGATGACAATCCTCAGGCAGTCATCATGCCAAATCACGAAGGATTAGATTTACAATTGCCAAAGAAGTGTATCTATGCATTTTTGGAGGAGGAGATTGACCGCTACGCCCAGGAAATAGGAGCAGAGTGCGTTGGCGAGTTCATTTCTGCCACCAAGACTTATCCAGTCTATGTCATCAACTACAAGGGCGAGGAGATTTGTCTTGCCCAGGCTCCCGTTGGTTCTGCCCCAGCTGCCCAGTTTATGGATTGGTTGATTGGCTACGGTGTGGAACAAATCATTTCCACTGGAACCTGTGGCGTCCTAGCCGATATAGAGGAAAATGCCTTTCTGGTTCCAGTCCGAGCCCTGCGAGATGAGGGGACCAGCTACCACTATGTAGCGCCTTCTCGTTATATGGATGTACATGTCGAAGCGATTTCTGCCATCGAGCAAGTCTTGGAACAACTAGGAATTCCTTACGAGGAGGTTATGACTTGGTCGACAGATGGTTTTTACCGAGAAACGGCTGAAAAAGTTGCCTATCGTAAGGAAGAAGGTTGTGCAGTTGTGGAGATGGAGTGTGCAGCTCTTGCAGCAGTTGCCCAGCTTCGAGGAGTCGTTTGGGGTCAACTTCTATTTACAGCCGACTCTCTAGCGGATTTAGAAAATTATGATAGCCGCGATTGGGGTTCAGAAGCTTTTGACAAGGCCTTAGAACTCTGTCTTGAAATCGTTAGTCATATGTGACTGCTTTAACTGTTTTATGGTACAATGTAACTATGTTATTCAAATCATTTTTGGAAAAAATAAACACGACCTTAGGGCGTTTATCCCCTGCTCGTCGAATTTTTTTAAGTTTTGCTTTGGTTATTTTCGCAGGCTCTCTACTTTTGAGTCTGCCATTTGTGCAAGCAACAAGCTCCCAAGCGACCTATTTCGACCATCTCTTTACAGCAGTATCCATGGTCTGTGTGACAGGACTCTTTACTCAACCAGTAGCTACTACATATAACATCTGGGGTCAGTTAATCTGTATGTTTTTGATCCAGATTGGTGGTTTGGGTCTCATGACCTTTATAGGGATCTTTTATATTCAAAGTAAGCAAAAGCTAAGTCTTCGTAGCCGTGAAACAATTCTGGAGAGCTTTAGTTATGGAGAAACTCATTCTTTAATGGTTTTCATACGTTCGATTTTCTTGACGACTTTTATCGTTGAAGGACTCGGAGCCTTCCTGTTAAGTTTTCGTTTTGTTCCGGAATTTGGTTGGGGCCGAGGAATTTTTACATCTATCTTCGTAGCTATTTCAGCTTTCTGTAATGCTGGTTTTGATAATTTTGGAAGTACAAGTTTAGTAGCTTTTCAAACTGATCCTTTGATTAATCTAGTGCTTGCTGCTTTGATCATCACAGGTGGTCTAGGGTTTATGGTTTGGTTTGACCTGGCCACGCAGTTGAGCAAGAAAAAACGTCGGCTTCGCTTTCATACCAAGTTGGTTCTCTTCTTGACAGCAGGAATTTTATTTACTGGAACAGTTTCAACCCTCTTGATCGAGTGGAACAATCCGGGAACGATTGGAAATCTCAGCATCCCTGATAAATTGCTAGTCAGTTTTTTCCAAACAGTTAGCATGAGAACGGCGGGTTTTGCTTCTATTGATTTTACCCAGGCTCGGCCTGTTACTTTGCTGATTTATATCTTACAAATGTTTCTCGGTGGGGCGCCTGGTGGAACAGCCGGGGGGCTTAAAATCACAACCTTCTTTGTATTATTAGTATTTGCACGCAGTGAACTTTTAGGATTACCCCATGCCAATATAGCTCGGAGAACAATTTTACCTCGGACAGTCCAAAAATCTTTCAGTGTTTTTATCATCTTCTTGCTAACTTTCTTGCTGGGCTTGATCCTGTTAGGGGTAACCGCAGAAGGGAATCCGCGCTTTATCTACATCATGTTCGAGACAATTTCTGCCCTTGCCACGGTCGGAGTGACGGCAAATCTGACACCAGAGTTAGGTAGATTAGCTCTTAGCATTATCATGCTACTGATGTTTATTGGACGAATTGGACCACTGACGCTATTAGTTAGTTTGGCTGAGTATCAACCAGATAAGAAAGATATGATCCACTATATGAAAGCAGATATTACGATAGGATAAGAAAGGATAAACTATGTCAGATCGGACAATTGGAATTTTAGGTTTGGGTATTTTTGGGAGTAGTGTACTTACCGCTCTCGCTCAGCATGATATAAATATTATCGCCATTGACGACCATGAGGAACGAATCAATCAGTTCGAACCAGTCTTGGTACGTGGAGTTGTTGGAGATATTACCGATGAAGAGCTCTTGCTCTCAGCAGGAATTGATACCTGCGATACAGTTGTGGTGGCAACTGGGGAAAATTTAGAATCTAGTGTGCTTGCAGTCATGCATTGCAAGAGTCTAGGAGTACCAACTGTTATTGCTAAGGTTAAAAGCTATACAGCAAAAAAAGTCCTTGAAAAAATTGGCGCAGATTCAGTCATTTCACCAGAATATGAGATGGGTCGTTCGTTGGCGCAGACTATTTTATTTAATAACAGCGTAGATGTCTTTCAGTTGGACAAAAATGTCTCGATAGTCGAAATGAAAATTCCACAATCGTGGGCAGGTAAGAGTCTAAGTGAACTTGATCTTCGAGGACAATACAATCTCAATATTCTTGGTTTTCGTGACTATGAAAATGCTCCTCTAGACGTTCAGTTTGGTCCAGATGATCAATTGAAAGCCGATGGCTATATGATGGCAGTAATCAATAACCAATATTTGGATACCTTATCTAAATTTAACGAAAAATAAAATAGATAGAAAATTCTCTTTACAAATCTAGTATTTCATGGTACAATAGCCTTTGTGTGAAATAGCAGCAGGAAAGCATGAAGCTCGTCAACAGATGTCTTATAACAAGTAACCTTGGCTGTTTAGGCGAAGGGCATCTGCACGAATCAGGGCTTTCTAAGTGACTATTTCCGCCGAAATTATATTTATATTAGGAGGACATACACATGTCACGTTATACAGGACCATCTTGGAAACAAGCTCGTCGCCTTGGCCTTTCACTTACAGGTACAGGTAAAGAATTGGCACGTCGTAATTACGTACCAGGACAACACGGACCAAACAACCGTTCTAAATTGTCAGAATACGGTTTGCAATTAGCTGAAAAACAAAAACTTCGTTTTACTTACGGTGTAGGTGAAAAACAATTCCGTAACTTGTTCGTACAAGCTACAAAAATCAAGGGCGGAATCCTAGGTTTCAACTTCATGCTTCTTTTGGAACGTCGTTTGGATAACGTAGTTTACCGTCTTGGTCTTGCGACTACTCGTCGTCAAGCTCGTCAATTCGTAAACCACGGTCACATCCTTGTTGACGGAAAACGTGTTGATATCCCATCATACCGCGTAACTCCAGGTCAAGTAATCTCAGTTCGCGAAAAATCATTGAAAGTTCCAGCTATCCTTGAAGCGGTTGAAGCTACTCTTGGACGCCCAGCATTCGTATCATTCGACGCTGAAAAATTGGAAGGTTCATTGACTCGTTTACCAGAACGTGATGAAATCAACCCAGAAATCAACGAAGCACTTATCGTTGAATTCTACAACAAGATGCTTTAATTTTAAGATATATCTTACGAAAAGCCTACAACAGTGGGCTTTTTGCTTTTCAAAAAATAAAAAAATAAGAAAAATTTATCTTAAGTTCTTGACAAGATTGTAAAAGTCGGTATAATAGAAAGAGTTGAAAAAGCTCACGGTCCGTTGGTCAAGGGGTTAAGACACCGCCTTTTCACGGCGGTAACACGGGTTCGAATCCCGTACGGACTATGGGTGTATCGCGGTTGATGGAAATAGGATTTAAAAAAAGTTAAAAAAACCTGTTGACAGAGAAAAGTGACTGTGATATACTAATATAGTTGTCGTAAGCGCGACAAAGACCTTTGAAAACTGAACAAGACGAACCAATGTGCAGGGCACTACAACTGATGTTGTAGTACTGAACAATGAAAAAAACAATAAATCTGTCAGTGACAGAAATGAGTGAGAACTCAAACTTTTAATGAGAGTTTGATCCTGGCTCAGGACGAACGCTGGCGGCGTGCCTAATACATGCA
>NZ_JASHAJ010000005.1:0-44724 GCF_047465185.1 Streptococcus infantis | reverse complement strand
ATCAGGCGGTTAGAGGTTCGACTCCTCTAGGGTGCATTAACAATTTAATTCGGGAAGTAGCTCAGCTTGGTAGAGTACTTGGTTTGGGACCAAGGTGTCGCAGGTTCGAATCCTGTCTTCCCGATTGGTCAACATTTTGATTGAGGCAGATGCCTTTTTTTATTTTTAAATAAAAAGTAATTATGTTCTTAAATCATCATTTATCTGTAAAATTACATTACATTTCCTTATATGTTTTGTTTCGTTTCCATTTCAAAAACTAATAATCTGGTGAAGAATTATCCTAATGATAGTTCTTTTTTTTTATTTTTGGTATTCTAGACATATGAAAAGAATCAGAATTGATGTTGTTGTTGTTCCTTTAAGTGGACATTTGTATCCAACAATGAATTTATTAGTACCTTTACTGAATAATCCTCAGTATGAGATTCGTTTATTCACAGGTCCTCAGAAAAAAGAAGTTGCTGAAGTTGCTGGTTTCACTGTTGTTCCTATACTAGAGAATCACATCGAAGAGTTTGAACGCGCAGCAAATAATGATCAGCAATTAGGAGTTTTGTCAGCCTATCATCAACTTTCTGAAAGTATTGATTTAATTAATTTAGTTTCGGATCAATTATTAGAAGAGTGGAGTAAAAATCGACCAGATATTGTTATTGCTGATTTTATTACTTTATCTGGTGGTTTGGTGGCTAATCAACTTGGAATTCCCTGGATAACTACTATGGCTACACAATTTGTTTTAGAAACTACTGATGGGCCTCCTTGTTTTATTGGTGGCATGGGGAGTCCAAAGAATTTTTGGCAGGCTACAATACAATTTTTGGGGAGAAAAGCAACTCGTATAGTGAAACGTATTGTATCTTTTTCATTCCGTGATCGTTTAAAGAGATATAAATTCAAAGTATATAACCAACTCGGTCAGGAGACAATTTATTCTCCTTATTCCATTCTCGCTATTGGCATGAAAGAATTAGAACTTAAAAAGGAATTTCCAGAGCATTTTCGTTGGGTGGGCCCATCAGGAGCTTCAGTTGAGGCAGGAGAGGATTATCCTTTAGATTTGTCTTCTTTTATGGAGCGAAAGAAAGTTTTGATGACTTGCGGTACACAACTAGCTTGGGCAAAAGAAAATCTTATTTATCAAGCTAAGCAACTTGCAAAAGCTCATCCTGATTGTCACTTTTTTGTAACTCGTGGTGTAGGTGGAGAGGCCTTCCAATGTGAAAAACTCATGGAGAATCTGTCCCTTGTTTCTTATCTCCCTTATAAGGAGTATATCCCTCAGATGGATTATGTCATTCATCATGGTGGAGCTGGAATTTTTTATCAATGCATTATTTATGGTAAGCCAGCTTTGATATTACCTCATGATTATGATCAATTTGATTATGCCGTTCGTGGGGTTGAGGCCGGTATTGCTTTTACAGCTAAAAGAGATAATAGCGAGGCCATTGGACAAGCCTTTGAGAAACTGTTAGCTATAGAAAATTGGCCAGAATTAGAGACTTTGCGCAAGGCAGCACAGTCTTATCATCCGACGGAAATTTTGGAGAGTGAAATTCATCGTCTGCTAGCGGATAAGGAGAAAGACAAATGAAAACAGTTTTAGTAACTGGAGCAACAGGTTTCTTGGGTAAATATGTAGTAGAAGAATTAGTAGATCATGGTTATCTAGTGCGAGCTTTTGGCAGAAATAGAAAAGTTAGTTACTCCTTAGAGAATTCTTCAGTCAGTTTTTTTAAAGGGGATTTGACCAAAGCTGAGGATGTGGCAGAAGCTTGTAAGGGAATGGATATGGTCGTTCATGCGGGAGCTCTGTCAACAGTTTGGGGCCCGTGGGAAGATTTTTATCAGGCCAATGTTTTAGGGACTAAACATGTTCTTGAAGCTTGTCGTCAAGCTGGAATTCAGCGCTTAGTCTATGTATCCTCGCCAAGTATTTATGCTGCTCCCAAGGAGCAGTTGGCTATCAAAGAAAGTGATGCTCCAGAGGAAAACAATCTCAATAACTATATCCGTAGTAAATTAGCTTCGGAGAAACTCTTTAAAGATTATCCAGATGTTCCTAGTATCATCTTGAGACCTCGTGGACTTTTTGGGATTGGGGATACCAGTATTTTGCCACGGGTGATCAACCTTAGTCAAAAAATAGGAATTCCTTTGATTGGAGATGGGCGTCAGCTCATGGACATGACTTGTGTGGAAAATGTAGCTTTGGCAATTCGTTTGGCTTTGGAAGCTCCAGAAGCAAAAGGTGATATCTATAACATCACTAATGGCGAACCAAGAGCTTTTAGGGATTTGCTGGAGGAAAGTTTGACAGGTTTGGGTTACCCAATCAAATATAGAAAAATTCCAGCAACTCTATTATCGGGAATTGCCAGTAGTTTAGAGTTTCTTTATAAGACTCTGAATCTTAAAGGGGAGCCAGCCCTGACACGCTATACCTATTACCTGCTTCGCTATAGTCAGACTCTTGATATTAGTAAGGCTGAGAAGGACTTAGGTTATCATCCGAAAATTAGTATTTCAGAAGGGATTGAACAATATGTCCAAGATTATCGAAAGCATTGAGTATTTCCCAGCGGGATATTGTACGAGTTATGCTGGTTTGCTTTTTAAGGGTGTCAAGAATAGAAAGATGACTTTCCCTGCAGGAGTGTTCCTTATCAAGCACAGGGATAAGGGCTATCTGCTCTATGATACTGGCTATCACTACGATATTAAGACGAAACTTCGTTATGCTTTTTACCGTTTGGGGACGCCAGTTCAAATGACGGAGGAGGATCAGATTTCACATTTGCTGGAAGCTAAAGGAATAAAGCCAGAAGACATTAACTATGTCTTGCTATCTCATTTACATCCAGATCATCTAGGAGGGGCTAGCTTCTTTCCGAATGTAAACTTTATCCTGACCCAGGAAGTCTATGATGTTTACAAGAAACCAAAACTAAAAGATTTAATTTTTAAAGAATTTTTGCCGAGTGACTTCGAGGAAAGATTGACAGTCATCAAGGCAAATCAGCAAAATGCTAACTTTAAGTATCGCCCTACCTATGATTTGTTTGGAGATGGTAGTATCTTAGTTGCTTCTATTGATGGGCATGCTAAGGGCCAAGCCTGTCTCTTTATTCCAGACTATGATCTCTTTATCGCAGCAGATCTTTGTTGGGGAATAGACCTCTTACCTTACACCAAACAGATGCATCTGATTCCTTCCTTGGTGCAAGATAGTAAGGCTGACTATATCAAAGGAACAGAGCTACTGGAAGAGGTATTAAAAGATGGTATAGAAGTGCTAGTCAGCCATGACCCTGTAGAAAGGATTGAGCGGATCTTGTATGAAAAAAATAACCTTTCTTAAAACTTTTTTCCAAACTCGTTGGCTTCATAACTTTAGATCTCGAGAAGCATTAGAAAACTATCAGAAAAAGCAGCTGGCTGCCTATATGGACTTTCTCAAGCGTGAGTCCCCTTATTTTAAAAATAGTGTACCTAGTGACTTTGACCATATGGATAAGGCTTTTATGATGACGCATTTCAATGATCTTAATACTCAAGGTGTAGATCGAGACGAGGCCTTGGCTTTGGCTATCGAAAGTGAAAAGACCAGGAATTTTACAGAGCTTAAGGGAGAAATAGCTGTTGGGTTGTCTTCTGGAACATCTGGACACCGGGGACTCTTTATCACAACTGAAAAAGAGAGAAGTATGTGGGCAGCAGCAATCCTAGCCAAGATGTTGCCCAAGGGCCAACTTTTTGGGCACCGCATAGCCTTTTTCCTCAGAGCGGATAATGAGCTCTATCAGACCATCAATACGGCACTTATTCGTTTAGAGTACTTTGATATTTTCAAGAATACAGATGAGCACATAGAGCGTCTCAATAGTTATCAACCGACCATTGTGGTAGCGCCTGCTTCTATGTTGATTGAATTGAGCAAGCGTCTAAAAGATGGGGAGTTAGTCATACACCCACAAAAAATCGTTTCGGTGGCTGAAATTTTGGAAGATAGTGATAAAGAGCGAATTTTGAGCGCTTTTGAGTTGCCGATTATCGACCAAGTCTACCAGGCAACCGAAGGTTTCTTAGCTTGTACGTGCTCGGATGGGAATCTTCATCTCAATGAAGACATCATTTTTGTGGAAAAACACTACTTGGATGACCGACGTTTTTATCCAGTCATTACTGATTTTAAGCGGAGCAGTCAGCCTGTTTATCGCTACCAGCTCAACGATATCTTGGTTGAGAATCCTGAACCTTGTCCATGTGGAACTCATTACACAAGGATTGACAAGGTCGAAGGGCGTTCTGACGATATCTTCTATTTTGATGGACAAGATGGAGGTCAGGTAACGATTTATCCTGACTTTATCAGACGTTGCATTCTCTTTGTGGAGAATGTTGGAGATTACCAAGTCAAGCAACACTCTGAGAAGTTAGTGGAAGTTTGTTTGAGTCGAAGGGATGAGCAAGTTGAAACAGCAATCACAGAGCAGTTCCGACTCTTGGCGCAACAAAAAGAGTTTAAAGAACCTGAAATACAATTTTCAGATTATCACTGGGATACAAGTCGTAAGCTCAAACGTATCCAACGTTTATGAAAGGACAAAAAATTATGACAGAAGTAAAAAGACATGTAGAAATTGCAGGTTATGGAGTCTGCCTTCCAAAAAATACGATTCAATTTAAAGACCAAACCCGTCATCGTGTGGTTGAAAATGAAGAAACGCAACTAGATTTGGCAGAAGCAGCTATCCAAGCTGCACTTGAAAATGCAAATTTGAGTATGAAAGACATTGATTGCCTGGTATCAGCTAGTGCGGTTGGTGTTCAGCCGATTCCTTGTACGGCAGCTTTGATTCATGAACGTGTGGCAAAAGGGCTCTCTATCCCAGCTATGGATATCAATACGACTTGTACAAGTTTTATCTCTGCTTTATCAACTATGTCACATTTGATTGAAGCTGGGGAATACCGTCGTGTTTTGATTGTATCCAGTGAAGTTGGTAGCTTGGGTCTCAATCCAAAGCAAAAAGAAAGTTATGAACTCTTTAGTGATGGAGCAGCTGCCTTTATTTTCCAATCAAGTGATAAGGATAAAGGAGTGATAGCAAGCCTTCAACGTACTTGGTCAGAGGGAGCTCACGATACAGAGATTCGTGGAGGCTTAACTTCTTATCAGCCAAAAGAGTACTCTGAAGAGACCAAGACAAATTTTATGTTTGATATGAAAGGCAAGAAAATTCTCTTGCTTTCTGCTCGTGTCATCCCAGAAATGTTCCAAGAATTCCAAGAGAAATCTGGTATTTCTAAAGATGCTGTAGACTATATTATTCCCCACCAAGCTAGTCGCGCCCTTCCTTTGGTCATGGGAAAACTGGGTGTAGACGAAGACAAGTACCTTAATCTCGTTACGGATTATGGAAATATGGTTTCCGTTGCGGTACCTTTTGGTTTGGCCTATGCACTCGATCATGGCTATGTAAAAGAAGGAGATACCATCTTCTTGATGGGAACTGCAGCTGGTATGACGGTCAATATGTTGGCTTTGAAATTGTAAAATAATAGCAGGCACAGATAAGTGACCTGCTTTTTAAATTAATTTTAAACGTAGAACTATCGGCCTATACAGAAAAAGCTTGATAAGTTTTATGAAACTAAGTATACTAGAAGGTAACAAGCGTTTTCAGACGTTGAATCATGGAGTAGACTTAGAAATTGAGAGGGAAATATGGGAATCAGAAAATTTCGCTTATTAATGTCCAAGTATGGCTTTAGTATTGCGATTATACTTATAGAATTAGTTCTTATTTTCGGAATTATTCTTTACATGAGCCAGATTGCTCCGATTATTTGGGTGACTCTTGTATTTTTGATTAGCGTAGCAACCGTTATAGCGATTGTCAATCGTTCGATGTCACCTGAAAGCAAAGTGACTTGGTTAATTGTGACCTTTGTACCCGTGTTTGGTCCACTGCTTTATCTCATGTTCGGTGAGAGAAGACTATCAAAAAAAGAACTGAAACAACTCCAGGAATTGAATTCTATTGCATTTCATGAGAATAATGGGCGCCAACTCCATTTGCAACTACAGGAGACAGACAAACCAGCTTACGGAATTATCAATGCCTTGCTACATATGGATAGTAATGCAGAGGTTTATGACCAGACAGATTCACAATTTTTCGCAAGCGGTGAGGAAATGTGGCAACAGATGCTGGAGGATCTTAAAAGAGCAGAAAAATTTATTTTTCTAGAATACTACATTGTCGACGAAGGTTTGATGTGGGATAGCATACTCGAAGTTCTGGAAGAAAAGGCAGCTCAGGGAGTCGAAGTCAAGATGCTCTATGACGACATCGGTTGTATGGTGACTTTGCCTGGGGATTATACTCTTCATTTGCGTTCTAAAGGAATTGATGCTCATAAATTTAATAAGGTGATTCCTCGTATGACAGTGGCCTATAATAACCGTGACCACCGGAAAATATTAGTGATTGATGGACAAATTTCCTATACTGGAGGAATCAACCTTGCAGATGAATACATCAATCGTATTGAACGTTTTGGACACTGGAAAGATAGTGGGATTCGGATCGATGGTCCGGCGACTAAAGCATTTACCAGACTATTTCTCATGAACTGGTACATCAACCGTGGGGAAATAAGTGACTTTGATCAGTATCATTTGGAAAATCAGACACGATTTGGTAGCGGTCTTTGTATCCCTTACGGCAGTGGACCTAAGCCAATCTATAAAACTAAGGTAGGGAAGATCGTTTATCAAAATTTGATTAACCAAGCAGAAGATTTTGTCTATATCACAACGCCTTATCTCATTATCGATTATGATTTGACAGAGGATATAAAAAATGCGGCTATGCGAGGCGTAGACGTTAGAATAGTCACGCCCCATATACCGGATAAAAAACTCATTCAACTTGTAACACGGGGAGCTTATCCAGATCTTTTATCTGCGGGTGTTCGCATTTTTGAATACACACCTGGTTTTATCCATAGTAAGCAAATGATTGTTGATGATCGATTTGCGGCTGTCGGCACTATTAACTTGGATTATCGTAGCTTGGTTCATCACTATGAAAATGCAGTACTACTCTACAAAACAGAGTCAATAGCAGATATTCGCAAAGATTTTGAAGGAATTTTTGAACAATCTCAAGAAATCTTCTCGGATACCATAAATCCTACATGGTATCAAATGATGATTAAAGAAGTAACACAGTTATTTGCACCTATGCTTTAATTGAAAGAGACGGTTTGCCGTCTCTTTTTCTGTAAGCAGTTTCCTTGACATCTTATTTTTTTTGCGTTATCATATTCCATATAATATATGGGAGTCTGTGTACAGTCTGAGAGGAAGTGTTAAACTTCGACCGCACCTGATCTGGGTAATGCCAGCGTAGGGAACGATACTTGGCCTAATTTTGCACCTTTTTCATATATGAAAGAGGTTTTTCTTTTTTTCAAAGAAAAACTGTAACTTAGAAGGAGGTTTTAATGAAAGCAAGCATTGCTTTACAAGTCCTACCCCTGTCACAAGGGATTGACCGCATAGCTGTTATTGATCAAGTCATTGCTTATCTGCAAGCTCAAGGAGTGACTATGGTAGTGACACCCTTTGAAACGGTCTTAGAGGGAGACTTTGATCAACTCATGCGCATTCTCAAAGAAGCATTAGAAGTGGCAGGTCAAGGGGCAGACAATGTTTTTGCCAATGTGAAAATAAATGTAGGAGAGATTTTAAGCATCGATGAGAAACTTGAAAAATATAATGAGACGGCACATTAGTCTGCTAGGATTTTTGGGTGTCTTATCTCTTTGGCAGGTAGCGGGTTTGTTAAAACTCCTACCAAAGTTTATCTTGCCGACACCACTTGAAATCCTTCAGTCTTTTGTTCGTGACAGAGAATTTCTCTGGTACCACAGCTGGGCAACCTTGAGAGTAGCCTTGTTAGGTTTGGTCTTGGGTGTCTTGATTGCCTGTATCATGGCTATCCTTATGGATAGTCTGAGTTGGCTCAATGACCTGATTTACCCCATGATGGTGGTTGTCCAGACCATACCGACTATTGCCATAGCCCCTATCCTAGTTTTATGGTTGGGTTATGGAATCTTGCCTAAGATTGTCTTGATTATCTTGACGACAACCTTCCCTATCATCGTCAGTATTTTAGATGGTTTTAGGCATTGTGACAAGGATATGCTGACCTTATTTAGTCTGATGCGAGCCAATCCTTGGCAAATCCTGTGGCATTTTAAAATCCCTGTCAGCCTGCCTTACTTTTATGCAGGGCTTAGGGTCAGTGTTTCCTACGCCTTTATCACAACAGTGGTATCTGAGTGGTTGGGAGGCTTTGAAGGACTAGGTGTTTACATGATTCAGTCTAAAAAATTGTTTCAGTATGATACCATGTTTGCCATTATTATTTTGGTATCGCTTATCAGCCTGCTGGGTATGAAATTAGTTGATATCAGTGAAAAATATGTGATTAAATGGAAAAGTACTTAAAATAGAGTGTTTTGAAAAAAGAAAAGAGGAAATAAAAATGAAGAAAACATGGAAGGTATTTTTAACGATTGTAACAGCTCTTCTAGCTGTCGTGCTTGTGGCTTGCGGCCAAGGAACTGCTTCTAAGGACAACCAAGAGGTAGAACTCAAAAAAATTGACTTTATCTTAGACTGGACACCAAATACAAACCACACTGGACTTTATGTAGCCAAAGAAAAAGGATATTTCAAGGAAGCTGGAGTGGATGTTGACTTGAAATTGCCACCAGAAGAAAGCTCATCAGACTTAGTGATTAATGGCAAGGCCCCGTTTGCTATCTATTTCCAAGACTACATGGCTAAGAAATTAGAAAAAGGGGCAGGCATTACTGCCGTTGCAGCTATCGTTGAACACAATACATCAGGGATCATCTCTCGTAAGTCTGACAATATCAACAGTCCAAAAGACTTGGTTGGTAAGAAATACGGAACCTGGAATGACCCAACTGAGCTTGCGATGTTGAAAACCTTGGTAGAATCTCAAGGTGGAGACTTTGAGAAGGTTGAAAAAGTACCAAACAACGATTCAAACTCGATCACACCAATTGCCAATGGTGTTTTTGACGCTGCATGGATTTACTACGGTTGGGATGGAATTCTTGCTAAATCGCAAGGTGTCGATGCTAACTTCATGTATTTGAAAGACTATGTAAAAGAGTTTGACTACTACTCACCAGTGATCATCGCAAACAACGACTATCTAAAAGACAACAAAGAAGAAGCTCGTAAAGTCATCCAAGCCATCAAAAAAGGTTACCAATACGCTATGGAGCACCCAGAAGAAGCTGCAGATATCCTGATCAAAAATGCCCCAGAACTCAAAGATAAACGTGACTTTGTCATCGAATCTCAAAAATACTTGTCAAAAGAATATGCTAGCGACAAGGATAAATGGGGACAATTTGACGCTGATCGCTGGAATGCCTTCTACAAATGGGATAAAGAAAATGGGATCCTCAAGGAAGACTTGACTGATAAAGGCTTCACTAATGAATTTGTAAAATAATGACAGAAATTAGATTAGAACACGTAAGCTATGCCTACGACAATGAAAAGATTTTAGAGGATATTAATCTGCAGGTGACTTCAGGTGAAGTGGTCTCTATCCTAGGACCTAGTGGTGTAGGTAAGACCACCCTCTTTAACTTGATTGCAGGGATTTTGGAAGTCCAGTCTGGGCGAATCATTCTTGATGGAGAGGAAAATCCCAAGGGGCGCGTGAGCTATATGCTACAAAAAGACTTGCTCTTGGAGCATAAGACGGTCCTTGGGAATATCATCCTGCCCCTCTTGATTCAAAAGGTGGATAAGGCAGAAGCTATTGCTCGCGCAGATGAAATCCTTGCGACTTTTCAGTTAACGGCTGTACGAGACAAGTATCCTCATGAGCTCAGTGGCGGGATGCGTCAGCGTGTTGCTTTACTCCGTACCTACCTTTTCGGGCACAAGCTCTTTCTTCTAGACGAGGCCTTTAGCGCTTTGGATGAGATGACTAAGATGGAACTTCATGCCTGGTATCTTGATATTCATAAACAGCTAGGCCTGACGACGCTCATCATTACGCATAGTATCGAGGAGGCCCTCAATCTCAGTAATCGCATCTATATCTTGAAAAATCGCCCTGGTCAGATTGTTTCTGAAGTCAAACTTGATTGGTCTGAAGGCGAAGACAAGGAAGTTCAAAAAATTGCCTACAAACGCCAGATTTTAGCGGAGTTGGGCTTAAATAATTAGAAATGAAGAGAGTTGGTGAAGTTTATACTTTGCCAGCTCTCTTTTGCCTTTTAAAAAAGGGAAACTAACTTGCGAGAAGGAACTAAAAGGGCTATAATGAAGAAAAATGAAACATGGTTTAAAAATGGGATTTGATAAAGATTTTATAGAAAAGGTTTTTTCTGACGGAAAAGATAGAGTGAATAGAGCTATTTTTGTAAAACCGGAAGAACTTATTGAAATATCCGATGAAGAGCTAAGTTATTTTGGCGAGGGTATTTTTTATTGTTTACCTCGTAATCAGTATGTAATGGATAATAAAGATAAAATTAGACAAAAATATAAATTATCTAAAGAAATGCCTAAAATAAATGGCATTCCTTTACCAACTTTTTTAAAAATGAGATCATGGGATAGAATTAGAAAGACCAAGCCAACCTTAAAAGAAATCATCAGGATGATTGAGAAATGATGATTCAGTGCTGGTGAAGTGTTGTCTTATAATTAGAAAGAGGAGTTGTTATGAGATACAGTCAACAAGTATTAGACATGATAAAAAGAGGTGTAAGTGGCAATGTTGATGATTACTATGACTTTTTTCTTGAGCTCACTGCTAAATTAGGCGAAGATGAGGCTTTTGCTGACGGTTTGATAACAGAGAATGAACCTCTTTTTGATGTTATTAATGATGAACCAATGTATTATTTCTATGTCGAAGAAGATACAGAGAACAGAGAATTGTGCCAAAATTTTTTAAAGACTTACTATGAAAAAGCAAAACAACTAGTAAATAACTAAATTTGGGCCTATCTTGTTCTTTGAGTTTATAAGTGGAATGGTATTGTATGAAAAAAGATGAAATTAAAAATATTTAGACACAGATTTGGAATTCAATGTTAATGGGCAAGGTACTTACTTTAAATCAAGTATTTGTGTAGTAGGTAATTATATGAGAAATAGAATCATTGCTGTTTACAGAATTGCAAATCGTTTGGTCTCTATTACAGTTGAAAATCCAGACTTTTCTGAATTAAGAGTTAATCAATTTGTAAAAATTGGAGACAAAGAGTATAGGATAAATAGTCTCCCTTTTGTGGATTCAACCCCACCAAAATCTTTTTTTGAAATGGATACATTTGCAATTGACTACACAGAGGATGAATTGATGAATAAAGTGGCAGTATTTACGCTATCGGATAGTCAATCATAGTGTGTTACACAGAAACTATAGCAATCAATCCGTTCAATGTGTCAAAATGTATTATAAATCTAAAAAATGAAGACGGTGGCTTGAAAGAATCAGGGCAAGTTGTGTGGTACTAAATGACTTGAGCGACTTTAGAATATAGGAAAAAAGCAATGCTTAAACTAATTAAAATTTTTAATTCTAGTATTTTAGGATATTGGTATATTCCTGAAAACCGTGACCCAGGTATGATTGAGATTGATGAGCAAACTGGTGAAGTTACAGTTGCTATCGAGTCAAATTATGATAAAGAACTTGGGGCACCCTATTATGCAAACAAGGCTCGTGGAGCGGTGAAGCAGATGTGGGATAGAGGAGAATTACCAAGCGAGAAATCATTTACCTGGTGGTAATTTTAAGAGATAACAAAAAGTGATTAAATAATGTTAAATAATGAATTAAATGACTACAGCAAACAAGCCCCATTCGATGAAATAGATGAAATAGATGAACCCATTTTTTCGGAATCTAATCTTGAAGGGTACAGTGATTTTTACAAAGATAGTGAAGAGTCAAAAGTTTGGTGGATTTATAGAATAGGTGTTATAGGAGAGTTTCTGTTCAGCTTTGATAAGAAAAAAATTTATAACCTTTTTCTTGATTATCCTCACAATATGACTGAAGAAGAAGTTAGAATTTTTGATAGAGAAAATCCTTACTGGAGAGATTTTTTCTCGGATAGAAAGTTGTAAACTATTTGTTTAGATTAGGGATTTTTATTTTGCTTTCAAGGCCCTTTTAGGGCTCTTTTTTGTAGACTTTTTAGGAACTTTCAAGAAAAACTAAGGCGATTTAATGCCTAATTGTTTTTAAAGAAACTCAGTATTTTCAAGGCTTGAGCCCTAAAAATTTGACTTATAGAGTCTTAAATGATAGTATAGTCAAAGATGGTCAAAGTTTAAGAAGGAGGTAGCAAGCTATGAAATTTAAAAATACATCGGATCATATTGAAGCCTATATCAAGGCAATTTTAGAACAATCTGGTATCGTAGAATTGCAACGAAGCCAGCTAGCGGATACCTTTCAAGTGGTACCTAGCCAGATTAACTATGTGATAAAAACTCGTTTTACAGAGAGTAGAGGGTATCTAGTTGAGAGTAAGCGAGGAGGTGGGGGCTATATTCGGATTGGCCGAATTGAATTCTCCAACCACCATGAAATGCTCCGCGATTTATTGTATTCAGTAGGTGAAGAAGTCAGCCAAGTCATCTTTGAAGATGTTTTAAAACTTTTACTTGAACAAGAACTCATGACTCGTCAGGAGATGAATCTGTTAGTTGCAACGGCCTCAGACCGTATTTTAGGCGAGGAAGCAAATCTAATCCGTGCTAATATGCTTAAGCAGTTACTACAAGAGGTAGATAGAAAAGGAAAATAAAATTACATGAAGTATTCAAAAGCATTGAGAGAATGTATAGACAGTGCCTTTCTAATGGCGAGTCGCTTTGGAGCAGACTACCTGGAGTCTTGGCACCTACTGATTGCTATGGCTAATCATAGCTACAGTGTTGCTGGAGCAACTTTGAACGAGTTTCCATATGAAATTGATCGTTTAGAGGAAGTGGCTGTAGAATTGACAGAAGCTAACTATAGCCACAAGGAAGATTATCAGGAACTCCCTTTTTCTTATCGTTTAAACGTCTTGATGTTGGAGGCGGAACATGTTGCCTCCGTTGTGCATGCAAAAGCATTGGGGACTGAGCACCTTCTCTACGCAATCTTGCATGACGGTAATGCTTTAGCTACTCGCATTTTGGAAAAAGCAGGATTTTCTTATGAAGACCAGAAAGACCAAGTCAAAATTGCTGGACTTCGTCGTAGCCTTGAAGCACGTGCTGGTTGGACAAAGGAAGATTTAAAGGCTCTACGTCAGCGTCATCGCTCAGTAGCAGATAAGCAAAACTCCATGGCTAATATGATGGGCATGCCTCAAACTCCAAGTGGCGGTTTGGAAGATTACACTCATGATCTTACAGAGCAAGCTCGTTCAGGCAAATTGGAGCCAGTTATCGGACGTGATCAAGAAATCTCTCGTATGATTCAAATCTTGAGCCGTAAGACCAAAAACAATCCAGTTCTAGTTGGAGATGCAGGTGTTGGTAAAACAGCTTTGGCACTTGGCCTTGCGCAGCAAATTGCTAATGGAGATGTCCCAGCTGAAATGGCTAAGATGCGTGTTCTAGAACTTGACTTGATGAATGTGGTTGCAGGAACCCGCTTCCGTGGGGACTTTGAAGAACGTATGAATAATATCATCAAAGATATCGAGGAAGATGGCAAGGTCATCCTCTTTATCGATGAGCTTCATACTATTATGGGTTCAGGAAGTGGGATTGACTCGACCTTGGATGCAGCCAACATCCTGAAACCTGCCTTGGCACGTGGAACTCTGAGAACTGTCGGAGCGACTACTCAGGAAGAGTATCAAAAACACATCGAAAAAGACGCCGCCCTTTCTCGTCGCTTTGCAAAAGTGATGATTGAAGAGCCAAGCGTGGCTGACAGTATGGCTATCTTACAAGGATTAAAAGCAACTTATGAGAAGCACCACCATGTCCAAATTACAGACGATGCTGTCGAAACAGCTGTTAAAATGGCGCATCGCTATTTGACAAGCCGTCACTTGCCAGACTCAGCCATTGATCTTTTGGATGAAGCGGCAGCAACTGTCCAAAATAAATCAAAGCACGCTAAAAAAGATGAGTCAGGTTTAACAGCAGCAGACAAGGCCTTGATGGATGGCAAATGGAAACAAGCAGCTCAGCTCATTTCAAAAGAACAGGAAGTTCCAGTCTATAAAGATCTAGTAAAAGAATCTGATATTTTGACAACCTTGAGTCGCTTATCAGGTATTCCAGTTCAAAAATTGACACAAACGGATGCCAAGAAGTATCTCAACCTTGAAGCTGAACTGCATAAACGTGTTATTGGACAGGAACAAGCTGTATCTAGTATTAGTCGTGCCATTCGCAGAAACCAATCAGGTATTCGCAATAACAAACGTCCAATTGGGTCCTTTATGTTCTTAGGGCCAACTGGTGTTGGTAAAACTGAATTGGCTAAGGCTTTGGCAGAAGTCCTCTTTGATGACGAATCTGCCCTTATCCGCTTTGACATGAGTGAGTACATGGAGAAATTTGCAGCCAGCCGTCTCAACGGAGCTCCTCCAGGTTATGTAGGCTATGAAGAAGGTGGAGAGTTGACTGAGAAGGTCCGCAATAAACCATATTCAGTCTTGCTTTTTGACGAGGTAGAAAAGGCTCACCCAGATATCTTTAATGTGCTCTTGCAGGTCTTGGATGATGGTGTCTTGACGGACAGTAAAGGCCGTAAGGTTGATTTTTCAAATACCATCATTATCATGACGTCAAACCTTGGTGCGACAGCCCTTCGTGACGACAAGACAGTCGGCTTTGGAGCTAAGGACATTCGTTTTGACCAGGAAAATATGGAAAAACGGATGTTTGAAGAGCTGAAAAAGGCTTATCGTCCAGAGTTTATCAACCGTATTGATGAGAAGGTAGTCTTCCATAGCTTGTCAAGTCAAGATATGCAGGAAGTGGTTAAGATTATGGTCAAACCATTGATTGCAAGCCTAGCAGAAAAAGGAATTGACTTGAAACTCCAAGCATCTGCCCTGAAGCTTTTAGCTCAGAAAGGGTATGATCCAGAGATGGGAGCTAGGCCACTGCGCAGAACTCTGCAAACAGAAGTAGAAGACAAACTAGCAGAACTCCTTCTTACAGGTGAACTGAAAGAAGGTAAGGCACTTAAAATTGGTGTCAAAGCTGGTCAATTGAAATTCGACATTGTATAAAACAAGAACTATTAATCTATAATTTGTAGATCCACCCTCTTTATTGCCATCAAAAGCAGAAAGGAAGTAGAAGATGATGAATCAGATAATTCCAACCGGGATGACAGAAAAAGAGTACTTTGAAGTTCACGCTAGTCAAGCTGAATTTTTAGACTGGTACCACAAGCAAGCACTCCCTCAGTATGAAAAACCAAGTGTGACTGTGGATATGGTAGCCTATTGCTTTGCAGAAGGGAAAATGAAACTCTTTCTGATTCGTCGGAAGGCACACCCTTTTCAAAATTGTTTAGCGCTAGTTGGTGGTTTTATGGATAAAGGGGAAGATGCTGCCCATGCTTGTCAACGTGAGGTAAAAGAAGAAATTAATCTTGAACTTCCACTAGAAAAGATTGAACAGTTAGTGACAGTATCTACTCCTGGTCGTGATCCCAGAGGTTGGACAGTTACCATTGCCCACTTGGTTTACCTACCTAGTCGAGCTCTTGACTTAGTCCAGGCAGGAGATGATGCAAAAGAAGTCGTTCTTGTAGATGTTGATTTTCACACAGGCAAGTGTTACTTGGATGGCAAAGAACTTGACGAGAAGGACTTTGCATTTGACCACTTATCCATTATTCAAACATCCATCAAGAAGATTCAAGAAGCTATCGACTATGACGCTCGTTTCCTTTATTTACTAGAGGATGAGTTCACAGTGGATG
The DNA here is from genome assembly GCF_047465185.1 of Streptococcus infantis. Classification (GTDB taxonomy): domain Bacteria; phylum Bacillota; class Bacilli; order Lactobacillales; family Streptococcaceae; genus Streptococcus; species Streptococcus infantis_O. Next base: position 28,672 of record NZ_JASHAJ010000005.1, on the reverse strand, counting down.
ATGGGTTAGCCCTCATTGAGACTCTATGCCCAGGCAAATCATGTACGAGTGATAGTTTCTTATCGAAATATGGTCATAGCATAGAGGAAGTTGGATTTAAACGGATTCCTCAGAAGGAAGTTATCACTATTTATCGATTAAAATAAAAAAGTGAGGTCGGGATTTTCTCGACCTCTTTTTGTTTAAGGATGTTTATCTTTATTAGAATTGCTCATGATTCGAATGAATAAATCTTTGTATTTATATTTTAAATAATGTTCGTGTAAATACAATAAAGCCACGTAGACAATCATGAAAATGGCAGTTAGGTAGAACAAATCAAATGTTGTTTGAGCGTAATGAGTAGCACCCCCATAAGAAACGAAAGCAGCTAAAATCAACCAAGGAAGATACTTGTAATATTTGCTTAACATAAGCCCACACCTCCAATATCCTATTTCAATTTTATTATAGTCCTTTAAGAAAAAAATACAAGCGATTTCACTTTAAAATATTGCATTTTAGTAGGAAAATTTTCCTGTTTTTTAAAATCTTTTACGAATAAAAGATATAGGAGGAATAAGAAAATAAATGTACTAAAAAATAATTCTAAAAAATTTTAGATAAATAGTTGACAGATTTAAAAACAAATATTACAATATTGTTACAAAAACATTTCTAAACATTTCAAAAATATTACATAGGGAGTGTAAAATGAAAAATAAAACTTCTATCAAATTAATGGCCGCAACTGTACTAGCTTCAACTTTGCTTTTAGGAGCATGCGGAAATAAGAAAGAGAACACTGCAAGTGATAATTCTAGTAAGACAACACAAGCATCTTCTAGTTCTAAGGCAAACTCTTCCAACAAAGAAAGTAAAACTCAAGCTTCAACAAGTACTACGACTTCAGAAAAAGCAAAAGCTTCCTCTGAACAAGCATCAAGTCCAACAACTCAAGGACAAGAGTCCAATCAAGCAGCGCAAACTCCATCAAATCAACAAGGAACACAAGCAAAACCAAATCAGTCAACCTATGATCCAACAACTGATCGTAAACTTCAAGACAAACAGGCAGAGAATAACAAACGTTATAAAGGGGTCTTGACTATGGTGGATAGAGATTTCTCAGCTGCAGCTGGGAGTTGGAAGGGTGCTAATGGTGAAACTATCACTGTCTCATCAGGTGGCCAGTTTACAGTGGAATCTGCTGATGGTAAGAAAGAAAACTACTCTATCCAAAGCTATTCTTATACCCTTGATGATGGAAAATACAATGCTGAAGTAGGTGGTGGAAAAGTTATTCAAATTACAACAGGAGCGGACGGTACGGTATCTAGTGTTGTCTTGATTCAACCATAGAATTTAGTACTAAAATAATTTGTTTAAAAATAGCTCAGTTGATGAGTATCTACAGCATTCCCAGTTGATAAGACATCATAAATGAATTCCAGAGATGAGACTAACTTAAGAGTATTTGTAAACATGTCTACCTAAACTGACCGTTTTTCACTTAATTTCTCTAATAGAAGTGGTATAATAAATGCATCGAAAGGGAATGAGTGATGAATCAATCAATGCCAGATAAATTAATTTTACCTCAAAACACACGACTCATGGGAGTACTTCTTGGCTTTATAGGTGGTTCTTTGGATGTGTTCTGTCACATCCAGTACCACAGCTTGGTGGCAACACAGACAGGGAACATTCTCCTACTGATATCTGATTGGCACGACTCAAATGTTATCAATACGATGCTACGATTCTGCTCCATTATTTTTTTTTCTCTAGGATTTCTGTTTGCCCTACACATGAAAGAATACCGTAAAACGGCCTACTGGCGGGTTAAGATGTTGCTCCCCTTATTTATCGGGACCCTTATTTTGCCTTTCTTTTCAAGATTTCCTCTATTAGAAGTTCCTTTCATTGCTTTTGGAACAGGAATGATGATGCTAACATTTACGGGTAGTTTGATTGAAGATCATCCCTATGTCATTTTTATGACTTCTGGAAATTACCGAAAAATGCTGATTGCTTTGTATCGCGTCGTTAGAGGAGAAGGAGACGTTCAAGAATATCGTCGCCAAGCTTTAAACTATGGGATTGTTGTAGGGAGTTTTATAGTAGGGGCAATTAGTTTGGCTATATCTATGCATTTTCTTCATGAATGGTCTGTTTGGATTATCAGCCTCAATTTGTTTTTGATTATGTCCTACTATATAGCTAGAGTGAAGCAATTAGATTTAAGAGATGAAAATATATAAAAAGGCAAAGCTCATTTTTGAGCTTTGCCTTTTTGTGAAGTAGATAGAAGATTATACTTTCTCTAACTGCAAGAGTGCTTCAATCTCAGCCAGGGTACTGGCTTGTGAGATAGCTCCACGGAGTTTAGCGGCGCCAGATGTTCCACGGAGATAGTGAGGAGCTAGGCCACGGAATTCACGGACAGCAACCTTTTCTCCCTTGAGATCAATCAAGCGTTTCAAGTGCTCGTAGGCGATTTTCATCTTGTCTTCGAAGGTCAAATCAGGAAGGATTTCTCCTGTTTCAAAGTAGTGATTGATCTGGTTGAAGAGGTAGGGGTTTCCCATGGCTGCGCGACCAATCATGACGGCATCAGCACCGACTTCTTCGATGCGTTGTTTGGCGTCTTGAACCGTCCGGATGTCTCCGTTTGCGATGAATGGTATCTTTGTCAGAGCTTGTGCAACCTTGTGAAGAGTTTCGAGGTCAGCGTGACCAGTATACATTTGCTCACGGGTACGACCATGCATGGCAAGGGCAGAAACACCTGCAGCTTCAGCGGCAAGGGCATTTTCTACTGCTAGGGATGGGTCAGACCAGCCAGTACGCATTTTGACCGTGAGAGGAATATCAAGGACTGATTGAACTTTGTTAATAATAGAGTAGATTTTATCAGGATCCTTGAGCCACATGGCACCGGCTTCGTTCTTCACGATTTTGTTGACTGGGCAACCCATGTTGATATCCACGATATCGGTCTTGGTATTTTCTTGAATAAATTCTGCTGCGCGAGCCAGACTATCTTCGTCACTACCAAAGAGTTGGATAGAAACTGGATTCTCTCCTTCATCAATATGAAGCATATGAAGGGTTTTTTCGTTGTTGTATTGGATACCTTTGTCAGAGACCATTTCCATAACAACGAGGCCTGCGCCAAGTTCTTTTGCGATAGTACGAAAGGCTGAGTTGGTTACTCCTGCCATGGGCGCTAAAACGGTACGATTGGGAATCTCAACATTACCAATCATAAAAGGTGTATTAAGATTTGTCACGAATGAGTTCCTCCAGGTCGTTTTCATCAAAGTTATAAGTCGTTTGGCAGAATTGACAAGTGATTTCCGCCCCGTGGTCTTCCTCCTTCATTTCCTGAAGATCGGAAACTGGAAGGCTAGAAAGAGCATCCATAAAGCGTCCTTTACTACAGTCACATTGGAAACGAATTTCTTCTTCGGACAGACGTTTGTAGGGCTCATCACCATAGATTGCCTTGAGGAGGGCTTCGATATGGTCGTCGCTTTCTAGAAGAGTTGAAATGGCTGGCATCTCTTGGATTCGTTTTTCAAAACGAGCAATTTCTTCTTCCCTGGCCCCTGGTAGAACTTGGAGAAGGAAACCACCTGCGACCTTGACCTTGTCTTCGTCATCTAAAAGGACATTAAGGCCAACAGCAGAAGGCGTTTGTTGACTTTCTGTAAGATAGAAAGCTAGGTCTTCACCGATTTCTCCAGAGATAAGAGGCGTCATGGAATTGTAGGGATTTCCAGTGCCATAGTCTGTAATGACTAGAAATTGACCATTACCAACAAAAGGCCCAACCAAGACTTCGCCAGTTGCAGTTTTTTTGATGTCGACGCCAGGATTTTGTACATAGCCTTTAACGTTCCCCTTGGTATCAGCTACGGCAATGATGGCACCCAGTGAGCTAGTACCGAGAACCTTGACAGTCAGTTTGGTATTTCCTTTTTCATTGGCAGCGAGAATTTGACTGGCGATTAAAGTACGACCAAGCGCTACGGTTGAACTAGCTTGGGTTTGGTGTTTTTCTTGAGCAGTACGGACTGTTTCCGTGCTATCTAGAACAAAAGCACGAAAAGATCCACTTTCTGATATTGTTTTAATAATTTTATCCATAGCTACTATTTTAGCATAAAAATGCCCAAAGGGGGAGTGGTGTGTTTGCTAGCCTTTCAAATTGTTTCACTTATAATTGTCAATATTAGGATGGCAAAGAAATTGGGCTTTTTAGAATATTTTTATTGATATCTTAGCTTTCCTTAAAATATGCTAAAATCAACTTTTAAAAAATAGTAAACAGTTGAAAATAAACAAAGTAAAGTGGTAAAATGGGAGTAAGACAAAATAGTATTGTATGTTTGTGAAAAGATAATGAAAATTTACAGAAAAGAGTCTAATGTGAATAAAAAGAAACCATACTATGTTTTTTTGGGACAAACGGTCCTGTATTTTATTATTTTACTGGGTTTGCTTTACTTCTTTAGCTATCTAGGACAAAGTCAGGGTGGCTTTATCTACAATGAATTCTAAAAGGAGATCCCTACTGTGTCAAACCAACCAATTACTGATATGATCGAGGCGATTGAACATTACGCCCAACTGCAACCAAACTATCCTGTCTACAATGTCCTTGGAGAAGAGCATACCTATGGCCAATTGAAGGCAGACTCAGATAGTTTAGCAGCCCACATTGACCAAATGGGACTTCCGGAAAAGTCACCTGTTGTGGTCTTTGGTGGACAAGAATATGAAATGTTAGCAACTTTTGTGGCCTTGACAAAATCTGGTCATGCCTATATCCCAATTGATAGCCATTCTGCCTTGGAGCGCGTGTCTGCTATTCTTGAAGTAGCAGAGCCTAGCTTGATTATTGCCATCAATGAATTTCCATTGGAAAACCCAGCTGCTCCAATCATGTCTTTGGAGCAAGTGCATGAAGCTTATGCGGCTCAGCATGCCTATGACTTGCAACATCCGGTCAAAGGGGATGATAACTACTACATCATCTTTACCTCAGGGACAACTGGGAAACCAAAAGGGGTGCAAATTTCGCACGACAACTTGCTCAGCTTTACCAACTGGATGATTACGGACAAGGAATTTGCAACGCCAGAGCGTCCGCAAATGTTGGCGCAACCACCTTATTCCTTTGACTTGTCTGTCATGTACTGGGCACCGACCTTGGCTCTTGGTGGAACCCTTTTTGCTCTTCCATCAGCCATCACTCAAGACTTCAAACAACTCTTTGCGACGATCTTTTCTCTTCCGATTGCTATCTGGACTTCAACACCATCTTTTGCTGATATGGCCATGTTGTCTGATGATTTCAATGCTGAAAAGATGCCAGGCATCACCCATTTCTACTTTGATGGGGAAGAGTTGACCGTTAAAACCGCTCAGAAATTGCGCGAGCGTTTCCCAAATGCACGCATCATCAATGCTTATGGACCAACGGAAGCAACTGTTGCTTTGTCGGCAGTCGCTATTACAGATGAGATGTTAGCGACTCTTAAACGCTTGCCAATTGGTTACACGAAAGAAGATTCTCCAACCTTCATCATTGATGAGGCAGGAAATAAATTGCCAAATGGTGAGCAAGGTGAGATCATCGTGTCTGGACCAGCTGTTTCAAAAGGTTATATGAATAATCCTGAGAAAACAGCAGAAGCTTTCTTCGAATTTGAAGGTCTGCCAGCCTACCATACGGGAGATGTCGGAACTATGACGGATGAAGGCCTTCTTCTCTACGGTGGACGGATGGATTTCCAAATCAAGTTTAACGGCTACCGTATTGAGCTAGAGGATGTTTCTCAAAACTTGAACAAATCTCAGTACATTGACTCGGCTGTTGCTGTACCGCGCTACAATAAAGATCACAAGGTTCAAAATCTCTTGGCCTATGTTATCTTAAAAGACGGGGTCAAAGAACAATTTGAGCGCGAGATTGATATCACCAAAGCGATCAAGGAAGACTTGGAAGATATTATGATGTCTTACATGATGCCGTCTAAGTTCCTTTACAGAAAGGAATTGCCGCTAACTCCAAATGGAAAAATCGACATCAAAGGGTTGATTAGCGAGGTCAACAATAGATGATGGATTTCCTGAAACAGCTCCCTCATATTGAGCCGTATGGGAATCTTCAGTACTTTTTGTACGTGATTACTGTTACCTTACCAATCTTTATCGGTCTTTTTTTCAAAAAACGTTTTGCCTGGTATGAAATATTGGTTAGTCTGTTCTTTATCGTCACTATGTTGACGGGAGGCAAGACCAATCAATTAGTTGCCTTAGGGATTTATCTGATATGGCAAATGGTACTGGTTCTTTTTTACAAGCAGTATCGAAAAACTAAAGACGGGAAATGGACTTCCTATCTCGTTAGTCTGTTATCTTTACTTCCTATCATCTTTGTCAAGGTACAGCCAGCTATTAATGGAACACAGTCCTTGTTAGGTTTTATCGGAATTTCTTATCTGACTTTTCGTTCGGTGGGAGTCATTATCGAACTCAGAGATGGAGTTATTAAGGAATTGAAGATGAGGGAATACTTGCGTTTTCTCCTCTTTATGCCGACATTTTCAAGTGGTCCGATTGATCGTTTCAAACGTTTTAATGAAAATTACAAGACGATTCCAGAGCGCGATGAGTTGATGGATATGTTAGCTGAGTCCGTTCGGTATATCATGTGGGGATTTCTGTATAAATTTATCCTAGCCCATATTTTAGGCGAAATCTTATTACCACCGCTAAAGAATTTAGCTTTACAAACAGGTGGCGTCTTTAACTATTATGTAGTGGCCATCATGTACACATTTGGTTTGGAACTCTTCTTTGATTTTGCAGGTTACTCTATGTTTGCTATAGCTATTTCAAATCTGATGGGGATTCGTAGTCCGATCAACTTCAACAAACCTTTTTTATCAAGGGATTTGAAGGAGTTTTGGAATCGTTGGCACATGAGTTTATCCTTCTGGTTTCGTGACTTTGTCTTTATGCGCATGGTCATGGTGATGACGAGAAAGAAATTGTTTAAGAATCGAAATGTGACCTCAAGTGTCGCCTATATCCTAAACATGCTCCTTATGGGGTTCTGGCATGGAATAACGTGGTTTTACATCGCCTACGGACTCTTTCATGGGGTAGGTTTAGTGATTAATGATGCCTGGGTCAGAAAGAAAAAAACGCTCAATAAAGAACGTAAGAAAGCAGGACGACCTCCCTTGCTTGAAAATCGTTGGGCTCAGTTGCTTGGCATGGTAGTCACCTTCCATGTCGTAATGGTTTCATTCTTAATCTTTTCTGGATTTTTGAATGATTTATGGTTTAAAAAATAAAAGGAATTAAAAAATGGATATCAAATCAGAAGTTATTGAAATTATCGATGAATTGTTTATGGAAGATGTTTCTGACATGATGGATGAGGATCTCTTCGATGCAGGTGTCTTGGATAGTATGGGAACAGTTGAATTAATCGTGGAAATCGAGAATCGCTTTGATATTCGTGTCCCAGTTACAGAATTTGGTCGTGATGACTGGAATACGGCTAATAAAATCGTAGCCGGTATTGTGGAGCTACAAAATGCTTAAACGCCTGTGGCTGATTTTTGGGCCTGTTTTTATAGCGGGATTGTTGGTTCTTCTACTAATCTTTTTTTATCCAAGTACAAGAAGCCATAATCTGACGGAGGAGAAATACTCTGCGGCTTCTGTAAGTGCAGAGAGCTTTAAGGAGAGAAGCCAAAAAGTAAGAGCTCTTACAGACCCTGATATGCGTTTTGTCCCTTTCTTTGGTTCTAGTGAGTGGATGCGTTTTGATAGTATGCATCCGGCAGTACTAGCTGAAAAGTATGACCGTTCTTATCGTCCTTACTTTATGGGGCAGGCAGGAGCAGCCGCACTCAGTCAGTATTTTGGGATACAACAAATTACATCCGAGCTTGAAAATAAGCAAGCAGTCTTTGTCATTTCCCCACAGTGGTTTACAAAAGAGGATCATGACCCGACTATTTTCCAAACCTACTTTAACAATGATCAGTTGACTGCCTTTTTAGAGAATCAATCTGGGGATGCAGCCTCTAGGTATGCTGCTAATAGACTCTTGAAGCAAAATCCTGGTGTTTCTATGAAGAGCATCGTTGAGAAATTAGCTAAAGGAGAAAAATTATCAGAGTTTGACCAAAGGATGATTACTATTTCAGCTCAATTGAATGAGAAACAATCAGCACTTTTTGGACAATTCTCCATTCGTGGACGTTTAAGATACAAAGATCAGGTTGAGAAATATTTGAGCAGTCTCCCGGATCAATTTTCTTATGAAGAATTGGAAAATATCGCTCGAAAAGAGGGCGAAGAAAATACAACCAATAATGATTTGGGAGTGGAGAACCATTTTTACAATACTAAGTTAAAGAAAGATTTGAAAAAGTGGGAAGGTTCTCAAAAAAATTATAATTATCTCAAATCACCTGAATACAATGATTTGCAGCTAGTGCTTGATCAATTTGCCAAGTCCAAGGTCAATGTTCTCTTTGTTTTTCAACCTGTCAATAAAAAATGGATGGATTATACTGGACTGAGTGAGGAAATGTATCAACACGCAGTTGAAAAAATTCGTTACCAGTTGGAAAGCCAAGGTTTCACCAATATTGCTGATTTCTCAAAAAATGGAGGAGATCCATACTTTGTTAAGGATACGATTCATATTGGTTGGTTAGGCTGGTTGGCCTTTGATAAGGTTGTAAATCCTTTTTTAAGCAATCCAACAACAGCTCCTAATTACCAAACAAATGACCGATTCTTTAGCCAGGATTGGGCTAATTACGACGGTAATATCAAAGATTTTCAATAAATAACCAAAGAGCCTGAACCTTAGTTTGGGCTTTTTGTAATCACAGACTTTTTGCCGAATGCGAGTATAGTAGTGGATTCCTCAATTGAGTAAAGTCCAGTAAAAGAATACATAGAAAATGAAAACATAAAAATTGTTTTCATCTTTTTTCTTGACTCTGTACTAGGATGTGATATACTTAACTAGTAAACAAATAGACTAAAAGTCCTGTAATAATGGAAAAACTATTCGAAGAAAGGGGCAAATCATGAGACAATTAGCAACGGAAATTGATCATTTTTTAAATGAAGTAATCTTGAAAGCTGAAAATCAGCATGAAATTTTGATTGGTCATTGCACGAGTGAAGTGGCTTTGACAAACACCCAGGAGCATATCCTCATGCTCTTATCAGAGGAATCATTGACCAATTCTGAGTTGGCACGTCGCCTTAATGTCAGTCAAGCGGCTGTTACCAAGGCTATTAAATCTTTGATTAAAGAGGGGATGCTGGAAACGTCTAAGGATCCTAAGGATGCTCGAGTGATTTTTTATCAATTGACAGACCTTGCTAGACCAATTGCTGAGGAGCACCATCATCATCATGAGCATACCCTCTCGACGTATGAGCAAGTTGTCACTCAATTCTCAGCTAAGGAGCAACAAATTATCCAGCGGTTTTTAACTGCTTTAGTAGGAGAAATCAAGTAATGAGATACATCACAGTAGAGGATTTGTCCTTCTATTATGACAAGGAACCTGTGCTTGAGCACATCAATTACAGTGTTGATAGTGGGGAGTTTGTCACACTCACGGGAGAAAACGGAGCTGCCAAGACGACTCTAATCAAGGCCAGTCTAGGTATTTTACAACCAAGATTTGGCAAAGTTACCATTTCAAAGACCAACACTCGTGGGACAAAATTAAGAATTGCCTACCTTCCTCAACAGATTGCAAGTTTTAATGCAGGTTTTCCAAGTACCGTTTATGAATTTGTCAAATCAGGTCGTTATCCAAGAAAGGGCTGGTTCCGTCGTTTAAATGCTCACGATGAGGAACATATCAAGGCTAGTTTAAACTCGGTTGGCATGTGGGAACATCGGGATAAACGCATTGGTTCCCTCTCTGGTGGGCAAAAGCAAAGAGCAGTCATTGCACGTATGTTTGCGTCCGATCCAGATATCTTTATCTTGGATGAGCCGACGACAGGGATGGATGCAGGGACTAAGAATGAATTTTATGAGCTCATGCACCACAGCGCCCACCATCATGGCAAGGCTGTTTTGATGATTACTCATGACCCAGAAGAAGTCAAAGACTACGCAGATCGCAATATTCACCTTGTCCGAGACCAAGATTCACCATGGCGTTGCTTCAATGTCCATGAAAGTGACCAGGAGGTGGAGCATGCTTAATCTACTGTCTTATGATTTTATGCAGCGAGCCTTTTTGGCAGTTATTGCCATGAGTCTCTTTTCACCAGTTCTTGGGACTTTTCTCATCTTGCGCCGTCAAAGTCTCATGAGTGATACTCTCAGTCACGTCTCGCTTTCGGGTGTTGCCTTTGGTTTGGTTTTGGGGATTTCTCCGACCATCTCAACCATTGTGATCGTTTTGATTGCGGCGGTCTTTCTTGAATACTTGCGTACAGTTTATAAAAGCTTTATGGAGATTGGGACAGCCATTCTCATGTCTACAGGACTTGCAGTTTCACTTATTGTCATGAGTAAGGGTAAGAGCTCTAGTTCGATGAGTCTGGATCAGTATCTTTTTGGTTCTATTGTGACCATCAGTCAAGAGCAGGTCATTGGGCTCTTTGTCATTGCGGCGGTTGTTCTAATCCTAACCTTCCTATTTTTAAGACCTATGTATATTCTAACTTTTGACGAGGATACAGCTTTTGTAGATGGATTGCCTGTACGCACCATGTCTATTCTCTTTAACATGGTGACGGGTGTGGCTATTGCCCTCATGATACCAGCAGCGGGAGCACTTTTGGTATCGACTATTATGGTTTTGCCAGCAAGTATTGCTTTGCGTCTAGGTAAAAACTTTAGTTCTGTGATGATTCTTGCTAGCGTCATTGGTTTTCTAGGCATGGTTGCGGGACTCTATATTTCCTATTATGCAGAGACGCCTCCTAGTGCAAGTATCACCATTATCTTTGTAGTTGTCTTTTTAGTAGTCAGCATCCTCAAACGTTTTATCAAATAGGAGAAGCACATGAAAAAACTAAGCCTACTTTTGGCAAGTCTTGTGACAGTATTCTTAGTCGCTTGTTCCAATCAAAAACAAGCAGACGGAAAATTAAATATCGTCACAACTTTCTACCCTGTCTATGAATTTACCAAGCAAATAGCAGGGGATACAGCCAATGTCGAACTCTTAATCGGGGCTGGAACAGAGCCACATGACTATGAACCATCACCTAAGGCAGTCGCTAAAATCCAAGATGCTGATGCTTTTGTTTATGAAAATGAGAACATGGAAACTTGGGTTCCTAAGTTATTAGATTCCCTAGATGCGAAAAAAGTAAAAACCATTAAAGCTACTGGAGATATGCTCCTTCTTCCGGGAAGTGAAGAAGAGGAAGACCATGACCACGGCGAAGAAGGTCATCATCACGAGTATGACCCTCATGTATGGTTGTCTCCTGCGCGTGCCATCAAGCTTGTAGAACATATCCGTGATAGTCTTTCAGCTGACTATCCAGATAAGAAGGCGACTTTTGAACAAAATGCAGCAGCTTATATCGAAAAACTGCAAGCCTTGGACAAGGCCTATACTGAAGGACTTTCTAGTGCAAAACAAAAGAGTTTTGTGACTCAACACGCAGCCTTTCGTTATCTAGCCTTGGACTACGGACTCAATCAAGTCTCTATCTCTGGACTTTCGCCAGATGCGGAGCCATCAGCAAGCCGTTTGGCAGAATTGACCGAGTACATCAAGAAAAACAAAATCTCTTATATCTACTTTGAAGAAAATGCTTCTCAAGCCCTAGCGAATACTCTCTCAAAAGAAACAGGAGTGAAGTTAGATGTTCTGAATCCTCTTGAAAGCTTGACCGAAGAGGATATGAAGGCTGGAGAAAACTATATCTCTGTCATGGAGAAAAATCTCAAGGCCCTCAAGCAAACAACTGATCAGGCAGGGGAAGAGATTGAACCAGAAAAGGCAGAGGAAACTAAAACAGTTCAAAATGGTTACTTTGAGGATGCAGATGTTAAGGATCGCACCTTGAGTGACTATACTGGTAACTGGCAGTCTGTTTATCCTTTCCTTGAAAATGGTACTCTTGACCAAGTCTTTGATTACAAGGCTAAATTGACTGGTAAGATGACCAAGGATGAGTATAAGGCTTACTATCAAAAGGGTTACCAAACAGATGTAAGCAAGATTAACATTACAGATAATACGATGGAATTCATCCAAGGAGACCAAAGTAAGAAATATACTTACAAGTACGTCGGTAAGAAAATCTTGACTTATAAGAAAGGAAATCGTGGAGTCCGTTATCTCTTTGAAGCAACAGATGCGGACGCTGGACAATTCAAGTATGTTCAGTTTAGCGATCATAATATCGCTCCGGTCAAGGCAGAGCATTTCCATATCTTCTTTGGAGGTACTAGCCAAGAAGCCCTCTTTGAAGAGATGGACAACTGGCCAACCTACTATCCAGATAACCTATCTGGTCAGGAAATTGCCCAAGAAATGTTGGCTCATTAAATCTAAAAAATCCTTCCCATATCGGGGAGGATTTTTTTGTTTTTATCATCACTAAGCATCTAAATTGACATTGTCAGAAAAGGTTGTATAATAGTTGTAACAAAAAAAGTTACAACAAAGAGAGGTTTTCTATGGTTTACGAATATAATAGTCATATTTATTTGGCTGAAGTGGCTTTAAATGTAAAGGATTTAGAAAGTCAGACAGCCTTTTATCATCAGTTGCTCGGCTTGGAGATATTGAGTCAGTCGGAAGGAGAGGCGGTTTTGGGTGCTGGAGACAAAGCTCTTGTTAAACTGATCAAGACAGATGATACGAGGAATCCCAAACAGACTTACGGACTTTATCACATGGCTCTCCTTTTACCGAGTCGAGAGGACTTAGCCAATGTTTTTAAACACTTGTTAGACCTAAAGATTCCACTAGTAGGTGGAGCTGATCATGGCTATAGTGAAGCTATCTATCTAGAAGATTTAGAGGGCAATGGCATTGAACTCTACAGAGATAAGCCTGTGACCGAGTGGGATATTCGAGAGGACGGGCGAATTATTGGGGTGACAGAAGAGCTGTCTGCCCAAGACATCTATGAACTAGGCAAAGAACTGGATCCTTTTGTCATTGCAAGTGGCACTCGCATGGGCCATGTTCATCTATCTGTTAAGAAAAGTCGAGAAGCGAGCTCTTTCTATCAAGAGTCTCTAGGTCTTGAGGATAAATTCACGATTCCACATGCCAGTTGGATAGCATCAGGGGATTATCATCATCATTTGGCCGTCAATGAATGGGGTGGTAAAAACTTAGCTCCTCGTGAGCATGGAATGACAGGTCTTGCCTACTATGCGGTTGAAGTTGAGAACAAGGAGGAATTATTAAAAGTATTTGCTCAATCTCAAACTAGCAAGGCCATAACTCAGTGGCTTTCGTCTGCAGAGTTTAGTGTGACCGACAAAGATGGCATTGTTACGCGAGTTAGAGTAGGGAATTAAACAAGAGCAGTTCAGACTACCTTATCAGTAGGTTGAACAGTTCTTTTTTATTCTGGTTTTTCGATAATGAAAAATGGAGGTTATGACATTGATAGTGTTGTAAAAGATTCAAAAAGGGATAGAAGGAATAGAAGGATTATGATACAATTATCTTATTATTAGGAGGATTATAACTGTGGAAAAAGTATTAGGAAATATTTTTGAAAAACGAAAGCAATTTTTATCGTATGGTCTCGGCGCATACTTAATAGTTATTTTACTGAATTTATTGCACTATGCTCCGCGAGATCTTTTTCTAAGTCTAAATTCGGGACCTGTTTTTGACAAAATCCTAGTCTTTCTTATAGCAGCTGTATTTATCGGGGTAGTGGAAATAAAGTCATCCCTCAATATTCGTAGGATTAATATTCTTATTTCATGCCTAGCTTTATTCTTTGCTGTCTATAAAAGTATTTCATTTTTCCTGGCGCTAGGTTTACTACTTTTGGCTGTGGTTCTCTTTGTGTTTTTTAAGTTCAAAGGTGAAACCTTATCTTTTTTATATTTGTTTACGGTAGTAGGGACACTCCCCCGGTTGTTAACCCTGGTTGATTCTAATTTTAATGATACGGCGCTTGGTTTTCATGCCGTTGATTTAACGACTACAAGATTTTATATATTAATTTGGCCAGTCGTTTTAGCAGTGATTTTTTCTGCTGTACTTATTTTGCTTTTTGTACAGTTACCAGTAAAGGAGTTTTTAGAAAAGCATAAAAAAATAGTATGGTGGGCAGTCTTGTCTCTTAGCATTATTTATGTTTTGTATCTCTGTGCTGTTGTCTACTATAAAGTCAAGACAATTGAAGTAACTACCTTTGACATTGGTATTTTTTCTCAAATGTTTGAGCGTATGAATACAGATTGGACTCCGATTACAACATTGGAGAGAGACAGAGTGCTTTCCCATTTTGCGGTACACGTTTCTCCAATCTTTTATCTAATGCTTCCCTTTTATAAATTATTCCCATATGTAGAGACGTTAGACATTTTACAGGTTTTAGTTGCTTTTTCTGCAATTATTCCTCTGAAACTACTGCTTCCTAAATTCAAACTTTCTAAACTAACAAATATATTGACGGTAGCATGGTTTGTTTTATTCCCAGTTATTACAACTTCAGGAGGGACTCATCTCCATGAGAATTGTTTCCTAACTGCTTTGATTTTCTGGTTATTCTATTTCATTGTTTCCGAGCAAAAACTGGGTATTATAGGTTCGACTTTGCTGCTTTTGTTAGTAAAGGAAGATGCCTTTATCTATGTTATTAGCATTGGCGCCTACTTCCTTTTACAAAAACGTTTCACCTTATCGAAAACAACAAAAGTACGGATACTGTTAGCAGATATCGTTTTACCAATTGTTTATTTCATGTTTGCGATGTATCTCTTGAGTGCTTATGGTGAAGGAGGTATGGTCTCTCGTTTCGATACCTACCTACAGAATGGTGAGAGTGGATTGCTCATGGTCTTGAAAAATCTCTTGACCCATCCAGAATATGTGATCAGTACAATTTTCACCGCGAAAAGATTAGGCTATTTGTTCTTAATGCTTGCTCCACTTTGTTTCCTACCTCTTGTTCAACGTAGTTGGGAAAATTATTTATTGGCTCTACCACTTGTTGTCATTAATTTGTTGCCTAACTGGATTTATCAATATGATATTGGCGCTCAGTATAGCTATGGAAGTGGAGCTTTACTATTTCTAATGGCTCTACTATCTTTGGAAGAACTTCAAATCCAGAAGATTTTACAAGAAAAATTAATTGTTCTTACAGTTACGATAGGTATCGTTGTATCTGGAATACTCTTACACCAGTTGACGCATAAATGGAATTTTAATATTGGCTATTATCATCAGAATAAACAAAATTTTGAAAATATACAATACACACTAGAAAGTCTGCCGTCTGAATCTTCAGTTGTCGCTGAACATCCATACACACCAATTCTTAGAAAACATCAAAAATTATATGACATTTTCTATCACAACGGTCAGAAAGTGGACTCATCTATTGATTTTGTGGTGATTCCAAGAAAGAGTAAGGATACGAGTGAACTCTATGTCGAGCTGGTCAAACAATATGAACAGCTTGGCTACAAGGAAAGCAGTTATTCTTCGGATGAAATTTTTATCTTAGAAAAACCACAGTAAGGTTGATGTATGAAAATCACCTTTTCTGAAAACAAGCCACAACTATACTAAAGCAAGAAAAATCCTTCAAAGGACTTGAAAAATTAGAGAAAATCGGGTATAATATTAGTAATCATTTGTCGTAGGTTTTGTCTGAAATATTGTCCGGACAAGGCTCACAGCAGTTAAATCTCCTGAAAAAAGTCAGATTTAACTGCTCTTTTTGTGCTTTTTTTCGGTATTTTTTGCATCTGTAACAGAGATTTAAAGATTCTGAAAAATTAGTCAAGGGGGATAAGTTGATAGGGGTTTTAGAACCATTAAACGATATTTATTAGCTTAGGCGACTAAGCTTGGAACTTTATTTACAAAGGAGAATCATCTTGGCAGGACATGACGTTCAATACGGGAAACATCGTACCCGTCGTAGTTTTTCAAGAATCAAAGAAGTTCTTGACTTACCAAATTTGATTGAAATTCAAACTGATTCATTTAAAGATTTCCTAGACCATGGTCTGAAGGAAGTGTTTGAAGATGTATTGCCAATTTCAAACTTCACAGAAACAATGGAGTTGGAATTTGTTGGCTACGAAATCAAAGAACCTAAATATACGCTTGAAGAAGCTCGCATCCATGATGCAAGTTATTCAGCACCAATCTTTGTAACATTCCGCTTGATTAACAAAGAAACTGGCGAAATCAAAACTCAAGAAGTCTTCTTTGGAGATTTCCCAATCATGACTGAGATGGGTACTTTCATCATAAATGGTGGTGAACGTATTATCGTATCACAGTTGGTGCGTTCTCCAGGTGTTTACTTTAATGATAAAGTAGACAAAAACGGTAAAGTGGGCTACGGTTCAACTGTAATCCCTAACCGTGGAGCTTGGTTGGAACTTGAAAGTGACTCAAAAGACATCGCCTACACTCGTATCGACCGTACACGTAAAATTCCATTTACGACTTTGGTTCGTGCTCTTGGTTTCTCAGGCGATGACGAAATCTTTGATATCTTTGGTGACAGCGAGTTGGTTCGCAACACTGTTGAAAAAGATATCCATAAAAACCCAATGGACTCTCGTACAGACGAAGCTTTGAAAGAAATTTATGAGCGTCTTCGTCCAGGTGAACCAAAAACTGCTGAGAGTTCACGTACCTTACTTGTGGCTCGTTTCTTCGACCCACGTCGTTATGACTTGGCAGCTGTTGGACGCTACAAGATTAACAAGAAATTAAATATTAAAACTCGTTTGCTCAACCAAACAATAGCTGAACCATTGGTGGACCCTGAAACTGGTGAAATCTTGGTTGAAAAAGGTACTGTTATGACTCGCGATGTCATCGAAAGCATCGAAAGTCACTTGGATGGCGATTTGAATAAGATTGTCTACACTCCAAATGACTCAGCTGTTTTGACAGAACCAGTTGTTCTTCAAAAATTCAAGGTTGTGGCACCAACTGATCCAGACCGTGTTGTAACAATTATCGGTAACGCAAATCCAGATGATAAGGTTCGCACTATCACTCCGGCAGATATCCTTGCTGAGATGAGCTACTTCCTAAACTTGGCTGAAGGCATCGGTCGTATCGATGATATCGACCACCTCGGAAACCGTCGTATTCGTGCTGTTGGTGAATTGCTTGCCAACCAAGTACGTCTTGGACTTTCACGTATGGAACGTAATGTTCGTGAACGTATGTCTGTTCAAGATAACGAAGTATTGACACCTCAACAAATCATTAACATCCGTCCAGTGACTGCAGCGATCAAAGAATTCTTTGGTTCTTCACAATTGTCACAGTTCATGGACCAACACAACCCGCTTTCTGAGTTGTCTCACAAACGTCGTTTGTCTGCCTTAGGGCCTGGTGGTTTGACACGTGACCGCGCTGGATATGAAGTGCGTGACGTGCACTACACTCACTATGGTCGTATGTGTCCAATCGAAACACCTGAAGGACCAAACATCGGTTTGATCAACAACTTGTCTTCTTACGGACACCTCAACAAGTATGGTTTCATTCAAACACCATACCGTAAGGTTGACCGTGCAACTGGAAAAGTTACCAACGAAATTGTTTGGTTGACTGCCGATGAAGAAGATGAATACACAGTAGCTCAGGCTAACTCTAAATTGAACGCAGATGGAACTTTTGCTGAAAAAGTTGTCATGGGACGTCACCAAGGGGTTAACCAAGAATATCCAGCATCAAGCGTTGACTACATGGACGTTTCTCCTAAGCAGGTAGTTGCCGTTGCGACAGCATGTATTCCTTTCTTGGAAAACGATGACTCCAACCGTGCCCTCATGGGTGCCAACATGCAACGTCAGGCTGTTCCGTTGATCGATCCTAAAGCGCCTTTCGTTGGTACTGGTATGGAATACCAAGCAGCCCATGACTCAGGAGCTGCAGTTATTGCACAACATGGTGGTAAGGTTACCTATGCAGATGCGGACAAAGTAGAAGTTCGCCGTGAAGATGGTTCCCTTGATGTTTACCACATCCAAAAATTCCGTCGTTCAAACTCAGGTACTGCTTATAACCAACGTACCCTTGTTCGAGTTGGCGATGTCATCGAGAAAGGTGACTTTATCGCTGATGGACCTTCTATGGAAAAAGGTGAAATGGCGCTTGGACAAAACCCAATCGTTGCCTACATGACATGGGAAGGTTACAACTTCGAGGATGCTGTTATCATGAGCGAACGCTTGGTGAAAGACGATGTTTACACATCAGTCCACCTTGAAGAATACGAATCAGAAACTCGCGATACAAAGCTTGGACCTGAAGAAATCACTCGTGAAATTCCAAACGTTGGTGAAGATGCCCTTAAAGACCTCGACGAAATGGGTATCATCCGTATCGGTGCTGAGGTTAAAGAAGGGGATATCCTTGTAGGTAAAGTAACACCTAAGGGTGAAAAAGACCTTTCTGCTGAAGAACGTCTCTTGCACGCTATCTTCGGTGACAAATCTCGCGAAGTTCGTGATACTTCCCTTCGTGTACCACACGGTGCCGATGGTGTCGTTCGTGATGTTAAAATCTTTACACGTGCAAATGGTGATGAATTGCAATCTGGTGTCAACATGCTGGTTCGCGTATACATCGCACAAAAACGTAAGATTAAGGTCGGAGATAAGATGGCCGGACGTCACGGAAACAAAGGGGTTGTCTCTCGTATCGTTCCTGTAGAAGACATGCCTTACCTTCCGGATGGAACTCCAGTCGATATCATGTTGAACCCACTTGGGGTGCCATCACGTATGAATATCGGTCAGGTTATGGAACTTCACCTTGGTATGGCGGCTCGTACTCTTGGCATTCACATCGCAACACCAGTCTTTGACGGAGCAAGTTCTGAAGATCTTTGGGACACTGTCAAAGAAGCAGGTATGGACAGCGATGCTAAGACGATCCTATACGATGGACGTACTGGTGAACCATTTGATAACCGTGTGTCAGTTGGGGTCATGTACATGATCAAACTTCACCACATGGTTGATGATAAATTGCACGCTCGTTCAGTCGGACCATACTCAACCGTTACACAACAACCACTCGGAGGTAAAGCTCAGTTTGGTGGACAACGTTTCGGTGAGATGGAGGTTTGGGCGCTTGAAGCCTATGGTGCGTCAAATGTTCTTCAAGAAATCTTGACGTACAAGTCTGACGATATCAACGGACGTTTGAAAGCTTATGAAGCTATTACAAAAGGAAAACCAATTCCAAAACCAGGTGTTCCAGAATCATTCCGAGTTCTTGTAAAAGAATTGCAATCTCTTGGTCTTGACATGCGTGTCCTTGACGAAGACGATCAAGAAGTGGAACTTCGTGACCTTGATGAAGGAATGGACGAAGATGTCATCCACGTAGATGACCTTGAAAAAGCCCGCGAAAGAGCAGCTCAAGAGGCTAAAGCAGCCTTTGAAGCAGAAGAAAATGCAAAAGCGGAAACAACAGAAGAAGCTGCTGAACAAGAATAAGCAGTTCACTTATAATAGAAAGGGAAGAAATAGTGGTTGATGTAAATCGTTTTAAAAGTATGCAAATCACACTAGCTTCTCCAAGCAAAGTCCGTTCATGGTCTTATGGAGAAGTCAAAAAACCTGAAACAATCAATTACCGTACGTTGAAACCAGAACGTGAAGGACTCTTTGACGAAGTGATCTTTGGTCCTACAAAAGACTGGGAATGTGCTTGTGGTAAATACAAACGCATTCGTTACAGAGGGATTGTTTGTGACCGTTGTGGTGTTGAAGTAACGCGTACAAAAGTTCGTCGTGAACGTATGGGACACATCGAGTTAAAAGCTCCTGTATCTCATATCTGGTATTTCAAGGGGATTCCAAGCCGTATGGGCTTGACCCTTGACATGAGTCCTCGTGCCCTCGAGGAAGTTATCTACTTTGCAGCTTATGTGGTGATTGATCCAAAAGATACACCACTTGAGCACAAGTCTATCATGACAGAGCGTGAATACCGTGAACGCTTGCGTGAGTTTGGTCATGGTTCATTCGTTGCCAAAATGGGTGCCGAAGCGATCCAAGACCTCTTGAAACAAGTAGATCTTGAAAAAGAAATTGCTGAACTCAAAGAAGAGTTGAAAACAGCTACTGGACAAAAACGTGTGAAAGCTATCCGTCGTTTGGATGTTTTGGATGCTTTCCACAAGTCTGGAAACAAGCCTGAATGGATGGTTCTTAACATCCTTCCAGTTATTCCACCAGATCTTCGTCCAATGTTGCAGTTGGATGGTGGCCGTTTTGCCTCATCTGACTTGAACGACCTTTACCGTCGTGTTATCAACCGTAACAATCGTTTGGCTCGTTTGCTTGAGTTGAACGCGCCAGGTATCATCGTTCAAAATGAGAAGCGTATGCTTCAAGAAGCGGTTGACGCTTTGATTGACAATGGCCGTCGTGGCCGTCCAATTACAGGACCAGGTAGCCGTCCACTTAAATCATTGAGCCACATGCTCAAAGGGAAACAAGGACGCTTCCGTCAAAACTTGCTCGGTAAACGTGTTGACTTCTCAGGACGTTCTGTTATTGCCGTTGGTCCAACTCTTAAGATGTACCAATGTGGTGTGCCACGTGAAATGGCAATCGAGCTCTTTAAACCATTCGTTATGCGTGAAATCGTAGCGCGCGATATCGTGCAAAACGTTAAAGCGGCTAAACGCTTGGTAGAACGTGGAGATGAACGTATCTGGGATATCCTCGAAGAAGTTATCAAAGAACACCCAGTACTTTTGAACCGCGCACCTACTCTTCACCGTTTGGGTATCCAAGCCTTTGAACCTGTCTTGATTGACGGTAAAGCCCTTCGCTTGCATCCGCTTGTCTGTGAAGCCTACAATGCCGACTTTGACGGTGACCAAATGGCCATCCACGTACCGCTTTCAGAAGAAGCCCAAGCAGAAGCTCGTATCTTGATGCTTGCTGCTGAGCATATCTTGAACCCTAAAGATGGGAAACCAGTTGTTACTCCATCTCAGGACATGGTTTTAGGTAACTACTACTTGACTATGGAAGAAGCTGGTCGTGAAGGCGAAGGTATGGTCTTCAAGGACCGTGATGAAGCTGTCATGGCTTACCGTAATGGTTATGTTCACCTCCACTCACGTGTTGGTATCGCAACAGATAGCTTGAACAAACCATGGACAGAAGAGCAAAAACACAAAATCTTGCTTACAACTGTAGGTAAGATCCTCTTCAACGATATCATGCCAGAAGGACTACCTTACTTGCAAGAGCCAACAAACGCTAACTTGACAGAAGGTGTTCCGGCTAAGTACTTCTTGCCATTAGGTGGAAATATCAAAGAAGCTATCGATGGACTTGAACTCAACCCTCCATTCAAGAAGAAAAACCTTGGAAATATCATCGCTGAAATCTTCAAACGTTTCCGTACGACAGAAACATCTGCCCTACTTGACCGTATGAAGAACCTCGGTTACCACCATTCAACTCTTGCAGGTTTGACAGTGGGTATTGCTGATATTCCAGTCGTTGAAGACAAGGCTGAAATCATCGAAGAATCACACAAACGTGTAGAACAAATCACAAAACAATTCCGTCGTGGTATGATCACAGACGATGAGCGCTACAATGCTGTTACAGCTGAATGGCGTGCGGCCCGTGAAAAACTCGAGAAACGTTTGGTTGCCAACCAAGATCCTAAGAACCCTATCGTTATGATGATGGACTCTGGAGCCCGTGGTAACATCTCAAACTTCTCACAGCTTGCCGGTATGCGTGGTCTGATGGCTGCTCCGAACGGACGTATCATGGAATTGCCAATCCTTTCAAACTTCCGCGAAGGTTTGTCAGTACTCGAAATGTTCTTCTCAACTCACGGTGCCCGTAAAGGTATGACCGATACGGCCCTTAAGACAGCCGACTCAGGTTACTTGACTCGTCGTTTGGTTGACGTTGCCCAAGACGTTATCATTCGTGAGGATGACTGTGGAACTGACCGTGGTCTCTTGATCCGTTCTATTACTGAAGGTAAAGAGATGATTGAGTCTCTAGAAGAACGTCTCAATGGTCGTTACACTAAGAAAACTGTTAAACATCCAGAAACTGGTGCAGTTATCATCGGTCCAAATGAATTGATCACAGAAGACAAGGCTCGTGAAATTGTTAATGCTGGTGTTGAAGAAGTGACTATCCGCTCTGTATTTACATGTAACACTCGTCATGGTGTCTGCCGTCACTGTTATGGTATCAACTTGGCGACTGGGGATGCGGTTGAAGTTGGTGAAGCAGTTGGTACAATCGCTGCCCAATCTATCGGGGAACCTGGTACACAGCTTACAATGCGTACCTTCCACACGGGTGGGGTTGCCTCAAATACCGATATCACTCAGGGTCTTCCTCGTGTCCAAGAAATCTTCGAAGCCCGCAATCCTAAAGGGGAAGCGGTCATCACAGAAGTCAAAGGGGAAGTTACAGCAATCGAAGAAGATGCTTCAACTCGTACCAAGAAAGTCTTCGTTAAAGGCGAAACTGGCGAAGGCGAATACGTGGTACCATTTACAGCCCGTATGCGTGTCCAAGTTGGAGATCAAATCTCTCGCGGTGCAGCTCTGACAGAAGGTTCTATCCAACCAAAACGTCTCCTTGCTGTACGTGATGTCTTGTCAGTTGAAACTTACCTCCTCGGTGAAGTACAAAAAGTATACCGTAGCCAAGGGGTAGAAATCGGTGACAAACACATCGAGGTAATGGTTCGTCAAATGATCCGCAAAGTTCGTGTCATGGATCCAGGGGATACAGACCTTCTTATGGGTACTCTCATGGACATCAACGACTTTACAGATGCCAACAAAGATGTTCTTATCGCAGGTGGTGTTCCAGCAACTGGTCGCCCAGTCCTTATGGGAATCACCAAAGCCTCACTTGAAACCAATAGTTTCTTGTCAGCTGCTTCCTTCCAGGAAACAACTCGTGTCCTTACAGATGCGGCTATCCGTGGTAAGAAAGACCATCTCCTTGGTCTCAAGGAAAATGTTATCATCGGTAAAATCATCCCAGCTGGTACAGGTATGGCTCGCTACCGTAACCTTGAACCACAAGCAGTCAACGAAGAATCTCTCCTTGCAGATTCACAAGAGGAAGAGCAAGTGGATGTCCAAGTAGAAACTGTGGAAACAAGTGAATAATCTTATTTAGTTAAAAGAGGGGCTTACCCCTCTTTTGGCATGTTTAGGCACTGAAAATTATATGTAATTTTTCTGAAAAAATGATAATTAATTGAAATTAAGTTAACTTAATTTCATCTCTCAAAATGATGAGCATAATGCTTTGATTTTAAGTATAATAGTGCTAAAATAAGACGTTGCATGTTTAGGGTTTTTGAAAAACAATGCATAAAATATAACAATACATACACTCGCTAAAGGGTATTGGAGGTAAAAATCATGAAAAATGATCTGTTTAACGACCGAATTAGTCGATTTTCGATTCGTAAACTTCATGTAGGAGTTTGCTCGGTCTTACTCGGAACGTTAGTGATGCTCGGAACGGCTACAGGTGTTGGAGCTGATGAAGTAACACAAGAAAAACAAGTTGATGGAGTTGCAACTACAACAGAAGCAGACAAAACAGAGGCTCCTGTAACTACAGAAGCAGCAGAAGCAGCACCTGCTAAAGAAGTAACTTATAAAGCAGAAGCAGCACCTGCAGTTTCTACTGAAGTAAAACCTGAGCTAAATAGCGACAAATTGGCAGCTTACGTTGCTGAAATTGAAGCAAACGTGGCAAATGGTAAATACAGCAACAAGACAGACGAGAGCGTTGAAGTTCTTAAGGTAGGTCTTGCCAATGCTAAAAATGCACTTACTTCTGCTACAAGCCAAGCTGAATTGGATGCAGCTTACCAATCACTTGTAACAATTGTCAATTCTAAGCTAAAAAACAAAGAAAAAGCTGTAGCCGAAGAAAAAGTAGCAACTACTGAAAAGACAGAAACTACAGGGAAACCTGCAGAAAACACAAAACCAGCTGAAGGTACAAACGCAATCGCGAATACAGGTAAAAACGACCCTCGTAATGGTAAAGAGATTGATAAAAATACAGCCTTCCGAGCTGATACAGCAACAGCTACTGGAATTGGTGCAGACGTTGTAGATGCAACTTCAACTCCAAAAGAAGCAAAACCAGGATTTACGACAAATATTAATGCTGCTGACCTAGCCAGCCAAATTTCATGGCTAGACTTTGGTGATGTAGCCAACTGGACAGGAACAACGACGACATCGAGTGGGAATCTTGCCCTTCAAGTTGGTGCTACCTATACTAAGGAAATTATGCCGGGTTATGTGGTTACCATCAAAGTAAAATCTTTGAAACCCTTCCAAGCGACTGAAATCTACAAAAAGCGTTTAGAAGACCGAGGAGCGACGGCTGCTGAAAAAGCAACCTATGATCCAAATGCAAAAAATGGTTATGTGAATGGAAATGGAAATCAGTCGTATACTCTGCCAGCATTTAATGCCGGTGAAGAAGCTAAAGTTATAGCAGATGCTCAAACCCGTTGGACAGAAATAAGAGGTGAAGGCATCAATACTGGGACTAAAAAAACAACCATCAGTTCCGAGTTTGACGGTGGGAATATCGGTGTTCAGTTTGAAGTTTCTGCAACCTTCCGTGGGAAAGTGGTCAAACCTGCCATTGTCATGGCAGATGGTGAGTCCGCTAACCCTGGTGAATTGGTTATGTTTACCACAAACGGTTCAGGTTGGCAACACATTGGTGAGTGGTATAAATATGGAAATAAATCTACTAAAACTTATATTCCACAAGATACAGACAATTTATTTGGTCCAAACCCTACCACTAAAATAGATGGCTTGAATTTCTATGCGGTGAACCTTAATCAACTTCGTAATAGTACTCAAGTCGGACCAGACAAAAAAGCAGTTGCTTGGAAATATTATGGAAGTGCCGATTTAACAACTGCAGGTCTCGGAACAGGAGTCTTCGGACCAAATATTTCTTCAAGTAGTGTTGCTGTTCCCCTTGTTATGACACGTGGGGCTTCTGAAGTTGGTTTATATATCGCTTCAGGTGGGAAACAGGCAGCTATGCTTGGTTTCTTCCCACTTGATGAAGGAGATGCTCCTGAATCATACGGCAAGGCAGTTCATTCAATTGCAACTGTTGATGGGATTACCGGTAAGAAAGTAAACCAACCTTATCTCGGCCACTTGAGTCCTGATATGGATGAAAACAATACTCTTGATTGGACGGGTGATGACAAGGCGACCACTGCGGATGAAGGCATCGACCAATTGCTTCCAGGTGATCTTAAAGGGAAAACCAATGAGCTGATCAAGATGGACCGGACCAAACCAGGGAATTATACGATTTCTGTTGAAGCACATACTGGAGGAGCTGCGCAGGCAAATATCTATGGTTGGGTTGACTTTAATCAAAATGGAACCTTCGATGAAGATGAACGGTCTGATTTAACAACCATTACCCAAGATGGAACGGCTACGTTAAGATTTACAAAGAGTAAAACCTATATTGATCCTAGTGTCAATGAATTGGGTGTTCGGATCCGTATCGCTAAGAATGCTAAAGAAATTGAAAGCCCAACCGGTATGGCCTTCTCAGGGGAAGTTGAGGACTTCAAGACTCAAATCACCCACCCACCAAAAGGAGAATTCAAAGAAACAAGTGGTCTTCAAGGGGCGAAGCAAACTGCAACTGTAGCCTTTACTGCTCGAGGTTTGCAAGGCTATAGCTTAACTGAATCAGCAAAAATTGATGAAACAGTAGCACCATACATTGTCGATGCAAATGGGAACAAGGCTACTTTGGATGCTGAAGGCTACTATGTCGTACCAGGTCAAGGTAAATATAAGATTACCGCAAATGGTAAAGACGTAGATGTGGAGTTCATCCCAGAAGATCACTTCCTTGGAACAGCTGATGGAATTTCAATCCGTCGTACAGATAGTAATGGCTACGATACTGGTTGGTCAACAAAATTCCCAGCTGATGAAGCCAACGTTGATACAGTATTAAACACAATGGATGGTCTTTACATCCCAACTGTTACACCAACGGAAATTGAAGGGGTAGATAAGACTTCAACAGATGTCCAAGGTGCGACTCAAACTGGTACACCAACCTTTAATACAACTACAACTAATGCTAATGGTGAAAAGATCTCTGTCACTCCAAGCTTGGAATACCCTGCTAAATTGGTGGACCCAGCAACTGGACAAGTCACCAACGCAACCTCTGTAACAGTAGCAGGCGAAGGGACATACTCAATCAATGATGCTACAGGAGAAGTTACCTTTGTTCCAGAACCAGGATTTACTGGTACTGCAAAAGGTATTACTGTATCATTGACTGCACCTGTCGGAAGAGATAAAGATGGAACAGTTCGTGATGAATACCTCAAGACTGCTACGGCTAAGTACACACCAACTGTAACTCCAATTACGATCACACCAACAGATAAAGTGTCTGAGGACGTCCAAAACGTTCCACAAACTCAAACTCCTACATTTGAGTTGAGCAACGACAAGACTGCGAAAATCACAAGCAAGAAATTGGTAGATCCAGCAACTGGTCAACCTACTGATGAAACTACTGTGACTGTTCCAGGAGAAGGAACTTACACTATTGATCCTACTACAGGAGCGGTAACATTTACGCCAGAAAAAGACTTTGTCGGAACAGCTAAAGGCGTTAAGGTTCAAGCAACTGCAACTATTACAAATGCTAAAGGTGAAACTTCAACAATCACTGCTGAAGCAAGCTACACACCAACTGTGAAATCAGCTGCGCCAACAGCAAAACCAGCTACATCTAAAGATATTCAAGGTGCAACTCAAACAGGAACACCAACCTTTGCAGGTTCAACTGTTACTGTAAACGGTGAAGAAAAAGCTATCACTATTAAAGATAATAGCTACACACTTTTGGATAAAGATGGTAATGAAGTTACAACTACAACAGCTTACGCTGAAGATGGAACAACACCAATCGGTACATTCACAATCGACCCAGCAACTGGTACTGTAACATTCACACCAACTGATAAGTCTTATACAGGTAAAGTAACGCCTGTTAAGGTTCAAGCTGAAAGCTCAAACGGAATCAAGGTTGATACAACTTACACACCTGAGATTGTTCCAGTAACACCAACTGCAACACCAGCTGAAACAACAGACATCCAAGGCGCAACTCAAAAAGGTAAGCCTGAATTCAAGGGTGGAACTGTTACAGTTGATGGAGTAGAAAAAACTGTTCCAATCAACGAAGATGACCCAGCAACATTTGAAGATGGTTCAACAACTAAGACAGTTGAAGGTGTTGGTACTTACACAGTAGCACCAGATGGAACAGTAACATTTGTTCCTGAAAAATCATTTGTTGGTACAGCTCCATCAGTTACAGTTGTTCGTGAAGATATGAACGGAACAAAAGCTTCTTCAACTTACACACCAACTGTAACTCCGGTAACACCAACAGCTGAAGATGCTACTTCAACTGATAAACAAGGTCAAACACAATCAGGTAAACCAACATTCACACCAGGTAACTCAAACGTACCAATGGATGATGATGTTCCAGCAACCTTCGAAGATGGTTCAACAACTAAGACTATCCCAGGAGAAGGAACTTACACAGTAGCACCAGACGGAACAGTAACCTTCGTACCAGAAAAATCATTCACAGGAACAGGAACAGGCGTGACTGTTAAACGTGTAGATAAGAATGGTACACCAGCAACCGCTAAGTACACACCAACCGTGACACCTGTAACACCAACAGCAACTCCAGCTGAATCTGTTGCACCTCAAGGTGTGGTTCAAACTGGTACTGTTACATTCACAGAAGGTGACCCAGTTGCACCAATCAACAAGGATACCATTACTCTTCTTGACGAAAATGGTCAACCAGCTGCATCAGTAGATGCTAAATCACCAGAAGGCAAGGTTATCGGTACCTTCACAGTTGATAAAGAAACAGGTGTTGTAACATTTACACCAACTGACAAGTCATACTCAGGTGATGTTGTTCCAGTTAAGGTTCAAGCTAAAGACGCTAACGGTACTGCTGTAGAAACAACATACACACCTAAGATTACTCCAGTAGTTCCAACTGCAGAACCAGCAACATCAACAGATATCCAAGGTAAGACACAAACAGGTAAACCTAAGTTTACAGAAGGTGATCCAAGTGTACCAATGGATGACGATGTTCCAGCAACATTCGAAGATGGTTCAACAACTAAGACTATCCCAGGAGAAGGAACATACACAGTAGCACCAGACGGAACAGTTACATTCGTACCAGAAAAATCATTCACAGGAACAGGAACAGGCGTGACTGTTAAACGTGTAGATAAGAATGGTACACCAGCAACCGCTAAGTACACACCAACCGTGACACCTGTAACACCAACAGCAACTC
>NZ_JASHAJ010000004.1:0-128921 GCF_047465185.1 Streptococcus infantis | reverse complement strand
CTGAAATTTTTTTACTGGTTTTCATAGATTAGTTTTTATAAATGAGAAAGAGAGGATATAATAGTATCCTCTCTTGTATCTCGTCTACTAATATTTTAGTTTTCTTCAGCCATTTTTGATTTGACTTCATCATATGATAGGGCACGTGATTCCTCTTCTACTGATTCAGGCATTTTCCCTGTTTCGTAAAGAGATTTGATTTGTGTACTATCCAATGTTTCATATTTCAATAAGGCTTCTGCAATTAATTTATGCGTTTCACGGTTTGATTGAATAATTTCAGCTGCTTTATTACGTGCTTCATTCAACAATGCTCGAACTTCTTCGTCAATTTCATAAGCTGTACGCTCTGAAATAGATTTTTGTGGAGTTTGAGCTCCAAACATTGCATGATTTCCTTCGTATTGAACAGGCCCAAGTTTTTCACTCATACCATATTCTGTTACCATGGCACGCGCCATTTGGGTAGCTTGCTCAAAGTCGTTTGATGCACCTGTTGTTTGGACATTAAAGATGATTTCTTCAGCAACACGTCCACCCATCAAACCAGCTAATTGTTCTTTCATATCTTCTTTAGATAGCAACATTTGATCTTCTTTTGGAAGAGCAATCATGTACCCACCAGCTCGACCACGAGGAACAATTGTTACCTTATGAACGACACGCGCATTTGATAAGACTAACCCTACGATAGTGTGCCCGGCTTCGTGATAAGCAACCATTTCACGTTCTTTTTGGGAAACAGTTTTATCTTTCTTAGAAGGTCCTGCAATAACGCGATCTTCTGCCTCATCAATATCAGAAGCATCAATAACTGATTTGTTGCGACGGGCAGCAACTAATGCCGCTTCATTCAATACATTTTCTAAATCAGCACCAACAAAACCTGGAGTTTGTTGTGCTACTAACTTCAAATCTACATCTTCTGCTAGAGGTTTATTCCTAGCATGGACTTTCAGAATTGCTTCGCGTCCTTTAACATCTGGACGACCAACCAATACTTTTCTGTCAAAACGACCTGGACGAAGAAGGGCTGGATCTAGAACATCTGAACGGTTCGTTGCTGCAATGACAATGATCCCTTCATTTCCTTCAAAACCATCCATTTCAATCAAGAGTTGGTTCAAGGTTTGTTCACGTTCATCATTACCTCCACCAAGACCGACACCACGTTGGCGACCAACGGCATCAATTTCATCGATGAAGATAATAGCTGGTGCTGCTTTTTTAGCGTCCTCAAAGAGTGAACGTACACGGCTGGCACCGACACCGACGAACATTTCTACGAAGTCAGAACCTGAAATACTAAAGAAGGGTACTCCAGCTTCTCCTGCTACTGCTTTAGCAAGTAATGTTTTACCAGTTCCCGGAGGTCCTTCTAAGAGAACACCAGCTGGGATACGAGCACCTAATTTTGTAAAGCGTTTTGGATCTTTCAAGAATTCAACAACTTCAACAAGTTCTTGTTTTTCTTCCTCAGCTCCTGCTACATCTGAAAAGCGTACTTTGATATCTTCCTTATTAGCAGCCTTAGCTTTACTGCGTCCAAAGCTCATCGGATTGCGTCCACTATTTCCTCCCATATTTCCCATCATAGAAAATAGGAAGAAGAATAAAATGGCAAATGGCACTACCGAAACTAGGATGTTAATCCACATACCACTTGAGCTTTCGTGCTTGACTTCAACTTGTGTTTGGTGTTCACCAGCTAGTTTTTGCAAATCTGCTACAGTAGTATCCGATGGAAGAATAATACTTGTAAATTTTTCTACTTTTGTTGCAGAAGGTGTGAAAAACTGAATACCTGTTTCCGGTTTTTCTGTTTTAGCAGTTTTATAGACACCAGACACTTCAATAACACTACCACTTGGTTGATAGGTTATTTCTTTTACATTGTCATTAGTGATTTCCTGCACCAATTCTGAGTATTTAATTTGTTGACTGTGCCCGGCAGCTCTCCCAGCGAAAAAGTACTGAAATCCCGTTACTAGCAAGAAAATCATCAACAAATAAAGAAATGGATTTTTTATAAAACCATTATTTTGTTTTTGCATTCAACAACTTACCCTTCTATTTTGAGTAAACTTCCTCTTTCAATACGCCTACATAAGGAAGATTACGATAATTTTCATTATAGTCTAAACCATAGCCTACAACGAATTCATTTGGAATTGTAAAACATGTATAATCTGCTTCAATTTCTACAGTACGTCCTTCTGGTTTATCCAGCATAGTAACAATCTTAACAGACGCTGCTTCTCTAGCAGTAAACATATCTCTCAAACTTTTTAATGTTTGTCCAGTATCAATAATATCTTCTACAAAGACAATATGTCTACCTTTAACATCCTGGGTGACATCTTGTTTGATATTAATGACACCACTACTTACAGTTCCACCATGATAACTAGAAACCATCATAAAATCCATTTCAAGATGAGTGTCGATATATTTGACTAATTCTGCCATAAAAGGAATAGATCCTTTTAAGATTCCAACCAGAATTGGATTCTTACCTTCGTAATCTTTTGTCAATTGAGCACCTAACTTCTTAGCTGCTTCTGTAATTTCATCTTGCGAAATCATAATTTTCTTGATGTCTTGTTCTAACATGATTTTACCTATCTATTTTTTCTATATAAAGTATAGTGTTCATTATATCATTTTTCATTTTTATACTCAAATCACTGAGTTCAATTCCTAAAATTGAACAAATCTTTCCGAATTGCTCAACAATAATCGCATTTTTTCGTTTTTCTGCAGGAATTTTTAAATCAATAAAAAGTCGCCTTACTTTTTTTCGATAACCATTTATTATCAAATAATCACCTGGCTGTCGATGTCGCAAAATCAATGATGTTTCACGGGAAACATTTATTTGTTGAACATTTTCACCTTTTAGAGGGATTCCAAATGAAAATAGAAAACCTTCATAATAAACTTGATTTTGATAGTTTAACACACACTCACTACTTTTTTCATCAGACTTTGGTCTGATTTTACTAATTTGAAAGTGCTGGTATTCTTTTATAAGTTCATAACCATTTTTTATATTATGGCGATATTGACTCTTAGTTTTTAAAATATGATGAATTTCTTGAAATTGTTCTCTTGTTACATTTAAATCAGCAAAACGACTAAGGTATTGTTGTAGTAAAACTCCTTGCGTTACTTCACTAAAAGATAAAAACTGAGTTAAATCTTCTACATCAACCGCTTGAGATAATTCAGCTAGAGCAATTTGATAATCAGAAACTTCTTTTCCAAACTCTAAAATTGCTTTTTTTACCTGAGTATTTTCTGTTTCTAATTGTGGTATATAGAGGTTGCGAATACGATTGCGAAGATAATTATTTTCTTTATTTGTCGGATCTTCAAAGTGCTCAATTTTAGGAAAATCTTTCTTATAAAAAGACAACAAAGGACGAATCAACTCTCCCTTATCAAACGTTTGTTTTTCTTTAATAGCTGATAAATGGTGTAGTCTAACACCTCTAATCAATCGCATAAAGATTGTCTCAACTTGATCATCTGCATGATGAGCTGTTACAAGAGCTGTAGATGAAGTTTTCTCCATCACTTCTCTAAAAAATTCATAGCGAAATTGACGAGCATTCGCTTCTGAAAAATCTCCAGTAAAACAAGCTACATAAATTGGAACTCCAGCTTGTTCAGCTAATTTTCTTAATTCAATTTCTTCCTTATCTGACTCTGGTCGTTGTTTATGATTTACATGAGCCAAAAACAATTCAATACCAAGTTCTTTTTGATAGGTCAAAAGAAGTTGAAAAAGAAACATCGAATCCAATCCACCAGACAAGGCTAGCACAACTCTTGAATGTCCTTCAAAGTAACCTTTTTCTAGAAAATGATTTAAAAAATCGCGGTTTCTCATTTTAGGACCTCGTAGACATCCTTAGCAATTTTAGAAATGGTATCGTAATCAGAATTTTTGGTAAAGATTGAAATAACGAAAGGAGAATCTGTATAGACTATTCCCACATCGTGTTTAAATTCATCTGCATCCCCAATTTTATGGGCTACCTTAGCAGAAATATTCTTAGCAATCCGCTGATTATCAAAAGATGTTTGTGAAAGAGATTCTAAAACAAAACCATTCTGATTGTAAATAGATTCCATAACTTGACCAGCCATTTTAGCTGAAGCCATCTTATCTGTCACATTCCACTCTTCACCTGCGATAGTAGTCATCTCTGTTTTAAAGGCTTTATCTGATTTATTCGTAATATAATAAGCAAGAATATTATGAGCTACATTGTCAGATTCTTTTGCAGTTTTTGTGATTAAATCTTTGATTGTGTATTCTTTATTGTCTGCTGTTTTAGGGAGACTTCCGCTTCCTTCCGGTTTATAAGAACCAGGGAAATCATTAACTTCGGAAACATACTTCAATTTCGTGTCAAGTTGGTAATCACCTTGATTGATTTTTTCCTGAACAGAATAAAGATAAGGTAATTTCATAACACTAGCAGCATACATTTTCTGATTTTCATTAATGCCAGCTTCCTTACCTGTACTCAATTGTTTAATATAAATAGAGAACTGTTCATTTTGATAATTTGCAGATAGCAACTCTTGTACTTTCTGAATACGATTATCATCATCGGAAATATAATCCGTCGAAATCCAGCCCGTTTGCTTGATATGTAAGAATTCACGACCTTCAGCAAAAATAGACATATCTGCTTCAACTTCTTGATAAGGCGCTAAAGTAGACTTTAATTCTTGTTGATCATAAGGACTATTATAAACGACAAATCCCGGTTCTAACCATACTCGCTTAGAAAAATCGTTTACGATGGAACTATCGTATAAAAGTCGTTTATCAGCCATTACAAATTGATTATTTGACAATTTAAAGACAGGCTGTCCTTGTTTATTTAATCGCCATTCTAAAACAGATAATTTTGTTTCTGCATTTACTTTACCTGATTCATTAATCAGGTCTTCTGTAGAATAAACTGGCGTCTCACCATAAAATTTTGGAGATTCTATAATATCTTGATAATAAAAATGATATGGAGTATGAGTTAAAGAATAAACTTCTTGTTTTGGAATGATAACTGGATTCTCAGTGCTTACTACTTGAACGCTTTTTAGGAAAATAGGAAGTAGTAATATCACTAAAAATTTACGCATTCTTTTTCCCCTCTTCTTCTTGTAGTCGTAACAGATGATTCTTTTGAGCTAACTCATCTAATTTTTCATCTGACTGACTTAAAAATTTTTCGATAATATCTAATAAATTTTCCATTTCGCATTACCTAGGAAGTAAGTCCGGAATTGTATAAACTTCCTCCCATGTTTTTGAATAATAATATTTTGCACGGGAATATTTAGCCGCATAGGATTCATCTTTTAGCTTAGTTGCTAAACTAGCTTCTTTATCCTTTTCATCGCTCAAGTCCTGATATTGTTTTTTCAAATCAGCTAGTTGCTGGCGACGTGTTAGTAATTGTTGGTAACTCTGTGCTAAATTGTAAGTTGGTAAGATGAATAGCAACATAATCAAAATCAAAACCCAACCCATAAAACGATTACGTTTTTGACGTTCTTCCATCATGTATTTACGTCGTTGGTGTTCATTTTGAATAAATGAATTATTCATTTGGACTATTTTTTTATACATCGTCTTCTACCCTTGTTTCACTTATAATTTCATACATTCCAGCTGCATCTTCTTTTTTTGTGCTATCTTTCATTTCGAGCACCTTTACGAGCAACAATTTATTTCCAAAACGAATTTCAACCTGATCATTGATTTTTAAATCAGTTGAACTTTTAGCAAGGATACCGTTTACCTTGATTCGCCCTTTATCTGCAACTTCCTTAGCTACCGTACGACGTTTAATAATTCGTGATACTTTTAAATATTTATCTAATCTCATCTTATAATACCTCAAATTATTATTGTACCATTTTTATCCCTTTTATAGAAGAAAAAAGGTAATCCCTAATGTGACTCTTTTAAGTCTTTTATCTTCGCTAACGATTCTCCAAAGGTTAAGAGTCCTTCTAAAATCTCATAATCTTTTTTATTTCGAATATCAAATACAACTTCAATCAAACCTTGATTTTCAGAAATATTAGCCTTCAAATTTGTCTGAGAAAGAGCCTGGAAATAATCTTGGGTTAAAAATAGCTGTTGCGATATTTTTTCAAATTGAATGACAAGCTTATTATTTCTTCTTTCAACTCGATTGACAAATACTTTATCTAGATAAGCTTTAGCTAATCCAATTTCTAAGAGATAGGCAACTACATCTGGATACTCACCAAAACGGTCAATTAACTCATCTTGTAATTCTTCATAGTTGACACGGTTGTCAATCTGACGAATTCTCTTGTAAATCTCAATTTTATGTCGTTCATCTGAAATGTACTCATCCGGAAGATAGGCATCAATTTGTAGAATTAACTCAGCATTTCCTTTTTCACGTTTCTTGTCAGTTCCATTTTTCTTAGCAATTGCTTCTTCCAGTAATTGAGAATAGAGTTCAAAACCAACAGAATCGATAAAACCTGACTGCGAACTTCCCAAAAGATTACCCGCTCCACGAATGGATAAATCGCGCATAGCGATTTTGAAACCAGAACCCAATTCGGTAAATCCCTTGATAGCTTCTAATCTCTTTTCTGATACTTCTGTCAAAGATTTGTCAGGTCGATACATAAGATAGGCATAAGCGATTCGATTACTTCGACCAACCCGACCTCGTAATTGATACAAGGTAGACAGACCCATGTGATCCGCATTTTCGATAAACAAGGTATTGGCATTTGGAATATCCACTCCTGTTTCAATGATTGTCGTGGTTACTAAAATATCATATTCACCTTCAATAAAATCAAATAGTGTATTTTCCAAACGAATTTCACTCATTTGACCATGAACAAACCCTATAGAAGCTTCAGGAATCAATTCTTGTAACTCTGAAACCTTCTTTTCAATCGTGTCAACTTTGTTGTAAAGATAGTAAACCTGACCACCACGATCAATTTCTCTCAATACAGCATCACGAATGACACGATCATTCTGTTCAAGGACATAGGTTTGTACAGGGTATCGATTTGTTGGAGGAGTTTCGATGACAGATAAATCTCGGATACCTAACATAGACATATGAAGAGTTCGAGGAATCGGTGTAGCTGTCAAGGTTAAGACATCAACCTTCTTTTTTAATTCCTTGAGTGCTTCTTTATGCTTGACACCAAAACGCTGCTCCTCATCGATAATGATCAATCCTAAATCAGCAAATTCAACATCTTTAGATAAAACGCGATGAGTTCCTATCAAAATGTCTACTTGTCCTTTTTTCAATTTTTCAAGTGTCTCAGTCTGCTCTTTTTTACTTCTAAAACGACTCAAAACATCTACATTGACAGCAAATTGCTCAAATCTTTCCTTGAAATTACTATAATGTTGCTGAGCCAAAACTGTAGTAGGTACTAAAACAACAACCTGTTTATGATTATTGACAGCCTTAAAAGCAGCTCTCATTGCTACTTCTGTCTTACCAAAACCAACATCTCCAACTAAAAGTCGGTCCATCGGTTGAGGAGCTTGCATATCCTTCTTAATTTCTTCAATACTTCGAAGTTGATCTTCAGTTTCAACATAAGGGAAAGCCTCATCAAAAGCAACCTGATCTTCATCATCTTTTGAAAATGCATATCCTTTGAGTTGACTTCTCTCGGCATACAGTTTAATTAAGTCATCTGCAATATCTTCAACTTGATTTTTAACTTTTTGCTTCGCTTTTTTAAAACGTCCATCGTTTAATTTATTTAACTTTGGAGCCTTACCATCACTAGAAACATATTTAGAAAGAGTCTGTATCTGCTCTACAGGGATAGAAATTCGATCTCCATTTTGATATTGGACACTTACGTAGTCTCTATGAATTCCTTTTATTTCAATCGTTTCAATACCTAAATATTGACCAACACCATGGATTTGATGAACAACATAATCTCCTTTTTGTAGTTCACTGTAATCTTTTAATCGTTCAGCGTTGCTAATATTTTGTCTGCGATACTTGCGTTTAATCTTCTTTTTAAAAATTTCATATTCAGTGATGAATACAAGATTCTCATCTACAAAATGAAAACCATGACGAAGATTTCCTTCAATAAGGTTGACAGATGCTTTACAGACTTCATTTCCATTACTATTATCAACGTTAATGCCATATTCATCAAGAATCGTTGACAATTTCTTTAGTTCAGTTTTGCTACTTGATTGAAGAACAATCGTATACTTCAATTTTTTATAACGTTCAATTTCTTCTTTCAGAAAAGAAAACTGATTAAAGAACTCCTGCATTGGATATTGATTAAATTGATAAAGATGATCAAATTTTAGATTTCCAAGACCCTTTTGAAAATTCGAAAAGAAACTCGCTGGTACATATTTTTTTAATTGACTTTCTACATCAGAAAAATATTGTAAATTTGACACAACTTTACTATTGTGTAAATCTTCTGTCAAGTAACTAGCTGTTTCCTTATCAAAAACATCATACTGATTGATAATTTTTTGAAAATCATCAAAGATAATAGGAACTTGATTCAAATAGTCTATCAATGTCCACTGTTTTTTATAAAAAACAGATAAAAACTTGCGAATATCTGCATGAAGAACTTGCTCTTTCGTACAACTAAAAACTTCTTCTAAGTAAGACTTTAAAGTTGGAGAAATAGCTTTATCAATCTCATGTTCTAAGAATTTTTGACCACGATGATAATCTTCATCAGTTAGCAAAATATCACTAGCTGGATAAATCAAGACTTGAGATTGACTATCTTTTGATAATTGAGTTTCAGCATCAAATTCTCTAATCCCATCAATCTCATCACCAAAAAATTCTATTCGATAAGGAGATATTTGAGAGGTTTCAAAGATATCCAGAATATCTCCTCGAAGACTAAACTCACCTTGACTTTGAACTTGTGTAACTTTTTTATAACCAAGAGAAATCAAGTGATTTTTTAGTTCACTTTGTTCACATTCTTGGCCAATTTCAAGCTTTAAAATACTATTATCAAAAACTTGAGGATCTGGTAAAAATAAGCGACTAGCTGCTAGGTTACAAACTAAAATCCCTTTTTGAGACCTATCTCTTAAAAAACGCAAAGCTTCGACGCGAGAAAAAATCTTTTCTTGTGACGATACTAAAAATTCTACCATTGGTGAATCATCTACTAAGAATGGATAAACTAAATCTGAACCTAAGATGGAAATTAAATCATTGACCAGACGTTCAGCCTCTCCATAAGTCGAAGTCATTACTAAAATTTTGTCCTGATTTTTTGCACTACTTGCAATAGCCAAAGACTTTCCTGAACCAGAAAGACCTAATAGTAATTGTCTTTGTTTGAGAGATAAATGCTCATTCCATGAATGTATCTGCTTATTCTCTAAAAAGAAATCGATTAATGACATTTCTTTACCCATTATATTTCTGCATTGTTTTTTCAAAGTTATTCTCTTGTAAATAATAGTTTACAGCGTCGTCAACTTTGTCAATTGACTGTAAAATACCAATATAATCTTCTTGATCAAACTTACTCAAAACATGATGAACCACTGACATTCCTTTTTTAGGTCTTCCAATACCAATCTTTACACGATTGAAAACCTGTGTACCAATATGTTGAATAATTGACTTGATTCCATTATGGCCACCAGCTGAGCCTTTAGCTCGAAGACGAATTTTTCCAACTTCCATGTCAAGATCATCGTAAATAATCAGTAAATCTTCAATATCTAAACCATAGTAGGTTAATAAAGCATGAACTGCTTTTCCACTTTCATTCATAAAAGTAGTCGGTTTCACCAGATAAATTTTTTCACCATTAAGGAAAAATGAAGCTAACTCGGCTTGGAATATCTTATCGTGTGTAAAGGTGACGTTCTGTTTTTTTGCTAGTTGATCAATCAGCATAAAGCCAACATTATGTTTGGTTTCAAAATATTTATCCCCTGGATTTCCCAATCCCACAAGTAGTTTTGTCATTTATTTTTCCTTTCAAAAGCCAAAAGGGTTGGAATTTTTTTCCAACCTAATTGACACTATTTAAAATGTTCATTAAACGTTAAAGCGGAATTCCATGATGTCGCCATCTTGAACGACATATTCTTTCCCTTCTTCACGCAAGCGTCCAGCTTCTTTTACAGCCTTTTCAGATCCGTATTTAATCAAATCATCATAAGACATCGTTACTGCACGAATAAATCCTTTTTCGAAGTCAGAGTGGATAATACCAGCTGCTTGAGGAGCTTTCATACCTCGTTTAAAGGTCCAAGCACGAACTTCTTTTTCACCAGCTGTGAAGTAAGTTCCAAGTCCTAATAGATGGTAAGCAGCTCGAGTCAACTTATCCACACCAGATTCTGTCAAACCAATGGCTTCAAGAAACTCTTTTTTATCTTCATCGTCTAACTCAGAAATTTCTTCTTCAGCACGCGCAGAAATGACCACCACCTCTGCATTTTCTGTTGCTGCGAATTCACGGATTTGCTTCACATAATCGATCGAATCTGGATCTGCAACCACATCCTCATCCACATTTGCTACATAAAGAACTGGTTTAGTGGTCAAGAGGAAGAGTCCTTTAACTACTTTTTGTTCTTCATCTGTGAATTCAATGGTACGAGCTGATTTTCCATCTTCAAGAACTGGTTTAATCTTTTGAAGAACGTTAAATTCTGCAACAGATTCCTTATCTTTTTGCGTACGAGCCATCTTTTCCACACGCGCATAGCGTTTATTCACAGATTCTAAGTCCGCAAGAATCAACTCTAGGTTAATGGTATCAATATCTGCTAATGGATCTACAAAATCATCTTCACGACCTTGCTCACGCATGACATTTTCATCATCAAAGGCACGAACCACATGAACAATGGCATCAACTTCACGGATATTGGCCAAGAATTTGTTCCCAAGACCTTCACCTTTAGAAGCCCCTTTGACAATCCCTGCAATATCTGTAAATTCAAAGGTTGTTGGGACTGTTTTCTTAGGAGTAATCATTTCCGTCAATTTTTGGAGGCGTTCATCTGGAACTTCTACCATCCCAACGTTTGGGTCAATAGTTGCAAATGGATAGTTTGCAGCCTCTGCTCCTGCTTTTGTAATTGCATTAAATAGGGTTGATTTACCAACGTTTGGCAAACCCACGATACCTGCTGTTAAAGCCATAATTTCTCATTCTCCGTTCACATTTCAATCTTCAATATTATAACACAAAAAGGGAAAACTTGCTAACCCTCTAATTCAGTGTTTCTAGTCGATGATTTTATTCATTTTTCTTTCAAAATCATAGCGACTCATCATGACAACATGATCACAATTACTGCATTTTATTTTGATATCTGCACCTAAACGTGTAATTTCCCAACGATTGGCTTTTTTACCTGTAGACTTGATTGTACAAGCGTGTGGTTTTTTCATTTCAACAAAATTTCCAACTTGATACATACTACTCTCCTTTTCATATTTCTGATTATATCATAAAAGAGGTGAGCTAGGCTCAACCTCTTTAACTTAATTTGTACGAACTGGTGTAATCAGCTGCATGAAATCTTCATCTGTATCAGCTGGTACCAAGGTAAATGGACGAACTGCTGAAATGAAACTGATTGTTACCTTTTCACTATTCAAGGCTTTTAGTGCTTCAATCAAGTAAGTTGGGTTAAAGCTAATAGTTAAATCTTCACCAGATACACTTTCTGTATCGATTTCTTCGTTTACTTTACCAACTTCTGGAGAATTTACATGAGCTGTAACTACTCCTTGTTTGATTTCTAATTTTACAGTTCCATTTTGAGTAGCACTTGATAAAAGACGTGCACGTTCCATAGATTGACGTAGATTCACAACATCAAAAGTCACTGTCGTATTAAAATCTGTTGGAATCAGACGATCTGTATCAGGATAATTACCTTCTAAGAGACGTGTATAGAAGCTAATATTTTCGCTTCTAAAGAGAATTTGGTTGTTTGCGAAGAAAATCTCTACTGTTTCGATATCGTCCGTAAAAACAGCTGAAAATTCGCGTAGAGAGCGACTTGGGATGACAACATCAAAATTATCACTATTTTTTTCAAGTGTCAATTTCTTCTGACTGAGACGGTGAGAATCTGTCGCAACTGTTTTCAATTCTTGATGATTACTTAGGACAAAGTGTACACCAGTCAAGATTGGACGGCTTTCTTGTACACTAGCAGCAAAAGCAGTTTCATTGATAATTTTCTTAAGAAGTTTCGTTTCAAGAATTAGAGGATTACTTGCTGCAATTTCCTGAATACGTGGATACTGTTCGCTGTCTTTTCCTTTCAGAGTAATTTCTGATTTTCCACTTGTTAGTACAATTTGATGTTGTTCAATTTCTTTAAAATCAAGAGTCACATCTGGAAGACTAGAAATAACATTGATAAAGAAAGAAGCTTCTAAAAGAATTGATCCTGAAGAGTTAATCAAAAGACCTGCATTTTCATCTTTTTGAGAAATGAAATTCTCAATTGAAATTTGACCATTTGATCCAATTAATGTAATTCCTTCGTTAGTCACATCAATTTTAATAGTTGATAAAACAGGAATAGCATTTTTTGAACTAATAGCACGTTTAGTAATATTTAATGATTGCAGGAATAAATTTTTATTAATAGAAAAATGAATCATGGAATCTCCTTTATTTATTTTTATTATTAGAAGGTTAATAGTAATAGTAGGCTGTGTGAAATCTGTGGAAAATAAAGTTTAGTTTAGAAAAATCAAGAAGTTATACTTGTTTAAAATTTGTTAATAAATCAGTAAAATTTTAAACACTTATCCACAAGTTATTTGATTTTCTTTTTGATGGTTTCGATTTCTATACGTAATTTATCATCAGTTTCAATCATAGATTTGATTTTTGCATGAGCATGAATGACGGTTGTATGATCTTTACCACCAAATTCTTTTCCGATTTTTGGAAGACTGTTATCAGTTAATTCTCTAGCTAGGTACATAGCAACTTGGCGAGCTAGAACAATATTCTGAACACGTCTAGTTCCTTTCATCTCCTTAACGCTCACATCATAAAATTTTCCGACTTCCTCTTGGATTTTTTCAATCGGAATGACGATCATGGTGCTGACGCTTTGTTTTCGAGCACGTATAGCCTCAGATGCAATATCCACAGTTATAGTGTTGATTTGTTTGACTTTAGCCATG
The DNA here is from genome assembly GCF_047465185.1 of Streptococcus infantis. Lineage (GTDB taxonomy): Bacteria > Bacillota > Bacilli > Lactobacillales > Streptococcaceae > Streptococcus > Streptococcus infantis_O. Next base: position 115,677 of record NZ_JASHAJ010000004.1, on the reverse strand, counting down.
AGACTAATATCTTTGAGGGCACCTTCTAATTCACGTACATTTGAATCAAACTGGCCAGCCAAATATTCGATTGTGTCAGGTTGAAAATGATAATCTAGATCCTCTGTTTTACTATTTAGGATAGCGATACGAGTTTCGAAATCAGGTGGAGTAATATCCGTTGTTAATCCCCATGAGAAGCGCGTGACAAGTCGTTCAGGTAGATTTTCTAGTTGTTCTGGCCTACGGTCACTCGTTAAAACGATCTGTTTATTATTACTGTGAAGTTTGTTAAATGTATTGAAAAATTCATCCTGAGTTTGCACTTTATTTCCACTGAGAGATTGAATATCATCAATAAGAAGGAGATCTAGACTTCGATAGGTTTTTTTAAAATTATCCATATCATTGAGTCTTAAATGATCTAAAAATTCATTAATAAAGCTTTCAGCAGGAATATATTTTACACGCGCATTAGGATTTTTTTTGAGAATTTCATTACCAAGAGCATTGAGCAAGTGAGTTTTCCCTAGACCAGGTCCTCCGTATATAAACAGAGGATTATAAGTTAGTCCAGGATCTTCCGAGACGGCTAAAGCAGCAGACTTAGCCCAAATATTTCCATCACCTTGGATAAAATTATCAAAAGTATAGATGTCTCTTAATCCTGTTTCTGAATAGGGGATAGATTTTTTAATTTCTTCCTGTTGATGATTACTATTTTCAACATTGCTTGCTATATCGGAGGTATTAGAATCTTCTTTAGTCAATACATATTGAGCTTTTATTTCAGTGTCATAGATTTGAAAACCGACAGCTACAATAATATCATTGAGTTTTGTACTCCAAACCATTTCCATTTCAGATCTTGGCAAAAATATGGTAGCCACATTTCCCTCAACCTTTATTAATTCAGCAGGTGTTGCGTAGAAATCAAACATTGATCGTGTCAATCTCTCTTTAGCTAATTCTAAAATCTGATTCCAAAATTGTTTTTCTTTCAACAACAAACTCCTCCTTTTCTAAATGGTGTAATCTTAAACACTATTTTATCACATAGCAAGCAATTTTTCCACAACTTGTGAAAAACAATCCACAATGTTTAAAAGATTTATCCACAACTTGTGGATAAAAGGTCTGGATTTTGATTTAATAGACTTTTTCTATACTAATCCAGTGGATAAGTATGTGAGTTTAGAAAAATAAAATAACAGCCTTATTTCAGGCTGTTAATAAAACGTTGGTATTCTTCTTGATTATGAAAAGAGATAGTTATTTTTCCTGCCTCTTTTTTTTGAAGGACGATTTGGACATCTAATCCCAACAATTTTTTCAAATTTTCTTCTTCTTCTTTAATAAAGTGATCTTTTTCTTTGCTTTTCTTCTTATTCTTTTCTTCTTTAAGTAGATGTTCCACCTGCCGAACTGATAAATCCTCTGTCTGAATGCGATAGAGTAAATTTTTTTGTTCTTTCAAAGGTAGTTGGATTAGAAGTCTAGCATGTGCTTGAGACAATTTTCCAGTTTCTACTTCTGTTAAAATAAAATCAGGGAGCGTTAGCAATCGAACAAGATTAGTAATATAAGGGCGTGATTTCCCCATTTTTTCAGCAATGTCTGCATGAGTATATCCTTTATCAATTAAAGATTGATAAGCTTTTGCTTCTTCAATCGGATTTAAGTCTTCTCGTTGTAAATTTTCAATGATTGAGTGAACCATCATATCCTGATCAGATAACTTTTTGATGATTACAGGAACTTCTGTGAGCCCAGCTGCTATTGATGCCCGATACCGTCTTTCTCCAGCTAGGATTTCGTATCCGATAACTGGAGATTGACGGACAATAATGGGTTGAATTAAACCATTTTCTTTAATAGATTGGGCAAGTTCTTGAATTTTTTCTTTTGAAAATTCTTTACGAGGTTGATAGGGATTTTTTTGAATATCACTAATACGAATGAGTTTAAATTCTTCCATGCTTCTACAGTATCATAACTTTGATATTCTGTAAAGTAAGTTTACAAAACTGTAAACTATTGATTTAAATCACTAGTACTCTTGTCCAACTTGATTTTAGTTGTTTCTTCTTTACCATTACGGTAATAAGTTACAGTTATTTCATCTCCAATAGAGTGATTGTATAGCGCATTTTGCAATTCAGTAGTAGAAGAAATCTTAGTATCATCTACTTTTGTGATAACATCATACTGTTGTAAATGTCCATTTGCAGGCATGTTCTTTTGAACAGAACGAACAGCTACACCAGAAGTAACGTTTTCAGGAAGTTTTAATTTTTTTAGATCAGCAGTGCTAAGGTTTGTCAAATTAACCATGTGGATACCAAGCGCTGGTCGAGTTACTTTTCCATCTTTTTCTAATTGTTTAATAATATTAATAACATCATTTGCAGGAATAGCAAAACCAAGGCCTTCTACAGATGTTCCACCATTTGAGGCAATTTTACTTGATGTAATACCGATAACTTGTCCCTGGATATTAATCAAAGGACCTCCAGAGTTACCAGGGTTAATAGCTGTATCTGTTTGGATAGCATTCGTTGAAATGGCTTGACCATCTTCAGCTTTCAAAGAAACATGTCTGTTCAAGCTTGATACAATCCCTTGAGTAACTGTATTTGCATATTCTGAACCTAAAGGACTACCGATTGCGATAGCCGTTTCTCCAACAGCTAATTGACTTGAATCACCAAACTCAGCAACTGTAGTAACCTTCTCTGAAGAGATTTTTACTACTGCAATATCAGAATAGGTATCAGAACCAACAATTTCACCTGGTACTTTTGTTCCATCTGCTAGACGAATATCAACTTTTTTAGCGCCACTAATAACGTGAGTGTTGGTTACAATATAAGCATCATCCCCATCTTTTTTATAGATGACACCAGAACCTTCACTGTTGATTTGTTCAGTGTTTGAATCTGTATCAGTATCATCAGTTCCAACAAAACCACCTTGAGAGTTTTCTGAATAAGTGATAATCGATACAACTGCATCTTTAACTTTATCTACAGCCTGTGTGGTAGAATTTTCATTTTTCGAAGCAGTCTGAGTGACTGCTGCACTATTTTGTTCTCCGTTTCCTTGTTTTTGGTTGAATTGAAGAACAGTCAAACTTCCTAATAGACCACTAAAAAAGCTAATAAGAATAACTAGTAAAAGTTGTCCAATTGTTTTTGAAAACTTGTTTAAGTTTTTCATAGAATCCTCCATATTTGATTAATTAGTGAAAGTATAAAATTATTAACTTAATCCTAGCTTAAAAAAGTTTAAGTTTTTAACAATCTGTGGATAACTGATTAAAACTTGTGAATTTATTGTGTTTTTTCACCTTTTTCATTTGTGAATAAGATGTGAATAGAATGCGATTATGATAAAATAGAAGCATGAAAATAAAAATTGTAACAGTTGGAAAACTAAAAGAAAAGTATCTCAAAGATGGAATTGCAGAATATTCTAAAAGAATATCACGATTTGCTGCCGTAGAAATGATCGAATTAGCTGATGAAAAGACACCAGATCGTGCCAGCGATTCAGAAAATGAAAAAATCTTGAATTTAGAAGGAAATCGAATCCTTTCCAAAATTGGTGATAGAGAATTTGTTGTTGTTTTAGCTATTGAAGGGAAAACCCTCTCTTCTGAAGAATTTAGTAAACAGTTAGAACAAGCATCTATTAATGGTTTTTCAACCTTAACCTTTATTATCGGTGGAAGTTTAGGATTATCCAATGAAGTGAAAAAACGAGCTAACTTATCTGTAAGTTTTGGTCGTTTAACTCTCCCACATCAATTAATGCGACTTGTTCTGATAGAGCAGATATACAGAGCTTTTACTATTCAACAAGGCTCTCCTTATCATAAATAGGATTGACTATTTTCGATTATTTTGATAAGATAAACTAGTTAGGTCTCATAGCTCAGCTGGATAGAGCATTCGCCTTCTAAGCGAACGGTCGCAGGTTCGAATCCTGCTGGGATCATACACTAGATGTAACGCTGGGGAAACCCAGCGTTTTTTGTAAAAAATGACAGTTCAGGTACAAAAATGTGCAGTTGAGAATGAATTATTTTAAAATGAACTCCGTTTTGTATAATAGGCTTGTAAGTTAATTTACAAGAAAAAACAATAAAGGAGAATTTAATATGGAAAAAACAGTTAAATTAGAACAGTTCAAAAAACTTACAGAAAAAGAATTACAGGAAATTCAAGGTGGGGATAAAAGATTAACTTACTTTATTACTAACCTTTTTCCTAAAAGGAAAAAATAGAAAACATTGTAGATTATAGGGAGACATAATGGATTTATTAAAAATATTCATAGTTATTCTTCATATTTTTATTTTAACAAATAGCTATAAACTAATTTGTAGAGCAACAAAAAAAGAAAGATTTCTATTCATATGTTGGATTTTTATATTGCAGTCCATAGTTGAAATTTTCTTTTATTTTGTTTTTTTACATGGTTTAGGTTTAGAAAAACTAATGTTTCCCTTTATTATATATGTTTATCTAATAGGAATAAAAAAGTATGATAAGTACAAGGCTATTTTTATCAGTCTACTATTATCTTTATTATATCATAGTACACACACTTTTATTGCAGTAACTATATCCTCAATAACAGGTGATTCTTTTGTAACAAAATATGAAAATTTCTTCTTTTTAGTAGTATTATTACTAACTTATTTTGCTATAAAAAAAATTATTACTTATTTTCACCTTGAACTTAATTATTTTGACAAAGACTACCTCTATCCATTTCTTAAGAAAGTTATACTTGCTTTCTTTGCTTTACATGTTCTATCATTCATTTCAGATATGGTGAGCACTCATACGCATTTTAACAGTTTTGGTAGTATTTTAGCAACAATTGTCTTTATTTGTTTACTGCTAATCTTCTTCGCAATGAATTCTCATAAGGTAGGAGTTGAAAAAGAAATAGCCCTAAAACAGAAAAAATTTGAACAAGAACATTTACAGACTTATACAGATGAAATTGTTGGTTTGTACAATGAAATCCGTGGATTTCGTCATGATTATGCAGGTATGCTTGTCAGTATGCAAATGGCTATTGACAGTAGAGATTTACAGGAAATTGACAGAGTTTACAATGAAGTTCTAGTTAAAGCTAATCAAAAATTACGTTCAGATAAGTATACATACTTTGATTTAAACAACATAGAAGATTCAGCTTTAAGAAGTTTAATTGCGCAATCTATTGTATATGCACGAAATAAGAACGTAGAGTTTACACTAGAAGTAAAGGACACTATCACAAAATTGTCAATCGATTTACTTGATCTTGTTCGTATGATGAGTGTTTTGTTGAACAATGCTGTTGAAGGTGCTGCAGAAAGTTATTTGAAACAAATGGAAGTTGCAGTGATTAAGATGGATTTGGAAACAGTTATCGTGATTCAAAATTCGTGTAAAATTACCATGACACCTTCAGAAGATTTGTTTGAACTAGGTTTTTCTACTAAAGGGAGAAATAGAGGAATAGGACTTAATAATGTTAAAGAAATTTTAGGTAAGTATGAAAATATCATTTTAGAAACAGAGATGGAAGATAGTACGTTTAGACAGATTATTAGATTTAAGAGAGAGTTTGAATGAAAGTATTAATTTTAGAAGATGTTATTCAACATCAAGTCAGATTAGAAAGAACCTTGGATGAAATTTCAAAGGAATTAAATATTCCTATTTCTTATAAAACAACAGGTAAAGAACGAGAATTTAAGGAATATATCGAAAATGATGAATTAAACCAACTTTATTTTCTAGATATTGATATTCATGGAGTTGAGAAAAAAAGATTTGAAGTCGCACAGTTTATTCGTCACCACAATCCCTATGCAATTATCGTATTTATCACTAGTAGATCAGAATTTGCTACCTTAACTTACAAATATCAAGTATCAGCCTTGGATTTTGTTGACAAAGATATCAATGATGAATTATTTAAGAAACGTATTGAACAGAGTATCTTATATACCAAGAATATGTTACTTGAAAATAAAGATGTTGTGGATTATTTTGACTATAACTACAAGGGAAATGATTTGAAAATTCCCTACCATGATATTTTGTATATTGAAACAACAGGAGTATCTCATAAGTTAAGGATTATTGGTAAGAATTTTGCCAAAGAATTTTATGGGACTATGGCGGATATTCAAGAAAAAGACAAAGATACGCAAAGATTTTATTCCGCTCATAAGTCATTTCTTGTCAATGTAGGAAATATTAGGGAAATTGATCGAAAAAATTTAGAAGTGGTTTTTTATGAAGATCATCGTTGTCCGATTACCCGTCTCAAGGTTCGGAAATTAAGAGATATTCTGGAGAAAAAATCTAAAAAGTGATTGACAATTAGTAAGAAATTGATATAATGGTTATATCTGCTACAGATAGATGGTCCGTTGGTCAAGGGGTTAAGACACCGCCTTTTCACGGCGGTAACACGGGTTCGAATCCCGTACGGACTATATTATCCGCCATAGCTCAGTTGGTAGTAGCGCATGACTGTTAATCATGATGTCGTAGGTTCGAGTCCTACTGGCGGAGTCAAATAAAAAAGAACACCAATGGTGTTCTTTTTTGTCTCTAGTTTGAATCTCCTAACATTTTCATAAGAAAGTCTGTTATTTCTTGCGGGCTTTCTTTTTTTCCATGAGCAATCCAAGTTTGGCATACACCAAATAGTGCATTTGTTAGATAGATACTACTATACTCTAACTCAATCTCGTTTAAATTTAATTGCATAAATCGTTTCTGGAGATCAGTACTGAGCAGAATGTGCAGTTTATTTCTCAGGAAATTTTGTATTTCTTTTGTACCATTTTCAGATAGAAGAGCAGCTAGTAGCGGTTCAGATTCTAAGTATTCAAATACTTCTAGGATAGCATCTCTTTTATGATTTGCGTGTTTTTGGAAAATGTACTCAAAAGTATGAAATAGCTTACTTTGGTAGTGTTCAATCATATCATACTTATCTTTATAGTGGGTATAAAAGCTAGAACGACTAATTCCGGCTTTTTCTGCTAGTTTAACAGTGCTAATTTGATCAAATGGCTGTTCAGTTAATAATTGAACCATGGCGTTCTCAATAGTACGTTTGGTTTTTAAGCGTTTGTTGCTCTCTTTCATATTTCCTCCTTATGAACAAAAATAGACAATGTGTCCAAATATAATTATTTTGACTTGTAAATCAGATTTTTTAATGTATAATCTATTATATCAAAATTTTAGACAATATGTGTAAAAAAGGAGACAATATGTTTAAAGAATGGAAAGCAATTTTTAAAAAACCAACCTTTATCATTGTAATGATAGGGATTTCTCTTATTCCTGCTTTATACAACATCATATTTTTATCATCTATGTGGGATCCATATGGGCAATTATCTGAGTTGCCTGTAGCGGTTGTTAATAATGATAAGGAAGCTTCTTACAATGGAACTACAATGACCATTGGAGAAGACATGGTGTCCAATTTAAAGGAAAATAAATCATTAGATTTTCATTTTGTCAATGAAGAAGAAGGTCAGAAAGGTCTAGAAGACGGTGCTTACTATATGGTAGTAACTTTGCCAAGTGACTTATCTGAAAAAGCAGCTTCTGTTCTAACAGACCACCCGGAACAAATGACCATTAACTATCAAACTTCTAGTGGGCATAGCTTCATCGCAAGTAAGATGAGTGACTCTGCCATGACACAGTTAAAACAGACTGTTTCTGCTAATGTAACCGAAACCTATACGAAAGCTTTATTTCAAAAGATGGGAGATTTAAAATCTGGTTTAACGAAGGCTGCAGATGGCAGTGAACAATTGGCCAACGGTGCTAGTCAGTTAGCTGTTGGAAGTCAGACATTATCTTCAAATCTTGATACTTTAGCCAACTCAAGTTTAACTTTTTCTAATGGCAGTGAACAATTTACAAAAGGGTTGACAACATATGTCACAGGAGTAAACCAACTAAATGTTGGGTTAGGAACATTTAATGATGGTTTACAGAACTATACAAGTGGAGTTTCACAGGTTGATAGTGGACTTAATCAATTATCTTCAAAAACTCCTGAACTAGTAGATGGTGTCAATCAGCTAAATACAGGAATGAAGACATATGCAGGAGGGGTTTCGCAACTGAATACAGGTCTCAATCAATTTTCAGTTGGTGTCAATGCATATACAAGTGGTGTTGACAAACTATCTGTTGGGACAAATCAATTATCTAGTCAATCAGATTCATTAAGAGATGGTATTACTCAATTAAATAAAGGGATTAAAGAAATTTCTACTCAATTGAATACGACATCTCAACAGAAAGAAGATATAACCCAGTTAACTACTAGTTTAGATGAGTTGAATAAAGCACTTCAAGCTGTAACTATATCAGATAATACTGAACTTAAAACGACAATATCTAATGACTTAGCAACTATATCTACTCTCGCTCAAACTATTGTAACTAATAGTCAATCAGAACAAGCGAGAACTCTTACCAATCTCCAAGCAACAGCAACTTATCAAACTCTCACTGACACTCAGAAAAAAGAATTGACTGAAGCTGTTTCAAATAATTCTAATTCTACGATTGATTCAGCAAAAGAAATTTTAACATCAGTAGGAAACTTAAAAGTAAGTTTGGAAAGTGTAAACCAACCAGTCTCCAACCTTTCTACTTTACAGACGAAAGCAAATCAAGTATTGCCTGTGGCTTCAAGTTCTTTGACATCGATGTCAAGTGGATTTACACAGTTGCAAAATGCTGTTGACAATCAGTTGGTTCCTGGAAGTCAATCAATTGAAAATGGAGTTAATGAGTATACTAAAGGGTTGGATACTATCTCTTTAGGTGTAAACCAACTAAGTGAAAAGAATACAACTTTAACAACAAGTTTAGATCAATTGGTTTCTGGATCAACCAAGTTGACAGAAAAATCTTCAATCTTGACAACTGGTTTGGATTCGCTAGCTGGAAAAACTCCAGAATTAGTAATAGGTATTGAAAAACTCTCATTTGGTTCTAGTCAATTAAACAGTAAGAGTTCAGACTTAATTGCAGGTCTTGATAAAATACAGTTAGGTTCTAATCAATTAACAGATAAATCAAATCAATTACTTTCAGCTAGCTCTCAATTAGGAAGTGGTGCAGAAAAAATTGCAGACGGTGCTGGGAAATTAGCAGATGGCGGTGTAACTTTAACTGCTGGTATAGAAAGTTTACAAGTAGGAGCTACAGAGCTAGGAAAAGGATTAAGTAATGCTAGCAATCAACTAAAATCAGCATCAACAGAGTCCAATAATGCAGAAATATTATCTGAGCCTTTGAGTCTTTCAAAAACAGATAATGATCAAGTTCCTGTAAATGGAATTGCTATGGCTCCTTATATGATATCAGTCGCCCTCTTTGTTGCTGCATTATCAACAAATATGATTTTTGCTAAATTACCTTCAGGTCGTCATCCTGAAAGTCGCTGGGCTTGGTTTAAATCACGCTTTGAAATAAATGGAGTCATTGCTGTGTTAGCAGCTGTCTTAGTCTATGGAGGAGTTCATCTTATAGGTCTAACGGCAAATCATGAAATGAGAACCTTATTCTTAATCATTATCGCAAGTTTGACCTTTATGTCGATGGTAACTGCTTTAACGACATGGAATAGTCGTTTAGGTGCTTTCTTCTCTCTTATTTTGTTATTATTGCAATTAGCATCAAGTGCAGGAACTTATCCACTTGCTTTGACAAATGATTTCTTTAAAGCGGTCAATCCTTGGTTGCCAATGAGTTATTCAGTTTCAGGATTGAGACAAACAATTTCTATGACAGGGAATATGCATCATCAAGTAATTTTCCTTCTTGTAACGTTAGTTCTATTCATAGGATTAGGTATGCTGGCTTATCAACCTAAGAAAATGGACGAAGATTAGATATGTTTCACGTGAAACAATGATATAAACAGATTGATAGAACTATCAACTAAAAATTCATAAAAACAATAAAACTCAGTTGGATTATCCAACTGAGTTTTTATCATCTAATTTAATCTTTCCAAAGTTCTTTTACTTTTGCTTGAACTTCAGCATTTTCTAAGAATTCGTCATAGGTTTCATCAATACGATCAATGACACCATTTTTAGAAAGGACGATGATGTGATTTGCTAATGTTTGAATAAATTCATGGTCATGACTGGCAAAGATAATCGATTCTTTGAAGTTTTTTAATCCATCATTCAGACTTGAGATTGATTCCAAGTCTAAGTGATTTGTAGGATCGTCAAGCACAAGGACGTTTGATTTCAAAAGCATGAGTTTTGAAAGCATCACGCGTACTTTTTCTCCCCCTGACAAGACGTTTACAGGCTTGTTAACTTCGTTTCCAGAGAAGAGCATACGGCCTAGGAAACCACGTAGGAAGGTATTATCATCTTCTTCTTTACTCGCAAATTGACGCAACCAGTCGAGGATTGATTCGCTACCAGCAAAATCAGCTGAATTGTCTTTTGGCAAGTAAGAGCGACTTGTTGTAACTCCCCACTTGACAGTTCCTTCATATTCGATTTCACCCATAATAGCACGGATCAAGGCAGTTGTTTGGATGTCGTTTTGTCCGATAAGAGCTGTCTTGTCACCTGGACGCAAGATGAAGCTGATGTTGTCAAGAATAGTTTCACCGTCAATCTTTACAGATAGATTTTCTACTGTCAAGAGGTCATTACCAATTTCACGTTCAGCTTTAAAGCTGATAAATGGGTATTTGCGACTAGAAGGAACGATTTCTTCTAGTTCAATCTTGTCAAGCATTTTTTTACGTGAAGTTGCTTGTCTTGATTTAGAAGCATTGGCAGAGAAGCGAGCAACGAATTCTTGTAATTGTTTAATTTTTTCTTCTGCCTTAGCATTACGGTCTGCTAGCAATTTAGCAGCAAGCTCAGATGACTCCTTCCAGAAGTCGTAGTTTCCGACATAGAGCTTGATTTTACCAAAGTCCAGGTCGGCCATGTGAGTACATACTTTGTTCAAGAAGTGACGGTCATGGGACACGACAATAACAGTGTTATCAAAGTCAATCAAGAAATCTTCTAACCAGGTGATAGATTGGATATCAAGACCGTTGGTTGGCTCGTCCAAAAGAAGGACATCTGGTTTACCAAATAGGGCTTTAGCAAGGAGAACTTTCACCTTGTCCCCGTTTGCAAGTTCGCTCATATTTTGGTAATGAAGTTCTTCTGGAATATTCAGATTTTGTAAGAGTTGAGAAGCTTCACTCTCAGCTTCCCAACCACCTAGTTCAGCAAATTCTCCTTCAAGTTCAGCTGCACGAACACCATCTTCATCTGAAAAATCTTCCTTCATGTAGATAGCATCTTTTTCTTTCATGATGCTATACAGCTTTTCATTACCCATGATAACGACATCAATAGCACGCTCGTCTTCATAGTCAAAGTGATTTTGACGAAGTACAGAAAGACGTTCGTCTGGTCCAAGAGAGATATGACCAGTCGTTGGTTCAATATCCCCTGCTAAGATTTTTAAAAAAGTTGATTTTCCAGCACCATTGGCACCAATCAAACCATAGGTATTTCCTTCTGTAAATTTGATGTTGACATCATCAAAAAGTTTACGATCACTAAAACGTAGTGAAACATCAGATACTGTTAGCAAAGTTTTTCTCCTATTATATGTAATACTCTAATTCTACTAGAAAATCACTAAATATTCAAATTTTTATTTGTCAATTCTTTGTAAAGAAAGTTTACAAATGATTTACAGTTGAAAGGGGTAACAAGTCTATTGTTTGAATAAAAAAATTATCTGTCTTTTTATTAAAAAAATGCTATAATTGAAAGGACCATATCAAAGGAGAATCAAATGAATAAACCCATTATTTTAACAGGAGATCGTCCAACGGGGAAATTACATATTGGGCACTACGTTGGAAGCTTAAAAAATCGTGTCTTACTACAGGAAGAAAATAAATATGACATGTTTGTCTTTTTAGCTGATCAACAAGCCTTAACTGACCATGCAAAAGATCCTCAAACAATAGTAGAGTCTATTGGGAATGTCGCTTTGGACTATCTTGCAGTGGGGTTAGATCCTAATAAATCAACGATTTTCATCCAAAGTCAAATACCAGAATTGGCAGAACTTTCCATGTATTACATGAATTTGGTTTCTTTGGCCCGTTTGGAACGAAACCCAACCGTCAAAACAGAAATTGCTCAGAAAGGATTTGGGGAAAGTATTCCAACTGGATTTTTGGTTTATCCAGTTGCGCAAGCAGCAGATATTACAGCATTTAAGGCTAACTTGGTTCCAGTAGGGAATGATCAAAAGCCGATGATTGAACAAACACGTGAAATTGTGCGTTCTTTCAACCATGCCTATAACTGTGATGTTTTAGTAGAACCAGAAGGAATTTATCCTGAGCACGAAGGTGCGGGACGTTTACCAGGTCTTGATGGTAATGCCAAAATGTCGAAATCACTTAATAATGGAATTTACCTAGCTGATGATGCAGATACTTTGCGTAAAAAAGTAATGAGTATGTATACAGATCCAGACCATATTCGTGTTGAGGATCCAGGTAAGATTGAAGGAAATATGGTTTTCCATTACTTGGACGTATTCGGTCGACCTGAGGATGCTCAAGAAATTACTGAAATGAAGGAACATTATCAACGTGGAGGACTTGGTGATGTTAAGACCAAACGTTACCTACTTGAAATCCTAGAACGTGAACTTGGTCCAATCCGCGAACGTCGCCTAGAATATGCTAAAGATATGGGTGAGGTTTATAATATGCTCCAAAAAGGTAGTGAAAAAGCTCGAGAAGTTGCTGGGCAAACACTATCAGAAGTAAAAGCTGCAATGGGTCTAAATTACTTTCACTAATGGATAAAATATGAACTATAAAACTATTTCTGCTTTAAAATAAGAGGGATAGTTTTTTATTTATTCTCTTATAAATTTAATTGACAAATTTTCATAGAATGGTATGATAGATACAATACAAAAAGCGTTTAGCTCAATAAAGAAAGAAAAGAGGAAACTTCAATGTCTAATTGGGACACTAAATTTTTGAAAAAAGGTTTTACCTTTGATGATGTATTGCTAATTCCAGCAGAGAGTCATGTGTTGCCTAATGATGCGGATTTAACAACAAAATTAGCAGATAATTTGACTTTAAATATCCCAATTATTACAGCTGCAATGGACACTGTAACAGAAAGCCAAATGGCCATTGCAATTGCGCGTGCAGGTGGACTTGGAGTTATCCATAAAAATATGTCTATTGAGCAACAAGCTGACGAAGTTCGAAAGGTAAAACGTTCTGAAAATGGTGTTATCATTGATCCATTCTTCTTGACTCCTGAACATACAATCGCTGAAGCAGATGAACTCATGGGCCGTTACCGTATCAGTGGTATCCCAGTGGTTGAAACTCTAGAAAACCGTAAGTTAGTTGGTATTTTGACCAACCGAGATCTGCGTTTCATTTCTGACTACAACCAACCAATTTCAAAACACATGACTAGTGAAAACCTAGTTACTGCTCCGGTTGGTACAGATTTAAAAACTGCTGAGAGTATTCTTCAAGAACACCGTATTGAAAAACTACCTCTAGTTGACGAAGAGGGTCGTCTTTCTGGTTTAATCACCATTAAAGATATTGAAAAAGTGATTGAGTTCCCAAATGCGGCAAAAGATGAATTCGGTCGTCTTCTAGTTGCTGGTGCAGTAGGTGTTACTTCTGATACATTTGAACGTGCAGAAGCCCTCTTTGAAGCAGGAGCTGATGCTATTGTTATCGATACTGCCCATGGTCACTCAGCGGGTGTACTTCGTAAAATCGCTGAAATTCGTGCTCATTTCCCAGACCGTACACTGATTGCTGGGAACATCGCTACTGCTGAAGGTGCGCGTGCTCTTTATGATGCAGGTGTTGACGTTGTTAAAGTCGGTATTGGTCCAGGGTCAATCTGTACAACTCGTGTTATTGCTGGTGTAGGAGTTCCCCAGGTAACAGCAATTTACGATGCAGCAGCAGTTGCTCGTGAATATGGTAAAACAATGATCGCTGATGGTGGAATCAAATATTCTGGAGATATTGTAAAAGCCCTTGCTGCTGGAGGAAACGCAGTGATGCTCGGATCAATGTTTGCAGGAACAGATGAAGCTCCAGGTGAAACTGAGATCTTCCAAGGGCGTAAGTTCAAGACATACCGCGGTATGGGTTCAATCGCTGCTATGAAGAAGGGTTCAAGCGACCGTTACTTCCAAGGTTCTGTCAATGAAGCAAACAAACTCGTTCCAGAAGGAATCGAAGGTCGTGTTGCTTATAAAGGTGCAGCAGCTGATATTGTTTTCCAAATGATTGGTGGTATTCGTTCTGGTATGGGTTACTGTGGTGCTGCTAACTTAAAAGAATTACATGACAATGCTCAGTTTATCGAAATGTCAGGTGCGGGTCTAAAAGAAAGCCATCCACACGATGTGCAAATCACTAATGAAGCACCAAACTATTCAATGTAATAAAAAAATCTCCTGTTAAACGGGAGATTTTTTTATTTTATATAGATGTAAATTTTAATTTACAGTCAATTGACCATTATCTACTGTAAAGACGCTCAAGTTATCAGGCAAGTTTTGAAGATGGTCTAAACTAGTAGTTGTAATAAACGTTTGAATGTTATGAGAAATAGTCTCCAATAATTTAAGTTGACGAGTATTGTCAAGTTCACTCATGACATCGTCAAGCAAAAGAATGGGAGATTCTTTGGTAATGCTCTCCATCAATTCGATTTCAGCAAGTTTTATAGAAAGCACCAAGCTACGATGTTGTCCTTGACTTCCGAAACTTGCTTCCATTCCATTAATCATGAAAATCATATCATCCCGATGAGGACCAACTCCAGTATTCTTCTTAAATAAATCTCTGGATCTACTTTTTTGAAGTGCTATATGGAAAGATTCAGGCAATTTTTTCTTGTCAACAAAGTTTACAGAAGGTTGATAACAAATTGACAGTTCTTCTAACTGATCTGAGATGTCAAAATGTTTTTTCTTGCCAAAGAGTTCCATTTTCTGGATAAAGTCAGCTCGATGATTCATTACACGACAGCCATACTCTACCAGTTGGTCATCAAGAACAGATAGGAAAGTCTCATCTATGTTTTGTGTAGATTTGAGATAGGTATTTCTCTGTTTAAGGACGTGGTTATAACTTGACAGGTCTGACAAGTAAATCGGTTTGATTTGCCCTAATTCTATGTCAATGAATTTACGACGAATGGCCGGAGCGCCTTTGACAAGTTGTAAATCTTCTGGAGCGAATAAGACAACATTCATATGACCAATATAGTCTGATAGGCGAGCTTGTTTTAAGTAATTCACTTTAGTAATTCGCCCTTTTTGTGTTAAGTCAATTTCAAGTGGAATGCTTGCCGTTTTCTTTTGCAAGATTCCAGAAACTTGTAGTTGTTCTTCTTCAAATTGAATTAAATTTTTATCAGTTTTTGTTCGATGACTTCTTGTTAAGGCTAAAAAGTAAATACTTTCGAGAAGATTGGTTTTTCCTTGAGCGTTTCGGCCAACAAATACATTTAATTTTGGATTAAAATCAATTTCGATATTATGATAGTTACGAAATTGTTTAATGGATAAGTTTTTCAACCACATAATTATCTACCTGGGAAACGTGGTGCAGGTTTTGCTTTTGTTGACTGGTTCTTTTTCGCTGGCTTTTTTTGTACCTTTTTATTCATTTCCTTGACAAGCTTAGCTACACGTTCTTTCTCAAGTTTTTCTAGACGAAACTCCTCTAGTTCTTCTGATGTTGGTTTAACTAGAATAATTTGAGTTTTTAAATCAGGGAGGTTAATAGAATCCCCGATTCTAATTTTTTTGCCGCGACGATTTTCTAATTCTCCATTAAAATATACAAGATGGTCCGCTAAAAAAGATTTAATAGCACCGCCACTTTGTATAATCCCAAGGTCTTTCAAAAGAGCTTGGAGAGTAATAAATTCTTCAAATAATTTGTATTCCATAGTTCACCTCAATCTTTGGTATTATACCATATTTTTGCTCAAAATAGTTGAGAAGAAACTACTGATATGAAAACGATTTTAATTTCAAAAGAGTCAAAGAGAACAGGAAAAATTTTCGTTTTCATGGTATAATAGAACTCTATGTAAAAGGAGGTAAAAGATGGAGTTATTCCCTGGAATTGCAGTGCATTTTATCCAATCTAAAAAGTTTAAGACAAATAAAATAACCATGCGTTTCACAGCTCCATTATCTCTGGATTTAATTTCTGGTCGCATGCTAAGTGCCAGTATGCTTGAAACTGCTAATAAAGGCTATCCAACTGCTCAGGTTCTTAGAAAACATCTGGCAGCATTGTATGGAGCAGATTTGTCAACTCATGCTTATAGAAGGGGGCAAAGTCACTTAGTAGACGTGAGTTTGACTTATGTTCGAGATGAATTTTTAAGTAAGAAAAACGTCTTAACTGCTCAGATTTTAGAATTATTGTATCAAGTCATATTTAATCCATTGTCAAATGAAGATGAATTTGAGAACAATGCCTTTGAAATTGAAAAAAAACAATTGTTGGCGAGACTAGAATCAGAATTAGAGGATCCTTTCTTCTTTGCCCATAAAGAATTGGATCAGTTGTTTTTCCAAGAAGAATCAATGCAGTTAGTTCCTAGAGATTTAATTGCCAGAATTTCCGAAGAGACTTCTAAATCTTGCTATTCAAGTTTTCAAAAAATGCTGAAGGAAGATAGAATTGATTTATTCTTTTTAGGTGATTTTAATGAAATTGAAGTCTTAGAAAACTTGAAGAAATTTAACTTGACAGCTCGTAAAGAAACTGTAAACATTCAATATCAGCAAGGTTATTCAAATGTTCTTAGAGAAGGAATTGCTAGAAAAAACCTAGGTCAGTCTATTCTAGAAATGGGTTATCATAGCACAATTGGTTATGGAGATGATCAAAAGATGGGCTTGCTTCTTGTGAATGGTTTGCTTGGAGCTTTCCCGCACTCTAAATTGTTTACCCAAGTTAGGGAAAAGGAAGGGTTGGCCTACACTGTTTCTAGTCACTTAGATCTCTTTAGTGGATTTTTAAGATTGTTTGCTGGGATAAATCGTCAAAACCGAAACAAGGTAAGAAAATTGATGAATGATCAATTGTTAGCTATCAAAAATGGTAGATTTACAGATGCTGAAGTTAATCAAACTAAGGAAATGATTCGTAGGACGATGTTGTTGAGTCAGGATAATCAAGATTCGATTATAGATAGAGAATACTTAAGCCTCTTTTTTGGTAAATCGGTTTTAGACATGGATACTTTGATAGAGAGGCTAGAGCAAGTTGACAAGGATGAAATCTGTAGGGTGGCATCTAGTTTGAAATTGCAGGCTATCTATTTTATGGAAGGAGCAGAATGACTAGAGTTACTTTTCAAGAGAAATATTATCCTGCTGTAAAAGAAACTCTTTATCAAGCAAAATTAGAAAACGGATTGACAGTTTCTTTACTTCCTAAAAATGATTTTAACGAAGTTTATGGTGTAGTAACTGTCTATGTTGGTTCGGTTGACACTGAGTTTACAGCTAGAGATAGTAAAAAGAAAACATATCCTAAGGGGATTGCTCATTTTTTAGAACATAAACTTTTTGAAAGAGAAAATTCTGAAGATATCATGGCTGCATTTACCAAATTAGGTGCAGATAGTAACGCCTTTACAAGCTTTACAAATACAAGTTATCTTTTTTCAACCTCTGACAATGTCGCTGATTGTTTGGACTTGCTTGACGAGCTTGTTACTAGCTTTAACATTACTGAAGAATCTGTTGAACGAGAAAAGGATATTATTCAGCAAGAACGCGAAATGTATCAGGATGATCCTGATTCTTGCTTGTTCTTTAAAACACTTGCAAATCTATATCCAGAAACTCCACTAGCTTCAGATATTGTTGGGACTGAAGATTCGATAGAAGATATTAGTTTAGAGGATCTACGGGACAATTTTGATGAATTTTACACTCCTGTCAATAGCCAAATTTTCCTCGTTGGGAATTTTGATTTAGAGTTGGTACAGAATTATTTCTTGAAAAAGGATGTTGGAGGTTGTATAGTTCAAAATCCAAAAAAACCAATCGCTTTACACCCTGTAAAGAAGGTTGAGAGCATTCGTATGGATGTTGCATCACCTAAATTAGCAATAGGAGTTCGAACGAATTCTGATATGGGTCATCAGGACTGCTATCGATATAGCGTTCTATTAAGAGCGTTATTTACGATGATGTTTGGTTGGACTTCTAAAAGATTTCAGAGTTTGTATGAAACTGGGAAATTAGATTCTTCATTATCTTTAGAAGTTGAGATCAATCGACGTTTTAACTTTTTGATGCTGACAATGGACACGAAGGAGCCTGTGTCAATTTCACATCAATTCCGAAAGGCGATTCAGAATTTTGCTACAGATTCGGATGTATCAGAGGAACATCTTGATTTAATCAAAAGTGAAATTTATGGAGAATTTATCCATAGTATGAACTCTTTAGAATTTATTGCGACCCAGTATCAGTCACATTCTGACGAAACAACCCTGTTTGATTTACCAAAGATTATACAGGAAATGACCTTGGATGATGTTCTTGAGGTAGGACATCATTTTATCGACAATAGTGAAATAGTTGAATTTACAATTTTTCCACTATAGCCATCGAAATATAAAATAAACTAGAAAGAAGGCATGGTAAGTATGAGAAAAAAAACAATTGGTGAAGTGTTACGTTTAGCAAGAATCAATCAAGGTTTGAGTTTAGAGGAATTGCAGCGCAAGACAGACATTCAACTGAATCTGCTTGAGGCTTTAGAATCAGATGATTTCGACCAATTGCCAAGCCCTTTTTATACACGTTCTTTTTTGAGGAAGTATGCTTGGGCGGTTGAGTTGGATGAAAACCTTGTTTTAGATGCATATGATTCAGGGAGTATGATTACCTATGAGGAAGTTGATGTTGATGAGATAGAACTATCAGGTCGTAGACGTTCTAATCGCAAGAAACGTTCCTTGCTCCCTCTGTTTTACTTTATTCTCTTCTCCTTATCTATTATCATTTTTGTTTCTTATTATGTTTGGAATTATATTCAAACACAACCGACAGCAACAACTTCAGCCAACTATAATGTTGTGACTACGACAACAAGTGCTACAAGTAGTGAAACAACAACTAGCAATCAAACCACTAGCCCATCAAGTTCGAGCGACGCATCAACTGTGACGGTTTCTGGTCAGGGAGATGTTATATCGGTAGAATATAAAACTGCTAAAGATACTGCCGAACTTCAACTATCTGTGACGGATGCAACAAGCTGGATTAGTGTTTCAGATACTGATTTGGCTGGAGGGACTACTCTTGAGCCAAATAATAAAACAGCCAAAACAACAGTTTCTAAAGGATCTCCAGTAACTATCACATTAGGCGTTGTCAAAGGCGTGAAAATCAAGATCGATAATCAGGAAATTGATACTTCGAAATTAACTGGTCAAACTGGCTGGATTACACTGAAATTAGGTTCAAATTAAGGAAGGAAAACATGAAAAAAGAGAATATTCCTAACATACTGACGCTTGGTAGAATTTTATTTATTCCGATTTTTGTTCTCCTTCTATCATTTGGACAATCTCCTGTGTTACATAAAATAGCAGCAATTATTTTTGCCATTGCCAGTATCACTGACTATCTAGATGGCTATTTAGCTAGAAAATGGCAAGTAGTTAGCAATTTTGGGAAATTCGCGGATCCGATGGCTGATAAGTTGTTGGTTATGTCAGCCTTTATCATGCTAGTAGGTTTAAATATGGCTCCTGCTTGGGTGGTGGCTGTTATCATTTGTCGTGAACTTGCAGTTACTGGGTTGCGCTTGCTTTTAGTTGAAACCGGAGGGACTGTTTTAGCTGCAGCAATGCCAGGAAAAATCAAAACATTTAGCCAGATGTTTGCGATTATCTTCTTGTTATTTCATTGGAATTTACTTGGTCAGATAACTCTTTATATCGCTTTGTTCTTTACAGTTTATTCTGGTTATGATTACTTCAAGGGAAGCGCGTATTTGTTTAAAGGAACCTTTCGCTAGATATGGAATCGATTATTGAAATTAAGAATCTGTCATTTCGATACCAGGCAGATCAAGAACACTATGATGTTCATAACATTTCGTTTCACGTGAAACGTGGAGAATGGTTGTCTATCGTTGGTCATAATGGTAGTGGAAAATCAACAACTGTTCGCTTGATTGACGGTTTGCTAGAAGCGGAATCTGGAGAAATTTGGATAGACGGTGATTGCCTAACTCCGGAAAACGTCTGGGAAAAAAGACGTAAGATTGGTATGGTATTTCAAAATCCTGATAACCAATTCGTGGGGGCAACCGTAGAAGATGACGTTGCTTTTGGACTAGAAAACCAAGGGATTCCACTTGAAGAGATGAAGAAGCGAGTTTCTGAAGCTCTGTCATTAGTTGGGATGGCTGAATTTTCTAAAAAGGAACCAGCTCGCTTGTCAGGTGGCCAAAAACAGAGAGTGGCTATCGCAGGCGTTGTCGCCTTGCGACCAGACATTTTAATTTTGGATGAGGCTACAAGCATGTTGGATCCAGAGGGGCGTCTAGAGTTGATTAAGATTGTCCAAAAGATTCGCCAAGATCACCAAATGACAGTGATCTCTATTACGCATGACTTAGATGAGGTGGCCATGAGTGACCGTATTTTGGTGATGAAAAAAGGAGAAATCGAATCAACTAGTACTCCTAGAGAACTATTTTCTAGGTCAGATTTAGATCAAATTGGTTTAGATCAACCCTTTGTCAACCAATTAAAAGAATCTCTACGTACTAGTGGCTTGAAATTACCAGAGCACTACCTGACCGAAGGGGAGCTCGAGGAGGCTTTATGGGAATTATTCTAGACAATGTGAGTTATACGTATCAGGAAGGAACACCCTTTGCCTCATCTGCCTTGTCCGACGTTAATTTGTCAATAGAGGATGGATCTTATACAGCAATTATTGGGCATACAGGAAGCGGGAAATCTACAATTCTTCAACTTTTGAATGGTTTGTTGGTTCCCACAAAGGGAAGTGTTCGTGTCTTTGATACATTAATTACATCAACATCCGTCAATAAGCAAATTCGTCAAATTCGCAAACAAGTGGGCTTAGTCTTTCAGTTTGCAGAAAATCAAATCTTTGAGGAGACTGTCTTAAAAGATGTGGGTTTTGGACCTCAAAATTTTGGAGTCTCTGTAGAAGAGGCAGAAGCTATTGCGCGTGAAAAACTAGCTTTAGTAGGAATTGATGAGTCACTCTTTGGACGTAGTCCCTTTGAGCTTTCAGGCGGACAAATGAGAAGGGTTGCGATTGCTGGTATTTTGGCGATGGAGCCTAGCATTTTGGTCTTAGATGAGCCAACAGCTGGTTTAGATCCAATTGGTCGAAAAGAGTTAATGGCCTTGTTTAAAAAACTTCATCAGGATGGTATCACGATTGTTTTAGTGACCCATCTGATGGATGACGTGGCCGAATTTGCTGACCAAGTTTATGTGATGGAAAAAGGAAAGTTGGTCAAGAGTGGGAAGCCAAGTCTTGTTTTTCAAAATGTCGAATTCATGGAAAAAATCCAATTAGGTGTTCCAAAAATCACAAGATTTGCTCAAAGGCTAGCTGAACGAGGGGTTTCTTTTAAACAATTGCCGATAACGATAGAGGAGTTTAAGGAGTTCATCAATGGATAACATGATTTTAGGTCGTTACATACCAGGAAATTCGATTGTTCATCGTTTGGATCCTCGTAGTAAGTTAGTGGCAATGATTTTATTGATTATGATCGTTTTTTGGGCCAATAATCCAATAACAAATGTGATCCTTTTCGTTGTAACAGGTCTATTTGTAGCCTTATCTGAGGTTCCCTTATCCTTTTTCATAAAAGGTTTGCGGTCTATGTTTTTTCTGATTGCTTTTACAACTCTTTTTCAACTTTTCTTTATCTCTGGTGGAGATGTCTTGTTCGAGATGGGGTTTATTAAAATCACGAGTCATGGCATTGAGCAGGCGGGAATTATTTTTTGTCGCTTTGTGTTGATTATCTTTTTCTCAACTTTGCTTACCTTGACAACCATGCCATTAAGCTTGGCTACAGCAGTTGAGTCCTTGCTTGGACCCTTGAAAAGATTTAAGGTTCCTGTTCATGAAATCGGGCTCATGTTGTCTATGAGTTTACGTTTTGTACCAACCTTAATGGATGATACGATTCGAATTATGAACGCTCAAAAGGCGCGTGGTGTTGATTTTGGAGAAGGAAATATAATCCAAAAAGTTAAGGCTATGATTCCTATTTTGATTCCATTATTCGCTACGAGTTTGAAACGAGCAGATTCTCTTGCTACAGCCATGGAGGCTAGAGGGTATCAAGGTGGGAACGGACGCAGTCAGTACCGGCAGTTGAATTGGATGAATAAAGATAGTGTGGCTTTGCTCCTTGTATGTGTGTTGGGTGGCATTCTATTTTTGTTGAAATCCTAAAGTGAAGTATAGAATACTATAAGGTAGAGGTATGAACCGTTTTAAAAAATCAAAATATATTATTGTTCTATTTGTCGTTATACTAGTAGTTTCTATTTTTTTAGTAACGACAAGATCCAGTACAGTTGTGACAAAAGCTGGAGATGGCATTTCTCTGATAGACAGAATTGTGCAAAAACCATTTCAATGGTTAGAATCTACAAAGTCAGATTTAGGAAATTTGACGAGAGCTTACAATGAGAATGAAACTCTCAAAAAAGAATTCTATCAAATGGAAAAGGAAAAGAATGAAGCAGATCGCTTAAAAGAAGAAAATGAACAACTGCGTCAATTACTAGATATGAAGTCAAAATCAAATGCGACTAAGCTAATTGCTGCGGATGTTATCATGAGAACTCCGGCGACTTGGAAACAAGAGTTAACAGTTAATGTTGGTTCGCAACAAGGTGTATCAACTAGTATGCTTGTTGTTTCTGGTGGAGGATTGGTTGGAAGCGTTGAAAACGTAGAAGACAACTCAACTGTGGTCAATTTATTAACAAATGCTGAAAATACAGAGAAAATTTCTGTTAAAATTCAGCATGGATCTAGTAGTATTTATGGTATTATCATTGGTTATGACAAGGAAAAAGAACTACTAAAAATCAGTCAATTAAACAGCAGTGGCGACATTAGTCAAGGTGACAAAGTGGTAACTGGAGGTTTGGGAAATTTTAATGCTACAGATATCCCTGTAGGAGAAGTCGTATCAGTGACACATAGTACGGACTATCTAACAAGAGAAGTCATGGTTAAATTGCATGCGGATCCAATGAACCTTAAGGTTGTAGAGTTAGTGGGGAATCCATCATGAGACTTTTTAAGCAGATAGGAATGTTTGTACTATTGCCTTTGATTATCTTGATTGATAGCCATTTAGGGCAGTTTGTAAATAGTTTTTTCCCACATATACAAATTGTTAGCCACTTTATTTTTATCTTCTTATTATTTGAAACGATAGAAGTATCTGAGTATCTGTTTTTAGCTTATTGCCTAGTTGTAGGACTTGTATACGATATTTATTTCTTCCATTTGATTGGAATAGCTAGTCTACTATTTGTAATTATTGGAGCAATAGTGTATAAAAGCAACTCAGTTATTTTGTCAAATAGATGGACTCGAGTACTTGCCGTTTTAATGATGACTTTTACATTTGAGTTTGGCAGTTTTATGTTGGCAGAGGCGGTTGGACTAACAGCCGAGAATCTACCTGTTTTTATAGTTTATAGTCTGGGTCCTACTATGATATTGAATTTTATATGGATGTTAGTTTTCCAATATATTTTTGAAAAAATATATCTATGAGAAAGAAACAAAACTGTAATAAAGGCGTAATATTTATTAGGCCTTTTTTTGATATACTAGTATTGTCTTTTTAAAGAAGGAGTATTTACACTATGAAGAAAAAAATTCTAGCATCACTCTTATTAAGTACAGTATTAGTTTCACAAGGAGCTGTACTTTCAAGTGTCCAAGCTAATACAACAGATGAAAAAATTGCTGCTCAAGATAGCAAAATCAGTGAATTGACAACACAACAAAAGGAAGCTCAAAAACAAGTTGATGAGATTCAAACTCAAGTAACAGCTATTCAAACGGAACAAGAAAAGTTGCAAGCTGAGAATGAAAAACTTCAAGAAGAGTCTAAAAAACTTGAAGGTGAAATCACAGAGCTTTCAAAAAATATCGTAGCTCGTAATGAATCGCTTGAAAACCAAGCTCGTAGTGCACAAACTAACGGAACTGCTACAAGCTACATTAATACAATTATTAACTCTAACTCAATCACAGAAGCTATTTCTCGTGTAGCAGCTATGAGTGAAATTGTCTCAGCAAACAATAAAATGTTGCAACAACAAAAAGAAGATAAAAAAGCTATCTCTGAAAAACAGGTTGCAAACAATGATGCAATCAACACAGTTATTGCCAACCAACAAACACTTGCTGATGACGCTCAATCCTTGACAACAAAACAGGCAGAATTGAAAGCCGCTGAGTTGAATCTTGCAGCAGAAAAAGCTACCGCAGAAAGTGAAAAAGCTACTTTGTTAGAGCAAAAAGCAGCAGCTGAAGCAGAAGCTAAGGCAGCAGCTGAAGCAGAAGCAGCATACAAAGCGAAACAAACAAGTCAACAACAAACAGTTGCTGCTTCAGCAAATACAACCTTTGCAGCACAAGTACAAGCAACTTCAAGCTCATCATCAGACGATGATTCAAGCTACACACCTGCAGTAACTACTGTAAGTCAGCGCCCAACCTATAGTTCAAATGCATCAAGTTATCCTGTAGGTCAATGTACATGGGGTGCAAAAACTTTAGCACCATGGGCTGGCGATTACTGGGGAAATGGTGGCCAATGGGCTGCAAGTGCAGCGGCTGCAGGTTTCCGTACAGGTTCTACACCACAAGTTGGTGCAATTGCTTCATGGGATGATGGAGGCTACGGTCACGTAGCAGTTGTTACGGCTGTTGAATCATCAACTCGTATTCAAGTTTCTGAATGTAACTATGATGGTAGTGGAACTCAACCAATTGGAAATTATCGTGGATGGTTTAATCCGACAGCATCAAGAGGTACTGTAAGATACATTTATCCAAACTAATATACTGATTATTACTAAATTTAGGGTGAGGTTTTATAAATCTCACCCTTTGTATAGTGCTGAAAAATAAATTTCATAATATCATTAGTTGTCATTGACATATTATTTTCGTATTCGTTTAGGTAAAGCAATACGAAATATAGAGAATTAGCACATAAGCAAGCTAATGAAGATAAAATAGATTTTAAGAGAGTTGGTACTGGAATTATGTTTACGTATAAAATAAATGTTGATGTGAAAGAGTGGGATTTGTTTTTAGAAAATCATCCTCAAGGAAATTTATTGCAGAGTAGTGATTGGTCCAAGATAAAGGATACTTGGGGAAATGAGAGAGTTGGCTTTTATAAAGAGGATCAACTAGTTGGAGTAGCGAATATCTTAATTCAGCCACTACCATTAGGACTTTCTATGTTCTATATTCCACGAGGTCCAGTAATTGACTATGAAGATAAAGAACTTCTGAAATTTGTACTTTTGACGTTGAAAAAACTTGCTAAAAAAAGCCATGCAATAATGGTTAAATTTGATCCAAGTTTATTTATCAGTAGAGGTCTTATTGGGCAAGAAACTATTCAAAACTCTAAAACTTTTGAAATTATTGAAGAACTGAAAAAAAATAAAGTTTATTGGACAGGCTTAACAAAGGATATGGCAGAAAATATACAACCACGTTTTCAAGCCAATATTCATAAAGAAAACTTCTCACTAGATCAATTATCCAAGTCTACTAAGCAGGCTATCCGAACTGCAAGAAATAAAGGATTGGAAGTAAAATTCGGTGGACTCGACTTAATAGATGAATTTTCATTTTTAATGAAGAAAACAGAGTCTCGTAAGAACATTAGTTTACGAGGCAAAGATTATTATCAAAAGTTACTGAACACTTATCCTGATCACTCCTTTATCACACTGAGCTATTTAGATTTACCTAATAGATTGAAAGAAGTTGAGAATCAACTCGAAAAGAATCTAAAAACAGCGCAGAAGTTTACAGATAAAACGAAAGAAGGCAAAGTAAAAGAGAATCAGCAAGAGAGAAAACGGTTAGAGGAAGAGGTTTCTTTTCTTAAGAGCCATATTGATAGAGGGGACAATATCGTCCCATTATCTGGAACTTTGACCATCGAATTTGGAAAAACCTCAGAAAACTTATATGCTGGAATGAATGAAGAGTTTAGACACTATCAACCTGCTATTCCTACATGGTTTGAGACAGCTCAACATTCATTTGAACGTGGGGCAGAGACTCATAATATGGGTGGAATTGAAAACAACTTAGAAGGCGGGTTATTTAATTTTAAATCTAAATTTAATCCCACAATTGAGGAGTTTGCTGGTGAGTTTAACTATCCAACTAGCTCATTGTATTTCTTGTTTAATATAGCCTATAAAATCCGCAAGAAACTTCGAAGTAGATAGGATGAACTAATTATTTTGCTACTACATTAAATTTTTAAAAATTAGCTATTAGAACATCTCAGCAGTATATGTTGAGATGTTTTAAATTTAGAGTGCTTACGAGTAATTTAATAAGGAGAAAATAACAAAATCACTTGAAATAAAGCTCCAATTATGATAAAATGAAACTTGTCGTGTGAACGATAATACTCATTCTTGATGAATTGTGGATCGGTTGCCTTTGGGTTGTTTTGCAAGTTGAAATCAAGAAGAGGAAAAAACAAAAAAGGAGAAATACTCATGGCAGTAATTTCAATGAAACAACTTCTTGAGGCTGGTGTACACTTTGGTCACCAAACTCGTCGCTGGAACCCTAAGATGGCTAAGTACATCTTCACTGAGCGTAACGGAATCCACGTTATCGACTTGCAACAAACTGTAAAATATGCTGACCAAGCATACGACTTTATGCGTGATGCAGCAGCTAACGATGCAGTTGTATTGTTTGTTGGTACTAAGAAACAAGCTGCTGACGCTGTTAAAGAAGAAGCAGAACGTTCAGGTCAATACTACATCAACCACCGTTGGTTGGGTGGTACCCTTACTAACTGGGGAACAATCCAAAAACGTATCGCTCGTTTGAAAGAAATCAAACGCATGGAAGAAGAAGGAATCTTCGACGTTCTTCCTAAGAAAGAAGTTGCACTTCTTAACAAACAACGCGCTCGTCTTGAAAAATTCTTGGGTGGTATCGAAGACATGCCTCGCATTCCAGATGTAATGTACGTAGTTGACCCACATAAAGAGCAAATCGCTGTTAAAGAAGCTAAAAAATTGGGTATCCCAGTTGTAGCGATGGTTGACACAAACACTGATCCAGATGATATCGATGTAATCATCCCAGCTAACGATGACGCTATCCGCGCAGTTAAGTTGATCACAGCTAAATTGGCAGACGCTATCATCGAAGGTCGCCAAGGTGAAGATGCTGTAGCAGCAGTTGAAGCAGAATTTGCAGCTTCAGAAGCTCAAGCAGACTCAATCGAAGAAATCGTTGAAGTTGTAGAAGGCGACAACGCTTAATTCAAATAAGTAATCATTACCTAGGAGGGCGGGGCTTAGCCCGGCTCTCCTATTTTTAAAAAATATAGGAGAATCAAAATGGCAGAAATTACAGCTAAACTTGTTAAAGAGTTGCGTGAAAAATCTGGTGCTGGTGTCATGGACGCTAAGAAAGCATTGGTCGAAGTTGAAGGTGATATCGAAAAAGCGATTGAATTGCTTCGCGAAAAAGGTATGGCTAAGGCAGCTAAAAAAGCTGACCGTGTTGCTGCTGAAGGTTTGACTGGTGTATTTGTTAACGGTAACGTCGCAGCAGTAGTTGAAGTAAATGCTGAAACTGACTTCGTTGCGAAAAACGCTCAATTCGTTGAATTGGTAAATGCAACTGCGAAAGTCATCGCTGAAGGTAAACCAGCTAACAACGAAGAAGCTCTTGCTTTGACAATGCCTTCAGGAGAAACTCTTGAAGCTGCATACGTATCTGCAACAGCTACAATCGGTGAAAAAATCTCATTCCGTCGTTTTGCTTTGCTCGAAAAAACAGATACTCAACACTTTGGTGCTTACCAACACAATGGCGGACGCATCGGTGTTATCTCTGTCATCGAAGGTGGAGACGAAGCGCTTGCTAAACAAATCTCAATGCACATCGCTGCAATGAAACCAACTGTTCTTTCATACAAAGAATTGGATGAGCAATTTGTTAAAGATGAATTGGCACAATTGAACCATGTTATCGACCAAGATAACGAAAGCCGTGCAATGGTTGGTAAACCAGCTCTTCCACACTTGAAGTATGGTTCAAAAGCTCAATTGACTGACGAAGTAATCGCTCAAGCTGAGGAAGATATCAAAGCTGAATTGGCAGCTGAAGGTAAACCAGAAAAAATCTGGGATAAAATCATCCCAGGTAAAATGGACCGCTTCATGCTCGACAATACTAAAGTTGACCAAGCATACACACTTCTTGCACAAGTTTACATCATGGATGACAGCAAGACAGTTGAAGCATACCTTGAATCAGTTAACGCTTCAGTAGTTGAGTTCGCTCGCTTTGAAGTTGGTGAAGGTATCGAGAAAGCTGCGAATGACTTTGAAGCTGAAGTTGCAGCTACAATGGCAGCAGCCTTGAATAACTAATCATATAAAAGGAAGCAATTTGCTTCCTTTTTCTTTTATAAAAATTTAAAAGCCCTTTAACAAGGGCTTTGTGTATTTAGGAGACTACACTTCAAATTCATAGAGCGCTGTAGATAGATAACGTTCTCCGTTATCTGGTGCGAGTGCAAGTACTTTTTTACCTGCTCCAAGTTTTTTAGCAACTTCAATAGCTGCATAGATAGCTGCAGCAGAAGAAATACCTACTAAGAAACCTTCTTTTCCACCGATTTCACGACCAAGTGCAAGAGCATTATCTGATGTTACGCGAACGATGCCATCGTAAGCTTTTGTGTCAAGTGTTTCTGGGATGAATCCAGCAGAGATACCTTGAATTTTATGAGGTCCAGGTTTTTCACCAGATAAGATAGCTGATTCGTCTGCCTCAACTGCAAAAACTTGAATGTTTGAATTAGCAGCTTTAAGGGCGTGAGAGACACCAGAAATAGTTCCTCCAGTACCAACACCAGCAACAAAGGCATCTAAACCATCAGTTCCGAAATCAGCTAGAATTTCAGCTCCTGTTGTTCTTTCGTGAACTTCTGGGTTAGCTTGGTTGACGAATTGTAAAGGTAGGAAACCATCGCGCTCAGCAGCAATTTCTTGCGCTTTCGCAATCGCACCTTTCATCCCTTCGCTACCAGGAGTAAGGACTAGTTCAGCACCATAAGCTTGGATGATTTTACGGCGTTCAACACTCATTGTTTCAGGCATAACGATAACAACTTTATAGCCTTTAGCAGCACCAACCCATGAAAGACCAATACCAGTATTACCACTTGTTGCTTCTACAATAGTAGAACCCGGTTTCAGTTTCCCTTCTTGCTCTGCTTTTTCAATCATGCTAAGAGCAATACGGTCTTTAACCGATGAACCTGGGTTGAAAGCTTCCAGTTTTACATAAACATCTGCTGCACCTTCTGGTACAATGTTATTCAATTTAACAATCGGTGTTTTTCCGATGAGTTCAGTGATATTGTTATAAATAGCCATGTTAGCACCTCTTTATATAAGATGCTTCTAGTATAACGCTAACTTTGCCTTTTGTAAAATATAGAAATCCTATCAAAGTGATAGGATTTTTTTATATCAATAATCAAAACTGTTAATTCTCAGACGGTTTTGTTCGCTAAAATTTCCAGCGACTCCATTGCTTCATTTCCGAAAACTATATTTTTTTTCCTGTTTAAGCTAAGTCAACAGGAACTTCAACTTCTCGTAAACCTTGGTCTATTAAGGTGACTTTCCCATTGAAAAATTCGATAAGGGCTGCTTTGATACCTTCTTTATCCTCTTTATCAACAAAGATCATCGTTTCAACTTGATCTGTAAAGTTGCTTTCAAGTTCTATAAGATGATGTTCTTTAAGAAAGTTCCCATATTCTTGATATTGAGCATAGGTCATGTGAATCTGAATGCCTGCTTGCTCTTTGATTTCAATGATGCCAATTTCTTGGACTGCCAATGCGACACTTCCTGCATAAGCGCGAATGAGGCCTCCGGCACCCAGCTTAACACCACCGAAATAACGAGTAACAACCACGCAAACATTGGTCAAATTGTGATTTTCTAGAACTCCTAGCATAGGCACACCAGCAGTTCCACTTGGCTCACCATCATCACTAGTTCGTTTAATTTCGCTACGTTCCCCGATTATAAAAGCAGAGCAATTGTGAGTCGCTTTATAGTGTTCTTTCTTAATAGCTGTGATGAAAGCACGAGCCTCTTCTTCACTATAGACACGTTTTGCATGACAAATAAATCGCGATTTTTTGATTTCTTCTTGGACTTGTCCGTCCTCTTTAATTGTTCTAAATTCCATGGCTTAATTGTACTAAAAAATCATATAAAGCGCTAGTTTTTCCGAACATATAAGTATGAAAGTAAATCCAAATTATCTAGGCCGACTTTTTACAGAACAAGAATTAAGTGTAGAAGAACGACAACTGGCAGTAAAACTGCAGAGTATGAAAAAAGAGAAGGGAAAGCTTGTTTGTCAACGATGCGATAGTATGATTCAAGAGGAATGGAAATTACCCATTGATGCATACTACTGTCGCGAATGTTTGTTAATGAAGCGAGTAAGGAGCGATCAAGCGTTATACTACTTCCCTCAGGAAGAATTTCCTAAGCAAGATGTTCTTAAATGGCAGGGACAATTAACTCCTTTTCAAGGGAAAGTATCAGAAGGTTTGCTTCAAGCAGTAGAAAGTCAGCAACCGACCTTAGTTCATGCCGTGACTGGGGCAGGAAAGACAGAGATGATTTATCAAGTTGTTGCCCAGGTTATTAATGACGGCGGGGCAGTTTGTCTAGCCAGCCCCCGTATAGATGTTTGCTTAGAATTACATAAGCGATTACAGAACGATTTTGATTGTGAAATTGCGTTACTGCATGGCGAGTCTGAACCATACTTTCGAACACCCCTAGTTGTTGCAACAACGCATCAATTATTAAAGTTTTATCACGCTTTTGATTTATTAATAGTAGATGAAGTAGATGCATTCCCCTATGTTGACAACAAGATACTTTACAAAGCTGTAAACAATTGTGTAAAGGAAAATGGACTCAGAATTTTTCTCACTGCAACTTCTACAGATGAGTTGGATAAAAAGGTTCGCTTAGGAGAGTTGAAAAGGCTGAACTTGCCAAGGCGGTTTCATGGAAATCCTTTGATTATTCCCAAACCAGTCTGGTTATCAGAATTGGACAGTTGCTTAGAAAAACTTCGTTTACCAGCAAGGCTAAAAAGCTATATTGAAAAACAAAGAAAAACTGGCTATCCTTTACTCATTTTTGCATCCGAGATCAAAAAAGGGGAAAAGTTAAAGGAAATCTTGCAGCTACAGTTTCCAAATGAGAAGATTGGTTTTGTATCTTCAGTTACTGAGGACCGATTAGAACAAGTTCAAGCATTTAGGGATAAGGAATTAACGATATTGATAAGTACAACCATATTGGAACGAGGAGTTACCTTCCCTTGTGTAGATGTAGTTGTAGTTGAGGCTAATCATCGCCTCTTTACAAAATCAAGTCTCATTCAAATTGGAGGGCGTGTAGGTCGAAGTATGGATAGACCAACTGGAGATTTAATTTTCTTTCATGATGGATTAAATCGTTCGATTAAGAATGCTATAAAAGAAATTAAACTGATGAACAAGGAGGCTGGATTATGACTTGTTTACTATGTGGACAACATTTGAAAAGCAATCTAACCTTTAGCAATCTCCTCTTGTTGAAAAAAGAGGAGATTGCAGTCTGTGTAACTTGTTCCGAAAGTTTTGAAAGGATTGGGGAAGAACATTGCCCAAACTGTCATAAAGAAGGGCTGTCAACTTCGTGTAAAGACTGTCAACTTTGGTGTAAAGAAGGGATTGATGTAGAGCACCAAGCAATTTTTGTTTATAATCAAGCAATGAAAGACTTTTTTAGTCGTTATAAATTTGATGGTGATTATATATTACGAAAGGTTTTTGCGTTGATTTTGAGGGATTTTCTAATCAACTATAGGGACTACCATTTTCTTTTAATCCCATTAAGTCCTGAGAGATATGCAACAAGAGGTTTTAATCAGGTTGCAGGTTTAATAGAAGCTACAGGTCTTTCCTATGAGAATCTTTTAGAAAAAAGAGAAGAGAGAGCGAGTTCTTCAAAAACTCGTTCAGAACGTTTAGCGACTGAACTTCCGTTTTTTATTAAGAATGGCGCCACGGTTCCTAAAAAGATTTTATTGATTGATGATATATATACTACAGGAGTGACACTGAATCGTGTGAAAAAACTACTTGAGAATGCAGGTGCAGAAGAAGTTAGAACATTTTCCCTCGTAAGATGAGGAAAAAGATTGCAATAATTTTTTGAAAGCGTTATAATAAATATAGAAAAACAAATATGTTTAGAAAGAAGGTACTTATATGATTAAATATAGTATCCGTGGTGAAAACCTAGAAGTAACAGAAGCAATTCGTGATTATGTAGTTTCTAAACTCGAAAAGATCGAAAAATACTTCCAAGCAGATCAAGAACTAGATGCACGTGTAAACTTGAAAGTATATCGTGAAAAGACTGCTAAGGTAGAAGTAACGATTCCACTTGGATCTATTACCCTTCGTGCAGAAGACGTTTCTCAAGATATGTATGGATCTATTGATTTGGTGACAGATAAGATTGAGCGTCAAATCCGTAAGAATAAGACTAAAATTGAACGCAAAAACAGAAACAAAGTTTCTACTAGCCAATTATTTACAGATGCTTTGGTTGAAGAGGCAGATGCAGCTCAACCTAAAGTTGTTCGTTCAAAACAAATTGATTTAAAACCAATGGATCTTGAAGAAGCACTTCTTCAAATGGACCTATTGGGCCATGATTTCTTCATTTACATTGATGTTGAAGATGAAACAACGAATGTCATTTATCGACGCGAAGATGGAGACATTGGTCTTCTTGAAGTAAAAGAATCATAATTCTTAGTATGGTTAGATTAAAAAGGTGGTTTACACTAGTGTAAACCACCTTTTGTATTCATGTGCACTACATCTGAGCACAAGTGCTATTCCTTCTTTAAAGGTCGCTTTTTTAGTGCAAATATGGTATAATATTGCGCAAGAGGTTTATAATGAAAAAAAATGAAATGAATCCCTTTTTTATATACTTATTTGCTGGGGTTGCCTTTATAATCATGACTGTATTAGTTATTTTTCTACAAAATAACATAGTCACAATAGCATGCTTATTTTTCTTGATGGTGGCATTTCTTTTGCTATTTTATTTTCAGAAGAAATCTTATCAGAAAACAGAAATTGAACAAATTCAGTACGTAAATCATCAGGCGGAAGATAGTTTAAGTTCACTTTTAGAACAGATGCCTGTTGGAGTTGTCAAGATAAACATGGAAAGTAGTGAGATTGAGTGGTTCAATCCCTACGCTGAATTAATGTTGACAACGGAAGATGGAGAAATTGACCTTCCTCAACTTCAAGAAATTATAAAAACATCCATATCTTCGCCTGGAATTTATGCAAATGTGGGGGAAAAACGTTATGCAGTGCATCTAGATAGAAATTCTGGCGTGCTCTACTTTTTTGACGTTTCTGGAGAGTACGAAGCCACAGTAGAATTGGTTACAAGTCGCCCTGTTATTGGTATTATTTCGGTAGATAATTATGATGATTTAGAGGACGAAACATCTGAATCAGACATCAGTCATATTAATAGTTTTGTCGCAAATTTTGTATCAGAATTTACTGGAAAATATCAGATGTTTTCTCGTAGAGTGACCATGGATCGTTTTTACTTATTTACCGACTATACGGTATTAGAGCAATTGATGCAGGATAAATTTTCTGTAATTGATACCTTCCGTGAAGAAGCTAAGCAGAGAGATTTAGCCTTAACCATGAGTATGGGCTTGTCATACGGTGATGGCGATCATGAGGGTATTGGTAAAGTTGCTTTATCAAATCTCAACCTTGCAGAAGTTCGAGGGGGAGACCAGGTCGTTGTAAAAGAAAATGATGAGACGAAAAATCCAATTTATTTTGGTGGTGGTTCTGCAGCTTCTATTAAGCGAACAAGAACACGTACAAGAGCAATGATGACGGCAATCTCTGAAAAGTTGAGAAGCGTTGACCATGTCTTCGTGGTTGGTCATAAAAACTTAGACATGGATGCTTTAGGCTCTGCTGTTGGTATGCAATTGTTCTCGAGTAACGTCTTGGATGATAGTTATGTGGTCTATGATGCAGAACAAATGTCTCCGGACATTCATCGTGCCATTCAATTTTTAGAGAATGAGGGAGTAACAAAACTCATCCCTCTAACTCAAGCTATGGGAATGGTCACTAATCGTTCCTTGCTAGTGATGGTGGACCACTCTAAGACAGCTTTAACCTTGTCAAAAGAGTTTTATGATTTGTTCACACAAACGATTGTTATTGACCACCATAGACGAGATCAAGATTTCCCAGATAATGCGGTTATTACCTATATAGAGAGTGGAGCAAGTAGCGCGAGTGAGCTTGTAACAGAGTTAATCCAATTCCAAAACTCTAAGAAATCACGATTGAGTCGTATTCAAGCAAGTGTTCTGATGGGCGGTATGATGCTAGATACCAAGAATTTCACCTCTCGTGTGACTAGCCGAACATTTGACGTAGCGAGCTATCTAAGAACACGTGGAAGTGATAGTGTTGTAATTCAGGAACTTGCGGCGACTGACTTTGAAGAGTATCGATTGGTGAATGAACTCATCTTACAAGGACAGGCTGTACAACCTTCTATTCTTGTCGCTCAGGCCAAGGATACTAAGGAATATGATACTGTAGTGATTAGTAAGGCAGCCGATACGATGCTGGCCATGTCAGGTATTGAAGCTAGTTTTGTCATTGCAAAAAACCGCCAAGGGGATATTTCCATTTCTGCACGAAGTCGTAGTAAGATTAATGTGCAACGGATTATGGAAGAATTGGGTGGTGGAGGCCACTTCAACCTGGCAGCTGCTCGACTTACAGATATGAGTCTGCAAGAAGCAGGTGATAAATTGAAAACCATTATTTCTAATGAACTTAGTGAAAAGGAGACAGAGGAATGAAAGTAATCTTTTTAGCAGATGTAAAAGGAAAAGGAAAAAAAGGCGAAATCAAGGAAGTTCCAACAGGTTATGCACAAAACTTTTTGATTAAGAAAAATCTTGCTAAAGAAGCGACTTCCCAAGCAATTGGCGAGTTGCGTGGTAAGCAAAAATCTGAAGAAAAAGCACATGCTCAACTTCTTGCAGAAGCACAAGAAATTAAGGCAAAACTTGAAGCTGAAGAAACAATTGTTGAGTTTGTTGAAAAAGTTGGTCCAGATGGAAGAACTTTTGGTTCAATTACTAGCAAGAAAATTGCGGAAGAGCTTCAAAAACAATTTGGAATTAAAATTGATAAACGCCATATTCAAGTCCAATCTCCAATTCGTGCGGTTGGCTTGATTGATGTTCCTGTAAAAATTTATCAGGATGTAACTGGTGTCATCAATCTTCGTGTAAAAGAAGGCTAATCTAGATTTGAGTAATGATTTTGTAAAAGGAAGGGAAATCTGATGGCAGAAGTAGAGGAACTACGAGTTCAGCCCCAGGATATCTTGGCAGAACAATCAGTATTGGGAGCTATATTTATCGATGAGAGTAAACTCGTGTTTGTTCGAGAATATATTGACTCTCGAGACTTCTTTAAGTATGCTCACCGTTTGATTTTTCAGGCCATGGTTGATTTGTCAGATCGTGGCGAAGCTATTGATGCAACAACTGTTCGTACGATTTTAGACAATCAAGGTGACTTGCAAAATATTGGTGGGCTATCCTACCTTGTTGAAATTATCAACTCTGTACCGACCTCTGCTAACGCTGAGTACTATGCAAAGATTGTAGCAGAGAAGGCTATGCTTCGTCGCCTGATTGCTAAGTTGACAGAATCTGTCAATCAAGCTTATGAAGCGTCTAGTCCTGTGGATGAAATTATTGCTCAGGCAGAAAAGGGCTTGATTGATGTTAGCGAAAATGCCAATCGTAGTGGGTTTAGAAATATTCGTGATATCCTAAACCTAAACTTTGGAAATTTGGAAACTCGCTCCCAACAAACATCCGATATTACAGGAATTGCGACCGGTTATCAAGACTTGGATCATATGACTACCGGTTTACACGAGGAAGAGTTGATTATTATAGCGGCTCGTCCTGCTGTTGGTAAGACGGCCTTTGCTTTAAATATTGCTCAAAACATTGGAACTAAGCTAGACAAGACCGTTGCAATTTTCTCTCTCGAGATGGGGGCCGAGAGTTTGGTCGACCGTATGTTGGCTGCCGAAGGGCTAGTAGAGTCTCATTCTATCCGTACAGGACAACTGACTGAAGAAGAATGGCGCAAATATACGATTGCTCAGGGGAATCTTGCTAAAGCAAGCATCTATATTGACGATACACCTGGAATCCGAATTACAGAGATTCGATCACGCGCCAGAAAATTGGCTCAGGAAACAGGCAATCTTGGATTGATCTTGATTGACTACCTGCAGCTAATTACAGGGACTGGTCGTGAAAATCGTCAACAAGAGGTTTCAGAGATTTCACGTCAGTTGAAAATTCTGGCCAAGGAATTGAAGGTTCCCGTTATCGCGCTAAGTCAGTTGTCACGTAGTGTTGAACAACGTCAAGATAAAAGGCCTGTACTATCAGATATTCGTGAGTCGGGATCTATCGAGCAGGATGCGGATATCGTCGCCTTTCTCTATCGTGATGACTATTACGAGCGTGGTGGGGAAGAAGAGGAAGGTCTTCCTAATAACAAGGTAGAAGTGATTATCGAGAAAAACCGTAGCGGTGCACGTGGAACGGTAGAATTGATTTTCCAAAAAGAATATAACAAATTCTCAAGCATTTCGAAGAGAGAGGAACAAAGATGACAGATGCATTTACAGATGTAGCCAAGATGAAAAAAATCAAGGAAGAAATCAAGGCACATGAAGGACAAGTCGTGGAGATGACCTTGGAAAATGGTCGTAAACGTCAAAAGAATCGCTTGGGAAGACTTATTGAAGTTTATCCATCACTCTTTATCGTTGAATTTGGGGATATTGAAGGGGACAAACAGGCCAACGTCTATGTTGAATCCTTCACGTATTCTGATATTTTAACGGAAAAGAATTTGATTCACTATTTGGATTAAGCTTGAAAGTGGGAGTTTTCTCACTTTTTTCTTTTTCTTTCGAATGATATAAATGAGGTCAACCTCAAAAATTTATCTATTCGAAGGAGAATGAATGACATATAGTAAAAAGGGAACTCTTCTTAAGAGAACGACAGTGGGGACAGCTTCCCTACTGTTAGCAGGTGCTTTTTTGTTTGGTGGAGGAGCTGTTCATGCCAATCAGGCAAACAATGGCTCGCTGGCACGAGGAGATGATTACCCCTATTATTATAAAAATGGAAGTCAAGAAATTGATAAATGGCGTCTATACTCCAGACAGTGTACATCTTTCGCTGCCTTTCGTTTAAGTAGTGTCAATGGATTTGAACTACCAGCTGCTTATGGGCATGCGAAGGAATGGGGATACCGAGCTCAAAAAGAAGGATATCGTGTAGATCAGAGACCAGCGATTGGAGCTATTGCTTGGAGCACGAGGGGAACACATGGCCACGTAGCTTGGGTTTCTAACGTGATTGGAGACATGGTTGAAATCGAGGAGTACAATTACGATTATACAGAAACGTATTATCGTAGAATAGTAAAAGCAAGCTCTATGACTGGTTTCATTCATTTTAAAGATGTGGGGAATGCTAGTGTAGGAAATTATCAATCTGTACTAGCTTCTAGTGGAACTCATTACTTTACAGAAAAGGCAGCTATTATGAATCAGCCATCATTGACATCTACTATTATCGATTACTACGAACCTGGAATGAGTGTTCATTATGATCAAACTCTTGAAAAGGATGGCTATAGATGGATTAGTTATATTTCAAGAAGTGGGAACAGACGTTATATCCCCTTAATTAAAACAGTAACCTCGAAGAATGGATGGGAAAAACAGGGAACAATCTGGTACTACTATGAACATGGCAAAGTCGCACTTGGATGGAAAAAGATAAACGGCAGTTGGTACTATTTCCAAACTAATGGTTCAATGAGAACAGGTTGGCTAAAAGACGGTTCCAAGTGGTACTACTTGAAATCATCTGGAGAAATGCAGACAGGATGGTTGAAGGATAAGGGTATTTGGTATTATCTCGAAAGCTCGGGTGCTATGAAAGCTAGTCAGTGGTTCCAGGTTTCAGGGAAATATTATTACGTGAACGCATCTGGAGAATTGGCAGTAGATACGACTATCGATGGTTTCCAAGTTGATAGCAATGGTGCGCGAGTTGAAAAAACATCCCAATAAGCCTTGACCGATAATCTAACTCTTGGCAATGGTATTTTTCCCTGCTTTCCTTTATAATGGGTGTATGGACAAGAAAAAATTATTATTGATTGATGGATCTTCAGTTGCTTTCCGAGCATTTTTTGCACTTTACCAGCAGCTGGATCGTTTTAAAAATGACAATGGCCTACATACCAATGCAATCTACGGTTTTCACCTGATGCTAAATCACCTATTGGAACGTGTTCAGCCAAGCCATATTTTGGTTGCTTTTGATGCAGGGAAGACGACTTTCCGTACAGAGATGTATGCAGACTATAAGGGCGGTCGTGCTAAGACACCAGATGAGTTTCGGGAGCAATTCCCCTTCATTCGTGAGTTGCTAGACCATCTTGGAATTCGCCACTATGAGTTGGCTCAGTATGAGGCGGATGATATCATTGGAACTCTTGGTCGCTTGGCTGAAAAGGAATCTTTTGATGTAACAATCGTCAGTGGAGATAAAGACTTAATTCAGTTGACGGATGAACATACGGTAGTTGAGATTTCTAAGAAAGGTGTCGCCGAGTTTGAGGCCTTTACCCCAGAGTATCTCATGGAAAAGATGGGCCTCACACCAGCTCAGTTTATTGATCTTAAGGCCCTTATGGGGGATAAGTCTGATAATATCCCTGGGGTGACCAAGATTGGTGAAAAGACTGGTATTAAGCTCTTGTTAGAACACGGCTCACTCGAAGGTATTTATGAAAATATCGATGGCATGAAGGCTTCCAAGATGAAGAAAAATCTCGTAAATGACAAGGAACAGGCCTTTTTGTCTAAAACACTGGCAACTATTGATACCAAGGCGCCAATTGAGATAGGTCTAGATGACTTGGTTTATAGTGGTCCAAATGTAGAAAGTTTAGGTAAATTCTACGATGAGATGGGCTTCAAACAACTGAAACAGGCCTTGAATGCTTCTCAGACCAATCAAACTGAAGCATTGAACTTTACTATGGTTGATAAAGTGAGCGAAGATATGCTTAGCGCCGACTCCATTTTTCACTTTGAGCTCTTTGGGGAAAACTACCATACAGATGAATTGATTGGTTTTGCATGGTCATGTGGGGATCAGCTCTACGCTACAGATAAGTTGGAACTGCTGCAGAATCCGATTTTTAAAGATTTTCTAGAAAAAACACCTCTAAAAGTGTATGATTTTAAGAAAGCAAAAGTTCTCTTAAATCGTTTTAGTTTGACTTTGCAGGCCCCTGCTTTTGACAGTCGTTTAGCCAAATATCTTCTATCGACAGTAGAGAACAATGAAATTTCAACCATTGCTAGTCTTTATGGCCAAACTTACCTAGTCGATGATGAAACCTTCTACGGTAAAGGTGTCAAAAAAGCTATCCCAGAGCGAGAGAAATTCTTGGAACACTTGGCTCGTAAGGTTGCTGTATTGGTTGAGACGGAGCCTGTCTTACTTGAGAAATTAAGTGAAAACGGGCAACTAGACCTCCTCTATGACATGGAGCAACCTCTGGCCTTTGTCCTTGCTAAGATGGAAATCGCTGGGATTAAGGTTAAAAAAGAAACCTTAATGGAGATGCAAGCTGAAAATGAGCGGGTCATTGAAAAACTGACGCAAGAAATTTATGAGCTGGCTGGTGAAGAGTTTAATATCAATTCACCCAAGCAATTAGGAGAACTACTCTTTGAAAAGTTAGGTCTTCCTCTAGAATATACTAAGAAAACCAAGACCGGTTACTCGACAGCAGTAGATGTCTTGGAGCGTCTAGCTCCTATTGCACCAATTGTCAAGAAAATTCTTGATTACCGTCAGATTGCTAAGATTCAATCTACTTATGTGATTGGTTTACAGGACTGGATTTTAGCTGATGGCAAGATTCACACGCGCTATGTACAGGATTTGACTCAGACAGGGCGTTTGTCTAGTGTCGATCCAAACTTGCAAAATATTCCTGTTCGGTTGGAACAAGGTCGCCTCATTCGTAAGGCTTTTGTACCAGAGTGGGAAGATAGTGTCCTTCTCAGTTCGGACTATTCACAGATTGAGTTGCGAGTTTTAGCCCATATCTCTAAAGATGAGCACTTAATCAAGGCCTTTCAAGAGGGGGCTGACATCCATACCTCAACAGCTATGCGGGTTTTTGGAATTGAGCGTCCCGAGGATGTGACTCCAAACGACCGTCGTAATGCCAAGGCTGTCAACTTTGGAGTGGTTTACGGAATTTCAGACTTTGGTTTATCCAATAACCTAGGTATCAGCCGTAAAGAGGCTAAAGCATACATTGACACTTACTTTGAACGCTTCCCTGGTATCAAAAATTACATGGATGAAGTCGTTCGTGAGGCGCGTGATAAGGGTTATGTAGAGACTCTCTTCAAACGTCGTCGTGAGTTGCCAGATATCAATTCGCGTAACTTTAACATTCGTGGTTTTGCAGAGCGTACAGCTATCAACTCACCTATCCAAGGATCGGCTGCAGATATTCTCAAAATCGCTATGATTCAGCTAGATAAAGCCTTGCTAGCAGGTGGTTATCAAACCAAGATGCTGTTACAAGTACACGATGAAATTGTTCTTGAGGTGCCTAAGTCAGAATTGATAGTTATTAAAAATCTTGTCAAACAAACTATGGAAGAAGCCATTCAACTCAGTGTGCCACTGATTGCTGACGAAAATGAAGGTGTAACTTGGTACGAAGCTAAGTAGAAAATAGATTATCAAACAAAAAAATCCCCTTGAACAATATGGTTCAAAGGGGATTTTTCTTTCAGGAAAAGACAAAAGCGAAACTATCTAGCTAATAGTAGAATTTATTTGCTTTGTTTCTTTTGTTCTTTTTTGGCAAGTACTGGTAGAATCACACCTAATCCAATCAGAATAATTGGTGTTAAGATGTTTGTAAGAAGAGAGAATTGCCAAGCAGTTGGATTTTCAGCATAGCTAATTTTTGGAACCATACCTAGGATACAAGCAAAGGCTGTAAAGAGGAAGCACCAAGTACCGATAATAAAGCCAAGTTTAGGATTGTTCACAAACTTGTATTCGGCATTTTTGTATGTCTTCCAAGCGCGATTGAGCATCATATAGGCAAGGAATACCCAGAGGTAACGCATCGGCATCACGATAGAATTGAGGTTGGTCATCCATTTTACAAGTCCATCAATTTCTTGAATACCAAAAATTGGAAGGATGATGATGAGACTAACGAGGACGCCTGTAAGGAGGTAGCCGTTAATGAGGACACCTTTTTCAGTACGTTTTCGAAGCCAGCTTGGGATGTAGTTTTCATCAGCGTTATTGAGAAGGATTTGTAATGGTGCGTCAATAGAGAAAGCAAGCGCCGCGATTTGTCCGACCATATTTGTAAGAGCGTAGATCACGACAAAGAGGTTTCCAACTCCCCAAGAATTTCCTAACATTTGGAAGGCTTGATAAGCACCATTACGCATGAGGTCTTCAGGGATATTATTGCCATCAAATAGCATTCCCATTGCAACTGATCCGAGGATAGCAGAGAGACCGACCATGATGGCCATTACAATCATACCTTTTGGAAATTCTTTTGCAGGGTTGCGGGTTTGATTGACATATGGGGAAATTTTTTCACAACCACCAACTGCAAAGACTAGTAGTGAGATTGTTGTAAAATAAGAAAAATCAAAGTTTGGAATGTAGGTGCTTAGTTGATCCATGTGTGGTGTCGCAAACTGGATGTCTGGTTTAATGAAAGGCAGACCGACAGCCAAAAGCACGAAGAGTAGAGACATAACCAACATAGCACTTCCTGCCAAGCTACCAATGACTTTTAGAGTTGCCAATCCTTTTGTAGAAAGGTAGAGGAAAAGTCCAAAAATTAGCAAGCAGAGAATAACGATCCAGTGGATGTCGATTTGTTTAAGAAATTGTCCGTTACCTTGTAAGGCCCAACCAAGCGGAATTAGAATTCCTTGAGGTTTTTGTGCGAGGTAAGGGATATGCACAACCCAGTAGGTCCAAGCGGCAAAGTAGGCTAGACGTTTGGTTGATGTTTTTTCAACCCAGTCACTAACACCACTTCCGCTTTCCTTAAAGGTAGAGCCTAGTTGTCCGACAATGAGGGAATAAGGGATAAAGTAGAGTGCGAGGATTAAAACCCAAGATACGACGACTGAAATTCCCTGTTGAGAATAGTTGTTGACGACGTTTCCTAGCCCCCAAACCATGTTGAAAGCGATCAGAGAAACCATCAGCCAATTAAGTTGGTGTTGATCTTTTTTCATAATGTCTCCTTTTCTGATAATTTCAGTTTATCATGTTTTTTTGAAAGCGCCTAACAAAATTTGAAATTTACTATAAAAAATGTAAAGGATAACTAACAGATAGGGAATAGGCCTTGTTGGTTGAGAAAAAGATTATCCACAACTTGTGGATAACTCAAGGTATCAACAACAACTGTCTCTTTATAATTTTAATAGGAAAAAGAGAGACGAAATTTATAGAATAGGAAACAAATCAATCTTCTATAAACCTTGTTAGGACAAGGTTTATAGACTTTATTCTCTTGCACATCCTATGAACTTGGATTGGAAAGATATTTTGGAAAATCTTGAAAATATTTTCCGAAGAAAGTTTGAAGGTTATTCACAGTTTGTGGATAACTTTATATGGATAAGAAAACCCCTTTGCGTCTGACAAAGGGGTTAGGTTATTAATGCTTTAGCAACCAGCTGAGGGCAAAGTCAAGAGTCTTGGCATTGAGCAGTTCCTGATGGCTGATGCTTTGTTTTTCTTTCCCATCCAGTCGGCAGTCTTTTACAAAATAGAAGTGTTCAT
This sequence comes from Streptococcus infantis, assembly GCF_047465185.1. GTDB lineage: Bacteria > Bacillota > Bacilli > Lactobacillales > Streptococcaceae > Streptococcus > Streptococcus infantis_O. The sequence continues at coordinate 72,088 of NZ_JASHAJ010000004.1, read as the reverse complement.
GATTTTGCTGAGTACGAATATCCAACCACTGCTCTTTTTCTGCAAGATAGACACGAAGGTGGTCAAAGAGTGGAATTCCAAGGTCATAGTTTGCTTTTCCTGGACAGGTTGGGTAAAGCCCAAGAGCAGACCAGACATACCAAGCTGATAGACTACCGTTATCCTCGTCTCCTGGATAAGCATCCCAGCCAGATCGAAAGGCTTTTTGACGAAGGGTCTTGATTAAGAGACTGGTATATTGAGAATAATTACTGTAGCGGAAAAGGTAAGGGATGTGGAAACTTGGTTGGTTTGAAATGGCTAGTTGACCAAATGGCGCTGTTGCCATTTCGCTCATTTCATGGATTTCATAACCATAGCCGGTCGTTTCAAAGAGAGGGAGACTTTGACAAGTTTTCAAAAGATAGTTGCTAAAGGCTTCTTTTCCTCCCATTAGTTGGCTAAGTCCAGAAATATCATGTAAGACACCGAGACTGGCTTGAACGGCTGAACACTCAGCGTAGTCACGACCCCAACTATAAGGAGAAAAGTCAGGACGGAAGTTGCCATCTACATCACGCGCCCTCATGTAGCCTGTTTCAGGGTCAAATAGATTTTGATAATTCTTAGAATATTGGGAATAAGTTTGTGCTAGTTCTTCTTGACCCAATTTTGCTGCGCAGGTAGAGATGCAAAAATCACTATAAGCATAGTCCAGTGTATGACTGACACTTTCATGATAATCTGTGGATAGGTAGCCAAGTTCTTGGTATTGAGCAAGACCGTGTCGCCCGTTGACAGCTTTTGGATCTGCCTTGGTCGCAGTTTCAATCATGGCTTTGAGAAATTCTTCTTCAAGTTCAGGTGCCATGCCTTTACAAGCGCTATCTGCAATAAGACCATCAATCAAAGTACCAGGCATCATTCCTCGTTCGTCAGGAGCAAGCCACTTAGGGAGATAGCCAGTGTCGCGGTAGCTATTAAGGAAACCCTCAAGAAATTGGTGATAGTATTCCGGAATAATCAAGGCAAAGAGTGGGAAAGAAGTGCGGAAGGTATCCCAAAAACCATTATTAGTATAGAGCAGACCAGGCTTGATAGTTCCTGAAGCAAGGCCCATATGAATATTCTCGCCCTGCTCATTCACCTCATAAAATGTTTGCGGGAAGAGGAAAAGCCTGTAGAGGCAGTGGTCAAAAAATGTTCGGTCTACTGAGCCGGTTTCTACGACATCAAAACGACCTAGAAGGTCTTCCCAACTTTCTTTGGCGTTTGTTTTCGTCTCTTCAAAATTCTGTTTAGGAAGATTAAAGAGAGCTTGTTCTTTGGAAATAAAAGAAGTTGCCAGTTGAACTTGAGCTTCCGCTCCAGCCAAGTCAATACGCCAGTCTTGCCCCTCTTGATTGATAGATTCAATATCCTTAGAGAATGAGAGGGCCGTGAACATGACGAGGGGGTTTTTATTGGTTTCAGTTTCACCTTCTTGCCTCAGGGCCAGAGTTTTCTTATCCACTTGTTCTACTGTCAGTTCATCTGCGGCGTGAAGATAGAGGGACAGGGCTTTTCCTTGTGTTTGTCTTAGTTGAATAGAGGCTCCATAGCAAGTCGGTGTGAGCTGGGTTTCAATCTGGTAACGTTCAGAAAAAGTTCTGAGATAATGGGGATTGAAAATGGCACGCTCCAAGTTATAGGAAGACTGACGATGGAAGAGCGTGTCACCGCTGATTTCTCCTGTAACAGGAGTCAGTAGTAACCAAGAATAATCTCCAATCCAAGGACTAGGCTGGTGGGTCAGTCGAACACCCTGAAATATGGGAAGATGGGGATCAAAAAACCAAGATCCTTCCTGATCACTAGTTTGTGGAACAAAGTAATTCATGCCAAAAGGCACTCCAGTGTAAGGTAGGGTGTTTCCTCGTGAAAATGCATGTTTACTGGCTGTTCCAAAACGCGTATCAATGGTTTCAAGTATAGGTTTCATAGTGGTTCCTTAGTTAGTTTTTTACATTATATCAGAAAAAGGAGACTTTTAGAAAATGACTTTCAAATATAACAATTTTGTAGAATAATGACTAACATTTGTGTATATATTTTCTGGACTAAAAGCTATATACTGAAAATGAAAATTTGTTTGAAAGAGGCAAAATAGTTTATGGTTTATTCAAAAGAAATTGTTAGAGAGTGGCTAGATGAGGTAGCGGAGCGTGCTAAAGATCATCCGGAATGGGTGGATGTCTTTGAACGTTGCTACACAGACACTTTAGACAATACAGTTGAAATCTTAGAAGACGGCTCGACCTTTGTGCTAACCGGGGATATTCCAGCTATGTGGCTTCGGGACTCGACTGCTCAGCTTAGACCATACCTTCATGTGGCAAAAAGAGACCCTCGTTTGCGCCAGACCATTGCTGGCTTGGTTAAACGCCAGATGGCTTTGATTCTCAAGGATCCCTATGCCAACTCTTTCAATATTGAGGAGAACTGGAAGGGTCATCACGAGACAGACCATACAGACCTCAATGGCTGGATTTGGGAACGTAAGTATGAAGTGGATTCGCTTTGCTATCCCTTGCAATTGGCTTATCTCCTTTGGAAGGAAACTGGTGAGACGAGTCAATTTGATGAAATCTTTGTCACCGCGGCCAAGGAAATCCTTCATCTTTGGACGGTGGAGCAAGATCACAATAATTCACCATACCGTTTCGTTCGTGACACTGATCGCAAGGAGGATACCTTGGTAAATGATGGATTTGGTCCTGACTTTGCCGTGACAGGAATGACCTGGTCAGCCTTCCGTCCAAGTGATGACTGCTGTCAGTATAGCTACTTGATTCCGTCGAATATGTTTGCAGTGGTTGTCTTGGGTTATGTCCAAGAAATCTTTGCAGAATTGACTCTAGCCGATAGCGAAAGTATTATTGCTGATGCCAAACGCCTCCAAACTGAGATTCAAGAAGGGATCGAAAATTACGCCTACACTACAAATAGTAAGGGTGAAAAGATTTATGCCTTTGAGGTAGACGGTCTAGGAAATGCTAGCATCATGGACGATCCTAACGTGCCAAGTTTGTTGGCTGCTCCATATCTTGGTTACTGTGATGTCAATGACGAAGTGTATCAAGCCACTCGTCGCACTATTCTGAGCCCTGAAAATCCATACTTCTACCAAGGAGAATACGCTAGTGGACTCGGAAGTTCACATACCTTCTACCGCTATATCTGGCCGATTGCTCTATCTATCCAAGGATTGACAACGACGGATAAGGCGGAGAAAAAACATTTGCTAGATCAACTCGTTGCCTGCGATGGTGGAACAGGTGTCATGCACGAAAGCTTCCACGTAGACGATCCGACTCTCTACTCTCGTGAATGGTTCTCATGGGCCAACATGATGTTCTGCGAATTGGTCTTGGATTACTTGGATATTCGTTAATGAGCTATCGCTCAACAGATTCTTGTAAAGAATCACAAATCTATTTTTAAATTTAAGTTAGAATGAGGTTTTACTCATGGAAAATGTTGTTGTACATATCATCTCTCACAGTCACTGGGATCGTGAGTGGTATCTACCTTTTGAAAGTCACCGGATGCAATTGGTGGAACTTTTTGACAATCTTTTTGATCTTTTTGAAAATGATCCTGAGTTCAAGAGTTTCCACCTGGATGGACAAACCATCGTCCTCGATGACTATTTAGAAATTCGTCCTGAAAACCGTGACAAGGTGCAGCGTTATATCGACGAAGGCAAGCTCAAGATTGGACCATTCTACATCTTGCAGGATGATTACCTGATTTCAAGTGAAGCCAATGTCCGCAATACCTTGATTGGCCAAGCTGAATGTGCTAAATGGGGCAAATCTACTCAAATTGGTTACTTCCCAGATACCTTTGGAAATATGGGGCAGGCTCCTCAAATCCTTCAAAAATCAGGGATTCACGTAGCAGCCTTTGGTCGCGGTGTCAAGCCAATCGGATTTGACAATCAAGTCCTTGAAGATGAACAGTTTACCTCTCAATTTTCTGAGATGTACTGGAAAGGGGTTGATGGTAGCCGTGTACTCGGCATTCTTTTTGCTAACTGGTACAGTAACGGGAATGAAATTCCAGTGGATAAAGACGAAGCCTTGACTTTCTGGAAGCAAAAATTAGCAGACGTCCGTGATTATGCATCGACCAACCAATGGTTGATGATGAACGGCTGTGACCACCAGCCTGTTCAGAGAAATCTGAGCGAAGCCATTCGCGTGGCAAACGAACTCTTCCCTGACGTGACCTTTATTCATAGCTCATTTGACGAATATGTCCAAGCACTGGAAAGTGCCCTTCCTGAACAATTATCAACGGTCACAGGTGAGTTGACTAGCCAGGAAACGGATGGCTGGTACACTCTTGCCAATACTTCTTCTTCACGCGTTTACCTCAAACAAGCCTTCCAAGAAAATAGCAACTTGTTAGAGCAGGTCGTGGAACCATTAACCATTATCACTGGTGGACATAACCACAAGGATCAATTGACCTATGCTTGGAAAGTACTTCTGCAAAATGCACCGCACGATAGTATCTGCGGCTGTAGTATTGACGAAGTTCACCGTGAAATGGAAACTCGTTTTGCAAAGGTTAATCAAGTCGGGAATTTTGTTAAGAGTAATCTTCTTAACGAATGGAAGGCTAAATTAGCTACTCAAAATGCTGAGAGCGATCACCCCTTTACCGTTGTCAACACAACTTTACATGACAAGGTTGATACAGTTAGTGTTGTAGTGGATGTTGTGACTTGTGATTTTAAAGAATTGCATCCGACTGAAGGTTACAAGAAGATGGCAGCCGTGACCTTGCCAGATTACCATGTTGAAGATTTGGATGGCCATGTCCTTGAAGCCAAGATTGAAGACTTGGGAGCAAGTTTTGGCTATACTTTGCCTAAGGATAAATTCCGCCAACCATATATTGCACGCCAAGTGCGCGTGACAATCCCAGTCCACCTTGCTCCGCTTTCTTGGGCAAGCTTCCAATTGGTCGAAGGTCAAGTAGAATACAGAGATGGTATTTACCAAAATGGAGTCATTGATACACCATTCGTAACAGTGAGTGTAGATGAAGGAATTACACTCTACGACAAGACTACTAACGAAGCCTACGAAGATTTCATCCAATTCGAGGACCGTGGAGATATTGGTAACGAGTACATTTACTTCCAGCCGAAAGGAACTGAGCCAATCTACGCTCAGCTGAAAGGTTATGAAGTCTTAGAAAACAATGCTCGCTATGCCAAAATCTTGCTCAAACATGACTTGACTATCCCAGTTAGCGCAGATGAAAAATTGGATGCAGAACAAAGAGGTATCATCGAGTTCATGAAACGAGATGCAGGTCGTTCAGAAGAGTTGACAACCATTCCTCTTGAAACAGAAATGACTGTCTTTGTGGACAATCCACAGATTCGTTTTAAAACTCGCTTTACCAATACAGCCAAAGACCACCGCATCCGTCTCTTGGTCAAAACTCATAACACTCGTCCAAGCAATGATTCTGAAAGCATTTATGAAGTTGTGACAAGACCAAATAAACCGGCAGCTTCTTGGGAAAATCCTGAAAATCCACAACACCAACAAGCTTTTGTTAGCTTGTATGATGATGTTAAAGGAGTGACCGTATCCAATAAAGGATTGCACGAATACGAAATCCTTGGAGACGACACCATGGCTGTAACCCTTCTCCGTGCTTCTGGTGAGCTAGGTGACTGGGGCTACTTCCCAACTCCGGAAGCTCAGTGCTTGCGTGATATCGAAGTTGAATTTGCAGTAGAATGTCACCAAGCAGGGGAACGCTTCTCAGCTTTCCGTCGTGCCAAAGCCTTCCAGGTGCCATTTACAGCTCTTCAAGTTGCAAAACAAGAGGGTAGCGTTGCAGCAACGGGTAGCCTCTTTAACCATCCGGCACTGAACTTGCCACAAGTCTGCCCAACAGCCTTTAAGGTAGCTGAGAATGAAGAAGGTTATGTCCTCCGTTACTACAATATGAGTCAAGAAAATATCAGTGTGTCTGAAAAACAACAAACCATTCTTGACTTGTTGGAACGCCCATACCCAGTCCATTCAGGACTATTGGCACCACAGGAAATTCGTACAGAACTCATTCAAAAAGAAGAAATTTAATTTCAAAAAGTAAACATAAACAGAAAGGAGGAGCGAAAAAGTAAGAAACAACTGCTGATTCGCTCCTTTTTGCAGGTGAAAGCAATGACCATTGCAACGATTGATATCGGAGGGACTGGCATTAAGTTTGCTAGTCTAACTCCTGATGGAAAGATTTTAGATAAGACCAGCACCCCAACTCCAGAAACTCTAGAAGATTTGTTGGCTTGGTTGGACCAATGCTTATCAGAACAGGACTATCGTGGGATTGCTATGAGTGTTCCAGGAGCGGTCAATCAAGAAACAGGTGTGATTGAGGGAATTAGTGCCATTCCTTATATCCATGGTTTTTCATGGTATGAGACCCTTGCTCATCACCAACTCCCTGTCCATCTAGAAAATGATGCCAACTGTGTTGGACTTAGTGAACTGCTGGCTCATCCTGAGATTGAAAATGCAGCTTGTGTTGTCATTGGCACAGGGATTGGCGGGGCCATGATTATCAATGGCAAAATTCACCGTGGTCGCCATGGCTTGGGTGGAGAGTTTGGTTACATGACTACTATCGAACCAGCAGAAAAACTCAATAACTGGTCACAACTAGCTTCTACAGGAAACATGGTTCGCTACGTAATTGAAAAATCAGGTCAGTCAGACTGGGATGGCCGAAAGGTTTACCAAGAGGCGGCAGCCGGCAATACTCTTTGCCAGGAAGCTATTGAGCGGATGAATCGTAATCTAGCTCAAGGACTGCTCAATATCCAGTACCTGATTGATCCAGATGTGATTAGCCTAGGTGGCTCTATCAGTCAGAACCCAGATTTTATCAAAGGGGTGCAAAAAGCAGTAGACACCTTTGTGGAAAGATATGAAGAATATACAATTGCGCCAGTGATCCAAGCTTGCACCTATCAGGCAGATGCCAATCTCTACGGTGCCCTTGTCAACTGGTTACAGGAGGAAAACCAATGGTAAGTTTTACAGGACTTAGTTCCAAACAAGCGCAAGCTATCGAAGTATTAAAAAGTCACATTTCTCTATCAGATGTAGAGGTGGCAGTCGCTCAATCTGACCAAGCTTCTATCTCTATCAAGGGTGATAAGGGGCAGTATCAACTGACCTACCGTAAACCTCATCAACTCTACCGTGCTTTATCTGTGCTAGCAACAGCTTTAGCAGAAGGGGACAAGGTAGAGATTGAAGAGCAGGCGGCCTATGAAGATTTAGCCTATATGGCGGACTGTTCGCGAAATGCCGTGATAAATGTCGCATCTGCCAAACAGATGATTGAAGTCTTGGCTCTCATGGGTTATTCAACCTTTGAGCTCTATATGGAAGACACCTATCAGATTGAGGGGCAACCTTACTTTGGTTATTTCCGTGGAGCGTATTCAGCTGAAGAGTTACAGGAAATTGAAGCATACGCCCAGCAGTTTGACATGACCTTTGTCCCATGCATCCAGACCTTGGCTCACTTATCTGCCTTTGTCAAATGGGGTGTTAAAGAAGTCCAGCAACTCCGCGATGTAGAGGATATTCTCCTCATCGGTGAAGAAAAAGTCTACGATCTGATTGACGGTATGTTTGCTACTTTGTCTAAACTACAAACACGCAAGGTCAATATCGGCATGGACGAAGCCCACTTGGTTGGTTTGGGACGCTATCTCATCTTAAACGGTGTTGTGGACCGTAGCCTCCTCATGTGCCAACATTTGGAGCGCGTGCTGGATATTGCAGACAAGTATGGTTTCCACTGCCAGATGTGGAGCGATATGTTCTTCAAACTCATGTCAGCAGATGGCCAGTACGACCGTGATGTCGAAATCCCAGAGGAAACACGCGTTTATCTTGACCGTCTAAAAGACCGTGTGACCTTGGTTTACTGGGATTATTATCAGGATAGCGAAGAAAAATACAATCGTAACTTCGGTAATCACCACAAGATTAGCCAGGATATTGCCTTTGCAGGTGGTGCTTGGAAGTGGATTGGTTTTACACCACACAACCATTTCAGTCATCTGATCGCTGTCGAAGCTAACAAAGCCTGCCGTGCTAATCAGATCAAGGAAGTCATTGTGACTGGTTGGGGAGATAATGGTGGTGAAACAGCTCAGTTCTCTATTCTGCCAAGCTTGCAAATCTGGGCAGAACTCAGCTACCGAAATGATTTAGAGCATTTGTCTGCTCACTTCAAGACCAATACAGGTCTATCCGTTGAGGACTTTATGCAGCTTGATTTGGCCAACCTCTTGCCAGATCTACCAGACAATCTCAGCGGGATCAACCCCAACCGCTATGTCTTTTACCAGGATGTTCTCTGCCCAATTCTTGATAAGCACATGACTCCTGAACAGGACAAGCCTCACTTTGCCCAGGCAGCTGAGACTCTTTCTGACATTAAAGAAAAAGCTGGAGTCTACGCCTATCTTTTCGAAACTCAGGCCCAGTTGAATGCTATTTTAAGTGGCAAGGTGGATGTGGGCCGACGCATTCGTCAAGCCTATCAAAAAGGTGATAAAGAGAGCTTGCAACAAATTGCTAGGGAAGAATTACCAAAATTAAGAAGCCAGATTGAAACCTTCCACAAGCTCTTTAGCCAGCAATGGTTGAAAGAAAACAAGGTCTTTGGTTTGGATACAGTAGATATCCGTATGGGTGGACTCTTGCAACGGATCAAGCGTGCAGAAAGTCGTATTGAAGACTATCTAGCTGGTTCTATCTCACGTATCGATGAGTTGGAAGTAGAGATCTTGCCATTTAATGATTTTTACGGTGACAAGGACTTTGCAGCTACGACAGCCAATCAGTGGCATACCATTGCGACAGCATCTACTATTTATACAACATAAAGATTAGAACACCCTGCATGAATCAGGGTGTTTCTCGTGAAACACACATCTCATATAAAAAAGTTCTCCACATAAAATAATTTGTGGAGTTTTTTCTATAATTTGTAGTTTAAACTGTCCTAAAAATAAGAGTATACTATTTTTGTAAACGTTATCAAGACTAAAATGTGAGATTATGAAGTTTTAGAAAAATAAAAGGGGAGGAAATTATGAATAAGTTTTCAAAAACTTTAAGAGATAATTGGATTTTTCTCTTAATGGTTTTACCAGGAACAATTTGGTTGATTTTATTCTTCTACATTCCAGTTTTTGGGAATGTGGTTGCCTTCAAAGACTACCATATGACTGGTGAAGGATTCGTCCACAGTATTATAAATAGTAGATGGGTCGGACTAGATAACTTTAAATTCTTGTTTAGTTCCAAGGATGCCTTTGTCATCACTCGAAACACTGTCCTTTACAACCTTGGATTTATCTTTATCGGTTTAATTGTATCAGTTGGTATTGCCATTATCCTTAGTGAACTTCGCTCTAAGCAAATGGTTAAAATCTACCAAACATCTATGTTGTTCCCTTACTTCCTATCTTGGGTTATCATCAGTTTCTTTACAGATGCTTTCCTAAACATCGATAAAGGGCTTATCAACCACACCTTAGAAGCCCTTGGAATGAAGGGTATTAACTTCTACGCTGATGTCAGTATCTGGCCTTACCTTCTTCTTTTCCTAGGTATCTGGAAAGGCTTTGGATATAGTAGTGTGATGTACTACGCAACTATCATGGGTATTGACCCGACTTACTACGAAGCAGCGACAGTGGACGGTGCTAGCAAATGGCAACGTATCCGTAACGTAACCATCCCTCAGTTGACACCGCTTGTGACAGTATTGACCATCCTTGCAGTCGGAAACATCTTCCGTGCAGACTTCGGTCTCTTCTACCAAATCCCTCACAACGCTGGTCAGCTCTATAGTGTAACAAACGTATTGGACGTCTATGTCTTTAACGGATTGACTCAGACAGCAGATATCGGTATGGCTTCAGCAGCCGGTCTCTATCAGTCAGTCGTCGGTTTGATTCTCGTTATCCTATCAAACTTACTTGCAAGACGTGTTGATCCTAACTCAGCACTATTCTAGAAAGGAGGAGCATATGGCAAAAAAAATTCAAAAAGAAAAAATTGATAATGTTGGCATACACTCCTTCAGCAAAAAGGCAGATATCTTCTTTAGTATCATATCTGGTTTGCTGGCCTTCTCTTGTATCTTGCCTTTCATCTTCGTAATCATTATTTCAGTTACAGACGAAAAGAGTATTGTTCAATATGGATATAGTTTCTTCCCTTCCAAGTTTGGTGTAGATGGATTCCAATTCTTGGCTCAGTTTAAAGACAAAATCTTACAAGCGCTTTTTATCTCAGCCTTCGTAACAGTTGTTGGAACGTTGACAAACGTATTTATCACAACTACATACGCATATGCCATCTCTCGTACAACATTTAAGTATCGTAAATTCTTTACAGTCTTCGCTCTTCTTAGTATGTTGTTCAATGCTGGTTTGGTACCAGGCTACATCGTGGTAACTCAGTTGCTTCACCTTGGTGATACCATTTGGGCCTTGATTGTTCCAATGCTTCTATCACCTTTCAACATCATGTTGATGCGTTCCTTCTTCAAGAAGACCATCCCAGAAGCAATCCTCGAATCAGCTCGTATCGATGGTGCCAGCGAGGCTCGGATCTTCTTCCAAATCTGTTTACCACTCTCTCTTCCAGGGATTGCGACTATCACACTTTTGACAGCACTTGGATTCTGGAACGACTGGTTCAATGCCCTTCTTTACATCAAGAGTGATAACTTGTATCCATTACAATATTTGCTCATGCAAATTCAAAACAACATGGATTACATTGCTAAGTCAGTTGGGATGTCAGGACAACTTGCAGTTGCCCTACCAAAAGAAACAGGACGTATGGCTATGGTTGTAGTTGCGACTGTTCCGATTGCGATTCTCTATCCTTTCTTCCAACGCTACTTTGTAAAAGGTTTAACTATCGGTGGTGTTAAAGAATAAGAGACGCTGAGAAACAAGCTTTCTCTACCCTATCTAACTTTTCTATGTTGAAAAGTAGATCACTAAAATTGTTTTAAATTTAAAAATAAAAAAAGGAGTTTTTATCATGAAAAACTGGAAAAAATATGCTTTTGCATCTGCTAGCCTTGTCGCTTTAGCTGCTAGCCTCGCTGCTTGTGGAAACCTTAAAGGTAACAACCAAAAAGCTGCTGACTCAGCTTCAGGTGACAAAACTGTTATCAAAATGTACCAAATCGGTGACAAACCAGATAACTTGGATGAGTTGCTAGAAAATGCAAACAAAATCATCGGAGAAAAAGTTGGTGCTAAATTAGATATCCAATACCTTGGATGGGGTGACTACGGTAAGAAAATGTCAGTTATCACTTCATCAGGTGAAAACTATGATATCGCATTTGCAGATAACTACGTTGTAAACGCTCAAAAAGGTGCTTATGCTGACTTGACAGAATTGTACAAGAAAGAAGGAGCTGACCTTTACAAAGCGCTTGACCCAGCTTACATCAAAGGTAACACAATAAACGGTAAAATTTATGCAGTTCCAGTTGCAGCCAACGTTGCATCTTCACAAAACTTTGCTTTCAATGGCCCACTTCTTGAAAAATATGGAATCGATATCTCAGGTGTAACTTCATACGAAACACTTGAACCAGTATTGAAACAAATCAAAGAAAAAGCTCCAGATGTAATGCCTTTCGCTGTTGGTAAAAACTTTATCCCATCAGAAAACTTTGACTATCCAGTTGCAAATGGTCTTCCATTTGTCATCGACCTTGAAGGCGACACTACTAAGATCGTAAACCGTTACGAAGTTCCTCGTTTCGTAGAACACTTGAAGACTCTTCACAAATTCTATGAAGCAGGATACATTCCAAAAGACGTAGCAACAAGTGAAACTTCATATGACCTTACTCAAGATACTTGGTTTGTTCGTGAAGAAACAGTAGGACCAGCTGACTACGGTAGCAGCTTGCTTTCTCGTGTTGCTAACAGAGACATCCAAATCAAACCATTTACTAACTTCATCAAGAAAAACCAAACAACTCAAGTTGCAAACTTTGTAATCTCAAACAACTCTAAGAACAAAGAAAAAGCAATGGAAGTGTTGAACCTCTTGAACACTAACCCAGAACTCTTGAACGGACTTGTTTATGGACCAGAAGGCAAGAACTGGGAAAAAGTAGCAGGTAAAGAAAACCGTGTTAAAGTCCTTGATGGATACAAAGGAAACACTCACATGTCAGGATGGAACACTGGTAACAACTGGATCCTTTACATCAACGAAAACGTTACAGATGAACAAATTGCACAATCTAAGAAAGACTTGGAAACTGCAAAAGAATCTCCAGCGCTTGGATTCATCTTCAACACTGACAACGTGAAATCTGAAATCTCAGCTATCACTAACACTATGCAACAATTCGATACAGCTATCAACACTGGTACTGTAGACCCAGAAAAAGCTATTCCAGAATTGATGGAAAAACTTAAATCTGAAGGTGCTTACCAAAAAGTATTGGATGAAATGCAAAAACAATACGACGAATTCTTGAAAAACAAAAAATCTTAAGAACAATTGATTTCGTGTATTCATTCCTAAAAGATGCAATCACTGCCTTGTCTGGATTTTTCCAGACGGGGTGGTGATTCTTTTTTTGAGTAAATACATATAATTATCTGTATTTGAAAGCCAGGCATTTGCCGTACAAGTAGCGTTGGTAATAGGTACATGAAAAAATACCATCTTATTTTCAAAATTAGTGCAATCTTATCCTACTTACATATTTTTCGTATATGGACTTTCTCAGCTAACACTTATAATCCAAAACTATTGGCAATTTTCTTCTCAAATTGGAAATTTTTTCTGGATTCGAAATCTTATAAGTCTTGTCTTTTTTGGATCATGATAGGTATTTTAGTCAAGACAGGCCATGGAGATCTTTTTGTTAACTTTTCTTCATCGAATATTTAATTAAAACAAGATCTGAAAATGAGTCTTGTTTTTTATTTTTCGGTCAAATAAATTGCATTCGCTTTCTTGAGGGAGTATACTGGTATAGTTGAATGAAAAATTCTGATAATTTAATCTTAGAAAAGAGAATCTTATGGCAAAACCTATTCGTGTTTTACTTTACTATAAATATGTTCCAATCGAAAACGCAGAACAATTTGCGGCTGACCACTTGGCTTTCTGTAAGTCTATTGGCCTCAAGGGCCGTATCCTAGTGGCTGACGAAGGGATCAACGGAACTGTTTCTGGTGACTACGAAACAACGCAAAAATACATGGACTACGTTCACAGCCTTCCAGGGATGGAAGACCTCTGGTTCAAGATTGATGAAGAAGAAGAGCAAGCTTTCAAGAAGATGTTTGTTCGCTACAAAAAGGAAATCGTCCACCTTGGTTTAGAGGATGATAACTTTGATAACGACATCAATCCTCTTGAAACAACAGGTGCTTACTTGTCACCAAAAGAATTTAAAGAAGCCCTCTTAGATGAAGATACAGTGGTCCTTGATACTCGTAATGACTATGAGTACGACCTTGGACACTTCCGTGGGGCTATCCGTCCAGACATCCGCAACTTCCGTGAATTGCCACAATGGGTTCGTGATAACAAGGAAAAATTCATGGATAAACGTGTCGTAGTATACTGTACAGGTGGCGTCCGCTGTGAGAAATTCTCAGGTTGGATGGTCCGTGAAGGCTACAAAGATGTCGGTCAATTGCATGGAGGAATTGCGACTTATGGGAAAGATCCAGAAGTTCAAGGGGAACTTTGGGATGGGAAAATGTATGTCTTTGATGAACGTATTGCAGTCGATGTCAACCATGTCAATCCAACCATTGTAGGGAAAGATTGGTTTGATGGCACACCGTGCGAACGCTATGTAAACTGTGGTAATCCTTTCTGTAACCGCCGTATCTTGGCATCAGAAGACAACGAAGATAAATATCTCCGTGGCTGCTCGCACGAGTGCCGTGTTCACCCACGTAATCGCTATGTTTTAGAACATGAATTGACGCAAGACCAAGTCATCGAGCGTTTAGCAGCGATTGGTGAGAACTTGGATCATTCTGAAGTTGTATAAAAGTCAGACAGTCCTTAGGGGCTGTTTTTCTATGCTTTTGACCAAAAAATCTTAAATTTGTTTCTGCATCTTTCAGGAAAATGGTGTATACTATATGTAAACGATTTCAAAGGAGACCATTATGGTGAAGACATTTTTTATTCCAAATAAACAAAGTATTTTAGGACAACAGGAGATTCTTACGGCCAAATCAATTTTAGGCTTAGTAGAAGGCCTAGAGTCGCATAGTTATGATGCTGTCTACCTCCGTCAACCTCTCAATCGCCTTGAGTATATCGAGTGTGGAATCGTAGGTAAGTCTCAATTTCTCTTTAAAGTTCGATATCTAGATGCTCAAAAAGGCTATCAAGTCATCATTCCTGACTTGATTACAAGAGCTGATTGGGAGATTGTAGAAGGGCTCTTGCGGGCTTTGTCTAGCAAGGTTGGTGAAGCAGTTGAAGGCTTGGCAGACTTTGACTTGGAAAACTATTTCCAAGAAACTGTCAAGAGCTATCTAGCGGATAAGGCTGCTCGTATGGCCTTCTGCCAAGGAATTCTTTCACCTGTTTACTTTGATAAGAAGGATTTAGAGAGTTTCCTAGAAGAAGATGGATTGACACGTTTTGAAGAGTTAGTCAAGAAGGTTCAAGGTTCAGATGCTTACCCTGCCAGCGCAAAATTTTATCCAGATGGAGAAGGTAAGGTTCATGGTATCTACCACCTAGCTCAGGGGGTAAAAACCATTTTGCCAAAAGAACCGGTGATTCCGGCTCCTTACGTTGAGCAATTAGTAGGCAAGGAACTTATTTGGGAGATTGATTTGGTAAAAATCTCTGGAGATGGTTCAAAACCAGAAGATTATGAAGCGATAGCAAGACTGGATTATCAAGCCTTCTTAGAAGCTCTTCCAAAAGAACTTTGTCAGGATTTGGATGCTAACCAAGTAGAAGTAGGCCCTGTTTCAGGGGAAGATTTTGAGAACTTAGTAAAAAGGTAACTAGAGGCATAAATGAAAGATATTAGTTTTAAATAATGTGAAAAGGCAGATCGTTTGATCTGCTTTTTGTGGCACAAAAAAATCCTGTCAGAGTGACAGGATTTTATCTTACATAAAAGCAAGGATTCGAAGATAGTCAAAAACAAGAGCCATTTCTGCTAGAAAGAAGAGAAATAGAACACCACCGTTGACTAGGAAGGCTAATAGAAGGCGATAGAAGGGATCGGTTTGACTATTCTTGCTGGGTCTTGAGATGATGTAGAGATTGGCCAAGAGAGTCAGACCAATGCTAATCAAGCAAAGCAATACTGCAAATCGTAGACCATTAAAAAGAGCGAAGAAACTAGCAATACCTGTCAAGAGAACTGGGATAGCCAAGAGTCTGCTATGTGCTTGAAAGGCTCTTTCTAATGTCCAATCACTGTCCTGGTCGACAAAACGTTTGACTACAAATCCACCCATGAGAATTGAAAAGAAGAAGAGACTTGTCGCTACTAGGATGGAGAAGACCGAGAAGAGATTGAGAGACGGGAGTTGTTCCATGAAGTGAGCATCGATGCTTGCCATACGACCATAGTAGCCTTGTTTGGCGTGATAAACTATAAAGAGAAAACTTGTAGCAGAAAAGATAGTTAGTAGCGCAAAGGCATTATAACTATGTTTTTTATCTGAACCAATGCTTGCTGTTGGCTCTTTGAGAGCACCTTGTAACCAGACCCAAAAATCAGCCAATTCTTCTTTGAAGATTGCAGTTTTTGTAGGGACAGGATCTGGGACAAATGGACTTTCCAAAGATTTGCTAGGCTGAGCTGTTTCCTTAACGGGTTTTTCTGCTTGGTCTGTCTTTGTTGCCAGTTCTTCTTGTTCTTCAGTCTCTACAGGTTCTTCTGACTTGTCTGTCTTTGCAACGATTTCTTCGTGTTCGTCACTCTCTACTTTCTCTAGGTCAGCTTCTTGTTCTTCGGGATTGGCTTGAAGACTTTCTTCAACCACTGGCAACTCTTCTTTTTCTTTTAACTCTTCTTGAGGAATGACTGGGTCAGATGGGTTATCTTTTTTCTCATTGTTGGCTGTTTTCTCGAAATCAGCACTTTCGAACCATTCTTGAGTCATAATAGACCTCCTTTTTTTGATTAATTTTTGAGTAGTAACTACTAGTTGTCTTTATTCATGATTTCTATAAGAAAGCAAGCGATCTTATTATGGGAAATAGATACTTTGATTTGATTTTGCAACTAGGAGATCTTGCGTATCTTTTTTTTCTGTTTTGTAAGGGTTCGCTAATGCTTCACCTTTACTACCTCCCGTATGTATGTCACGTCGATCTCGATGCCAGCGATAGATATCACCATGTTCAGCAGAGAACTCAACATTGATTCGCTCAAGTTCCTTTTGGGATAACTCGAGTGAGATATCTTTTCTTGCCTCGAATTCCACTCGACCATGCACTTGGATATCGTCTGCAGTGATATGTTGATGATCTGCTTGGATGCGGCTATCTGTTAGACTGGTTTCAAATACATTGACAATGCCAGTTGTGATCAGTTGGCTATTTTTAATCTCGCTATCAGTGATACGAAGAAGATAGCCATTTGACAGAATCTTGGCATTGCTGACTTTTGCATTAGCAATTGAAAGGATACGATGGTCGACCTGAGCTGTTAGATTTTTTAAGTCTTTTCCTCTTGGTAATGAGAGAACAACTTCATCATTGCGGCTAGAAATTCCGCTTGCGATAAAGAGGATACCTTCGACACTAGAACCTATAGAGCGACGTGTAGTTGATTTGGTATCAGTTATTTCAAGACTTTTCTCTTTGATAGAGTGTTGAAGATTTTCTTTTTCAGAGATGGTTGGATGATACTGGATGTGAATCTTATCATCGTTTGACTCCGTAATGACGAGCGAATGTTGTGTCAGTGAGATGTTTAGATTTTCAATATCTTGATCAAAAACGAGCTCTTCCATTCGACTTTCAAATACTGGATTTTGAGACATTGCAAGGAGGCTTCTGACACCATCTGTTTGGATACCGATGATCATCATGGAAAACCCAATGATACTGGTGACAACACCGAAGATAAGAAATCCTTTTGCCCATTTACGCATGTCTTTCACCTCTCTTTCCTCTATTAAGAATCCATTGGATGAGTCGAAGGACTAGTAATCCAAAGAAACGTGTTACGTAAAAAGTGGCTAGTAAGACTAGGGATGAAGCTCCGATCGCAAGTAAACCACCACCAAAAATCAGCACAAAAGCAGATGTCGATTCAGCCAGAATGTAGAAGCTTTCAAATAGGAGAACAGCTCCGAGAACCATCCCAGCTGCTGAAACAGCAAAGAAGGCAATAAGTACACTAACCGCAGCGATAAAAATGCCGATGATAGCCATGAGAAGACCAATTCCGACTGGAATCCCAATAGGTGCAGCCAGAAGTGCGAGGATTGCGATTTGTAAAACCTGACGGTTGTTCTTATTGGAATTTTCTTCGTTGATTTTCTTATCAAGAAGTGTAGTCAGGATGTCATGGGCAGCCTCTTTTGGACTACCGAGACTAGCTATGAGTTCTTCCTCACCTTCTGGACCAGCATCATCAAAGAGTTCTTTGAAGTAGTCCATGGCTTCGATACGATCAGATTGAGGAAGCTTCATCAGATAGGCTTCAAGCTGATTCAAATATTCAGTTCTTGTCATGGCGAACGCTCCCTTCTATGATGCCGTTGATCGTGTCAGTGTAGAGTGTCCATTCTTCTCGAAGGACAAGCAATTGTTCCTCTCCAATCTCTGTTAAGGAGTAGTATTTCCGCATCCGACCTTGGTATTCGCGAGAGTATGTAGTCAGGTAGCGGTTGGTATCCAGTTTTTTCAAGATGGGGTAGAGGGTAGATTCCTTGATTTTGGCAATGAGTTTAATTGTTTGACTAATTTCATAACCATAGGAATCCCCTTGTTCTAGGATGGCCAAGATGAGAAATTCAATCAAGGCCGCTGATGTCGGAAAATACATGGGGCACCTCCTTTTTAGTATATAAAAATTTTATATATAATTATTCTACACATACATCATACATCTAAATGTAAGCCCTGTCAAGCAATATGTATAAAATTTTTACATATAAAAAACCTTCTAGTGAAAACTAGAAGATTAGAGGTTGTTTTGCATTACTTTGAGGCAATGCTTATCTGTAATCCTCATCATAAATGGGCGGAAGATAAAAATACTTGTCTTCAATCTTGATTTTGGCACAGAGGATGCCGTTTTGATAGACATATCCGTTAAATGGAGGATAGCTATCCAAGTTTTTTAGGATATTCTCAGGCAAAGAACTAAAATTGTAATCCCTCAGAGCCCCAGAACCAATCAATCTTTCAGTCCGATAAGCCTTGATTTCTTTTTCATATTTTTTGAGAAATTCTTCTCGTTTGCTTTCAAAGAGAGCCAAATCTTCGTCATCTAACTCGTAATAGCGTTCGTAACCAGCAATCCAAGAAATATAAACACACAGTAAAGATTTTTCTATCTCTGGAGAGTAGCCAATTGTAAAGTAATTTTCTTTGTCGACCTGCCGATTTTCTACTGTGATAGTCTGTATAAAGTTAGTCATGATAATCTCCGTTTTAAGAATGAACTAGAAAGGCTTCTCATTTAAAAATCTTTTAGCTCATCAAAGATTTCTATAAATTTTTCTTTGTCCATCCCTAAATCTTCAGGTAGTAAATCTAAGATCTCGATCAGGGCATCATAGATATCCTCTCTCTCGATTGTTTCAATAAAACAGTTACGCTTGTCCATTTTATTGAAACCTTGAGTATACTCTCTTATGAGGACTTCTATGTGTTTCATAGTGTCCTCGTTGGGGTTTTCTAGAAGCTTTATAACACTTGCTCTAGTCTTTCTATATAGAGAGGCTGCTTTTTCTGCGTTTGCGGTTGAAATATTTTCTTGTCCATCCCATGAGCGAAATGGATTGTCTAGGTTTTGGGCTAGCCATTCAGCTTTTCTCGGTTTTGTTATCCAAAGATTCAGTCCCTTGTCCTGCTGTTTTTTATAATATTTTTTGGCTACTTTAGCGGCCTCTTCTGGTAAGCTGCTCATCCAAAACATACTTAATCGAGGTAAATCTTCTGGTTTGGGAATATCCTCCGCAGTAAAGCCAAACAAATCAACAGTGGAAAACATGACTAACTCTTTGAACTCTGATAATTTATGGAAATTGAGAATATGACCAGGTTTCCCCCACAATCTTAATTCCCTAAGTCTTGGATAGTTATTCAAGATTTGTGCAAAGTCTATTTCAAGGATGTTAGAACAATGGATGGCTCCTAAATCTTTTAATCCCAGTGCCTTAGGTAGAGAACTATCAAGTTGTAATCGTAAGCTGGCTCCATGGTCCTTTACAAGTATTTGACAATTGTCGCTCATGTCTCCTAATAAGACTAGCTCCTCCAAATCATCGTTTAGTCTAAGTTCCTCTACGCCTGTCAAATCAATGGAAAGCCGATGTATGGATGTCTTAGAAAAATCCAGTTTTGTTTGTCCATGATTATTAAGAACTAGTTCTGTAATAAAAGGAGTTGACTGCAAATACTCATATATATTTTTGTGCCATCTCGTTAATGCCAACTTAGATAAACAAGGAAAGACCTTTAATTCTAATGCGTCTTCAAAAGGCGTCCACTCGTCATTAATATTGTGTTTAGAAATACGGCACTCATTTCCTGCAAATGAAACTTTTTCCTTGCTTTTATCTGCTTTCTTAAATAAATCTCTTTTTTCTTTTGGTATTTCTTGCCATTTCAGTTGCCTGTAAATATCGTAACCATTTCCCCAAAACATAGCATAAGTATTGGTGCTTTCAGTTGTTAATGGTGTTGTATTACCAATAAAAATATAATGTGACGGTACATGAATATCAACATTACTAAGATGTAAGTCTCTTTCCCAGTACATAAAATCTATATAGAGTGGCTTCAAAGAAGATAGTTCTTCTTCTCTAAGAGGTTGTTCTCCTGACCAGTCTAATGACAGTAGGACAGCCTGCGACTTTTTCTCCCCCTCTTCGATCTTGGTTATCTGGCAAGCTATGTATTTTTTTAGATGGAAATTGTAAACACAATAGACGTCCCCTGCTTTTGCTAGCATACAAATTTCTCCTTATATGATTCGATGGTCCTTAGTTAATCAAGATTTTTTATCTAATCAAAATTTCTTAATGGTGTTAAAACAATTATAAATGTAGACGTTTATAATTTCTACTTTAGCATCGCATCAACTATCAATTCCCAAAGTAATAACCTTTAATGTACCCAAATAGTGCTACTCCTAATAAATTGTAACCGGAGTTTTCCTAGCTTTATTATACCATTTTTGCGCATAGTAAGAGTAGTATGCTTGGTAAATCTATACTTTGTAAAATGTTGTGAAGATCCAAAAAACCCAGACTCAGTCTGGCTTTCAAAGTGTGTTTATTTGTGGCAAATTCTAAAAACCTTTTTAGAGGATTTTATCCGATTTATCCACCATAAATAGGGAGATTGTCATGATGATATCAATAACTAGAAGAGCCAATACAGCTGGGATCCACGAATGGAAAAAGTTAAAACTATAACCAAAGAGAGTTGGACCGACAGCTGCCAAAATGTAGCCGCCGGTCTGGGCAAGTCCAGACAATTGGGCTGTCTTTTCAGGGGAGCTTGTTTTGATGGAGAAGCAAACCATGAGATAAGGGAAAAGAGCGCTACAGGCAGTACCAATCAAGAGATGCGCTACTAACCAGTAGAGGAAACTCTTGCTCGGGTATAAGAGCATGGCAATTCCAAGCAATCCAGCGATAGAGATGACTGTCAGCATGATTTGACGGTGACGATTGGACAAACGAGTCGTTAAACTTGGAATAGTCATCGAGAAGGGGATACTAGTTAGAGAAAAGATCGAAGCTAAAAGACCGGCATCTGTGTGAGATAAGCCAGCACTGATTGCCATGGTAGGTAACCAGGTCATACTGGTATAGAAGAGTAAGGACTGAAGTCCACCGAATCCAATAATAGCCCAAACTTCCTTGTTTTTTAAGATATTCTCTTTCTTTTGTTTTTTCTCACTTCCTTTTAGAAAATGATTGTTACGATGATTGGGGAGCCAGGCAACTAAAGTTAGTAGACAGGCCAAGGATAAACAGAGAATCAAGCCTTTCCAAGAGCTTGCTTGAGTAATGGGTACAGAGAGATAGGAAGCAAGAGCCGTTGTAATCCCCATAGAGGTTACATAGATGGTTGTCAGAAAGCCAATTTTTTGTGGGTGATTGGCCTGAATGGCGCTAGGAAGGAGCACGTTAAAGATCGCAATACTTGCTCCGATGAGTAAAGTCCCTAGATAGAGTAGAGGAAGATTAAAGATACGAATCACTGAACCGATGGTCAATACGATAAGACTATAGGTGAAAAGGTGCTCGAGTCCAATTTTTTGAGCCAAACGAGTAGCAAAAGAGGAGAAGAGGGCAAACATCAAGAGAGGGAGACTGGTCAAAACACCAAGTGAACTAACTTCCACGCCTAAACCTTGGGCAATATCTCCCAAAACAGTTGGCAAAGCTGTGAAAGGAGCCCTTAAGACCGCTCCGATTAAGATAATTCCTAGAATAAAAAAGAGTGATCGTTTTTTCATGTGAACCTCAATAAGCTGATTTTGATAACAGCTTATTTTAATTTTTTTCCCTAAAGATGTCAAGCTAACGTGAGGTAATCCTCGATTTTCCCAAAGGAAATCATAGAAAATAAGGACAATATATTTACTACTTTTTTTCTGGGATTCAAATAAAAATAGGAAAGTCTGAAAAATTGTGATAAAATAGTGAAAGAAAATCTATACATTGGAGAACTACTGTGTCTGAAAATCGTAAATTTAGCGTCCTGATGTCAGTCTATATTAAAGAAAATCCAGCCTTTCTAGAAGAGGCAGTAGAGAGTATCTTACATCAAACGCTCAAACCTAGCGAAGTGGTAATCGTCGAAGATGGTCCGCTGACACCTGAACTGTATCAAGTTTTGGAGAAATTGGAAGCACAGTCAAGTATTCCAATCAAACGTTGCCCACTTGAGCAAAATCGTGGCTTAGGTTTAGCGCTTCAGTACGGTGTCTTACAGTGCCAATATAACGTCATTGCTCGTATGGATACAGATGATATTGCTGTTGAAGACCGTTTCGAACAACAGTTCGAATTGATGGAAAAAGAAAACTTGGACCTGCTAGGTGGTCATATCGCAGAGTTTATCGACCAACCTGACGAGATTGTGTCTTACCGTCGTGTACCGACTAAGCATGAGGATATCATTGTCTACCAACGTATGAGAAGTGCCTTTAATCATATGACTGTTATGTTCAAAAAAGAAATGGTGCTAAAGGCTGGTAACTACGAGGACGGTCTTTATATGGAAGATGATCTTCTCTGGCTCAATATGATTAGTGCTGGAGCTCGAACTGGAAATGTGGATCAAATTCTATGTAAGGTGCGCGTGGGAGCGGGGATGTTTGAACGCCGTGGAGGTCTTCGCTACCTCAAACTCTATCGCCAAGCACGTCAAAGAATGTACGCTCGAGGACAGATTTCTTATGGCGAATATCTGAAAAGTGTTTTAATCCAAGTTGTCGTTGCCCTATGTCCAGGATTTGTGCGACAGTTTATATTTTTGAAACTTCTAAGAAAAAGCAAGTAATGTCTAGCTGATAGGATTTTAAAACTATATCTTATTACTGCTAGAAAATGTGATTCTGTATAGGAGGATACCATTCACATGAATAAAAAAATAACAGATTACGTAATTGATCTGGTTGAAGTATTAAATAAACAACAGAAACAAATATTTTGGGGATTTTTTGATATTGCCAGTATGGTCTTATCAATTATTGTTTCCTATATTCTATTTTATGGCTTGATTAATCCAGCCCCGGTAGACTATGTCATTTATACAGGTCTAACCTTCCTTTTCTACCAGCTTATGATTGGATTTTGGGGGCTGAATGCTAGTATTAGTAGATATAGCAAAATCACAGATTTTATGAAGATTTTCTTCGGAGTAACTATCAGTAGTATCTTATCTTATGTGATCTGCTATGCTTTCTTGCCACTCTTTTCTGTCCGCTTTATCGTACTCTTTATCCTATTAACTACCTTCTTGATTCTCCTTCCTCGTATCACCTGGCAGTTGATTTACTCAAGACGTAGAAAGGGAAATGGCGAAGGAGAACACCGTCGTACCTTCTTGATTGGTGCCGGTGATGGTGGCGCGCTCTTTATGGATAGCTACCAACATCCTACCAGTGACCTCGAATTGGTCGGAATTCTGGATAATGATGAAAAGAAAAAAGGACAAAAGCTTGGGAAAATCCCAGTTTTGGGTTCTTATGATGATCTACCAGAATTGGCTAAACGCTACAGAGTTGAAAAAGTTATCGTTGCGATTCCGTCTCTAGATCCATCTGAATATGAACGAATCCTGCAAATGTGTAACCATATCGGTGTAAAATGCTTTAAGATGCCGATGATTGAGTCAGTTGTGCAAGGTATCCAGCCTCAAGCAGGTGGTTTCCAGAAAATTGATATCACAGACCTGTTGGGACGTAAAGAGATTCAGCTTGATGAATCACGTCTGGGTTCTGAAATCACTGGCAAAACAATCTTGGTGACTGGAGCCGGAGGTTCGATTGGTTCAGAAATCTGCCGTCAAGTTAGTCGATTCAATCCTGAACGTGTCATTTTGCTCGGTCATGGAGAAAACTCTATTTATCTGATTTACCATGAATTGATTCGCAAGTTCCAGGAAATTGATTTTGTTCCTGTCATTGCTGATATTCAAGATTACGATCGTCTGCTTCAAGTTTTTGAACAGTACGAACCAGCGATTGTTTACCATGCTGCAGCCCATAAACATGTTCCGATGATGGAGCGCAATCCAAAAGAAGCCTTTAAGAATAACATCCTTGGAACTTATAATGTTGCTAAGGCAGTTGACGCTGCTCGAGTTCCAAAAATGGTCATGATTTCGACAGATAAGGCCGTTAATCCACCAAACGTAATGGGAGCAACTAAACGTGTGGCTGAGTTAATTGTTACAGGATTTAATCAACGTAGCCAATCTACCTACTGTGCGGTTCGTTTCGGTAACGTACTCGGTAGCCGTGGTAGTGTGATTCCTGTCTTTGAACGTCAGATTGCAGAGGGTGGACCTGTAACGGTGACAGACTTCCGAATGACTCGTTACTTTATGACCATTCCAGAAGCTAGTCGTTTGGTGATTCATGCGGGCGCTTATGCCAAGGATGGAGAAGTCTTTATCCTTGATATGGGGAAACCTGTGCGCATTTACGATTTGGCTAAGAAAATGGTTCTACTTAGTGGGCATACTGAAAATGAAATTCCAATCGTAGAAGTAGGTATTCGCCCAGGTGAAAAACTATACGAAGAGTTGCTTGTATCAACTGAACTAGTTGACAATCAAGTAATGGACAAAATCTTTGTCGGTAAGGTAAATGTGATGCCTCTTGAGATGATCAATCAGAAGATTGAAGAGTTCCGTACCTTGCAAGGTTCTGAATTGAAGAGAGCAATCATAGCTTTTGCTAATGAAACAACACACGTTGACTAAATATAGATGAGATATTATCTGTAACTTCTGTTTATGAGAAAGAGCGGATAGTATCTTTTTTTTCTAGATTTCGAGAGACTTTCAGAGTTTTTTGAACAAACTTGTTATTATTGAACAGATATGGTAAACTATAGTAAATAAAAAATTAGGGAGTAACTTATGATTAACGCTTATAAGAATTTTTTTAAAGGATATGTAGATTTTGCAGGTCGTTCAACACGTTCCGACTATTGGTGGGTTTGCCTTGGGAATTTTATTCTTTATATTCCTTTCTTCTTAACATACGGAAATGCTCTGGCTAACTCGCGAAACGAGGGTGCTCTTATAACTTTGGGCTTTATCGCTATTATTTATTTTATTTTTGGCCTAGCACTTTTCTTGCCGTCACTTGCTTTGATGGTACGTCGCCTTCGTGATGCTGGTTTCCACTGGGCATTGATCTTTATTTTATTCGTTCCACTAGGTAGTATTGTTCTTCTAGTACTTTTCGCTATGCCAACCAAGGAAACACTATAAGATTAACTATCTGAAGAATGCTACAAGGATGAAGAATTTTCAGTCTTGTCGAATAATTTGCTGACACTCCCAGGTCTTTTACTAGATTTGGGAGTGTTCTATAACTGTACAGTTTAGTATCTACTGATAAAATAAAAGTTGGGAGTATCATATGATTGACGCATATAAGAATTTTTTTAAGAATTATGCAGAGTTTACTGGGCGTTCGACGCGTCCAGATTTCTGGTGGGTTTGGCTAGGAAACCTCATCCTTTCTATTCCTTTCTGGATTATCTATTTCTACATTGTATATCTTAGTACTGTGATGGATTCAGTGAGCGATTCAGCCAGCGAGGCTATTTTCATGGTTTTTGGTTTAGTTGCTATTATTTATGCAGTTTTCTACCTAGCAATCTTAGTACCGACTTTGGCTTTATCAGTTCGCCGTTTGCGTGATGCCGGATTCCACTGGGCCTTTATCTTCCTTCGCTTTGCCCCAATGGGAGGGCTAGCTCTTTTGATTCTTTTCGCTATGCCGACAAAAGAAACTGAAGTGGTAAACTATAGTGAATCTCAAGCAGTCAAAAATGAAGAAGCCATCGAAGATACACCGTTCGAAGAATCAGATAAGAACTAAGAGATTCTTGTTTTACGGTTGAATCTGTTTTGGACTTCTTGTATTTTATTATCAACAAGTTAAAAAACACTCCAATTTAATTGGAGTGTTTTTTGTTTAGGGTTTCAATTATAGTTGACGTAAAATGTCTGCTGGTTGATGTGCGACCCAGTCAGGATGGTAGCTCATCAACTCTTCCTCTTCACCAAATCCCCAAGTAACCGCTAGTTTTTTAATGCCAGTTTCTTGGGCGCCAATCATATCAAATTTAGTATCTCCGATAAGGACCACTTTTTCTGGATCCAATTTATGAGTTGTCAAAGCTTGATGAATGACATCTGCCTTATGCACCGCTTGAGGACTTGAACCATAGATGCCGTCAAAGAAGTGATCGATTTCAAAATTAGCTGTCATATGGACTGCTGTCGGAGTATTTTTTGTTGTCGTGATATAGAGAGGATATTGTTGAGCTAGTTCAGTGAGTAGTTCCTTGATTTGTGGGAAGAGCTGAGCTTCGTAGACTCCTTTTTCCTTATAGTAGGAACGATAAAGCTGGATAGCTAGCTCAATCTGCTCAGTTGGTAAGCAACTAGCGAAACTAGTTTCCAAAGGTGGTCCCATAAAACCACGGATGGTTTTTGCATCTGGACTAGGGACTCCCAGTTGTTCAAAAGTATAGGTGAAACCATTGTGAATACCGATAGAGCTGTCCACAAGGGTTCCATCTAGATCAAAAAAGATGGCTGATAAGGATGACATTGATTCTCCTAGTAATCTTGAAATTATTCGCCGAAGATTTCTTTTTGAAGGCGACGGCCTGTTGGTGTGGCTGCGAGACCACCTTCAGCAGTTTCACGAAAGGCAGTTGGAAGGCTAGAGCCCACTTGGTACATGGCATCAATCACTTCATCAACTGGGATTTTTGATTCGATACCAGCTAGAGCCATATCAGCTGCGATGAAGGCGAAGCTTGCTCCCATGGCGTTCCGCTTAACACATGGGACTTCAACTAAACCTGCAACGGGATCGCAGATAAGACCGAGCATATTTTTGATAACGAATGCGATAGCCTGGCTAGCTTGATAAGGAGTTCCACCTGCAGCTAGAGTTAGAGCAGCAGCGCTCATGGCAGAGGCAGATCCAACTTCGGCTTGACAGCCTCCTTCGGCTCCCGAGATAGAAGCGTTATTAGCAATGACGAGCCCAAAAGCACCTGCCGCAAAGAGGAAATCAAGCTGTTGTTCATGCGTTAAATCTAACTTTTGAATAGCAGATGTGAGAACTGCAGGAAGACAACCTGCGCTACCTGCGGTTGGTGTCGCACACACAAGGCCCATCTTGGCATTGTGCTCATTAACGGCAATGGCGTTACGGGCGGCAGACAAGACAGTGAAGTCTGATAAGGTCTTTCCTTTTTTGATGTAGTGGTCGAGCTTAGCTGCATCACCACCAGTCAGACCGCTACGAGATTTCTTTTCGCTGAGACCAAGATCGACGGAAGCTTTCATGACTTCGAGGTTACGTTCCATGAGGAGGAGAACTTCCTCACGCTCACGACCAGTTAGCTCATACTCAGTCCTAATCATGAGCTCAGCAACATTTCCTTGGAAGTCAAGTTCGGCTTGTTCGACTAATTCTTTGATAGAGTAAAACATATTTTCTCCTATTGAAAGAAATTGACATTGTGCAAATGAGGAATTTTCCGAATTTCTTCGATAGATTCTTCACAGTTGCGACTATCAACTTCAATAATCATGATTGCTTTCTCGCCGGCTTTTTCTCGAGTTACATTCATTTGAGCGATGTTGATGCCAAAGCGAGAAAGAGCTTCTGTCACATGAGCAATCATACCTGGAACATCCTGATGAACGATGATGATGGTAGGGGTGTTCATGTTGAGAGATACGGCAAAACCATTTAATTCTGTCACCTGGATATTTCCACCGCCGATTGAAATTCCTGTTACGCTGATAGTCTTACGATCGTTCTTAACAGTGATTTTCGTAGTATTTGGGTGGGGAGCATTACTGTCCTTTTGGATGGTCCACACGATTTTAATGCCACGCTTGTGGGCAATTTCTAAACTATTTGGAATTTCAGGATCATCTGTATCCATTCCCAAAATACCAGCTACAAGGGCAAGGTCTGTCCCGTGTCCGCGATAAGTTTTTGCAAAAGAGTTAAAAAGCTGGAATTCAACCTCAGTTGGAGTATCATCAAAGATAGATGAAACGATTTTACCGATACGAACAGCTCCTGCCGTGTGACTACTAGATGGACCAATCATAACTGGACCAATGATATCAAAGACAGATTGAAAACGAAGTGATTGCATCTGTTTCCCCTTAAAAAGATTCTTAAACCTATTATATCAAAGATTAGATGTAAGTGCTTAATTACGTTCTGAAATATATAAAAAGATCAAAAAGCTTTAATAACAAGGGTTTTGTAACAAAAAGTGGCTTTTTTAAGTAAATAAATCACAGTTTTGTAACATTTCTACACAAATTCGTTAACAAATAGTAACATTAGAAAGGTATCATAGTAGTATAAGAAAAAAGGAGAACTTTTTTAAATGAAATTAAACATTAAGACTAAACTTGCAGGATTTGCAGTTGTACTTGCTTTCCTTGCACCATCACTTACTTTTGCACAAGAAACAAAAACTTATACAGTTAAACCAGGAGATACTCTTTCAGAAATTGCTGAAACTTACAACACAACAGTTGAAAAATTGGCTAAATTGAACAACATTAAAAACGTTGACCTCATCTATGTTGACCAAGTTTTAGTTATTGAAGGAGAAGCTCCAGTAGTAGCGGCGACTCCTGCAACGACAACTCCTGCACCATCTGCAAATACTGAAGCTCCGGTTTCAACACCAGCCCCAGCGACTGCAGAAGAAACTCCAGCAGTAGAAGAAACTTCTGCCCCAGCAGCTGCAACACCAGCCCCAGTAGCAGAAGAGAGCACAACACCAGCTGCGACTGTAAGCGGATCTGAAGCAGAAGCGAAAGAATGGATTGCTCAAAAAGAATCAGGTGGTAGCTACACAGCTACAAACGGACGCTACATCGGACGTTACCAATTGACAGATTCATACTTGAACGGTGACTATTCAGCAGAAAACCAAGAACGTGTAGCAGATGCTTACGTTTCAGGACGTTACGGTTCATGGACAGCTGCTAAGAACTTCTGGCTTAACAACGGTTGGTACTAAGAAATAAAAAAAGAGCCTTTCGAGGCTCTTTTTGTATGCCTTTTGATGAAAGACAATTTTTTAGAGATTAGTGATGGTAGATTCATTAATGCTGATGATGTTTACAGAATTTTTCACTCGAATTAGCAAGATGAACTGTTTGTATCGCGAACTTCAACCTAATCACTATGGCTATTAGACTCTGATTGAGAACCTGAAGAATCAGCTGTTTGACCTCCTGTATTAGCACCATTATCTCCTCCACTGCTAGCACTATCAGTTGAGTATTGGTCCGTTGCAGGTGCTTGAGAATTAGATATGCTTCCATTTGTTTCTGGATAACTTTGAATATAGCTACTATCTTCTGAACGGCTGGCTTCTAGTCCGGCATCTCTAGTAGTCGTTTCTGTTTGGGTAGTTTTTTCTTCTTCTTTTTTGGTCAAGATTTCAACTTGTTTTTGGAATTTAGAGATTAGTTCTTGAATTGGTTTTATCTTTTCTTCAAGAGCAGTTTGGTCGCTGGCAGAATTAATGTTTTTAATGATGTCTATTATTTTTTGCAAGGAAGTGATGGCTGTTTCAAGTGCTTGTTTATCTTGAAACTGGCTATCAGAATCCTTTATATCTAATTTCAAAGCTTTTTCACTATAGTGATTTGTGACTTTATCGGCTGTAGCAGTAAGAAAGTTTGCTAGTGTCTTTTTGCCTTCATCAGTAGTTGGTTTCAATTCTTGGATTTTTTTCCAATCCTCTATAATGGTTTCAGAATCGATATCGAAGTTTTTAATAGCATTTTTTACTTGTTCAACATCTTGATGATTCTTTTGATGGTTGACAAAAGCAATGTTTCCTCTCTCTGCTTGGATTTTTTCTTGATGAATGACCAAGCCTGTCAAAAGTCCAATACCTGCAATAAGTGTAATAATAAAAATAGTATTTTTTGATTTTAGAATATCTTTGTAGTTATTCACATTAGTCCTACGCACATGGATGATGGTGTATGTATGGAATCATGTGCGCATTCCTCCTTATTACAGTATATCATTTTTAGTTGATTTTAAAAAATAAGTTTATAAAGAGAATAGAAATTTAGGTATGAATTGATTTCTTTTGTATTCTTATCTTCATGTATTTACAGAAGAGGGTGATAGATTGTCAGCCTCTTTCTTGTCTTCTCTAACCAAGCATGTTATAATGAAAACTGCTCAAACGACCTTCAATCGTGATAGCAAACACGACCTTCAATCGTGAATAAACGAATAGATGGGAGAACTACCATGAGTGATAACTCTAAAACACGTGTTGTCGTGGGGATGAGTGGTGGTGTTGATTCGTCGGTGACGGCTCTTTTGCTTAAAGAGCAGGGCTACGATGTGATCGGTATCTTCATGAAGAACTGGGATGACACAGATGAAAACGGCGTCTGTACGGCGACCGAAGATTACAAGGACGTGGCTGCAGTGGCAGACCAGATTGGCATTCCCTACTACTCTGTAAACTTTGAAAAAGAGTACTGGGACCGCGTTT
The DNA here is from genome assembly GCF_047465185.1 of Streptococcus infantis. GTDB lineage: Bacteria > Bacillota > Bacilli > Lactobacillales > Streptococcaceae > Streptococcus > Streptococcus infantis_O. Next base: position 41,484 of record NZ_JASHAJ010000004.1, on the reverse strand, counting down.
TTGAGTATTTCCTAGCGGAATACCGTGCAGGACGCACGCCAAATCCAGATGTTATGTGCAACAAGGAAATCAAGTTTAAGGCTTTTTTGGACTATGCCATGACCTTGGGGGCAGACTATGTGGCGACTGGTCACTATGCCCGTGTGGCGCGTGATGAGGATGGCATTGTTCACATGCTTCGTGGCGTGGACAATGGCAAAGACCAGACCTATTTTCTCAGCCAACTTTCACAAGAACAATTACAAAAAACCATGTTCCCACTGGGACATTTGGAAAAGCCTGAAGTTCGCAAACTAGCAGAAGAAGCAGGCCTTGCGACTGCTAAGAAGAAAGATTCAACAGGAATTTGCTTTATCGGAGAAAAGAACTTTAAAGAATTTCTCAGCAACTACCTACCAGCCCAACCTGGTCGTATGATGACTGTAGATGGTCGCGATATGGGTGAGCATGCAGGCCTTATGTATTATACGATTGGTCAGCGTGGAGGACTTGGTATCGGTGGTCAACACGGCGGTGACAATGCTCCTTGGTTTGTTGTCGGAAAAGATTTGAGCCAAAATATTCTCTATGTAGGCCAAGGCTTCTACCATGATTCGCTCATGTCAACAAGTTTACAAGCTAGTCAAGTCCACTTTACCCGTGACATGCCAGAGGAATTTACGCTTGAATGTACTGCTAAGTTCCGCTATCGTCAACCAGACTCGAAGGTGACTGTACATGTCAAAGGGGATCAGGCAGAGGTCATCTTTGCGGAGCCACAGCGCGCCATTACACCAGGACAGGCAGTTGTCTTTTATGATGGCGAAGAGTGTTTAGGTGGCGGTTTAATTGACAATGCCTACCGTGATGGCACGGTTTGTCAGTATGTCTAACTGGAGTTAAGTAAAAATGATGAGTTCTCAATTTTTTTATGCATTTATGGCATTTTTCGCTATAATGAACCCAATTTCAAATCTTCCTGCTTACATGGCTTTAGTAGCAGATGATAGTCAAAAAATTTCACGAAAAATTGCTTTTAGGAGTCTTTTAATTGCCTTTGTTATTGTAACTGTTTTTATCTTTTCAGGAGATTTCATTTTTAAAGTATTTGGAATTACAATTGTTTCTTTCAGAATTGCTGGTGGAATATTAGTGGCCGTTATCGGTTATCATATGATTAATGGTAATCATTCACCCAGCTATAAAGGAATGGAGCAGCAAGCAGTAAATTCAGATCCAATGTCTATTGCTATTTCTCCTCTTGCAATGCCACTTTTTGCGGGACCAGGTACAATTACAACTGCTTTAAGTCTGGCTAATGGAGGTTTGCAGAATCAACTGATAACCGTAGTTGCTTTTGCTCTACTATGTGTCATCACTTATCTCCTGTTAAGAAGTGCAAAACAAATTGCAGGCTTCTTGGGAGAAAATTTGATGAAAATTATAACGAAAATGATGGGACTTTTACTATTCTCGATAGGAATACAGATGATTATCGTCAGTGTGCAGACCTTGCTCAAACAGTGATTTGCATTGACAAAACGATTTGATTTGATAAAATAACTTTAACAATAGTCATGATGGTCAAAGCTCATGGATATTGCAGGCTTTTTGTTCTGCACTTCTTACGAGTTTTGACTGTTTTTGTGTCGTTTAAAGGAAAGGGCAAAAATGACTCAACAAGACTTTCGGACAAAGGTGGGAAACACTGTTTTTGGTGTTCGGGCAACAGCCTTGATTCTCCAAAATCATAAGCTCCTAGTCACCAAAGATAAGGACCAGTATTACACCATCGGCGGTGCTATTCAAGTCAACGAAAGAACGGAAGATGCGGTAGTCCGTGAGGTGAGGGAAGAACTGGGTGTCAAAGCTCAAGCTGGACAACTAGCTTTCGTGGTTGAAAATCGTTTTGAAGAAGACGGCGTCTATTATCACAACATCGAGTTTCATTATTTAGTGGAATTACTTGAGGATGCCCCATTGACCATGCAGGAGGACGAAAAAACGCAGCCCTGTGAGTGGATTGACTTGGACAAGCTTGTGGATATTCAGCTGGTTCCAGCCTTTTTAAAAACAGCCCTACCAGATTGGGACGGCCGACTAAGACACATTCATCTTGAGGAATAGGAGAGAAAATGACTTATAATTTTACAGAAGAATACGATATTATTGTAATCGGTGCGGGACATGCGGGGGTCGAAGCTTCCCTAGCTGCGAGCCGTATGGGTTGCAAGGTCTTGCTGGCGACTATCAACATTGAAATGTTGGCTTTCATGCCATGTAATCCGTCTATTGGTGGTTCTGCCAAGGGGATTGTTGTGCGTGAAGTCGATGCTCTTGGTGGCGAAATGGCAAAAACTATTGACAAGACTTACATCCAGATGAAGATGCTCAACACTGGGAAAGGACCTGCTGTTCGTGCCCTTCGTGCGCAGGCTGACAAGGAGCTTTACTCTAAGGAAATGCGCAAAACGGTTGAAAATCAAGAGAATCTCACTCTTCGTCAAACTATGATTGATGAGATTTTGGTGGAAGATGGCAAGGTTGTCGGTGTTCGTACAGCGACCCATCAAGAGTATGCTGCAAAGGCTGTTATTGTGACTACAGGGACAGCCCTCCGTGGGGAAATCATCATCGGAGACCTCAAGTACTCGTCAGGTCCTAACCACAGCTTAGCTTCGATTAACCTAGCTGATAATCTCAAGGAATTGGGCCTCGAGATCGGTCGTTTCAAGACAGGAACACCTCCACGTGTCAAGGCTTCCTCTATCAACTATGATGTGACAGAAATCCAGCCAGGAGATGAAACACCAAATCACTTTTCTTATACTTCACGTGATGAGGATTATGTAAAGGACCAAGTACCATGTTGGTTGACTTATACCAATGGTACCAGTCATGAAATTATCCAAAACAATCTCCACCGTGCGCCTATGTTTACAGGTGTGGTTAAGGGAGTGGGACCTCGTTACTGTCCGTCGATTGAGGACAAAATTGTACGTTTTGCGGACAAGGAACGTCACCAACTTTTCCTTGAACCAGAAGGACGAAACACAGAAGAAGTTTATGTGCAAGGTCTCTCAACCAGTCTTCCTGAGGATGTCCAACGTGATTTGGTTCATTCCATCAAAGGTTTGGAAAATGCAGAGATGATGCGAACTGGTTATGCTATCGAGTACGACATGGTCTTGCCTCATCAGTTGCGTGCAACGCTTGAAACCAAGAAAATCTCAGGACTTTTCACTGCTGGCCAGACAAATGGAACGTCAGGTTACGAAGAAGCTGCTGGTCAAGGGATTATCGCGGGTATCAATGCGGCTCTGAAAATCCAAGGTAAGCCTGAGTTAATTTTGAAGCGAAGCGACGGTTATATTGGGGTCATGATTGATGACTTGGTGACCAAGGGAACGATTGAACCCTACCGTCTATTGACCAGTCGTGCAGAATACCGCCTCATTCTCCGTCATGATAATGCGGATATGCGTTTGACTGAGATTGGTCGTGAGGTTGGTCTTGTCGACGATGAACGCTGGGCTCGCTTTAAAATCAAGAAAAACCAATTTGACAATGAGATGAAGCGTTTAGACAGCATCAAACTTAAACCAGTCAAGGAAACGAACGCTAAGGTTGAAGCGATGGGATTCAAACCATTGACTGATGCCGTGACAGCCAAGGAATTTCTCCGTCGCCCAGAAGTCTCTTACCAAGATGTGGTGGCCTTTATCGGACCTGCTGCTGAAGAGTTAGATGACAAGATTATCGAATTGATTGAAACAGAAATCAAGTACGAAGGCTATATCTCAAAAGCCATGGATCAGGTTGCCAAGATGAAACGCATGGAAGAAAAACGGATTCCAGCGAATATTGACTGGGATGATATTGACTCTATCGCGACTGAAGCTCGCCAGAAGTTCAAGCTCATCAATCCAGAAACCATCGGCCAAGCTAGCCGTATTTCAGGTGTAAACCCAGCAGATATTTCAATTCTTATGGTGTATTTAGAAGGTAAAAATCGAAGCATTTCTAAAAACTTAGAAAAGAAAGCTGACTAAAAATAAAAAGCTGAATTCTCTTTTGAGAATTCAGTTTTTTAAATTTTTCTTCATTTTTCGAATTAAGAGAAAAGGAGAAATGACTATGCTTACAGTAGAAGAAAAAAATTTTTTAGACCGCTATAAAAGAGTTTCATATCATCGTTTTTATGAGATTGAACGCTTTGTTACCTTGTCTGAAAAGTTGAGCGAACGTCCGCCAAAGGCTGACAAGAACTAGACTTTTTGATATACTAGAACAAATTAAAATATAGGAGAGAGCGAATGAACGTATATGGCAGATTAGAAGACGAACCAACTCCAACTTGGATGGGAAGTCAGGATGCTCCAGTAGAAAATGAGGAGCAACTCGAGGTTGAAACTCGTCAGCCTGCCTGCTTACCATTTTTGAATATCCTCTTTTTGAGTACTATAGTGGTGCTTGTGTCCGTAATTTTACCCTTCTTCTTAGGGTTAATAAGTCCGGAGCAGTCTCAGGATTTTTATATTGGATGGGCTATGCATCAGAGTGGAGATATCTACGCAGATTATTTTGGAACTAGTGGTCTCCTCTATTACTTTTTACAGTATTTAACCAAGGGTAGTATTTTATTTGCCGTCTTTAATTGGTTGGCTTTAGTAGGTGCCGGATTCTTTCTTTTCCGTTCGGCTTACAATCTGACGGAACAAAATAAGCAATCGCAACAAATATTGACAGTCTTTTATGTCCTGGCTAGTGCTCTTAGTTTTGGTGGGGGCTATGCAGCTATTCTTGCACTCCCATTCTTGTTCTATTCCTTGAGTTTAGTAACAGCTTATTTGGCAGAACCAAGCCTTGACAAAGGATTTATCCGTATTGGAGCTAGCTTAGCTCTAGCATTTTTCTTTGCACCTTTGGTTACAACTTTGTACGCCTTTGTCTTGTTTTTTGCTGTAACAGCTTTTAATGTTGGTCGCAAAAATTTGGCTCATGGTGTCTACCAATTTTTTGCAGCGGGCTTTGGTTTTTCAATTCTCTTTTATCCAATCGGATATTATACAGCTTATAAAGGTAGCTTTGGAAATGCGATTAGTCAAATCCTTTATCCATTAGATAGTTTAAACTTTACGTCTAACTCGGGATTACTCGACAATATCCTCTTTTATGGATTGTTAGCAATTGCTCTTGGAGCATTGACGCTAGCATTGACAGGTCTCTTCCAATCTAAACCATTGAAGCAATCAGTCTTATCAATCACTGCTTCAATAGCTGTCATTTTGGTATTAGTTTTAGAAATTTTTTCTACGGATCTTATCAATGGTAGTCGTATGATTGAGTTCCTTCCTTTCTTATCGCTTCTTTTGCTGACACGAATTCCAACAGAGAAAGCGGAAGGAGCGAATCGCCGTAGACGATCTAGAGAAGAAACTTCGGTATGGGGAGCTTTTGTAAAAGGAAATGTCTATCTACCAATTTTAGCTCTTGCTTACCTATTCTTAGCACCTGTAGTATCACGATATTTACTTCATGCAGAACTATATCAAGAACGTACAGCCATCGAAACCAAGGTCAAAGGGGAAACTCAAGCTACAGATCGTATCTATGTTTGGGATAATCTGACAAGTAGTTATAAGGCTAGTGAACGTTTAGCTGCGAGTCAGTTGCTTTCGCCTAGATTGCATACAGGACTTGGTGAAAATCGTACCAAGCTTGTTAATGATCTGAGAGATAATCAACCAAAGATGATTGTAGTGAATACAAAAACAAGTCTATGGACAGAAGTTGAGCAGCTCTTAGCTGAAAATTATCAAGCGGTTCAAAGTGAATTCAAAGATTTTAAACTCTATAAATTAAAATAAAAACTATCAATATCTTGTGTAATTTTAAAAAATTTTTATTTTTTGACACAAGATATTGATTTTTATTTTTTTAGTGATATAATACTTTTTAGAATCAATATTATATTTAAGAAAAGGGTTTGGATATGATTGTATTGGAAGAGAAGGCTGTCCCTGATCCGACTTTATTCGTCGAAAAACGTGACGGCAGACGTGTAATTTTTGATGTAGACAAGATTGATAAAGCGCTTCATAAGGCTGCTGAAAAGGTTATGGATGTAACCCCTTTGGTTGAAAAACGACTTAGTACCCTAGTTGAACGTATCGTCGAAGAGATTCATAGCCGTTTCCCACAAGGTGTAAAAATCTATGAAATCCAAAATATCGTAGAACACGAATTGTTGGAAGCTAAAGAATACGCTCTGGCTGAGGAGTATATCACCTATCGGACTCAAAGGGATTTTGAGCGCTCAAAAGCGACAGATATCAACTTTAGTATTCATAAACTTCTCAATAAAGATCAGGCGGTTGTCAATGAAAATGCCAATAAGGATAGTGATGTTTTTAATACCCAGCGTGATTTGACGGCAGGGATTGTTGGGAAATCCATCGGACTTCAAATGCTTCCTAAACATGTGGCTAATGCCCATCAAAAAGGGGATATCCACTATCATGATTTGGACTACAGTCCCTATACCCCTATGACTAACTGCTGTTTGATTGATTTCAAGGGTATGTTGGAAAATGGTTTTAAGATTGGAAATGCTGAGGTAGAGAGTCCCAAGTCTATCCAAACTGCGACAGCGCAGATTTCACAAATCATCGCAAACGTCGCATCAAGTCAGTATGGAGGCTGTTCAGCAGACCGTATTGATGAAGTTTTGGCTCCTTATGCAGAGAAAAATTACCAAAAGCACCTCAAGGATGCGGAGGAATGGGTTTTGCCTGACAAGCGCCAAGAATATGCCTGGAAGAAAACCCAAAAAGACATCTACGATGCCATGCAATCTCTAGAGTACGAGATTAATACCCTCTTTACATCAAATGGGCAAACGCCATTTACTTCCCTTGGTTTTGGTCTAGGAACCAGTCGTTTTGAACGTGAAATTCAAAAGGCAATCCTGAACATTCGTATCAAGGGGCTTGGTTCAGAACACCGTACAGCCATCTTCCCTAAACTCATCTTTACTCTTAAAAGAGGTCTTAACTTAGAGGAAGGCTCGCCTAACTACGACATCAAGCAATTGGCTCTTGAGTGTGCAACTAAGCGCATGTACCCGGATGTCTTGTCTTATGATAAGATTGTCGAGTTAACTGGTTCTTTCAAAGTTCCGATGGGATGCCGTTCATTCCTTCAAGGATGGAAGGATGAAAATGGAGTAGAAGTCAATTCGGGCCGTATGAACCTAGGAGTCGTGACGGTCAATCTTCCTCGTATCGCCCTTGAATCCGAAGGCGACCTGAACAAGTTCTGGGAAATCTTCAACGAGCGTATGAATATCGCGGAAGATGCTTTGGTTTACCGTGTGGAAAGAACCAAGGAAGCCACTCCAGCTAATGCACCAATTCTTTATCAATACGGAGCTTTTGGACGCCACCTTGGTAAGGAAGAAAGTGTTGACGAACTCTTTAAGAACCGTCGTGCAACTATTTCTCTGGGCTATATTGGCTTGTACGAAGTAGCGACAGTATTCTTTGGCAACAATTGGGAAACCAATCCAGAAGCCAAGGAATTCACACTGGATATTATTCGAGATATGAAACATCGAGTGGAAGAGTGGTCAGACCAATATGGGTATCACTTCTCTATTTATTCAACACCATCTGAAAGTCTGACAGACCGCTTCTGCCGCTTGGATACAGAGAAGTTTGGCTCTATTCCAGACATCACAGATAAAGAGTACTACACAAATTCCTTCCATTATGATGTCCGCAAAAATCCAACACCTTTTGAAAAATTGGACTTTGAGAAAGTCTACCCAGAAGCGGGTGCATCTGGTGGCTTTATCCACTACTGCGAGTACCCAGTTCTCCAACAAAATCCAAAGGCTTTGGAAGCTGTGTGGGACTATGCATATGACCGTGTAGGCTATCTCGGAACTAATACTCCGATTGACCGTTGTTATAAGTGTGATTTTGAAGGAGATTTTGAACCAACTGAGAGAGGATTTGCTTGTCCTAACTGTGGTAATAATGATCCTAAAACAGTAGATGTTGTTAAACGGACCTGTGGCTATCTTGGAAATCCGCAAGCTCGTCCGATGGTAAACGGTCGTCACAAGGAAATTGCTGCGCGTGTCAAACACATGAATGGCTCGACTATTAAAACGGCAGGACATGAAGTAAAAAATTAGAAAGAGATAGCATGGGAAAATATCAATTAGATGATAAAGGCAAGGCTTTGGTCCAACGATTCCACGAAAAACATTCAAAGGGTGGAGTCAATAAAAAAGACCGAGTGGCTAGCCTTAGAGAACAATTTTTAAACAAAAACAAGAAAAAGTGAGAGTTGCCTCTCACTTTTCTTATAGCGGGGAGGGGAATATGGAACTACGCAGACCGACATTAGCAGATAAAGAAACAGTTTTAGAGATGATGGCAGAGTTTGAAAAGAACCAATCAGCCCACGATGGTGGTTTTTGGAATGCTGAGGGTTTTGTTTACGAAGAGTGGCTGGAGACAAATATGCAAAAAGAAATGGGAATAAATTTGCCTGAAAATCGCGTTCCATCGATACAGTTCGTATTGTTTGGTGAATCAGGTCGAGCTCTAGGATTTTTGAATCTGCGATTGAGACTGAATGAGGGCTTGCTGAATTATGCTGGCCACATTGGCTATTCCGTTCGTCCATCTGAAAGAGGTAAGGGGTATGCGAAAGAATCCCTCCGACAAGGTCTACAAGTTGCTAAGGGAAAGAATATCAAACGAGCGCTTGTGACTTGTAGCTCAGAAAATCCAGCAAGCCGAGCTATTATCTTAGCTAATGGAGGGCAGTTAGAGGATGTTCGAAATGGAACGGAGCGCTACTGGATAGAGTTGGAGTAGACAGCATGACATGGAATACACCAAAACCAGGCGAGTGGAAGAGTGAAGAACTCAGTCAAGGGCGTATCATTGACTATAAGGCTTTTAACTTTGTCGATGGAGAGGGAGTGCGCAACTCCCTTTACGTAGCAGGTTGTATGTTTCACTGTGAAGGTTGCTACAATGTAGCGACCTGGTCATTTAATGCCGGGATTCCTTATACACTAGAGTTGGAAGAACAGATTATGGCAGATCTTGCCCAGCCTTATGTTCAAGGTTTGACCCTACTCGGTGGAGAGCCCTTCCTGAATACTGTAATTCTTTTGCCTCTCGTTAAACGCATTCGGAAAGAGTTACCAGAAAAAGATATCTGGTCTTGGACGGGCTACACTTGGGAAGAGATGATGTTGGAGACACCTGATAAACTGGAGCTCTTGTCACTGATTGATATCTTGGTTGATGGACGGTATGATAAAAGCAAGCGTAATCTCATGCTTCAATTCCGTGGCTCTTCCAATCAACGAATTATCGATGTACAAAAATCCCTCAAAAGTGGGCAAGTGGTGATTTGGGACAAGCTTAACGATGGAAAAGAAAGCTATGAACAGGTGAAGAGAGAATGAAGAAAAAAGACTTAATAGAACAACTGGTCTCAGAGATAGAAACTGGAAAAGTAAGAACACTGGGTATCTACGGCCACGGCGCTTCAGGAAAATCAACTTTTGCTCAAGAATTGTACCAAGCATTGGATGCTGAAAAGGCAAATTTACTAGAAACAGATCCCTATATTACTTCAGGACGATATTTGGTAGTGCCTAAAGAAACACCGGACCAAAAAGTGACAGCATGTTTGCCAGTGGCACATGAATTGGCAAGCTTACAGAGAGATATTCTAGCCTTGCAAGCGGGTATGGATGTCTTGACAATCGAAGAACCTTGGAAGGCTAGTGAGGTATTATCGGGAGCAAAACCGATTCTGATAGTCGAAGGGATGTCTGTGGGTTTTCTACCCAAGGAACTTTTTGACAAAACCATTTGTTTCTACACGGATGAGGAAACTGAGTTGGAGCGTCGTCTGGGAAGAGATACCACTGTGAGGAAAAGCGAAGCCTCGTTTGTTCGTGAGACTCATCAAATAAGACGTGGACAATATCGCCGTTATTATCAAGAAACAGAAAAAGAGGCGGATGTGTTAATTAACCAATCTCAAAATCAGTTTCAAATAGAAAAGGACTATTTATTAATGAACTATTTAATAGGAAAAGATATATAAAAAATGAGAATAGATTGTCTTTTTTGTTTCAGAAAGGTACGAAAACAGTTTCATCTAAAAAATTAAAAAAATCCTGTCAAATCCCTTGCAATCGCAGGGGCTTTGTGTTATTCTATTATGGTGCTGTAAATTACAGCCTTAGCTTTGATGCAAGAGGTTGCGACACGCTCGGTTGCATTGCCACGCAACGCGCGTCGGTTTTCTTGTGGAGCTAGCCTATTATCTTAAATAGACGAAAAGGAGAAAAAGATGGCAAACAAAAAAATCCGTATCCGTTTGAAAGCTTACGAACACCGTACGCTTGACACAGCGGCTGCAAAAATCGTAGAATCAGCTACTCGTACAGGTGCACAAGTTGCGGGTCCAATCCCACTTCCAACTGAGCGTAGCCTCTACACAATCATTCGTGCGACTCACAAATATAAAGATTCTCGCGAACAATTCGAAATGCGTACACACAAACGTTTGATCGACATCATCAACCCAACTCAAAAAACAGTTGACGCTTTGATGAAATTGGATCTTCCAAGTGGTGTAAACGTAGAAATCAAACTTTAATTTAAAGCTTGATACCTTGAGCATAAAAAACGCTCGTTAAAAACTTTTTGAATAAAAAATATAGAAAAGGAACTATTTTCTCATGACAAAAGGAATCTTAGGGAAAAAAGTGGGAATGACTCAAATCTTCACTGAAGCTGGCGAATTGATCCCTGTAACAGTTATCGAAGCAACTCCAAACGTTGTTCTTCAAGTTAAAACTGTTGAAACAGATGGTTACAACGCTATCCAAGTTGGTTTCGATGACAAACGCGAAGTATTGAGCAACAAACCTGCTAAAGGACATGTAGCAAAAGCTAACACGGCTCCTAAGCGCTTCATTCGTGAATTCAAAAACGTTGAAGGCTTGGAAGTTGGTGCTGAAATCACAGTTGACACTTTCGCAGCTGGAGACATTGTTGATGTAACTGGTACATCTAAAGGTAAAGGTTTCCAAGGTGTTATCAAACGCCACGGACAATCACGTGGACCTATGGCTCACGGTTCTCGTTACCACCGTCGTCCAGGTTCTATGGGACCTGTTGCACCTAACCGCGTATTCAAAGGTAAAAACCTTGCAGGACGTATGGGTGGTGACCGCGTAACAATTCAAAACCTTGAAGTTGTACAAGTTGTTCCAGAAAAGAACGTTATCCTTATCAAAGGTAACGTACCAGGTGCTAAGAAATCTCTTATCACTATCAAGTCAGCAGTTAAAGCTGGTAAATAATAAGGAAAGGGGAATACAGTCAAAATGGCAAATGTAACATTATTCGACCAAACTGGTAAACAAGCGGGCGAAGTTGTTCTTAGCGATGCAATCTTTGGTATCGAACCAAACCAATCTGTTGTGTTTGATGTGATCATCAGCCAACGTGCTAGCCTTCGTCAAGGAACTCACGCAGTTAAAAACCGCTCAGCTGTTTCAGGTGGCGGACGCAAACCATGGCGTCAAAAAGGAACTGGACGTGCTCGTCAAGGTTCTATCCGCTCTCCACAATGGCGTGGTGGTGGAATCGTCTTCGGACCAACTCCACGTAGCTATGCGTACAAACTTCCTCAAAAAGTTCGTCGCCTTGCGCTTAAATCTGTTTACTCAGAAAAAGTTGCTGAAAACAAATTTGTAGCCGTTGATTCTCTTGAATTTACAGCTCCAAAAACTGCTGAATTTGCAAAAGTTCTTGCAACTTTGAGCATCGATTCTAAAGTCCTTGTTATTCTTGAAGAAGGAAACGAATTCGCAGCTCTCTCAGCTCGTAACCTTCCAAACGTGAAAGTTGCGACTGCTACCACTGCAAGTGTTCTTGACATCGCAAATAGTGACAAACTTCTTGTTACTCAAGCAGCTATCTCTAAAATCGAGGAGGTTCTTGCATAATGAATTTGTATGATGTTATCAAAAAACCTGTTATCACTGAAAGCTCAATGGCTCAACTTGAAGCAGGCAAATATGTATTTGAAGTTGACACTCGTGCACACAAACTTTTGATCAAGCAAGCCGTTGAAGCTGCTTTCGAAGGTGTTAAAGTTGCAAATGTTAACACAATCAACGTGAAACCTAAAGCTAAACGTGTTGGACGTTACACTGGTTTTACTAACAAAACTAAAAAAGCTATCATCACTCTTACAGCTGATTCAAAAGCAATCGAGTTGTTTGCAGCTGAAGCTGAATAATCTAAGGAGGAAATATCGTGGGAATTCGTGTTTATAAACCAACAACAAACGGTCGCCGTAATATGACTTCTTTGGATTTCGCTGAAATCACAACAAGCACTCCTGAAAAATCATTGCTTGTTGCATTGAAGAGCAAGGCTGGTCGTAACAACAACGGTCGTATCACAGTTCGTCACCAAGGTGGTGGACACAAACGTTTCTACCGTTTGGTTGACTTTAAACGTAACAAAGACAACGTTGAAGCAGTTGTTAAAACTATCGAGTACGATCCAAACCGTTCTGCAAACATCGCTCTTGTACACTACACTGACGGTGTGAAAGCATACATCATCGCTCCAAAAGGCCTTGAAGTAGGTCAACGTATCGTTTCAGGTCCAGAAGCAGATATCAAAGTCGGAAACGCTCTTCCACTTGCTAACATCCCAGTTGGTACTTTGATCCACAACATCGAATTAAAACCAGGTCGTGGTGGAGAATTGGTACGTGCTGCTGGAGCTTCTGCTCAAGTATTGGGTCAAGAAGGTAAATACGTTCTTGTTCGTCTTCAATCTGGTGAAGTTCGTATGATTCTTGGAACTTGTCGTGCTACAGTTGGTGTTGTCGGAAACGAACAACATGGACTTGTAAACCTTGGTAAAGCAGGACGTAGCCGTTGGAAAGGTATCCGCCCAACAGTTCGTGGTTCTGTAATGAACCCTAACGATCACCCACACGGTGGTGGTGAAGGTAAAGCACCAGTTGGTCGTAAAGCACCATCAACTCCATGGGGCAAACCTGCTCTTGGTCTTAAAACTCGTAACAAGAAAGCGAAATCTGACAAACTTATCGTTCGTCGTCGCAACGAGAAATAATTTAAAATTAGTCGCTTAAGCGCTAGATAATCCGCCAGCTCGGTAGCGCTCGTTGAGAGCGCAAGCCGCTGTGGTACTATATTTAAAGGAGAAAATATAAAAATGGGACGCAGTCTTAAAAAAGGACCTTTCGTCGATGAGCATTTGATGAAAAAAGTTGAAGCTCAAGCTAACGACGAAAAGAAAAAAGTTATCAAAACTTGGTCACGTCGTTCAACGATCTTCCCAAGTTTCATTGGTTACACTATCGCAGTTTATGATGGACGTAAACACGTACCTGTTTACATCCAAGAAGACATGGTAGGTCACAAGCTTGGTGAATTTGCACCAACTCGTACTTACAAAGGTCACGCCGCAGACGACAAGAAGACACGTAGAAAATAAGGAGAACATAAATGGCAGAAATTACTTCAGCTAAAGCAATGGCTCGCACAGTACGTGTTTCACCTCGTAAATCACGTCTTGTTCTTGACAACATCCGTGGTAAAAGCGTAGCCGATGCAATCGCAATTTTGACATTCACTCCAAACAAAGCTGCTGAAATCATCTTGAAAGTTTTGAACTCAGCTGTAGCTAACGCTGAAAACAACTTTGGTTTGGATAAAGCTAACTTGGTAGTATCTGAAGCATTCGCAAACGAAGGACCAACTATGAAACGTTTCCGTCCACGTGCGAAAGGTTCAGCTTCACCAATCAACAAACGTACAGCTCACATCACTGTAGCTGTTGCAGAAAAATAAGGAGGTAAAATCGTGGGTCAAAAAGTACATCCAATTGGTATGCGTGTCGGCATCATCCGTGATTGGGATGCCAAATGGTATGCTGAAAAAGAATACGCGGATTACCTTCATGAAGATCTTGCAATCCGTAAATTCGTTCAAAAAGAACTTGCTGACGCAGCAGTTTCAACTATTGAAATTGAACGTGCAGTAAACAAAGTTAACGTTTCACTTCACACTGCTAAACCAGGTATGGTTATCGGTAAAGGTGGTGCTAACGTTGATGCACTCCGTGCTAAACTTAACAAATTGACTGGAAAACAAGTACACATCAACATCATCGAAATCAAACAACCTGATTTGGATGCTCACCTTGTTGGTGAAGGAATTGCTCGTCAATTGGAGCAACGTGTTGCTTTCCGTCGTGCACAAAAACAAGCAATCCAACGTGCAATGCGTGCTGGAGCTAAAGGAATTAAAACTCAAGTATCAGGTCGTTTGAACGGTGCAGATATCGCCCGTGCTGAAGGATACTCTGAAGGAACTGTTCCACTTCACACACTTCGTGCGGATATCGATTACGCTTGGGAAGAAGCAGATACTACATACGGTAAACTTGGTGTTAAAGTATGGATCTACCGTGGTGAAGTTCTTCCAGCTCGTAAAAACACTAAAGGAGGTAAATAACCAATGTTAGTACCTAAACGTGTTAAACACCGTCGTGAATTCCGTGGTAAAATGCGCGGTGAAGCTAAAGGTGGAAAAGAAGTAGCTTTTGGTGAATACGGTCTTCAGGCTACAACTAGCCACTGGATTACTAACCGCCAAATCGAAGCTGCTCGTATCGCCATGACTCGTTACATGAAACGTGGTGGTAAAGTTTGGATTAAAATCTTCCCACACAAATCATACACAGCTAAAGCTATCGGGGTTCGTATGGGATCTGGTAAAGGGGCACCTGAAGGTTGGGTAGCACCAGTTAAACGTGGTAAAGTAATGTTTGAAGTTGCTGGTGTACCTGAAGAGGTCGCTCGCGAAGCGCTTCGCCTTGCAAGCCACAAATTGCCAGTTAAATGTAAATTCGTAAAACGTGAAGCAGAATAAGGAGAAGGCATGAAACTTAATGAAGTAAAAGAATTTGTTAAAGAACTTCGTGGTCTTTCTCAAGAAGAACTCGCGAAGCGCGAAAACGAATTGAAAAAAGAATTGTTTGAACTTCGTTTCCAAGCTGCTACTGGTCAATTAGAACAAACAGCTCGCTTGAAAGAAGTAAAAAAACAAATCGCTCGTATCAAAACAGTTCAATCTGAAGCGAAATAATAGACTAGGGAAGGAGAAATTTCAATGGAACGCAATAATCGTAAAGTTCTTGTTGGACGTGTTGTATCTGACAAAATGGACAAGACAATCACAGTTGTAGTTGAAACAAAACGTAACCACCCAGTCTATGGTAAACGTATTAACTACTCTAAAAAATACAAAGCACATGATGAAAACAATGTTGCCAAAGAAGGCGATATCGTACGTATCATGGAAACTCGCCCGCTTTCAGCTACAAAACGTTTCCGTCTTGTAGAAGTTGTTGAAGAAGCGGTTATCATCTAATCAAGCCTGAAAGGAGAAAACTGAAATGATTCAAACAGAAACTCGTTTGAA
The DNA here is from genome assembly GCF_047465185.1 of Streptococcus infantis. Taxonomy (GTDB): domain Bacteria; phylum Bacillota; class Bacilli; order Lactobacillales; family Streptococcaceae; genus Streptococcus; species Streptococcus infantis_O. The sequence continues at coordinate 25,922 of NZ_JASHAJ010000004.1, read as the reverse complement.
AGTCGCAGACAACAGCGGTGCACGCGAAATCTTGACTATCAAAGTTCTTGGTGGTTCTAAACGTAAGTTTGCGAACATCGGTGATGTTATTGTGGCATCTGTAAAACAAGCTACTCCTGGTGGTGCGGTTAAAAAAGGTGACGTTGTTAAAGCAGTTATCGTTCGTACTAAATCAGGTGCTCGTCGTGCTGATGGTTCATACATCAAATTTGACGAAAACGCAGCAGTTATCATCCGTGACGACAAAACTCCTCGCGGAACACGTATCTTTGGCCCTGTTGCACGTGAATTGCGTGAAGGTGGCTTCATGAAGATCGTGTCACTTGCTCCAGAAGTACTTTAATCAATAAAAACAAACACAGTCCCCTGGTCTAGCCAGGGTGCCCATTGGGCGTAAGAATAAAAGGAGAAAAAAATGTTTGTAAAAAAAGGCGACAAAGTTCGCGTAATCGCTGGTAAAGATAAGGGAACAGAAGCTGTTGTCCTTACTGCCCTTCCAAAAGTAAACAAAGTTATCGTTGAAGGTGTTAACATCGTTAAGAAACACCAACGTCCAACTAACGAACTTCCTCAAGGTGGTATCATCGAGAAGGAAGCAGCTATCCACGTATCAAACGTTCAAGTTTTGGACAAAAATGGTGTAGCTGGTCGTGTTGGTTACAAATTTGTAGACGGTAAAAAAGTTCGCTACAACAAAAAATCAGGCGAAGTGCTTGATTAATCACGAAGGAAAGGAGAAGTATAATGGCAAATCGTTTAAAAGAAAAATATCTTAATGAAGTAGTTCCTGCTTTGACAGAACAATTTAACTACTCATCAGTGATGGCTGTTCCTAAAGTGGATAAGATCGTTTTGAACATGGGTGTTGGTGAAGCAGTATCAAACGCTAAAAGCCTTGAAAAAGCTGCTGAAGAATTGGCGCTTATCTCAGGTCAAAAACCACTTATCACTAAAGCTAAAAAATCTATCGCCGGCTTCCGTCTTCGTGAAGGTGTTGCGATCGGTGCAAAAGTTACCCTTCGTGGTGAACGTATGTACGAATTCTTGGATAAATTGGTTTCAGTATCACTTCCACGTGTACGTGACTTCCACGGTGTTCCAACGAAATCATTTGACGGACGCGGAAACTACACACTTGGTGTGAAAGAGCAATTGATCTTCCCAGAAATCAACTTTGATGACGTTGACAAAACTCGTGGTCTTGACATCGTTATCGTAACTACTGCTAACACTGACGAAGAGTCACGTGCATTGCTTACAGGCCTTGGAATGCCTTTTGCAAAATAATATAGGAGGTATAACTAATGGCTAAAAAATCTATGATTGCTAAGAACAAACGCCCAGCGAAGTTCTCTACTCAAGCATACACTCGCTGTGAACGTTGTGGACGTCCACACTCAGTTTACCGCAAGTTTAAACTTTGCCGTGTTTGCTTCCGTGAATTGGCATATAAAGGTCAAATTCCTGGTGTAACAAAAGCATCTTGGTAATATCATGATACAAAGAGCGTAACAACCCCAGCAAAAATAGGAGATTTGGTGCAGGAACGATGCTCCAAGACAAATCTATCTTTTTTGCCCAGGTTGTAGCTCGTGTTCAAATGGAGATTATCTAGTTTGAATGTATCAATACTTTCTGAGCTCAGCTCAATCATTAACTAGCAAGTGCAACTTGCAAACTACTAGTAAGAGGAGAAAAATAAAATGGTTATGACTGACCCAATCGCAGACTTCCTAACTCGTATTCGTAACGCTAACCAAGCAAAACACGAAGTACTTGAAGTACCTGCATCAAACATCAAAAAAGGGATTGCTGAAATCCTTAAACGCGAAGGTTTTGTTAAGAACGTAGAAATCATCGAAGATGACAAACAAGGCATTATCCGTGTATTCCTTAAATACGGAGCAAACGGTGAACGAGTTATTACTAACTTGAAACGCGTTTCTAAACCAGGACTTCGTGTCTACAAAAAACGTGAAGATCTTCCAAAAGTACTTAACGGTCTTGGAATTGCTATCCTTTCAACTTCAGAAGGTTTGCTTACTGATAAAGAAGCTCGCCAAAAGAATGTTGGTGGGGAAGTTATCGCTTACGTTTGGTAAAATCAAGATACAAAGCTCGTAAAGAACAAAGCAAAATTAGGAAGTTGGAGCAGTTTGTTGACAAACAAGCCAACTTATCTATTTTGCACAGTTCTTAGAGCGTGTTCAGTTCAGCTCTTGAACTAAATAAGTATCTTAAGCCCCGTGAAAACTGGCCTTTATGGCCTGACAATTTAACAGGAGAATAAAAACATGTCACGTATTGGTAATAAAGTTATCGCGTTGCCTGCTGGTGTTGAAATCACTAACAATGACAACGTTGTAACTGTAAAAGGACCTAAAGGAGAACTTACTCGTGAGTTCTCAAAAGATATTGAAATCCGTGTGGAAGGTACTGAAGTAACTCTTCACCGTCCAAACGATTCAAAAGAAATGAAAACTATCCACGGAACTACTCGTGCACTTTTGAACAACATGGTTATTGGTGTTTCAGAAGGATTCAAGAAAGAACTTGAAATGCGTGGGGTTGGTTACCGTGCTCAACTTCAAGGAAACAAACTTGTTTTGGCTGTTGGTAAATCACATCCAGATGAAGTTGAAGCTCCAGCAGGAATTACTTTTGAACTTCCAAACCCAACGACTATCGTTATCAGCGGAATTTCAAAAGAAAAAGTTGGTCAAACAGCTGCTTACGTACGTAGCCTTCGTTCACCAGAACCATACAAAGGTAAAGGTATCCGTTACGTTGGCGAATTTGTTCGTCTTAAAGAAGGTAAAACTGGTAAATAATGTTGAGTGGTTGATTTTCAACCACCAACCTCATTACCAACTTTGTGCATAGCACACGATTTAAAATTAAAGAGGTGAAAACTGTGATTTCTAAACCAGATAAAAACAAACTCCGCCAAAAACGCCACCGTCGCGTTCGCGGAAAACTCTCTGGAACTGCTGATCGCCCACGTTTGAACGTATTCCGTTCTAATACAGGCATCTACGCTCAAGTGATTGATGACGTAGCGGGTGTAACGCTCGCAAGTGCTTCAACTCTTGACAAAGAAGTTTCAAAAGGAACTAAAACTGAACAAGCCGTTGCTGTCGGTAAACTCGTTGCAGAACGTGCAAGTGCTAAAGGTATTTCAGAAGTGGTGTTCGACCGCGGTGGATATCTATATCACGGACGTGTGAAAGCTTTGGCTGATGCAGCTCGTGAAAACGGATTGAAATTCTAATAGGAGGACACTAGAAAATGGCATTTAAAGACAATGCAGTAGAACTTGAAGAACGCGTAGTTGCTGTTAACCGTGTTACAAAAGTTGTTAAAGGTGGACGTCGTCTTCGTTTCGCAGCTCTTGTAGTTGTTGGTGACCGCAATGGTCGTGTAGGATTTGGTACTGGTAAAGCTCAAGAAGTTCCAGAAGCAATCCGCAAAGCAGTAGAAGATGCTAAGAAAAACTTGATCGAAGTTCCTATGGTTGGAACAACAATCCCACATGAAGTTCTTTCAGAATTCGGTGGAGCTAAAGTATTATTGAAACCAGCTGTAGAAGGTTCTGGAGTTGCCGCAGGTGGTGCAGTTCGTGCCGTTGTGGAATTGGCAGGTGTGGCAGATATTACATCTAAATCACTTGGCTCTAACACTCCAATCAACATTGTTCGCGCAACTGTTGAAGGTTTGAAACAATTAAAACGCGCTGAAGAAGTTGCTGCCCTTCGTGGTATTTCAGTTTCTGATTTGGCATAAGAAAGGGGATAAAATGGCTCAAATTAAAATTACTTTGACTAAGTCTCCAATCGGACGCATTCCATCACAACGTAAAACTGTTGTAGCACTTGGACTTGGCAAATTGAACAGCTCTGTTATTAAAGAAGATAACGCTGCTATCCGTGGTATGATCACTGCAGTATCTCACTTGGTAACAGTTGAAGAAGTAAACTAATAAAATTTTAGGGGATGTGCATAAGACCATCCCCTAAAACTAGATATAGTCATCTTAGATGACTCAGTATAGGCGAGTTGATAGGTGAGACAACCTTTTCTCTCTTATCGGCGCTAGCATTTTACAAAAGAGGAGAAAATATATAATGAAACTTCATGAATTGAAACCTGCAGAAGGTTCTCGTAAAAATCGTAACCGTGTAGGTCGTGGTACTTCATCAGGTAACGGTAAAACATCTGGTCGTGGTCAAAAAGGTCAAAAAGCTCGTAGCGGTGGCGGAGTACGCCTTGGTTTTGAAGGTGGACAAACTCCATTGTTCCGTCGTCTTCCAAAACGTGGATTTACTAACATCAACGCTAAAGAGTATGCGATTGTTAACCTTGACCAATTGAACGCCTTTGATGATGGTGCTGAAGTAACTCCAGTGGTACTTGTAGAATCAGGAATTGTTAAAGCTGAAAAATCAGGTATCAAGATTCTTGGTAACGGTGAGTTGACTAAGAAGTTGACTGTTAAAGCTGCTAAATTCTCTAAATCAGCTGAAGAAGCTATCACTGCTAAAGGTGGTTCAGTTGAAGTCATCTAAGTGAGGTGACCTATGTTTTTTAAATTATTGAGAGAAGCACTCAAAGTTAAACAGGTTCGATCAAAGATTTTATTCACAATTTTTATCGTATTTGTTTTTCGTATCGGTACTAGTATTACTGTACCGTGGGTAAATGCAAATAGCTTGAACGCTTTGAGTGGACTATCCTTCTTGAATATGTTGAGCTTGGTGTCAGGGAATGCCATGAAAAACTTTTCAGTTTTTGCTCTTGGAGTTAGCCCTTATATTACAGCCTCAATCGTCGTCCAACTCTTGCAAATGGATTTATTACCAAAGTTTGTGGAGTGGGGCAAACAAGGGGAAGTTGGTCGTAGAAAGTTAAACCAAGCGACTCGATACATTGCACTAGTGCTTGCATTTGTTCAATCAGTCGGTATTACTGCTGGTTTTAACGCTCTGTCTGGAGCTAAACTTTTGACTGTACCACTTACACCACAAGTTTTTCTTGTGATTGGAGGAATCTTAACAGCAGGTAGCATGATTGTAACCTGGCTGGGAGAGCAAATCACAGATAAGGGATATGGTAATGGTGTTTCAATGATTATCTTTGCAGGGATTGTTGCTTCAATTCCTGATATGGTTAAGGGCATCTATGTGGACTACTTTGTCAATGTACCAAGTAGTCGATTGACATCGTCTCTCATTTTCGTTGCCATCTTAATCGTTGCTGTTTTGTTAATTGTATACTTTACAACTTACGTTGAACAAGCTAAATACAAGATTCCAATTCAGTATACAAAGGTAGCTCAAGGTGCGCCGTCAAGCTCCTATCTTCCATTGAAGATTAACCCTGCTGGGGTTATCCCAGTTATCTTTGCTAGCTCTATTACAGCAGCACCGGCAGCAATTTTACAATTCGTAAGTGCGTCTGGTCTTAATTGGGAATGGGTAAAAACAGCTCAAGAGTTGGTATCTACTTCAACCCCAACAGGTGTTGCGTTGTATGCTCTGTTGATTATTCTCTTTACATTCTTCTATACATTTGTACAGATCAACCCAGAGAAAGCAGCAGAAAATTTACAAAAGAGTGGAGCTTATATCCATGGTGTCCGTCCTGGTAAAGGGACAGAAGAATATATGTCAAAACTTCTTCGTCGTCTTGCAACAGTCGGATCAATCTTCCTAGGTGTGATTTCTATCCTACCTATTGTAGCTAAAGATTTATTTGGTCTTTCAGAAGTTGTCGCTTTTGGGGGAACAAGTTTGCTAATCATTATCTCTACAGGTATCGAAGGAATTAAACAATTGGAAGGTTATCTATTGAAACGTAAGTATGTTGGTTTCTTAGATACAACAGAATAATTGTAATAGAAAATAAAATTCACTATTGCTCAGAGAGTGGAGTGTAAAAATCAAAGACATTGTCAGATTTTTATCTCCTCTCTTCTATTTTGTTTTTAAATAGGAGTTGAAATGAATTTTTGCTTCTATTTAAATACAAAAAAGGAGTTTGAATCATGAATCTTTTGATTATGGGTTTACCTGGTGCAGGTAAAGGGACACAAGCAGCGAAAATTGTTGAACAGTTTCACGTTGCCCACATCTCAACAGGTGACATGTTCCGTGCAGCAATGGCTAACCAAACTGAAATGGGTGTATTAGCTAAGTCTTATATCGATAAAGGCGAATTGGTTCCAGATGAAGTTACAAATGGAATTGTTAAAGAACGTCTTTCTCAAGATGATATTAAAGAAACTGGTTTCTTGTTGGATGGATACCCACGTACAATTGAGCAAGCTCATGCCTTAGATAAAACATTGGCTGAACTTGGAATTAAACTTGAAGGTGTTATCAACATCGAAGTAGACCCATCTTGCCTACTTGAACGTTTGAGTGGTCGTATCATTCATCGTGAAACTGGCGAAACTTTCCATAAAGTATTCAACCCACCAGTTGATTACAAAGAGGAAGATTACTACCAACGTGAAGATGATAAACCTGAGACAGTAAAACGTCGTTTGGATGTTAATATAGCTCAAGGTGAACCAATCATTGCTCACTACCGTGCTAAAGGTCTAGTACATGATATCGAAGGTAACCAAGATATCAATGATGTCTTTAAAGATATTGAAAATGTCTTGACAAATTTGAAATAAAAGCGTTTTTCAGACTTGCAAAATGTCTTGACAAATGTTATACTGAATTAGTCTGACTTATAATTGTTGTCTCTGTGTCTAGAGGCATCAAATCGAAATTTAGGGAGGTACTTTTGCGTGGCAAAAGACGATGTGATTGAAGTTGAAGGCAAAGTAGTCGATACAATGCCTAACGCAATGTTTACGGTTGAACTTGAAAATGGACATCAGATTTTAGCAACAGTTTCTGGTAAAATTCGTAAAAACTATATTCGTATTTTAGCGGGAGATCGTGTTACTGTCGAAATGAGTCCATATGACTTGACACGTGGACGTATCACTTACCGCTTTAAATAATCGAAAAACTTGGAGGGATAAGAAATGAAAGTAAGACCATCGGTCAAACCAATTTGCGAATACTGTAAAGTAATTCGTCGTAATGGTCGTGTTATGGTAATTTGCCCAGCAAATCCAAAACACAAACAACGTCAAGGATAAGATAGAAAGGAGAAAACATGGCTCGTATTGCTGGAGTTGATATTCCAAATGACAAACGCGTAGTTATCTCATTGACTTATGTCTATGGTATCGGACTTGCAACATCTCAAAAGATTTTGGCAGCTGCTGGAGTTTCAGAAGATATTCGTGTTCGTGACCTTACATCAGATCAAGAAGATGCTATCCGTCGTGAAGTGGATGCAATTAAAGTTGAAGGTGACCTTCGTCGTGAAGTGAACTTGAACATCAAACGTTTGATGGAAATCGGTTCATACCGTGGGATCCGTCACCGTCGTGGACTTCCTGTCCGTGGACAGAACACTAAAAACAACGCTCGCACTCGTAAAGGTAAAGCTGTTGCGATTGCTGGTAAGAAAAAATAATATAGGAGGTAAAAGTCTTGGCTAAACCAACACGTAAACGTCGTGTGAAAAAGAATATCGAATCTGGTATTGCTCATATTCACGCTACATTTAATAACACTATTGTTATGATTACTGATGTGCATGGTAATGCAATCGCTTGGTCATCAGCTGGTGCTCTTGGTTTCAAAGGTTCTCGTAAATCTACACCATTTGCTGCTCAAATGGCTTCAGAAGCTGCTGCTAAATCTGCACAAGAACACGGTCTTAAATCAGTTGAAGTTACTGTAAAAGGTCCAGGTTCTGGTCGTGAGTCAGCTATTCGTGCTCTTGCTGCCGCTGGTCTTGAAGTAACAGCAATTCGTGATGTGACTCCAGTGCCACACAATGGTGCTCGTCCTCCAAAACGTCGCCGTGTATAATCATTACCTTTACACTGCTTTTCGTTTAAGAGGGAGTAACTAAATGATCGAGTTTGAAAAACCAAATATAACAAAAATTGATGAAAATAAAGATTATGGCAAGTTTGTAATCGAACCACTAGAACGTGGATACGGTACAACACTTGGTAACTCTCTTCGTCGTGTACTTCTTGCTTCTCTTCCAGGAGCAGCTGTTACATCTATCGATATCGATGGAGTATTACATGAATTTGATACAATTCCTGGTGTTCGCGAAGACGTGATGCAAATCATTCTGAACATTAAAGGTATTGCAGTTAAATCATATGTAAAAGACGAAAAGACTATTGAACTTGATGTTGAAGGTCCTGCTGAGGTGACAGCCGGAGATATTTTAACTGATAGTGATATTGAAATCGTAAATCCAGATCATTATCTTTTTACAATCGGAGAAGGTGCTTCATTTAAAGCAACTATGACTGTAAACACTGGTCGTGGTTATGTACCTGCAGATGAAAATAAAAAAGATAATGCCCCAGTTGGAACACTTGCTGTAGATTCTATTTATACACCAGTTACAAAAGTTAACTATCAAGTTGAACCTGCTCGTGTAGGAAGCAATGATGGTTTCGACAAATTAACCCTTGAAATCTTGACAAATGGAACTATTATTCCAGAAGATGCTTTAGGGCTTTCAGCACGTATTTTGACAGAACATCTTGATTTGTTTACAAATCTAACAGAGATTGCTAAATCTGCAGAAGTGATGAAAGAAGCTGATACTGAATCGGACGACCGTATTTTAGAACGTACGATTGAGGAACTTGACTTGTCTGTACGCTCATATAACTGTTTGAAACGTGCTGGTATCAATACTGTGCATGATTTGACAGAAAAATCTGAAGCAGAGATGATGAAAGTAAGAAATCTTGGACGCAAGAGTTTGGAAGAAGTGAAACTCAAACTCATTGATTTGGGTCTTGGATTAAAAGATAAATAAAGGAGGAATACATGGCTTACCGTAAACTAGGACGCACTAGCTCACAACGTAAAGCAATGCTTCGCGATTTGACAACTGACCTTTTGATCAACGAATCAATCGTGACAACTGAAGCTCGTGCTAAAGAAATCCGTAAAACTGTTGAAAAAATGATTACTCTAGGTAAACGTGGTGATTTGCATGCACGTCGTCAAGCTGCTGCTTTCGTACGTAATGAAATCGCATCTGAAAACTATGATGAAGCAACTGATAAGTACACTTCTACTACAGCACTTCAAAAATTGTTCTCAGAAATCGCACCTCGTTACGCAGAACGTAACGGTGGATACACTCGTATCCTTAAAACTGAACCACGTCGTGGTGATGCAGCGCCAATGGCGATCATCGAATTAGTATAAAATCATCAATTTTGTTGAGTGTTATGATGATGGAGCCCTGTGCTCTTAGTCTAGCTCTGGTCTACCGCTAGGACTTTTGTCCTAGCGGGAACACTCATCATAAGATGGTAGGGTAGACGCTTGTTTACGAAATTGTTTTTCTTTTAAGAACAATTTCGTAAGCAGGCGTTTTTTAGTTTTTTTGAAGTAAATGTGCTATACTGAGAAAAAAGAAAAATATAGATATGGTTATTTTCTATGATTTCAAAGATGGAGGACCAATATGAAAGCTATTATAACTGTTGTTGGAAAAGATAAGGGTGGTATTGTTGCAGGTGTTGCGACTAAGATTGCTGAATTAGGATTAAATATTGATGATATTTCACAAACTGTCTTGGATGAGTTTTTTACCATGATGGCTGTAGTATCCAGTGATGAAAAACATGATTTTACTCAACTAAGAAATGAGTTTGAAGCCTTTGGCCAGACATTGAATGTCAAAATCAATATTCAGAGCGCAGCTATTTTCGATGCTATGTACAATATATAGGAGGTGCTTATGGATATTAGACAAGTTACCGAAACTATTGCAATGATTGAAGAGCAGAATTTTGATATTCGTACCATTACCATGGGAATTTCTCTTCTTGATTGTATTGATCCAGATATTGATAAGGCTGCAGATAAAATATATGAAAAAGTTACGACTAAGGCGGCGAATTTAGTGGCAGTCGGTGATGAAATTGCTGCTGAGTTAGGTATACCTATTGTCAATAAACGTGTATCAGTAACACCGATTTCTCTAATTGGTGCGGCTACAAATGCAAGGGACTATGTACCATTAGCCAAAGCTTTAGATAGAGCAGCAAAAGAAATTGGCGTAGATTTTATTGGTGGTTTTTCTGCTTTGGTACAGAAAGGCTATCAAAAAGGAGATGAAATACTCATCAATTCGATTCCACGTGCTTTAGCTGAAACTGATAAAGTTTGCTCTTCAGTAAATATTGGTTCAACAAAGTCAGGAATCAACATGACTGCTGTAGCTGATATGGGTCGAATTATCAAGGAGACAGCTGAGCTTTCAGATATGGGTGCTGCAAAACTTGTCGTTTTTGCCAATGCAGTTGAGGACAATCCTTTTATGGCCGGAGCCTTTCATGGTGTTGGTGAAGCTGATGTTATTATCAATGTAGGTGTTTCAGGGCCTGGTGTTGTCAAACGTGCTTTAGAAAAAGTTCGCGGCCAAAGCTTTGATGTAGTTGCTGAAACTGTTAAAAAGACAGCCTTCAAAATTACTCGGATTGGTCAATTAGTTGGCCAGATGGCTAGTGAAAGACTAGGTGTTGATTTTGGGATTGTTGATTTGAGTTTAGCACCTACTCCTGCAGTGGGGGATTCTGTAGCTCGGGTTCTGGAAGAAATGGGACTGGAAACAGTTGGGACTCATGGGACGACTGCCGCTTTAGCTCTTTTAAATGACCAAGTAAAAAAAGGCGGAGTAATGGCTTGCAACCAAGTCGGTGGTCTGTCAGGTGCTTTCATACCAGTTTCAGAAGATGAGGGTATGATAGCAGCAGTGCAAAATGGTTCCCTAAATCTTGAGAAATTAGAAGCCATGACTGCTATCTGTTCAGTTGGATTGGATATGATTGCCATTCCAGCTGATACCCCGGCAGAAACGATTGCGGCTATGATTGCGGATGAGGCAGCAATTGGTGTTATTAATATGAAAACCACAGCTGTCCGTATCATTCCAAAGGGTAAAGAAGGCGATATGATTGAGTTTGGTGGCTTGTTAGGAACTGCCCCAGTTATGAAAGTCAATGGAGCTTCTTCGGCTGATTTCATCGCTCGTGGAGGACAGATTCCAGCTCCAATTCATAGTTTTAAAAATTAATAAAAAAATAAAATGATTTAAGTTCAATTTAAGGATAGGTGTGTATACTCTAATCATTAAATAAAGACCTCCTAACTTTATTTAATAGAAATCCTAAACTTTTTCATAATAATCTCCTACAAAAGTCGCTCGTAAGAGTGGCTTTTGTTTTGTATTCTTTAAAAAACTAGTAAAATTTCATTGATTCTGGTCAAATTTTTTAAGAATGGCGACTTTTTTCGAAGTCAAACCAGTCTAAAACCTTGCCATGATTGGCTTTTTGAAAAATTATGGTATAATAGTAGTAGTTTTATTAGATGGAGTAGAATTTTTGAGAAAAAGCTTTCGTGTAAAAAAAGAGAAAGATTTCGACGCCATATTTAAAAAGGGAGCAAGTGTAGCTAATCGAAAATTTGTTATTTATCGATTAGAAAACAATGAAACACATTTTCGAGTAGGTTTATCAGTCAGTAAAAAATTAGGAAATGCTGTGACAAGAAACCAAATCAAGAGAAGAATCCGGCATGTTCTCATTCAAAATAGTAATCAACTTGTTGATAATGTTGATTTTGTTGTGATTGCTCGAAAAGGCGTTGAACTATTAGAATATGCAGAAATTGAAAAAAACTTACTTCATGTTTTGAGATTAGCAAAGATTTACCAGGAAGGAAATAAGAGTGAAGAAGAAATTACAATTGACTAGTTTGTTAGGTTTGTCCTTGTTGGTAATGACTGCTTGTGCAACTAGTGAAGTGTCTGCAGATTCTGCAGACTTTTGGAGTAAACTTGTTTATTTTTTTGCTGAAATTATTCGATTTTTGTCATTTGATGTCAGCATTGGTTTAGGGATTATTCTGTTCACAGTCTTGATTAGAACAATACTGTTACCAGTCTTTCAAACACAAATGGTGGCTTCCAGAAAAATGCAAGAGGCGCAACCTCTTATCAAAGAATTGCGCGAACGTTATCCAGGTCGCGACATGGAAAGTCGTACTAAGCTAGATCAGGAAACACGTAAATTATTTAAAGAATTAGGCATTAAGCAATCCGCATCCTTCTGGCCACTTTTGATTCAAATGCCAATTCTATTGGCTCTTTTCCAAGCTTTATCAAACGTAGATTTTTTGAAGACAGGCCACTTTTTATGGTTCAATCTAGGTGGAGCTGATACCACTTTCGTACTACCTATTTTAGCTGCCCTATTCACCTTCCTCAGTAGCTGGCTTTCAAATAAAGCTTTGCCTGAGAAAAATGGTGCAATGACAGGTATGATGTATGGGATGCCTGTTATAATCTTCTTTTTTGCAATATCTGCTCCAAGTGGTGTCGCTCTTTACTGGGCGGTTTCAAATGCTTATCAAGTATTGCAAACTTACCTTTTGAACAACCCCTTCAAAATCATTGCAGAGCGTGAAGCAGATGTGCAAGCTAAGAAGGATTTAGAAGTTAAGAAAAGAAAAGCTCAAAAGAAAGCACAGAAAAAGAAAAAGTAAGGAGAAATCTGATAATGGTATTATTTACAGGTTCAACAGTTGAAGAAGCAATCCAAAAGGGATTGAATGAATTAAATATTCCGAGAATGAAAGCTCATATCAAAGTTGTTTCGAGAGAAAAAAAGGGATTTTTTGGACTTTTTGGTACAAAACCAGCTCAAGTTGATATCGAAGCAATCAGTGAAACAACTGTTGTAAAAGCAAATCAGCAGGCGATCAAAGGTGTTCCAAAAGAAATTAATGATCAAAATGATCCAGTTAAAACAGTCAGTGAAGCAACCGTTGATTTGGGACATGTAGTTGCTGCTATCAAGAAAATTGAAGAAGAAGGCCAAGAAATTTCTGAAGAAGTCAAGGCTGAAATTCTTAAGAATGATAAAGAAGCCAGCACGATTTTAGAAGAAACAGGCCATATTGAAGTTTTAAAAGAATTGCAACCTGAAGAAACTCAAGATGAAGTTGAGCCTGAAAAAGGCAGCGACTTAGAAAGTCTTGGTTTGAAAGTCGAGCCAACATACGACACCGAAAAGGTTGTTGAAGAAGTAACCAATTATGTTCAAGCAATCATCGATGATATGGATGTTGAGGGAACTATTTCTAGCACTTCTAACCGTCGCTCTATCAACATGCAAATTGATACAAATGAGCCAGGCCGTATCATTGGTTACCATGGTAAGGTTTTGAAATCCCTTCAACTTTTGGCACAAAATTACCTCTACAATCGTTATTCAAAAACTTTCTATATTACTATCAACGTGAATGATTATGTAGAACATCGTGCAGAAGTGTTACAGAGTTATGCTCAAAAATTAGCTACACGTGTCTTGGAAGAAGGCCGTAGTCAGATGACAGATCCAATGTCAAGCAGCGAGCGTAAAATTATCCATCGTATCATCTCACGAATGGAAGGTGTTACCAGCTACTCTGAAGGTGACGAACCAAATCGTTACGTTGTAGTTGACACAGAATAAAAAATGAAAAATCAGGGGAAACCTGATTTTTTTCTAACTGAAGAAGGAGTAAAATGAAAGAAATCAAGGACTATCTTGCTTATCAAGGAGAACAGTACCGGAATCCCGAAAAAGCAGGAACTGAAAAGGATAAAATGCTAGACCTGCGTCAAAAAGGGCAGGAAGCGCGAAAGGCATTTACTCACCTAGCAGAATGTTTTCAAGCTAGGCATTCCGATTGGAATTTACACCCCACCAGTCAATGGATGAATCAAGCGCAGAGATTACGACCACATTTCTGGGTTTATTTACAGAGAGAGGGGCATGTAACAGAGCCCATGATGGCTCTTCGTTTGTATGGAAATCAGAATAATTGGGGAATCTCTATAGAAGTCAGCCTTGTAGAGAGAAAGAAAGATGAGACTACCTTGTCAAAACAGGCTAAAATATTGGATATCCCAGTGGTTGATGGAATCTATTATTGGGTTCAGAAGAACGATGAAAGCTATAGAGTACAAGCTACTGAGGAGAATAGACAACTTTTAAGACAACAATTATCCAATCAGGAGATTCGTAAGGTTTTAGTAAAAGTTGATATTCCAGTAGCCGATGAAGATACTATAGATAAGGTTCTAGATAAACTTGATAGAGGTTTTGAAAAACTATCACCTTACTATCAAGTGACTAGAGATTAGTATAATCGGCTGAGTCATTTTATAGTAAATTGTTTTATTGCTATTCTATCTGTTTTTTCATATAATAGTAGAATAGGATATGTGATAAACTTATCACCTTAAATAGAAAGGAAATTCTATGTCAAATCTATCTGTTAATGCTATTCGTTTCTTAGGTATTGACGCTATTAATAAAGCTAATTCAGGTCACCCAGGAGTGGTTATGGGTGCAGCTCCGATGGCTTACAGCCTTTTCACTAAAGAACTTCGTATCAATCCAGCTCAACCAAACTGGATCAACCGCGACCGTTTCATTCTTTCAGCTGGTCACGGATCAATGCTTCTCTATGCCCTTCTTCACCTTTCTGGATTTGAAGATGTGAGCATGGTTGAAGTGAAGAACTTCCGTCAATGGGGCTCTAAAACTCCAGGTCACCCAGAATTTGGTCATACAGCAGGGGTTGATGCAACAACAGGCCCTCTAGGACAAGGGATTGCGACTGCGACAGGTTTTGCACAAGCAGAACGTTTCCTTGCAGCCAAATATAACCGCGAAGGTTATAACATCTTTGATCACTACACATATGTTATCTGTGGAGATGGTGACTTGATGGAAGGTGTATCAAGTGAAGCTGCTTCTTATGCAGGTTTGCAGAAACTTGATAAATTGGTTGTTCTCTATGATTCAAATGATATCAATTTGGACGGTGAGACAAAAGATTCATTCACAGAAAGTGTTCGCGATCGTTACAATGCTTACGGTTGGCATACAGCCTTGGTTGAAGATGGGACAGACTTAGAAGCTATTCAAGCAGCTATTGAAGAAGCTAAGGTTTCAGGGAAACCATCTTTGATTGAAGTAAAAACTGTTATTGGTTATGGTTCGCCAAACAAACAAGGAACTAATGCCGTACACGGTGCTCCTCTTGGTGCAGACGAAACTGCTACAACTCGTCAAGCCCTTGGTTGGGACTACGAACCATTTGAAATCCCAGCAGAAGTTTATGCTGATTTCAAAGAAAATGTTGCGGACCGAGGTGCATCAGCATATGAAGCATGGACAAAACTAGTTGCAGATTATAAAGAAGCTTACCCAGAGCTTGCTGCAGAAGTGGAAGCAATCATCGACGGACGCGATCCAGTTGAATTGACTCCAGAAGACTTCCCAGCTTTAGAAAATGGCTTCTCTCAAGCAACTCGTAACTCAAGTCAGGATGCTTTAAATGTAGTGGCTGCTAAATTGCCAACCTTCCTTGGCGGATCAGCTGACCTTGCTCATTCAAATATGACTTACATCAAAACTGACGGACTTCAGGACGATGCAAATCGCTTAAATCGTAACATCCAATTTGGTGTTCGTGAATTTGCAATGGGTACTGTCTTGAACGGAATGACTCTTCACGGTGGACTTCGAGTTTATGGTGGAACTTTCTTCGTATTCTCAGATTACCTTAAAGCGGCAGTTCGTTTGTCAGCTCTACAAGGTCTTCCTGTAACCTATGTCTTTACTCACGATTCAATCGCAGTTGGTGAAGATGGACCAACTCATGAACCAATTGAGCACTTGGCAGGACTCCGTGCGATTCCAAACCTTAATGTTTTCCGTCCAGCAGATGCGCGTGAAACTCAAGCAGCTTGGTATCAAGCAGTGAAGAGTGAAAAAACACCAACTGCCCTTGTCTTGACTCGTCAAAACTTGACTGTTGAGGAAGGAACAGACTTTGATAAGGTTGCGAAAGGTGCTTATGTTGTCTATGAAAATGCTACAGACTTTGACACGATTTTGATTGCAACAGGTTCAGAGGTTAATCTAGCTGTTGCAGCTGCTAAAGAATTGGCAAGTCAAGGTGGAAAAGTTCGCGTAGTCAGCATGCCATCTACGGATGTCTTTGATGCACAAGATGCCGCATACAAAGAAGAAATCCTACCAAATGCGGTTCGTCGACGTGTGGCTGTTGAAATGGGAGCGACTCAAAACTGGTATAAATACGTTGGTCTTGATGGAGCAGTTCTCGGGATTGATACCTTTGGAGCATCTGCACCAGCTTCAAAAGTTTTAGCAGAATATGGATTTACAGTTGAAAACTTAGTAGAACTTGTAAACAACTTGAAATAAGAAAAATCAGAGCTTTGCTCTGATTTTTATTAACCTAAAACCAAGGTGTAATCTTGTAAAAATAGTTTAAATTTGATATAGTAGTTTTATCTAAATTACAAAGGAGAAAATACTATGAATGCAAATTTAACATTTGTGATTATGCTTGTAGTCATGTTTGGATTGATGTTCTTTATGCAACGTTCTCAAAAGAAACAAGCGCAAAAGCGTATGGAAAGCTTGAACAAGCTTCAAAAAGGCTATGAAGTCATTACTATCGGTGGTTTATACGGTACAGTTGATGAAGTTGATACCGAAAACAGAACGATCGTACTTGATGTAGACGGAGTTTACTTGACTTTTGAACTTGGAGCTATCAAATCTGTCTTGCCACTTAAAGAGGCTGTTACGTCAGAAGGTACAGTTGTTGATGGTGAAAGCGCGATTGAAGAATAAAACGGGGTGGATCTCATACCCCTTTTTCTATGAAGATGGGGAATAATAATGAAGAAAGTTGTTTTTGTATGTCTTGGCAATATTTGTCGTAGTCCTATGGCGGAATTTGTAATGAAATCCCTGACCGATAAATATGAGATTCAAAGTCGTGCGACTTCTTCTTGGGAACATGGCAACCCAATTCACAAAGGAACCCAGAAAATTTTTAAAGCTCACGAGATTCCTTACGATTCATCAAAAACATCACAGCAAATTTCTAAGGATGATTTTGAATATTTTGATTATGTCATTGGAATGGACGAGTCCAATCTTCTAGATTTGACTCAGATGTGTCCTCAAGACCAACAACACAAGCTAGAGGCATTTGCTTCTGAGGGTGTTCCTGATCCATGGTATACAGGTG
The DNA here is from genome assembly GCF_047465185.1 of Streptococcus infantis. Classification (GTDB taxonomy): domain Bacteria; phylum Bacillota; class Bacilli; order Lactobacillales; family Streptococcaceae; genus Streptococcus; species Streptococcus infantis_O. The sequence continues at coordinate 8,676 of NZ_JASHAJ010000004.1, read as the reverse complement.
ATTTTGATGAAACTTACGATCGAGTTTTAACTGGTTGCCAAGCTTGGCTAACACGTTTAGAAAATGAGGCAAAAAATGGATAATTTAAAGAAATTCTATGATAAGTACAGTGTCTATATAACGCGTCCTCGTTTGGAAATTGCAACAGTAGTAGTCATAGCTCTTTGTGCTATATTTGTATTTGTGGGGAATATGCCTAAGCAAGGAGTTTTAAAATTGGATGGCGATTCACTTGTATATGATGGAAGTATTGTACGTGGAAAGATGAATGGCAAAGGCACAATGACCTTCTCAAATGGCGACACTTATACTGGTGAATTTAAAAATGGAGCATTTAACGGTAAAGGGACCTACCAAGCTAAAGAGGGCTGGGTTTATGAAGGTGACTTTGTTAATGGCCAAGCTGAAGGAAAAGGAAAACTGACTACAGAGCAAGAAGTTGTCTATGAAGGTGACTTTAAACAAGGGCTCTTCCAACAAGCACAATAACCTCCTCTTAGAGGGGGTAATATACCGCACCTATAGAAAGCGCTTACATGGAAATTAAGACGCCTTTCAATACCTTTTTACAATGAAGTTTGTGAAAAATAAAAGTTTTACGAGATTATTCACAAAGTATAAGCTAAAAAGCGTATGGGTAGGGATGTGCAAAATTATTTTCACAAGCGAATAAAAAAAGTTTGTGAAATTTCTATGAAACTGTTTACAAATCTTGAAAAAAGAGTTATAATAAGATTGTGAAAAAATTAACAAAGGACTTACAATCCTTGAAAGCTATGGAGGAAAATATGGCTGATAAAAAAACTGTAACACCAGAGGAAAAGAAACTCGCTGCTGAAAAGCATGTCGATGGTTTGGTGCAAAAAGCTTTGGTTGCCCTTGAAGAAATGCGTAAACTTGACCAAGATCAAGTCGATTATATTGTAGCAAAAGCTTCAGTTGCAGCTCTTGATGCCCACGGAGAATTGGCTTTACATGCCTTTGAAGAAACAGGACGTGGAGTATTTGAAGATAAAGCGACTAAAAACCTATTTGCTTGTGAGCACGTGGTAAATAACATGCGCCACACTAAAACAGTTGGTGTTATCGAAGAAGATGATGTAACAGGATTGACTCTTATCGCTGAACCGGTTGGTGTTGTTTGTGGTATCACTCCAACAACAAACCCTACTTCAACAGCAATCTTTAAAGCTTTGATTTCATTGAAGACTCGTAATCCTATTGTCTTTGCGTTCCACCCATCAGCTCAAGAATCATCAGCTCACGCTGCTCAAATCGTGCGTGATGCAGCGATTAAAGCAGGAGCTCCTGAAAACTGTGTACAGTGGATTACTGAACCATCTATGGAAGCAACTAGCGCATTGATGAACCACGAAGGTGTTGCAACAATCCTTGCAACAGGTGGGAATGCCATGGTTAAAGCTGCATATTCATGTGGGAAACCAGCTCTTGGGGTAGGTGCCGGAAACGTTCCAGCTTATGTTGAAAAATCAGCTAATATTCGCCAAGCTGCTCACGATATCGTAATGTCTAAATCGTTTGATAATGGTATGGTCTGCGCATCTGAACAAGCGGTTATTATTGATAAAGAAATTTATGATGAATTTGTAGCAGAGTTCAAATCTTACCACACTTACTTTGTAAACAAAAAAGAAAAAGCTCTTCTTGAAGAGTTCTGCTTCGGCGTGAAAGCAAATAGCAAAAACTGTGCTGGTGCAAAATTGAACGCTGACATCGTTGGTAAACCAGCAACTTGGATTGCAGAACAAGCAGGATTTACTGTTCCAGAAGGAACAAACATTCTTGCTGCAGAATGTAAAGAAGTTGGCGAAAACGAGCCGTTGACTCGTGAAAAATTATCACCAGTTATCGCAGTTTTGAAATCTGAAAGTCGCGAAGACGGTATTGCAAAAGCTCGTCAAATGGTTGAATTTAACGGTCTTGGGCACTCAGCAGCTATCCATACAGCTGATGAAGAATTGACTAAAGAATTTGGTAAAGCTGTTAAAGCTATTCGTGTTATCTGTAACTCACCTTCTACTTTCGGTGGTATCGGGGATGTTTATAATGCCTTCTTGCCATCATTGACACTCGGATGTGGTTCTTACGGACGTAACTCAGTTGGGGATAACGTTAGCGCCATTAACCTCTTGAATATCAAAAAAGTCGGAAGACGGAGAAATAACATGCAATGGATGAAACTTCCTTCAAAAACATACTTTGAACGTGATTCAATTCAATACCTTCAAAAATGTCGTGACGTTGAGCGTGTCATGATCGTTACTGACCACGCTATGGTAGAGCTTGGCTTCCTTGATCGTATCATCGAACAACTTGACCTTCGTCGCAATAAGGTTGTTTACCAAATCTTTGCAGATGTAGAACCAGATCCAGATATCACTACAGTTGAACGTGGTACTGAGATTATGCGTTCCTTCAAACCAGATACAATCATTGCTCTTGGTGGTGGATCACCAATGGACGCTGCTAAAGTAATGTGGCTCTTCTACGAGCAACCAGAAGTGGACTTCCGTGACCTTGTACAAAAATTCATGGATATCCGTAAACGTGCCTTCAAATTCCCATTGCTTGGTAAGAAGACTAAATTCATCGCGATCCCAACAACTTCAGGTACAGGATCTGAAGTAACTCCATTTGCCGTTATCTCTGATAAAGCAAACAACCGTAAATACCCAATCGCTGACTACTCATTGACACCAACTGTGGCAATCGTAGACCCTGCCTTGGTATTGACAGTTCCTGGATTTGTTGCTGCTGACACTGGTATGGACGTATTGACTCACGCGACTGAAGCTTACGTATCACAAATGGCTAGCGACTACACTGACGGTCTTGCTCTTCAAGCGATCAAACTCGTATTTGAAAACCTTGAAAGCTCAGTTAAGAATGCAGACTTCCACTCACGTGAGAAAATGCATAACGCTTCAACTATTGCTGGTATGGCCTTTGCTAATGCCTTCCTAGGTATTTCTCACTCAATGGCTCACAAGATTGGTGCACAATTCCACACAGTTCACGGACGTACAAATGCAATCTTGCTTCCATACGTTATCCGTTACAATGGTACACGCCCAGCTAAGACAGCTACATGGCCTAAGTACAACTACTACCGTGCAGATGAGAAATATCAAGATATCGCTCGTATGCTTGGCCTTCCAGCTTCTACTCCAGAAGAAGGGGTTGCATCTTATGCTAAAGCTGTTTACGAACTCGGTGAGCGCGTAGGTATCGAAATGAACTTCAAAGCACAAGGTGTTGACGAGAAAGAATGGAAAGAACATTCACGCGAATTGGCCTTCCTTGCTTATGAAGATCAATGTTCACCTGCAAACCCACGTCTTCCAATGGTTGATCATATGCAAGAAATCATCGAAGATGCTTACTATGGTTACAAAGAAAGACCAGGACGTCTTAAATAATTGATTATCAGTCAGAGACAGGAGTAATCCTGTCTCTTTTTATGATTTTCCAAAATAGAAGAGTTTAAAAGTTTAACAAAAAAGTTTTGTAAATAACTATAAAGATGTATGTTGATAGACTTTTGACAAAGGGAATCTATATAAAATTGTGTATCTAGAAAGTAGAAAACTGAAGTGAAAATCAACGTCAGCGCTTGCAATAAAACTAAAATAGTTATATAATAGGTTTGTTGAAAGGTGATTTGTAGTGATTCAAGTTACTCTTTTCACAATAAAATTTTCATGATTTTCATAAGGAGGAAATCACTAATGGTAGTTAAAGTTGGTATTAACGGTTTCGGTCGTATCGGTCGTCTTGCTTTCCGTCGTATCCAAAACGTAGAAGGTGTTGAAGTTACTCGCATCAACGACCTTACAGATCCAGTTATGCTTGCACACTTGTTGAAATACGACACAACTCAAGGTCGTTTCGACGGTACTGTGGAAGTTAAAGAAGGTGGATTCGAAGTTAACGGTAAATTCGTTAAAGTTTCTGCTGAACGTGATCCAGAACAAATCGACTGGGCTAACGACGGTGTAGAAATCGTTCTTGAAGCAACTGGTTTCTTTGCTACTAAAGCAGCTGCTGAAAAACACTTGCATGCTGGTGGTGCTAAGAAAGTTGTTATCACTGCTCCTGGTGGATCAGATGTTAAAACAGTCGTATTTAACACTAACCACGATATTCTTGATGGTACTGAAACAGTTATCTCAGGTGCTTCATGTACTACAAACTGCTTGGCTCCAATGGCTAAAGCTCTTCAAGATAACTTCGGTGTTGTAGAAGGATTGATGACTACTATCCACGCTTACACTGGTGACCAAATGATCCTTGACGGTCCACACCGTAAAGGTGACCTTCGTCGTGCACGCGCTGGTGCTGCTAACATCGTTCCTAACTCAACTGGTGCTGCTAAAGCAATCGGTTTGGTTATCCCTGAATTGAACGGTAAATTGGACGGAGCTGCACAACGCGTTCCTACTCCAACTGGATCAGTAACTGAATTGGTAGTTGTTCTTGAAAAGAACGTTACTGTTGATGAAGTAAATGCAGCTATGAAAGCTGTTGCTAACGAATCATACGGTTACACTGAAGATCCAATCGTTTCTTCAGACGTTGTAGGTATGTCATACGGTTCATTGTTTGACGCAACTCAAACTAAAGTTCTTGACGTTGACGGTAAACAATTGGTTAAAGTTGTATCATGGTACGACAACGAAATGTCTTACACTGCACAACTTGTACGTACTCTTGAATACTTCGCAAAAATTGCTAAATAATTTCTGAGTCAAAAAAGCAAGACCTATTGGTCTTGCTTTTTGTATCTAAAAAAATGGATGATTTTATCATCCATTTTGTTTTAATTCTCTTTCAAATGTATCTGAGAGTGTGGTAAAGCTTAATTTATTTAAAGTCAGAGGGTGGATAAAGGATAGTTTAAATGCGTGAAGCATCAGCCTCTTGTTTTTTGAGTGTGGGTTGTAGAGAGGGTCCCCGAGGATTGGATGTCCGTGGTGAGATAGGTGGACTCGGATTTGATGAGTACGTCCTGTTTTTAATCTACACCGAATGAGACTGGTTTTGTTTTGAAATTGTTTTAACCGAGTTACATGAGTTTCGGCGTATTGACCATTTTTTTGATCCACAATTCTTTTCCTACGATCGTGGCGATTGCGACCGATTTTATCTCGGAAGATCAAGTCCTTAGCCGCTAATCTTCCATCAACCAGAGCCCAGTATTCTCGAGAAATCTCTTTCTTTTCTAATAAGCGATTAAGGATAGGCAATATAAATGGATTCTTAGCAAACAGTACGAGACCACTTGTTTCCATATCTAGTCTATGAACAACATAGCAGGTTTGGCCGACATAGGCGCTGACATGATTGAGAAGAGCTATCTCGTCTGGCTGATTTCCGTGCGTCTTCATGCCCTCAGGTTTATTGACGATAATTAAATGTTGATCTTGATAGACTTCTTCGACAAGTTTGGGGTTTCCCCAGAGAATTTCTTTTGTAGGGTAATCTTCCTCGTCGAAAATCAATTGACATTCATCTCCAGCCTTGACTGTTTGATGCCAATGCACCTCTTCTTGATTAATGAGGATATGTTTCTTGGTTCTCAAAAAGTGCCTTATTTTTCGAGGTATTAACAGCTGTTCTTCTAGAAAATGTTTGACAGTCGTTTCGGGTAGAGAGTTGGGGATCGTAAAGGTAAATTTCATACTGATATTGTAACAAAAATCAATTTATTTGGACAGGGGAACTAGCAAAATTCTTGTCTTCCTATGGGGAAGATGATAAAATATACGCATGAAATTAGATACATTATTTGAAAAAATTCTTTCTTTATTTAAGAAAGAAGAATCTGAAATTGAAGAAACAGAGATTAACGAAGTTGACTATGAAGAAAATGAGTCAAGTAATTTAAGACGTTCAAGAGGGGGACGAAAGAAGACCGGTGCAGTTGGCCCTGTTAGAAAATTTTGGCGTCGCTATCACTTGACAAAAATTTTTCTGATTCTAGGACTCAGCGCCAGCTTGTTTGTTGGGGCCTATCTATTTGCGTTAGCAAAATCGACGAATGTTACAGACTTACAAAACGCTTTAAAAACACGTACTCTGATTTTTGACAGAGAAGAAAAAGAAGCGGGTGCCCTATCAGGCCAAAAAGGGACCTATGTCGAACTTTCGGATATTAGTGAAGATTTGCAGAATGCTGTTATTGCGACAGAAGATAGAAGTTTCTATAAAAATAGTGGAATTAACTATGGACGCTTTTTCCTGGCTATCCTAACAGCTGGTCGTTCGGGTGGTGGTTCTACAATTACCCAACAATTAGCGAAAAACGCTTATCTTTCACAAGATCAAACTGTGCAGAGAAAGGCCAAAGAATTCTTCTTAGCTTTAGAATTAACCAAAAAATATAGCAAGAAGGAAATTCTAACCATGTACTTGAACAATGCATACTTCGGTAATGGAGTTTGGGGTGTTGAGGATGCAAGTAAAAAATACTTCGGGGTCTCAGCTTCTCAATTGACACTTGATGAAGCTGCGACTTTAGCAGGAATGCTGAAAGGACCAGAATTATACAACCCTTTGAATTCAATTGAAGCTTCAACTAATCGCAGAGATACTGTTCTGCAAAATATGGTAGTTGCTGGTTATATTGATAAGAATAAAGAAGCGGAAGCTGCAGGTGTTGATATGGCATCTCAGCTCCAGGATGCTTACGAAGGGAAAGTTTCAGACTACCGCTATCCATCCTATTTTGATGCAGTTGTTAATGAAGCAATTGAAAAGTATAATCTAACTGAAGAAGAAATTGTGAACAATGGTTATCGGATTTATACGGAGTTGGATCAGAATTACCAAGCTAATATGCAGGTCATTTATGAAAACACTTCTCTTTTTCCGTCGGCGGAAGATGGAACTCATGCTGAATCGGGTAGTGTTGCTCTAGAACCAAAAACAGGAGGAGTTCGAGGAGTTGTTGGTCGTGTAGCAGGAGATGATAAAGCTGGTTTCCGAAATTTCAACTATGCAACTCAATCAAAAAGAAGCCCAGGTTCAACTATTAAGCCCTTAGTTGTCTACACCCCAGCGATTGAAGCCGGTTGGGCTCTGAATAAAGAGTTGGATAATCACACGATGAAGTATGGTGATTACAAGGTCGATAACTATGCAGGGATCAAAACGTCACCAGAAGTTCCAATGTATCAAGCCTTAGCCGAGTCTTTAAACCTCCCTGCTGTAGCAACAGTTAAACAACTTGGCATCGACAAGGCTTTTGAATCAGGTGAAAGATTTGGACTTGATTTAACGAATGTGGATCGTGTGTTAGGTGTAGCTCTAGGAGGTGGCGTGGAAACTAACCCACTACAAATGGCCCAGGCTTATGCAGCATTTGCAAATGAAGGTTTGATGCCTGAAGCGCATTTTATTACACGAATTGAGAATGCGAGTGGACAAGTCATTGCTACTCACAAAAATTCTCAAAAACGTGTAATCGATAAGTCAGTAGCCGATAAAATGACTAGCATGATGCTAGGGACCTTCACAAATGGTACAGGAATAAGTTCATCGCCTGATGGTTATGTCATGGCTGGAAAAACTGGAACGACAGAAACTGCTTTTAACCCAGAATATACGAGTGATCAATGGGTTGTTGGTTATACGCCTGATTTAGTCATTAGTCACTGGCTTGGTTTCCCGACTACTGATGAAAATCATTACCTAGCAGGTTCGACATCAAATGGAGCTGCTTATATTTTTAGAAGCATGGCAGAAACAATTCTTCCATATACGCCAGGAAGCACCTTTACCGTTGAGAATGCTTATGAACTAAACGGCATAGCACCTAGAAATTCTCAAAATCAAGCCACTGACAATGGTGGTGCGCAGTCAAATGACTCTATAAATGACATTCAAAGTCGAGCTCAGAACCTTATTGATGAGGCAGAAAAAGCTATATCGGATGCAAAAATTAAAGAAAAAGCAAAAACCGTCTGGGATACAATTGTAGATTTATTTCAATAATTTTTAAAAGACAAGAGCATAACTCTTGTCTCTTTTTATATCCTAAAAAGTCTAAAAAGATATCCCAACGAAATATCAAATATTCAAAAAAATAAAATCAGGCAAGATAAATAACAAAATAGAAGAAATGTCGTAATTCGTCTCTACCTCTGCTATACTAATGGCAGAAAAGGAGAATGACTATGTTAGAAATGAATTACCACGAAGTAAAAGCTATTGTACATAAGTGTAGAAAAGAATACTATCTTCATTTATGGGAAAAAGAAGATTGGGATCAAGAAGGAATGATTTGCCTACATGAATTATTAGAAAATCACCCTGATTTTAAGGAAAATAAAGATAAGGAATTTTATACCTACTTCAAAACAAAGTTTCGAAATCGAATTTTGGATGCAGTTCGAAAACAAGAAAGTTATAAAAGAAGATTGGATCGACAAGCTTATGAAGAAGTGAGCGAGATTAGCCATCGATTAGGCGAAGGAGGGTTGTTGATAGATGAATCTTACGCATTACAAGAAGTGCTTAAAGAGTATCGAGCAGGATTAGGAAAAGAAAAATTGGAGTTATTTGAACGATTGTTAGCTGATGAGCGATTCAAAGGAAGAAAAGCAATGTTGAAAGAACTAAAGCATGTACTAAGAGATTTTTCTCCCAAAAGAT
>NZ_JASHAJ010000003.1:0-417763 GCF_047465185.1 Streptococcus infantis | reverse complement strand
TCAGTCCCAGTGTGGCCGATCACCCTCTCAGGTCGGCTATGTATCGTTGCCTTGGTGAGCCGTTACCTCACCAACTAGCTAATACAACGCAGGTCCATCTGGTAGTGGTGCAGTTGCACCTTTCAAGAAGCTATCATGCGATATCTACTGTTATGCGGTATTAGCTATCGTTTCCAATAGTTATCCCCCGCTACCAGGCAGGTTACCTACGCGTTACTCACCCGTTCGCAACTCATCCGGAAAGAGCAAGCTCCTCCTTCAGCGTTCTACTTGCATGTATTAGGCACGCCGCCAGCGTTCGTCCTGAGCCAGGATCAAACTCTCATTAAAAGTTTGAGTTCTCACTCATTTCTGTCACTGACAGATTTATTGTTTTTTTCATTGTTCAGTACTACAACTTATAGTTGTAGTGCCCTGCACATTGGTTCGTCTTGTTCAGTTTTCAAAGGTCTTTGTCTCTCGTTCTTATCGAGCGACAACTATATTAGTATATCACAGTCACTTTTCTCTGTCAACAGGTTTTTTTAACTTTTTTATTCCTATTAACTCAACCGCGATACACTCATAGTCCGTACGGGATTCGAACCCGTGTTACCGCCGTGAAAAGGCGGTGTCTTAACCCCTTGACCAACGAACCCTGAGCTTTTTCAACTCTTTCTATTATATACACTTTTACAATCTTGTCAACTAGTTTTTTAAAAATTAGTCAACAGGATTCGAGATTTACAAGTAGATTAGTACCTGCTATTACAATTCAGCAATTTGATTCAAGTTTACTTCTGCTACAGTATCATTACCAAACATTGAAATAATCATTTTCACTTTGTTATTATCAATTTCAGTGATTTTTCCTGTGTAATCAGTAAAGGCACCATCAATGATTCGAACTGTTTGACCAACTTCAACATTGATATTGAATTCTTGAACCGTTTGTCCCATTGATACCAAGATATCTCTGATTTCTTGTTCCAAAAGCGGAGTTGGTTTAGATCTGTTTCCGTGTGAGCCGACAAATCCCGTAACGTTTGGTGTGTTGCGAACTACAAACCAAGCTTCATCAGTCATAACCATTTCCACAAGGACATATCCTGGGAAGCGATTTTCTTCAACTTCTTTTTTCTTCCCATTTTTTTCAACTTGCACTGTTTGAGTTGGAATTTCCACACGTAGGATATTATCCAACATATTGTATGTTTGTGCACGTTGCAAGAGATTTTCTTTTACTTTATTTTCATAACCAGAATATGTTTGTAGGACAAACCATCCTTTATCAAAACTATCCATCTTTTTTCCTTTCTTAATGGTAAACTTCTTTCAGCCTATTTATATTATCTTAAAAAATGTTAATGAATCGGATCAATCCGCTAACGATTAACTGGTCAAAAATATAAATGATGACAACAAAGAAGGCAGTGTATTCCATGATAGATTTGAAATCTACCCAACTTTGTTTTCTAGTTGGCCAAGTTGTATCTTTAAGAAGTGTAAAGATATCCTTAATAAAACCCATTCTTATCTCCTATCTCGTTTCTCGATGTGTTGTGTATTTACCACAATGTTTACAAAATTTGTTTACTTCTAAGCGAGTCGGTTTTGGATTCCCACTAATTTTAATCGAGTAATTTCGCGAACCACAAACCGCACAGGCTAAACTTGCTTTTTTAAGTGCCATAGCGCCTCCATCCTATCTATTATAACAAGAATCCTTGTCTTTGACAAGTTAAATTACACCTTGCGTTTTCCTATTTTTAAAATAAAAAAGCCTAGGAATAATCCTAGACTCTATTTTACATTATTTTCCGAGGTAGTATTCAGAAACAACGTTCAAATTTTCGTCAAATTCGAATACCAATGGTGGGAAGTTAGGGATTTCCACATCCATGATTTCATCGTCTGACAATTGTTTGATGTGTTTTACAAGGGCGCGGATTGAGTTACCGTGTGCACCTACGAATACATTTTTACCATCTTTAAGAGCTGGAGCGATTTTATCTTCCCAGAATGGAAGAGCACGTTCCAAAGTAACTTTCAAGTTTTCAGCATCTGGAATCACTGAGTCGTCAAGTGAAGCATAACGACGGTCAGTATGAGCTGAATACTCATCATCGCGAGGCATTGCTGGAGGCAATACATCGTATGAACGACGCCAGATGTGAACTTGCTCATCACCAAATTGCTCAGCAGCTTCAGCTTTGTTTTTACCAGTCAAACCACCGTAGTGACGTTCGTTCAAGCGCCATGATTTTTCAACTGGAACCCAAAGTTGGTCAGATGCTTCAAGTGCAAGGTTAGTTGTTTTGATTGCACGTTTCAATACTGAAGTGTAAGCTTGGTCAAATTCAATACCAGCTTCTTTGATCAATTTACCAGCATCGATAGCTTGTTGAGTACCTTTTTCAGAAAGATCTACGTCAGCCCATCCTGTGAAAAGGTTAGCTTTGTTCCATTCAGACTCACCGTGGCGAGCGAAAACCAATTTTACCATTAGTTGGATTCTCCTTTTATTTTTCGAGGTTGCCCTCATTTATCTATTCTATTTTACACAATTTTTCACAAAAAAGCTAGTTAAAATCAACGAAAAAGAGAAGAGCTCTTGGACTCTTCCCTAAAAAATAATTTATTCTTCAATTCTAAATTGTTTCAAGCTTGCTAGGTACAAAGCCCCACCAATGACAAGGACAATTCCACCAATCCACCCAAGGAAAGGAATCAAGGCGACTACAGATCCAACGATAAATAGAATCGATGGTGCTAGTGAAATACGATTGTCATCCTTATAGTAGACAAGTGAGAGGATTCCAAGAATGAGGGTTGCAATTTTCACTAAAGAGAATACAACGAAAATAATTCCCAAAATAAGCCCTGCAGCATCTTCGTCTTCAGAAATGGCTGCAAGAAATACCATAAAAATTGGTAAGAAAGCTAAAATAGCTCCTGCAATAATACCAATAAATCCATCTACTTGTGCAAGTGTTTTTGTCTTCATAAATGTCTCCTTTTATTTTGATAAAGTATATTATACCATATTTTTATTAAAGTTTTAATTTTTAAAAAAATACAGGAATTTCTCCTGTATTTTTGTTAGACTATTTAGCTTCAAATCCTTCTGCTACTGCATCCGCAAAGTTTTCTTCGACGATGCTTGCACAGTGATCACAGATGGTTGCGTGGTAGTGGCGTTCTGCAGTTGTTGGATCGATGCGACGGCAACGGTCACAAACTTCACCAACTGCACGTTCAACTGTGAAGGCTACATCTTCAAAGCTAACTGCACCTTCTGGGGCTGGTCCTTCTGCAATGGTCAACTCAGAAACAATCAAGAGTTGAGCGACATTGCTATCAACAGCTCCAAGAAGTGTTTTCACCACTTCATTTGGATAAACTGTCAAGTGAGCTTCAAGAGATTTACCAATCACTTTTTCATTACGTGCTTCTTCCAAGGCTTTTTGAGCTTGACCACGGAAGTCCATGAAGGCTGACCAAGTATCCAAGATTTCTTCTTGGTTGGCAAACGTTTGTGCTTCTGGCAATTCTGACAATTGAACGAAGTCTTCTGCTTCAAACTCAAGGTATGACCAGATTTCTTCAGCAGTGTGAGGAAGAATTGGTGTCAAGAGTTTGGTAATTTTCACAAGAATATCATAGAAGACTGTTTGCATTTGACGGCGTTCAAGTGACTTAGCCCCTTCAATGTAAACAACATCTTTGGCAAAGTCAAGGTAGAAAGCAGACAAATCAACGTTGATAAAGTTCACTAGGGCTTTATAGATTGTCAAGAATTCAAAGTTTGCATAAGCGTCACGAATGGTCTTAACAAGTTGGTTAAAGCGGATGGTCATGTACTTATCAACAGAACGAAGTTCTTCGTAAGCGACTGCATCCTCAGCTGGGTTAAAGTCAGATGTGTTGGCAATCAAGAAACGAAGGGTGTTACGGATCTTACGGTATGTTTCAGAGACTTGGCTCAAGATATCCATAGAGATACGTACGTCGTTACTTGAGTCTACACTGGTTACCCAGAGACGCAAGATTTCCGCACCAAATTGTTTTTCAACATCGCTTGGAGCAATGGTATTTCCAAGAGATTTAGACATCTTCTCACCTTTACCATCTAATGTGAAACCTTGAGACAAGATTTGCTTGTAAGGTGCTACGCCATGGTTAGCAACAGATGTGATAAGTGATGAGTTAAACCAACCACGGTATTGGTCAGAACCTTCAAGGTAAAGGTCAGCTGGGTATTTGAGTTCTGGACGGTTGACCACTACTCCATTCCATGATGAACCTGAGTCGAACCATACGTCCATGATATCTGTTTCTTTCTTGAACTCTCCATTTGGAGAACCTGGATGTGTAAATCCTTCTGGCAAGAGGTCTTTGGCATCACGTTCCCACCAGATGATGGAACCATGTTCTTCAAAGAGTTGAGCTACATGCTCGATGGTTTCAGCTGTCATGATAGGTGTTCCATCTTCAGCGTAGAAGATTGGAAGTGGGACCCCCCAAGCGCGTTGACGAGAAATAACCCAGTCACCACGGTCACGAATCATATTGTAAAGACGGACTTTACCCCACTCTGAGTGGAATTTTACTTTTTCAATTTCGTCCAAGATTTCTTGACGGAATTTTGATACAGAAGCAAACCATTGTGGTACTGCACGCCAGATGATTGGTTTTTTCGTACGCCAGTCAAATGGGTAGGAGTGAGAGATTTCTTCTTGGGCAAGTAGCAAATCACCAAGTTTTTCAATAACTGTTGGGACAACCTTATCATAGAATTGGCCTTCAAACTCAGCGCCTGCGTTAGCCATCATGATACCGCGTTCGTTAACAGTCACAGCAACTTCTAGACCATTGGCAACACCGACATTGTAGTCATCCTCACCAAAACCAGGGGCTGTATGGACAATACCTGTACCAGAGTCTGTTGTAACGTGATCGCCAAGAATCACCAACTCATCTACAGCTGTATCCCATGGGTGTTCTGTCACGATGTGGTTCAATTCTGAACCACGGTGAGTAGCCAAAACTTGAACGTCAGACCAACCAAATTTCTCAGACAAGCTGTTCAACAATTCTGAAGCAACCACAAACTTACGAGTTTCGCCAGCTGGTTGCACCAAGACGTAATCAATATCCGCACCAACAGTCAAACCACGAGAAGCTGTGATGGTAAATGGAGTTGTTGTCCAAACAACAATGTAAGTATCTGTATCAAGGACACCTTTGCCATCTTTAACCTTATTAGCATAGTAAAGAGAAGTTGAAACTAAGTCATGGTATTCAATTTCCGCTTCAGCAAGAGCTGACTCAGATGACCATGACCAGTAAACTGGCTTCGCACCACGGTAGATGTAGCCCTTGTTAGCCATCTCACCGAAGACACGGATTTGCGCTGCTTCATAGTCAGGGGTCAAGGTTACATAAGGATTTTCCCAGTCACCTGAAACACCCAAGCGTTTGAAGTCTTCGCGTTGTTTATCGACTTGAGAAAGAGCGTATTCACGACAAAGTTTCAAGTATTCAACCAAATCCATCTCTTTGCGTTTGACACCTTGTTTTGCCAAAACTTGCTCGATAGGTAGTCCGTGTGTATCCCAACCTGGGATGTATGGTGCGTAAAATCCTGACATAGACTTAGAACGAACAATGATATCTTTTGAAATCTTGTTCATGGCATGTCCTACGTGGATATTTCCATTGGCATATGGAGGGCCATCATGAAGAGTGAAGTGAGGTTTTCCTTCATTCAACTCTTGACGACGTTGATAGAGTTTTGCTTCTTCCCACTCTTTTTGCCAAACTGGCTCTTTTGTAGGAAGGCCTGCACGCATTGGGAAATCTGTTTTTCCTAGGTTTAGGGTATCTTTTAGTTTCATGTTTACTCCTTTAATGTAAATTGACAATATAAAAACCACGACTCGCTAAAAAGGACGAAAATCGTGGTACCACCTTTGTTCGGAAAAAGAACTAGTCTTTCTCCCTCTTTTCCCGTAACGTGGGTAACGTCAAATCCTACTAACTTCAGACTTGATAACTTGAGAGGATAAATTTACCAACAGGGATTGTAGGACTTCCACCATCTCCTACTCGCTAGAAATGTGTTTGATAAATTCTTGTTCTCTAATGAGATTCTTATAAAATTAGAACTGACTCTTGTTGAGTGTTAGGATCGTCTTGAGATCCTTCCTCATGCGATGGTTCAACAGGAGTTTCAGCAACTGGCTGAACTTCAACTTCAGTTTCAGTTGACTCTTCAGCAGTTTGTTGCGTTTCCAACAATTCCTTGTTAGCTGCTTCAATACGTGCTTGAAGTTCTGCAACTTCTTCTGGAGAGAATTGACGAGTCATGTCAATCGGCTCTTCTTCATGGTATGACGATACATCTTCACCTAGAACCTCTCGGACAACTTCCTTGAAAGCTTCGTCACTCGTTTGAAGATAAGTTGCAGTCGGACGCAAAATTTCTTCCCAATCTGATGAATCAACAATAGCCAACTGACTTTCGATTGTTGATTTCAAACGTTGGTGGAAGACGCGACTCTTGTTCTTCAACTCTTCAGTTTCCACAGCAACTTTTTTAGCATTATCTGTAGCTTGTCGCAAAATTTCATTGGCTTTATACTTAGCTTCATCAAGTAAACGTTGAGCATCTTGCTCAGCCTGCTTAATGATGTTATTAGAACGGTCATTCGCAGCTTGTTTTACACGTTCAGCTGTGTCTTGGGCAATCAAAACTGACTGACTCAACGAATCTTTGATTTCGTCAAAATAAGATAGACGCTCTTCTAAATTTTTGATATGTTGATCCTTTTCATGATTGCTACGAACTAAATCTTCATAGTCCCGAACAACAATATCTAAAAATTCATCAACTTCTTCACGGTTAAAACCTCTAAACTGAACACCAAAGGTTTTATCCTTAATTTCTAACGATGTAATTGGCATATTTTCCCTCACTTATTTAATAAAAAATAGAATCATTAATTGCTTCTGGTTCTTGCTCGTTTGTTACTGTTCTTTTAGGAATATCAGTCGTATAATAGGAAAGACGTTCTTCTAGTTTTTTGATATAGAGTTCAGTTTCCTCTTTGTATCGGATTAATTCCTCTAATTCAAAATAAATCTTATCTAGAAATAGGTCAACCTCTTCCTGATCGTAGCCTCTGAATTTTCTTGAGAATTCCTTGTCAGTAATATCTTGTGGTGTAATTGACATATTTTCTCACTTGCTTAAAAGTAGTTGGACTGTTAGTTTTATCTTATCTTTCTTGGTTTGACCATTTTCTTTGAGCAAGATTATTCGGCCAAAGCGTCTCACACTGATTAAATCACCAAATTTTAACTGATAGTCAGACTTTTCAACTATATGATAATTGACCTGAACCAGCTTCTTTTCAACCAGAGCTACAGTTTGTGAGCGTGATAATTTCAATATACTAGATAAAAAGGCATCTAGTCGCAGGCTTGAAACCAAGATTTCCTTTTCTTGATACTCATCTTTAGACTCTATCTTATCTGAAAAAGGACGTTCTACTAAACTTACAGGCAGCTTGGAAATCTTTTTAATCCCATCCTGGAAAAGAGTGGTAAATCTTCGATCGACAATAATTTGGGCTTTCTCTTCTGTTACCAGAATGTCTCCAAATAACTTTCGGTCAATACCTAGCCGATTGAGAACTGTTCCCAGAATTTTTGAATGGGTTAGTTGTTGAAACTTGCTGGAATACTCAATCTCAAGCAAGGTCATTTCAAAATCTTCCAAACTTGGCGTAAAGTAATCCGGCGCTAGAATGACCCGAGCATACTCTGAAGGTACAAAACTAGTACTAGCAAAAGTCTTTACTCCTCTATTATTTCCCAATGTTTCTAAGATAAAGATTTGGTGAGGGTTTATAAAAGGAGATAAAATCGGTGCGTAATGTTCTTCTACCTGTCCTAACCACTCCAAACCCTTGTCGATAAAAGGGATATCTTCTGTTGCGAAATGTTGGTAAAGTTCTTTACTCATAAAACTACCAACAAATTGATGAGATAGCGACTTATCATGCGCAAGAGAATTAGGGCTATCCAAACAGAGAAATCCAAACCTGCGATTTGAAGAGGTAGACGTTTTAGAGGTTCAAGAATTGGTTTACACAAAGTCTCTAAAAACTTCCCCAACTGGGTGTTATAGGCATTTGGAAACCATGATAATAGAGCAAAAGCTACAAGTATCAGCGAATAGATATCTGTAGCATTTTGGATAAAACGAATTATTAGAAACATTAACGTACTCTATTTCTCTTCATGTCAAAGTCGTATCCTTCGCTTTGAGCTTCTTCAGGTAAACGAATATCTTCAATGTTTACCACAACACCAACAGGTGTCAAAAGATACATTGTGTTCGCTACTTTTCTTAACTCACCAGCAAGAACATGACGTGCTCCATCCAAGTAATCCAAACAACGACGAGCTTGAACTTCTGTCATATATTGGAAGTCAATCAAGATACTTTCATTTCCAGCCAACAAATCAACAATATCTGTTGCATCTTCATAACGGCGTGGGTAACGAACATCGATGGTTACTTTTTCAGTAGAGTGATGGCTTTCAATTGCTAGTTGTTGCTGACGGGCATGAAGTTTTGTAATATTCTTCTCTTTTGTCTCAACTGGTGAAGGTTCTTGAGCAGCAGAAGCTTGCTGAGGTAATTCTCTCTTTGGAGGAACTGAAGCTAGTGGACGTTCAGAACGTGCAGCGACAACTTCTGAAGCAACTTCATCTCCATCTTCTGTAAAGTAATCTATAAATTTATCAAATTTATCTTTTAATGACATGATTATTTCCTATTTAAAAAATGCAGTACCAATTCGAACGAAAGTCGAGCCACACTGAATCGCTTCTTTATAGTCACGGCTCATTCCCATACTTAGTTCTGTCATTGGCATATTGGGGAGTTGTTGTTCACGAATGTATTGTTGCAACTCTTGCGTTTCTTTAAAGATTTTTTGCAACTCTTCTGTTTGGGCTTCAAAGGGAGCCATGGTCATGAGACCAACATACTCGATTTTATCCAAGCTAGACAAGTCTGGCAAGACTGTCAATAGTTCTTCTTTTGAAAAACCATGCTTGCTTTCCTCTCCAGAAATATTGACCTGCAAAAAACATTTAACCGTACGATTGGCACGTTTTTGAATTTCTTGAGCTAATTTCAAAGAATCTAAAGCGTGAAAATAATCAACATAAGGAATGATATCCTTGACTTTTCTTCTTTGTAAGCTACCAATCAAGTGCCAAGTAACATCTTTATCACTTAAAGCATGATACTTCTCAAGAAATTTGTCAACACGGTTTTCACCAATGTGTTTGACTCCTTGGTCAATCAAATTTGCTGCAGTTGCAATATCAACATATTTTGTTACGGCAATTACAGAAACCGAACCGTCTTCACGGCCGGTTTCTTGAATTGCTTTTGTAACCTGTTGAAATACCTGATTTGTATTTTCTTTTAAATCCATCTCTATTAACGGTTTTTAAAGAATGGTGGTGTTTCCAACTCATCTTCGTCAGAAGATGGTGCTTCGAAACGTTCAACTGGAGATACGACTGATTCACCTTGACGAACAATTGAATCACGTCTCAAGTCCCAATCACCAAAAGCCGATGCTTTAGGAGCTTCAGTTTGACGTTGTGAAGGAGTTGGAAGTTCAGCTGTTTCAGCCAAATCAAAATGACGGTCATAAGTGTGAGTGTGAGCAGTTCTTACTGGTTCACGGAATGACGCTTGTCTTGGTTGTGGCGCTACAACTTTATCGACTGCATCTTGACGAACTCCAGTAGCAACAACAGTTACACGGATTTCATCTTTCATTGATTCATCAATAGAAGTACCGAGCCAGATATTTACGCCATGTCCAGCAGCTTGATTGACGATTTCAGAAGCTTCTTCTGCTTCAATCAAAGTCATATCCAAACCACCAGTTACGTTCACGATAACATCTTCTGCTCCATCGATAGTTGTTTCAAGAAGTGGTGAGTAGATAGCTTTACGAGCCGCTTCAATAACGCGTTCTTCTCCGCTACCGATACCAATACCCATAAGGGCATTTCCTTTGTTTGCCATCACCGTCTTCACGTCTGCGAAGTCCAAGTTGATCAAACCAGGATTTGTAATCAAATCTGTAATCCCTTGAACACCTTGACGAAGAACGTTATCTGCTTCAGACAAAGCTTCAAGAAGTGGAGTTTTCTTGTCAACAATTTCTAATAAGTTGTTGTTTGAGATAATCAAGAGAGTATCAACATGTTCGCGAAGTTCGTTGATCCCTTCGACTGCAAATTGACCACGTTTGCTTCCTTCGAAACCGAATGGACGTGTCACAACAGCAACAGTCAAAGCACCTAAACCTTTAGCGATACGAGCGATAACTGGTGCAGCACCTGTACCAGAACCACCACCCATACCAGCAGTGATGAAGACCATATCTGCACCACTGATAGCTTCAGTAATTACTTCTTCGCTTTCTTCAGCAGCCTTACGACCAACTTCAGGCTGTCCTCCAGCACCAAGTCCACGAGTTAATTTTGGACCAAGTTGGATAACTGTTTCAGCTTTTGTACTGCTCAAGGCTTGTACATCTGTGTTGGCTGCGATGAACTCAACACCTGAAACGCCTTCGTCAACCATGCGGTTAATGGCGTTTCCACCGCCACCACCGACACCAATTACTTTAATTACTGCACCTTGTGCTGCTGCTGTATCAAATGAAAATGTCATATTTTATCCCTCTATCCTATTCATCAAACATGCTTCCGATTAAGCTACGGAATCGCTCAGTCAATTTTGGTTTTTCTTCTGATTGATTTGAAGTTGCTGAGTCAGCAGTATAAGTCGGTTCTGCTGATTCAGTTGAAGTTGTACCAAACACTGAACGTTGAGAAGTTGCAGGTTTTTCCTGACTTGAAGTTCTGAAATCAATCGGTTGTTGACGCAAAACTTGATCTCCTCTGATAGCT
Organism: Streptococcus infantis; assembly: GCF_047465185.1. Classification (GTDB taxonomy): domain Bacteria; phylum Bacillota; class Bacilli; order Lactobacillales; family Streptococcaceae; genus Streptococcus; species Streptococcus infantis_O. The sequence goes on along the minus strand of NZ_JASHAJ010000003.1, from coordinate 406,765 downwards.
CTTTGAGCCAAAACATTAATTTCTGTAAGGCTTCCAGCAAATTCAGACAAACTAATCACATGAGCAAATGCAGGATTGCGGATACCCACTTGGTTTGGAACGTAAAGTTTTACACGAACTCCAAGTACTTCTTGGGCAAGCTCAACGATACCTGGTAGAATAGCATTTCCACCAATCAGAGCAATACCACCTGGCAAGTCCAACAAATGTCTTCTTTCCAAATCTTGTTTGATTTGTTCAAAGATGTGTTTCAATCGAGCTGAAATAATTTGAGCCAAGTATTCTTCTGTAACTTCTACAGGTTCTACTTCACCAATCACTTCAACTTGGAAAGTTTCTTTGCTTGCAAGTTGCGGATAAGCTTCACCATAGTTCAGTTTCAAACCTTCTGCAATTTTCTTAGAAGTTTTAAGAACTTTTGAAATGTCTTTAGTGACGTAATCGCCACCTTCTTGGTAAACATTTGTGTATTGAAGCTCTTGATTACGGATAGTAGCAACGCTTGTTTGGCCACCACCCATATCGATAACTGTTGCTCCAAACTCACGTTCGCCTTCGTTAAGAACAGAGTTTACAATTGCAAGTGGTGAAATAATCACGTTATCGACTTGAACTCCAACACGTTCTACAGTTTTACGAAGGTTGTGAAGAATGGTTCTTGGACCTGTATAGAGAAGTCCACGCATTTCCAAACGAACACCCATCATACCACGAGGGTCACGAATACCTTGGAAGCCGTCTACTACAAATTCTTCTGGCACAAACGTAATCACTTCACGATCAGGTGTCATGCTCTTTGTCAAAGCAGATTTGACAACATTCTCAACATCTTGATCTGTAATTTCTTTTGTATCTGATGTTACAGGAATCATTCCCTGAGTTGGTTCCACTTGCAACAAGTTTGCTGGAAGCCCAACGTTTACTGATTTGATTGAAATTCCTGCTTTTTCTTCTGCTTGAGAAATAGCAGATTTGATAGCCGTTGCTGCGGCCTCGATGTCAACGATAATTCCATCCTTGACACCTTTACTTTTGGCGTTGCTAACACCGATTACATTTACTTCACCATCTACAAGCTCAGCAACTAATACTTTAATTGAGCTTGTTCCAATATCTAAGCCTGTAAAGAAACCATTTCTAGTCATTACATTGCGTCCTCTCTATCTTCCAAGTTTCACACTTTGATTTTTTAACAGCTACAAGAAGGCATAGCTATTCACAGAATATTATATCACAAAAATCCGATTCGTGCCTAATTTTTTGTGATTTTATCGAAGGTTTTTCATTAAATTTATTTTAATATTCCATTACAAGTCCCTCTTTTTTATTTTTTCTATGAAAAACAGTGTAAAAGAGTCAGAAAAGCTGAAAAATGCGGTGTAATTTATTGTGTTTTTTCAAGTATTTTCATGCCCAGTTCATTTCAATTTTACGTTAAGATGAAGTACTTAATTTTCCCCTAAAAAATCGTTCTCTGCTGATCTAATTTTTATACAAAAATGATTAGTTGTAACAAAAAAAGAAGTCCAAAAAGACTTCTTATTTTGTTAATTCTTTAAGAGCACTGGTTAGGTAAAAACCATCTCGTATCTTTTTACCAATATTTTTTGCATTTGCAATCAATTCTTGATAATCTGCATCTGATAGATTTTCGATTGTGTTTTTTAAATAATGAAGCGATTCTACTGCAATCCCACAGCCATTCTCAAGCACAAAATGAGACAAGGCAGACTGTTCCCACACTACAAGTGGGAATCCAGATGCCAAATAAAGGGATGCCTTGTGAGAATTGTTATAACGGAGGTACTCTCCGAATACACCACTACATGTTTCAGCACTATCGCCATCCCATACTAGCCCAAAGCCACCCTCAAGGGCTGCAGGTAGTTCGTCAGGTAAGAAAGAACCAAAGTAAGCCTCATTCTCTAAAGCTCTACTCTTATCAAATCCAACACCATAGAGGTTATAGATTGGGGTTTCTGGAAGAACATAAAGATACCCAGCTTTCTCTTGTGCCAAATTACCTGCTACAATAATTGGTTGGTCTTTTGTTTGAGTTGTCTTTTCTTGAAAATCTGGAATCAAATAGTCGAAAATGCCAAGACTAACAATCTTATCTTCTGCAATCCCTTTGTCCACTAAAACAGATTTCATGATTGGATTATGGGCAATCACTCCATCAGCTATCTTCAACAAACTTGATTCTTGAAGATGAACCCGAATCTTATGTTTTAAAGGTACTGTATCCAAATTAGCATATCGTAAAGCTTCCAAATCATGGATAATAAAGTAGACTTTCACCCCACTTCGCTGGATTTTTCTTACCAATCGAGTGGTGAAAAAACTATGGTGGAGCATGGGAAATTGAATCAATAATTGATCCCCTGATTTCAACTGAGAGAAAGCTTGAGCTAGAGCTTTCGCCTTGTGTTGTTGAGCTTTAACGGTTCCCATATGGTACCAATTATCAACTGTTAACAACAAAGGTTGATAACCTTCTCGTTTGACGATCTCCTCGACATCATTTCTAGCCTTATTTCCGGCGTTACGAGCACCAGAATCTTTTAAAAACTCTTCTTTTAGAAAATACTTCATGGATCTCTGTTTCTTTCAATCAAATTCATTTGCTACGACTTCCAAAGCACGCTCAATAACCACATGCATATCGTAGTATTTATAGTCTGCTAGGCGTCCACAGAAGATGACCTTGTCATTTTTGGCTGCTTCTTCTTGATATTTAGCAAACATAGCGTTGTTCTTTTCATCATTGATTGGGTAGTAGGGTTCATCCCCACGTTTCCAGTCAGCTGGGTATTCACGGGTGATGACTGTCTTCGACTGGGTTCCATACTCGAAGTGCTTATGCTCGATAATCCGAGTATAAGGAATCTCACGCTCGGTATAGTTGACTACAGCATTCCCTTGATAATTTTCCTCATCCAAGATTTCGTGTTCAAAACGCAGGCTGCGGTACTCCAACTCCCCATGTTTGTAATCAAAGTACTGGTCAATCATCCCTGTGAAGACTACTTTTTCTGCTGATGCTTCCAGCTCTTCACGATTAGCAAAGAAATCAACCCCAAGCTCTACTTCGACGTCGCCCAACATGTTTTCAATGATGACGTTGTAGCCACCGATTGGAATCCCTTGGTAACGGTCGTTAAAGTAATTATTATCAAAGGTCAAACGAACCGGAAGACGTTTGATGATAAACGGAGGAAGGTCTGTTGCAGAACGTCCCCATTGTTTTTCTGTATAGCCCTTGATCAATTTTTCATAGATGTCCGGACCAATCAACTTGATGGCTTGTTCTTCCAAGTTTTTAGGCTCAACATCTTTCATATCAGCCGTTTGCTCGGCAATCTTGTCTTTGACTTCTTGGGGAGTCTTGGTCCCCCACATAGCGTAGAAGGTATTCATGTTGAAAGGAAGATTATAAAGGTTCCCCTTGTAGTTAGCCACTGGTGAGTTGATATAGTTATTAAATTCAGCAAACTGGTTGACATAATCCCACACTTTTTTGTTGGAAGTATGGAAAATGTGAGCGCCATACTTGTGGACATTGATGCCCTCAACATTTTCACAGTAGATGTTTCCACCGATGTGATCACGCTTGTCAATCACTTTTACTTTTTTGCCACGTTTTGTAGCTTCGTGTGCAAAGATTGCTCCAGACAAACCTGCTCCAACGATTAAATAGTCATACATATTAAAACTCCGTTAATAAACTCTACAATTTCTTATTAATGCCGACTCAGGATCAGCAAAGGTTAGTTACTTTTTTAGAAAGGTATCATTTCATGTATTAGACCCGCCTAAAATTTTGTACTAGAGCTAAGTCTCATTTGATGCAACAATATCATTTGATTCTTTTTTGCTAAAGGTATTTGTTGTAAATAGCAAAAACATGAATATATTATATGTAGGAACAAACCAAAAGGCTTCAATCATACAGTTAAAAGCAATCAATGATAAAATCGCAACGAATAAATATTGACCATCCTTATACTGTTTTCTCGAGGCGACAACATAAATTACGATCAATAGGACTACAGGAACTATTCCATATGTAAACAACATCTGCACATAAGAAGAATCCACATAGTTATACCCAATTACAGATTCTGTTTTTCCACCTGATCCGATAAATTGAACGTTTCTAGTCCCAAATAGATGCACTTCAAATGTAGTAAATGCATTCCTGCCTAGAGCCAGCCTTCCCGTAATTAATTTGTTTATCGATACTAAAAATGGATCAGACCATGAAAACTTGTATGATAAATAGGTAACAACTGAAGCGAATACAACAGCCGAATAAGGTAGCAAGGCAAATATTTTTAATTTTTTCCCCTTGCTATAATAAAAATATGTAAAAATAACTGTCGCTAACAAGATTGACAAAGCATTTAAACGTGCATCACAGTATTTTATAATAAAAGCTGATAGCAAGAAGCCAAACAGAGTTCTGGACCATATCAATTTATCTTTTAAAAGATAAGAAATTGCTATAAATAGATAGAAGCAATGTGATGCAAAGTCGGTAGGATAAATAAACCCAAACGAATTTCGAATAACACCCGCACGATTATATTGCAGGTTAGGAACAATGCCAACCAGCGATAAAAGAAAAACTCCAACTACAAGAACACCAGCTACAATTACATAGTTCCTCAAAACTACTTTCATATCCACATTAACCAAGAGGACTAGTAGCAGCGAATAGACTAGAAAATTAAGCCTATTCGTTTGAAAATACACTAAAATCCCCGAAAGCAACAATAGAATAGAAAATATTAGATATTTGTATGAGACCCGCATTTTATGTAAAAAACGAAGCCCTAAAAGCAATACAACTAAAAATAGGAAATTTAGTTTAACTTGAAAAAAAGTCCTATCCAGCATCGTAGTTGATATGGTATTAAAAAACACCACTACAGATACAACAATGCTGACTAGTAAGTTTTCAAATTTAATTTTTATCATATTTTTTGAAAAAGAATCATACAGGGTGAATTATAAGAAAAAGAAATATCGAATTGAATGAGAAAAATAGTATTTCTTTAATCCCCTAGTTCACTTATACTCTTCTATCCTCCCTTTCCTAACTATTTAATCAACCAAAGCGAATTTAATCTTTACAAGAGTTTATTTCACAATAAAACTATAAGCTACTGAGATCTCTTATTTATTCCATACAATGTCACTTATTCAATAACTGCCGTTTCAACTCTTTTGGACTAATTACTTTTAAGAATAGTATTTGAGAAATGTAAATCACCGCTCCTATTACAGCAAATACCATAACATTTATAACAGGCGTAAAATTCACTGTAGTTTTTACAACGAATAGTACACCGTACATGAGAGCTGATGCTCCTATAATTTTAACTGTCGAAGCAAGAAAAGGCACTTCCTTTAAATAGTTTCTTGTAAAATATAGTTGAATAGCCCATACTAAAGCTTCTGTTAATACAGAAACAATGGCTGCTCCGATGTAACCTAATTTAGGTAGTAATAATAAATTTAAACCGACACTCACAATAGCTGGAATTGTTGTCGAAATCATAAATTCTTTATTTTTATTATGTGGAATCAATATTTGAATACCCATAATATTTGTCCAACCAATAAAGAACATTCTAAAAATCATAATTGCTATCGCATACTTAGCATCTTGGAAATCCTGTCCTAAGAAAAATTGGACGAAATCATCATTAACAATCAACACTCCTGCAATGATAGGAAAAATGACTAAATTGTATATTAAGAAAGACATCTGATGCATTTTGTTTACAGCCTTGTGATCTCCAGTAGATAGGAGATTGGCAACACGAGGAAGCATCACACTTCCTAATGAAGTCACTAGTGTAAGCAAAATATTGACCAATTTTAAGGCTTGGTCGTAAATCCCGACGTCTTTAGTTGAAGCTAATGTTCCTAGCATAGTACGATCCAAAGTAACATATAGCGAAATAGCTATTTGAGGCAAAAACAAGAGAATAACTGGTTTCAAGTGTTGTTTAGCATAGGTCCAATCAAAATGTGGTTTCCCGATAAATTCTCTAGCTGGCAACCACATGCTCAACTGCCCCAGCAACTCAAATATAGTCAACAAAAAAACATATAAATATAAATCGTTTGCTGATTTAACAAACAAGAAAATCGAAATAACACCTACAAGTTTGACAGTAATATTTCTAACCGTTATCTTACGAAAGTCTTCCAATCCTTGGAAGAGCCAGGAGATATCCATCCCCTTAGATACCAAGCTCAATCCCAAAATATATGCAACTGGATTCTGCATAAATGAAAAAGAGAGACACACGATAATGTATAAGGTGATTGAAAGGATTGTGGCACCAAGTTGCAAGGTATATATGCCCCAAAAGTTTTTCCCGATATCCTTCCTATGGCCTGAAATTTCTTTTGTTCCGTAGTTGGCAACACCTAAAGTAGCTAAAAGAATAAAGTAGGTAACAATTGAATTAAAGTAGCCGTATATCCCTAAATCATTTGAGCTAAATACCCGGGTCACATAAGGTGTCGTTATAATTGGAAGAATTATGACTAGTAGTTGGTAAGAGAGATTATATGCATAATTTTTTAAAACCTTCATTCTTACCTAACCCATCTTCTCTCTAATTTTTTCATACAGTTTTGGAGAAACCAAAAGCATCAAGTATTTCACTTTATTTTTCCCTGTTGTATTTGGATTAGGAATAATATCGTTAAAATATCTAGTGTATTCTTTTCTGATTTTATTGACATCCAAATACATATCTGAACTGAGCATAGCATGGACAACATGTAGACCATTAAAGACGTAGCGGACATTTAAAGCTCTTCTCATTTCCTTATCATTAGGATAGTCTCGTTCGATATAACTTCTATTCCATTCCATGGCCTTGTAAAAATCTAAGAGACGTTCACTGTACTTCGAATTAACAGTACTGCCCATGCGTCGGTAGTATTTATAAACACTTCTATACCCAACCGCAATTTCAGTACAGTAATGAATATGCTCGTAAGCCATCGCTAAATCTTCGTATATCATTCCCTCTGGATAAGGATACTGAAGTAAAATCTCTTTCTTATAGAGTTTACCACCTGGATGTGTTCCAACACTATTTCCGTAAAACATACGAACAAGGCCTGTATAACGATCTAATTTCTCACTATTTTCAAGAGAAATGTCGTCAGTATTCAATTCTGTTTGATAATTTCGTACTTCAACAATTGACGTGACGACTAAATCGACTACGTATTTATCTCTCAAAGCAACTAAATACTCGACGGCTTTTAAATCGTAATAATCATCAGAATCTAAAAACATAATCCAATCAGAAGATGATGCTTGGACTCCAATATTTCTGGCACGAGATTGACCTCCATTATCAATATGAAGTACTTTAATACGCTCATCTTCTCGAGCATATTGGTCACAAATTTCTCCTGAAGAATCTGTAGAACCATCATCTACCAGTATAATTTCTATATTTTTATAGGTCTGTTGTCGTAGACTTTCTACACAATAACTCAGGCAGTCTTCAACATTGTACACAGGTACAACAATAGAAACCTTATCCATTATCCCTATCCTTCCAAAATAATATCGACGATTCTTTCACAAGCTTTTCCATCTCCGTATGGGTTGCTAGCCTTACTCATCTTGTTATATTCTGTTTGGTTTTCTAAAAGAAGTTTAAAATTAGAGTAAATATTTTCTTCGTCCGTACCCACTAATTTCAATGTTCCAGCAGCAATCCCCTCCGGACGCTCTGTTGTATCTCGCATGACTAAAACAGGCTTCCCTAAGGATGGAGCCTCTTCCTGCACACCACCAGAATCTGTTAAAATCATGTAGCTTTGGTTCATGAAATTATGGAAATCGATGACTTCTAAAGGTTCAATAATTTTCATGCGTTCATTATCCCCAAATACTTTACTGGCCAACTCTCGAACCTTAGGGTTTTTATGAATTGGGTATACAACCTTAACATCTTCAAATTCATTTAAAATACGGTTAACAGCATTAAACATATGCTCCATTGGTTGCCCAAGATTTTCACGTCTGTGAGCTGTCAACATAATCAACTTACTGTCCTTAGCCCATTCTAAAATTGGGTGGTCATAATTTTCCTGGACAGTTGTCTTCAAAGCATCAATAACGGTATTACCTGTTACAAAAATATTCTCTCTTCCTTCTTTTAGCAGATTTTCCTTTGCAACTTCTGTCGGGGCGAAATTATAATCTGCAATAATGGAAGTGGTTTGGCGGTTGAATTCTTCAGGGAACGGACTTTGAAGATTATAAGTTCGCAAACCTGCTTCCACATGCCCAACCTTGATACCCATATAAAATGCAGCTAAAGCCGTAGCAAAAGTCGTAGTTGTATCACCGTGAACAAGAACGATATCAGGATTTTCTTGTTCAAGCACAGCTTGAATCTTATCTAGAATACTAGTCGTAATTGTAAAGAGAGTTTGATTGGCCTTCATAATCCCCAAATCATAATCTGGAACGACCTTAAAGACATCTAAAACTTGCTCCAGCATTTCCTTATGTTGTCCAGTTACACAGACAATAGTCTTGATTGAATCATTTTCCTTCAACTCATTTACTAACGGACACATTTTGATTGCTTCTGGACGTGTCCCAAAAACCAACATTACTTTTTTCATTTTGGTTCTCCCTGTATTTCTCTATACAATGCTCGATAGTTTTCCAAAAACATAGGATAACTAAATCTGTTTTCATAGTCTTTTTTTGCTTGGCTAGCAAGTTCCTGTCTTAGTGTTGCATCTGTAGCTAATTTATCAATAGCAGATGCTAGAGCAGCAGGGTCTTTTGCTGGGACTAAAACCCCATTTTTATTTGTTACAACTTCGTTTAATCCCGGTATATCCGTCGCAACTAAGGTTTTACTATTCATAAATGCCTCAATGGCAACTAAACCAAATCCTTCAAAGACTGAAGGCAAAACACAAAAATCAAAACTATTGATACATTCGACGATATCCTTGCGATATCCTAAAAAAATTACCGAATCTTGAAGATTTAGTTCTTTAACCTTGTTTTCCAACTCTTCTCGAAGCTCACCTTCACCAACGATAAATAATCGAATATCCTTAATAGTCAGTAAAGACATAGCATCAAGGAGATAAGTCAAGCCTTTTTGCTCAGATAACCTAGCAATACAGCCAAGTTTAATCCCACCATAACTGATAATCTCATCGACCTGGTCATCCGTTTCTTTTAAAACGACTCCATTATAAATAACCCTGCTATCAGTAATACCTACATCTTCTTTTAAGTTTTTATTTACAGCTTCTCCCACTGCCACACTTTTAGCATTTTTTAAAGCAAATCCATATAGAGGCAGTTTATCTTTAAAGACATTGTGGGCTGTATAAACGTGTATCAATTTTGGATGAACAAGTTTTAATAAACGGATATAAAAAGCAGCCATCCGATGATGAGTGTGGACTATTGTTATCCCTTTTTGTTTGATAATCTGGTGAATACTAAAGAGTAGCTTTAATACCGTCACAGGATTTTTGCTATCGATATCTAAAATTTTATGATGTTGAATCCCTTGAGCAGCCAGTTCGCTCTCCCAAAGCCCACCCGTAGATGCGACATGAACACTGTCAAACTCATCTTTTAAATCTGAGCTCAACTGGTAAACAATACGCTCTGCACCACCTATATCCATGGTACGCGAAATATGTAAAATACTATTTTTTCGATTTTCGTTTTTCATCTAAAACTCGCTTAATAAAAGTGGCATTCCCTACAAAATAACGTTTAAAGAGGCGTCTAGGTTCATTTGCCACGCGGAACAGCCACTCAAGATGCGCATTTTGCATCCATAAAGGAGCTCGTTTAATATGGCCAGATAAAACGTCAAAACTACCTCCGACTCCCATAAAGACAGAATTAACACCTTGATCCATAAATTTTTGAATGATGTATTCTTTCTTAGGAGAGGTGATCCCAACAAAAACAAAATCAGGATTTTTCTCACGAATGTCTTCTTGAATGCCATATTCATCTTCTTCAGAAAAATAACCATTGCGATGTCCAAGAACTCGTAAATTCGGATAATCTTTCTTAAAGATTTCCAACATATCTATTAAAACTTCTTCCTTGGCACCAAAAAAATAAACCGAATATGACTTTTCATTGGCTAAATGGAGCAACTTTTGCATCAAATCAATCCCAGCGACTCTCTCAGGAACTTGATAACCCAAAAAACGGGAAGCTAGAACAACTGAAGCACCATCTGCATTAATGATTTCAGAATCGTTCACTATCTTTTTAATCGATTCATCTGTTTGGCATTGATTAATTTTATCTGCATTCACTCCCATTAGGTGGAGTGGACGTTGTTCAAGAACAAATTTTTCAACGGCTTGGACAGTTTCGTCCATTGTTAAGGGGTCAATTCTGACCCCCATTAAATCAAAACTATTCAATTCAATCTCCCCACGTAGACTCAAAATGACCCTTACGCTCAGCTTCTTTTGGCAGTTGCATGTAATCACCGTATATTTTTGTCAAATATTCATCGGGATTTGCATGACAACTTATTTGTAAACTTTCAAATTCTAGTAATTGCGGTTCCCCAAACACTTCTTTTCTTGCGAGTTCACGTTCTCGATAGGAACCCAAGACATTCCCGACCATAGTACTAGTCTCGTAATCATATTGTTTGATGATACTTTGCAATTTTTTATTAATTTTTGAAGTGTTTAAAAGTTTATTTAATTTTAAACTTTTTGAAACTTTTACAATCGCATTTTCGAACGAGCCTCTATCTCTCTCATGTATACGATCGATAACAGAAATTTTAGATAAAGCACGATAGAATTTTATTTTATTCGTATGCAACCAGTAATGGATTCCGTCTTCTGGGTAACCATCTAAGGGAAAGATATCAATAAAAGGACTACACCATTCATTACCAAATTGAATTTGGATTGAAGTATCCATAATCGAAGTATTACCTAGATTATCATCGTGAAGTCTTAAAATAACACTTTCAGGAAGCTCTTGTTCACAAATTGTCAAGAATTTTTCATAATCTTTTCTAGGCATTCCTAAATCCATATCATCATCCCATGGGATAAATCCTTTATGACGAATGGCACCGAGTAATGTCCCACCCAAGGCGTAATAACGCAAATCATGTCTTTTACAAAGATCGATATAACTTTCTAAAAGTGTTAACTCTCCTAATTGAATTTCTCTCACTTTATTCATAGAATCATTTCGCTCCATCTCTCATCAACACTACTTTTACTGTTTTTAATAAAATTTCGAAGTCTTTCCAAATTGTCCAATCATCGATATAAGCTACATCTAGTTTGACAACATCGTCAAAGTTGGTAATTCCACTTCTACCACTAATTTGCCATAGCCCAGTAATGCCTGGTTTAAAACTCAATCGGCGTTTTTGTTCAGGTGTGTATTTTTCGTATTCATCAACCGTTGGAGGGCGAGTCCCTACTAAGCTCATGTCCCCAATCAGTACGTTCCAAAACTGTGGCAACTCGTCAATACTAGTTTTACGTATAAAGCGTCCAATTTCTGTAACTCGAGGATCATTATCCATTTTAAACATACCACCTTGCATGGTATTTTGATCCATCAATTGTTGCTTGATTTCTTCCGCATCTACCCTCATAGATCGGAACTTATAAAAAGTGAAATAGCGACCATTTTTACCGACTCGGGTTTGAGAAAAGATTGCTGGTCCACCATCTTTTCGAATCATTGGAACAAGGACTATACTTACAAGTCCACAAATGATTAGCCCAACAATTGCTCCTAAAATATCAATGATTCGTTTGGCAATAATATGACTCGGTTTATATAAGTTTGTAGAAAAAGTTACTACATTTAAACCAGCCATCTCATGAATTTGCTTATTTCTACCTAAATTTTTATCAAAGGCATTTAGATTGACTGTAACATCAATTCCCATTGTTTCAAATTGTGAAATAATGCTACCGATATCATAATCCTCACTAGGTAGGTTTACAAATACTTCGTCTACTACCTCATGAGTTGCATAATTAATGAGGTTTTCTCGAGGAATAACCGTTACTTTACTGTGTTTAAAATCCGGTTTATCTAGTACACTTACAGCAACAAGTTTTCCGCCAACATCACTTGCAGTCAACAAGCGGTCTATCACTTTCTCAATTCGAGATGTCGCAGTAATCAAAATGATTTTACGACTTCCCTTTAAATTATGGTTAAAATGGACCCAATATTTTTTGATAACAAAACTCAGAAAATAATTAAACACTCCGTACAAAGACAGGAAGTAAATCATACCCCTTCTAGAAATCACAAATTGATTTTTCAGAAAAAAACTAGAAAAACTAATCAGCAATGCAAAAAAGATGATGTATTTTACTATTTCTATCAATTCGGCGGATTGACTACGTTTAAAAAAATCCTTACCGTAGCCACTGATATAGAAGGCTGCAAAATGAAGAAAATACAGAACAAAAACCGTTTTTGCAACAATTTCTGTTTCAGATACAGAGATTAGTATATAAGCTAATATACTGACCAGTATACTCTGTATAAACGCTAGAGTTACGTTGTAGAAACCCCTTCCTTCCATTTTTTTCTCCCTTATTACCTACTTATTTCTTTCCGTAGGAACCGTAGTTCCCATATGATCCGTAAGAACCATATTTTTCAAGCTGAATATTAAATTTATTCAGAATAACTCCTAAGAATGGTGTTCCTGTTTGCTCTAACTGATCTTTCGCTTTTTGAACTTCTCTCCGTTTTGTTGCAGAAGCTTCAGTCACCAGGATAGAGGCATCACATTTTTGTACGATAATAGCCGCATCAATGACAACTCCTATAGGGGCTGTATCTACAATGATATAGTCAAAATATTTGCGTAAAGTCTCAATCATCGCTTCAAATTTTTCACTTTGAAGAAGAGCAGTTGGGTTTGGTGAGACAGCACCTGATTGAATGACAAACAAGTTTTCTACGTTTGTTTCACACAAACCATGAGATAGATCTTTGGTTCCTGATAAGTAGTCTGTCAAACCTGTAATTTTTTCTCGAGACTTAAAGACACCTGACATGACTGAATTACGAATATCGGCATCAATAAGGAGCGTCTTGTAGCCTGCACGCGCGAAAGCCCAAGCTATATTGGTTGAAGTGGTCGACTTCCCTTCTCCAGGTCTAACCGACGAAAGGGCAATCACTTTGAGGCCATCTCCACTCAACTGGATGTTGGTCCGTAGTGCGTTATAATACTCCTCAGCTTTTTTTACAGAGTGTAATCGTTGTTCTGATAATTCTAACTTTGCCATATTTCCCTCTTTACTTTAATTTCTCAAGATTTGGAATAACACCTAAAAGCGAGAGGTGCATCACTTCTTCGATATCTTCTGGACGCTTCACTCGATCATCCAACAATTCAACTAAAAGCACGATAACCGTTACGAATCCTACGCCTGCTATAGTGGCCATCATTGTATTGCGACGAATATTTGGTGAAGATGGCGATGTCGCTGGTCTTGCTTCCTCAAGTGTGGTTACATCCGACACTCTTGTTACAGAAATGATTTTCTGAGCAGCTACTTCTCTAAGTGCATTGGCGATACGACTCGCTTCCTCAGGTTTCCCATCTCGAACTGAGATTGATACGATACGCGTATCTGCAGGGACTGTTACTGAAACTTTTCTTCCAAGAGTTTTGGCATCCATAGCTAAGCTTTGATCAGCCACCACTTTTTCAAGAACATCCTGAGAAAGAATGATCTCACGGTAGTCTTTTACCAAGTATGAACCTGCCTGCAAGTCTTGGTTGGTCAAACCTGGCTTATCTGCTTGGTTACGATTGACTACGTAGATACGAGTGGTACTAGTATACTGTGGCTGGATCACAAATGAGCTATAAGCAAAAGCTACTAGGCCTGCTATTATTGCAGTTAAGACGATGAGGAATTTACGTTTCCAAAGCACTTTTACCAATTGAAATACATCAATTTCAAATTTTTCTTGTTCTTTCATCATTTCTCCTAAATTAGTTGGTCATTTATAATGTTTGATGGGTTTGTTTCAAAAAGTTCACGAGCTTTTTCTGCTCCGTATTTTTTAGCAATAAGCTCATAAGCTTCTTTCATATAAGGCGGACGATTATCCAGATTATGCATATCGCTAGCCACTACATGAACTAAGTCCTTGTCCAAGAAATACCTAGCACGTTTTTTCATAAACTTATAGGTATCTCCAAAAAGGCGAGGTTTTAAAACACTCGAACTATTAATCTGCATATAGCAACCCATATTGATGAGTTCCCTTACCTTTTTTTCATCATTTTCTAAAGCGTGATAACGCTCAATATGAGCAACCACAGGCGTAATCCCTAACATGAGAACTTTTGTCAAGGCGCTATGAATATCTCTATAGGGAGTATTCATACTAAATTCAATCAAGGCAAAGCGTGTGTCATTAAGCCTTGGAATTAAATCTTTTTCTAACTTTTCCAAAGCATCACTAGAAAAATAAATCTCAGCTCCGTACACGATATTCAAATCCGGTGCAATTTCTTGAGCCAACTGTTTGACTTCGCTAAAATTAGCTGCAATTTTATCTTCTGGTGTTTCAAACATCCCTTTTCGACGATGAGAGGTCGAAACAATGGTTCGAACACCTTGTGCATAGGCTTCCTCAAGAAGAGCCTTGCTCTCAGCTTTATTTTTAGGCCCATCGTCAACATCGAAAACAATATGTGAATGAATATCAATCATCTTATTTTCCTTCCATGGTATCTTTAATGGCCGTTTTAACAGCTTCCAAGCTTGTTGGATCGATTTCTAACATGTAAAGATTGCTATCTGGCATGGCGTAAGACGGAAGACCCATACGTCCAGTCCCTTTCAGATCTTGATTGGTAACGGTATATTTTCCACCGCTTGCCAACTGAGTATTGACAAGACTAACCATTGTTTCTGGTGGCATATTAGTCTGAATCGAATCCTGCAAGCTTTGAATAATGCTGTCATAGTTTTTCAGAGATTCCGCTGAAGTCAATTTCTGGATAATAGCCGCAATGACTTTTTGTTGATTACGACCGCGATCACCGTCACCATTAGCAAGCGAATAGCGTTCACGAACAAATCCCAAAGCTTGCTCAGAATCTAAATGAACATTGCCAACTGGGAAATGGTATTGTCCGTGACGCGATGTGAACTCTTGGTCGTTATAGACATCCACGCCTCCGAGAAGGTCAATCAACTTCAAGAAAGAAGTGAAATTGAGACGGGCATAGTAGTTCAAGTCGATACCATAAAGATTTTCTAAGGTATGGATAGAAGCATCTACGCCATAGATACCCGCATGCGTCAACTTATCGTTTTGGTTGTTTCCACCATCTGCAATAGGGACATAGGCATCTCGAGGAGTTGTCGTCAAGAGAATCTTCTTGGTATCTTGATTCACTGTCATGATGATATTGACATCTGAGCGCGAAACAGAACTGATAGGACCATAGGTATCAATCCCGCTGATGTAGACATTGAAAGAATTTCCTGTAGCTACCTTAGGCGCTTCCACTTTCTTGGTCAAGTCCTTGGTATATATTTTCTTGATCTTTTTAGCGTGGTCGGGATATTCCTGCTCAATCAGATTTTCAAAAACACCGTTTAAGACGATTGCTTTGGTTTCTCCATCTAACAAACTCTTATAGGCTGCTAAATAAGAAGAAGCTTCCTCAACTGTCAATTCCTTGCTTTGAGTTGTTTTAATGTCATCTATCAATTTTTGAATATTCTCAGCATCTGTTCCTGTTGGAGCAGTTACACTGGAAAGCTGAGAAACATTATTGATTTCACTGTCTGCTAGCACCGCCACACTCATAGTGTAGCTTGAATAATTTGACGTTGCATTAAATTGATTGGCAATACCGATAAAGCGATTTACAGCTACCAAAGCTAGAGAGCTAAATAAGACCGATAGCAATAGCACTATCAAGGTAAAAATTTTGGCTTTTCGCTTGACTATCAGCAACAGAGACAATAAAGCGATAAGAACTAAAACAGCTGCCAAGATAACATTAAAATAGCTAACTGCTAAAATCTGATATCTAAAAATCAGAAACAATAAAAAAGAAGCAAGAACAGCATAGATTAGCAGCAAACCTACATTTAAACTCTGCTGAAACTTACTAGATTTACCTTTTTTAATACGCCTATTTTTCATGGAACACCTCTTCAAAACATTTTAATTTAATTATATCATAAATTGCCTCTTAAGGCTATCAATACTAGTCAAGGGAGCGCTTACTTTTTTGAAAGCATTTGCATTTTTTATATTTACTATAGTTTTTGATGCTTTTTATGTTTTCAAAACACAATCAAAATAAAAAATAGAGCTTTTGAAAAGCTCTATTTTTTATTATTTAACGTGACTTTCGAATTCTTTTTGACTCTTTTCGACTGAATTTTTACGTTCTTGTTCCCATTTGGCTTTGGCTTCGTCAAATTGAGCAGTTGTCACCACTTCTGTTTGCAATCTCATATACTTGTAGTTGCTTCCAGTTCCTTTAATACCAACTAATGAGTAAGCACGTGTAAATGGTGTCACGCGTGTCACCGAAGCCCCACCACCATTTGACACAACTGGGATTAGAAGAGAACTATCAATCAACCAAGCTTGTGCATCTGCATAGTTTTCATAGCGTTTAGCAACATCTGTATTTTCTGCATCTGCTGTTTTTAATTTTTGAGTATATTGGTCCAAACCTAGACTAGTAATCTTACCTGCATCTTTGCTTGGATCAAGTCCCAAAATCTTGAGGTAGAATCCGTCCTCAGCGTTGAAAGGATTGAGGTAAGTTGAAGGATCTTGGTAGTCAGCTGACCATCCATCCAAGTTCAAATCATAATCATGATCTGCTGGAGTTGGTGCTTGAACCGTTGCATTTGTATAATCATCCGTAGACAATTGGATAACATCAACCACAACATTTTCAGAACCAAGTGTTGATTCGATTGATTGCTTGATTGAGTTTGTTCCTGCAAGCAAGGTCTTATTAACTTGATCCACTGGCAAGTCCAAATGAATTGGGAAAGTTACACCTTGGTCTTCTAATTCTTTTTTAGCCTCTGCAAACTGAGCTTGTGCTTTTTCTTTATTGAAGTAGCCGTCTTGAGCATCTTCAAGATTCATATTTGACCATTGTGTGCCATAGTTGACCAATTTTGAAGCAACTGTTTCACCAAAAGTCTTGTCACCTACTTGCACGAAAGTTGGTGGCACAAGCGTGTTACGAAGAGTATTTTTAGCCGCTTCTTCACCGTTTGATTGAGCTGAGTATGCTGTACGGTCAATAGCAAAGTTGATGGCCTGACGGAAGTTTTTATTCAAAACTGCAGCTTGAGTTGCCTGTTTTTGATCGTCGCTTGTTTTCGCAGTGTGGTTATAAGCACCACGGTTAACGTTAAAGTTGTAGTACCAAGATGTCGCATCTTGCAAGCTATAGACGATGTTGTCCTTGTATTTTTCCTTGGTCTTCGCAAAGTTCGAACTGTTTGGATAAACACCTGCAGATGAGTAGGCACCACTTTCGAAGTTACGGATTGTCAAGTCTTGGTCTGAACCGTCAAAGTATGCCAATTTTACCTTTTCAATCGTTACTTTTTCTTGATCATAATAATGTGGATTCTTCACATACTCAATAGATGACTTAGATGTAAAATCTCTTAACAAATATGGTCCGCTATAAAGAATGCTATCAGGTTTCAATGTTCCGAAGTCTTTACCTTTAGAAGCTAGGAATTCTTCATTAACTGGGAAGAGGATGCTATTAGTTGTTTTAGAGTTCCAGAATGGTTCTGGACGTGTCAAAGTATATTGGACAGTGTAATCATCTATAGCTTTAACACCAACATTTGAAAAGTCAGTATTAGCACCTGTTACATAATCATCCAAACCCTTGATAGAGTTCTGAATCAAATCGAGAGCTTGCCCCTTGTTGTCAGCAGCGTATTTGATACCAGTTACAAAGTCTTGTGCTTTAAGGGGAGCGTATTCTTCACCGTCAGCTGTAAACCACTTGGCATCCTGACGAAGTTTGTAGGTATAAGTTAAACCATCCTTCGAAACACTCCAATCTTCTGCAAGGGCAGGAATGAGATTCCCATAATTGTCATTTTCAAGCAAACCATCTACTAAGTTGGTAATCACACTAGTATTGTCACCAGAATAATCCAAAAGGTAGTTGAAGGTTGTTGGATCTGCACCAAATGTTGACGAGTAGGTTTTAGCATCTGTTGCGGATTTCCCACATGCAGTCAATAAGACCGCAGCAGCAAGTGTCAATCCCGCTCCAATCAATCGTTTTTTAAGTTTCATGATTCAACTTCTCCTTATATGTTAGGTTTTATAACATAAGATGATTTTATCAAATTTTATCCTAAAAGTAAAGTTATTTAATTTTTTGCTACCCGTCACTAAGATGAAAAAAAGAAAGAAACCCAGCATAAAAACTGGATTTCTTTCAGTATTGTACAGATTATTTAACGTGGTTGGCTAACTCTTTTTGGTACTTGGCATTTGTTTCAATTTTCTCTTTTTGCCATTTTTTGAGTGCTTCTTCGTATTCTTTAGCGGTTACAATATCATTTTGCAACTCTAAACCTTTGAAGACAAATGGATCACCCTTGATTCCAACCTGAGAGTAGGCTTTTGTAAATGGCACTGTACGACTCACGGTCGGAGAACCACCTGAAGATGCTACGGGGATGAGAAGCGAGCTATCAGATACCCAAGCTTGTGCTTTGGCATATTTTTCATAGCGTTTGTTCAGATCGCTCGTTTCAGATGCTGCATCGTCCAAGAGTTTCTTGTATTCATCAAGTCCAACTTGAGCCAACACTTCTGGATCTTTACCTTTTGTAATACCCAAGTGTTTAAGGGCAGATCCCTTCTTAGCATCTAGGATATTGAGATAGGTAGCTGGGTCTTGATAGTCTGGTCCCCAACCAGTTCCGTTCAAATCGTAGTCTTTTTGAGAAGGAACCTTGGCTTGAGAAGTAATACTCATTTTCTCATTATCAGTCATTTGAAGTACATCGATGACGACATTTTCACTTCCAAGTGCTGCTTCGATAGACTGTTTAAGAGAGTTGGTTTGCTGTACAGCGATGACATCTGTTTGCTCAACTGGAATATCCAAGTGAATAGGGAAGGTTACACCCTTGGCTTGCAATTCTGATTTTGCTTTTTCAAAGGCAGCTTTTGCTTTTGTTGGATTGTAAAGAGTATCCTTACCATCTGTCAACGCTACATCTTTCCACTGGTCTCCGTATGTTACCAATTGCTCTTGAGCCAGTTCACCGAAGGTCTTTTCACCAACCTGAACAAAGTCATAAGGTACAAGACTGGTACGGATAATCTTGTCTGCACCCTCTTCACCATTCATCTGCGCAGAGTATGAATGACGGTCAAGGGCAAAGTTGATTGCCTGGCGGAAGTTTTTATTGAGAAGTGCTTCTTTTGTAGAAGTCTTTTGCGCTTCGTCTGTCTTGGCTGTTTTATTGTAAGACTGACGATTTACGTTGAAAGTAAAGTAATAGCTAGTCGCTTCTTGCGGGCTATAAACAATTTTATCGCCGTATTCTTTCTTAGTTGAATCAAAGCTTGAACTAGTTGGGAAAAGGCGTGCTGTTGTATAGGCCCCTGATGCAAAGCTACGAATCAATGATTCTTGGTCAGATCCATCGTAGAAAGTAAGCTTGACGTGGTCAATCTTAACATTGTCTTTGTCCCAATAATTTGGGTTCTTTTCGTACTCAATGACTGATTTTGAAGTGAAGTTCTTCAAAATATATGGCCCATTATAGAGAATCCCTGAAGGTGCAGCTGCACCATAATCTTTACCTTGTGAATTTAAGAACTCTTCATTGACTGGGAGCATAGTCGCTGTTGTTACCTTGGAATTCCAGAAGCTTTCTGGTTGATTCAAGGTATATTGAACAGTGTAGTCGTCAACTGCTTTGACACCGACAGTCGAGAAGTCATTTGTTTCACCGCTAACGTACTCTGCCAAACCTTTGATAGAGTCTTGGATAAGTGTAAGGCCATCTGACTTACCATCAGCAGCATGCTTCAAACCAGTCACAAAGTCTTGAGCCTTGACCTCGGCGTACTCTTCACCTTCAGAAGTATACCATTTGACACCTTTGCGTAGCTTGTAGGTATAGGTCAAACCATCCTGTGAAACCGACCAATCTTCAGCAAGAGATGGAATCAAGTTCCCGTATTTGTCATTTTCCAAGAGTCCGTCGATCAGGTTAGCGATGACGTCTGATGTCGAACTTTTACTAGTTACGCTATAGTCCAATGTTGTTGGATCAATGGCATATACATATGAAAATGTTGTAGGAGCATCTGCTTTTTTCTCAGTCTTGCTACAAGCTGCTAAAAGAAGAGCTGCACTCATCGTTATCCCTGCTACTGCAAGCAACTTTTTCGATTTCATCGGTATTCTCCTTTAAAATACTATTTTTCACCATTATACCCTATTTTTTTATAAAAGCAAGGGTTTTCATGCAATTTTTTAGAAAATTCAAAATAATATTTTTTTAAGAAATTTCTACACTTATTTTAGAAAAAACTCAAGCATCTTGGACACTTGAGTTTTTTAGGTTTAATTGGCCAATTCGACACAGAATGCATCCCAAGGAGCTAGTGTTAGTTGCTCGAGCTTTTCTTGAACCTCGGTGTTAGCAACTAAGATTGATTTGAGAACCCCATTAAATTGAAATTCTTGTTCTTGATTTGAGAGGTTAGCTACTACTAGGAAACGACGTTCCCCGTCCTTGCGAATATAGGCAAAGACTTTCTCAGCCGTTTCTAATAATTCAAAGTCAGCTTGAACTAGCCAGCTGTTTTCTTTGCGAATCTGAACTAATTTTTGATAAGTATAGAAGATGGAATCTGGATTTGCTAAAGCCTCTTCTACATTAATTTTCGCATAGTTTGGATTGACTCCTAACCATGGTTTCGCGCTTGAAAAGCCAGCATAGTCTGTAGTATCCCACTGCATTGGGGTACGCGCATTATCGCGTCCAATTACACGAATGCTATCTATAATTTGCTCTAGCGGTACACCTTGTTCTAGCGCTTCTTTGGCATAGTTGATAGATTCAATATCTTCTACTTGCTCCAAGTTTTCAAATGGGAAATTGGTCATGCCAATTTCTTCGCCTTGATAAATATAAGGTGTTCCTCTCATGAGATGAAGCAAGATTGCATACGCTTTAGCAGATTTTTCGCGGTATTCTCGGTCATTTCCCCAGATAGAGACGATTCGTGGAAGGTCATGGTTATTCCAGAAAAGGGAATTCCAGCCATCCTCAACTCCTAACTCTGTCTGCCACTTGTTGAAAATCTCTTTTAATTTCCCTACATTTAGCTCTTTTTGGTAGTGCCACTTAGGTTGTCCTTCCTGATACTGAAGACAGATATGTTCAAATTGGAAGACCATAGACAACTCTTGACCTTCTGGATTCGAATATTTCTTGGCCTCTTCTGGATTTGCTCCCCAAGTCTCCCCTACTGTCAAAAGGTCTTTGCCGCCGAAAGTAGCCTGATTCATTTCCTTAAGGTAGGGATGAAGCATGGGGCCATTGTTGACAACCTTCTGGTCAGGTATCTTCCCAATCATGTCAATAACGTCCATACGGAATCCACCAATCCCTTTATCAATCCAGAAATTCATCATCTCATAGATTTCATGGCGGAGCTCTTCGTTTTCCCAGTTGAGGTCTGGTTGTTTCTTACTGAAAAAGTGTAGATAGTATTGACCAGATTTTTCATCATATTCCCATGCAGAACCACTAAAAGTAGAGGTTAAATCATTGGGTTTATCTCGCCAAATATAGTAGTCACGTTCGGGACTTTGAGGATTTTCACGCGCTTCAATAAACCAAGCATGCTCATCGGATGTATGATTGACAACCAAGTCCATGATGATTCGAATATCTCGTTTTTTAGCTTCAGCAATCAGCTGGTCCATGTCTTCCATGGTTCCAAAGATAGAAGCGATGTCTTGATAATTGGCAATATCATAACCATTGTCATCCATAGGGCTATCATAAACTGGTGAAAGCCAAATTGCCGTAATTCCTAGCTTAGCTAGATAGTCTAACTTGCTAGTAATTCCTGGTAAATCACCAATCCCATCTCCATTACTATCCTTGAAGCTTTTAGGGTAGACTTGATAGACAACTGCATTATGCCACCATTTTTCTTGCATATTTTCACCTCTTTTAAATTCACTTTACTCCATCATAGACTTTTTCCTCTATTTGTGCAAGCGTTTGCTTTATCTTTTTTCTTACTTTTGTGACTCTCTAGTTTCTTATCTTCTATTTTTTTTATATAATAGAAAATAGAGGTAAAAAAATGAAAAAACAAGCTTTTAGTTCTGAACAATATTTGAATCTGCAACGCGACCATATCTTGGAACGCATCAACCAATTTGACGGCAAACTCTACTTGGAGTTTGGTGGCAAGATGTTGGAGGACTTCCACGCTGCTCGTGTCCTTCCTGGATATGAGCCAGATAACAAAATCAAGCTCTTGCAAGAATTGAAAGAACAGGTCGAGGTTGTTATTGCCATTAACGCTAGCAATATCGAGCACTCAAAAGCTCGTGGAGACTTGGGCATTTCTTATGACCAAGAAGTGCTTCGTTTGATCGATAAATTCAATGAACTCGGTATCTTTGTTGGTTCAGTTGTCATTACTCAATATGCAGGCCAACCGGCAGCTGATGCCTTCCGTAATCAATTAGAGAAAAATGGGATTGACTCTTATCTTCACTACCCTATCAAGGGGTATCCGACAGATATGGATCACATCATCTCTCCTGAAGGTATGGGGAAAAACGACTATATCAAAACGAGTCGCAATTTAATTGTCGTGACTGCTCCTGGGCCTGGTTCAGGTAAGTTGGCAACTTGTATGTCCAACATGTACCACGACCAACTGAATGGTATCAAATCCGGTTATGCTAAGTTTGAAACCTTCCCAGTTTGGAATCTACCTCTCCATCATCCAGTTAACCTGGCTTATGAGGCTGCTACAGCAGACCTTGATGATGTCAATATGATTGACCCATTCCATCTCCAAACTTACGGAGAAACTACAGTCAACTACAATCGTGATATCGAGATTTTCCCTGTTCTCAAGCGTATGCTCGAACGTATCTTGGGCGAATCTCCTTATGCATCTCCAACTGACATGGGTGTAAATATGGTTGGTTTTGCAATCACTGATAACGACGCTGCAATTGAAGCATCAAAACAAGAAATTATTCGTCGCTACTACCAAACAGTTCTCGACTTCAAGGCTGAGAAAGTTGCTGAGTCTGCTGTCAAGAAAATCGAACTTCTCATGAATGATCTTGGCATCACACCAGCTGACCGTAAGGTTGCTGTTGCTGCTCGACAAAAAGCTGAAGAAACAGATGGGCCCGCTCTAGCACTTGAGTTACCTTCTGGTGAAATTGTCACTGGTAAGAATTCAGAACTCTTTGGTCCGACAGCTGCAGCCGTGATCAATGCTATCAAGAAGTCAGCGAACATCGATGCCGAAACAAAATTAATTGAACCAGAAGTTGTGAAACCAATCCAAGGTTTGAAAATCAATCACTTAGGTAGTCGCAATCCACGTCTTCATTCTAATGAGATTCTTATCGCTCTTGCAATCACAGCTATGCAGAATCCTGATGCTGATCGCGCTATGAAAGAACTCGGAAACCTCAAGGGAAGCGAAGCTCATTCTACGATTATCTTAACAGATGAAGACAAGAACGTTCTCCGTAAATTGGGAATTAACGTAACCTTTGATCCATACTACCAATACGACCGTTTATATCGTAAATAGATTGAAGACTCGTAAGAACTTCATATCAAGCATCACCCCTCCTCGATAGATTTCGAATCTCTCTTAAGGGGTGACTTTCTTTTATGCTAGAATTCTGACAATCTCCAATTATCTTCTTTTCTAATTATTCTAACATTACTTCGGGAGTTTATTAAAAATGAGAGAATTACTCAGCCAAAAAGAGCAAAGGCAATTAAAGATTTTAGAATATTTGTTTGAAAACCCTGATTGGATTTACCTAGATGATTTATCTAAAACCATTGGACACAATGCTCGCATCATTAAAAGTGATATCAAAGAATTACGTGAAATCTTTCCTGATTTTGATATTCGACACTCAACTGCGGGAATTATGATGGTGAATACAAAAAATAATGGCATCGAGCGAATTTACCAATATTTTTTACAGACGTCTGAATATTTTCAAATTTTAAAAGCATTTTTCCTTTTGGGTAGCCCCTTTACCTATGAGCATCTTGCCGAATCTCTGGATATTTCCCTCCCTTCTTTGAGAAAGAAAATTGCGGATATCAATAAGACACTTGATGGAACTTACCGCTTTAAGCTCAAGGTAACCCCAATCTCTATTATTGGAGATGAAAAAGATATTCGATTTTTCTTCTCCCAATTTTTCCACGAAGCTTATAATTTTCTGGACTGGCCATTTGAGGAGGTTAAGGAAGAAAATATAAATGATTTTGTCTCTTTCTTTATCAATTTGGCGAAATTCCCTGCAAAATATCAAAATCTTTACCAAATCAGAAGGCAGGCTACAGTCGATTTGCACCGAATGAAGAGAGGATATTTCGTTCAGTTATCAGAACAAAACATTTCCTGGTTAAATCCTATTTTCGACCAACTACCCGATTTTCAGCATCAGTTACAAGATTTGGCCCAAGGACTTAACATTAAAATCAATCCGGAAAATATCTATCAAATCTTCAGCCCATTTGCTGAACCTAGCCTCTTCTTCACAGTCGAAGACTTCCTAGCTGCTCGTCAATCTGACGAAAAAGTTAATTTGTCCTATCATGCTGCACGAGACATTCTGGACAACTTAACTCGAAAATTTGGCGTCCAATTTGCAAATACGGATACTTTAATTTGGAATTTGCACAATACTGCCTTACTCGAGCGAAGAGAAATCAACTCCGAATCGATCATTTCACAAAATAAAGACTATACACTTGGAAAGATTAAAAAATTCTTCCCTAATTTTTATGAAGCAACTGTCTTTGAAATGATGCACTATAAGAGTATTATGGGACAAAAGGAGAAGATACCTGCTCTTTCTCACCTGATCTACACCCTGTTTACTCACGCAGAGGGGCTTACAGATCAATTATTTGAACACAAAAAGAAAGTCAAAGTCTTAGTCCTCAGTGAGTATGACTTTGCCCATCCAGAATTCTTGATATCTCTCTACGAATTCCATACTTCAAATAACATCCAGTATGAAACTTGGGATAAAGAAACCCTAAATATAGAAGAAATTAGGCAAAGTGACTATGACGCTATTATCACTAATTTTGATATTAAAGAAATCGATAATAAGCGAATCATGAACATTAGCCGACTATCTATTCTGCAAGTTGTCAACGAACTCAATAAGATTTCCATGCAAGATTTATAATAAAAAAGTCTAGTTTAACTAGACTTTTTTTATTATTCTACCGTTACAGACTTAGCAAGGTTCCGTGGTTTATCCACATCAAGTCCACGGTGGAGGGTTGCAAAGTAAGCGACCAATTGAGTTGGCACGACCATTGAGATTGGTGAGAGGTAAGGATGTACGGTCGTAAGGACGATGTCATCTGTTTCTTTGGCAACATTCTCTTCTGCGATGGTGAGTACCTTAGCGCCACGGGCAGCAACTTCTTGGATATTCCCACGAGTGTGGTTAGCAAGAACTGGGTCTGACAAGAGGGCCAAAACAGGGGTTCCATCCTCAATCAAGGCAATAGTTCCGTGTTTGAGTTCTCCAGCCGCAAAACCTTCACATTGGATGTAAGAAATCTCTTTGAGTTTGAGACTGGCTTCCATGGCTACATAGTAATCTTGACCACGTCCGATGTAAAAGGCATTGCGTGTTGTTTCAAGAAGGTCACGAACTTTGCTATCAATCATTTCTTTCTCTGAAAGGGTTGACTCGATAGACTGAGCCACGATAGACAACTCATGAACCAAATCGAAAGCTTTGGCTTTTTCATTCCCATTTGCTTCACCAACCGCTTTTGCAAGGAAGGCAAGGGCTGCGATTTGCGCAGTATATGCCTTGGTTGAAGCTACGGCAATTTCAGGGCCTGCATGAAGCAGCATGGTATGGTTGGCTTCACGTGACAGAGTTGAACCAGGCACGTTTGTCACTGTCAAGCTTGGGATACCCATTTCATTAGCCTTAACCAAAACCTGACGGCTATCAGCTGTTTCACCAGATTGACTGATAAAGATGAAGAGTGGTTTCTGGCTAAGAAGTGGCATACCATAGCCCCACTCAGAGGAGATACCGAGTTCAACTGGCGTATCTGTCAATTCTTCTAGCATCTTCTTAGAAGCAAATCCTGCATGGTAAGATGTTCCAGCTGCAAGGATGTAGATACGGTCTGCATCTTGAACAGCCTTGATGATGTCTGGGTCTACCACTACTTGACCAGCCTCATCTGTGTAGGCTTGGATCAGTTTACGCATCACCGTTGGTTGCTCATCGATTTCCTTGAGCATGTAGTAAGGGTAAGTTCCCTTGCCGATATCTGACAAGTCAAGTTCAGCAGTGTAGCTGGCACGCTCACGACTGTTGCCATCATAGTCCTGAACTTCGACACTATCAGCCTTCACGATTACCAACTCTTGGTCATGAATTTCCATGTATTGGTTGGTTTCACGAATCATAGCCATAGCATCAGAGCAGACCATGTTGTAGCCATCTCCAAGACCAATCAAAAGTGGTGATTTATTCTTGGCTACATAGATGACATCTGGATTTTCAGAGTCAATCAAGGCAAAGGCATAAGAACCACGAATGATGTGAAGGGCTTTTTTGAAGGCTTCGAGAACTGATAAGCCGTCTTCTTCGGCAAATTTCCCAATCAAATGTACGGCGATTTCCGTATCTGTTTGTCCCTTGAAGTGGTGTCCCGCAAGGTATTCTTCCTTGATTTCAAGGTAGTTTTCAATCACCCCGTTGTGGACCAAGACAAAACGTCCAGTCTCAGATCGGTGTGGGTGAGCGTTGTCTTCCGTTGGTTTTCCGTGAGTAGCCCAACGAGTATGTCCGATACCAGTTGTTCCCTCAACACCTGCAGTTTTAGCAGACAATTCTGCAATACGACCAACAGCCTTGACTAGATGGTTTTCAGCGCCACCTAGGACAAAAATCCCCGCAGAATCATAACCACGGTATTCGAGCTTTTCAAGCCCTTGAATCAAAATATCAGTTGCATTTGTGTTTCCAACAACACCAACAATTCCACACATAGTATATACGACACAGACAAGCTGTGCTTTCCCCTTATCGAAATTGGTATAGTCTGATTTTCTGTTTTTAGAATCAGTGAAAACAGTATATACTTGTTTCTTTTACTTGTCAAGAATAAAAATTGGTATAGTTCAATCGCTTTTAAACTACAAACAAAAAACCATTCAAGAAATAGCTCTCGAATGGTTGGATACAACATTATTGTTACAATAAAATATATGTACGCCTAGAATCTTTACTGATGATTTTGCCTGAGTCCCAGATAGACATAGGTTCGAGTACGTGGACAATCTTTTTCCATCTTCACCCTAAAATAAAACCGATGTTCCCTACCATCCTTGGCATTCTCCTTGTTTAAGACAAAGTAGTCCTTTTGGTTAATGGCCATGGTTCGTAGAATATCATCAATCAAGAAAGTCAAGGGTACATTCATGGCAGAGTATTTTTGGAAATCTTCCTCAAAACGAATATAGTCATCTGAAAAATAGTCCATCTGCAATTTGTTTTCATATAACTCTTTTCTAGTCATCAACTTCCTCCTGACACAGTTGGATTGTGAGAATATCATCTAGCCTGATTAATCGATAGCCTTCATCCGTTCTAATAGAGATTTCTTGAGGAGATAATTCTCTTACTTCACCCAATATCGTGCTTTTATGATTTTTCTCCTTGACCATAAAAGAGCCTTTTAGTCGCCCAACGTAGAGCTGGGAAAGTAGCAACAACTTCTCGACTGGATTCAAATCTGTCGATAAATCGACACGATTTTTTTCTGCACGGAGTGAACTGGTATGCTCCGATAGAAAAAAGCCCATCCACTTCTGCATGCCTGGATCTTGATAGTCCCTCGCGGATTGGAAGGGCAAATAAGAGCGATCAATCATTTTAGTCCATCTAATCCTCCAGCAGAGTGCCCTCCGATCAGCTTACTTCTGGCAATACTTCTCGACGCCTCCTCTAAAGCAGTCGCCTTCAAGAGAGAAGTAAAGCCGAATTGTTCTCGAATGGAATCAATGGCAGTCTGGAGCCTTTCTTCTTTTTCTAGCTTGTCAACCTCATCAAAAAGGGAAATCAACGCAAAGGATTCGTCCACAAATCCTGAATAACTAACGGCAACACTCCTGACAGCCCCAGAAGTATATTTGCTATGGAATAATTGCAGGACATGCCCGACCAAAATACTGGTGTTATTGGTTGGCTCCACCTTCATCTGGGTATGGATGGAGCGTTTTTGTTCCTGCTTAGAAAAGCCAAGATGGATAGACACCACTGTCGTCTTCTTTCTGGCCCGTCGAAGCCTGACAGCCACCTGTTCAGCCATCTCTCGAAGGATAATTTCGATGTCTCGCTGCTTGACATAATCTCTCGGTAAAATTTGCGAATTGCCCAAGCCGTGAGATTTGGCTTTATAGGGCTTATGAACATTACTCTCATCAATTCCATTGGCATGAAACCACAAGCGAAGTCCAGCTTGACCAAGTTCCTTCTTCAGGAAATCCGGATTGCTATTGGCTAATTCCTTAATCGAATAGATTTCCAAGCTATTCAAGCGCTTCTCCATCCGATGCCCAATCCCCCAAAAGTCGGTCATCTTTGGAATGGACCAGACCTTGTCTTCCACATCCTGGTAAGACCAATTGGCTCGCATGGTCGGTGTGTGCTTGGCTTCATTATCCAAGGCCAACTTAGCAAGCAGGGGATTGGCATTCGACATGCCGACCGTCGAGTAAATCCCGGTCTGCCGCCAGATATCTCTCTGGATACGAGCCGAAAGCATGTCCAGCTTATCTTTACGAGAAATCTGCTGGTCCGGGACAAAATAATTGAGCGAACTGGTTAGGTCAATAAAGCCTTCATCAATTGAATAAGGATAAATATCATCTGGACTGCCATAATTCTGGAAAATGCGCTGAATTTCCATGTTGACTGCGATATACTTATCCATCCGAGGAGGGACAATAACGGTCACCCGAGCCCAATCTTCGATAAATTTCACATAGTCCGGGTCTGTCCGTAAGCCTTGTTTTTTGGCATTACAGTAGGAAAATTTACGCGTCTTAATATCAAAGGGCAGGTCATAGGCACGTCCGACATTTGCTTTCCCAAAAACCTTTTTAAACATAGGCGAGGAGGCAAGAATCAGCCCAACAGAATTATCCGCCCGACTCATAACACAAAGGGAGGTTTTAAGGGGATGGAGTCCTCTTTCCACACACTCAACACTGGCATAAAAGGACTTCATATCGACAAAGGCAATATCACTTTGGGGCTCTCTGGAATAATCAAAGTAGCCCATAGGCTATCCCTCCATGGGTACGAAATTGCCCACGATAATACCCACAATCCGCGGATCTTCTTCGTAAGAAATGTGAATATCCTTATATTTAGGATTGATGGAAACCAAACGTAAGCCATCTTCTTCTCGGTAGACCCGTTTGATATAGGTCTGATTGTTGCAGACCACTGCATAGACAGCACCGTCATAATCAAATCCGGTCTCTCGAATCAGAGCTACTGAACCATTTTGATATTTGGGTTCCATGGAATCTCCAGAGACCCATGAAGCAAAATCGTGAGCTAGTTCCTCATTAAAGTAAACCGTATCAAAGTTTCGATCATCATAAACCGAAGCACCAATCCCAGCGGACATGCGTTCATAGACATGATACTCGAAAAGTTTTTCTGAAATAGCAGTCACCTTCTTGACTTGTTCTTCTTGAGCCAAGTCGCGAGCATAGACTATCACCTTTTCTTTTCCTTTATTGGAAAGGCTATTATAGAGACGGACAATCTCGATTTGAGTAAAATAGCCTTTTGGTACTTTTAAAATCTCTTCTAGCTGTTTAACTTTTTCTTTAGAAGGCTCCTTGACTCCACGCTCCCAAGCCGAATAGGCCTGAAAACTAATGCCAAGCTGCTCCGCAATCTCTTTTTGTGTTAACTTTAACTCTTTTCTTCGAGCCTTGAGTTTTTCTGGTTGGTACATGGTTTCCTCCTAGTGGGATATTTCATCGTAGGTTGACTTTTTTCGAAACTCAACCATTTTGGTTTAGTTTTATTATATAAAAAAAGTAGACGAATGTCTACTAGAAATGTTGAGTTTTGGCAAACGACTGGTAATGATGATGCTATAGATTTCTTATATCAAATACTGCCGTATGAATCCACTCGTTATGCATTTGAAAGTCATTCTCTATGATTCTACTAAAGGTGAAACCATTTTTTAAAAGCACTCTCTGAGAGATCAGATTGTCCGTTGCCGTCCCTGCGATAATCTTATGTAAACCATAAGTAGTAAAGGCCTTTTCTAAAACGAGTTTAACCGCTTCACTTGCATAACCTAAATTAGTAACATTTTCTCCGATCCTATATCCAAGTTCTGCTGTTTTTCGATCATCCTCTAAGACACTTAAATTGATTCTTCCGACCATAGTACCTTGTGCATCTCTAATAAGATGCATGTAGACATCATGATTCTCTTGTTCCCTTAACAATTCCCTTGTAATTTCTTTAAAACCTTCTGAATCAAAATAGGTAGCTGGTCTAGGAGGTAAATTCCGCTCAAAATACTCCCGATTTTCTTTTTCAAAAGAATAAACATCTATGCTATTTTCTTCAGACATCAGCTCTAAACTTATCATTGTAAACCACCTCCTATCATTCTATAAATTCAAATGTACTCATGTTCACACAAAGTGACATTTACAGAATTTACAGAGATATCTTAATTTATTCATATCGTATCTACATTATAACACAACATACTATGAAGAAAAATAATACCCGTCAAGGTCCTCATAAATTCCAACATCTTGCTAAACAGGCTGGAACGCTTATGGAAGCTATTTTTGAAGCATACTTGATTAACCTTCATAAAATGATCACAACTCACAAATAAAGAAGAAAACCACCTCAAATTTGATGAGATGGTTAATCATTTAGTCTACTTTATAAAAAACTTGTTCTGAGCTAGTTGGAGCAGCTTGACCAGCAGTAAGTCTGTTTTTACTTAAGTCAGAATCTAACCCATCTATAATAAGTCCAGCAGGGTAAACACTCATTCCATACCCTGTAAAACCAGATCTAACACTGAATTCAATAGTTCCATGGTTACCCATGCTCACTTTCTCAATGTTCCCACTGTTTACTAATCCATTTTTATCAAATGTAAACTCTTGGCCAAGTCCATTTCTCCACGTTCCAACTAGAGTAGAGAAATCTCCATTTAGAATGGCTTGCTCATCTATTTTTTGTGATTTAGCATTCGTTTGCTCTTCTTGTGTCGAGATTTTTTCCTCAGTAGTCGTAACACTATCTTGAGTAGTCGTTGAACTAGTGGTTGTTGTACTAGTCGTTGTCGTACTAGTAGTAGAGACCTGTTCTGTTGTAGTATTTACTGCTTCTGCATCATGCTTCTTATGATTAAAGAAAAACATAAAACTTATCAGTACTATAGCAATTAAGCAACTTAACAGAATCAAAATCCAATTGATACCTTTTCCTATTCTCATTTATAACTCCTTTATATTATTCGTATTTAATTATATCATACTAAACTGATACTAGGAACAAATTATATAAGACAAAGACTAGTGGTGTGATTTTTGGGGGTGAACTCTCTTATTGAGGCTTAAAAAAGAACACCCCGAAAGGTGCTCTGTGTAAGTATCGTCATTCTTTCGAAGAACGTTTACTAAATTGTGATGCTTTACGAGCTTTTTTCAATCCTAGTTTGAAAAGTTTGGCTTTTAGGACAGCTCAAAAGCGCTTGATAGGAAACGTCCGAAGAGTTTCTGCCGATTTTGATTTCAAGAAATAGGAATAGATGTATCTAAAATAGTGAAATTTCTTAACGCAAAACTTTCAATCCTATCCTCTTCCTTCTTATCCTAATAAAGTTTGTAATATTGGAATAACAACGATAAATAGAACCGTACTTAGAGTCACCACATTCGTAGAGAATTCCACATCTCCTTTTCCCTGACTAGCAAGGATCGGAAGAACGGCTAAAGCTGGCGTAGCAGACTGAATCATAAAGGTCTTAAATTCAGCCGTTACCATATTTGGGGCAAAGAACTTCAATACAAGAAGCATGATTAGGGGAGCTAAAATAAAGCGTCCAACCAAAGTGACAATTGTATCTTTATCAAAACGAATCGTATTCAAGCCTGCCTTTGCAAGAACGATACCAATATAAATCAGAGAGAGGGGAGTGACGATATTTCCAACATAGGTTAAGGTATTCGTTGCGAAATCTGGAATAGAGATTCGAAGAATCAAAAACAGTAGAGCCACAAGAAAACCTACAAGCGGAGCTGGTAGCAATTTCTTCCAATCAAATTTACTTGTCTTCTTGCTTTGACCCGATTTACTGTCACTCGTCATCAAATACACGCCCAATGTCCAGGTGGAAATCGTGTTGGTAATATAGTAAATTAAGAAATAAGGAAGAGCCTGATCCCCAAAAAGAGCAACGTTTAAAGGTAAACCAATAAAAATAGTATTGGCATTCACAAAGGTATTAATCATGGTTCCTCGCCGTCCTGTACGAACCTTGAAAACCACAACTGCAATATAAGCTACGATATAGCCCAAGATAAAGGCCACAAATGTATAAAGGAGACCTCCAGAAAGACTGATTAGTTTATCTAGTGTTAGGTATTTCATCACCGACACAAAGATTGACGCTGGCAAGGCTACATTCATGATCAAACGAGATAGGTTAGGTCCAAAAGCATCTCCAAACCATCCCTTCACCTGAAGAATATACCCCAAAACAATGATAGCGATAATCGGAATGATACTCGTAATCGAGGTTAAAAAGAGTGACATAGGTATCCTTTCTAAATTGCTTAAGTCCACAGCCCATACAAATCTGTCGCTAGCGAAGGATAGACAGCAGCAATGAATTATTTATACTCTGGATACCACTTCAAATCACGAACTGCTTTGGCCATATCTATTTCCTTAGCACGCGCAAGACCTTGCTCTTGCGCTTTTTTAGCGACTGCTTCTGCTACTTTAATAGAAACATCTGCTACATACTTGAATGGTGGCAAGACAGGAGCTCCTGGTTGGCCTGGATTGACAATACCACTCAACGAATGAGCCGCTGCTCCAATCATTTCATCTGTCAAAAGACTTGCTTCAGAAGCCAGCATACCTAGACCAAGACCTGGGTAAATCAAGGCATTATTGGCTTGACCAATCACATAGTCTACACCTTTATAAGAAACCGTATCAGCAGGAATTCCTGTTGCGACAAAAGCCTTACCATCTGACCATTCAATCAAATCTTTGGCACTAGCTTCAGCTAGTTTGGTTGGATTTGACAAAGGGAAGATCATTGGACGTTCTGTATTTTCACACATAGCTTCTACAATTTCTTTAGTGAAGGTATTTGGCTGAGTTGAAGTTCCTACTAAAATAGTTGGTTTAACAGTTTTAACGACTTCTAATAGATCTGTTAATTTATCAGCATTAGGAAAATCCGACCGTTTCTTCGCAAACGGTTTTTGCTGTGGTGTCAAGTCATCCATATCATCAAAGAGAAGACCTTGTTTATCCACCATAAAGAAACGTTTATAAGCTTCTTCTTCGGAAAGACCTTCACTCACCATTTCACGAAGAACACGAGAGGCAATTCCTGCACCCGCAGTACCACCACCATAGCAGAGATAAACTTGATCGGTTAATTTTTCACCACTAATATCCAGTGAACCAAAGATACCACCCAAGGTAACGATTCCTGTACCTTGGATATCATCATTAAAGGTAGGAATTTGTTTCCGATATTTCTCAAGAATATTGGCAGCATTAGAACGTCCGAAATCTTCCCAGTGAAGGTAAAGTTTAGGGAAAAGCCGTTCTGCTGTTTGAACAAATTGGTCAATGAAGTCGTAGTAACGATCTCCGCGGACACGTTCATGACGATTTCCTAAGTAATTAGGATTGTTCCGAAGTTCTTCACGGTTAGTTCCTGCATCAATGACTAAAGGAAGGACCATAGAAGGATCGATTCCAGCAGCACCCGTATAGACCATCAATTTCCCAACAGAAATATCGACACCATTTGTTCCCCAGTCACCGATTCCAAGGATTCCTTCTGCATCTGTTACTACAATGAGTCGAATCTCACGGTCCCCTGCTGCATTTTTCAAAGTGGCTTCAATGTTTTCAGGATGATTAATATCAAGATATCCCGCATATTGGGGATCTACAAAGAGGTCACTATAGCCTTCAATGGTATCTGCAATGGTTGGGTCATATACAATTGGATTGAATTCTTCCAAATGTTGAGAAAAGAGGTAATAGAAAAGAGTCCGGTTGGTATTAAAGATTTCCATTAAGAACAAACGTTTTTCCAGATCATTGACCTTTGTTTGCATTTGTGCATAGGTTTGTGCCGCTTGTTCCTCGATGGTTTGAACGTAAGGTGGCAATAATCCAATAAGGCCTAGTTCCTTTCGCTCCTCTAAGGTAAAGGCAGTTCCCTTATTAAGGAAAGGATTGTTTAAAATATCATGTGCAGTCATAGTGCAACCTCCTTTTTATTTCTATTATACCACTTAAAATGAATTGTTTGGAAAACTTTGTTGTTTAAAAAATACTATTGTGTACGCATATGTTATAATGAGTCTACGAAGACAATTTTCTAATAAGCTCTTTATACTTAAAACACTATTGTTAATGGCACTTTAAGTTGTTATATTTTATAAAGTTCTGAACTCATAAAACTCTCGATGATCACTCTTTACTAAAAGTTTCGAGTAAAAGAAACTAATCATACAAATTGGCAATCCGAATTAAAATAAATATTATATAAGTTTGTTATACAATACTTTGTATTTTTTAAGATGTTTTTTTGTCATGCAAAACTTGTATTCTATTTATATGACGAATAAAAACTATTTACAACACTATATTTCCCAAAAAGTGAAATATTTTCGAACACAGAAAAAAATGAGCCAGGAAGAACTTTCGGAACAAGCGGGGCTCGGGCTTAAGTATATCAATCAACTTGAAAACCAAAATGTGAATCTGACCATTCACAGTCTTGAAAAAGTGATTGTCGCCCTAAAGATGACCCCAGAGGAATTTTTCAATTTTGATAGCCTTGAATCAACCTCTGATAAGACCGACAATCTTTCACTCAAAAGAATCAACATGAAGGTTAAACAACTCCCTATTGATAAACGAGAAAAGATGTTGGTCATTTTTGAAAGTATCTTAGATAACCTTTGATATCCCTGACTCACTTACATTTTAACCGGCGAATACTCGTATAGTCAAATTGTAGGATACGGATAAGATTTATTTATCTGGTGATTTCCAATTTTTTCTCCATTTAATGAAAGTGAGCCCATATGAATTTAAAAGATCTACAATATTTTTATGACCTCTGCCAGCTTCAATCCTATACGGAAGTAGCAAAACAACACAAAGTCAGCCAACCATCTATTTCTTATGCCATCAAGCGCTTAGAAGAATCTTTTAATTGCAAATTGATTCACCATGATCCTTCGCATCGTTCCTTCAAACTAACTCCTCAAGGACAAATCCTTCTAAGGCATACAGAAAAGATCTTACCTGAGGTCATTTCTAGTCGCAAAGAAATCAATCGTTCCTTAGCCCAATACTCTACTGTAGGATTCCCTCCTATTATCATTCAGTATCTCTTTGCTGCCTTAAACGAAAAAGATAAATTCGATTTTTTAAAAAAAGTACGCCCTATCCGTGGTGGCTCCGTAGAGTTATTAAACCTTCTCCTCAAGGGAGACCTTGATGCAAGCCTACTCGGATTGATTGAACCACTCAATCATCCTTCAATAGAGACACATGAACTCTTTCATAAAGAACTGTATGTCGTTTTATCTAAGAACCATCCTCTTGCTACCGCTCCTTCCCTCACTTTTGAAGATTTAGTAGATCAATCCTTTATACTTTTAGACGAACACTTTGTTCACCTGAAAGCTTTTGAACTCCTTAATCAAAAGCATCAAAACAAGGCAGAAATATTCTTTAAGAGTGACGACATTGTCATCATTAAAGAACTTTTAAAGAAAGGGATTGGCCTTAGTTTACTAGCTGATATCGCACTTTCTGATGAAGATGATGATTTAATAAAAATCCCTCTAATACCGGAGGACCAGATAACATTTACAGTTTATTATGCTTATCTCAAATCAGCTACACTGTCATCAGAAGTAGAAGCCTTATTTCATCTCATTAAATCATATGAATAGAAAAAAACTCTAACTATCAACTACCTGATAGCTAGAGTTTTTTACATTATAGGTATTAGACTAAAGCACGAAAAAATAGGATATGATCGCCGAATTTTTCATTTACCTGATGCCCTTCAAGGAGATTTCTAAGTATAAATCTACAAAATATCAATAAAAAAGAACACCCCGAAAGGTGCTCTTTGTAAGTATAGTAATTCTTTCGAATTAACGTTTACTAAATTGTGATGCTTTACGAGCTTTCTTAAGACCTGGTTTCTTACGTTCAACTTTACGTGAGTCACGTGTAAGAAGTCCTGCGCGTTTCAATGAATCGCGGAAGTCTGGGTCTACTTGAAGAAGGGCACGAGCGATACCGTGACGGATAGCTCCTGCTTGACCAGCGTATCCACCACCTACAACATTAACGAAAACGTCGTATGAACCTGCAGTTGAAGTAACTGCGAATGGTTGGTTGATTACAAGACGAAGGTCAGCGTGTGGGATGTACTCTTCAACATCTTTTTTATTAACAGTGATTTTACCAGTTCCTGGAACAAGGCGAACGCGTGCAACAGCGTTTTTACGACGTCCAGTACCTGCATATTGTGCTTGTGACATACTTTATTGTTCCTTTCCTTAGATAAGTCCTGAAATATCAAGAACTTCTGGTTGTTGTGCAGCGTGAGTGTGCTCAGCTCCAACGAATACTTTCAATTTCATACCTTGAGCGCGGCCAAGAGTATTGTGTGGAAGCATACCTTTAACTGATTTCTCGATCAAACGTACTGCATTTTTAGAACGAAGTTCACCAGCAGAGATTGATTTCAATCCACCTGGGTGGTTTGAGTGAGTGTAGTAAATCTTATCAGTTGCTTTTTTACCAGTCAATTTAACTTTTTCAGCATTAATAACGATTACGAAGTCACCTGTATCAGTGTGTGGTGTGAATGTTGGTTTGTTTTTTCCGCGAAGTACGCTAGCAACAACTGCTGAAAGGCGTCCAAGAGGTACATCAGTTGCGTCAACAACGTACCATTTGCGTTCTACTTGGCCTGGTTTAGCCATGAATGTAGTTTTGTTCATGATTTCTCCTATATGAATGTCGTTTTTGTTTACAGGGCGGATGTTCCGGTCCGCAAGTTATTTGAAAGGTTCCGGGGCCTTACAAATGGGGTAAACAATACCGCCTACTATTGTATCAAAAATCTCAGATAAAAGTCAAGAGGTTGGAAAAATATTTTTTTATTTCTGCCAGATTCGTAGTCTTCTTTCCCCCTTCTCCTCAAGCATGGTCTGAAAAGCTTTAGAGACTATGTAAATGGCGAAAGTCAAGAATAGCGTAACGACTAGATAATTGATCAAAGGACCGTGGTCTCCAACCAATGGTGGTTTTGTCAAAAAGCCATAATCTCCACCCGTCATTAGATTAACCACAAAGATCAGCGCATTAAGCGAAGATGTGATGATTAGGATTCGTTTGAAGTCCAATAAGCTAGCATCATAGTCCTTCAAAAGATAAATCAAGGAATTTCCAAAGAGGGCTAGGTGTCCGAATATAAAGGACAGGATAGCGATGTGGGGGAAGGGATAGGGATCTGGCACTGGATAAACAAAGGCCGCCAAAGTCCCAAAGGTTCCCAGCACAGCAAAGTACTGTTTGACTCTAGAGACACCAGGAATCAAAAGCACTACAAACATTGCTAAACGGCAATGATAAAAGGGCAGACTTTCTGTTAGAGGCATCTGGTTGACCAAATACCAACCGTAGAGCAGGATTAACTGCAGAGCCTGTAAAATCTGGAAAAATCGTTGGCAAACTTTTTTATCACCATAGCGATAGGCAAGAAATACAGTCAATGCCAATAAAGTAAATAGACTTCCATACCAAAGAAGATCAAATCGGGGTGGCTCCGTCGGCTGCGTGCTAAATAAAGCATCCCAAACATTCATGTAACTTTCCTCATTTTCATATAAGCTATTTTCTTACTTATCTCCATAGAGCCTAGCTTACATTTATTTCTTATAATTTTGTGTAAAAGAAACTGTCGATCTTAATATAAAGCAAAGCTTCTAATCGACATATTGTTCCCGCTCACCATGATAGACCTGCCATAGAATTTCCATTTGTTCTTGGGTTATTCGTTTTTCAGATAGGGGTGGGAGATTCTCAATATTAAAAAATTCAAGTTCCGCAATTTCTTGATTTTCTTGAAATTGCCCATCTAATAACTGACAGTCAAATACGAACTTTGCATACTGCTTGTTCTGAAGTTGAAAGCGGTTGGTATCAAAAACTGCCAATAAAGAACCTACCTCTACAGAAAAGCCTGTTTCTTCCTGGACTTCTTTTCGGATATTTTCCTTAGGGGAATAGCCTACTTCACCAAAGCCACCAGGTAATGCCCAAGTATCCTCTCCTTGTCCTCTAACCAAACAAATCTTCTGGTCTTGAACAATCCAAGCCCTTACATCCATCAAGGGAGTTGCATAGCTACCTGACGGCTGAAAAATTGCAGTCAATTCCTCTTTATTAAGCTCTGTTTGATCCTGTAATAAGCTCCATAAAATCTGACGTAAATCCTCATAGCGTTCACGGTCAAAGGGGTCCTTTGTATAGGTTAAACCAGTATCAGTGATAGCCAACATCCTCTGTAGATACTTAGCAAAATTAGTTGCACTCATTTTCTAAACTTTCTACTAGCTTAGCTAGATTCATAGAATTCGAACCTTTAAGCAGAATTTGGTCTTTAGTTCCAAGACTCTCCTTGACCTGCTTGACCATGGCTTCAAACTGGTCTTCATGAGCTGTTTTCTTAAAGTAATAAACATGACCGATTGGGAACATTTGACTGGCTAGTTGGGCCAATTCCGCAATGTCTTCACCATAGAAAATAACGGTATCAAGGACATCTGGTGAAAGACTCAAAATCATTTGATTATGAAGTTGAACAGACTGGCCTCCAAGTTCTTTCATATCCGCCAAAACTGCGATTTTCTTGCCACCTTCATTAGCTGGGATAGCAGAGAAAGTTTCTAAAATCAACTTCATGGCTGTTGGATTAGCATTGTAAACATCTGATAGGATATCTGCTCCATTGGTAGCTTTTTTCCACTCGGTACGATTTCGGGTCAACTCTAGATTTTGGAAGGCTTGACCAATCTGCTCCTCAGTCACTCCCTCTTGCAGGGCAACGTAAGAAGCAATCATAGCATTAGTCGCATTGTACTTACCTGTTACTGGCAAATCAAGGGATTTCTCCAAGAAATTAGCCTTGAAAGTCAAGCTATCCTTACGCTCAGTTAATTCTGTAATCTCGAGTTCTGCACCCGGACCAAAACGAACTACTTTTTGGTCAGCAGGTAGATAATCCTCTACAATGGGATCAGCTGGCGCCAAAAGCAAGCTACCGTTCGCCATTCCATCAGCAATCTGTAATTTACCTTTGGCAATCTCTGAACGATCTTTGAAGAAGGCTAAATGTGCCTCTCCGACCAGAGTCACAATAGCTGTTTTCGGATGAGCCAGTTCAGACAAAAGATGAATATCTCCCAAGTGATCCTGTCCCATCTCCAAGACCAACTTTTCAGTATCATCCGGCATATGGAGAACTGTATAAGGCAATCCAATCTCGTTATTGTAATTTCCTTGCGTTTTGTAGGTTTTGTAGCTTGTAGAAAGCAAATGAGCCAACATATCCTTGGTCGTTGTCTTCCCATTTGAACCTGTAACAGCAAAGACATCTACTCCTGTTTTTTGAAGGTAATAAGCTGCAAGAGCTTGAAAGGCTGTCAAAACATCCTCTACTAAAATGTAAGGATGACCCGCTACTTCCTTTTCTGACAGGGTTACAGCAGCGCAGTTTTCAAAAGCAGTCTCGATAAAGTCATGACCATCACGCGCCCCCTTGAGTGGCACAAATAGATCACCAGGTCCAATCAAACGACTATCAAACTCAGCCTTGACTAGCGCGCTGTCCGCATAGCTTGTCACATCATTTTTTGCACCGACAACACGCGCAACTTCGTGAATCGTAAGTTTCATGTTTACTCCTTTAAAAAGGGGCAGGGAGTCTTATCCCGCCCTTATAGCTATCTTTACAATAGGTGCGCTTCACGCTTGTTAAAGCTTTCTTTAGCAAGCTCAACCAAACGCTCGATTAGTTCTGGATAGCTAATCCCCATATTGTCCCAGAGCAATGGATACATAGACCACTGGGTAAATCCTGGCATGGTGTTGAGCTCATTTAGGAAAACTTCTCCCTTATCTGTATAGAAGAAATCACAACGTGAGAGACCAAGCCCGCCAATAGCACGGAAGGCAGCTTCTGCATTTTTACGCATGACTGCTACTACATCATCACTAATCTTGGCTGGAATATCCATAGTAATCTTGTTATCAATGTATTTTGCTTCGTAGTCATAGAAGGCTACGTCCTTGACAACTTCACCAGGTAGAGTGCTCTTGACATCATAGTTTCCTAAAAGCCCAACTTCGATTTCACGCGCATTGACGCCTTGCTCTACCAAGACACGGCTATCATATTTAAAGGCGAGTTCGAGAGCTTGATGGAGCTCCTCTTTATTTTCAGACTTAGAAATACCAACACTAGAACCCATATTAGATGGTTTGGTAAAGACTGGATACCTTAATTTTTCTTCAGCTTCTGCGATTTTAGAAGCTAAGTCATCTCCTTCAACAATAGCTACGTAAGGGACTTGGGCAATGCCAGCAGATTCCAAGACACGTTTAGTCGTGATTTTGTCCATAGCAAGGCTTGAAGACAAGATGTTGCAACCGACATAAGGCATTTTCAAGACTTCTAGGAAACCTTGAACGGAACCGTCTTCTCCCATAGGTCCATGAAGAACTGGAAAAACAACTGCGCTTTCTTCGTAGATGGCACTTGGAGCAATTTTCTTGTCCCAATCAATCGTTTCATTGGTCATGAGACGTTCATCTTGGCCAGGAGTTTGGGTAAATTCTTGGGTTTTGATGAAATCACCAGACTGGCTGATAAAGAAAGTTTTGACTGCAAAATGGTCATAGTTAACCGCACGCATGACACTCTCAGCTGACAACACAGACACTTCACGCTCTGCACTGCGTCCACCATATAATAGAATAATTGTTTGTTTCATATGATTGTCCTATTTCTACTAGAATACTCGCTTTTTAGTATATCACATTTGTTTATTTTTTTAAACTTGAATAGCACAAAAGAGACTGGATTAAAAATAAATCCAGTCTCTTGATTTCTTAAAGTCTTATCTGCTAACTAATTGCCTGTTCTATATTCTTACAGACTAAAGTTCTGTACGATTTTCAATAGCTCTTAGGAGCGTTACTTCATCTGCATATTCGATATCAGCTCCGACTGCTAGACCTCGTGCTAGACGAGTAACCTTAATCCCTGCAGGTTTAAGAAGTCGAGAGATATACATGGAGGTCGCCTCACCATCTGCTGTTGCATTGGTGGCCACGATAACCTCTGAAACTTCGCTATCCATGAGGCGAGTCATGAGACTTTTGAGGTTGATGTCATCTGGGCTAATTCCATTCATAGGGGAAATGAGGCCATGTAAAACATGGTAAAGTCCGTGGTATTCCTGGATATTTTCCATAGCAGCAACATCTCGGCTATCCTCCAGGACCAGAATCGTAGACTGATCACGGCTAGGATCGGTACAGATAGAACAAGGATCCTCATCTGTCAAACGTCCACAAATAGAGCAATAGGTCAATTCTCGCTTGGCTGCAAGGAGATTTTTTGCAAATTCATTGACGTCATCATCCGACATCCCAATAGTATAAAAGGCCAGTCGGGTTGCTGTCTTAATCCCGATACCCGGAAGTTTAGAATAACTGTCAATCAGTTTAGCTATAGGTGTTGGGTAAAGCATGGCTTCCTTTCTAGTTCATTGGATGGTGTTGGTTGTAGAGATTGATAATATCTCGGGCAATGGATGGTCCGATAGTATTGCTTAGATTGGTATTATGCGGGAAAACAACCGCAACTGCAATCTGAGGGTTATCTGATGGGGCATAGGCAACTGCATTAGTGTTGGTTGCCTTTTTACCATCAGCTACATAACTTTCGGCTGTACCAGTCTTACCACTGATAGAGACCGTTGCCCCATCTAAAAGGGGACGCCCTGTCGTAAGTGCACTAGTCCCATGTGACACCTGGTAAAATCCTTTTTGTAGAATGGCCATATCTGACTCAGAAATATTGATTTTATTCATTTCTGTACTGTCAACTTGCTTAATGAGTTCTCCCAGACCACCTTGCTCGTTGTTGTCATAGACACCTTCTACAATACGAGGAGATAAGCGGACCCCATTATTAGCAATGGTCGCCACATACTGAGCTAACTGCATTGGTGTGTAGTTATCGAACTGTCCAAAGGCATTATTTAGATAGTTAGCCAAATCATAGTCTTTAGGGATAAAGCCTGTTGACTCATCTGGTAGGTCAATTCCTGTAGAAACTCCTAAACCATATTCACCAAAGGTTGAACGAAGTTTTCCCATGGCAGATTCAAGTTGGTTGGTTTTGACTGTCATCTCTGGTTGATAGGTCTGACCCATCATTCCTAACGCAGTTTGAACCATGTAGGCATTAGATGAATATTCTAGAGCCTCAACTGCTGTAATCGGGAAAGAACCATAATAAGGGGTATACCAGGAATTGATAGGCGCAGAGCCTTGGAAGACGATTGGTTGATCTGTCAAGGTTTGATTTCCTGACAAGACCCCATTTTCCCAACCTGAACTGATGGTAGCTGCCTTAACGACAGATCCTGGTACGAAGACATTGGTTACTGTACCAAGTGAGTCTGGTGTCAAGTCTCCTGTTTCTAGATTGTGTTTTATTCCTGACATTGCCAATACAGCACCTGTCTTAGGATTAAGGGCTACTGCATAAACACCTTCTGAGTATTTAGCACCACCATTTGCAAGTTCAGAATTAAAATAACTCTTCAAAAGGCTGTCTACGCTATCTTGGAAGGACAAATCAATGGTTAATTTGATGTTTTTCCCCTTGCTACCTTCTTCGATATTTTCTACGCTCTCCATGTCTCCGTGCTTATCCAAATGGATTTCCTTGACGGTCCGTTTCCCTTGCAATACCTCTTCGTATTGCTTTTCAAGATAGGAAGTCCCGACTCGGTCATTGAGCGAATAGCCTTTTTTCAAATAAGTGTCTACTTCTTCTGCTGGAAGACCGGATTTTTCACTAGAAACAGTTCCGACAATAGATGAAAGAGACGTCTCTAAGATCTTTCGATCCCATGAGGTAGAGATAGAAATACCTGGCAATTCCTTTGAAGCAGACGCAATCACAGCTACCTGTGTATCGCTCAAAGGATCGGTTTGAATATTCCCAGTCGCAAAATTACCAACTGCATTGAGCTGGTTAAAAAGGTAGATAATCTTCTTTTCATCCTCTGAATAGTTCAGCTGATCAGAAGTGATACTCTCAGCAGCGTTGTTATAAAGTTGAGCTTCGGACAGCTGATTGCCATCAGAATCAAA
This sequence comes from Streptococcus infantis, assembly GCF_047465185.1. Lineage (GTDB taxonomy): Bacteria > Bacillota > Bacilli > Lactobacillales > Streptococcaceae > Streptococcus > Streptococcus infantis_O. Next base: position 362,582 of record NZ_JASHAJ010000003.1, on the reverse strand, counting down.
ACGTTTATCCTTAGGAAGAGCTTCAACTGTCTTCTTATAAACTTCGGCATCCGCCAAGTAGTAGTCAGCCATTTGTCGGTCCGTCAACTCTGGAGAAGTGACTGTGACATAAGTCAACAATTTTTTAGAAATATCCTTCAAATCAGCCGCAGTCATCTTGTTACTTCGTGTGAATGAAACAACTTGTTTAACGGTGTTTTGGACTAAAGGTTTTCCTGTTGCATCATAAATTTCTCCACGAGCGGAACCCATGGTTACTCGAGTTTGGCTAGCAGAAGCTAGTTTATTTTCATAAAAATCCTTATGAAGAACTTGCATATAAAGCAAACGGCCAATAATTGTTAAAAAAAGCAAAATGACGATTGCAAATAACAAATTAAGCCGTATCGGTATCGAGTGGCTATTGAATTTTCTCATACACATCAATCTCATTTCTAATCAAAATCACACTCTTCATTGTACCATAATTTAATCAGAAAATTATGGTAAAAGAAAAGACTTTTCCTTTTTGGCCCAAAAATTATTTTCTATGATATAATGGAAGTGTGCACTATTTTATTTGTTAGATTTATCAAATAAATTCAGGCAAATAGCTGTCAAAGGAGTCCCATGAATAAGCAAGATATTTCTACAATCATTGAGCTTCACTTTGAAGAAATGACCGATTTAGAGCAAGAAATTGCCCGCTATTTTCTGCAGGCAGATACCATAAACGATGACTTATCCTCTCAACAAGTCACGCAAAAACTTCATATTTCCCAGGCGGCGCTCACTCGTTTTGCCAAGAAGTGTGGTTTTAAGGGCTATCGAGAATTCATCTTCAAATATCAACAACAAAAAGACACTCTTTCTGCTCCTCAACAGGATATGAATCCTTTGACTCAACGAGTTCTCAGAAGCTATGCAAATGTGCGAGAAATTTCTCAAGGATTGATTGACGATGAGCAGTTGGAACGTGTAGCTCAGATGATTGAACAATCAGAACGAGTGTATTTTTTCGGAACTGGGAGTTCTGGTCTAGTCGCACGTGAGATGAAGCTACGTTTTATGAGATTGGGTGTCGTCTGTGAAGCCTTAACAGATCCAGACGGTTTTGCCTGGACGACTAGTATCATTGATGAAAAATGTCTGGTCTTTGGTTTTTCCCTCTCAGGAACAACACCGTCCATCATCGATAGTTTATTAGATGCCCAGGATATGGGAGCTAAGACGGTTCTATTTACAAGTTCACCGAATAAGGATACTCAAGCATTTACAGAAACCATTTTGGTCGCAAGCCAAAACCAAGCATCTTATATTCAACGAATTTCTGCTCAGATTCCAATGCTGATTATCATTGATTTACTCTACGCTTATTTCCTAGAGATTGATCGTGAAAGTAAAGAAAAAATCTTTAATAGCTATTGGGAGAATAATAGATTGAATGGTTATCGCAGAAACACAAGAAATAGAAAGCCCTGAAATTGAAAACAATTCAGGGTTTTCTATTTAAAATATTTTTCCCCACAAAAAGGAGTCCACTATGGGACTCCCTTTTTTAGTGTTTAAAACACTTTCTTTGATTTAGTCTCTGCTAATCCTTCATATCTTTTTTGAAGAAGAATAGCATCATTCCTGAAACAAGAGTGAGGGCAGGCAAGAGAGCTGAACTTACTTCTTCTCCTGTTGCCGGCAACTGTTTGCTAGCAGAATCTGCTACAGTTCCCTTCGCTTCTGCTAAAGGCTTATCTTCTCCCATAGGTTGTGGAGCAGGAGTTTCTACATTTGCTGGTGCACTTGGTTGAGCTGCATCCTTGTACACTACCGCATAGACACCTAGGTGTGGAGCTACAAATTCAAGTGCTGAACCCTTCTGTTCAAACTTCACTTCCTGCAATTCTTGATTTGCATTCATAGCATAGACATTGGCTACATCAGACGCCACAGCAACTTGAATAAGGGCTGCACCTTTCAATTTAACAGGTTCGCCTTTCTCATTCTTCAATTGAATTTGATAAGCATCGAAACGGCGACCTTCCAAGACCTGGTTAGCAACCTTATCGACCTCTAGAACAGAACCACCATTGAGGTCCCCTTCTCGAGCAATCAGTTTCAAGTTTGTTGATGAATCTTTCAAGACCTTCAATGTGCTATCAGTTGATGGACTTTCTTCCTTGGTTCCAACTTCGACAATGCGGTCTTGGGCTTCCTCACGTTCAACCTTAAGAACCTTACGGTTGTCACCATCGACTTCTACATAAGTCGTTACTTGTCCGTCTTTTCCTTCAGAAACGACTTGTTCCTTACCTTTAGCTAAATCAGCATTCTCACGGCGAACAGTCTTGAAGGCGATTGGTTCTTTCTCTACTTTTAGATTTGGTAGATTAAAGTCCAAATTCATAACGCCTTCTGTCGGCATAGCAGTTCCTTCTTGAGTACCTACTTCAACGATGCGGTCTTGAGCTTCCTCACGTTCAACCTTAAGAACCTTACGATCGCTGCCGTCAACTTCTACATAGGTCGTTACTTGTCCGTCTTTTCCTTCAGAAACGACTTGTTCCTTACCTTTAGCTAAGAGAGAATTTTCACGACGAATAGTGTTGAAGGCAATCGGCTCTGTCGTTACTTCAAGGCTTGGTTGAGTTACACTCAATTCTTTAACACCTTCAGCTGGAAGATTTGAATGTTTCTCTTCCTCTTCTGGTTTGCTTGGCTCCTCTGGTCTTGCAGGCTCTTCTGGAGTAGGTTCCTCTTTTGGTGTCGCCTGAAGATTGTTGATAGATGTCAAAGCGTCTTGCAAGGCCTTATCTACTGCATCCTGAGTCTTTGCTTCTTCAATAGCAGCTAAGGCTTGTTCTGCTAGCTCAACGAGTTTTTTCTTAGCTTCCTTGTCATCACCCAACTCAGCAGTTTTACTTTTAATAGCTTCGGACAAGCTTGCCATAGCTTTATCGTAGTCAATCTTAGACTCTTCTGGTTTGCTTGGTTCTTCTGGTTTTGCAGGTTCTTCCGGCTTGCTTGGTTCCTCTTTCGGAGCCGCTTGAAGCTGATTGATAGATGTCAAAGCGTCTTGCAAGGCTTTTTCAACAGCATCTTGAGTCTTCGCTTCTTCAATAGCAGCTAAGGCTTGTTCTGCTAGTTCAACTAGTTTCTTCTTAGCTTCCTTGTCATTACCCAACTCAGCTGTTTTACTTTTAATGGCTTCGGACAAGCTTGCCATAGCTTTATCGTAGTCAAGCTTAGGCTCTTCTGGTTTGCTTGGTACCTCTGGCTGTGTTGGTTCTTCTGGTTTTGCTGGCTCTTCTGGTTGTGTTGGTTTTTCTGGAGCTGGCTCCTCTTTTGGAGTTGCTTGAAGCTCATTGATAGATGCCAAAGCTGCTTGCAAGGCCTTATCTACTGCATCCTGAGTCTTAGCTTCTTGGATAGTTGCAAGAGCTTGTTCTCCAAGTTCAACGAGTTTTTCCTGAGCAGCTACATCATCGGCAAGTTCTGTTGCTTTTTTCTCGATAGCTTCAGTCAAATCTGCAATTGCCTTATGGTAGTCAACTTTAGACTCTTCTGGTTTTGATGGTTCCTCTGGCTGTGCTGGTTCTTCTGGAGCTGGCTCCTCTTTCGGAGTCGCCTGAAGACTGTTGATAGATGCCAAAGCTGCTTGCAAGGCCTTATCTACTGCATCCTGAGTCTTAGCTTCTTGGATGGCTGTCAAGGCTTGCTCTGTTAATGCAACTAGCTTCTTCTTAGCTTCCTTGTCATCACCGAGCTCAGCTGTTTTTCTTTCAATTGCTTCTGTTAGACTTGCCATAGCCTTGTCATAGTTTGGTTCTTCTGGCTGTTTTGGTTCTTCTGGAGCCGGCTCCTCTTTCGGAGTCGCTTGAAGCTGATTAATTGATGCTAAAGCAGCTTGCAAGGCCTTATCTACTGCGTCCTGAGTCTTAGCTTCTTGGATGGCTGTCAAGGCTTGCTCTGTTAATGCAACTAGCTTCTTCTTAGCTTCCTTGTCATCACCGAGCTCAGCTGTTTTTCTTTCAATTGCTTCTGTTAGACTTGCCATAGCCTTGTCATAGTTTGGTTCTTCTGGCTGTTCTGGTGTTGGCGTATCATCTGTGCCATAATTTTCTTCCTTATCTAGGATCGTTTGCAAAGCTGTTGCTGTTTTCAGAACTTCTTGTGCATTGGCATCACTTGCTGAAAGTTGCTTAGACAATTTATCCAAGTTTGACTTGAAGGCTTGACGTGCCTCTGGAGTATTCTTCAAGCTTGTCTGGTCAAACTTAACCAACTCATCCTTCCAGCTCTTCATGGCTTGGATTAACTCTGCTTTGGTATAAAGAGCACTATCTTCACCATGAGTGATGAACTGGTCAACTTGGATACCAATATTTCTCGTAGTATCATTACGTTTTGGATCCAATTGCAAGGTTACAGCATGCCAACCTTCTTCGAGTCCAGTCAAACGAACGAGAGTCTGACCACCTTGACGGGTAGTAGCTGTACCACTGAAGTATTTCTTACCATTGTATTCAGACGCATTCCCTAAGCCATCTTGATACTCAAGTTCTTTACCATCTAGAGTAACCTTGTAGATACCATGTCCAGGATCAACAAAACCTTTGATTTCAAGACCTGTTCCGTAGAAGTAGGCTGTTACACTAGCATTTTTCTTTTGCTCGTCATTCAATCGACCGAATGATGCCCAAGACTCAGTGTTTTGGTATTTACCTGAAGAATTGGTTTCATGGTTCCAACCTGGGCTATAGTCAAGCTGAGTTGCTTGATCGTCATAGCTTGTCTGGTCTTTTTGGAGTAGTTCTGCCTTCATCACTCGAATCGTAGCTTCTGAAGCAAAACCAAGAAGGGCATTGTCAGAAACGCTAGTCATTTTCACTTTGAAGTCAAAGATTGAATCAGCTTGTTCTGTAAAGTCGATAGTTGGGATAGTGATTGTTTTCTCAGTTTCACCATCTTGGAAAGTCAAGTCAACTGTTGTGTCCTTGTACACTTTACCATGAACCCCTGTTCCTGGTTCTGTTACAACATGGACTGTTGCTGTTCCTTTGCTACCACCAACACGTTTGATGGTTACAGTAACTGGTTGGCCTTTTTGAACTTCATAGGTAGTTTCTTTCATCTCAAACATACCTTTGCCGGCATTGTTAAGAGTGTAGATACCTTCAGTCGCAATAGGTTTACCAGTCTTGTTAACAAGTTTGATGGTATGTTCACCTGGAGCCAAATCATCTGTTTCATAAACCATCTGGCTACGTTTACGAGATGCATTATTGGTTTGCACGTCTGCAACCTTCTGACCATCTACGTAAACTGACATTTCACCGTGGTTTGGATCCACTGTAGATACTACATATGCTTTTGTTCCAGTGAAGCGGTAGGTTACACTTGCATCTTTTTGGTTTGTCCACATAGATGTTCCGCGGATACCTTCAGATTCGTCATACCAAGTTGTATTTTCTTTATCAGCTGTTGTATTTGAATGGTAATCCAATCCTAGAGGGTAGCCGTCTGTTTTCTCAATACTGCTTGGTGTCTTATAAACAGAGAAGTTTGTCAAAATAGGTGTCGCTTGTGCACCAGTAATGGTCACGCGAATTTTTTGTGCTTCTACTGGTTGACCTTGGATAAGGCGACGATAACCAACAGTTGACCCTTCACCGTATGGTACCCAACGTCCATTGAGCTCAACTTCAACCTTGAAGCCAGAGATACGTTGACCTTTAGCGATATCTTCTTTGAGTTCGACTACGTCAAAGCGTCTCTTTTGACCAAGATCGACAGTGAATTCACCTGTCTTAGCATCATTTGCTAGTGCCCAGCTCGTATCATCCTTACCATCTGTTAGGTGGCTTGCTTGATACAAGTGATTCTTACGAGTAGAGCTTGCAGTAACTGTTGCACCCTTAGCGAAGTCAGTCGCATACATTTGATCCAATGTTGCTCGGAATTCTTGCAAGCGAGCGACATCTGCATCTGCGAATCTACCTTCTTTATTTGGTGGAATATTGAGTAGAAGTGGCGTTCCACGACCAACAGACTTGAAGTAAATATCCATCAAATCTTTGATTGATTTTGGTTGTTGATTGTCATGGTAGAACCAACCTGAACGGATAGAAACGTCTGCTTCACCGACTGAGTACATATCTCCTTCTGGATCCCCATGATTGAGATAATCATTCTTCACATCGTCGGTGATTTTAGCTTTCTTGACTTTATGCCAAACTGGATCTCCAGCGATTCCACGTTCATTACCAATCCAACGTACGCTTGTCGGTTGAGCAGAGAAGATAGCGATATCCCCTTCAGCTTTCTTGATGTACTCGAACCACTTGTCAAAGGTATAGGTTACTTTTTGAGCTCCACTACCACGCGCACCGTCCATCCATACTTCGATGAATTTACCATTATTCCCGTATTTAGGATTGCCAAGGATTTCCTTGAGTTGGTTAAGGTAGTATTCGTTGTACTCTTTTTCAGTATTCACGTGATAGTTTGGATTATTTGCATCCCATGGTGATAGGTACACACCCATATTCATGTCATACTTAGTTGCTGATTTTGAGATTTCTTCAAGAAGGTCACCCTTACCATTTTTCCATGGACTAGCAGCTACGGTATGTTTTGTGTATTGAGAAGGATAGATGACAAATCCGTCATGGTGTTTAACGACCATAATTGTTCGTTTGAATCCGGCATCCTTCAATGTCTTAATCCACTGGTCTGTATCAAGGTTAGTCGGGTTAAAGTTTTGAGGATTTTCTCTACCGTTCCCCCACTCAGAGTTAGTATAGGTATTCATACCATAGTGGATGAAGGCAGCCAATTCTTCCTTGTGGTAGTCCAACTGAGCCTTGCTTGGAAGTGGACCGTAAGCAGCAATTTCAGTTTCTTCATCTTTTGGATCAACCACTGGAGTTACAGGAATTGCTGGTTTTGGATCTTCAATCTTTTCGTATTCAAAAATAACTTCATTCACCCCTTTATGCTTGATAGTTGCTTCTTGACTTGCATTGACTGCACGATAACCTGCAATTTCTTTAGCTTGGAATTTATGAACAAAGGAAACATCGTATTCTTTACCTTCGTTATTGTCCACATCTGCAGTCGTCAACTCTTTATCAGAGTCTTTCAAGCGATAGTGAACCTCAAAGGAACCTTTGTTAACTTTATAGACTACTTTAATGACACGAGTTCCTGCGGGAGCCTTGCTCACAACACTATGATCCTCATCCCAAGCGTCTTTCAATTGTTTATTGACTGGAGAATCACCAATTGAAACAATCTCATATTTTTCTTTATTCTTCTTGTAGAAATCTGTTTTTTCAATCTCCGATTTGTAGTTATAATTGAATTGTGCTCCAACTTCTGCCCTGTCTACAAAAGTATCGTTTTCTTTGACTGGGTTATCATTTTGGTCCACATGTTCGATAACAACTCGTCCATAGTCAACACCTTCAACTAGGGTCGCAAGTCCACTATTATCAAAGGCATACTTGTTTCCACCGATGACAGCTGTGGTATTTCTGAGTAATTGTCCTTTTGAATCAAAGTAATAGCGATTATCGTTGTCCCCTTGATACCAGCCTTCTTTGACACCGTATTTTTCAATGATGCCTTTAGCCCATGCTAGTTGTTCTGGAGACAAGACCAGACCTCCACCAAAGCGATCTTTTTCAGCAATGTTCATATTGTCAACAGTACCACGTTGGTGAATTCCGATGACTTTGCCATCACCGTTGATAATACCGCCACCAGAAAGGCCTGATACAGAAGTCAAACGATAGGTAACACCTACTGTTCCCTTATCATCATATTTTTCAGTACCTTTAACAACACCGTCAGCCTTATACAACTGTCCTGGAACAATCGGCTCCTTCAATTCTGGTGAGCTTGAATCTGTAGGATAACCAATGGTACTAACAGGTTCTCCAGCTTTGTATTCCCGATGCTCTGCCAGAGGAGTGAAGGTTGCGGCCTTATTTGGACTAGCGATTTGAAGTGGAACAGGTGCTACGACCAAGGCTAGGTCATTCTTGTAACCTTCACCAAACTTATCTTTATTCCAAAAATGGATATCCTTTTCCTTGAAAATAACCGTCTTCCCTGAGTTTGGTAGAGATCTGACCTTTGGACTATTTGAACCGACATTGTAGTAGAATTTAGCAGTATCACCACCACGGATAGATCCCGCATTGGTATCCGCATCCTTGACTAAGAAGTTGTGTGCTACTGTCAAGATAATATTTGGTGCAACAAAGATACCAGAGCCAGAATTGAGATAATCCTGCTTCCCACCATTTGCAAGTGGAGAGCTAAAAATGCTATAAACCATAGTCGCAGATGTAGCTGGTTGTCCTTCATAGTCAATATGTTTGAGATCCTGACCACCATTGATAATGGCTCTATTTTCTTTCTCTCCTCCAGTTGCACTTGCTTCTTCAGCTTTTAGAATACTCTTAGTTTCTACTTTCGGGCTATCCTTTTCTGATACAATAGCTGAAGTATCAATTTTTTTCACTGGCGTATCAGGATAAGCACGGTCAGGAATTTCTTCTGGAAGTAAATCTCCAGCCTCTTCACTAGTTTTAGCCTCTTCTGTTACTTTTTCTGTAGCAGGAGCTGCTTGTTTAGCAACTTCTTCATTAACAGGACTCACTACTTCTTTAGTTTCCTTAACTGCTTCCGCTTTTTCTTTATCAACATCGATTACTTCTTTTGCTTGACCTTCTACTTCCAGTTTTGGCTCTGTCACAACTTCGTTAGCGGCAACATTTCCAGATGCAAAAAAAGCCAGTCCAACTGCCACAGAGGCTACACCAACCGTTAGTTTACGAATACTAAATATACGACTTCTTTCAAAAAAATACTGTTTCATCAAATTCTCCTAATGAACAAAAGCAGTCAGCTACTGCAAGAGCCCAGTTTCTCTGGCGACAATTCTATTTCTCAGTGCTACTTTAAAACTCCTCTTCCTCCCACTCTTATCTTCTGTTTAAATTCATTTTAGAAATCGCTTACATTTTTTCTGAATAAAAAAATGACTTGATTTTGCAAACGCTTTTTCGAGATTTCTCAGTATAATAAATATACTATATTATTCCAAGAAATGCAAGGACTTCCAAAGTTTTATTAAAGTTTTACCTAACTTTTTTCCTGCCAAAAAAAACCTAAATTGGCAAAGCCAATTTAGGACTGTTTGGTTCTGAAATGATAATATGCTCCGAGCATACCAGCAGTATTCTGATGGTGGGCAAATTCAAGTCGAGTCTTGTCTGCCAAACTTGGAACAAGCGAATCTTTCAAAGCCTTACGGATTTTTGGTTTTAGGATGGCTTCCTGTCCCATGATGCCTCCACCAAGAATGACAACTTCTGGATTGGCAACATAACAAATATTAGCCAGACCCTTACCAAGGTAATCCACCATACGGTCAATCCCCTTCATACAGAGTTTATTGCCTTCAGTAGCTTCTTTGAAAATTCTGCGACCGTTCCACTGTTCCACTTCATCTCCATGTGCGTCTGCTACATACTTAACAAGAGCTGTCGTAGACGCTAAATCCTGGAAAGCTCCATCTTGCATGTGCAGATAACCAACCTCACAGGCAGAATTACTAAAGCCATGGAAAACTTGTCCATCAATGATTAAGCAACCACCGATACCAGTCCCAATTGTCAAGCAAAGGGTAATACTTGCACCTTTTCCTGAACCAGAGACAGCTTCAGCAAGCCCTGCACAGTTGACATCGTTTTCAATTTCACAAGGAATATTAAAGCTAGCTTCAATTTCCTTTTTAAATTGGGTTCCGGCATAATTTGGAATCTGTGGACCAGCATAGAAAATTTCACCCTTATCAGGATCAACCATTCCCGCTGAGGAAATGGCTACACCTGACACTGGTCCTTTTTCTAGATAGCTAGCTACGATATCTTTTGTTTTCTGTAAGATGTGTGGACCACCCTTATGAGCCTCAGTCGCTACTTCGTTAGACTCTACAAGTTGTCCATCTTGGTCAATTAAACCGTATTTGATATTAGTTCCACCAATATCAATTGCAACGTAATTAGTCATAAAGCCTCCTATTGATTAGAGGAAACGCTCCTTAGTTTCACGAATCAATTGAGCAGCTGCTTCTACAACTGGACGATCTTCTTCGGTCACTGGTGTAAGTGGAGAACGAACTGATCCGATATTAAGCCCTTCATTGATTTTCAAGACTTCTTTAATCACACAGTACATATTACCATGAGCTGCAGTCAATTTACCGATGATAGCGTTGATAGCGTATTGCAATTCGCGCGCTGTTTCTAGTTCTTTATCTGCAATCAATTGGTTGAGTTTCAAGAAGAGTTCTGGCATAGCACCATAAGTGCCACCGATACCAGCTTTTGCTCCCATGAGACGTCCGCCTAGGAATTGTTCGTCTGGACCGTTAAAGACGATATGGTCATCGCCACCAAGGCTAACGAATGTTTGGATATCTTGAACTGGCATTGAAGAGTTTTTAACACCGATAACACGTGGGTTCTTCAACATTTCTGTGTAAAGACTTGGAGTCAAAGCAACACCAGCCAATTGAGGAATGTTATAGATGACATAGTCTGTATTTGGTGCAGCAGCACTGATGTCGTTCCAGTATTTTGCAACTGAGTATTCAGGTAAGCGGAAGTAAATTGGTGGGATTGTTGCAATAGCATCTACTCCCAAGCTTTCTGCATGACGAGCAAGTTCGATACTGTCTTTAGTATTGTTACATGCCACGTGAGCAATGATAGTCAACTTGCCTTTAGCAACTGCCATCACTTCTTCCAAGATCAATTTGCGGTCTTCTACGCTTTGGTAGATACATTCACCTGAAGAACCATTGACATAAAGCCCTTGAACACCTTTATCAATAAAGTATTGCACCAAGGCACGAGTACGTTCTGGGCTTACTTCACCCGCATCATCATAACATGCGTAGAAGGCAGGAATGACACCTTCATATTTTTTTAAATCTGACATAGATTTCTCCTAAGATTTCTTATTTTCTGCACTGAGCAGATGATTTTTTACTATTTTAGTATACACCTTGTAAAAAGCGCTTTCAATATATCTCAGCCACTTAGATTTTAATTTCTATTCATCTCCCATAGCTTTTCTTGTTTGAAAGTAGTTTCATATCGTTTTCAATCTGCTTGATATTTAGCAAACAATTTTTCCATTAATCCAGCTTGGCAAAAGGCAAGTAGACCAAAACCAAAGAGTAGAAATGCTGAACCACCAAGCACTAGAGTAAAGCCTGATAGATAGAGAAGCATAATGATTAACAAAATAATCGCAAGCATCAAGAAGAACCAAACGAAGTTAAAACTGACCAAAAGTAAGCCCTTTTGGAGCACTTCTTTCCAAGTTAATTCATAGCGTGCAGCAATTGGATAGCTAGCCAACATAACTAGTGTTAAAAATATCAGAATTCCCAAACAAATAGCTTTAATGAGTTGAAAGGCAACTCCAGTTTGACTCCAAAATAGTGATAAGTCAACCACACTGATTAAAAAGATTCCTAATTCCAGCAATCCTAACTGAAAACCTAATTTCAAATTTTGCTTAAAGGCTCTAATGTAGATTTTGAAAACAGGAATACGACGGCTGCGTTTCACTTCAAAGATTGTCTGATAGAGACTGATTTTAGCTACTCCAATAGTCACAATAGGCAAACAAGACACAACAAAGAGTAGGTTAACCGTCACGATATCTAACACTTTCTCACAAAAACGCATCAGAAAGTTATCCGTATCAAATGCCGCTTTTATCAATCCAGATCCTTTATGTGCCATTGTTTGCTCCTCCTAACTGACTAATCGATTAAAATTTTAAATAAATATTTGCGAACTGTATCTTCCATACCTGCATAACCGTTAGGCTGATGAGGTTCTCCTGGGAAGAAAACTGCAAAATTGTGATATCCCAACAAAAGTGGGTATTGTTCGTGACAATGAACAAAGCCAATATCACTGGCTTCATCAAAGGCTACAGCCTCATCTTTGATGCGAGAACCGTAGCTAGAATACTCATGTCCTTCAACTAACAAATGCAAATCTGCATAGTTTTTATGATGCTCAAAGCGATCATTTTCTTCTTTGTTGAGAACATTTTCCTGTACAACTAGAAAGACCTTATCCCCATCAATATCGTATTTACCTAATTCAAAAGTATCCTTACGATGCTCATAGAGATAATCTATAGCTTTGTCCAGATTTGGGTGAATTCCCTTGTAAAAGCTAATGTTTTTTAAATCATCAAAAATCATAGTAATTTCCTTCGCTTCTGATGCTTATTTCTAATTTGATTTATCTTTTTATAATTTCCCTTAAATAGTGCGGACGGAAGGTAAAATTATCCAGTGGATGATTTTAGAAAACCATGAAATGAAAGACCTAATTTTTGAGCTCCTCGCTCATTCATTTCTAAGCTCAGGCTAAAATAGTTCCCCGAACTATTTTACTCTCAAAAACTCCGTCCAAGATAAGTACAACATACTTATCTTGAATACCACTAAGATGGAAAATAACTATTCTAAATAGTATCTAAAAAGTCAAAAATTAAGTTTATAAGTGTCTAACAAAACTTCCTGAAGTAACCAACTCCTCTCCATTTTGTAGACACTTATAATACTATATCGTTTTCAATAAATAGATTTTCCTATTCTCGATTAAAAATGAAGAGCAAACTAGGAAGCAATCCGCAGGCTGCTCAAAACACAGTTTTGAGGTTGTAGATAAGACTGACGAAGTCAGTGCCAATATCTACGGCAAGGAGTCGCTGACGCGGTTTGAATTCAATTTTCGCAGAGTATCATCCTTTGACAGCTCCCATAGTAATACCTTGAGTGAAGGATTTTTGGAAGACAAGGAAGACTGTTACGATTGGCACAGCTGCAAGAGCAGCCCCTGCCATAATTAAACCATAGTTGGTTGCCATCTCGGCCTGCATAGTCGCAACCCCGAGCGAGATGGTCAAGTTGTTACGAGATGTCAACATAACCAACTGCATGAAGTAGTCATTCCATGTATTGATGAAGGTAAAGATTGCAAGAGCTGCAAATCCTGGTTTCACAATAGGGAAGGCTACGCTCCAGAAAGTACGAATCTCACCACATCCATCGATTTTAGCAGATTCGAGCAATTCTGTTGGAATGTTTTCACTGAACTGTTTCATGAGGAAGACCCCAAATGGCCATCCGATCAAAGGCAAGATAACCGCCCAAAGAGTGTCATGGATTCCCATGAAGTTGACGATACGTACCAATGGTACAAGGACAACTTGTTTTGGAAGAGCCATGGCAGCGATAAAGATAGCGAAGAGAATGCGTTGTCCATAGAAACGTTTCTTAGCCAATACATAACCTGCTAGTGAAGAGGTTGCACAAACCAAGAACATTGTTACCAATGAAATGAAGACTGAGTTCCACATCCATTGCAAGGCTGGGTTTTGAACCATCAATTGTTGGAAGTTCTCCATTGTTGGAGCTTTAGGGAACCATTGTGGTGGAATCATAATGGTATCTGGTTGTGATTTGAATGCACCTGTCAAAATCCAGTAGAATGGAAAGATAAACAGTACAGTCAATAAAAGCAAGAAGATAGTTGAAATAACAGTGAAGGCTGTTAAAGGTTTCTTTTGTGTAGATTGCATAGCTGTCTCCTTTCTATTAATATTCTACGTCGTTTCCAAGTACTTTAAATTGAACAAAGCTGACGATAGCGATCATAACTGCCAAGAATACACCAATAGTATTGGCATAACCATACTCAGTCAATTGGAAGGCTTTCTCATATAGGTAGTACATAAGTGTACTTGTTGAGTAGTTTGGACCACCGGAAGTCAAAAGCTGAATCAAAGCGAAACACTGGAATGAGTTGATTGTTGTAATGATTGCGATATAAAGAGTTGTTGGAAGGAGGCTTGGCCATTTAATCTTCCAGAAAACTTGTAACTCAGTAGCTCCGTCGACACGCGCCGCTTCTACAAGTGAGTTATCAATATTACCCATTGCAGCGATGTAAAGGATGATTGGCTGACCAACTGAGGTTGTCAAAAGAATAATCATAATCGCCATCAAAGCCCAGTTTTTATCACCCAACCAAGAAATGTTTTGGCTAATGATATGGCTTGACTTAAGCACGAAATTCAAAATACCTGATAGAGGATCATAAATCCATTTCCATACAACCGTTACGGCAACACTACCCGTTACAACAGGAAGGAAGAATACGAAACGATAGAAGGATCTAGCAACTGCATTTTGTTGGTAAGTTTGTGATGCCACAAATAGTGAGAAGAGTACAACGACTGGTACAGATCCGATAACTAAGATTACGGTATTAATCAAAGATTTTGTAAAGACAGGGTCTTTAAACATGCGGATGTAGTTGTCAAGTCCCACAAACTCAAAGCTAGTCATCGAGTAGTTAAAGAAACTAGTGATGAATCCCATGATCATTGGAGCTAGGACAAAGACGGTAAAGAAGATTAATACTGGTGCTAAGAAGGCATAAGAAACAATTGTTTCTCTCATGCGAATTTTATTGACTTTCACAGTCGGCACCTCACTTTCAAATAGTTTTTGTTTTTTTGATTGTTGTCTGACATTGATGTAAAATCAAAATGAAATTTTTTCCAAGAAAAGCCTATGTAAGAACTTCATTTTAATTTTGACCTGTCAGTTCCTTACATTTTTTAAACAAAACTCCCCCTTTTCGTACACAGATGTGCACAGGGAAAAGGGGGGATTTTACTTTTTATTTAGGGCTTATTATTTAGCTGCTTTTTTGATTGTTTCATTCGCTTTTTCAGTGAATGTTTTCAAAGCTGCAGCAGGTTCTTCGTCACCATTAGATACTGATTGAAGCATTGGGAACCATAGAGTTCTCATTTCAGCAAATCCATCGATTGTGTTGTAGTATGGAGAGTAGTATTTAGTCCAACCACTGATTGTTTCCATACGTTTATCGTCGTAAAGTTTACCAAATGAAGTACGAACTGGGAATGCTCCTGTACGAACTACGTCTTTAGGACCCCACTCTTTATCATCAGCGATGAATTGGATGAATTTCTTAGCTGCAGCAACTTTCTTTTCATCCTTGTTGTTGAATACTGCAAATCCGTTTACAAGGTATTCAAGAGCTGGTTTACCAGAATCAGATGGGAATGGAACTTCTACCACTTCAACTTTACTTGCTTCCAATAATTTAGCTTGGATACCGTTTTGAGCTGGTGCCCAAAGGATTGTGTATGATGTTTGACCATTTGCAAAGTTTTGGATGTCTGCACCACCGTCAAATTGTGAACCGTTGTTCAACAAACCGTCTTTGATCCAGCTAGATGCTTTTTCAAGACCTTTAACGAATTTAGGATCGTCAGTTGTGTATTTAGTTACTTCTTTATCAGTTACAGATCCGCCATAAAGGTTAGCGATGAAGGCACGTGTTCCTTGGTCTCCCCCTTGACCTGAACTGAACAATGAACCTGGTGTGTAGCCTTTATCTTTAAGCGCTTTCAAAACTTTTTCGAAGTCATCTGTTGTCCAACCTTCTTTTACAAGGTTTGCAACTCCTGCGTCTTCCAACATTTTCTTGTTCATAGCCATGTAGAATGGTGCAGAACTGATTGGATACATGTAAGCTTTATCGCCTGCTTTACTTGCTTGGATGATGTTTTCGTTGTTAACATCTTTCACAAATTCGTCTGTAAAGAGGTCATTCAACTCAGCCAATTTACCATTTTTACCGTAATTAATGATACGACCTGGTGCATCGAAAAGTACATCTGGAGCAGTTCCAGCTTCAATAGCTGTCGTAATTTTTTCTGGACCAGATTTGAAGTCGATTGTTTCTAGTTTAACTTTGATATCTGGGTTTGCTTTTTCGAAAGCTTCGATGATAGATTTTTCATAAGTTCCTACACCGTCACCAGATTTTTCTTGAGTGAAGACTGGGAAAGCCCACCAAGTGATTTCAGTTTGTCCTGCATCACTTGCAGCGTCTTTTTTAGCGTCTGATTTGCCACAAGCAGCAAGAGATAGGACAGCAGCACCCGCAAGTACTGTACAAGCTAGTTTTCTAAATTTCATTAGTATTCTCCTAAATGATGATAAGCGTATCCGAAACGGATAATGAGTATTGACAACTTTGTATACGTTTACATTTTGTTTTACTAATCAACCACTCTCCTCGTGTTTTAATTGTCTTATTTGAGACCCGCAACAAAGCGTTCCGTGATCTCTTTTGGTCTAGTAATAGCGCCACCAACTACGATGCCTCGCACTCCGTAACCTAGGATTTGCTTAGCCTGTTCTGGTGTGTGAATCTTACCTTCTGCGATGACGTCTACTCCTGCATCACAAAGTTTCTTAATCAATTCAAAGTCTGGACCATCCACTTTCGGGCTATAAGATGTGTAGCCTGACAAGGTTGTTCCAACAAAGTCAATTCCTGCTTCAACTGCTGTAAGCCCTTCTTCAAAGGTACTTGTGTCAGCCATCAAGAGTTGATTTGGGTATTTTTCTTTGATTTGACGGATGAATTCTTGAATTTCCAAGCCATCATGGCGTTCTCTCTTGGTACAATCAAGAGCAATCACCTCAATATCTAGAGCCGCTAGTTCATCAACTTCTTTCATAGTAGCAGTGATGAACGGTTCCTGTGGTGGATAATCACGTTTGATAATTCCGATAATCGGAAGATTTGTAACCTCTTTGATTTCCTTAATATCCCGAACACTATTTGCTCGGATACCGACTGCTCCACCCTGCTCAGCCGCTTTGACTAGCAAGGGCATTACACCTCCCGCTTCTGTATAAAGCGGTTCATGAGGAAGTGCCTGACAAGAAACGATGATTCCATCTTTAATCTGCTCAATCAAAGCTTCTTTACTGATCTGTGGCATCTACTTTCCTCCTTTTCTTTTTTCTTATGAGCCTATTATATATCATTTTTAAAGCGCTTTCAAGAACTTGTGCTAGAATAGATTGAAGTTTCAAAACAATTTTATGAAACAGAATCTCCTGAAAGTAGTTTCAGGGAGAACTGCCCGAGTTAAATTCTCCTTTCATCCGCTTATTTCTACTAGAATATTCGCTTTCTGCAAACAAAAGAGCCTGTAACGAATGAACGTTACAGACCCTTCTAATATAAGTCTAAACCTTTTTTATAGAGACTTTTTAGATTCAATGTTGCCATTAATCTTCTTTTTTCTTAGCCATTCCAAACAAGCCGAGAAGCATTCCAACCATTCCTACAGATACTAGAGGAGTAGAAACCTCACTTCCTGTTGCAGGGAGGGTTGGTTGTTGTGGTTGAGCTGCTGGAGCTTGATATGTCTTGTCTTGCTGTGCTACTAAAGTGACAAGCGGTTTTTCTTCAACCTTATATTCCGGAAGTTCGTTTTTGGCTGCTTCGACTGCATTTACTCCGCCTGTGAATTCTGGAAGTTCATGCTTAAGGACTTGAACTGCATTTGCTCCACCTGTGAATTCTGGAAGCTCATTTTTGAGCGCTTCAACTGCATTTACTCCGCCTGTGAATTCTGGAAGCTCATGAACTGCAGCTTCGACTGCATTGACACCACCTTCGAATTCTGGGATTTCCACCGTTGGTGCTGGTTCCTCACCTGCTGTTCCAATAGCTTCTGTGTACTCAGGTGCCTCTGTTACAGCCGCTTCCTCACCATTCACGCCACCTTCGAATTCTGGGACTTCTACAGTTGGTGCTGGTTCCTCACCTGCTGTTCCAATAGCTTCTGTATACTCAGGTGTCTCTGTTACAGCTGCTTCCTCACCATTTACGCCACCTGTGGATTCCGGAACTTCTACTGTTGGTGCTGGCTCGTCGCCCACTGTTCCAATAGCTTCTGTATACTCAGGTGTCTCTGTTACAGCCGCTTCCTCACCATTCACGCCACCTTCGAATTCTGGGACTTCTACAGTTGGTGCTGGTTCCTCACCTGCTGTTCCAATAGCTTCTGTATACTCAGGTGTCTCTGTTACAGCTGCTTCTTCGCCATTTACGCCACCTTCGAATTCTGGGACTTCATGAACTGCCGGTTCCCCTTTTGAGGTCTCCACTGGATTATATTCTGGAACTTCATGTACTGCCACTTCGTCACCATTGACGCCTCCAGTGAACTCTGGAACTTCATGAATGGCAGGTTCTTTACCATTAATTCCACCAGGGATTCCTGCATCTTCAAGGCTAACTGGCAAATTATGCATGCTCTCAATCGCACCATCAACTATCTCTGTAACTTCTTGGCCAATATCTTCTTTTTTGACAACAAATAGCAGTGTTTTTGTATCGTACTGAGTTAAGAAGGTTGCTAGGTTTCCATTCGCTAATTTTAGAACAGGAGCTTGGTTTACCAAGACTTCTGAATCAAATTCTAGTGCAACAATATTGTTACCCATATCTACTGCACTTTTTACTTTTGCTTTAGTTGGTGCAACCATATCTTTGCTCAAGAAATCCCAGTTGAATTTCTTATAAGACAAAGTATACTCATTTTGATTGGCATCTGCATGTTCATAAAGTAAGCCAAATTCACCATTCCCAAGATCTTGCAATGAGTTATAGGCAAATTTACCACTTTGAATTGGATTATGTTTAAGCCAAGTTAATTCTCCGTTAGCTTCCACACGTGCCAAGTGTACCAAACCGTTGTAACGTCCTGGTCCACCTGCGTTACTGAGGACGATATATTCCTTACCATCTTGTACAGTATGAATAGCTGACATTTGAACATAGACATCTTTGACATCTGAATAGCGTTTTACATCTTTTTCCCAGGTCGCTCCGCCATCTTTACTTGTTGCAACCTGCAAATCTCCTGTCAATCCACGCATGAAGAGTTTGAGGTCTCCGTTGTTCAACTGAACAACAGTTGACTCAGTATTTTGAGCACCTGGATTATTCATTGTTGAAGAGTGAATTGTTTGGTTACCTACTGGACGGTTATCATTGACTGCTTCACCTGCTTGCCAAGTTTCACCATGGTCATCTGAGTAAATAACACGTGAAGACTGAGAACCACTCAAGTAAGATACGTTATTTGTAGTATAGACTGGGATAACGAGACGACCTTTGTGAGGTCCTGAGTGCAAGGCAATCCCTGTACCAGGTCCAGTACCTAAGAAGTGCATCCAGTCCTTGCGAATACCGTATGTAATATCTTTAGGTGCAGACCATGTTTTCCCATCATCATCACTATAAGACATCCAGAGATAGTTGGTATTTGAAACTCTAAAGATATTCTTGTCACTGTATTCGAAATAGACATTACCAATCAGTTCTTCACCCTTGTATAGATCACCCTTATCGCTATAAGCTGGTTTTTTAGGATCAACTACAACACGGTATTCTGTTTTTCTATTTTCAGGGTCAAAAACTTCACCATTTTCACGGATAGTATAACGTCCCGCATCACCTTGTTTGTACAAGACTTGATAAACCTTATCTCCAATTTGCTCATAGGCTTGTGGAGCTTTCCCAGGAAGAGAGAACACTGCTTTCCCTTCAAGGAACATATCATAAATTGAGAAAATTCTCTTGGTTTTCGGATCTTGGACTAAAGCCATGTCAATATTAACCGGAGATGGCCATTCTGGATTTTTAGCTTTTTCATTGTCACGAGGATTAGAGATGGTAATTCTATCTCCCCATGTCTTCCCATTGTCATCACTACGACGAACAACCATACCAATATCACCCCAGTCAGAGTGATGCAAGCGTCTTTCATCCGTTCCGGCAATCAAGGTACCTTTATCTGTCTTTAGAAGTGCAGGTATACGGTAACTTGCAATACCATCTTTATTTGGCTTGCGGTTCACACCACCTTCAAATACATCTAACTTTTCAGTTACTTCTGCACCTTCAGGAAGTTTTTTCGCCAATTCACCTCTTTCAAAGAACTGGCTACGTTTTTTCACTTCTTCTGGAGAAAGGGTACGATCATAAATCGTTAAATTACGGACCTTAAGATTAGCGCCCCAATGGTTTTTGCCTTTACGTTTCAATGTACCAATTTGCATACGATTGACATCTGGCATGTCTTGGATGAAACGACCAGACTGAGGACTTGTTCGCGACAAGACACCATTTACATAGACGCGAACTTGACCATTTGGTTGGTCTGCATTTGGTCTTTCAACTGTAAAGGTTACAGAGTTCCACTCACCTGGCTTAATCTTCAAAGGAGCAGTTTTATAATCACCATAGAAATGTTTCCCATTGGCATCACGACCTTCAACGATAGCAGTGTTATTAAGGATTGCCATGGTGAAGTATTCATCTACTTTGGTATCACTAGAAACTGAGAAAAGACTGTATAAATTTGGTGCAGATGCATCTGGTTTGAACTCCATATGAATAGTCGCATTCTGAAGTTTTTTAACCTTGTCCAGCTCGTCTTTCATGTCAACTATTTGACCATTTGAAGGATTGGTTTCAACATCCTCTTTTTCAACGACAACATTGGCATTTTCTAATTCTCTTGCGTAGAAGTCACGTGGGACGCTACCAACTTCCTCATTCTCAGTTTCTGCTGCTGGAGTCTCTGCTGCTGGAGTCTCTGCTGGAGTTTCAGTTTCTGTTGGTTTTTCAGAACCTGGGTTTGCTTTCAGCTCTTCACGGTTTACTTCAGTTCCTTTATCCGTCGCTTTTGCCAACTTATCAGCAAGTTCCTTATCAAGATTTGCTAGATTTCCTGATTCTACTTCTTTTGGCAATTCTGGCAAAGCTTGTCCAGCTGTTTCACCACTGGTTGCTGGAGCTTCTTGAGCTAAAACTGGTGAAGCACCAAAAACAACTGCTCCAATGACTACTGATGCAGCTCCTACTGTAAATTTTCTAATCCCAAAACGTTGTTTCCGTTCAAAATCTCTCTGTGTCATATATTTCCTTCCATTTTCCACAAAAATAAAGCGCTTTCTTTTTTGCTTAAAAATTTTTGCCCCTAGGGCTTTGAGCAAGAAAGAAACTGTATTGTTGATGGGTTTTTCCCATTCTTTTCATCTGAATTTCTGTTGCGTTTTTCTACTTTATATCTTAAAGCAAGCAACAATTTTACTCCTTTCAAATTGATACTACACTTATTATATAATATTTATTCTAAATTTTAGCCTAAGTAATCTATAATAGAATTTACTTTCAGATATATTTCTATGTTTCAAACTTTTTGAAACTACTTTCTTTACTCCTCAACAAAGAAAGCCCTGTTTTAGCAGGGCTATTTTTCATTTTTTTAATGACCTACATAGGTAAAGGGAATCTCACTACCACACAACCAGTTGTAAACCTGGTCATTGACATGGACATTCATAGCTTCGTGGGCATATTCTGGCATGAGGCGATAACTCTTCTCACAAGTCAAACGATTATAGATGGCAAATTGAGTAATCGGATAGCAGACATCGTCATCAAGACCTGTAATCATTCTCACCTCACCTTTTATTCGATGGGCAAGGTTTTTCACATCGATATAGCCAAGTGTCTCCATGATCTGTTCTTCTGTCTCATGGAAAGGATCATGGAACTTAAAGTAACGAAAAAGCTCATCATAAGCTTCGCTGGTATTCCCAATTTCTAATACTCGTCTAAAGTCTGACAAGAATGGATAGATGGCAACTGTTCGTTTAATCCGTGGATTGAGCCCTGCAGCCACTAAAGCCAGCGCTCCTCCTTGCGAAGCTCCATAACTAGCCAACTGCTCTTCATCTACTTGCGGGAGACTAGCTACAATCTCAACCAATTGATAAATATCTAGATAGACATCTTTATAGAAGAGTTGCTCTTTTCCTTCTACTGCGCCACGAATGATTTGACCCTTAACTGTATTTCCGAGAGGCGAACGCAAGCCGTCTTGAGAGTAACCAGATTGCCCACGGACATCCATCGATACAACCCCATAACCAGCGACCGTAAAGGCTAACATATCTGTCCAATCCCAGCAACGTCCCATATAACCATGGAAGTGGAAAATAACCGGTACTTTCTTATCTAATTTTGGTAAGACTACACGTGCATAAACAAGTCCATCACGTGTACCTTTAAAGGTTAACTCATAGCACTTAACATTTGGAATATGAAAGTCACGTTCCTCTAGTTGGTAATCTGGCAAGACCGAAACCTTGTCAATCTCCCCATCCCAAAAAACATCAAAATCCTGAGGTACTTCATCTCTTCCTTTATATGTTTTCATTTCTTCAACTAATGCTGGATTTCTCATAGAACTCTCCTTTATTTTGTAACCGTTATCATAACTGTAGCACATATGGGGAAGCAATGCAAGAAAGAAAGGGAAACGGAAAGTGGATTTAATGTCCGATCCCAGCAAGAATCCCTCTGAAAGTAGTTTTAAAAAAATAAAAAAGAGCGATTTCGCTCTTTTCTTAGTATTTAGGAGAAGGTTGAGTTTCCTTCTGAAATCTCTTTTGGTAATTTACTTTAATAGTCATGAGAGAGTCCTCGTTTCTTTTTGATGACTCTAGTATAGATACTCACCCTAAAAGCAAACTTAACATTATCTTAGAAAAAGCTTAATCCAAATATTCTTTTTTCTCGAGATGTAAGGCAATCATGTGCCACTCTGGATCCTCTCTCCAATTTGGGAGGGAGCTGATATAGCTAGCTACCTTTCTAGCTTCCTCAAGGATTGGGAAGTCTTCGATGATATCAGCTACATGGAACTCTGGTAGACCCGACTGTTTGGTCCCAAAAATTTCACCAGAACCCCGCATTTTCAAATCTTCTTCTGCAAGGACAAAACCATTGGTCGTTTCCGTCATGATACGCATGCGGTCTTTCCCAGAGTCAGTTTTTGGATTGGCCACTAGAACTGCATAGGACTGCTTGTCTCCACGACCGACACGACCTCTGAGCTGATGGAGCTGACTAAGTCCGAAACGGTCAGCATCCATGATAATCATGACTGTCGCATTTGGCACATTGACACCGACCTCGATAACCGTTGTAGAGACCAGGATATCTGTCTTTCTCTCTTTGAAATCCTGCATAATCTGGTCTTTTTCATCACTCTTCATCTTCCCATGTAAGAGAGCAACTTTTGCTTTTCCTTCAAAATGAGTTGTTAACTCCTCTGATAGAGCAATAGCATTTTTAAGATCCAAGGCTTCAGATTCTTCAATCAAAGGAGAGATAACATAGACTTGGGAGCCTTTCTGAATCTCACCCTCCAACCAAATCAAGACCTGTGGTAATTGCTCATGCTTGATCCAACGAGTTACGATCGGTTTACGCCCTGCTGGCATCTGGTCAATAATAGAAACATCCATATCCCCAAAGGCAGTGATGGCTAAGGTCCGTGGTATGGGAGTTGCCGTCATCATGAGGACATCTGGATTTTCACCTTTTTCCCGTAAAATACGCCTTTGCCCTACACCAAAGCGGTGTTGCTCATCAATGATAATCAGGCCGAGTCGGGCATAGTCCACGCCGTCTTGTATAAGAGCATGGGTTCCGATAATCACATCGGCTTCCCCCTTAGCAATGGTTTCCAAGACCTTGCGTTTTTCTGCAGCTTTCAGCGACCCTGTCAGGAGAGCTAATCTCAAATCAGGAAAGAGACTCTCTAGACTTTCAAAATGCTGCTCTGCAAGAATTTCTGTTGGAACCATGAGGGCAGCCTGATACCCTGCCGTTACAGCTGCATACATAGCAAGACCTGCAACCACTGTCTTCCCACTTCCTACATCCCCTTGTAAGAGTCGATTCATGTGATGGTCCGACTTCATATCTGTTAGAATTTCTTGTAGGCTTTTTTCTTGGGCTTGGGTCAAGGCAAAAGGCAATTTCTCTTTCACTGCAGTTAGTTTTTCCTGAGACCAATTTAGGACCAGACCACTTCCATGAACCTTATTTTCAGACTTGAGGGTCTGTAATTGCATTTGGAAATAAAAGAGTTCCTCAAATTTGATTCGACGGAGAGCCTGTTTGTATTCTGCCAAATCCTTAGGAAAATGCATGGCACGAACAGCCTGACTACGGGGCATGAGTTTGTATTTATCGAGCAAGGACTGGGGGATGTTTTCTTCTATCAAGAGGTCCAGTCCTTGATCAAAGGCGGTTTTAATGATTTTAACAAGTCCTGCTTGACTGATGCCTTGCGCTAGGCGATAGACAGGCTGGAGGTCATCCTCGACTTGGGCTAAAACCTTCATTCCTGTGAGGCTTGCCTTGGCACGATCCCACTTGCCAAAGACAGCCAAGGTTGCTCCTAGTTCAATCTTGTCAGCTAGGTAGGGTTGGTTAAAGAAATTAACTGCAAAAACAACCTCCCCCTGCTTGAGGCTAAAACGTAGGCGATTGCGCTTAAAACCATAATATTGAACACTGGCTGGTGTCACTACCTGACCAGATAAAACAGCCTTTTCACCGTCTTCTAGCTCTAGCACCTGCTTGGTCTTAAAATCTTCATAACGGAAAGGGAAGTAGAGTAAGAGATCTTGCAAGTTTTCAATTCCTAGTTTTGCATATTTCTCTGCTGATTTAGGTCCTACTCCTGGTAAGACATGCAAGGGTTGATGTAAATTCATGCTCTACTCCTTTCCTACTGTTTCTTAATAATATTCTCTTGGAATTCGATCACTGAGGAGACAAACCACCTCATAATTGATGGTTCCTCGGTAAACTGCTACATCTGTTGCAGTAATTTCTTTATCACCGTCTGAGCCAATTAAAGTTACCTTGGTACCCAATGGGTAAAGCTTAGGTATGCGAATGGTGATTTGGTCCATGGATACACGCCCTACAATGGGACACAATTGGCCATCCACCAGAACTGAGAAATTCTGCATGTCTCGTGTCCAACCATCTGCATAACCGATTGGCAAAGTGGCAATGACTTGCTCACTGTCTGCCTGATAAGTCGCTCCGTAGCCCATACAAGCCCCTGCTGGAACTTTTTTGACATGAACGATGGCTGACTCCAAGGTTAAGGCTGGTTTTAGTTTATAAGGCAATTCCAAAACTTGTCCACTTGGATTGAGACCATACATGGAATCCCCCATGCGAACAGCATTAAAAATCGTTTCCGCATGCCATAAAGTAGTTGCGGAGTTACTAGCATGAACCAATTCTGGGACTTCCTTCAAGTCATCTAGGATTCCCTTGAAATACTCTAGCTGTTGCTTAAAGTAGGTATCTGACTCTTCATCTGCAGTAGCAAAGTGTGTAAAGATTCCCTCGACAGAAGCACCATGTCCCTTTAGTAAAGCTTGAGCTTTTGCTACCTCGTTTGCACTTCTAAAACCAATTCGTCCCATGCCTGAGTCAATCTTAAGGTGAACGGTTAAACCAGCTAAGTCTGACTCAGTATCAAGGAGATTCTTAATCCATTCCAATCCTGCCACTGTCAAGGTAATATCAAAATCCTTAGCCAATGAAAAAGATTCGACCTCAGATACTCCTAAAATAAGAATTTTCTTAGCGATACCTGCCTGACGGAGTTCGATGGCTTCATCAATATTTGACACACAATAGCCATCTACATCATCCTGGATAGCTCTTGCAACAGCTATCGCTCCATGTCCATAGGCATTGGCTTTCACAACCGCCCATTTGAGGGTGCCTTTAGGAATGTGTGCTCCCATTTGTTGGATATTGTAGCGGATTGCTTCTAGATTAATAAGGGCCTTGGTTGGTCTATGTGGACTAGTTTTCATGATTTTCCTCCAAAATAACACTAGCTGTCACAAACTGTTCTGTATGGCTAATCGATAACCAAACATTTCCTGAAAATGGGGATTTGCTGAAGTAGGGAGCTCCCTTCTCATCATTCAAGACTTCCAAATCCTGAAATCCAAGCTTCCCAATTCCCGTTCCCATAGCCTTTGAGAAAGCCTCTTTAGCTGACCAACGACCAGCCAAATACTCAACCTGTCTGCGACCTTTGAGACTGGCAAAGCGCTCCATTTCCTTGTCTGTCAAGACACGCTGCGCAAAACCTTCTCTTTTTTCAACTGCATTTTGTATGGAAGCTAATTCTTCGATATCGATTCCGTGTCCAACTATCATTTTCATCAAAAGGAGTTGAGATACCCACAACTCCATCCTTTTCACTTATTTTGTTAAGGTAGTATAGATTTCTTCTACCAGGGCTACTGTGTTTTCCCATCCTAGACACGGGTCTGTAATGGAACGTCCAAAGATTTCTGGCTGGTTTTGGCGACCATCTGCTAAGTAGGATTCAATCATGAAGCCTCGAGCTACCTTTTTAATCTTCTCATTCCAGTCACGGTTGAGAAGAGTTTGGCGAACAATTCGAACTTGCTCCATATACTGTTTCCCTGAATTATCATGGTTAGTATCAATCATGATAAAGGGATTTTCAAGACCCATAGACTCGTAACGTCCGATAGCATCTAAGAGAGTTTCATAGTAGAAGTTTGGTTCATTTTTCCCATATTCATTCACAGCTCCACGTAAGATAACGTGAGCCAAGGGATTCCCTGAAGTTTCAACTTCTTGGCCATGGAAGAGAAAGGTTTGTTTGTTTTGTGCTGCATAGATGGCATTAAACATAACAGACAGATTTCCAGAGGTTGGATTCTTCATTCCCACTGGTGCATCGATTCCTGAAGCAACAAAACGGTGTTCCTGATCTTCTACCGAACGTGCACCCACGGCATGGTAGCTAACCAAGTCATCAACCAAGACCAGATTGGCCGGATACAGCATTTCATCTGCTGTAGTCAATCCTGTTTCTGTAATCACTCGATAATGAAGCTGACGAACAGCCTGCAAACCATTGATTAAGCTTGGAGCTTTAGAAGTATCTGGCTGATGAACTAAACCCTTGTAGCCATCTCCATTGGTACGTGGCTTAGCTGTGTAAACACGCATGACCATGAAAATCTTATCGGCTACTTTTTTCTGCAAGTCTGCCAAACGACGAGCATACTCAAGTACTGCTTCTTCATTGTCAGACGAACATGGTCCAATGACCAACAAGATACGGTCATCCTTTCCTGAAAGGATATCTGCTAGTTCCTGGTCACGACTTTCCTTATGTTGCAAGGTTTCTGCAGATAGTTGTGTTTCCGCCTTGATTGCTTCAATATCGATTTCTTGACCCTTCTCGATAAATGCCATATTATTCTCCTAGTCTTTGGTAGATTTCACGAACAAGAGCTTCAGTATTTTCCCATCCAAGACATGGGTCAGTGATAGATTTTCCAAAGACCTCTGGTTCATTTTGACGACCATCTTCTAGATAAGACTCAATCATGAAGCCACGAACATGTTTTTTAATCTTTTCATTCCAGTCGCGGTTAATCAAAGTTTGACGTACGATACGAATCTGATCCATATACTGCTTGCCTGAGTTGTCATGGTTAGTATCAATGATGATAAATGGATTTTCAAGTCCCATCTTTTCATACTGGGCAATAGTATCCATTAAATTATCGTAGTAGTAGTTAGGAATGTTTTTCCCGTATTCATTGAGGGCACCACGGAGAATGGCATGAGATAGAGGGTTCCCTGTAGTTTCGACTTCTTTCCCTAAGAAAAGGAAACTCTGCTTGTTTTGAGCCGCATAAATACCGTTGAACATAACATTGAGATTTCCAGAGGTTGGATTTTTAAAACCTGTTGCAAAATCTGCTCCACTAGCTACAAAACGGTGTTGTTGGTCTTCAACCGAACGGGCTCCAACTGCCATGTAAGAAATCAAATCATCTACCAAAGGAAGGTTCTCTGGGTACAACATCTCATCTGCTGTTGTCATTCCTGTTTCAGAAATAACACGGTAGTGCAAATGACGAACTGCCTTGATCCCATTGATGAGGCTAGGTGCTTCTTTGGCATTTGGTTGGTGAATCAAGCCCTTATATCCATCACCATTAGTACGTGGTTTTGCAGTATAGACACGCATAACCATAAAGACACGGTCTTTGACTTCTTCCTGAAGTTTTGACAAACGCTTAGCATACTCAAGAACCGCCTCTTCATTATCAGACGAGCAAGGACCGATTACCAACAAAATACGTTGGTCTTCCCCACGAATAATTGCTTCAAGCTCTTGATCACGTTGGAGCTTGTTCGCAAGTACTTGTCCTTCTAGTTTAGACAAACTACGTACTTCATCAATATTAATTTTAGGGCTTTTTGCTGTAAATACCATTATCCATCTCCTTATAAAGCAAACGGACGCCAAGCGAAAATTCACTTTTCACTAGGCATCCGCCTGAAAATTAGTCATTCTTAACGTCGTTTACCGTGACAGTTTTTAAATTTCTTACCAGATCCACATGGGCATAAGTCATTACGTTTTACTTGACTGAGGTCCAAATCAGCTGGAAGATTTGTCTGTTGGGCAGCAATATTTCGAGTTGCTGTCGTACTAATATGATGTTCGGTTTGTGGTCGTTCTTGTTCATGAATTTGTGCTTTCATCATCAAGCGAGTCACATCAAACTCAATTGAACCAATCATATCATTAAACATACGGAAGCCTTCTGCTTGATATTCCACGACAGGGTTGTTTTGGGCATAACCACGAAGACCAACTGCATTTCTCAACTGATCAAGGGCATCGATATGGTCAGTCCACTTGTTATCTACAACACGTAGAATCAAGACTTTCTGGAATTCTTTCACAGCTTCTTCATCACGAAGCTTCGCAACTTGGCTATCGTAGACTTTCAATGCACGTTGGTATAATTCATCCTTGATAGCTTGGTCTGACAAACCTTCTAGGTCTGAAAGTGAAATCGAATCTTCTGGGAGCAAGTTGTACTTGGCAAAGTTCAAGATTGCTTCAAGTTTTTCATCTTGTTTAGAACGAGCATGCCCATCGACAATTCGTCCAATCGTACGGCGAATCATGGCGTGAATTTCAGGAGCCAAGTCACGTTCTGCAGTGATAACATCATAGCGTTGTGCGTAGATGATTTCACGTTGTTCACGCATGACATCATCATATTGGAGGACTTGTTTACGAGTATCGTAGTTATTTCCTTCAACACGTTTTTGCGCTGCTTCGACCTGACGTGTCAACATACGAGATTCGATGGCTTCGTCAGACATGTTGAGACGTTCAAAGACACCCTTCAAACGTTCTGAACCGAAACGCTTCATCAAATCATCTTCGAGTGACAAGTAGAACTGTGACTCACCTGGGTCACCTTGACGACCTGAACGTCCACGAAGCTGGTTATCGATACGACGGCTCTCATGACGTTCTGTACCGATGACACAAAGACCACCAAGTTCACGAACCCCTTCACCAAGCTTAATATCGGTACCACGACCGGCCATGTTGGTTGCGATTGTAATCGCACCACGTTGACCAGCATTCATGATGATTTGCGCTTCTCTGTAGTGATTTTTAGCATTCAATACTTCGTGAGGTACGCCTGCTTCAACCAATTTCTTAGAAAGAAAATCACTGGTTTCAACGGCAACAGTACCTACCAAGACAGGCTGACCTTTTTGGTAACGCGCCTTAACATCTTCTACTACAGCCTTGAATTTTGCATCAAGACTAGCGTAAAGAAGGTCTGAATGGTCGATACGTTGGATCGGACGGTTAGTAGGAATTGGAATAACACGAATGTTGTAGATTTCGCGGAATTCTTCTTCTTCTGTTTTACCAGTACCTGTCATACCTGCCAATTTTTTATACATACGGAAAAGGTTTTGGTAGGTAATCGATGCTGATGTCTTAGTTTCATCTTGGATTGGCACACCTTCTTTAGCTTCAATCGCTTGGTGCAAGCCATCAGAGTAACGACGACCTTCCATGGTACGACCTGTAAATTGGTCGACAATCAAGATTTCTTGTTCTTCGCTGACCACATAGTCAATATCAAGAATCATGATGTAGTTGGCACGAAGGGCGTTGTCGATAAAGTGAGTCAAAGCCACATTTTCGATATCATAAAGATTTTCTAGTTTGAAGAAACTTTCAGCCTTGTCAATACCTGAATCAGACAAACCGATTGTCTTAGACTGAATATCAATGATATAGTCATCTTTATCCAAAGACTTCACAAAGTGGTCAGCCATATGATAAAGTTGGCTTGTTTCAACTGCATTAGCTCCTGAAACGATCAATGGTGTACGAGCTTCGTCGATCAAGATAGAGTCAACCTCATCGACCAAGGCATAGTTGAGCGGACGTTGAACCATGTTCTCTGCACGAACAACCATGTTGTCACGAAGATAGTCGAAACCAATTTCTGAGTTCGTTGAGTAAGTAATGTCACAGAGATAAGCTTCTTTTTTCTCCATTGGAGATTTTGCAGCCAAATTGATCCCTACTGACAAACCAAGCCATGAGTACAATTCACCCATCTCAGTCGCGTCACGCTCTGTAAGGTATTCGTTGACGGTAACTACGTGTACACCTTTTCCTGAAAGGGCATTAAGGTATACCGGCATTGTCGCTGTCAAGGTTTTCCCTTCACCTGTACGCATTTCTGGAACGTCACCGTGGTGAAGAACAATACCACCCATAACCTGAACCTTGTATGGGAAAAGTCCAAGAACACGCTTAGCTCCCTCACGTACAACCGCAAAGGCTTCGTACAAGAGTTGATCAAGCGTTTCACCATTTTGATAACGTTGCTTAAATTCTTCTGTCTTAGCTTGCAACTGCTCGTCTGTCAAAGCAGCCATTTCATCTTCGTGTTTGAGGACTTTATCAGCCATCTTTTCTAAGCGACGAAGTTCCCCTTTATCATTTTCGATGATTGTTTTTAATAAATTTGCCATTTTTTTCCTTACTTTAAATTCTGAATATTTTAGAATGTTCTTTTTATTGTAGCATATTTGCTCAGCTTTTTCAAGAAAGAATCCGTGTTTATACAAGCTAAAAAAGGCTCATTTAGAGCCTTTTTTTGTAAATGTTCAAACTATTGCTAATCATTGATTTTCTTTTAAAAAATTCAAGCCTACTCTTTGGTTGTAGAAGTACTAAAGTCAACCTTTGGAGCTGTCTTAGCTTCTTCGCTTTCTTTAAAGGTTTCTGCCTCTTTAAAATTCATCATATTAGCAAAAAGAACTGTTGGGAAGCTTCTTAATTTTTGATTGTATTCTGTTGCCACTTGGTTGTAATCCTTGCGGGCTACAAAGATACGATTTTCACTTCCAGCCAATTCTGTCATGAGTTGTTCCACATTTTGATTGCTCTTGAGTTCTGGATAATTTTCTGTTAGCGATATCAAACGTGAAATAGCTGAACTTAACTCTCCTTGAGCCTCTTGGTTTTCTTTTGAAGTCACGGAGCCATTCCCAATTTTAGCACGAGCTTCCGCAATCTTGGTAAAAACCTCTGTCTCATGGTTCATCTGGCCTTTTACAGACTCTACCAAATTTCCAATCAAGTCAGAACGACGTTGAAGAGCTGTCGCTACATCAGCTTGCGCTTGTTCGACCTTGGTTTGTTCAGAGACAAGTCCGTTATAAGTGCCTACTACTGAGCAACCGCCAAGCAAGATAATAGCCAGCAAAATGCCCAACACATAAATAATTCCTTTATTTTTCATATCTAAACCTGCTTATTTCTTTAATTTTTATACTAACATTACCAATCATCAGATGAACCTCCTCCATCGAAGCCGCCACCGTCCCAGCTACTAGAGGAGTCTGAATCTGAATCTGACCAAGACGAACCTGAATCGGATGAGTCACTGAACCACCATCCGCCGTCAGAGGAACCTCCTCCTCGGCCACCGCCGCCTCCTCTAATAATGGCTATAAATACGATAATGAAATAAATGATTATCCCGACTCCGAACACGTTGTCCATAGGGTCACTGTTCTTACGATGACTAGACGAGCTACTATTGCGACTCGATTTTTTCCCACTAATGCTATCAGAATAACGTTTGATATCAGAGGAGTCATCATCAGACGAGAAGGTCCCACTTCCTCTATAAAACTGATTGTCCAATCCTTTGGCAATCGCTAGAATTCCTTTACCATAGTCACCAGTTTTGAAATCTGTACGGCTGGCTGCCAAAATCTGCTTGGTTTGATAGTCCGTTATTCTAATGGCGGTGTTATTACTGGTTTCAATCCGCGACTTACGATCTTGAACAGACACGACGATTAGACTTCCAAAATTATCTCCTGAATAACCTATCTTCCATGCTCTGGCAGTTTCATTAGCCACCGTTTCGATGCTTTCTCCTTCCAAACTATCTACGATATAGACACCTATTTGAAGCTTTTCTGCCTTTTGACTATTAGCTTCATTCAAATCTCGAATTTGAGTAACTACTTCCTCTGTCAAATAATGATTTGGGTCATAGATACCATAGTCTGGTTTCTCAGGTGCTGTGAATGCTGACAAGAAGAGAAATACCATCAGCAAACCGAGCAATCGAATGAACAAACTATTTTTTAATAATCTGTATGCTTTCATCATAACCTCCTTATGCAAGGAAAATTGTTTAGAGAATTATAGCATTTTGAACCTTACAAAGAAAGTACGTTTTCATTACAAATCAGTGACAAGAACTAGGAAAATGATGTTAATTTGATGACAAATTCAGTTCTAGTCTCTTGATGTTGTTTCCAAAAAAGAAGGTCCGAGAAAGAGGACTTCACTTAGGGATTTTTAGAAAAGCAGATTTTGAGTGACGCCTTCAAGCGGTGACAAAAGAAATAACGACCTTACAAAAGTAGCAATGCTCCTGTGTGGTCGTTTTCTTATTTGGTAATGTAATTAACTACTTTCCTTAAACATTCTAGACTACTCTCTGTAGATATGTTTTCTCCACTCCCTGGCGCGGTAAGAGTGAGATTGCCCCACATAGAGTTTTGATTTAAATATTCTAATAAAACATTTTCATATGTTCCACTAGCTGAAGAAGAAGTACTTCCTGGCTCAGACCATCTCCATCCCCCCATTGCATGATAGACAAAACTATCAATCACAATTCCTGACAGATGATAACTACTAAAATATGTGTCTCTTATGAACCTAAAGTGTTTACAAGTATCTAGCAATAAACCATTGCTACTAGAGTTTTTGTTTTTCATTGTTTCTTGCTCAGCCTTTGGATTTGTTGAACGCCAGTTCCCACCCATATTAGTATCAGGATATTTGTATGTACCATCCCAAGAGCCATACAAGTCTGTTTTTTTAAATGCTGGAAGAATTTCAAATTTCATTCCGTCACTAAAGTTTATTTTTACAACTTGCCCATCGGCACGTACCTTGCTACGAGGATATGATGAAATAATCGCTTGACGAACCGCTTGTAATAAACGTGATTGTCCATTACCTTTTATCACATCATGTTTTAAATACACATTCTCAGGCAAAACAACCAAAATATCTATATCACTTGTGTCAATTGCAGTTCCACGTCCATATGAACCAACATAGAAGCTATTTTGCGTATCACTTGAAATACCCCAAAATTCTTTATTAATGGCGCCTGTAACGGTATGATAACGTTTTGAAATAGTTGAACGAATACCCTGGTCTATTACTTCGCCTCTCTTTTTTATATAATTACTCATTTTTCTTACCTCCTATGTAGAGAGTTAGGAAGATTACAGTTTATTTCCTCATCAGTAAATTGATTGTCATGATTCACATTTAATGCAGTGCGTGCTTTTTTTACAGCTTTGTCAGTAGTGCGTGGTGCTTCAGCATATAGGACAGCTAACTTTTCTACAATATCCTCATACATATCTGCTAACTCATTTACTGTTTTTTGTTTTAGATGAATTAACATTAATAGCAATTTTAATTCATCCCTAATTTTCAACATTTTCTGAGCAGAATTATTATGAGCTGAAACTAATGTCTGTAAATCAAAAGATTTAAAGAAAGCACTAATGAAAACTGATACAAATGATATTAATGCAGATAACACTTTCAACCACATTTGATCTGTAAATATTAAAGAAACAATCCCAACCGATGTTAGGGATGCAGTTGCTATTTTAATAGTTTCCATGCATTTATATTGTAAAAAATATATATCAGCCTGTTTTTCTTGGATTTTGTGTGACCATACAACACTTCCGAAAGTATTTCTTACAGAATCTTCTAATATAGAATATTCATTATCCATGAAACGAACCTCCTTTGTTATTACGAACCTCAATAAGCATTTTCTGGAATATTTGAGAGTTTAGATATTCTTCTTTAATTACATCCATATTGTATCCATTTACCTTTTCAAAGTTAGGCAACCATATGTTGCCGTTATAGCTTTCTTTGTTTTTCAATTATGTTTAAGGTATTCTTTAAACTCTTCTTTTTTAGCATTTGTATCAAACACAAGGATGCATTCCATAAATCTATCATGTGCTATTGTCTCATCATCACCATCTGGATAATAGTAAAACTCATGAACAATATATTCAATTGAGTCTTTAATGAAATACTTAAACGCAATATCCCAATGATGATATTGTGTTAATGATACACCATCAGTTCTCGGAGAAGGTGTAAAATAACGACCACCATCAAGCGATAATCCTTCTAATGAAGCAAGCATTGTTTGGTAATAATACAAATTGATATTATACCATCTAGGGTGAATATCGGTTTGATTAAACAAGTAATATTGATATCCATTTTTACTTTCGTCTATATTATTCTCTATAGTAAATTCAGGTGAAAATCTGTAATACCTTTTCTCTGTACAACAATAGTGGGGAGAATAATCCCACAAGTCAGATCTTTTCAAATAAAGCATCATTCTTTCTAATGGCGGTGAAAGTAAGCCGAAACGTTTTTTTCATAGTGTCTCTATTTGCGATAAATCAGCAGATTTATTCTTTGGTGTTTTTGAATCCATTACTCGTGTGTAGATATTATTAGCCATTACAGACTGATAATGATCAGTTAAATAAAATGGTGTTGTATTACTGTTGTGTATAACAATTACATCTATTTCATTTTTGCCGAAGGAGATATTTTTAACACTGACAATAGGTCTAACTCCACTAGCAAAATGCTTTTCTCTTAAAAAATCAACCAATTTCTGTGTGTTTTTCTGTTTGGATCAGACTTCACAGAGGAAAATGAATAATCATTTTCCTCATCAACACCAATAATAATATAAGCATCTCTATTCACAAGATTGTTAGCCATACAAATAATATCATGTAGTAAATCAGCTTTCTTGTCTTGGGAATACCATTCTCGTTTAAAATCCCAATAGTTGCCTTCCTGCTTTAGTGAAATTAACTTTTTGATATCATATTTGTTCATTAAATATATACCTCCAATCATTCACAACTAACACTATTGTTACTAGCTATCCAGCAATTACATCTTCTATAATCTGCTTAACTTTTTTATTGCTTAACTGTGTATGGAACGAAACAGTGTATCCATCGATAGTAAGTTGCTTGAAGAAAGCCTCAGCACATTTTATCTTAGCATCTTCAATACCACGAAGTGTAGACTTATTTTCTACCAGCTTTGTTTCCACAATAATGTTCAATTCTTTTGTTCCGTCTTTATGCTTAACAACATACATAAAGTCAGGGCTATAGTTTTCGCCGACTATCGTAGGAATAGCAACGCTTGATTTTGGGATTTTTCCGTAGACTACAACCTCATCAATATCAGTCATGATATTAGCTTTTTCAAGAGGTGAGTCAAAAACAATCTTATCATACAGATATTTGTCTGAAGGTGTACCTTCAGCAAATTTTGTACCTACATTTCCTTGTTTAATAACATCCCTAGGCGTTCCGTCTTTGTAAGTTAATGCAGTTTCGGTTACAGGCTGAGCAGATTGTTTATACTTAAAGCGGGTTTGCATCCTCTCGATACGCCAATCTGTAAAAGCAGATACAATATTTGCTACAGAATATTCGTTTATGTATTCTTCAGGAATGTCCTTCTCCTTGGAAAGTTCACACATAGCTTTGTGAATTTCGGTAATAGGAAGGCTTGTCTGTTGGCTAATTCTTTTCAAAAACTCATTATAAGGAATAGAGCGTTTTATCGAATAAGATACACCTGTACCCTCCCTAGCAACCATCGCATTTCCTTCTGTTTCCACTTGATCTCGATGACTATACAAGGTTACATTACCGAAAATTCCAATTCTTCTCAAAATATCATACAATGCCTGCGGGATTTCATCTACCAAATCCACATCATAGAATAAGTAATATTTGTGGTTGATGCGTTCCCATAGCTCTTTTAATTCAGAGTATACAGCTTTTCTTACATGAATTACTTCTTTCTTATTCTTGTTAACATCAGTAACCTTATTGCTGCCTACACCTGTAGCAAATTCTGGATAATCCGCATAAAAAGCATCTCTGTTTTCGATTCGAATCTCAGAGTTACGATTTATGTATTTTTTACTCATCAATTCTATGAACAAGTCATCCGGGTCAACACCACGCTCTTTAGCAACTTTATCCAATGCATCTTGAGAAAGAGTAAGAGTTTCTGGTAATTCACCATTAATTTCATCAACAAGTCTTTCAGCAAAGTCAGCTTCAGTAAAGTCAACAATATAATTAAGCTTAAATTCCTCGTTAGAGATACGGTTACCATTTTCATCGACAGGAAGACGAAGGCCACGACCTACCTCTTGCAATTTGCTGTTATCACTTCCGCTGGAACGTAATTTTGCAATTGTGAATACATTAGGATTGTCCCATCCTTCTTTCAAAGTCCATTTAGAGAACAGAAATCTTCTTGTGTTGAATGAACCATCCTCTTTACGAAGCGAAATAAGACCTTTCTTATTATGAAGGATATCAGCAACTTCATTTGCAATAGCTTCATCTGAGTCACTATTATCCTGTGCAAAATAACCGGCATGACAAGCAGGAATATCGGCTTTGCTTGCTTCAAGGTAGTCTTTGTATTCCTGTTCGTTATCCGGAAGTGTTAGTAATAATTCTTCGATTTTCTCAAGTAACAATCTTTCAAACATCATTTTCAGATAAGCCTCTTTGCCGTCTTCTGAATCACGGTAAGAAGTAATATCATCAATGAAAAACAGTGCCAGAGTTTTAATTTTGAATTGTCTTCCAGAGAAATTCTGACGTTCAGTTTCAAAATGTCTCTGAATTGCCAACTTCAGCATTTGTTCTTGATAAGATGAAGAATAAATATCTGTGTTGAATTCTTCACCTTGATATTTAACTTGTCCGTTTACCAACTCAATGAAGTTTTTACCAATAGCACTGATTGTAAGTCCCTCAAAAGATGAATCAATTATAGAAAGCGAATCCCCCGGTGTAAGTGTATAAGTCTTTGTTTCCTCGCCACGTTTTTTGAATTGGAAAGTAGCAGAAGTTTTTGATACTACGGATAATAGTTTAACCTTTTCTTCCTTTTTTGATAAGGGTTCAAAATGTTCCTTCGCAATGCCTTTAATCAAATTTAGATTGAAGGAATCACAAGCATTAAGTTCATATACAAGGTTATTAAAGTCCTTAAAAGTTACCTTATTTCTTCCTTTGCCAACAGTTGTATCCGGGAAGGTTGCTCCATAACGAATAATAATCTGTGGACATAATTCTTCAACAATTGCTTTATATGCTTTCTGGTCACGAGAAAATCTATGTGGTTCATCAATAATTACAACAGGCTTTGTTGCTTTTAATGCATCAAAAGGTCTATAAAATCCCTCAACTAAATAATCGTAGTCTGATCGAGTAAGCATGTTACCATTTGTCAGCAACTGCATATTAACAAGTAATACATAAATCTTGTTTGAGTTCTGGCATGAGCCTGTTACAAAATCACGTACAGCAGGAGGCATAGCTAAAAAGCCTTTTTTCTTTTTCTTTGAACTTTCCAATACGCTTAATTCGATGTCACAGTTATAGCCACACG
Source organism: Streptococcus infantis (assembly GCF_047465185.1). Lineage (GTDB taxonomy): Bacteria > Bacillota > Bacilli > Lactobacillales > Streptococcaceae > Streptococcus > Streptococcus infantis_O. Next base: position 324,755 of record NZ_JASHAJ010000003.1, on the reverse strand, counting down.
CATCAGAAAAGTGATGTTTTACATAAGTATCATCAATAAACTGTGATGTACCTGCCTTAATTGGAAGAGAAGGTACGGCAATAATAAACTTATTAAAACCAAACTTTTTATGCATCTCATAAATTGTTTGTGTATATACATAGGTTTTTCCTGTACCTGTTTCCATCTTAATATCAAGGTTCAGGTAATCTCCATCATCTTTGCATCCTCGATAGTCAGCACGAATATTTTTTTGAACTTCCATCAAATTGTGAACCAGACGAAGTTCTTTTCTATCAAATGTTGGGTTTTCGTAGGCAAGTTGCGGTTTTATCATTGTGATTCCATCAAGGGCAGAAATTATGGCATCAACAGCTTTTTGCTGATGGTCTAATTCTCTTTCTAGTATTAGTTCCAAAAATCTGTACCTCCTTAATATCTGATATCCAGATTGATTTTCAAATTCTTTTCAGAATCACGGAGAATCTTTACATTTGTCTTTAAGTTTTCCATTTCAACATAGTTGAAGCTGTAACCGAAGAGAACTATATTTTGAGGGTTAAATGCTCCTTCTGTATTGTACTTCTCTACAAGGGCTTTTATTGCTTCTTCCGTTAGTCCCGGATTGATAAGGTATAAGTGGTTCTCGCACCAATATGCTGTGTATCCTGCAAGGTCAACCATCTCACACTTATTTACAAATCCATAATTATCATGCACTAACCAAGTTGTAAGCACAGTTGCAGTGCCGAACTCATCATATACAGTTATATCAGTGATAAATCCGGTGTTATCGAACTTTTCGATTTTATCTAATGTTGTTTGGCTTACTTCATGTAAGGTATAATGCTTAAACCCAAGGTCAGCGGTAGTATCGGGGCATTCTTCACGCATCTTATTTGCTGCTCGTATGATTCGTTCTAAACCAAGATAGTCAATAGTATGAGGTCTGTGGGCAGAATCTAAAAAAGCAGTATTTTTCTTTATATTTCTCAATGTTTCTCCAGAAGCAGTCTTCAATTTATCATCAAGATTTTCTGGTAATTGTATCAAAATGCATGAAATATTACTGTTCCTTTCTTGGTTCAATTCATAAACAGCTTGCATTGTTGTAGCCGAACCACTGAAAAAATCACACACAATTCCTGTCGTTTGTCCAGAAATACCCATGTGCAATACTCTTTTTATAAGTTCTACCGATTTAGGATAATCAAATTCAACATCTGGTAAAATTGCTTTTAGAGTTCTTCTTGCTACATCTGTTGATAATTCGCCACCCTGCCAAAATGACTTGGCTTTTGAAGTTCTTTCTTCACCTTCGTCAAATTCGTCAAATTCATCATCAAGTACAACAGGGTTTAATGCCGGATTCAAATACACTCTGTGCTTTATTCCCCATCTTCCTTTATTGTTTTTATCTGGATGCAGAATATTAAGCGAATTAGCAACATGGTCTTTTCCCCATCTCCAACGTCCATCGCTACCGTCTCCGCGTAACGGAATAATTTTTTCATAACCATTTAAGGCATTCATAGATATATCCCCAGTTTCCGGATTGAAATATATAGGGAAGTACATATTAGGTCTGTCTTCACGTCTATCAGGACGTCCACGCTTGCGTAAATCTCTCAATGCATACAAATTACCATTTTCATCAGTATATTTGTATTGTTTTTTTTGTTCATCTGTTAACGGCAAACCACCAGACACAAAATTTTCACTAACATACATCAATAAATATTCGTGTGTAGTTGCAATATTTGCTCTATCATTGCGTCCTTTTAAATTGTTGACAACGGCAATTTGCCCTGCAAAGTTCTGTTCGCCAAATATATCATCACAAACCAGTTTTAAATTACCTTGTTCATTATCATCTATTGATATGAAAATAACACCATCTTTTGATAATAGTCCTTTTGCCAACTGCAAACGAGGATACATAAACATCAACCACGCTGAATGTGACGCACTGCCCCTGTTTGTCAAATCGAGAATACGCTGTGCTTGTTCCTCATCAATACTAAGTTTCTCAACAAGTTCTTCAACAGTAAAGTTAAACTTATCATTATACACAAAGCCATCAGAGCCGGTGTTATAAGGAGGGTCAATATAAATGCACTTTACTTGTCCAGCATATGATTTAAGTAGATGTTTTAGTCCATCAAGGTTATCACCACTGATATATACATTTTCACTGTTGATATTTTCAGGAAGACTGTTGTGAGCATCATCTGGAACAATTACAGTTTCTGTATCAAGCGATGCCAGCATTTTTGCATAGTTTTTACCTAAAAACTTTAATTCGTATCCCTCACGGGAAATATCAATCTTATCCTTTAAGAATTCGGAAAATCTTACCATGTCAAAAGTACCATCGGCACGAAAGCATGATGGGAAATTTTCTTTCAAAATGTTTATTTCTTTCTGATTTGGTGTAGCTAATTCATTCGCTGTAATAATGTCCTTAATCATTTTGATTTACTCCTTACTTCAAAATCAAGCCATGCCTCTTCAACACCCGAATAATCAACATCGTTTTTAAGGCAGAACTCTTTTATATTTTTCATTGCATTTAGGTTAGGCTTTGCTTTACCGCCTTCCCATCTATTCACAGTAGAAAATGCCACCTGTACTTCTTTGGCAAAATCTTGCTGTGTCAGAAAACATCGTTGTCTGATTCTTTTAATTTCTTCTGGAAATCCCATGTTGCATCTCCTTTTACTCAAATATTTCGATAATATAGCGTTATTATATCATGTAATTATGAATTTTTCTACTTCCTGTGACTAACTCGTATAGTTGCAGGATATTTTTTATCTTTCTTCAAAAAACATCCTTTTTCATCTTCTCCCAAGGCTAACAGATAGACGGACAGAAAAAGTCCTTCAATTGCAAGAAGCCAATTAACAACGACTCATCTGAATGGGTTATCTTCAAGAATATTCATGAACCGATTATAGATCAAGAAACTTTTGATATTGTTCAGCGAATCCGAGATGGTAGGCGAAGACTTACACCTATGGGTGAAATACCTGTATTGAGTGGAATGCTATTCTGTGCCGACTATGGTGCTAAAATATATCAAGTCAAGGTAAGAGGCTGGACACACGAGCAGGAACATTTCGTATGTGCTACATGCAGAAAAACCAAAAGTGGTTGTTCTTCTCATCAGATTCATAATGTTCAGGTTGAAGAAATTCTGCTGAGAGAAATAAGAAAGATTAATGCTTATGCCCGTGAACAAGAAGATGAATTCGTAGAGCTTGTAACCAAGCAAAGCGAAAAGGCACTGAACCAGTAGCTTCGTAACAGCCACAAGGAGCCGGAACAGGCAACTACAATAATCACAAACCTTGAAACAATTATCCAAAAATTTTATGAGGATAACATTGATGGCAAGATTTCTGATGAACGATTTATGAAGATGACTGAACCCTATGAGGCAGAGCAGAAAGAATTACTTAAGCGAAAAAATGAGCTACAGTCTTTCGTAGACCAGGCAAAAGAGCAATCCTTGAATATAGACTCATTTCTCAAAGTGGTACGAAAGTATACCGATATTACTGAAATCACGGGTGAGATTATTCGAAGTTTTGTTGAGAGAATTGATGTTTACAAGCCTGAAAAGGTGCCGGGAACAAGAATCAAAAAACAGACAATCTGCATCCATTGGAATTTCATTGGTGCAGTTGATATTCCCACAGAATAAACAAAAACGGCATAACCTACAATGCTGTAAGTTATGCCGAAATTTTAAAGGGTTAAAAATCCCTTAGCGAGTCAACCTAACCTTCTTCTTTTCATTCTTTTATTTTCGTTTTCTTGCGATCAGATGGATCGGTGTCCCTTCAAAGACAAAGGCCTTGCGAATTTGATTTTCCAAGAAACGCAAGTAAGAGAAGTGCATAAGTTCTTCTTCATTGACAAAAATCACAAAGGTCGGTGGTTTGGTTGACACTTGTGTCGCGTAAAAGATCTTGAGGCGTTTCCCTTTGTCTGTCGGTGTTGGATTGATGGCAATAGCGTCCATAATGACATCATTCAAGACAGCTGATGGGATACGAGTGTTTTGACTTTCACTGATTTGTTTGATCATCTCTGGCAGTTTATGGAGACGTTGCTTGGTCAAAGCTGATACAAAGATAATCGGTGCATAAGTCAGGTATTGGAACTGCTCACGGATATCCTCTTCCCAGTTTTTCATGGTGTGGTTATCTTTTTCAAGGGTATCCCACTTATTGACCACAATAATCATCCCTTTACCAGCTTCATGGGCAAATCCAGCGATACGCTTGTCATATTCACGGATGCCTTCTTCAGCATTGAGGACCATCAAGACTACATCCGAACGGTCAATGGCACGCATGGCACGCATAACAGAGTATTTCTCTGTATTTTCATAGACTTTACCAGACTTACGCATACCCGCGGTATCAATCATGGTAAACTCTTGCCCATCCGCATCTGTAAAATGGGTATCGATAGCATCACGAGTTGTACCAGCTACAGGACTGGCAATGACGCGATCTTCTCCCAAAATAGCATTGATCAAGCTAGATTTTCCGACATTAGGACGACCGATCAAGCTGAATTTAATGACATCTGGATTTTCTTCTTCAACTTCATGTGGGAGATTTTCTACGATAGCATCCAGCACATCTCCAGTACCAATCCCGTGTACAGATGAAATTGGTAGAGGTTCCCCCAATCCAAGAGCGTAGAAATCATAGATATCATTTCGCATTTCGGGATTATCGACCTTGTTAACTGCAAGGATAACAGGTTTATGAGTTTTATAGAGTTTACGGGCTACGTATTCGTCAGCATCCGTGATTCCTTCTTTACCGGAAACTACAAAAACGATGACATCTGCTTCTTCCATGGCAATTTCTGCCTGGTGCTTGATTTGTTCCATAAATGGAGCATCAACATCGTCAATCCCTCCAGTATCAATCATACTGAAAGAACGGTTGAGCCATTCACCAGTAGCATAAATACGGTCCCGTGTCACTCCTTCGACATCTTCTACGATTGAGATGCGTTCCCCTGCAATACGGTTAAACAGGGTTGATTTCCCAACATTGGGACGTCCTACGATGGCAACAGTTGGTAAGGCCATGTTTTCTCACTTTCTACAATAAGTTCTTTTGTTCAAGATTTTCTCTTGTTGAGCTTGGTTCAGGCTGACCGAATTGCTCTGCAAGACGTTGACTCCAAGTGGTAGTCGCACGAGCTCCTGCATATTCAGTCTGCACACGGTCATAGGCTTCAATAGCCTCAGTTGTTTGTTCTTGGTATTCTTCCTCAAAAACAACATTTTCGAGTGGCAATCTTGGTTTTACATCATGTTTTTGGTTCGGCACACCGAGTGCAATTCCAAAAACTGGGTAGGTATAGTCAGGAAGCTTGAACAATTCTGCTACTTCAACAGATTTGTAGCGCACCAAACCGATAATTACTCCACCATAGCCTAGGCTTTCTGCTGCAAGCAAGGTATTCTGTCCAGCCAAGGCTGCATCTACTGAAGTAATGAGGAGTCCTTCCACCCCTTGAGGTTGGAAAGTATCGGTATGGAGACGAGCCCCTTTTTCTGCACGATTTAAATCTCCTACAAAGAGGAGGAAGGCGGCAGACTGACGAATCGCTTCCTGAGGAACAAGCTCAAAAAGAGCATCTTTCTTTTCTTGACTTCTGACTAGAATCACAGAATAAGATTGGAAATTTTTCCAAGAAGAAGCCATTTGGGCAGCTGATAAAATCTCATTCAAGTCCTCTTGAGGAATCGCTTCTTCTTTAAATCTGCGAACCGAAGTATGAGATTTCATTAAGGTGATTGTTTCACTCATCGGCGATTTTCTCCTTCTAGTCGTGTTTCTTCTGCTAAATAACGGATACGCTCCATAACGCGTCTAGCTTCCCATGTTTCATCGTTTCCGTTCTTGCCTTTAGCAAAATGTTTTTCCAAATCTTCAAAATTGAAATTTGAGGTAAAGAAGGTTGGCAAATCTTCCTGCATACGATATTGGAGAATGACTTGCAAGACTTCATCACGAACCCAAGGCGTTGATTGCTCGGCGCCAATATCATCCAAAATCAAGACTTCAGCTTGCTTGATTTCATCCACCAAATTCTTAACATTCCCATCTCCGATAGCATTTTTGACATCAATGACAAAGCTAGGATAGTGAAGAAGAGTTGATGAAACCCCACGTTTTTCTGACAAATCATGGGCAAGGGCAGCCACCATAAAGCTCTTTCCAACTCCAAAGTCTCCATAGAGATAGAGACCTTTTCGGTTGTCTGGGTAATCATTAACAAATTTAATCATTCTATTTAGAACAGTTAAACGTGCAACATCATCACGATAAACATCTAAAAAACTGACATTTTTCAAACTAGATGGCAAATTGATTAAGTTTAGACGCTTCTTAATAGCTGCTTCCTTTTCAGCCGCGATTAGTTCCGGAGTTTCCTCATAAGATACATCCGCGTAACCATGATTCATGACTAAAATTGGCTTATAACCACGAGCAATATAGTCGGTATCTCCACGAAGGAACTTATCACGCTCGGTGATGTATTGGTTAAACTTAGAGATACTACGATTCAATTCCTCTTGGTTGAGAGATTCCTTCTGGATAAAAGCCGCAACATCTGGATCTTTTACAATTTGCTGAACCAAGTCCTGGTATTGAAAACGGCTAGGATGACCTTTAAGTACATCTCCTACACTTTCCATCTATTCCCCTCCATTATCTAATTTTGCTAACAATTCTAGAGTTTGGCGTTCCATTTCTTCCAACTCCTCAGCTGATGACGTATTTTTATATTCTGGATTGCTCCATTTTGGGACATTGCTTTTGGTTTGGCTTGGCTTCGCTGATTTTTGTTCTTGCCCCTTTTGATTCTTCTCTCTGATTCGAAGCACAGCATCTTCAGCAGAACGAATCTTGTTATAAGAGTAATCATTGGCCACTTTCATGGCATATTTTTCATTGAGATTGGCCGAATCAACCTTGTTGAAGGTCAATAGTATAACGACATTGATAACTTCATCAAGCAAGCCTAAGTCTGCCATCTGTTTTAGCAAATCACGTTCGGCTTGGATAATTCCAGCATTTCGGGTTTGTTTGATTCCCGCTAAAAATTCCAGGGCCGTTTTGCTTTTAGCTTCTCGGATGATGGTTGCTTCTTGAGGACTAAAATCCGACGAAACAGGCTTTTGCGCTAATTTTTCACGCATGCGCTTGACAGAAATAACTTGTGAAACAGCTGTTCCTTTAGCTAACTGATAGGTTTCAAACCAGGTCCATTTTTTCTCATCAGCGATTTTAAATAACTCTAAAACATCTGACTGTTCATCTTGAAAACGGAGACCATCTCGAGCCATGAGCTGACGAAAATGCTCCAAATCAAAATCATTTTTAAAATCAGCTTTTACTGGTGTCTCATCATGACTAGCCAATTCTTCTATCTCTGGAAAGGCCTGACTCAAATGAACCGTCAAAGCTTCTCCGTCTGCAGCCTCTTGACGTAAATCAGAAACTGCTGGCTCACCGATTTTTTTCTCCAATAAGGTACGATAAACCGTATGACGCAAGAAATCTGAGCTAGAAATCGTTGGATGAATAGCAAGTTCATAGCCGTCACCCTTTTGATAGAGGGTAAGCAAGTTGAAAGCTGACAAGATTTTAAAAGCTTTCAAGAGCCTGTCCATCCCAAAATTGAGATGATTGAGGATAGCTGCAAAAAGGTGTTCCTTTTGTCCATTATCCCAAAAAGCTAAGGTATAAAGGTAAAGACTCAGCGCATCCTGACCGATAATCGGGAGGTAGCACTGCACCAAAGTTGTGGGATCTTGCGACACCCGATTATTCTTTAGAAAAGAAAAACGATCATTAGGCTTCATTTATTTTTCCTTTTTCTTCTTTGAAGATTGCGTAATTTGTTTGAGAAGATTTTCGAGCTCACTCACGTCTTTAAAGCTACGATAGACGCTGGCGAAACGAACGTAAGTGATCTCATCCAGTTCAGCCAATTCTTCCATGACAAGAGAACCAATATCTTCACTTTGAATTTCATTATCATTGCGACTGAGGAGTTTTTGTTCGATACGATTGACCACCATGCCAATCTCATCACTAGACACCGGACGTTTTTGAGCCGAACGAATAATCCCGTTAAAGATTTTATCTCTGGAGAACTGCTCCCGTGTGCCATCCTTCTTGACCACAACCAGCGTTCTCTCTTCTACACGTTCATAGGTCGTAAAACGATGCTGACATTCTTCACACTCACGTCTTCTTCTAATCGTATTTCCTTCTTCAGCCTGACGGCTATCGATAACACTTGATTTAGTAGCGCCACATTTTGGACAACGCATGCCTTCCCTCCTTGTCGTTTTCTTTTCATTATACCATTTTTTTAAGCAATTCCCAAAATAATTCTCCTTTTGGCTTGACAAGTTTTTTGTTTAGTTGTATTATTTAAGTGACACAAAAAGAAGTTGTAGAAAGGAGACCGTGATGTCCTGGACATTTGATAACAACAAACCCATTTATTTGCAGATAATGGATAAGATCAAACTGCAAATCGTTTCTCATAAACTAGAACCCAACCAACAACTGCCAACTGTCAGAGAACTGGCTAGCGAGGCTGGCGTCAATCCTAATACCATCCAGCGTGCCCTATCAGACCTAGAAAGAGAAGGCTTCGTATACACCAAGCGTACTGCAGGACGTTTTGTCACAGAGGACTTGGACTTAATCCTCCAATCCCGGAAACAACTATCAGAAGAACAACTGCAGCAGTTTGTAACAGGCATGGTAGAATTTGGCTATGAAAAAGAAGAACTACCAACTGTTTTGAGAGATTATATTGAAGGAGTTTAGACTATGACCTTGTTAACGTTTGAAAATGTTTCAAAATTCTATGGAGCAAGCCCTGCTCTTCAAAATGTTTCCCTTGAAATCCCAGCAGGAAAGATTGTGGGACTTCTTGGTCCAAATGGTTCTGGAAAAACAACCCTGATTAAACTAATCAACGGCTTGTTACAACCTGATGGAGGGCGTATTCTGATCAACGATATGGAACCAAGTCCAGCAACTAAGGCCATTGTTTCTTACCTACCTGATACGACCTATCTAAACGAGCAAATGAAAGTCAAGGAAGCTCTTACCTTTTTCAAGACCTTCTATAAAGATTTCAATCTGGAACGTGCTCAAGGTCTTCTTCGTGACCTTGGTATCGATGAGAATAGCCGCTTCAAGAAACTCTCAAAAGGGAACAAAGAAAAAGTTCAGTTGATCCTTGTCATGAGTCGTGATGCTCGTTTGTATGTCCTTGACGAACCAATCGGTGGTGTCGATCCCGCAGCTCGTGACTACATCTTGAACACCATCATCAACAACTACTCTCCAACTTCGACTGTCTTGATTTCAACTCACTTGATTTCAGACATCGAACCAATCTTGGATGAGATTGTCTTCCTCAAGGATGGAAAAGTTGTCCGTCAAGGAAATGTGGATGATATTCGCTACGAATCAGGAGAGTCTATCGACCAGCTCTTCCGTCACGAATTCAAAGCCTAGATAAAGGAGATTCTTATGTTTTGGAATTTAGTTCGTTATGAATTTAAAAATGTCAACAAATGGTTTTTAGCCCTCTATGCTGCTGTACTATCCCTATCTGTCATCATAGGAATTCAGGGCAGCACCCTTACTAGCACCTATTATCAAGACAAGGGTGTTGTCATGTTAGTATTTCTATCTCTGGTTTTTGGGGGTCTGGTTATTACTTTGAGTATCTCAACCTTGATTTTGATTATTCAACGATTTAAGGGAAGCGTTTACGATCGTCGTGGCTATTTAACTCTCACCCTGCCAGTATCTGAACACCAGATCCTCTCCGCTAAACTTCTTGGAGCCTTTGTTTGGTCTTTGGCAAGTACAGTGGTTTTCCTTTTTAGTCTTTACATCATCATATCCATGATTCAACCAGACGTCTTAATATCCAACGTTGCCGATTTTATTCTCAAAAATTATCAAGATGATTTCTGGTTAGCCTTGATTTCCTATATCGTTAACACTCTTGCAAGTATCCTTTGTATCTACTTTTCTATCTCTATCGGTCAACTCTTTAATGAATACCGTACAGCTCTTGCGGTTGTCGCCTACATCGCTATCCAAATAGTCCTTGGTTTTATCACCCTAAATCTTCGCATCGATTTCGACTACAATTGGGTATTATCCTTTGAAATTTTCAAGGACTTAATCCTTAGCGTCGGCTTCTATCTCGGCACCTACTATATCTTAAAGAATAAAGTTAACCTTCAATAATCAATAACCCCCTAGCAAAAAAATTTGCTGGGGGTGTTTTATTCTTAATTAAACAGATAAAAGGCCAAGAAATACTTGACCTTTAACTCAATATTAAACCAGCTACGATGGGACTGATAAAGACATACAGCAGACCTGTGACACCGATTGCCAAACCAGCCATGGCACCAGCGACTGATCCGTAACGGAAGGCTGTCCCAGTTCCAACCGCATGACCTGTTCCTCCCAGGGCCAGTCCAACAGCTACTGGGTCGTCTATTTTTAGCCATTTCAAAAGTGTTGGTCCAATAACGCTAGTCAGAATGCCAGTTGCTACGACCACTACCAAGGTGATTGTTGTGATCCCTTGAAGTTTATCCGTAATCCCAACTGCCATCGCAGTCGTTACTGACTTAGGAAAAAGTGAAATCGCCAAGAAGAAATCCATGCCGAAAAATTTGGCGACTAGTGCTGTAAAAATGGTATTCACAATGACTGCTAAAAAACTCCCAAGTAAAATACTTCTAACATGGTGCTTCATGAGGTGAAAACTTTTATAGAGAGGAATCCCGAGTGCTACTGTCGAAGGTACAATCAAGTTATTCAAATAAACCCCACCTTGATAATAGGCGGCGTAAGAAATACCAGTCAATTTCAGAAAAGCTATGATAAACAATGTTGCTAGCAGTAAGGGAGTCGTCAGAGGATGAGGGTATCGTCTAAAGATAATCATGCCTCCAAGATAAGCTAGGATAGACAAGGCTATCCCAAAAAGTGGATTGGATACAAATTCGCTCATTTGGCACCTCTTTCTTCGTAATCACCTTCATAACGCTTTTTAATAAACTGAACCACCAGCGCAATCAAGATAATATTGATCACTGCCGCAAAAAAGACAATCAAGACAATGGGCAATAAATAGGGAGCAATCACATCAAATTTCTCCATAATCCCAACCGCAGGAGGCAGAAAGAGAATGGTCATATTAGCCAGGAGAAAATTCCCAACCATGTTGACATGACGTACCCGCAACCACTTGAACTGCAAAGCCAAAAATAAAATAATCAAACCAATAATGCTTCCAGGGATAGGCAAATGGAAAAAGCTAGAGATTCCCTCACCAATCAGTGAAATGACAAAGAGAATCATTAACTGAACATATAACTTCATCGTTTACTCCACAAATAGACTTTCTGCATACCAGTTTACTACTTTTTCAGAAAATTTCAAGGAAATACACAAGAAACATCCTTCTTGCTATCTCATCTAAAAAGTTGTATACTAATTGCGTGCGCAAGCATCTTAGATGTATAAAGCTATTTACAACTATTATATAGGAAAGGAGATTGACGTGACTTACTTAGATAAATGGTTTGACTTCAACCGCCGACAAGTAGAATTAGAAGCTATTTTAGAGCAAACGATCGCTGAGCAAAGCGAACAAAGTCTAACGCTCAAAGAATTCTACCTCTTGCACTTTTTAAATCAGGCTCAAGAAAAATCTTTGAGACAGATTGACTTGCCAGATAAACTTCATCTGAGCCCTAGCGCTGTATCACGGATGGTGGCACGCCTAGAAGCCAAAAACTGTGCTTTACTTAGTCGGAGATGTTGTGACCAGGACAAGCGAGCTAGTTTTATCTGTCTCACTAGTGAGGGCCAGACGACTCTTGCTTATCTACAAAAAGCAGTCGAAGAAAGTCTTGAAACAAAAGCAGACTGGTTGTTCTAAATTTTCCAAAAAACTTGCGTGCGCAATCAATTTTCTTGACATTCCCTTTTCCAAGGAGTAAAATGAAGACATGATTTAGCAAAGGAGAATCCTATGATTGAAATCACTTATCTGGATGCCAGCAAGCAAGAGAGAACAATGACCTTCGAGTCATACGAAGAATTTGAACGTTCTCAACATGCCTGCCTGATTGGTGTCGCAGACTATTACCCTGTCCAAAAACTAACCTACAAGGGGCATGTTCTGGACTACCATGGGACTTATGGAGATGTTTTCTTCTATCTCATGAAACAAGATTTAAGCCAATATAAATAAAAAGGAGAAATACTATGGCAAAAGCAATTACAGATGCAACATTTGAACAAGAAACTAAAGACGGATTGGTCTTGGTAGACTTCTGGGCAACTTGGTGTGGTCCATGTCGTATGCAAGGTCCAATCTTGGACAAATTATCTGAAGAACTTTCAGAAGATGTCTTGAAGATCGTTAAAATGGACGTTGACGAAAATCCGAATACAGCTCGTGCATTCGGCATTATGTCTATCCCTACTCTTCTTTTCAAGAAAGATGGACAAGTTGTTAAACAAGTGGCAGGTGTCCACACTGCTGAACAAATCAAAGCCATCGTTGCTGAATTGAGTTAATCACAAATCCCCCCCACTTCTCATGTGGGGGATTTTAATATATAAAAAACCTACTCTCCAATGTGAAGAGTAGGTTTTTTTAAGTTTCAATTATTCTTCAGTTCCAAGGAAGTTTTTAGCAACAAGGGCTGCAAGAACTCCACCAACGATTGGGGCAAGGATGAAAATCCAAACTTGTTGAAGAGCTGCGCCACCTACAAAGACAGCTGGCGCCAAGCTACGAGCTGGGTTTACTGAAAGTCCAGTGACGTTCAAACCAGCTAGAATCAAAGCTGTCAATGACAAACCGATCACCAAACCAGCGATTGCGCCATTACCTTTGCTTGCTGAAGTTACAGTCATGATAACCAAAACAAACAAGAAAGTTGCGATTGTTTCAAACAAGAAACCACCAAAGACAGTTACTCCATTTGCCAAGGCATTTTCACCAAGGCTTGCAGTTGACATACCTGAATTTGCCAAGAGGAAGAAGACAGATCCAGATGCAAGGAAAGCACCAACTACTTGTCCAAGGATGTAGTTTACAAGTTCTGAAGATGACAAACGTTTGTTCACAAACATAGCGATAGAAACAGCTGGGTTCAAGTGAGCACCTGAAACAGTTCCAATTGAGAAGGCTGCGACTACGATTGCCAAACCAAAGGCAAGAGCAATCCCAAGGTGTCCAAGTCCTTCAACACCATTTCCAAAAACAACAGCTCCTGTTCCGATGAACACAAGCATAAATGTACCGATCAATTCAGCAACAAATTTTTTCATGTTAAGTCTCCTTTTTTTCAAAAACTATGTATTAGTCTATCAGAAGAAGGAAAGGGTTTCAAGAAATGTGCTTGGAAACTTTGTGTAAGTTTTCGCATTTAATAGTCGAAATCTAATATTGAAAAGATTGAATTGCTTCTTTCAAGTCATCTTGTAAATTATTTCTCTGGTCGAGTTGAACATAGACTTCTAATAGACAAGATCTAAAATTGGAAAATTTATAAAAATCTTCCGTCGCTTCTATCGGGAAATCAAGTGACTTTATCCAAGAGGTTAGTGTCGCTTGATCCACCTTGCCTTGCAAAATAGGTTCGTAAAGCACTCTGGCTAAGCGCCATTCCTCATCATCCATAAATCGAATCGAAATTCTTTTAAACATAGGACCAAGGATCTCAAACACTTCATAAATTCGACTTGCAGAAAAGTCTGGATGACAAACGACTTCAGTCAAGAGATCCGCTCCATGCGCAAAAGCATGTACCCAACCATACTGGCTTGAAAAACCAGTCGTATCCTCTTCTTTTTCAAGGTAGTGCAACCCTTGATCGAGCATCGTATTTCTGATATCAGTTTTAAGCACTTGATAATAAAGAGAGTGTTGGTTGCCATCGGAAGATAAGAGATTGGCATAAATAAGGGCCCTAAAAGAACGGTCAAGCGTTGAAGCTCCTAGCTTATCGAGCTCTTTATCTAGTCCACCATCAGAAACAATCATAGCAGATATAAATTGAAATTGCTCCTTTGTAAATAACTCTTCTTGGATCCCTCTAGCCAAACTGGTAAAAACCAATTCATCGCGAATTTCTGGACTCGAATCCCCTAAGTGCTCAAGTAACCACTGGAGTTCCTCCTGATGATAACTTGGTTTTTCTTCTGCTATTTTTCTAAGTAACTCTTGATACATGGTCAATACCTCTACATTTCTAGCAACTTGATATAATCTAGACCCCATTTCTCGACAGCATCTAAAACAACTCTGAATTCCTGCCCCATTTCAGTTAAGCTGTACTCAACTCGTGGTGGAACTTCGGCATAGACCTTTCGTTGAACAATCTTATCCTTTTCTAATTGACGGAGATGACGTGTCAAAATAGTTTGAGTAATCCCAGGCAATAATCTCTGCAATTCTTTAAATCGTTTGGTACCCGTACTCAACTGATAAATGATTACCAGTGCCCATTTCCCCGTTAAAACCCTCTGCGTTGTCGCAAATGGACAAATACCATACTCACTCACTTTATTTGGCATAAAATATCTTCTTTCTATTTTTTAAAAAAAATTAATCTTTTAGTATCAATAAAAGTACTACTTTTGATACCAGCTATCAAAAAAGTGTCTACTTGTTTTTTTGTTTGTAACTGTTACAATTATATCATAAAAAAGAAATGGAGAATAGATATGTCAACAAACTTAGAAATTTTCAATGCTTATAACCAAGCTTTAATTGCTGGTGACTTTCCTGGTGTCTTTGAAACGATGGCAGACGATATTGTCTGGCATCAACCTGGTACTCATAGTATATCTGGTACAGTTGTTGGTAAGGACAAGCTAGGAACTCACCTGGCTACATTTGCTGAGAAAACTAATGGAACCTTTAAGGTGATAACAAATTGGGTTTCTGACAATAAGGATTTAATCGCAGCCAATGTTACTTTTCTTGGAACACGGGCTGATGGTACTGAACTCAATATGAACGGGATTGACCTCTTCCGTATTGAAGACGGGAAAATCAAAGAAGTTTGGCTCTTCTCTTCAAATCAAGCTGAAGAAGATAGCTTTTGGGGATAAGAAAAACAGATTGGAAAAATCCAATCTGTTTTTCTTATACTCATAACTCAGCACTGTAGGCGATAATCTGATCAACCGTATTAGACAAGAACTGAATGGTATCGCGGAGAGGTTTATCAGTTGAGATATCTGCTCCGATAATCATAGCAGACTCAAGTGGTACCTGATTTGAGGAGATTGAGCCAGTCTTCAGCTCCAGTCTCAGATAGTTTTTTAACTCTTAGAGGGTTAATTTTTTCCAAAAACCAGTCTTTGTTTGACACTAATTTCACAAAGGTATATACTAAAAAGTGATAGGACTTTTTTTAGAATCTATCACAACTCACTTATAACCCTTTGCTGTTCTTTTATGAACGTTGAAATGGTATCACGGATACCAAAGGAGGAATCATATGTCTAAAGTAGCTATTGTTACAGGTGCAGGTCAAGGAATCGGTTTTGCAATCGCAAAACGCTTGGTCCAAGATGGTTTTAAGGTTGGGGTATTAGACTACAATGCTGAAACAGCTGAAAAGGCAGTTGCTGAGTTGTCAGCAGAGAATGCTTTAGCTGTTGTAGCAGATGTGTCTAAACAAGCGGAGGTTGCTGCAGCTTTCCAAAAAGTTGTAGACCATTTCGGAGACTTGAACGTTGTGGTAAACAACGCTGGTGTCGCTCCGACTACACCTCTAGATACGATTACAGAAGAACAGTTCAATCGTACCTTTGCTATTAACGTCGGTGGGGTAATCTGGGGAGCACAAGCTGCTCAAGCTCAATTCAAAGCACTTGGTCACGGTGGTAAAATCATCAACGCTACTTCTCAAGCAGGTGTTGTTGGAAATCCAAACTTGACTGTTTATGGGGGTACAAAATTCGCTGTTCGTGGTATTACTCAAACATTGGCACGTGACTTAGCTGATTCAGGTATCACTGTTAATGCGTATGCACCTGGTATCGTTAAGACTCCAATGATGTATGATATCGCTCACGAAGTTGGGAAAAATGCAGGAAAAGACGACGAATGGGGTATGCAAACATTCGCAAAAGATATTACATTGAAACGCCTATCTGAGCCAGAAGATGTCGCTGCAGCGGTTAGCTTCCTTGCTGGACCAGATTCAAACTACATTACAGGTCAAACCATTATCGTTGATGGTGGTATGCAATTCCATTAAGATACATAAAAGAGGTTGGAAAATTATCCAACCTCTTTTATCATCTCCACGATTCCAATTTTCGGAGTCATTTTTTTGTTAGTTAAACTAATCTTTCATCAAGACTAGGAATACTCTCCTGCTCTAAATAGTGTGATTTGCCCTGTTTTAATAGAACACAAGATTAGGAACAGTTTGGATATCCATTTTTTCTGCGAAATCATCAAAAAATTAAAGATTCCCATTGCCGCCATGGATACGTTTATTGACTCTTTCGCGCGCCATTTCAAGAGCATAAAAAATCACCTTTTCTAGGTGATTTTTTCATAGTCTCTTATTTTTCCAATTCAAGCAAAACACTAATGGCTGATAGAGAATAAAGTGGCGCTGTTTCTGCTCGTAGAATGCGAGGCCCAAGTCCTGCAAGGACTGCTCCTTTGGCTTCAAAAGATTCAATTTCTGCAGGGGATAAACCACCTTCTGGACCAAAGATAAAGAGCAGTTTAGCTCCCTTTTCTAACCCAGCAACAGCTTGGATAAGCGCAGCTGATTCTCCTTCTTTGGCTGACTCTTCATAAGCAACCACGACACGATCAAACTGATCAAGTTGTGCTAAGAAGTCTGATTTTCTCTCAAACAGCTTTATGCTCGGTACCAAATTCCGCTTGCTTTGTTCTGCTGCTCCAAGGGCAATTTTTTCTAGTTTCTCAACCTTTTTCCCCAATTTCTTGCCATCCCACTTGGCAACTGACCAGTCGGCAGGAAAGGCCCAGATTTGGCTAGCCCCCAGTTCCGTCACCTTTTGAGTGATAAACTCCAGCTTGTCCCCCTTGGGAAAACCTGATGCGATGGTCACTTGGACTGGCAGTTCCACATTGTCAGCTAGTTCTTCAACCAATTCAAACTGACGAGCCTCTACATCTAGCACGCGCGCCAAATGCTTGATCCCGTCATTAAAGACTAGGGTCACTTGGTCATCCTCTTTCAAGCGCATAACTTGAAACATGTGCTTGCTGGTTTCCTTGTCCTCGATAGTGACTGGTGAGCTAGCACTGCCTTTGACAAAATACTGTTGCATTCTAACCTCCAATCACACCAGAAATATCCTTGGTCTTCTTGAAGACACAGGCATTCCACTCCCCTTGGATCATATGGGTTTCAAGGAAAAATCCAGCTGACTCCGCCGACTCGCGCACCATGTCCCACTTGTCCTTGATAATCCCACTCATGATGAGGTAGCCTTCGTCCTTAACCAAACGATAAGCATCCTCTGTCAGATGAATGAGGATATCCGCCAAGATATTAGCTACAATCACATCTGCTTCAATCTCAACACCCTTAAGCAAGTCTCCTGCTGCTACATGGATGTTTTCCATGCCTGGATTGAGTTCAATATTTTCCTGAGCGACCCGAACTGCTACATCATCTAGGTCATAGGCAAAGATTTCCTTAGCACCAAGTAGAGAGCTAGCAATGGAAAGAACCCCTGAACCTGCCCCCACATCGATCACCGTTTCACCACCACGAAGGACCTGCTCCAAGGCAAAAAGACTCATCTTAGTGGTTGGATGCGTACCTGTCCCAAAGGCCATACCTGGATCTAGCTTGATAATCTTTTCGCCCGCCGTCGCTTCATAGTCCGTCCATGATGGCACGATGGTCAAGTCATGGGTAATGCGAGCTGGTTCATAGTATTTCTTCCAGTTGTCCGCCCAGTCTTCCTCAGCCAAGGCAGTCGTGCCCATCTTGACCTCTCCCAGATCCATAAAATCTGTCAATTCTGCCAAGCGAGCCTGCAAGTCCGCTTCAACCGCTGCCACATCCACCGTTTCAGGATAGTAGGCTGTCACCACGATTTCTTCCTGTTGCTCCACCTCAGGAAAAATCTCACCAAAGCGGTCCACATTACCCACATAGTCCATGCTGTCTTCGATTGCAACCCCTTGGGCGCCTAGCTCAATCAGGAGGTTAGAGACTAGCTCCTCCCCCTCACGCTTAACCGTTACTTTTAACTCTTGCCATGTTTCCATAATTAAGATACCAAGCCCATAAAACACAAAGCCAAAATAGGAAACTCTCTTAAGACACTTATGTTTAAGAGAAGTTTATCTTTTTGGCACAGTGTTTAGGGCGGGTTCAGTTTAGAAATTTAACCGAACCGTCCTTTCTAATCACTTACTTTTAAATAATCTTTTAATCTCCCCTGTAGCTGGGGCACTGCTTGTTTAGAATTGAGAAATTCCTCAATAGGCATCAGTTTATAGGCCTGTCCTTCATCCCCAAAGGTGATACTGTCAAACTGATCCTGACTTAACTGACCGACCATAAAGACAGACTGCCGACCTTCAAAGAGCACGCTGGGATAGACCTTGCTCCAAAGTAGACAGTCTTCATCTAAATGAATTCCCAGTTCCTCATAAACTTCACGCGCTGCGCACTCGAAAGGACTTTCGTTTCCTTCACGACCACCACCTGGCAACTCCCACATGTTGGGACAAGGGATATCGTCCTTGTCATCACGTAAGATAGTCAAGACCTTATCCCCACAAATCAAGGCAATCTTAGAGCCCGTAAAATCAAACTTTTTATCAATACAATCCAAATTCATAATCATTTCTTCCTAATATCTCGGATAAGGGTAAAATTCTCCCTCTTCCAAGCCGACTTTTCCTTCTTCAAAGACTTCTTGATTCCATTCCATGGCAAATTCTTCTGCTTCTGGGTCTTCCAAAAAGTCCATGAGGGCATCTAGCCCAACCTCTGCAGTATCTTTGAGAAATAGCGCAAAATAAGCTAAGAATTCACGAGAGAAACCTTTTTTAGGTAGATACGGAATAACAGTTAAATAGTCTTCTGCATTAACTGTTGACTTGGCAGGATTGTAAAAAAGCACCGCTTCTTCAAAGAGGATATCATCTGACGAAACCTCTCCGTCTTCATCTAACATCTCCACTCCTGCAGAATTTCGTGCCTCTAACAGAAAACTCACTTCCACCGCATGATTGCGCTTGTCCCAGCTAATCTCATAATCAAAAGGAAAGTTCTTGTCCAACTCTTCTTGTAAAACATCTAAAAATCCGTATGTTGCCATTTTATCCTCTTTCTGTATGACTCTTTAATCGCCCCGAATACTCGGAAATATGCTAAAATAGATACTACCATATTACCACATTCGTATCAGAAAATCCATGTTAGAAAGGACTGCTATGCCAGACAATCTCGCACTTCGTATGCGCCCCAAAACCATCGACCAGGTCATCGGTCAGGAGCATCTGGTCGGACCAGGAAAAATCATCCGCCGTATGGTGGAGGCCAACCGCCTGTCATCCATGATTCTCTATGGACCTCCGGGCATCGGAAAAACCAGTATCGCCTCAGCCATCGCTGGAACGACCAAATATGCCTTTCGGACCTTTAATGCAACAGTTGATAGTAAAAAACGACTCCAAGAAATCGCTGAGGAAGCTAAATTCTCAGGTGGCCTTGTACTGCTACTAGACGAGATTCATCGTCTCGACAAGACTAAACAAGACTTTCTCCTGCCTCTCTTGGAAAGTGGTCTAGTCATCATGATCGGGGCGACAACTGAAAATCCTTTCTTTTCTGTCACTCCAGCCATCCGCAGTCGTGTTCAGATTTTTGAGTTGGAACCCCTGTCTAACCAAGATGTCAAAGAGGCCATTCAAATCGCCCTCACTGACCCTGAACGAGGATTTGATTTCCCAGTTGAGTTAGATGAGGATGCCCTTGATTTTATCGCAACATCTACCAACGGAGACCTCCGTTCTGCCTTTAACTCACTGGACTTGGCAGTTCTCTCCACTCCAGAAAATAATGACGGTATCCGTCATATCACGCTGAATATCATGGAAAATAGTCTCCAGAGAAGCTATATCACTATGGACAAGGATGGAGATGGACACTATGATGTTCTATCTGCCCTTCAAAAGTCCATCCGTGGCTCGGATGTGGATGCTAGTCTCCACTATGCTGCTCGCTTGATAGAGGCCGGTGACCTTCCTAGCCTAGCTCGTCGTTTGACTGTGATTGCTTATGAAGATATTGGCTTAGCCAATCCTGAAGCCCAGATTCATACTGTAACTGCTTTGGATGCAGCACAGAGGATTGGATTCCCCGAAGCCCGCATCCTCATTGCCAATGTTGTGATTGATTTGGCCCTTTCTCCAAAATCCAACTCAGCCTATGTGGCTATGGATAAGGCTCTGGCTGATCTTAAATCATCCGGTCACCTACCAATCCCACGTCACTTGCGTGATGGTCACTATAGTGGTAGCAAGGAACTAGGCAATGCCCAAAACTACCTCTATCCACACAACTACCCAGGTCACTGGGTCAAACAAGAGTACTTGCCAGAAAAAATCCGCAACCATAGCTACTTCTCACCAGAAGATAGTGGAAAATACGAACGTGCCCTGGCTCAACGCAAGGAAACCATTGATAAATTACGAAACTTATGAAATCCTTTTCAAAATTTTTAATTTTCCCTTGATTTTTTTTGAAAAAGTGGTATCATATAATCATAGAAACGCTGTGGTGTACGACTTCACATTTAAGTGTTGACCGACTATTTTTTGTATTATTAGGGAAACAAAAGTCTTCTAACAGCATGTAGGCCGTCTCACACGGAAACAGCTTCAGTTAGAGCGAGTTGCCCACCTGCTTAATTGCGCGGGTTCAATACAAACCGTGAAGTTTCGGCACCAATACAGCTTTTTATTTGCCTCCTTAGCTCAGTTGGTAGAGCAGTAGACTCTTAATCTATGGGTCACAGGTTCGAGCCCTGTAGGGGGCATCTAAATCAACAGGAAAAAGCCTTGATTTATAAGGCTTTTTTGCTTGTCTATAACTGATTTGCCCCATCATTTGCCCCACATTTTTTTATGAGCAATCTTTCCAGACATCTCTGATTACGAAAAACAAAAAAGCTATCCTACCTTTGCAAATTTGGATAAGATAGCAGAATATTTTAATGCAACTCCAACCCAACTATTTGGAACGAGTAAAGAGATTGAGTTAGAAAAGAGTGTTCTTGAATCTAATGAATACTCTGATAAAGTAAGTGAGATTTTAAAAGCTGTCAAATACATCGAAGATTTTCTAGAAACTGATGGACAGTACTTAGAGGATTTACTTTACTTAACAAGAGGCAACCAACTATACACAGAAGATGGAGATGAGTTGTATATTGATCCAACTTCTCAGAAAAGAACACTTCATAACCAATATGAACCTGGTTTTATTGAAGCAAGGGATAAATCTCCACTAGAACTCTTAATTGAAAATAAGGAATTGTTTGATAAATAGAAAAAGCGAGGATAACCTCGCTTCAGATTGAAGTTAAAATCTTTAGAAGACACTTTTATAAGGACTTTGTCTTCAATCTGTGAAAAGGAGTGAAAACTCCTTTTCTTTTTGTAAGTCAGACTGAAACTTCCAAATTGTTTATTTATTTTATTGACATTTTCTATAAAAATAAGTATAATAGTTTTATTAGCAAACTATACTATATAGGGGGTATTGAAATGAAATTTTCTAATCGTTTACTGCTATTCCTTGCAGGAGTTGTTTTTGTCCTTTTAGGACTTTTCCTATTTACAAACCCAGTAGCTAATCTTGTTGCTTACAGCTGGTGGATTTCATTTGGTTTACTGGTTTCTTCTATAGCAGCTATTTTAGGCTATTTCTCTGCACCAAAAGAGCTTCGCTCACCTGTTTATCTTTTCCAAGGATTTGTTAGTCTTCTCTTAGCTCTTTACCTCGTTGCTTATGGCTTTGTGACCCTGCCGGTCGTCATTCCGACCATTGTAGGAATTTGGTTAATTGTAGAAGCCATTATTGCTTTCTTTAAAGGCAATCGTCTAAGATTGATTTTCCCTATTATTGGTAGCAATATCACGTGGGTAGCCTTGCTTGAATTTTTACTAGGTCTAGTGATTCTGTTCAATCCAGTGGCTACAGGTGTCTTTGTCGTTTATGTCATTGCCTTTTCAGTTTTAGTTACTGGCTTCACCTACATTATTGAGGCCTTTCGTAAATAGTCTAGTTGCTATTTCTATCGCATTCAAAAAAGCTGGGAAATCATATTCTCAGCTTTTTTGTCTCTTTAATTATCACTTTTTCGCATTCCATTCTGCGTAGAAATTTGTTTTTCCATTTTATCCTCCGATTTGAACTCGCACTGACATTTATTTATAACAACACTATATATCTAGTATGGCATAATCATTAGGTATTATAGATTTTCAAACCAAATAGGAAACCTCTATGAGTCATTCGTTATTTTTGCCCCATTTTTAAATTCTGACATTGAAAATACCTAAAAGTATTTCCCTAAAATCAGCTATATTTCAACATTTTTGTTTATTTTCAATATGAAAAGTTCTTACAAATTCATGTCGTTATCCTGAGAATAGTTAGAATAAATTAAAATAAGGTCTTTATCTAACACGAAAGCCACATATGTTTATTTTTCATTAACTTGTGTAATGAAAAATAACTGAAAATCTTTTGCATCTTTCTGAGTCGGAAAGTCAATTATAATATTGTCCAACGCAGTACCAAACCACCTATTTGCCGACCTTTTTCTATTGCTTTTACAGATAGGAGTATTCTTCCCTTAGCCAGCCAACGGTTTATCGACTTCATCCTTGCTAATAAACACCTGCTCTGTTAAGACGGGACACTCTTATCCCAAAAAAGTTCCAAAGTCTCACCTGACTCTGGAACTTTTTGATTTCTACACTTATTGTTTGGCTTCCTGTTTTAATTGTTGCACCTGTTCCTCGTACTGGACAAGCTCCTTGTCTTTTATATTGATAGTCGCTTCTGCTTCAGCAATGCGGCTTCTCAGATCTTGAGTCTTGCTATGGTGATAGCTAATACCAATAACACTACCAGCAATGATTCCGATTACTAGACAAGTAAAAATCACCAAAATCAAGGAAGCAGATAGTTGTGTAAAGACAAGACTGACAGTTACTGTTTGACGATTGAGCAGACCAAAGCAGATCACAATGACTAATAAGATCAAACCGCCAATTAGATAAGCCTTATCTTTCAGTGACAATTCATTAAATTTTTTTAGCATAAGTTCCTTTTCTCCTGACTATGTTGATAGAAAACTACACAACATTTAGATATTAACCGAAGCCATTCTACCAGAAAAATTCGATACTGTCAATAATTATTTGATTAACACTCCGTAACTCTACTTGAGTATTTACACATAATTATTGACAGTATCCCGATTTGATCTCGCACTGACATTTATTTATAACAACACTATATATCTAGTATAGCATAATCATTAGGTATTATAGGTTTTCAAACCAAATAGGAAACCTATATGAGTCATTCGTTATTTTTGCCCCACTTTTGCCCCATTTTTAAATCCTGACATTGAAAATACCTAAAAGTATTTCCCTAAAATCAGCTATATTTCAACATTTTTGTTTATTTTCAATATGAAAAGTTCTTACAAATTCATGCAGGGGGCATCTAAACAACAGGAAAAAGCCTTGATTTCAAGGCTTTTTTGATGTCAAATAACTTTTTGTAGCAAATCATTATAAAGGTTTTCCAACCTTATCAAACTTATCATTTATTCTCAATCAATTGCTAGCAATATTTGATAAGACCAACTGTTTTTTACAGTACAGAGCTAGTCTATAATTAACTAAACTATACTAATTTGTGCCCATATTACATGGCCAATCCGCATAGAGATTAAAATGGGCTATTATGAATTCATAAATTTTCGCAACAGAACAAGAGCAAGTCATTTAGAAATAAAAGAGAAGAGAATCTTTCACTCTCTTCTTAGTATATCTTATTAAATTCAGTCTTTCTCAATCTACCTGATTTTCCTTTGCAACGACAAATTCTTTAACCAATCGATAGATAACAGCAAATATGGGTGTAAAGAATATCATCCCAAGTAAGCCAAAGAGATTGCCTCCAATACTAGCAGCCGCAAGCGTGAAAAGGGCTGGCAAACCAATAGACTGACCTACAACTCTAGGATAAATAAGGTTTCCTTCAATCAGCTGTATAACTTGATATAGAAGAAGAGAAAGTAAGGCTTGAGTAGGACTCACTGTGAAGATAAAAATCGCTCCCACAACACAAGCAATCATAGGCCCTACATAAGGAATGAACGATAGCACTCCTGCAAAGATACCTGTCATTACTCCATAGGGTATCCCAAACACGCTGTAACCAACCGCTATCATAACTCCTATGATAACTGCTTCAATCAGCTGACTCATCAAAAATTGGTCATAAGTCTCTAGTGCTACTTGTCCAATGTAAGTCAACTTTATCACCACCTTCTCTGGAAGAAAAACTTTTAGAAGTCGACTCGTCATCGCTGCCAAATGTTCCTTACTGGATAAAAATAAAAAGGTGAAGACTATAATCAAAAAGGCATTCATCAAACTTGAAAAAATATTGCCGATATTACTAGTCAGACCTGATAAAAAACCTATCAAAGCTTGGCTAATAGAGCTAGACTGTCCCTGAATTCCTGATACGATAGTTGACAACATGTCTTTGGTTACAAATTCCGAGCTGCCTAGCAATTTCCCAAGTTGAGTAAGGACTGTTGAAAGGACTGTTCCCAGCTGACTAATAGTCTGGGCTAGGGTTGGCAGCACCAAAACCAAAAGAGCAATCACGATTAAGATAAGAGCTAGGAAAACAAGTACCATGGCAATCGGACGACGCAACTCTGCCTTTACCTTCAATTTAACTAAGTACTGTTCAATTTTTTTCATGGGAACATTGAGCACAAAAGCAATAACAGCACCATAAATCAAGGTTGATATTACATCAAAGAGAGAGATTGCTCCTGATATAAAGCTCGATGCATTCAGAATTACAAGAGCAACCAGCCCTATAAAAAGGATTAACGGGGTGTATTTTCTAACTAACTTCATAAATTCTCCTTAATAAACATGTTTAGATACGACTATACTATTTGGTTTTTCAAACTCTCGGTCAAGGTAGGCTTGATAAGTTCCTGGTGCGATAAATCCTTTTGGTGAGAGGATATCTGTTCCAGCTTGACCGACTATGGTATCAGCCAAGAGCACACAGTTTGTGGACAAGACAAAGTAGGATTTAAACTTAGATTTGATAAATTTATAAAGTTCCCCATCCGTCTCATGTCTGATTTTATAAGCGTAGGTGTAGTCTTCCTTACCATCTTCCGTTTTAATTTTATCTGCGCTTGGCTCCCAAGGAATCGTTAGTTGTTTTAATTCAGCTAATTTTTCCTGAACCGCTTCTTCCATTTCCGGTGTCAAATCTATTCCGTAACCAAATAGCGTTTTTTGACTCTCCCGTTTACATAAGTCAATGTACTTATCACGGTCGCAAAAATATAAAACACCATCTCCAACCATACCAAATAAGGTCTCAGATGACGGATCATAGTTTCCATAAGAAATCACACGTCCTTGATAACAAAGGTCCACATGACCAATAGCTGAAAATAGAGAAGTCTCCGCTGTATGAACGAAAATTTCAAGATCTGCTGTCTTACCAAACTTCACCATTCCAAGATGGATATCCTCTCTCTCATCAGCATTTTCCTGCATGAATTTGTTGATTTTTGCTAAAGTACTTGCAGGGATGAGAGCGGCTAGGACAATAGGTAAGCTCATTCTTACACGACGTTTGAGATGGTTTTTCCCAATTTCCCCCTCAAACAAGAAACCGTCACGGATATTGGACACACCATAAAGGAAAAAATAAGCCCCTAAAACAAAGAGTTGAAAGACAGAATTTCCCGTAGAGGACAAAAGACTAGTCCCACCAAGAAAAACTAGTACGAGACCATCTAGTAAGAAACGAAAACGAGGTCGAATTTTGTTTTTGCGGTAGAGAACATAGGTGACAAGGTTGATACTAGCATGAAAAATCTGAGAAATTCCAATCACAAGAGCCAAAATATAAATTGGCACATCAGTAGCAAGATTCGAGCCTAGCAAATATCCCATCACTAACAATTTAACCAGTGCAACTCCCAAGGTGTCCGTTGACTGACTTTTTTTGAAAATACGTAATACTAAATCTAAGACCGTTGCTATCCAAGCTAAAAACAGAACCAGTCGAATAACCGTCACTGGCAACCAAGTTCCCGTGACCATCAAGATAAGACCTAGCAGAACAAACAAGAAACCCTGAACAAGTAATTTCTTACCTGTCAGACCTAAAGAAAGAATTTTTTCCATAAAAGACCTTTCAAAAATAATAATTAAGCCCTTTGATCAAATTGACTGGTAAATAGCTGACGGCACAAACAGCCTGTGCCAGCAAGACATGGCGACTGACTGTAGCAATGTCACCATCTTGTCTTTTGCACTTCTGAAATTTGTTTTATTGAGTCGAAATCAGAGCTTATAAAAACTAGCTAAACTCGAGAGATAAGTACAATTGAGACGAAAAAATGTCTAACCAATACTACTTGTAAAGGTAAGAAAATATTATTTCTATTCTATTAATGATTTATATACTATCTATTGTGACACAAAACTCACTATAGTTCAACATTTTACTAATTAAAAATCATAAAAGAAGTTTCAAGTCCTCATAACGCTTTGAAAAGAACAAAAAAACGGAATGAAATAACATATAATTAGATTATTAAACAAAGTTTACTAGGCACAAACTAAGATATGTTTGATCAAGCAGAGAGGGGAGATGCTGTTTCTTTAAAACAAGTTTATCTCACTATTTTTTATGAACTGCCTTTCCAGACATCTCTAATCTGATGACACTCTTCAAAAATATTTTAAAAATTTAAAACAAAAGTCTTGCTTTTCATTTTATTTGTGATATACTTGTTCTCGTATTAGATACAAGTTATCCAAAGGAGTTTATATGGATACAAAATTTTCAGTAGCCTTACATATCCTAACCATGATTAGCGAGAGCAAGGATACCTTAAGTTCACAAGCTCTGGCTGAGAGCGTCGGAACCAACGCTAGTTATATTCGTAAGGTGATTGCCTTATTGAAAAACGCTGGCTTAATTACTTCCCATCAAGGAAAAACAGGCTATCAACTCAGTAAGTCCCCAAAGGAAGTGACCTTACTTGAGATTTATTTTTCCACACAAGAAGTCAACCACATCAGCTTATTTCCCGTTCACCAAAATAGCAATCCGGATTGCCCAGTAGGGAAACATATTCAAGCTGCCATTTCGCCACTATTTGCTAGCGCTGAAGCTCAACTTGATAAGGAACTAGCCCAGCAAACCTTAGAAGATGTCATTAACAATCTTTATAAAGATGCCAAACAAAAACGAAACTGATTTGCATGCAGATCAGTTTTAAAAAGACTATGCTTGTATCTCTATCGGATACAACAAAAAATAGAAAAGGGTAGACAATGAAAGTCGCACAACATACTACTTATAACAAAAACAATATCACACTAAACATCACAGAAATCGCAAAACCAAGCATCACAGACAAAGAAGTTTTGGTCAAAGTCACCGCAGCTGGTGTTAATCCTCTGGATAACATGATTTCCCGTGGTGAAGTAAAGGTGATCGTCCCTTACAAACTTCCACAAACTGCTGGAAATGAAGTGGTCGGTATCATTGAAGAGACAGGTAGACAAGTCAAAAATCTCAAAGTCGGAGACCGAGTTTTTGGGCGTTTACCACTTAATCATATTGGTGCCTTTGCAGAATACGTAGCTGTCGATAGTCAGGCTCTAGCCAAGGTTCCAGACTATCTGTCTGACGAGGAAGCCGCTGCTGTTCCTTTGACTGCCTTAACCATTATGCAAGCCTTAGAACTCATGGGGGCTCAAGCTGGCAAAACCATCTTTATCTCTGGTGGTACAGGCGGTGTCGGCGGTATGGCCATTCCGATTGCTAAGGCTAAAGGTTTGAAGGTCATTACCAATGGGGCTGGAGATAGCGCTGAGCGTGTATTGAACCTAGGAGCAGACCGCTTTATCGATTATAAAACAGAGGATTATACAAAAACTGTTAGCCAGGTTGATTATGTCCTCGATACCCTTGGTGGCGCTGAGACTGAAAAACAAATGTCTATCATGAAAAAAGGTGGTCAGCTTGTTTCCCTCCGTGCTATGCCAAATGGTGACTTTGCCAAACGCATGAACCTGCCAAAATGGAAACAGATGATTCTTGGCTTAGCTGGTCGCAAATTTGATAAGATGGCTGACAAATACGGCGTTCACTACCATTTTATCTTTGTGGAAAGCAATGGTGCTCAATTACAAGAGGTAGCTGACCTCTTTAGCAAATTAGAAATCAAGCCATCTATCGATACAGTCTATCCATTTGAAGAAGTGAATAGCGCCTTAGACAAGGTCGCTAATGGTCGCTCACGTGGAAAAACTGTCCTCAGCTTTAAGAAATAAAAAGGAAAAGACAATGTCATATCTTACAACTAAAAATCAATACATCACTGTTGAAGGGAACAAAATTGCCTATCGCGAACTCAGCAAAGGCAAATCAAAACTACCTCTTCTGATGCTGGTCCACTTGGCAGCAACCCTCGACAACTGGGATCCAAAACTTTTGGACTTGATTGCTGAAAAGCACCATGTGATTGTGGTCGACCTTCCTGGTGTGGGAGCCAGTCAAGGAAAAGTGGCCCCAACCATTTCTGGAATGGCTGAGCAGACGATTGCCTTTATTCAATCCCTTGGTTACGATAAAATCAATCTCCTAGGTCTTTCTATGGGAGGGATGATTGCCCAAGAAATGGTCCGAATCAAGCCTGATTTGGTCAATCGTCTCATTATAGCAGGAACAGGACCTCGAGGTGGAAAAGAGATTGATAAGGTCACAGGGAAAACATTTAACTATATGTTTAAAGCTGGACTCGAGCGCATCGATCCTAAACGCTATATCTTCTATAACCATGATGAACAAGGAAAAATCGAAGCTTTGAAAGTTCTCGGACGAATGGGAATGCGAACCAAGGAATTTGCGGACAAAGACATGAGTGTGCCTGGTTTCTTGACTCAACTCAAAGCCATTAAACGTTGGGGGAAAGATTCTCAAGACGACCTAAGATTTATCACCCAACCAACCTTAATCGTCAACGGGGACAAGGATATGCAGGTTCCAACAGAAAATTCTTATGATATGCATGAGAAAATAAAAGATAGTAAGCTGATCATCTATCCAAATGCTGGTCACGGTTCGATCTTCCAATATGCAGAGGAGTTTTCAAAAGAACTCATTGCTTTCTTGGAGGACTAATATGGTCAAAACGATTCTGATTACAGGTGCTACTGACGGTATCGGTAAACATTTGGCAAAGAAATTAGCCAGTGAAGGCCATCAGGTCATCCTCCATGGTCGCAATCCTCAAAAACTTGAGCTGGCGCTTCAAGAGGTTCGGGCCGTTTCCTTGAGAGGCAGAGTTTCGAGCTACTTGGCAGATTTTTCAAAATTAGACGATGTTTATCGATTTGTAGGGGAAATCAAGCGAGACTTTCAAAGGATCGATGTCTTGTTTAACAATGCAGGCCTGTATGCAGGAAAAGAACGAAAAGCGAGTGCTAAAAATGTCGAGTTGACTTTTATGTTATTCGTTCTCGTTCCCTATCTGTTAACAACTGAGCTAAGCCCCTTGTTAGAAAAATCGGCTGACAGCCGTGTCATTAATACTTCTTCCTATATGCATCATTTTGCCAAGGTCAAGGATTTGGACTTTGGATTTGAGAAAGAATACAATCCAGGATTGGCCTACAATAATTCAAAACTTTACACTATTTGGATGACACGCTATCTGGCAAGAGACTTCTTTTTAAGAGGTTCAAACATCACCATCAATGCCTATCATCCTGGTCTTATCTCGACTAACTTAGGGAATAATTCTAGTGATGAAAAGACAAAAAAGTCTCTCTTCGGACGCCTGATGAAGTCTCTCTCGAAAGATCTAGATCAGGGAATCGAAACAGGCTATTATCTCACCTTATCAGAGGAAGTCAGGGGCTTGACTGGCTACTATTTTGATGAAAAGAAAGTCAAGTCTGTATCTGAAAAAGGCTACACATTTGAAAAAGCACAAGATTTAATCAATTACTGCAATGATAAAATTGAGTTGTTTAAACAGAAATATGCTCTGCTTAATTAGAAAAAAATTCTCTTTCCATTTTGCTAGAAAGAGAACTACCAATTCAGGGATAAAGGAATTCGTGTCACGAGCGCCTGCAGTATTGAGCAAGACACTCTTTGGAGCAGCTAAAGCCTCTCCTGTCTTTTGGTCATAATAAACAGCCTGTCCATTGCATTCGCCGATAAAGACACGACGGCGTCATAGAAAAAACACCTTTACCTCTTTCTATTTCCTTTGTTATATTTTAAATTGGTTAGAAAGCAAGGGCGTTTCTACACCCTTACTTCTTACTGGTATTCTTAGTTACGGTAAAACTGGTTATCTTTGTCGCTTACAGATTGACCGATAGACAAGACATCTTGACTGCCATCTGTACCTGTCACTTCGTTTTGGACTCCAGCTGGGGTAAAAATCAGTCGTGCCCCTTGCCCACCACCGACAAGATGAATACCTGTTGAGTAGTAGCCGTCTTTTTCCTCTACTTGCCCCATCTCATAATTAAAGGTTCCTTTTGAACTTTGGATCGTTACAATTCCATCAGATGTAACTGTTGCAGTTGTCCCTGCATAATTTTCCCAAGTTCCCACAAATTTAGCGTAAGCTTCTTGTGAATTTTGCTTATCTTCCTTTTGTTCTGCTTGAGTCGTTTTAGCATCTGACCCACTACTTGCCTCAGACTTCTGCCCCTCTTTTTGGCCTGCTTCTGTTTTACTTGCTGAAGCCGTCGTTACTTGAGTTGTTGTTTCCTTTTGGTTTGAAGCTGAAGTATTCTTGTCAGCATTTCCACCACAAGCAGCTAATGTAATAGCAGCTAACAGGGTCAGTACTGATAGACTTGTATAGCGCAATGTTTTGTTAGTCATAAAAATCTCCTTTGAAATATGTCGTTTAAAGTAGCTAGCCTAGTTTTACATATAATTTTGATGGCTAACTCATTGCTTTCAGTTTATCATTTATTTCGTTTTTATTCAATAGCTACCCTACATAGAAAAAAGGCTCATCCTATTAGGAATTAGCCCTTCTATCTCTAGTCTTTATTTCATTGCTTTTTAGTAGATAAACATGGCATCGCCAAAGCTAAAGAAACGGTATTTCCCATCGATAGCATGTTGGTAGGCTTTGAGGACCAATTCACGGCCTGCAAAAGCTGAGACAAGCATGACCAAGGTAGACTTTGGCAAATGGAAATTAGTAGAAAAAGCATCCACCACCTTCCAGTCATAGCCTGGCTTGATAAAGATATTGGTCCAGCCAGAATCGGCCTGGATTTGGCCGTCAAACTTGCTTCCGATAGTCTCTAGTGTACGGATAGAGGTTGTCCCCACAGCAATGATACGGCCACCATTTTCTTTGACCTGACGCAAGGTCGCTGCAGCTTCCTCAGACAATTGATAAAACTCTGAGTGCATCTCGTGCTCATCCAGATTATCTACTGAAACAGGTCTAAAGGTCCCAAGTCCAACATGCAAGGTCAGGTAGACTAGGTGAACGCCTTTATGCTGGATCTCTTCTAGTAGTTCTTTTGTAAAATGAAGGCCTGCAGTCGGAGCAGCGGCTGAGCCACTCTCCTTGGCATAGACGGTCTGGTAACGTTCACGATCATCCAATTTTTCGTGGATATATGGAGGCAAAGGCATTTCTCCCAGACTTTCAAGTACTTCTAGGAAAATTCCTTCATACTCAAAACGGACAATACGACCGCCATGGGTTAATTCCTCAGTCACGACTGCGCTTAGTCGACCATCACCAAAGACAACACGAGTACCAACCTTGAGACGTTTGGCTGGTTTCGCCAAGACTTCCCACTCGTCTCCTGCTGTGTTTTTCAAAAGCAATAGTTCAACGTGGCCCCCTGTTTCTTCCTTTTGACCATGAAGTCGGGCTGGCAAGACACGGGTATCATTCATAACCAGGGCATCACCTGGCTCTAGCATGTCAATAATGGAGTGAAAGTGGCGATCTTGAAATTCTCCAGTTTTGCGATTAACCATCAAGAGTTTAGAGGCATCGCGCTTTTCCAGAGGAGTCTGAGCAATCAATTCCTCCGGCAAGTGAAAATCAAAATCATTTGTATTTAATGTCGTCATTCTTCTTTTCTCTTCTCATTTATTCAAATTACTTATCAAAGCGAACTTCTTCAAGTAGGTACTCGATGAAGCGTTCACCCATCTTAGACAAGCTAGTTTTCTCATGCTGGATATAAACCAGTTCAATGGGATCATCAATATCAAGTGGAATCGAAACGATATTGTCTCCATTGAGGTTACTATTAAGGATACCAGTCGCGATGGTATAACCGTCCAAACCAATCAAGAGATTGAACAAGGTCGCACGGTCACTAACAACGATGGATTTCTTATGGTGTTCTTGTGACAAAATCTCTTCTGAGAAATAGAAGGAATTATGGGTCCCTTGGTCATAGCTCAAATATGGGAAGTCTTCTAGGTCTGCCAACTGCACCTTGTCTCTCTTAGCAAGAGGGTTGGTCTTGCTGACAAATATATGGGGTTGGGCTGTAAAGAGATGGTGGGCAACGAGATGGTTGTCGTCCAACATCTTCGAAAGAACGTCCCGGTTATAGCTATTTAAAAAGAGAACTCCTACTTCACTTCGGAAGTTCTTGACGTCGTCGATGATCTCCCAAGTTCTGGTTTCACGCAAAAAAAGCTCGTACTTTTCCATATCGCTTTTCTTAAGCAAGGAAACAAAAGCATTGACCACAAAAGCATAGTGCTGCGAAGACACACTAAAAAGCTCGCGATGAGCGATTGGGTTCTTATAGCGTTCTTCTAGAAGTTGCGTTTGCTCGACAACCTGACGGGCATAGGATAGAAACTCCATCCCATCACGTGTGAGGGTAATTCCCTTAGGATTTCGGATAAAAATCTCAATTCCCATCTCATTTTCTAGGTCACGAACGGCATTTGATAGACTCGGTTGTGTAATGAAAAGTTGCTTGGCAGCCTCATTCATCGAACCAGTCTCTACGATTTTGATAATATAGTGTAATTGTTGAATTCTCATGTTTTTATTGTACCATACTTGAGGCAATATAAAAAGGAACAGTCACTGAAAGCCAAGCTAGCCGCATATCAGTCTTTTTACAGCTCATAAAAAAGAGGTTGGAAGATTTCCAACCTCTTTTTCTGTTCTAGCAAGTTAAAACTAGCTGTCTTTTCTCCAAAAGATGGCTAATAAAATCATGGCTCCTAAAACTGATGGGATAATAGCCGTATCAGCTAAGATAGGCCCCCAAGTTCCAAAAAGCATTTGACCCAGGAAAGCACCAATCCAACCCAGGAACATTTTCCCGAAGCATCCCATCCGTTCTCCACGATTGGTGATAGCTCCTGCTAATAGTCCGATCAAAAGACCGACAAACATACTTCCAATCATAGTTTCTCCTTAAATTGCCCAATCTCCATTGCGGAAGAGTGGTACGCGTGTTCCATCCTCACGGATACCATCGATATCCATTTGGTTAGAACCAATCATAAAGTCAACGTGAACGTCTGAACGATTAAGTCCTGCAGCTTCTAGCTCTTCTTCGCTCATCTCTGCTCCACCAACAACGCTCGTTGCATAGGCTGCACCGATAGCCAAGTGATTGGAAGCATTTTCGTCAAAAAGGGTGTTAAAGAAGGTAATACCTGACTGTGAAATTGGGCTTGGATCTGGTACCAAGGCACATTCACCCAAGGCACGCGCACCAGCATTCTTAAAGACGAGGTCCTTCATTACTTGATCACCCTTTTCAGCTGTGATATCAACGATTTGACCATTTTCAAAGGTCACTTTGATGCCTTCGATGATATTTCCGTTGTAGCTGAGAGGTTTTGTAGAAGTGACATAACCATCTGCGCGACGGAAATCAGGGGCTGTAAAGACCTCTTCTGTTGGCATATTTGGCAAGAAACCTTCGCCTTGAGCATTGATCGCTCCGGCAGATTCCCAAACGTGGTTCTTCGGCAAGCCAAGTGTCAAGTCTGTTCCAGGAGCAGTGTAGTGAAGAGCTGAGAATTGTTCTTTGTTGAGTATTTCCGCCTTGCTCTTGAGGATAGCAGCATGTTCTTCCCAAGCCTTAACTGGATCTTCTTCGTAGACACGGCAAGTCTTGAAGATTTGGTCCCAAAGGAGGTCCACTGCTTCTTCGTCGCTCGCAGCATTTGGAAAGACTTTCTTAGCCCACTCAAGTCCAGCAGCGGCTGCTACAGTCCAGCTAACCTTGTTAGATTGAGTTGCGATACGCATTGGCTTCATAGCAATTCCCATTGCTTTAGCAGAAGCTGAGAGCTTTTCAGCATCTACTCCGTTCAATGCACCCGGATCAGAAGAACGAACACCGAGACGACTTGCTTTATTTTCAAGTAGGTAGTTCATCTCAGCAATCTTGTAATCTGGCACATTGTCCAAACGCTCCATCGGCGCGTGAAGGAATTTCTCACGGTTTACAAAGTCATCTGCCCATTGAACGATAACTTCGTGGGCTCCAAGTGCATAGGCTTCTTTGACGATTAAGTGAGCCAACTCGCGTTGCTCCACATCGATAGAGAGAGCTAAGGTATGACCAGGTTGCACGTTCACTCCGTTTGCAACCAATAACTTAGCATATTTTTCTAGATTTTCTTTAAAATTTGGTAAAACCATTCTGTTTTCTCTTTTCTATTTTTATTTTTCTTTCAAAGCAGAAAGTAGCCCTACTAGTGCAATAGTACCTGACAAGAGTGCTGTCGATAGAAGAATTGTCTGATCAGCAAGTTCCAATTGATACTCAAACACCTTCTCAGCTGGCTTGTCTTCCGCAAAAATTCTTAGTTTCATGAAATATCCTCCGTTCTACCTCTTAAAACAAATCATCAAACAAGCTCAACTGATTATCCTCTGGCATATTACCGAGAATGCCCATTTCATCCATCTTTTCAACCAAGGTTGATGATAGTCCACCACGCTTGCGAAGTTCTGTTTTAGAGAGGAACTCACCTTCTTGGCGTGCACGGACCAATTGCTTGGCAACGTTCTCTCCTAGGCCATCCATAGCGACAAATGGTGGGATGAGGGTATCTCCGTCGATGATGAATTCGGTCGCATCACTGCGATAGAGGTCCAACTTCCCAAATTTGAAGCCACGTTCCCACATTTCATTGACGATTTCAAGCGTTGTATAGAGGTCAATTTCTACGTTAGAAGCTTCATTGTTCTTGCGCTTTTCAGCAATTTCTTGCATCTTGCGTTTGATAGCATCCAAGCCTGCACCCATGATCTTGATATCAAAGGCCTTGGCACGGATGGAGAAGTAAGCACAGTAATAATAAATCGGATGGTGAACCTTGAAGTAGGCTACACGAAGGGCCATCATAACGTAGGCTGCCGCATGGGCTTTAGGGAACATGTACTTGATTTTCCCACAAGATTCGATGTACCATTCAGGTACATTATTCGCCTTCATGGCTTCGATATAACCGTTGCGCTCTTCTTCTGATATTTTAAGCCACATTCCCTTACGCACACGCTCCATGATGGTAAAAGCCATCTTTGGATCTAGGCCAGCGTGCATCAGGTAAACCATGATGTCATCCCGACATCCGATAACGGTTGACAGGTCCGCAATTCCTGCCTTGATCAAGTCTTGGGCATTCCCCAACCATACGTCGGTACCGTGAGACAAACCAGAAAGCTGAAGCAACTCTGCAAAGGTCGTCGGATGGGTTTCATCCACCATTCCCCGAACGAAGTTGGTCCCAAACTCTGGAATTCCAAGCATACCGGTCGAAGTCCCGATTTGTTCAGGTGTCACTCCCAGGATATCTGTACCCGAAAAGAGAGCCATGACACCAGGATCATCCATAGGAATATCATTTGGATCAATGCCTGATAGGTCCTGAAGTTTCCGAATCATGGTCGGATCATCATGACCAAGAACATCGAGCTTGAGGACGTTCTCATCAATATCGTGGAAGTTAAAGTGAGTAGTCTGCCATTCAGCAGTCACATCATCGGCAGGGTACTGCACTGGAGTAAAGTCATAGACATCCATATAGTTAGGAATAACAACGATTCCCCCTGGGTGCTGACCGGTCGTCCGTTTAACACCAGCAGCTCCTTGAGCAAGGCGCTCTACTTCGGCTTCACGGTAGAACTTGCCATAGTCACGCTCGTAACCCTTGACAAATCCATAGGCTGTCTTAGCAGCCACCGTACCTACCGTTCCTGCACGGAAAGCATATTCTTCCCCAAAGATATCACGTACATCCAAGTGGGCGCTCGGCTGATCCTCACCTGAGAAGTTCAAATCGATATCAGGTACCTTGTCCCCGTCAAAACCAAGGAAGGTCTCGAAAGGAATATCCTGTCCATTCTTGCTGAGCTTATGCCCACAGTTAGGACAGTCTTTATCTGGCATATCAAATCCTGAACCGTAAGAACCATCTGTGATAAACTCACTGTACTGACACTGACCACAGACATAGTGAGGCGATAGCGGATTAACCTCGGTAATCCCAATCATGGTCGCAACAAAACTAGATCCAACAGACCCACGGGAACCAACCAAGTAGCCTCGTTCGTTTGAACGGTGCACTAGCATTTGCGAAGCCAGATAAATCACGGCGAAACCATTCCCAAGGATAGAAGTCAATTCCTTTTCAATCCGTAGATCAACGATATCAGGCAGTGGATTTCCATAGATTTCAAAGGCTTTTTTATAGGTTAACTCGGCAACTGTTTCTTCAGCTTTGTCAATGAAAGGCGTGTACAAATCACCCTTTACAACCTCAACAGGTTCAAAGATTTCTGCCAGGGCATTGGTATTTTCAATGACAATCTTACGAGCCAAATCTTCTCCTAGAAAGGCAAATTCGTCCAACATTTCATTGGTCGTTCTAAAATGTGCCTTGGGTAGCGGAGCTGGTTGGGCAGCTTCTCCATGACCAATAGTCCGGTTAATCATAGCTCCCTGACCTAGACTTCGGACGATGATTTCTCGATAAATTTCATCCTCAGGTTCGAGATAGTGGACATTTCCTGTCGCAAGAACTGGTTTTCCAAGGCGCTCTCCAACCTCTATCAAGCTCTTGATGATGGTGTGGAGTTCCTCCATATCCTTAACCTGCTCTTTGGCAATCAAAGGTGCATAGATAGCCGGAGGCATCACCTCGATAAAGTCATAGTATTTAGCTACTTCAACTGCCGCATCTACTCCTTGTGACACGACTGCATCAAAGACTTCTCCTTCCGTACAAGCCGATCCCAAGATTAAACCTTCTCGATGGGCATCCAGAACCGTACGTGGAATTCGTGGAACTCCTTCAAAATACTGGGTGTTTGAGAGAGAAACCAGCTTAAAGATATTTTTTAAGCCCACCTGATTTTTCACATAGATGGTCGCATGCTTGACTCGAGCTTTTTTATACGAATCTGGGCTGATTAAATCAAGGTTTAATCGTGCCAAATCTGTCACACCATGTTTTTCTGCCACTTCCTTGATAAAGATAAAGAGCAGACGGCCAGTTGCTTCTGCATCGTAGTTGGCCATGTGGTGGTGTTCTAAAGCAACACCAAAACGTTTAGTCAAAGGTCCTAGACCATGACGTTTGTATTCGGGATAGAGATTTCTAGCGAATTCTAACGTATCAATGACAGGTTGTGTGATTTTTGGCAGTCCATGACGCTCGTAGTTGGCGTTCATAAAGCCAACGTCAAAGGTTGCATTGTGGGCTACAAGAACGGTATCTTTACAGAATTCTTGGAATTCTTTCAGAACTTGAACCAAGGGTTTGGCATTTTTTACATGGTCATCCGTAATTCCTGTCAATTCAGTTGTAAAGGCTGATAAGGGGTGCCCAGGATTGATAAATTCATCAAATTCAGCAATGATATTCCCCTTATACATCTTGGAAGCTGCCACCTGAATCAAGTCATTATAGATAGCTGAAAGTCCTGTGGTTTCTACGTCAAAGACTACATAAGTAGCTTCAGAAAGATCCATCTCCACTTCGTTATAAACGATAGGAACACGGTCTTCAACGATATTGGCTTCCATCCCATAAATGAGCTGAATACCAGCTTTCTTTGCTGCCTTATAACCATGAGGGAAGGATTGAACATTACCGTGGTCTGTGATTGCTACCGCTTTGTGGCCCCATTTTGCTGCTGTTCCAACGATTTCCTCGACCTCAGGAAGAGCATCCATGGTCGACATGTTGGTATGGGCATGAAACTCAACGCGACGCTCACCTTCTGGCATCAAGTCCTTGCGTTCATGGTGAACAACTTCCTGCACATCTTGCACATTCATGGTCAAATCTCGTGTGAAATTATTGACCTCGACATTTCCACGAACACGGAGCCATGAATTTTTCTTAATGATATCAAACTTCTGAGCTTCTTCTTCGTTTCGGATCCATTTTTGCATGGAGAAACTAGACGTATAGTCCGTCATCTTAAAATTAATCAAGACACGACCCGTTCTAGTCACTTTATGTTCCACATCAAAGACAACCCCTTCAAAAACCAGACGATTTTCTTCGGTATTGACCTCAATCATTGGAGTTATCTCTGCCTTGTCGAGTTTAGGCTTAGCAGCTACCTTCTTAGCTTGGAAATCAAAGACAGGTTTGTCCTCAACTGGAGGTGGTGGTGCCATCTGTTCTAACTGTTCCATAGCTCGAAGGGTCTCATCATTGGCAGCCTGAACAATCATTTGATTTTCAGAATGGAAAGCTTCCTGCTCTTCCTTTGTCAAATCTTCATTTTTCTCTAAATGGCATGTAAACTTAGGAAAACCAAAGAGCTCAAGTTGTTTGCTAAGATTTGGCAAATGGTTTTTTCTGAAATGCTCTGTATCTGCTGCTTCAGAGGCCTCAATAATCAATTGATCATTTTCAAACCGAACCTGAAAATCCTGATACATGGTCCGAAAGCCTTGACTAGAACAAGGGCCAGCTGAAAAAGCCTCCCGATAGTAGGCCTGTAAAAGCTCTCTTGAAAAATCTTGATCTTTCGTTTTAATTTCGAAAGTCGCTTGATTTCCCGTTTTTGAAAATTCTTCTTTCAATCCCTTCTTCAATGCTAAAAAGAGTTCAAAGGGGAGGATATTCTCAAAGACAAAACGAAACTCCCAAATGTTACTTTGCTTGTGTACAATAACTTGTTCAATTTCAGCCTGGGAGAAGGCCTCATGATTTCTTATCTCAGCGGGAATTCCCAACTGATTCATTAAAATTTCAAAAGTGGTTGACATCCATTTTCCTCACAATATACTCCTTCTATTTTACCATATTTGAGGCAATTTTAGCTATTTCTACCAAACAGAAAAAGAAGCCACAAAGTGACTTCTTTTAAAGTGACGGTGAATTATTCTTCACCTTTGTTTTTCTTAATGATTTCTTCTTGTACTGACTTAGGTACATCTTCGTAGTGGTCGAATACCATCATGAATGTACCACGTCCTTGTGATGCAGAACGAAGAACTGTTGCGTAACCGAACATTTCAGCAAGTGGAACATAAGCACGAACGATTTGGCTGTTACCGTGTGCTTCCATACCATCTACACGTCCACGACGAGCAGTTACGTGACCCATAACATCACCAAGGTTTTCTTCTGGAACAGTGATTGTTACAAGCATCATTGGCTCAAGGATAGCTGGTTGTGCAGTCTTAGCAGCTTCTTTAAGCACAAGAGATGCAGCGATCTTGAAGGCAGTTTCAGATGAGTCGACATCGTGGTATGAACCATCGTAAAGCTTAGCTTTAACGTCAACCATTGGGTAACCAGCAAGAACACCGTTAGCCATAGATTCTACCAAACCTTTTTCAACCGCTGGGATAAATTCACGAGGAACCACACCACCGACGATTGCGTTTTCGAATTCGAATCCTTTACCTTCTTCGTTTGGAGTAAATTCAATCCATACATCACCGAATTGACCTTTACCACCAGACTGACGTTTGAAGAATCCACGTGCTTGAGTAGAAGCGCGGAATGTTTCGCGGTAAGATACTTGAGGAGCACCTACGTTCGCTTCAACTTTGAACTCACGACGCATACGGTCAACAAGGACGTCAAGGTGAAGCTCACCCATACCAGAGATAACTGTTTCACCAGTTTCAACGTTAGTTTCAACGCGGAATGTTGGATCTTCTTCAGCCAATTTTTGAAGGGCGATACCCATCTTGTCTTGGTCTGCTTTAGATTTTGGTTCAACCATCAATTGGATAACTGGTTCTGGAACGTTGATTGACTCAAGGATGATTTTAGCTTTTTCATCTGTCAATGAGTCACCAGTTGTAGTGTCTTTCAAACCAACGGCAGCAGCGATATCACCTGAGTAAACAGTGTCGATTTCTTGACGGCTGTTAGCGTGCATTTGAAGGATACGTCCGATACGTTCACGTTTACCTTTAGAAGTATTCAATACGTAAGAACCTGATTGAAGAACACCTGAGTAAACACGGAAGAATGTCAAACGACCTACGAATGGGTCAGTCATGATCTTGAAGGCAAGAGCTGCAAATGGCTCTTCATCAGATGCTGGACGAGTTTCTTCTTCTTCAGTATCTGGGTTGATACCTTTGATCGCAGGGATATCAAGTGGGCTTGGAAGGTAGTCGATAACCGCATCAAGCATCAATTGAACACCCTTGTTCTTGAAGGCAGAACCACAAAGTACTGGGTAGAATTCAACGTTGATAGTCGCTTTACGGATACCAGCTTTCAATTCTTCGTTAGTGATTTCTTCACCTTCGAGGTATTTCATCATCAATTCTTCGTCAGTTTCAGCAACTGCTTCGATCAATTTTTCACGGTATTCTTGAGCTTGGTCAAGGTATTCAGCTGGAATATCTTCTTCAAGGATATCTGTACCAAGGTCGTTAGTATAGATTTCAGCTTTCATCTTGATCAAGTCAATGATTCCGCGGAAGTCATCTTCAGCACCGATTGGCAATTGAATTGGGTGTGCATTTGCTTGAAGACGATCGTGAAGTGTGCTTACTGAGTAAAGGAAGTCAGCACCGATTTTGTCCATTTTATTGGCAAATACGATACGTGGAACCCCGTACTCAGTTGCTTGACGCCAAACTGTTTCAGTTTGAGGCTCAACACCTGATTGTGAGTCAAGAACTGTAACCGCACCGTCCAATACACGAAGAGAACGTTGTACTTCGATTGTGAAGTCCACGTGTCCTGGTGTGTCGATGATGTTTACGCGGTGGTTGTTCCATTGAGCTGTTGTCGCAGCAGATGTGATAGTGATACCACGTTCTTGCTCTTGCTCCATCCAGTCCATTTGAGACGCACCTTCGTGAGTTTCACCGATTTTGTGGATTTTACCAGTGTAGTAAAGAATACGCTCAGTTGTAGTTGTTTTACCAGCATCGACGTGAGCCATGATACCGATATTACGAGTTTTTTCAAGTGAAAATTCGCGTGCCATGAGGTTTGTTTCTCCTATATTTTTTATTTCTATTCTATTATAACACGATTTCAATAAAAACGGATAGGCAGGACCCACCCGTTCTCAATGTTTATCTTGTTTAGTTGGTTTCAACTTGTGAGATGGGAAGTTGAATTGAACTCGGGCTAAAGTTAGTTAGCCGATATTAGCTCAATTGAACCCGGGCTAAAAGCTCAAGTTAACTGATTTGAACCCGAGCGAGGCCCGGTGCAAAAAAGATAAACTGCTTTGTGTTCACGGAACACTGCATCAGTTTCCTATTTTTGCCTTGGGCCTTTGCCGCTCTTGGTATCATTTTATTACCAACGGAAGTGTGCGAAGGCACGGTTAGCTTCAGCCATACGGTGAGTGTCTTCACGTTTCTTAACTGCTGCACCAGTGTTGTTAGCAGCATCCAAGATTTCTTTTGCAAGACGGTCTTGCATTGTGTGTTCACCACGAAGGCGAGCGATTGTTACCAACCAACGAAGTCCAAGTGTTGTACGACGTTCTGGACGAACTTCAACTGGGACTTGGTAGTTAGATCCACCAACACGACGTGCACGTACTTCAAGTACAGGCATGATGTTTTCCATAGCTGTTTCAAATACTTCAAGTGCATCGTTACCAGTAGCTTCTTTGATTTGTTCAAAAGCACCGTAAACGATTGAAGCAGCTGTACCACGTTTACCGTCAAGCATAACGCGGTTGATAAGACGAGTAACTAATTGTGAATTGTAAAGCGGATCTGGCAATACGTCACGTTTTGGAGCTCTATTTTTACGACTCATTTCTCTTTATCCCCTTTCCTTATGCTTTTTTCGGACGTTTAGTACCGTATTTAGAACGGCCTTGTTTACGATCGTTAACACCTGCAGTATCAAGTGCACCACGGACGATATGGTAACGTACCCCTGGAAGGTCTTTTACACGTCCACCGCGAAGAAGCACCACGCTGTGCTCTTGCAAGTTGTGTCCGATACCTGGGATGTAGGCAGTAACTTCGATAAGGTTGCTCAAACGTACACGAGCAAATTTACGAAGGGCAGAGTTAGGTTTTTTAGGTGTCATAGTTCCAACACGAGTTGCTACACCACGTTTTTGTGGTGAAGAAACGTTTGTTTGAACTTTTTTATGACTGTTGTAACCAACGTTCAAAGCTGGTGATTTAGATTTTTCTACTTTTGATTTACGCGGTTTGCGAACCAATTGGTTAATTGTAGGCATCTACATTCTCCTGTGTTTTTTTATTTTTGGTGATGATACACTTGGTGACAGCTATCATCTGTGTGTACTTTTGCAACATTTGTCAGCACGTCCCTGTACACTCTTGAGAGACCAAAAGTAAAAAGTACCGTCTAACATTGTACCACTTTTTTTCTATTTTTGTCAATATATTTCTTCTTATTTTTTGACTTCTTTACTCTAAAATCTCTTTGAAAACGGTCACCTACCAGATAGACTCTTCAACCGACCACATAGACAAAGCTTCTTGTAATTGTCAAAAAAATGGTGTTTAATAGACTTGTAAGTAAGAGATCTCTATTACAACTAGATAAAGGAGAAATTATGAAAGTCAAACTCGACATTGATCAGCAATATGCAGAAGAACAAATCATCATAGAAGCACCTGCCTTGTCTTCAAAAATTCAAAAAGTTCAGGACTTTGTCCAATCTCTGAATCAAAAGGAGACCATCAAAGGAAAATTTCAAGACCAGGTCTACTTGATTCAGATTAGCAAGATTCAGCGTGTATACATTGAAAATCGTAAGGTTCTGGCCGAAACGGATAGCCAAACCTATACACTTGACATTCGTCTCTACCAAGCAAGTGAAATTCTACCTGCTTCCTTT
Organism: Streptococcus infantis; assembly: GCF_047465185.1. Lineage (GTDB taxonomy): Bacteria > Bacillota > Bacilli > Lactobacillales > Streptococcaceae > Streptococcus > Streptococcus infantis_O. The sequence continues at coordinate 280,983 of NZ_JASHAJ010000003.1, read as the reverse complement.
ATCCAAATTTCCCAATCGGAAATTGTCAACATTGATGCAATTAGTCATCTAAAACTAACCTCTAACGGCTTGATTGAAATTTATCTAAAAAACGAAAGTTTTACCTACTCATCTCGCCGTTACCTCAAAACCATTAAGGAGAAATTAGAACTATGAAAAAACAAGTATTCCACGATGCCACAACTGGTATCCTCATTGGCCTCACCCTATCTATTATCTTTTCTTTTATCTATTCGCCAAGCTACTACGCACCTCTAAGCTATGAATCGCCCGTTGGTCAATTCATGAGAGAGCATCAAGTCCATGGTTCTCTAGTCTTGCTTTACTCTACGGTTATCTGGGCAGCTATTGGAGTTCTCTTTAGTTTTGGTAGCCGTCTATTCGCTCAAGATTGGAGCCTTCTTCGTGCGACTGTCACTCACTTCTTCCTCATGCTACTAGGCTTTGTACCTTTAGCAATCCTAGCAGGCTGGTTCCCATTAAACTGGCTCTTCATCCTCCAACTCATCCCAGAGTTTGCAATCGTCTACCTCATCATCTGGGTCGTTCTCTACAAGAGAGAATCAAAGAAGGTTGCCCATATCAACCAATTATTGGCTAAGAAAAAATAAGACCTAAAAACCCACTCACAAAACGGAGTGGGTTTTTGCTTATAATTTTTGTTTTAGCTCTAATAAGAGATTCATGGCTTGCATCGGTGTCATATTGTACACATCTACTTGGGCCAATTCTGCTAGGATAGGATTTTCTTCCTTTTCATCAAAGAGAGACATTTGCTCATTGACAACATTCCTTTGATTGATAGAAATTGGATTTTCCTGACCTTGGCTCTCTAGTTGAGTTAGAATCGCATCCGCTCTTTTTAGCAAGTCTGCTGGCAATCCTGCAATCTTAGCAACGTGAATACCGTACGATTTGTCTGCTGGACCTGGTTCAATCTTATGAAGGAAAGTGACCTGACCATTTTGCTCAAGCGTAGCCACGTGTACATTTACTAGATGTTCAAGACTAGCTTCCAGACTGGTTAATTCATGGTAGTGCGTTGCAAAGAGAGTCTTGGCACCAATATGCTCATGGATATACTCGATAATAGACTGGGCTAGAGCCATACCATCATAAGTTGCGGTTCCTCGACCAAGCTCATCAAAAAGAATTAATGAATCCTTTGTCGCATGACTAATGGCATTATTAGCTTCCATCATCTCTACCATAAAGGTGGACTGACCTGAAACCAAGTCATCTGCCGCTCCGATACGGGTAAAAATCGCATCAAAAATTGGCAGTTGAGCACTTTCTGCAGGGACATAAGAACCCATCTGAGCCATAACCGCTGTAATGGCTAGTTGACGCATGTAGGTTGACTTCCCACTCATGTTCGGACCTGTAATTAGTTGAATGCTAGTATCTTCATCCATCTGGATACTATTGGGAATATAGGTCTGAGCTCCCATGACCTTTTCAACAACTGCGTGACGACCATTCTGGATATCAATCCGCGACTCTTGCCCAAACTCTGGTCGAATCAGATGTTGTTTTTCTGCAACTACTGCCAAGCCTTGCAAGACATCGACAGCAGCGATTCCTTGAGCCAGAGCCTGTAGACGTTGGATATACTTGCCGACCTCCTCACGAATACGCATAAAGATTTCGTACTCTAGGTTTGCTGATTTCTCACGCGCCTCTAACATTTCTCCCTCGATACGCGCCAATTCCTCTGTCCCAAATCGCTCAGAATTTTTCAGCGTAGCCTTTCGGAAAAAGTGGGCTGGTACGTTACCGAGCTGCGAGTTGGTCACATGGAAATAGTAGCCGTCTTTTTTATTGTAGTCAATCTTGAGAGTATTGATGCCAGAGTTTTCTCTTTCCTTGGCCTCGATCTCAGCAATCCAGCTAGTCCCTTCTCTCAGCACACGACGGTATTTATCCAAGGTCTCATCAAAGCCCGTTCGGATAATACCACCTTCGGTAATCACGTGGGGAGCCTCTGGGGCAATGGCAGCACTTATCAGGCTTTCCAACTCAGGAATAGCATCTAGTTGTTCAATTAGATAAGCTAGAGCTGGTTGCTCCATTCCTTCTAAAATGGCGCGAATTCGTGGAACACTTCCTAAGGTAGTTGCTAATTGCAAGAGGTCTTTGGGGTTGCTTTTGCCAAAAGATACTCGACTAGCCAGACGTTCGATATCGTAGACTCCCTTGAGGCTTTCCGTTAAATCACTGCGCTCAAAGAAATAATCCAGAAAGACTTGCACAACCTCCTGACGTTCTATGATACGATCTAAATCAATTAAGGGACGTTGAATCCAAGAACGTAGAAGACGCATACCCATTGCAGTTTTAGTCTCATCTAGCAACCAGAACAGGCTCCCTTGTTTCTTACCTGAGCGAGCATTTTCAACCAAATCAAGACTAGCCTTGGTCGCAAAATCCATCTGCAAGAAATCTTTGATTTCATAACGAATAACAGGTTTTAAGTGATTCAACTCTCGCATCTGCGTCCGATGAACATACTGAAGAAGTTTCCCACTAGCTGCTCCTTCAACAGTTGCCAATCTTGAATCCAACAGATGAACGTCTTCATATATTTCTTGTTCATAGGAAAGCACTAGATTCATTTGACGACTGAGAATCTGCTCTTCCGCTTCAGACAAGTCGTAACCAATCACCACTTCTCTGGCCTTGAGATTACGGATTTCACCACAGACTAGAGAGAAATCTGATAATCCCGTTACATAGAAATCACCTGTCACTAGGTCCATATAGGCTAGTCCATACTGGGAACCTTCACGATCAATAGCCACTAAAAAGTTATTGTGACTATCTGGCTTACTACTATCAACCACTGTCCCTGGTGTAATGACCTGAACAACCTCGCGCTTAACGACACCAACAGCTTGCTTAGGGTCTTCCATCTGTTCAGCGATGGCAACCTTGTAGCCACGTTCAACTAGAACGTCAATATACTGTTGGGCAGAGTGATAAGGAACTCCAGCCATGGGAATCGGATTTTCAGCATTTTTATTGCGACTGGTCAGTGAGATTTCTAGTATCTGTGCAGCATTGACTGCGTCTTCATAAAACAACTCATAAAAATCACCCATGCGAAAAAGCAAAAAAGCATCTGGATATTGTTTTTTGATATCCACATACTGTTGCATACCAGGTGATAATTTTTCAGTAGTCATTTACTCTCTCCTTGTAAAAACAGTCCTGAGAGAAGCTCTCAAGACCTTATCTATCTTCCATTAACTCTAGCAAGCGTTCTTCCATGACTTTAGCTGCATGTTGATCCTTACAGATAACCAACAAGGTATTCGCTCCGGCAACAGTACCTAAGATCCACCCATCTTTATTTGAATCTACTACATTGGCTAAAACGGATGCTTCTCCAAGTTTAGTGTGGAGAACCAAGGTGAATTCGGCTCTTGCAACACCCTCTAAGTGATGTGAAAGGAATTCGACCAGATCAATCTTCTCTGTCTCATTTGCTAGCACATAGTAAACAACATCGTTTTTCTTAACTTTGGTTAAGCCAAGCTCTCGCAAATCACGGGATAATGTCGTTTGTGTCACAAAGACATCACAGGCTTCCAATCGATCTTGAATTTCCTTTTGAGTTCCTAGTTTTTCTTCTGTAATCATTCGCTTGATGAGCTGATGACGTTCTCTTTTTCTCATAAGATCCTTTCGATTGCATATTTATTACATTTTACATTTTTTTAATAAGAACATTATATCAAAAAAACTGGATATTTCAAAAAAATTCTCTTCTTTCCAAAAAAATGTAGTAAATTGTGTTAAAATAGTAGAAAAGCCCTAAAGGAGCCCTAAATGAATACAAAAGAATTGATTGCTAGCGAGTTGGCTAGCGTCATTGATAGCCTGGATCAAGAGGCTATTTTAAATTTACTAGAAACACCTAAAAACTCAGATATGGGAGATGTCGCCTTCCCTGCCTTCTCATTGGCAAAGGTTGAACGTAAAGCTCCTCAAATGATTGCTGCTGACATCGCTGAAAAGATCAATAGCCAAGCTTTTGAAAAGGTTGTAGCAACAGGTCCTTACGTAAACTTCTTCCTTGATAAAGCTGCCATTTCTGGTCAAGTTCTACAAAACGTTATTACTGAAAAAGAGCACTACGCTGACCAAGAGATTGGCAATCAAGAAAATGTTGTCATTGACATGTCTAGCCCTAATATTGCTAAACCATTTTCAATCGGTCACCTTCGTTCAACAGTTATCGGAGATAGCTTGTCACATATCTTCCAAAAAATCGGCTATAAAACTGTCAAGGTCAACCACTTGGGAGACTGGGGCAAACAGTTTGGAATGTTGATTGTTGCCTACAAGAAATGGGGTAACGAAGAAGCAGTTAAGGCTCATCCAATCGATGAACTCCTTAAGCTCTATGTCCGCATTAATGCTGAAGCTGAGAACGACCCAAGTTTGGATGAAGAAGCACGCGAATGGTTCCGCAAACTTGAAAACGGCGATGAGGAAGCTCTTGCTCTTTGGCAATGGTTCCGCGATGAAAGCTTGGTAGAATTTAACCGCCTTTACGATGAATTACAAGTTGAATTCGACAGCTATAACGGAGAAGCTTTCTACAATGATAAAATGGATGCAGTTGTAGACATCCTTTCTGAAAAAGGACTATTAGTCGAATCAGAAGGTGCTCAAGTTGTGAATCTTGAAAAATATGGAATTGAACACCCAGCTCTTATCAAGAAATCTGACGGTGCTACACTCTACATCACACGTGACTTAGCTGCGGCCCTCTACCGTAAAAACGAATATCAATTTGCTAAATCGATTTATGTCGTTGGTCAAGAGCAATCTGCTCACTTCAAACAACTCAAGGCTGTCTTGCAAGAGATGGGCTATGATTGGAGCCAAGACATTGTCCATGTTCCGTTTGGATTAGTAACAAAGGAAGGGAAAAAACTTTCTACTCGTAAAGGAAATGTTATCTTGCTAGAGCCAACTGTCGCAGAAGCCATCAGCCGTGCTAAAGCGCAGATCGAAGCAAAAAATCCTGAACTTGAAAACAAAGACCAAGTTGCTCATGCTGTTGGAGTTGGGGCCATTAAATTCTATGACCTTAAAACCGACCGTACAAATGGCTACGACTTCGACCTCGAAGCCATGGTATCCTTTGAAGGGGAAACTGGTCCTTATGTCCAATACGCTTACGCTCGTATCCAATCAATCTTGCGTAAAGCCGATTTCAAACCTGAAGCAGGTGCCAACTATAGTTTGAACGATGCCGAAAGCTGGGAAATTATCAAGCTAATCCAAGACTTCCCACGTATTATTAAACGTGCAGCTGATAACTATGAGCCGTCTATCATCGCTAAATTTGCAATCAGCTTAGCTCAAGCCTTTAACAAATACTATGCCCACACTCGTATCTTAGATGAAAGCCCAGAACGTGACAGTCGCCTAGCTCTCAGCTATGCAACAGCAGTTGTCCTTAAAGAAGCCCTTCGTCTGTTGGGTGTAGAGGCGCCAGAGAAGATGTAATTCGTTACAAGAGACTGAAACTAAAGTTCCTAGTCTCTTGACGGCAATCGCTATCGGGCGATTTGCCTAAACGCCTCACTAGTTTTAGGACATAAATATAATCGATTTAGGGGCCACGACGTCGTAAATAAGGCGACTTGCCTAAACGCCTTACTCATTCATCTAAACAAAAACGAGTAGAGAGGCGCTTTACAGTATCATCACTCAAAAAGTGAAAAACTTTACTTTTATCTTACCACCTACTTCTTTATCACTTAGGGAGAATTTTTATGAGCCAGTATGCTTATATTCTAGTTGTTATCAGTCTTCTTTTTCTCTTTCTTGTCAACAAATATGAAAAAGAGAAACTTCAAAGACTTCTTCAGAACCAACTATTGAAAGATCAAGCTTTTCGTGCAACTATCAAAGAGAAAATCCAAACGATAGAAAACATCAATGATGTCATTGACTACATTAACAAAGGTTACCGCTTAGGAATTCCCATTTCAAAAGAAATCGTTGACGAAATTCGCAAATAAGAAAAACTCGAGATACCATTTCTCGAGTCTTTTTTATTTATTTCTGACAGCTAAGATTTCTACCAGGATAACAATCCCTAAGGATACCATGGTTCCAAATGGTGCTGCATCTTCATCAAAAATTTTATCAGAAAACATCATCAGACTAATTGCCAAGAGCAACAAAGCACTGCATAGCATAATATCCTTGAAGCTTGGTTTGCGTTTTATATACTTTAAAAATGATCTCTGTAATTTACTCATTTGAACTGTTCTCTTTTGAAATAATTCTATGATCCATGGGATAAAAATCTAGCCCAGCAACTCTATCCTCTTACAAGGATTCAAGTTCATAAAGCTCTGCAATAATACCTGCAACCTTTTTGATATCTCCTAGCATTCCGCGCATCTCAAAGTCAGCTAGGACTGGAAAACCAAAGCGCTGGCTATATTGCTTGGCGGTCAAACAGTATTGGTTATTGAAATTGCGGTTACCCGATCCTACGACACCAAAACACTTGCTAGCATTATCACCATATGCGATAAAGTCACCTACTGGAGTGGTCAAGATTTCCACATCTCCATTATCAACGCCATTGCCACCTTCTAGGTAAGTCGGTAGAAAAGCCACATATGGATTGGTCATCTCAAAGAAATCTTCTCCTTCCTTGACCAAGTCTTTAATATGAATTTTTTCCACATCAATATTCGCATACTGCTCCAACAAATAAGCTTTCAAACGTGTCACAAAACTCTCCGTGTTCCCGCTCAGACTGATATAAACTAAGGAAATTTTTTTCATCTTTTCCTCCCTCTTTCTCGAATCCAAAAAAATAACTACCAAGATTGTATCTTGATAGTTATCCTTTGTCAACTCTTAGGCGAGTTCTTCCTCTTGAGATTCTGTTAGTTCTTTTTGCTGACGCCATATTTTATAAAAGACGATTCCCAAAAAGATAACATTGATGACGATGAATATGATAGTGGTTACTTTTGACATGACTTCCATTCCTAAACGAAGGGTGTCATCTTTAATCAATTGCATAGCATCTTGTAGATTCATATTGTCATGGACTAGTCCAACAATGGCTAGCAAGGCATATCCAACATAAGTGTAGTTTGCCAACTGCAAGTTCTTACGAATTAAGAAAACAAAGGCTACTACAACTAAGATAGCAGATAGAATAATTAGTATCGTGTTAAAAATAGAGTGAGATGACTCAGACACTTGGTGGGCATAGTTAACAGCATCTTCTATTTGTTGAGCACTAAGTGTCCCAACATTTTCTTGGCTAGCACGAAGGGCGTCCTTACTAGGTACTGGAGTGAGTATTCCAACTACTGCCAAGAATGAACTAATCGCTGATAACACCAATAAAACCCATAGATAGATTGGTTTCTTTTTCATAAAAGTAACCTCCTCATATTTTTTAAACTTATTATAGCATATTTTAAAATGGATAACAAAAGTTAGAGGGTGACCTCAATCTGCTTGCGGTAGGCCTTTGGAGACTTTCCACATAGTTTTCGAAAGACCTTGTAGAAATACCCTACATTACTATAACCAACCGTATAGCAAATATCCTCAATACTATCGTTTGTAGACAGCAAGAGTTGCTGAGCTGCTTTAATCCGTTGCTTATTTAGGAGTTCTGCAAAAGTTGAATTGGTTTCCTTCTTGATTAACTGACCTAAATACACAGGATTGATAAAAAGATCCTTGCTGATATCCTTGAGAGAAAGCTCTTTTTTATAGTCTCTACCAATAACTTCAAGTACACTGACGACATTTTCATTCATGCGGTATTGACCAAAGAAGGACGTCAAGGTTTCCTTGGTATAAGCCACTAAATCTTCAAAGTTTGTAATGGCATGAATTCTTTTGACAATATCTGTCATATCATCTGCTTTCAAATGCTCAAAGAGATGGAAGACGTCCATAACAAACTGAGTAAATAGTTGCTTGGTAATGGACACCCTCGGTGTATTTTCTAACACAATCTTCTCAAGTAGGTTCAACTCCTCGATAATCTGCTGAAGATTACCCTGAATAATCACCCGATAGATGGGTTCATAATAAGAAAAGAGACTTTCGGATTGATCTAGATTGACCGATCCATAAAAGAGAGTTTTTTCAACATCACGTTTCCACTTTTCAAAGTTGATTTGATAAGGAGCCTTAAAAGGCATGACTAGCAAACCCTCAAATTCCTGATCGGCAAGGACAATCTGCCAGTCCTGACCGAGAACATAGTAGGGAATGACAAAATCCCCTTGTTTCTCTTGGGAGAGTCCAATCCACCAGTTTTCTTTTTGGGTGAGATGAGTCTTGAAGGCTTCTTCATCTAATTGCTGACTCAAGATTTCTGGCTCATGCACTTTCTCACGAAGTTGACCAAGGATTTTCTCAAGTAAATGCTCCAGTTCAACCTTATCAACTGGTTTGACAAGATAATCTACAACATTGAGATTCATAGCTTTCTTGACATATTCAAATTCTTGATAGCCGGAAAGAAGGATATAGTAAGCCTCTGGCAAGAGTTCCTTCATTTCCCCAATCATTTCAAGTCCTGTTTTATCAGGCATGTTGACATCAGAAATGACGATATCTACGGGATGTTCTCGAACATAGTCCAAAGCGTCGTCAGCATGATTGGCTGTTGCAACGACTTCCATATCCCATTTTTCAAAAGGGATCAAACGCTTAAGTCCTTCTGTAATCATGTACTCATCGTCAACTAATAGTACTTTATACATGTTTATCCTTTCTCTTCATCCTGAATGGTAATTCTATATTGAACACCTTTTTGTTCAGCTGATTCTACATTGATGTTATAGCGGTCTCCAAAGTAGAGCACAAAGCGTTCGTGGATATTAACAATCCCAATAGACTGTTGTTGCCCCTTATAATCTGCTGTGTGTTCAAAGGTTCTTTGAGCCAGTTTAGCTTGAATTTCTGCTAGTTTTTCAGCAGACATCCCACGACCATTATCGGTTACCAAGATTTCGATATAACCTTCTTTTTTCAAGGCCTTGATACTGATAACATTATCCGTTCTTCTGTGGTCAACTCCATGGGCAAAATAATTTTCCACTAACGGTTGGAGGGTGAACTTTGGAATACGCATTTCTTCCAATTCAGGGTCAATCTTAAATCCATAAGCAATGGATTTGGGATAGCGAACCATACAGAGATAACTGTACTTCCGACAAAACTCCACTTCTTGTTTGAGTGTCGTTTCTCGCTCGTCGGAAATATTATTGCGTAGGAGACTACTGAACTCATAGATGATATCTGCTAATTCATTTTGATTCTCCATTACAGCATACATCCGCAAAAACTCCAGAGTATTGTACATAAAATGCGGATTTATCTGAGCCTGTAGCGCTCGCATGTTGGCATCTTTTTGATTGAGTTCCAGTTGATAAATATCATGAATATTACTTTCCAACCTGTCCAACATATCATTTGTCGTCTCAGCGATCAAAAGCAATTCTTGATCCTTTTTATCGGTGTTAATCCTCTTGGTTTTCTCTCCCTTAGTAATGGCTTGGATAGAGTCCACCAAGTCCACAACCTGACTTTGATAGTCAGAAAAAGTCCTTCTTAAGGTCATATATAAAATGATGATAAAGAGGGCGCTCAAACCTAAAATAAGTGCCGAACTCGCTAAAGTCCCACTCCAAACATAATCCTTTGGTACAGCTACTCGAACTTGATAACCATGAGCAGTTGTTCCTACCAGCCAAGATTCATTCGTTCCCTTCGCTCCAATATAGAACATATCTGTTTCATATGGTGCAATGACCGTTACGGCAACAGGAATTGTTCCCCTGGTATTGTCAATCGCCTTATAGAGGAATTCTGGTTCTACGGAAATATAAATGACCCCTAGAGCTTGGTCCGATATAGGATCAGACACTGGAACAGCGAAACTATTGGCATCCGGTTTAAAGCTCTCAGCCGGAATCTTCTGTCCACTACGATTATCTCTCTTGGATACAAAGACGTCCGTTGAATCCTGTAGAACAATCGCAACACCACTCACGAAATCATTTCGCACGTAGATATCATCAATATTTTCATAAATGGAAACAGAAATATAAGGCGACGCCTTGCGTTCTAACTGCCAGTAAAAATAATCCGGCGTGCTGAGACTAAAATATTTGTAAATCCCTTCGATGCGGGCTTGATTCTCGACCAATCCCTGAGCTAGGCGGGTTGACTCTCGATAATAGTATTCAACCTCATCAACTGTTCGAGCGAGAACACGCTGACCGACACGATTGGCTTCCCTTTCACGCATATCCCAGTCTGCATAAGAAATCAAGAGAGCAAAGCAGGAAATGATGATAATCATCACCAGACTATAGATTCTGAGAAGTGAGTGGAGGCGAAACTGTTTGGTCTTATTTGGTTGCCAATTTTTCATGAATACTTTCATAAACAGGCTCCAATAAATCACTAATAAAGAAGTGCCACATTCCAATACCTACAAAAGCGATGAGGGCTGGCATATAGAAGCCAATAATGGCTAACAAGACGCTACCAAGCAGAACCTTGGCCACTGCTGATAAACTCATAAAAATTCCGATAAAGGCAAGCTTTAGGGTGTTTTTATAGGATAATTCAAAGTATACCTGCAACTTTAAAGATACCGTATAGGCCAAAAATACCAAGGCTACTAAAAAGATATTTAGAAAGGTTGCTGCCAAGTGGATAATGGTCTGGTTTGGCAACTGAATCATCAGATACAAACCATAAATCAAAATTAAGTCAATCCCTATAAAGGTGTAGAAACTAAGATTGCTCTTTACAAAATTGCTCTTAAATAAAGCCCATGCTTCCTTGAAACGATAAGCACGATAAGAATAACCGTGTTCTGCATATAAACTCATGAGGGTTGCACTAGCGGGTGCTATACCAAAGACCACTCCTCCTGCTAATGTCAATAACCAAAAATAAGCCGTCGCAATCATCCCCAAAAAGAAACGATGAAAGACTAGCTCAATGAAATTTCCCACGGTTTGCCTCCTATACATTAATCTAGTTTTATTATAACATATTTCAAGCGCTCTCAAAAATAGGAGCAATAAAAAATAAATACATTTATTGGTGTAATAACGATATTTGTACTATAATAAAGATAGATAGAGATACCGATTAATAATCAAAGAACAAAGGCTTTACCAGGGCAGATGGATATGTTTGAAAATTAGATAATTACTATTCAACTTAATTATTGGTTTGACAAAATAACGAAAGGGGTACAAGACATGACTATTTTTATTTTAAGAACTACCGTGTTTTGGATTGCTCTTATTTTGAGTCTTTTCTCTGATAAATTGTTCAAACAACAATATGTAAAAATCGTAAAAATAATTTGCGCTATAATCATGTTAGTCGTATCATTATCATATCTGTTCTAAGTTATTTTAAGAATACAGGAATTTGTTTGTCCTGTATTCTTTTTTCGTCAAATGTACATTGATAAAATAAATAACAAGTTGATAACATCAATCAAATTAGAAGCGAAAAAGGTAGAGATTGAACTGAAATATAGTGACATGTATTGAAATTGGAAAAAAGAAAAAACGCTTAAAATCAGCATTTTTCTTATGTATTGATTCGTATTGAATGCTTACTTCACTTCTATAAAAAGATTAAATAATTTCTATTTTAGCTGTTAGAAACGTTGGTACATCAATGTTTTTAGAATGCTACATAATAAAAGGTAGAGTGAATGGTAGAGTAGTAAAAATAGTTGTTATCCTAGTTGATAAAAAAAATCTCTGATTTCCTCATCTTTTATAAAATAATATATAATTTTCCCCTCTCTTCTAGTATCCAAGATGTTTTGATTGGCTAGTTTACGAAGATGGTGGGAGGCAGATGCCATACTGAGATTTAGTAAACAGGCTATATCACAGACACAGAGTTCTTCAACAGCAAGGAGATAAAAGATGATATTTATCTGTTTATTATCGGTAAACTTTGATAAAATACGAAGTGATTTTTGGACTTTTTCCTTTTCAAGGTAGTTCGTTGCGGTTGTAACATTTTGTTGATTAATAACATCCACTTGGCAGATACTATCTTTTTTCATAATTTTTTCTCCTAGCCGAACACAGTCCTTAGCATGTCAAAGCTGTTGTTTTCAATCAGGATATACATCCCCAATCCTAAATAGACAACGGCAATAAACCATCTGCTATATTTTTCCAAAGTTTCTCCAACAGAAGGGACTTGTGCTAATTTTTGGGCAGAAAAAACCAAGAGATAAATCATGACTAGAAAAGTAAGTAAAGTCACTATCAAATTCGCTAAATTTAAGGTGGTAAAATATGGGACAAAGACACCAATATTGTCAGCGCCACAACTTGCAAAAGTAATCATAGCGACTAGAAAAATCAGGTTTTTATTGTCTTTTCGCAAACCATCTTTTGCAATAGCTTCTCCATCAGAATCTCCTAAAAGCAAAACTTTGAGGCCTAGGAAAATTGGAATCAAACCGAGTAAACCTAAAATCTCTTTACTAGGAATATAATTTAAGACAAATGCAAAAAGCAAACTTAGGAATATTAGACTAACAGAGTCTAGAAATTGTCCTAAATAGATGTTAATGATGTCCTTTCTGCTTTTTCTTTTGGCAAAAAATAACATTAGGATAATAAGTAAGTCTACGGCTGTCCCAGAATACAGGATTATTGAAGTAACAATATTTTGAATCATAAAACACCTCATTCAAATATATTTTTGAATGTATTCTAACATTAACCTTTGTAGATGTCAACTTAAAATCCACCAATTAATAATTGCATGTCAATATTTGTATTGTGAAACTAGTTTCAGAAATATATAGTCTTAAAGTATGTCCACTGCCAATGGTTTTTTCAATATTTAAAAGGAGAGAACCAATTTGGTCCTCTCCAGGGTATAATTTTCCACCAACCCACTACAGTTGACAAAGAACCGTTATTCTCAAATGAGACAACTCCTTTTAGTTTTTATAACCTCAGCTTCTCGGTCTCTTACCTACTTTTAATAGAAAGACTACGAAGGACGATTCTTAAAGTAGTCAGATTGTGCAATATCGAAAGATTAGATGGGCTTAACCAATTTAACAACCCAAATCCAATTAAACTTCCATTTATTACAACTGTTTCTTGAATATTTCTTTGAATTAATTTCTGCAACGATTCAGATAAAGAATTCAATTCCTCGAAGAAATCTAAACGATTATCTAATAATAAAATATCACTCATCTGCTTAGAAATATCAGCACTTTCATTCATCACAACCCCAATATCTGCAAGCGTCAAGGCAGCAGAGTCGTTTAACCCGTCTCCAACCATCAAAATAGTTCGGCCAGCTTTCTGTAATTCCTGAACCAACTGAAACTTACCATCTGGTTTTAAATCAGTATAAACGTTGTCAAATGGCAGATCTTTAACCAACTCTTCTGTTCTAGCCAACGTATCACCAGTTGCCAGAATCAGTTTTTTCCCTTGGCGCTTTAGCTTTTTCAATGCAACTTTCGCCTCGCTTCTCAAGGGAGTGTGGATACAAAACATCCCAATTAATTCTTTCTTATAAGCCAAAAACAATAAATTGTAATGAGTCTTATATTGCTCAATCAAGGCCAGCTGCTCAGAACTAATTCTTACCTGTTCGTCTTGCATTAGTACATAATTTCCAATGACAACCGATTGACCATCAATTTGCGATTTAATCCCTTTGCTTGCAACATACTGAAGCTTGCCATGCATTTCTTCGTGTTCAATGCCTTCAATTTCAGCTTGTTTAACAATTGCATTGGCAATAGGATGATAGATATGTTCCTCCAAACATGCACTTATTCTTAAAATATCTTTCTCAGTATAATCTCCGAAAGGAAGAACCTTTTCAACCAAAGGATAACTCGTCGTGATGGTACCCGTTTTATCAAACAAGAAAGTATCCACTTCCAGATATTTTTCTAATACATCACCATCTTTAATAACCATTTCTCGATTTAGACCTTCCTTTATGGCCGTAAGGTAGGCTACAGGTGTGGATATTTTTAGAGCACATGAAAAATCCACCAATAAAAAGGAAATGGCTTTTGAAAACGAACCTGTTAACAGATAAGTCAAACCAGCACCTAAGAAGTTATATTTTACAACCTTGTCTGCCATCCTAATAAAATGACGTTGTTTTGTCTTCTTACTCTCTTCAGATTTTTTCATCAGATTGATGAGTTGCAAAATACGACTGTTTATCTGATTATCAGTCACACGAATTCTTAACTCTCCTGTTTCCAAAACAGTATTCGCACATACAGAATCTCCCTCTTTCTTTTCAACAGGGAAGCTCTCTCCAGTCAAGGAACTCTCATTGACCATGCCTAATCCTGAAACCACTTGGCCGTCAAACAAGATTTCATTACCTTGGGAGACAACTAATACATCACCTACTTGAACATCAGAACTCTTGATGCTGATGACCATGTCTCCCCGCACTAAGAAAACATCACTTTCTTTAGCAAGAAGGCTTTGTTCCAAATCTGTTGCTGTTTTTTTTAAAGACCACTGATCCAGATGATTACCCAAATCAAGCATAAACATGATGTTGCTAGCTGTCTTGGATTGGTTCATAAACAAGGACAACAAAATGGCCGAACAGTCCAAGACCTCCATGGTTAGTTCCTTGCGCGCTAAAGTTTGATAGGCTTCTTTGACATAACCCAAAGCCTGATAACAAGTCCAAATATAACGAATAGGGTAGGGTACAAAACTTCGAAACAGCAAACGCTTAATCGCTGCACCCGATACAATTGAATAAGCACTCTCTTCTCTACGAATGGGAAGAGTCATCAAGTCCGAAACTTTCCCCTTGTCAATTTTTTTTAAAAAGGCCTCTGCATTTTCTAATACAGAGAAGCCTTCTTTCATACGTAGAGTAAAGTGCTGCTGATCCATATAAAACTGAATAGAGTCGATCCCTTTTTCATCTTTAGCCAAGGAACGAAGATAATCTTGAATATCCAAGGTCAGTGAAAACGAGGACGATAATCGGATATGTTGATATCCTCTGTGTAGCACTTTAAAAGACATATTATTCACCTGTCAGGCTATCTAATTGTTCTTCTTTCTTTTCCTGTTCGTATAAATATTTAGCGTCTTGTAAAACATCATCACCGTGTTGTTTTACAACAGAAACAGATGCATCCAGTCCATCTTTCAATTTGTAAGCTTTAGCCAAGGCCTTAGAATAGCCTTTCTTAGCTTCTTTACTTGCTAAGACTTTCAAGCCAAGCGTCCCAAATGCTACCCCTCCTAAGAAGAGAGATGATTTTTTCGCAACTTTTGCGACGTTTAATACTTCTTTTAACATGTTTATTTCCTCCTTGTAACTATTGTAGCGAAAAATGACAGCAAAAGCAATTGCTGATATCTGATATATAGATAAAATTCTCTATACTGATATTTAATTATATTATGATGAAAACAATATACTTTATTTTTTGATACTGTCAATAATTATGTGTAAACACTTAAGTAGAGTTACGGAGTGTTAATTAAATAAGCTTTCAAGTGTATCAGAACATTGACCAAACCCTTTATGGATTCGTTGACTTTGCTTGAAATTATAATCTTCAAACAACGTAACTAAGTAACGTTCCAGAGCCTCCTCATTAGGAAAAAGAACCTTCTTTTTCGTTTGATGTTTGATTTCTTTGTTAAGAGACTCAATGAGGTTTGTCGAATACATGCTGTGCCAAATCTGGTAGGGAAACTGATAAAAAGTTAAAAGATTATCCGTCTTCTCCAGACTTTCCATGACTTTCCTATACTTTGGTTTCCATTCGGCGAGAAAGTCCTCTAAAGCTTGTCCTGCCATTTCTAAATTTTCAGCACGATAAATCATTATAAATTGCCCCAGAATAACCGCTCTATCTGCTCGTTTCACTTTACTAGCTAGATTTCGACTAATATGAATTAAGCAACATTGTTGTTTAGCTAATGGGTGAGCCTGACTGATAATCTGCTCAAGCCCCTTAAAGCCATCTGTAACTACAAGAGAAATCTGTTGGATTCCTTGGTTTTGAAGCTTGTCTAACAGGGTGGACCAAGAAGCATTGTTTTCTTGAGGCAACTGTGCATAGCATATCTCTATGCGACTAAAGTCGCTAGAGCTATCCTAATTGCGCACCGCCAGTTCTCATAGAAAAAAACACCTTGCAAGATGCAAAGTGTTTTCGTTTGTATTCTGCTGTCCAGTAACGAATTAACGTTTACTAAATTGTGATGCTTTACGGGCCTTTTTCAAGCCTGGTTTGGAAAGTATGAATTTCAGTTGGACTAAAAACAGCGTAATATCAAGACTTTTCTCCGCTTTTATAAAAGCTTTTTTCCAATCAAATTCAACTAATTTTATCCGAATGGTGTGGATTTTACCCCCAAAATTACAGAGAATGGAGCTGATAAACACTAAACGTTCACACCATTAGTTAAATGATTTTTTGTTCATCATTTTTCTTAGATGATAGAACTTCTAATTTATTTCTTATTCAAGCAAAAACAACCTGCTATAAGTAAGAAAGAGGAAGATACAAGAAAAACACGGCGTAAAAACCGATTCAGTTCATTGTCCTCAATCCTTGTCTGCTTCATTTTCTTTTACGAGATCGTTTTGTGAATCTTTTTCAGAGAGTTTTTGATCAATATACTTGTCAATGTTTTCATAAAATTCCTTGGTCGCTTCACTATCTAATGTTGGCGAGTTCTGAACTTGATTCACTTTCAATTGAACAGATTGAATACCGTAAGAGGCTTGTTTTTGGTGGAGTGTTTCTAATTCTTCTTCTGAAATCGGATCTCCAACAACCGTCAAGACCAATTCATTGTTACTTGACTTGTAGACTTGATTAATAACCGTATAATTGGCGAACTCTTTTCCTACAAACTGTTTGATCCCTTCTTTGCGCGCTTGTTCTATTGTCAGAGTAACTGCCGAATAGCTAGCTGGAAGAATCAACAATACAATCAAAGATATCAAGCCAATTCTCATTTTAATGCTCAGCTCTTTAAATGAAGTTAAAGGAGATTTTCTCATCAAAATTCTTGTTCCAACAATGTTGGCTAGCATGATAAAGACACAGTTGATCAAGAAAAGATAGAGAGCCCCCAATAAAAATCGTACATTCCCATTAGCTAAACCATAGCCAGCAGTACAGATAGGCGGCATCAGAGCTGTAGCAATGGCTACTCCTGGCACGATATTGTTTGCTTCTTTTTTCCTTGAACCGATCACACCAGCAATCCCACCAGCAATAGCAATGAGGACATCCCAAATGGTTGGAGAGGTTCGTGCAATCAACTCGCTACTTGCATAAGACAAGGGAGAAATCCAGAAATACAGAGTCGAGACAAGCAAACTGACCAACACTTGAGTCAATAAAACCTCTAGAGATTGCTTGATTAAACGCGTATCAAAAATAGCTAAACCGAATCCCAGTCCAACAATCGGTGTCATGAGAGGTGAAATCAACATGGCTCCTATAATGACAGCTGTTGAATTCATATTTAGTCCGATAGAGGCAATAAAAATTGCACACATCAAAATCGCTGTATCTCTCAATCGAACATGAAGGTCATCGTATAATTTCTCACGGTATTCCCGTGTTGAATAATTGGCAGTCATTTGTCCTCTCCTCTTTCCTTATTTAAATTGGTATAATAATTAAAAATAACAGCTGATAAACAGCCAAAAAATATGAGCCCATAAATCGTCAAGAAGACACTGGTAATCCTTCCAATCAAGGTCACAGCTAGGAGATCCCCGTAGCCGACAGTCGTCGAAGTCACAAAAGCATACCAAAGACCGTCTCCGTAATTTGTGATAGCAGGTTCAACTAGGAAAAGCACGCCTCCTGACCCAAAAACAAAGGTCACAAAACTCAGAGCAAACCGAGTAAAACCCGTAACCTGCATAATATGCCATAACATTTTTAAACGTTTCATTTGTTCTCCTTATTCATACTAGCTCCTGACCGAGCCGTTTTTTTCCAATAATCAAAGTGAAGATAGGACATGATCTCCATCAGAGAAAGATAGACAAACTGATAGATCTGATTTAAGCTGATTATCAACTGATATTGTTTGAAAAATGACTGGAAGAAAGACCAGATATGACTGTCTTGAATCAGTCCCTTCTTAATATCAGACAGGATATTAGCTAAAGCTCCCAAGGACTGAAACGGTAAATCCTTGACATTTATATAGATCCGGTCCACCACATCATTCAGACTGGTATCTTGGATGGCATGAAATTCTCCAAAGAGAACTCCTGCCGCTCCAAGAGTAGAAACAAATTCCACCAAATAATTTCTGAGGAAATTTTCTCAACCTTTTCCCATAATGTGTTTAGTGCCATCCATAACGATCCCAACCAGAAAAAGGAAAGAAAACAAGCAAAGAAATTTTGCCGTAAATCCCAAAAAGCTTCAAGACTTGGTGTTGTTGGTTTTTCTAACTCTAAAACCAAGATGGTCATAATAATTGCTAGAACAGCATCTGTCAATACAATTAATCTGTCTTTCTTCATCGGATTGCATCCCCTTTCTTTTTTGTAACATTCTATCTTATCGCATAATATTGGATATTCTTTCATAATCCGACTACAAACAAAAATAAACCAAAAAGTATGTCCCTATTATACTATATTTAACTCTAGAAGTATTCATCCATCTAATTAATAAATATATCATATTTCACAATAAGTGAATACTATCAAAGATTCATCCCCTTTCACTTCATCATGTAGTGTTGCTTAGATTTATCAAAAACAACCAAATTTGTATTAATTTCAAGTATCACCTAGTTACAAAAATTTGGGGTGAACAGAAAAAGCATCCCGTATTTTTGATACGAAATGCTTTCAATAAGTTTAAATAAGTTTTAACGTTTACTAAATTGTGATGCTTTACGAGCTTTTTTCAAGCCTGGTTTGGAAAGTATGGATTTCAGTTGGACTAAAAACAGCGTAATATAACGGCTTTTCAGAACTATATCTACTAATTAATTTCATAAAATATGAATCATTATTTTTTAAATAGGGGAATAGTTTAGGTCTGTAAGAATTAACTTATACACTTACAAGGTTTATTCTGATCGACTTTATAACTGTCTACGAAAAAAAGACAGAAATGAGAGATTGAGTGTGGGGAAAAAACTATTAGGTGTAGTTTCAATACTTCTACTAATGCTTTTGCTTATATTTAATGCAAGTAAATAGTCAATTCGTCCGAGCATTTCCTTCTCCATCTCCGTAGCAGAAAGTTGAGTTTATTTAACAAACTGATAAAATAATAGAGAAACTAGTTATTTCGAGGCCCAATCATGAACCTATCAAACGTATTTCAAAAATTATCCCCAAATACTCCCATCTTACAAGCTACCTTTGGTCTGGAGCGCGAATCTCTACGAATCAATACTGAAGGCCGTGTCGCTCAAACGCCACACCCTGAAAAATTGGGTTCTCGCAGTTTCCATCCCTATATCCAGACAGATTATAGCGAACCTCAACTAGAGCTCATTACACCGGTAGCACAGTCGACCACGGAAGCTCGTCGCTTCCTCGGGGCCATCACCGATGTGGCTATTCGCTCAATGGATAAGTCAGAATATCTTTGGCCTTTATCCATGCCACCTGTGATTGTAGAAGAAGAGATTCAGATTGCCCAGTTGGAAAGTGACTACGAGTATCAATACCGAGTTGGTTTGGCAGAACGCTACGGCAAATTGCTCCAGTCCATATCTGGAATTCACTATAATTTTGAACTCGGCAAAGATCTGACCCAGCAGCTCTTTGAAGTCAGTGATTATGACGATTTACTGACCTTCAAGAATGCCCTCTATCTCAAGTTAGCTCAGAACTTCTTGCGTTATCGCTGGCTCTTGACCTACCTTTACGGAGCAAGCCCGCTAGCAGAAAAAGGGTTTTTGACAGATGAAATTGGTTGCGTGCGGTCGATTCGTAACTCCAACTACGGCTATGTCAATGCCCCCGATGTTCACATTTCCTTCTCTTCACTGGAGCAATACGTGACCGACATCGAAAACGCTGTTGGATCTGGGCAACTGTCCGCCGAAAAAGAATTTTACTCTGCTATCCGTTTACGCGGTGCTAAGACTAGCCGGGAATTTTTGACTAAGGGCATCTCCTATCTAGAGTTCCGCAACTTTGACCTCAACCCCTTTGAGCCACTGGCAATCAGCCAAGAAACACTAGACACCACCCACCTCTTTGCACTCGCACTCTTGTGGCTAGACGACATGGAGCAAGTCGACGAAGAATTGGCAGTAGCTGCTACTCTCAACAACCAAATCGCTCTCAGCCATCCCCACACACCACTTCCTAAAGAGGCTGACCCTAAACCTATCGTGACAGCCATGAAGGACATCGTCGCTCACTTTGGACTGGATGACTATTATAGCCAGCTTATCACTAAGGTGGAGGCCTCTCTTCTTGATCCACGTTTGACCCTTTCTGGAAAAATAGCAGAGCAGGTTGAAGAAGGGTCCCTTGAAAAATTTGGCCAACAACAAGGACAAGCCTTTCATGACTACGCTTGGACAGCACCTTATGCCCTCAAAGGCTATGAAAACATGGAACTCTCCACCCAAATGATTCTCTTTGACGCCATTCAGCTGGGCTTGAACGTAGAAATTTTAGATGAGGAAGACCAATTTCTCAAACTCTGGCATGGTGACCATGTGGAGTACATTAAAAATGGCAACATGACATCCAAAGATAACTACGTAATTCCACTGGCCATGGCTAATAAGGTTGTGACCAAAAAGATTTTGGACAAGGCTGGTTTTCCAGTACCTGCGGGAGCAGAATTTGCTAACAAGGACGATGCCTTACGGTACTACGGACAAATAGCCAACTCTGCTATTGTTGTCAAACCCAAATCCACCAACTTCGGTCTGGGCATTTCCATCTTCCAAGAGTCAACAAGCCTTTCTGGCTATGAAAAAGCCCTAGACATCGCCTTTTCGGAAGATAGCCATGTGCTAGTCGAGGAGTTTGTGGCAGGGACCGAGTACCGTTTCTTTATCTTGGATGGAAAATGCGAGGCTGTCGTGCTCCGCGTTGCGGCCAATGTCGTAGGCGACGGAAGCTCAAGCATCCGAGAATTAGTCGAAAAGAAAAACCAAGACCCTCTGCGTGGTCGCGACCATCGCTCACCTCTTGAAATCATCAATCTGGGTGATATTGAATTACTCATGTTGGAACAGCAGGGTTACACACCTGATACAGTCTTGCCTAAAGGTAGCCAAACCTTTCTGCGTGGTAATTCTAATATCTCAACTGGAGGCGACTCCATTGACATGACTGACCAGATGGGCGAGAGTTACAAACAACTAGCTGCCGATATGGCGACTGCTATGGGGGCTTGGGCCTGTGGAGTCGATTTGATTATCCCAGACTACACCAAGCCTGCTAGTAAGGAGCTACCAAATTGCACCTGTATCGAACTCAACTTCAATCCTGCCATGTACCTGCACGCCTATACTTACGTAGGGCCAGGACAACGTATCACACCGAAAATTTTACGGAAGTTGTTTGGAGAGATATGAGAATAAGATCAGAGATTTTCTGAGCTTACTTTTTTATATTTGATAAATGGTAAAATATAGTGCAACAAAAAACTCATAGAGCCCAATCTCGTGTAAACTGTAAGTAACCACACTAAACAGAACACGGGAGAAATCTATAAGCTACCATCATATTACCATAATTGAGCGAATTAAGATAGAGACTTACCTAGAATTAGGTCTCAAACCCTGCCAAATAGCTAGAAAATTAGGCGTTCACAAATCAACCTTCTCAAGAGAATTAAGTGTGGTAATGACACTTACTCTGCACAAGCAGCACAAACACACAATGAACAATTGGCGAAGCAGAAGGGAAGAAAATCGAGTTAGACTCCTGTGAATTGAAGTAGGAAATTAAAGAGCGATTACAATCTTCATGGTCTCCAGAACAAATTTGTAGTCGTTATCAACTTGAAAATAGGTCCATGGTGTCCTTCAAAATCCAATTTGTAAAATTAAGCTAGAAAAAAGCATCTCGTATTTTTGATACGAAATGCTTTTAATAAATGTAAATAAGTTTTAACGTTTACTAAATTGTGACGCTTTACGGGCCTTTTTCAAGCCTGGTTTGAAAAGTCTGGATTTAAGTTGAATTAAAAACAGCGTAATATCAAGGATTTTCGGAACTATATATAATGATTAATTTCATAAAATATGAATCAATATTTTTAAATGGGGGAATAGTTTAGTTCTATAAAAGATTAAATAATTTCTATTTTAGCTGTTAGAAACGTTGGTACATCAATGTTTTTAGAATGCTATATAATAAAAGGTAGAGTGAATGGTAGAGTAGTAAAAATAGTTGTTATCCTAGTTGATTAAAAAAATCTCTGATTTCCTCATCTTTTATAAAATAATATATAATTTTCCCCTCTCTTCTAGTATCCAAGATGTTTTGATTGGCTAGTTTACGAAGATGGTGGGAGGCAGATGCCATACTGAGATTTAGTAAACAGGCTATATCACAGACACAGAGTTCTTCAACAGCAAGGAGATAAAAGATGATATTTATCTGTTTATTATCGGTAAACTTTGATAAAATACGAAGTGATTTTTGGAATTTTTCCTTTTCAAGGTAGTTCGTTGCGGTTGTAACATTTTGTTGATTAATAACATCCACTTGGCATATACTATCTTTTTTCATAATTTTTTCTCCTAGCCAAACACAGTCCTTAGTATGTTAAAGCTGTTGTTTTCAATCAGGATATACATCCCCAATCCTAAATAAACAACCGCAATAAACCATCTGCTATATTTTTCCAAAGTTTCTCCAACAGAAGGGACTTGTGCCAATTTTTGGGCAGAAAAAACCAGGAGATAAATCATGACTAGAAAAGTAAGTAAAGCCACTATCAAATTCGCTAAATTTAAGGTAATAAAATATGGGACAAAAACACCAATATTGTCAGCACCACAACTTGCAAAAGTAATCATAGCGACTAGAAAAATCAGGTTTTTATCATCTTTGCGCAAACCATCTTTTGCAATAGCTTCTCCATCAGAATCTCCTAAAAGCAAAACTTTGAGTCCTAGGAAAATTGGAATCAAACCGAGCAAACCTAAAATCTCTTTACTAGGAATATAATTTAAGACAAATGCAAAAAGTAAACTTAGCAATATTAGACTAACAGAGCCTAGAAATTGTCCTAAATAGATGTTAATGATGTCCTTTCTGCTTTTTCTTTTGGCAAAAAATAACATTAGGATAATAAGTAAGTCTACGGCTGTCCCAGAATACAGGATTATTGAAGTAACAACATTTTGAACCATAAAACACCTCATTCAAATATATTTTTGAATGTATTTTAACATTAAACTTTGTAGATGTCAACTTCAGCTCCATCAAAATATAGATAAGAAGGTAGTGTACCAAACATTAAAAAGCCCTGCCATCGAAATGATAGCAGGGCTCAACTTCAATATCCAGATGATATATTTATCTAAAAAAGGTAGAGAAAAAGGTAGAGTTTGGACTGAAATATAGTGAAATGTATTGAAATTGAAAAAAGAAAAAACGCTTGAAATCAGCGTTTTTCTTATGTATTGATTCGTATTGAATGCTTACTTCACTTCTGTAAGGGTTAAATAATCGGCCTGTACCCCTTGTCATATCAAGGAGTATAGGTTTTTGAAGAAAAAAGGTAGTGATAAAGGTAGTGATTGTATTAATCTGTGAGTTCTTGTAATTTATCCAGAAAAATATCAACTGCTTCGAATTTTTTCTTTGGTGCTAGTTCAGCATATGTATCCATAGTTGTGGTAATAGACTTATGTCCCATCCTATGTTGTAGCTCTTTCCAGTTAGTTCCGGCATTGAGCATCATAGAGGCATGTGTATGTCGGAATAGGTGAAACCCATAATTTGGTAGTCCCAATTCGATAAGTCGTTTTTTTAGAGTTGCACGCTCATTTCTATCACACATATAATTTCCATAAATCGTAGGAAATATCAATTTGGATCTTGGTAAATGATGTTCTTTAAAATAGAGATTCATTTCTTGATGAAATTCCCTTAGTCCTTCTAAAGTTGATATCGGAACAGCAACTCTACGATTACCGGCATCAGTTTTAGGAGAATTCTTACAAATAATCCCTCCTTTTTGGTTCAATTTTTTATTAGCACTTTTCCACATTAAAGTTTTATTGACAATGATTTCATTAGTTTCAAAATCAAGATCAGTAATTTCTAAAGCTAATAGTTCATTGATTCGTAGTGCTGAAGCCAGTAATGTATTACAAATGATTTTAAACCGCCGATTTGCTCTCGTGTTTGGTAGTGTGTCAAGGTAAGCTAGCCAAAGTTTTAAATCCTCATCATGAAGGACCATGATACGTTCTTTAATGGCTTTGGGTTTTGGTGGTATCTTGATTGTCTTTGCAGGATTGGTTTTCAAACCGCAATTTGTTATTCCAAAATCAAAAATATCACTCATTTTATGTGCCATTGCACCAAAATCTTTTGCACTGCCTTTCGGGGCACGTTTTTTTCCAGATTCAATTGCTTGTTTGGCTTTTTTTACTAATCGATTTAGCCATAATTGAATATCTGATGCTTCGATCTGCTCAGGTTTATAATTGCCAAATTGTGGAATGATGTAAGTATCTAAGTACCCTCGAACACGGTTTATTGTGTTTTGCGAAGATACCCAAGTTTTAAAATGGCTAAACCAAAATTCAGCTAAACTTTCAAAATTACCAATTTGGATAGTTTCTTTAATAGTTGACCCAGATTTTTCAAATTGAATTTTGGATTCAACAATTTTTCTATCTAAAGCTTTTAATGTTTTAGCAGTGATTGTTCTTGTAATTCGTTTACCAGTCTTAATATCTGTTCCGATATAAACACCTTTGATTGAATAGCTTATTTCACCGTTCTGCTTGGTAGTTTTTATAACTTTTTTATTGTTGTGTTGAATGGTTTCTTTATTCATATTGCCTCTTAATTCGGATATTTAAAAGACTAAAATAAGACCCTCACCTTCTTTTAAGATGATTTTATTTTAGCATATTCCTGAGTTGTTTGTTGCATTCCTGCTTTACTATTAAGTTGATAGAAATTTAATGATGTCTTGCCGTTTATAGTAGACTGTTCTCGTTCCTTCAATAGGTGGTTCCAGACGAGCTAGTCCTTTTCTTTCCCAACTCTTCAGCGTGTTAGGTGATATATTCAATTCTTTTAGAACTTCTTTTTGAGTTATAATTTCCAAGTGATTGGAGTTGCTTTTTTTGTCAAGAAGGTTCACCAATACTTGAAGAAGATTTTCAATTTTATCTAGTTTTACTTGTTGTAGTGCATCCATATAATTATCCTTTCTAATGTCCAATAACATAGGTAAATTGTTTGGCAGTTTCTGCATCAAATGTGCGGTAACTAATTATTCCTAACCCTTTTACATTACACTCTGAGACGAGAATTGAACCATCTGATTTGACCTGTTCCACAAATGAAATGTGTCCGTATATTGGATCAGCTCCAGCTTGTCCAGGG
This sequence comes from Streptococcus infantis, assembly GCF_047465185.1. Lineage (GTDB taxonomy): Bacteria > Bacillota > Bacilli > Lactobacillales > Streptococcaceae > Streptococcus > Streptococcus infantis_O. The sequence continues at coordinate 255,327 of NZ_JASHAJ010000003.1, read as the reverse complement.
CTAAATGATAGAGCAGAGTGCTCTGTTGGTGTGTGGGTTGTTGTAAAGCCTGGTTTATTCATCCATTGTCCACCATTTCCCATAAATGGATCAAAGTTGACTCCGACTTGTTTTCCACGGTTGAAGACATACCAGGTACATTGTCCCCATGGATAAGTGCTTGTGATATAGCCAGTAGTGTCAATAGCTGTTGTTAGACTGTAGCCAACAGGGATATCGTTTGAAGTTACTCCTCCACCATCTCTAGTTTTTCCTGTAGTTTGTTCAGGAGCTTTTGGAGTTCCTCCATGTTCATCAATGAAGGCATCCAGTTTTTGCATGGTTTCTGCACGTCTTTTTCCGGATCCTGTAGTATCTGTGAAATAAACACCACCATCGGTAGAAGGATTTAGAGTACCATTCGCAAACTTTTTAGCCTTGTCATCTTGAATTTTGAAGGTTTGGTTTTTATTTCCAATGATGGTTTGTTGGGTTAGTCCGACAACCGCAACCTCGTCATTAAAGTTATTGGCATATTCTGGATTGGAATCATAAGCCCCAAAACCAAACATATTGGCTCCAGGATTAGTGGCTACCCCAGCAGTTCCAAGGGAACTTTCATTCAGTGCGATCGCAACGATTCCACGGACATCAAGATTAGATTTAGCTTCCCATTCGAGGAGCTTTTTTCCATTAATTCGGTTCTTATCATAGGAGATTCCTAACGTATCTAAAAAGCCGTCTAATTGCTCTGCTGTAATACCGAAGCGATGAACCAGTAGGTTGTGAGTATAGGGATCTCCATCTGACCAGTGATCCGCATAAGTCACTCCATTTTGGGATTGAGGTGAGCCATTCGTTCCACCACCTCCGACAGCCCCCATAAGGATAATGATGATGAGGACCGGTAGAAAGAGAGGAATGAGACCGGCTAATAGAAACCATTTTAGTTTTTTCATCGAATCTCCTTTCTAGTTAATGTCTTATATAAGCAGTGAACAGAACAGTCCCAAAACGCCATTTTGCATCTAAAACGACTGAATAGGACTTAGCTTGTAAGATGATTTTGTCTCTTTCTTGTTCTGATACTGGAAACAAAAGAAGGAAATCGACTGAGCGTTTTCCTTCTTGGTAGGCTTGATAAAGAGTTTCTTCAAGAACTCTTGGAAAAGCAGTTCTTGAGCGTATCTTGGTATTCATATCATTCTCCTCTAAGTTGTCTTAAGCGTTCTGTTAATCGGTCTCTTCGTTCAATATTGGTTCTCAATTTATCATCTCGTGTCATGGTTTTCCTATAAGCACGAGTGAAGGCATTGGATCCTTGGGCTTTGTACATGGCTTGAGGATCTTTATATTCCTCTAATTTGTGCTCAATACTATTAATGCGGAGCTGTTTAAATGGAGAAATCCACTCTTCTTTAAGAGTTTGAAATTCCTCGTTTGAACTTGGTGTTGGCTCTACTGTGATTGCAGATTCCATTGAAGGAGTTGGTGGTATTTTTTCTTCAACTGGTTTAATCCCTTCTAGCGTTTGCTTTGTTTTCGGAATGCTTGGTTCTGGAGCATCTGGACTTATCGGAGTCTCAAGTGTTTCTGCTGGGAGCACTTCATCAGGTTGGTGCTCTGATCCCTTATTGGTAAAGAAAGATCCGACATTTTGGAAGTGACTTTTGGCATTCATCACCATTCCGGCTCCGAAACCAGCACCTGCTAAGGCAAAATTCCCAAGATGTTGAGCAGATGAAAGACTTCTCGATGGTACTTGTGAAGCTACCTCTCTGGTCTTTGTGACCCCTTTTTCAACTTTGTTTCCAATATCATTCGCAACCATTCGAGCTTTGGATCCAAGAATGAATTGGATCAGTTCAGCTTTGTATTTCCATAGAAAGAAATATACGAGTCCCTTTGAGACGACTGAAATGAGTAGTTTAAAAACAAGGCCAAAGATAATCAAGGATGGGAGTGTTTTAAGAATGCCATCAAAGCCTGTAATGATAATGTTTTCGATCATTTTCTCAATATAGAAAACTAATAGAGTTAATAGACTTGTGATAGCTGGGAAAAGTAACCCACCAAACATGACTTTCAAGACTCCAAAAATCAGATCCTGCATTCTTGGCACAAAAGACATTAATAGCACAATTGGAAAGAGCAGGATCATCATCAGAACGAGTGTCTGAGCAATGACATTTAACATTTGAATCAAAATAACTGGTATTGCTAATACAAAAGCGTCAAAAATTTTAAAAATGACATAAAACATACGAGTAAAGATGAAATCAGGCATTGCCGAAACCCAACGGTTCTTTTCGCCATCTTCATTAGCTCCATTGCCTAGTTCATCTAGATATTTAGAACGGTCTTTGGATTTAACCGCTGTAAAGTTTCCATTTTTATCGCCTGTTCCTAATACCTTACTATTGTCAAAAGTTTCTTGTTTTCCATTTTGGCTATTCTTATATTTACCATTTTCTTGGCCAGTATTGACAAAGACATAGGCTTTATAAGAGGTTTCTGCTATATAACTATCTGCCATGGAATCACCGATTTTGATCGTCTTATTTTTTCCATATTCTACTTTAATATGAGTGATATTTTTAGTGACCTCTTTAGAGACATTATTGATTGTATCAAGCAGATAAAGACCACCAGAGGTCCCTGCAACTGTTCCAAAGTAACCAAAGCCAAGGATGAGAACTAGAAAAACATGAAGGAGTGTTCTTGAAAAGGATCCTTTGGAAAAGAAATATTGGTAAAAAAGGTAGAAAGCTAAGATCAGAAGCAACATTGAAACAAGTGAGTTCTTGGCAACTCCACTTCCATTTGAACCGATAAATCCTTTCCAGATATTCATTGCTCCATTAAATACATAGTTCTTATAGCTAGAGTAGAGATCAATTTTTTCAAGAATTCGAATCAGCAAAGAAAAGAAGCCCACCACTGCGTTTAGAATGAAAAAGAAGAAGTTGACGAAAAGCTCATTAATCAGAACCCAAGCCCCGTTAAAGGAAGCGAACCCAGTAGGCTCCATGTAAGACTTGAGAGAGAAGATATCAACTCCCCTTAGTTTGTCAAAAGCTTCTTGCATGGGTTCACCTCCTAACTAGCGTATTTATTTTCAAGGCTTGATGATACCGTAGCTTTCATTGGTTTTAGAAGCATATCAATATCTTCAAAGATGTTGTGTACGGAAATCATATTGAGATTGCCATACACGTCATAGTATAGGCATTGACCAGAGATCATATTGTCAATCCATTCGAGATTGCTTTCAGTGACTTCGAGATTGACATGTTTTAAGATATCTTCTCGTTCAGACTTTTCATAGAAAGCAAAGATAGTCCCAAATCCCGTTGTATCATCGTCATTTTCTGCATCATGTACAGATTGAGTAATCAGTGCCAAGGTATTGTTTTTGGAGCGTCCAATCCGACGCATATTTTTGATAACGGCTTTTCCTTCTGCGGACTTCATAAGAATCCATGCTTCATCAAAGAACTCAATAGTATCTTCATTTTCATTTCGTTCTCCAAAGTGAGTACAGAAAGCACCCAGCGCAAACATGAGGGTAATAGAGTTGCGTTCGTGATCTGAAATCTTTGTGGAATCGTCTTTTGGTAGCTTGAGGTTATTGACCTCAAGGATGGTCACTCGTGATTCATAGTTAAGTCCTCGATTAGTCCCATCTGAAAAGGCTAGTTCCAAGATAGAGTTTGTGACAATTGAGGTCAGATAACGACCAACCGAAGCAATTTCAGAGGAAGTAGAGTCTCTCAGAACTTTTAGGACGTGTTTAAATCCGACTTTCTCACCAGCGACTCGTTTTTCTACAATCGCATTAATAGCTTCTGTGATCGCTGTTTTCTGGTCCATTGTGACATCATCTACAGCTTGTAGTAGAAACTCAAGCATATTCTTTGCGACCTCTACAGCTTGTTCTTTATCTAGAACGACAATAGGATCTAAGACTCCGTGGTTTGATGGAAGCGAGCTATCTAGTGTCACAAAGTTAAAGTTCTCAATCTGTTTCTTGCGTTCAGGATAGAGATGTGCAAATTCAGGTGAGTTGATCACTTCTTGATAGTGATTTCTAAGTTCACGTTTAGGGTCAATATAAAGGGTTTTAACATTTTGTAAAGCCACACTTAAAAAGATGATCTGAGCAAGGAAGGATTTTCCTTGACCTGTTGCCCCCGTAATAATGATGTGTGGGTTCTTGGTAATCTTTCCAGCGATATCTTCTTTATTTCCTACTGTCGCATTGTAGAGAACAATGTTCTTTGAGGAATCAATAGCTTTTGCAATATTGTCCCAACGGCCTGTCCAGTTATCTACTCGGCCGATATACCAACCGATACGGTTTCCAGAAGAGGTATTGGTAAAAGGCATGAGTTCTGAAAAGCCACGAGCTGTGACCATATGTGTCCAGGTGCGAGATTTCTTTTGGAGGTTTTCTCCATAAAGCAGAGCTTGAAAGAGATAAGGTCCGTCTTGAGAGGCTTCACTAATTTCGACTCCCATATCATCAAAGTAGTTCAAAACCACTTGTCGTCTTTGACGGAGCTGATTCACACTTGAAGCAGAGATAATCAGATAGGCTCCATATTCGATGATATCTTCCTTGTTTCCGACTTTCTTCATTAAGTCCTTTAGGGAGATGGAACCCATAATGATCTCATCTTGTTGGACAGTATCGGTGTTTTCTGCCTCTTCCATGATGTTTCTGTAACGTGTATTCGATCGTCCCATTCGTCCCTTGATCTTGTTGGTATCAATGAATTCTGCCTTGATTCGTAGCTCAACGGGAAAGTTTAAGCGTTGGATAAATTCGCCAAGATGAAAACCATTGAATTGAACAGGAAATTTACCAACCGGAAGAATAGTCACAAAAGAAGATCCATAAGGGCTTTCTAGCTTAAGAAAGCCACCTTTTAGGACTTTGATCAAGGTATCTGTGATATTGAATTGAGCACGATTAGCGAGCACCTCCTTCTTGTAGTGAGGGATATAGCGAAGGTACTGCATCCGCTGGTAATAAAAGAGTTCTTCATTAGATAACCGTTTTGCCCGAAGGACAGAGAAGGCTTGAAAAATAGTGAATTCATCACTTTTATAGTCTTCATACCAAGTGGGACTTAATTCATATTCATAGCCGAGGCCTTTTGCGATTTTTTCAGTGAGTTCATTAAAGCTCTCATAGGCCAAGTCTTTGACGGTAGCTCCGTGATTTTGTTTGCGCAAGGTCACTCCAACGACCCAGTCAAACTGATAAGGAATTTCCATTTCATCCGTTAGACGATCCACCGTGTAAAGAAGAAGTTCTTCTCCTAGTTCTCGGCTGTCATCTGCTAGAGCATCTGAAAAGTCCCGCATTTTCTCCTCTAAAAGATAGTCTTTAGGAATCAGAGATATTTCAAAGAACTTGTTTTTCTGGAGCTTCTTCATCATTTGAGCAACAGTGATTTTGTGTTTGCCCTTTTTTTCATCATCCGTAATCGTGATAGGAGTGTTTGGAATACGATAATAAGCAACGACGGTTTGATCTTTTTTGAGAGCTAGGTTTTCATGTGTTTCCCTAATAGGATAGGTTAAAGTAATACTCATAGGTCCTCCTTTTCTATAGATTTGTTTTTTCAAAGACAATTTCTTCTACAGGCTCTATCCGATCTTCATGGTAGATAGCTTTTTTATTGATCTTAAAGTCCCAAAAGTAAATCAGGTAATCTCCAATAAAGACGTGCATCTTCTTACCGTGAGGCTCATATTCCGTATAGAATTTGGCCAATTTGTAAGGGAGATACCAATAGAGCAAGAGAGAAATTGAATGAGTGATTTTTGCGAGTGGCACAAAGATAAATCCTCCAAAGAGTAACATGGCCACAAAGACGATGATAAAAACAATGAAAAAGGACAACTGCATAGGTGTCGCAAAGTACCATAGTCGAGTGCCCTTTTTTGTCTTAATTTCTTGGATCCAATAAGGAGCATTTAGGCCCTTACTGTAATCATAAAGTCTTTCTTCATTCATACTTAGAGTCCTGATTCAATACCGAAGAGTCGTAGGAACCAGCCGACTGCTTTTAGGATATCTTGTCCTTTCGCAATCGAAACAATAACGGCATAGAAACCAACGACTGAAAATAGTTGAAGCCAAGAGCTATTCCGCCAAGCCTTGATCGCTAAGAGAACGGCAATGGCTGTTAGGATCCAAATTCCATCTCCCTGAAGGAAGGTTCGTAGATTGTTTGTATTCATAGAGTTCTCCTATTCTTTATCATTTGCATAATTTAGTGGAATGGTGTGTTCAAGTTTTGAGACATAGTAGGTCTTTTCTTTTTCTGAGAGAGTAAAGGTGAAGTTTTCTGAGTGAGTGGTGCCTCCAACTTCAAAAGTAGCTTGGACATAAGCAATTAGATCATTACCGTCCTGTTTAAGATAAGTGTAGTCGATCGTTTTGAAAGTGCTATTTGAGATGATATCCACATTTTTAGCAATCAGATTAAGATTATCTTGGCTTGTGGTGTAGTTGGTAAAGAAAATCTTGAGGAATTTCTCTACTTTCTTTCGCTCGCTGTCTGAAAAATGATCATTGGCAGTGAGTTGGAGCTTATCATCTTCGCTAAAGTGTCCAGCTTGTGAGGATTCAATGGCAGAAAACCAAGGAAGGCCAGAAACGTAATATTTTCCATCTTTTTCATCAAAAGGAATATTGAAACCTGTCACAATTTCTTTTTCTTCTGTGTTGTTATCCCGATGGATGCTTTCCTTGTATTTAACCTTATAGGTCGCAACTTTCCCTTCTACAGTCACTAACTGAGAATAGACAAGTGAGCTGGGATTTCGAACTTGCCCTTGAGATTTTACATCAGGGATGAAATTGTAAAATTTATTTAAGTAGTCAACTTGAGCTTTTTGTTTATCGCTTTCTTGTGGAAGAGTGAAATAGGCATAGACGTAGTCATTCAAGTAATACTGGAGTTTATAGTCATATTTTCTACTCGACTCCATAGGCTGTGTCTGTTGCTTTTGGGTGGATTCTACTTGGGCTTGTAGTGTACTTACCTTATTTGAGAGTGTGATAGCACGGATAGATCCCAAGAAACCAACAAAAAGGAGGAAAGAAATTCCTCCTATGACTGCGATATTGACGGTCTTTTTATTGGTGACTTTTAGCTTTGGTGGGCCTCCTTTTTTCTCCACCTTTTTAAAGTGTGAAAGATATTCTTTCGCTTGAAGCAAGTAGCGTTTAGCTTTATCCATAGATCCTCCTTTAGAGACCAGCAAGCTCAATGAGCTTTGATCCTTTTGCATAAAGGCGCTTATTGGCTTTTTCGATCTCACCATTAATGTAATAGTAGCCTCGTAGCTCAGTTTGGAGTTTTTCGATCAGGTCAGGCTTTAGGTCTTTGGCTTCTTCTTTTTTTAGGAGACTATTTAATTCTCCAGCCTTGGTCCAAGCCTCTCTGTGATCTTTCTTTTTAAGTAATTCTCCCAGTTCATTCGTGACTTGAGAGACTTTCTTTTCAAAAATAGTTTTAGTGGCCATTTCAATTTCCTTTCTAAATTTTTCTTGATTGTCTTTGATGGTCTTTTGGATATAAGTAATGAGTGAGGGGCGCATTTTTTTATTTACGCTCAACACTTGACCATCTAGCGTGAAACAGGCATGTTCATAGTTATAGAACCCTCTACTATCTGGAAGATCTTCTGTACATCTGCCAGCGCATTCGTAGTAGAAGTCTTTGCCCTTTCGTAAGAGGATATACATACTCCAGAATTCTTGTTCTGGAAGAAGCAGAAAGTCTGCTTGATAAATATTCTTTAACATCTCAAGAAGCCTCAAGCAGATCATCGTAGCCTAGAGCTTGGTAGATAAAATCTGAATCAAACCAGAGCCAGTCATTGATTTGTCCTTCTGTTGGAGTATCGCCAGAGAAGATATCCTCACAAATGACGGTTAGAGTATCTACTCCACCACGTTCACGGACAGTGTTCAAGGTGGTTAGTCCACCAGACCAAGCTTTAAAGTTTTCTAGTGAATTGATTTGAACTTTGTATTCCATATAGTTTTTCCTTTCTAGTGTTCATAGTGTTTATTGGCTTTGAGAAGTCGTAACATGGCTTTTCCTCGATCAGTGATCTCTCCGCTATTCTGAATCATTTTCATGTATTCTGTTTGGAGGATCTTGTCCGCTTCAGTGACTAGTGCAAGGGAGTTAGCAACTTGATAGGTCAGCCAGCGAATCGTTCGCTCAATACTGTAAGGCTGTGGGTTGGTTGAGAGTTTCAAGGGTTCGACGCCTCCAAAGAGACGTTGCCACTTTTCATCAGGTTTATAAGCTCCAAAACGAGTAACACCATCATAGACTTGGATTTCTTTATTGACGATGCCTCTAGCGATTTCTCCGAGATCTACACCATTGATGTATTCCTCTACAACTCCTTGAGCTTTCTGATCTGAAAAGCGGAGTTCATAGCGATTCCAGATACCAAAAATCTCCAAGGATTCGTCCAAGGAGATGTTTTCCATCCGAGCAATTTCATAGCGCTTTTCATAAAAGTTGAAGTAGAGTTGACTTTGACGGCTCCCAAAATAAATGGACAAGCCGTGATTAGCTTCCATGTCTTCATTATCTGTGAAAGATCCACCACCCGTGATATTCCATTTCTTGATCGTGTCTAGGACAATCTCTTTGGAATAGAGTTTATCAATCAATTTGGGAATTTGAATTTGTTCGTCCTCGTGACCATATCCCTTATATAGTTCATCTAGAGCGATATCGAGTCGCTTCACCCGAACGTCTTCATAGGAATAAAGAATGTTTTGAAGAAAGATCTGCCAAGTGATTCCCTTGTCTTCTAGAAGCAATTCCAACTCACGGCATCCTTGTCCAGATAGTTGAAGACAAGTTTGGTAATCATTGGTCACAGACTTATCAAAGAAATCAAAAATCCAGATGTTCCCTCGTTGCCATAAGTGGGTATAATTCATGAGACGGGTTTCTTGATCTGTAAATTCGCTAAGGTGGCAGTGAAGGAAGTTTTCACAGAAAGCATCTAAATCCTTTAATCTAGGAAATGTCAATCGTAGATAGTCAATTTGAGCTCGAAGACTGTTTTTATCGCAATCTTGATAGTAACCAAGTTTTTCTTTAAGTTCTCTAAACTTATCAATCGTCAGTCCTCTTTCGCCTGTTTCATAAGAGCGGTAGGTTCTTGTAGGTAGATTAACAGCTTGTGCAAATGCTTTTTGACTAAGTCCTGTTTGTTTTCTGAAATTCTTAATATGAAAAGGACTAATTTTGTCCATTCATCGCAACACCTCTTTCTAACAAAGTGACACACTTTTTTGACGAAAGTGACACACTTCATAAAAATTGAAAACTCAACTCCCATAAGGAATGAGGAGGGGTGGACTTGGCGTTTTTGCCAATTGTAACCCCCCTATTAGAAAACGGGGGTTGAAGTTTCATCATGACCTAGAAACTTCGGGCTACGGTCTGCGCCTGACCTGCGGTCAGGCTTGCCCTTGCCCTTGTCCTAGCCCATGATGAACAATCGTCGCTTCAACTGCTTTTGGATAAGACCTGCGTCCTCCCTCTTCAAATTGAGCGAGGATTTCAAGAAGAAGTTTTTCTTGAAAAGGATCCACTAGAATAGCGGATACAGTCCGTTCAAAGATGATCCCTTGTTCTGTTAAGAGATAGATAATCTTGCGTAAGGTTGGCATTTTAAGATTTTGTTCGTCTGCGAATTCTTTGAGTGGTCTCTTGTTTGATTCGTTTTCTATAGTCTTCTCTTCCTCTATAGGATCAATTGTTTCAACTGGTGGTTTATATTCCTCAAATACTGAGAATTCTTCTCCTTCAAACTCCATAATCGAAATTTTAGAGTAGGCATCATAGAAGGAAAAACCTTGATCGAGTGGTACATAGGGAGAGAAAAACTCACCAGCCAGCTCACCGTTGTTTGCGATATAGCCCCGTCCTTTGACCTTAACTCCATTGATTTCATCCAACTTTTTGAACTCTTTGGTTTTATTAGCATCTCCAAACATCATGTCATATCCTGTTGATTCTAAATGACCGACGGAAAGACGCTTCATAAAGTTATCCCGAAGAGCAGTTTTGATAAATTCCCCATCGGGCCGTTGCATAGCAAAGATGATAAAGACTCCAGCTTGACGACCTTCTAAAACTAACTGAGAGAGATATTCCATCAGTTCGGACTGTTGGCTATAGTCACGGTCAATCTTTGCCATAAGAGCTGCCCACTCGTCTACAAGAATGAATTTTGGTTTCATGTCATAGTGAGTAAAGTTCTTTCCAGCTTGGAATTTTGGCGAAGTGGACATCCTTTCATAGCGTTTTTCCATGAACTCTACATTCTCTTTAAAACAGTTGATGATATCTTCCTTACTAGTATAAACACGGCCATGAAAGACTGGAATTTTCTTTAATCCAGCAAGGTCCGAATTCTTTGGGTCACAGATATCGACAAAGCCAATTTTAGCTAATGCATAAATTATGGTCATGAGAACAACTGTTTTTCCTCCACCTGTTCCACCGCCGATGAGAAGATGAGGTTCTTCAATATAATCCCAAGATACATCTTTCATGAGCTGGAGTTTGGATCCCTTGACTGTTACTTCATTAATGGTGATCCTGCTATCAATTCGGTTAATAGCAATTTCATATTTGATAAAGCGATTATCAAAGGTTTTATTGCGAAAGTCCCCGTTAAACATGACTTCAAGCGTAGCTCCTAGATTTAAAAAGCGATCTTGGAACTTATTGCCTTCTAGAATGAAGCTCACTTCAATCTTGTAGCGAGACTGTTTGACATACACTTGAGGTAAGGTGATTTTTTCAATGATCTTGTTTTCACGTTTAACCTTTTTAACGAGATAGAGGTTATTTTCTAGCAAGAAACGAGATAGGATTCGAAGACTATTGAGCTTTTGAAAAAAAAGTACCTTCCTGTAGCAAACACGATTAATAAACCAAGATAAGATCAAAGAAAAGATAAATCTAGCTCCTAGAAAATATCCTTGAGGTAAGGGATGGACTTTTAATTCTTCTAGATGTATGTAGCTGTAATAACTAATAGCCAACAAAAAAGGAAACCACCAGATAAACCATGTGATTCCCTTTAGTTTACGATGAAAAACTCGAACTCTTTTTCCACGATAGGTAAAGAGTTTCATCCTGAATCACCTCCTAGTTCTCCTTCTTATTTTCTACTGGTTTGTTTTCTTTAGTTGGTGCACTTCCAGCTTTTTTCTTGATTTTAGAAGCAAAGAGCTTATAGATATCATTACGATTGACATGAGTATGCGTAATAACAATATCTTCCAGTTCAACTTCTTCTCGGTATTTAATGCCTAAATCTTCAATTTCAGACTCAGACATATCTGCGATAGTGAAAAAGAGTGTTTCGTGCTGGACAGAAGAATGAATCCCTACAACAATTCCACGGATCTCACCTGTATTGACTTGTACAAACGATCCATCAGGATTCCGTTGTGAGCGATCCACTTCAAAGATGATATCAGGACCTTCAACACCTCGGAAAGTCAGTTTTCCAAGGACAGCTGGGACATCTAACCCGTCTGTAATAACACGATAAGTCTTGTCAGCAATTTGTAGTTTTTCTCCGTAGTTTAATCCAATTTTAGCCATGTGATTTTCTCCTTTAATTTCTTATTTTTTAATTACCAATTTTTCCGCAAATACATTAAGATAAGGTGCAACAGTATTGCCATTTAAAGCAGTGTCCGGGAAAAAGATTGGGTTAACCGCTTCTACTAGAGAATCTTCTGGAAAGACTGTTGTAGAGGCTGGTGTAATGACATGAAAGGCACCGTGCTCTGCACTATTTAGAATGTGACGTTGGTATTTACCTTCTTTTCCAAAAATAAATTTCGGAGCATTTCCTAAACGTTCATAGTAAGCAGGGCCAATAAATTCTGGTTTCATTTTAAGTGTTTCTGAGATCATAAGATTTTCCTTTCAGAGTGTAAAATAAAAAGAGCTAAGCTAGTTGCTTCACTCTTGAGTAATAGTGTGTAAAAAGTTTGCGTTTAAACATACGACTATAGAATTGAATATCCCCATGAGCATAGCCATTTCTACGAGCATCATCTGCGAGATGGTCTAAATCAATTTGAGCTTGAGCATAAAGTTTAGCCTGTAGTTTATCAGATTCACTAAACATGCCATAGGTAAATTCGTAATTATCATAGAGTCGTTTACATTGTAATGCGAAAAAAATTTGTCATATCATTCTCCTTTATTGTAATAAGTAAAAAAGCTACTAAGTGAAAAAAGGAAAGAACTTAGTAGCTTGAGAGTAGGTCTATCTAATTAGATAGACAGCAGTAAAGAAAAGTTATTTGGTTGGAAAGATTCCTCTTTCCACGGTGGCAACGTTTAGCAAGGTGCTTTGCGTCAATTACCATCGCTTTCCCAGCCAATCTCTTTAGGTAGTCATTATCATACCCTTAAGATTCTCTTACGCCCTTTGGCGAAGCTAGTTCACTTTACTATTCGGAAAAGTGCGAAAGTCCGAAATGCGTGGAAGCCCACAAGAATTGAATCTTGTTTTATATCTTCACTTCAACCATAAAACGGACTTGACTTTTAGTATCAAAACATTTACAATAAAGGTACGAAGTTTATGTGTAGTTCTGATGATCAGTCCTCTGGTTGTCAGACGCACTTTTTATTTAATTGTCAATGATCGTGATTTAGCCTTGAAGATAAGGTTATTATTTTCAATCGCTATACAACTATCAGTTGTTGTTTATATTATACAACCACTAGTTGTAAATGTCAACGATTTTCTGCAAAATTTTAAAATAATTTTTTGAGGTCACATATGGAATTCGCAGAACGCTTGAAAACACTAAGGAAACAAGTAAAACTAACACAAGCTCAAATAGCTGAAAAACTAAATATCTCCCAACAGGCATATGCTTCATGGGAGCGAGGAGTAAAAAAACCAACACAAGACAATCTTGTTAAGATAGCACAAATTTTAAATGTGTCAGTTGACTATTTAGTAGGAAACTCAGAAGAAAAATCAGATGAACTAGATAATATTGAATTGCTTTTCCGTATGAATTCAAAAGGCTTAACCGATGAAGAAAAAGAAATCTTTAAAAAAGAATTGATTGAATTTATGGAAAAACGGAAGAAAGCGTTTAGTAAGGGAAATTAATTTTCTACGGAAATAAAAGAGTTGAGACTTGAACGTGGATTAACCAAAGTACAAGTAACTAAAGAATTGGGTGGAAGTACAGGAACTATTATTCAATGGGAGAAAGATATGATATCTAATTCTTTGGGAAATGCAGTGAGTATAACAGATTTTTTTGAGATTCAAAAGAGTTAGTATTAAAAATATAAATTTAAAAGGAGTATAGTTATGACTAATATTAGATTTAATAATTTACCCAAATTGCTTAATAGTATGAGAACAAAGGGTTGGGTGATTGATAGCTTTCTATTTAATTATAACAATCACCGATACATTGTAATCTTAAAAACATATAGTGAAGCAGAACGAAAACCTAGTAAGTTTGCACAGGTTAAGTTAGAATTTATAAAAGCAGATGAGATTGAAAGCTCAATTTATGCGTATGCTGATTTTTATGATGTTCATTTTCACACAGCAAAAGAATTTTGTGATTTTTTTAATATCGATAACCAAGGGATAGGGAGAGATATTTTTAATGATTTTTCGAATATTTTTGCAAGATTTATTCCAGAAGAAAAAGTAGTCGAAAAGGATGAGCAACTACGTCAAATTCAAGGGGGAAGATGCGAAGGTAACGATCCAAATGCAATTTACTGCTATGATGTCCAACGAAATGGAAGAAGAAATGGTCGAAACAATACCAGGAGCATTGAAAATAGTAATAAGGCTGAGACATTGAGACCAACACTCTACAACAAATATAAAGATGATACAAATCTAAGTTTTTATTTCTCTGCGAATCCGGAAGATCATCGAACTGATGAAGAAATTTTTCAATTAGTAGCGGGTAGAATTTAACACATCTTTAAGTCAGATTCAAGTGTAACAAATTATTTTTAGATAGCAGTTGGTTTCTAAGACTGTAGTGGACATCTGTCCACTTTTTTTATATAATAAACTCAACCAAATTAGTTTAGTTTTGTAATTTATACTTAAAGGAGGTATCATTCTTTGGATGAATTGTATACAAGAATAAGTAAGTCTACAAAACATGTGTTATACCAGTACATGAAAGATAATGATATTTCATTACTTAACTATAATTTCAATTACTTCTTTCAACATTGTATTCAAAAATCTCAGATTCAAGTGATTAGTCACCACTTCTCAAATCATAAAATTGAAGGATTGACTGTTATTGATGAATTAGGTATTAGTTTTTCTTATGAAAAGGATAATCCGATTGTAAAGCAGAATTTTACTCTGTGTCACGAACTGGGGCATTTCATACTTAAGCATGAAGGCACTTATTTTGCTGAATCTATTGATAATCAAGAGAGCCTACTAGAGCGAGAAGCAAATATTTTCTCTGCTGTAGTATTAATGCCTGACATTGTTTTGTTGTCAAAGATTTATTATAGTTGCGACACCTTTCAACATATTCAAAATAGCCTGGATGTTTCAAAACAAGCACTGTTTTTTCGCCTCTTAGATCTTTTACGAGAATATTATCCTGGGAAAGAAGGATTCATTAAGCAAGCTATTGAGGAATATATAGAAGGACAAAATGCTACACTCCTTCTTCTATTTCACAGTGTCAAAGAACAAATTATTAAAGAGTTTAATAACTATCAAGCTTCTCTTATTACAAGGATAGAGCAATCTATGAACAAAAGAGCCTTTGTTACTAGCCAAGAGTATCCAGAACTTCTAGATCAAGAGAATTGGAAAACAATAAAGACTTACTGTGACAATTTAAAAGTATGGCTTATTTATGATAGAGGAAAATCAATAGCTTATGTTTGGGATAAAAATAAGCTAACAGACAAAGAAGCAAAACAAAAAGCTGAATTGAAATTATTGTTAATGTGAGGTAAATGATGTACCAACCAGAAAAACTAAAAGCTCGTAGAAAAGAGCTAAAAATGACTCAAAAAGATATTGCAGATCAATTAGGTATTACCTACCAGGCCTATTCTGCATGGGAGCGTGGAATAAAACAACCATCTAGAGTAAAAATAAAGCTTTTGGAGCAGATTCTAAATGTTCCAAAAGGTTATTTTACAGAGGTCGAAATCATCCGACTATATAATACTTTATCGGATGAAGGTAAGAATAATGCACTTAGTTATGTCAGAGGACTAGTTCAAAAAGAAAAATGTAAGAACATTGTTTCAATGTCAGAAAAACTATACGAATACCATGTTTACGAACAAATGTCTGCTGGTATCGGTTCATCGGTGTACAACGATCAAAACTATGATACTGTCTATTTTGATGAAGAACTAGCCCATGACTTTGCCTCATGGATTTCTGGTGACTCAATGGAGCCCAAATATCAAAATGGCTCTGTGGCTCTCATTCGTGAAACAGGGTTTGATTATGATGGTGCAGTATATGCAGTAGTCTGTAATAATCAGACATACATTAAAAGAGTTTACCAGGAAGAACAGGGTTTACGGTTAGTTTCTATCAATCCAAAATATCGAGATATTTTTCTTTCGTATGATGAAGATCCTAGAATTGTAGGGATTATTGTAGGGAATTTCTTACCTGTTGAACAGTGATATTGTTAATGTAAAATAATAATAGTGTATTATTTTTTTGTTTATGGAGATTGAAAATGGGAAAAGAAAATAATGAAATAAAAAAGGCATATGATGAATTACTGAAAACTAAAAATAAATGTGGGAAATATAGTAAAACATTGTTTCACATCCATACCCCAGCATCCCATGATTACAGGTTATTTAAAGTTTGGAACGATTTATCAGAGAAAGAATGGAATAAACTATCTGTAGAAGATTATCTTTTAGAAGTAAAAAATAATAAGCTTTTTCCAGAAGAATATTTTAAAACAAAAGATGGTGATAGTATTATTTATAATAACTATCAAAAAAATGGTTTTGAAAATGAAAAAGAGCAAATATCAAGATTGTTCAGCTACTTTTTAATTGGGAACTATAAAAATTTTTCTCGAAAATAAGAACCTTGCACGATTTACTCATTACTTAGCCAATACTAGAGTTTATACTAGTTACTGTAATGATGATCATCTAAAAGAAGGAAGGAGGCAACCTTATGTCTAAAAATACAAGTCGTCCAGAGATTGATTCTCTAAGTTTCGAGGTTGAAAACCAAGAACTTTCCGGGAAATCAGGAGCTAGTGGTGCATAGCTTTTAAAATGACACTAGCAGGTCGCTGTGGATTGTGTTTCACCTGTTCCTATGAGTATACGAGAAATAATGTTTGTTGTTAGATAAAACAAAAGGAAAATTCTTGAGTTTTATTACAAAACATTGACAACACTTTGATTTGGTGTTATATTTACGAGGAGAAATACAAATGAAACAAGACCATTTTGAGATTGATTCTTTGGATTATGAAATTAATAGCCAAGAGTTAAATATTAAATATACTGCTGGGTGACGTACGACTGTTAGATTAACAGTACAAGGTCGCTGTGGTTGGTGGTTTACATATTCTTATGAATGTACTTCGCCAAACGTGCGCTGTGGATAAAACTACCTCTATTTTTTGATAGGAGGATAAAATGGAAGGAATTATTGGAACACTAGAATTCTATGCACCTGTACTGGTCTTAGGAGTTATTGTCATAGGGATTGTTTACTTTATGAAAAAAAGAAACGATCGCAAATAATCAACATCGACCGATACCTGAAAAAGGTATCGGTTTTTTATAACTTGAATATACTGCACAAAATACTCATGGAAAACCTTGAAAGAAACCGTATAATGAGAGAGTAATAAAGAAACGGAGGAATGAAATGATGAAACAGCTTATTGTGACAGGATTAACGAAAACATTTGGTCAAGGGGATAATATCGTTCATGCTTTATTAGATGTGAACTTGTCCGTTGAAAAAGGTGAATTTCTGGCAATTATGGGTGCCAGTGGTAGTGGAAAAACAACACTCCTCAACTGTATTTCAACGATTGATAAACCAACATCAGGTGAGATTCGATTTGAAGATTTTGACATCATCCATGCCAAGGAAAATGAACTAGCTGACTATCGTGCTAAAAACATTTCCTATATTTTCCAAGCCTACAACTTGGTGGAAACCTTGACGGTCTATGAAAATATCATTCTACCTCTTCAAATTCAGGGGAAAAATATCAAAAAACATCAGGATAAGATTGAGGAAATTTTGGATAAGTTGGCCATTCAAAACTTAAAAGATAAGTTTCCTAATCAGTTATCAGGTGGCCAGCGACAACGTGTGGCAACTGCTAGAGCCTTGATTGATGATTCTAAACTGATTATCGCAGATGAGCCGACAGGAGCCTTGGACTCTGCCAATTCTGAAAAACTGATGGCACTTTTGCAGGAAATCAATAAAAGTTTTGGTATTACCATTTTACTGGTTACGCATGACCCTGCCGCAGCCAAGTACTCTTCACGGATGGTGCTACTTAGCGATGGAAAGATTATGGATGATTTGGAACGTAACAGCTTATCTAATGAACAGTATTTGCAAGAGATTTACAGCCGTACCAGATAGGAGGAAGAGAGTATGTATCCAAAATTAATTTTACGAAATGTATTTCGAAATTTACAGACTTACACCATCTACTTTTTCAGTCTAACCTTGATTTATAGCTTGCTCTATGCTTTTAATGCTTTACCAAGCCATCCAGTGATGCAAAGTTTATCAGGGGCAAAGGAAATGTTGACGACGGTGATGAGTCAGTACATGGGCTTGCTTTCCTATCTGATTCTATCGGCGATTGCCTTTCTCGTCGTTTATTCCACAAACTTTGTCCTGGGACGTCGTAAGAAAGAGCTGGGACTTTATGCAACGCTGGGAATGAAGAAGAAGCAGATTATCCGTACCCTGTTCTTTGAAACCATGCTGGTCAATATCTTTTCCTTGATTCTAGGTTTCTTGCTTGGCTTGATTTTACTGGTCATTCTATCTAAGGTTGCATCTGAGTTTTTTATGGCCAATTACTTTGGTAGTCTGCTTTTTTTTGATAGCAAGTCTGTCATCTTACTAGTTTATTCCTATTTGGTAACCAGTTTTATTGTTGGTGTCATGGACATTCTTACCTTTAGAAAGCAAAATATCATTGCACTCATTCAAGAAAATGGGGTCAAGAAATCTGTCTTGGCAAAAGGCAAGCCAGTTCTTCAAGCACTTCTCTTTATTCTTTCGACAGCTGTTATCGGTTTTGGTGCTCTCTATTTTTCAGACTATCACCATCTATCATTCTTGAAAAGCTGGGGTATCTTGCTGGTATCTGTCTTCGTGATTTTTGTGATTTTATTTTACAATACCTTGAGCCATTTTATCTTGGTTTCCCTTAGAAAACTGCCTCAAACCTACTATAACAAACTAAACAGTTTTAAAATTCGTCAATTTTCAAAACAAGCTGATAGTAATTCGGTAACGTTGGCTGTCTTATCCTTGACCTTGACACTGGCTCTCAGCTTACTAGTTTTTAGTGGTAGTGCCTATACGACTATGAACCGAGAGCTGAACAAATACTCACCTTATGATGTAACTGTCAATCTTTATCGTGGTCAAGAGTTCCAGTTTTCTCAGGAATCTGTCAAAGACAGATTGAAAGCAGATGGATTTGACTTTAACCTCATCAAAGAGGAGTACAGCTATCCTATCTATTCTAGTGATTTAACCTATAAAGATTTGATTGATACTAGCAATCTCTGGGCGCATGATAAGGAACTTCCTGAATCAAAAGTACCGATTTTAGGAATTTCTGCCTACAATCATCTCCGCAAACTGCAAGGGGAAAAAGCGGTTGACTTGGCAGATAACCAATTTCTGGTCAATGCAAACTATAAAGGAACTGCCAAGCAGATCCAGGACTTTCTATCAACGACCAAAACCCTCATGATTAACGGTCATTCTCTCAACCTTGCCTCTTCGAATCCACTTGAAACAGTTTACTTTTTATCGTCAGTGGGTACAAATGATACAGGAACCTTAATTGTACCAGATAAGGTAGTAGTTGGATTGACGGAAGACCACACGACCTATGTTGCCAATTTCAAAGAAAATATCGACAAACGGAAAGTAGAAACATTCTTAAGTCAGTGGATAGAAAAATACTACTTCACTCGTGATGGAGCAGAGTTGAATCCGTTCACCTATCAAACCAAAGGAAGAATTTTTGAGATTTATCTTGGATTTATGGGCGTCATTGTCTTTGTCATGATTTTTGTCAGTGTTATTTTTATCATTATTTCCCTCAGTATCTTGTCCCTTCAAACTTCTACAAGTGCTTTGGATAGTGTCAATGATTATCAAATCTTATATCTTCTTGGGAATAAGAGGAAGCAAAATCGCTCTATTCTTTTGCAACAGATTCTAAGTTATTTCTTGGTTCCGCTGGTCATCGCAGGTCCGCTAGCATTTGCCTTGAGTACCGCTCTTTTGGGCTATTTTGAGAATTTCGCTAATACCAGCATTTCTATTGATATCACCTATCTGGGAGTAGCGGTTTTACTCTTTGTCCTTTACTTGCTAGTGACTTACAGAGTAAGTTGGCAAATTATTGAAAATTAAGTCAAATACCAGAGTTGCCTATCCTGCAATTCTGGTATTGTGTTATAATAATATTAAAGTAGTTCAGGAAGTAGATACATATGAAACAGTTTGTCAAATTGTTCTCGAAAAACTCACTTTTATTGTGGTGGTTGACGATTTTGAATCATCTAGCTTTAATGATTTATATTTATCATAGGATCCCTCTGGACTTTTCGACAGATTTTTCCTTGCAGATGGTTTTATTGCTGATTATTGCTTTAATTGTATTTAGCTATATTTGTAATATTGTGACCTTTCGGTATAGTGAGTTGAAACTTTGGTTGCTCCTGATGATGTTTCTCATTAGCTGGCAATCCATATTTAATCAAGGAGTTGCGAGCACCCTGTTGCACTTTTTTGATATTCTTCATCCGCTCAACTCTTTTTTATTGGTGTATAGTTCTCTGTCTATTATCTTTCTGGGAGAGAAAATAGGAGAAGAACTGTTGAGTGTGTCCTTTGTGTTGACACTAATCACCATTAGTTCATATCTGTTAAGTCCTTCAATTTTTCTATTTCTGTCCTTGTTTGCGTCTTTCTTTTTAAACCTTGTTCCCTTGATTTTACTGATTTTATATCATAAAGAGTTGAAAAGTAAACTCAAGTATCAGAGACGAAATTTGTGGATATTAGCTTTGATATTGCCTCTTTCTTATTTCTTTTTGTATATCAATACGAGGGGCTCAGGAGTGATGAACCTAGTCTGGTATCTAGAAATTCTTGGTATCTTAGCTTTTTTACACTTCAAAACAATTATCAGCTCTCTTCAAAAAAAGGTATCAGAGTTAAAATTGTCCTATATAAAAGCTTTTTCACGCTTGTTTTTACTGGTTATGTTTTTGTTAGTAGGCATTTTCATCATCTTTCGTCTAGATTTAAACACGAGCTTTTTGGTCTTGAATATCATGTTACTATTGTTCGGGATTTGTTCGGAAGAATTGATTCGCCTCTTTCGTTCTGCTGAAATGCTAGATTCTGGGGATTATGTAAAAGTTCTCTTTTTAAAGCGTAACCGTATGGTGAAAAATCTGCTGGCAAATGAAGATACAGAACAACAGTTCTCCGAATTTCTTCACAATGAAATCCTGCAAAATGTTATGGCAATAAAAAATTTCAATAAATATAGTAGCAATCAAGCTTTTGGTGAACAGATCAATCTGGTAACAGAGGAGTTGGTTCAGCGGATTCGTGAGCGGATGGATTATTATCAGCCAATGGTAGAAACAGACGAGCAGTTAGACATCCAGTATCAAGGGCTGATTAATCGGATTGTCAAACGCTATCACGCAGAAAATGAAGTAGTCACACAGTTTCCTGCCCACTTTAGGCTTTTATCTCCTTACGATAAAATTGCCTATCGTCTGGTTGAGGAGTTGGCGACCAATGCCGTTAAGTACGCTAGTGGTGGAAGGATTTCGTTGAAGATTGATGTGCATGATGACGCTATTTTTATCATTTCTGAAAATGACTTCCTTCAAACAGAAAAATCCTTAGGTTATGGCTTGAAAAATATGTCTAATAAAATTAGTGTTTTAGGTGGTCAAATGCAGATTTTTGAAAATAATAAGAAATTTCGTGTAGAAATTACTCTCCCGATTGATAAGGAGTTGTGTTATGAAAATTTTGTTAATTGATGATCATAAATTATTTAGCCAAAGTATCAAGATGATTTTAGAGTTATCGGAAAACATTAAAAAGGTCCAGTTAGTGGATAATTTTTCGACTATTTCGGAGATTGCTTTTAATGACTACGACATTATTTTGATTGACATCAACCTGACGAGTCTGTATCAAGATGATGGGCTGACCTTGGCACAAGAGATTATCGACAATGGTTGTTCTAGTAAGGTTGTGATTTTGACAGGTTACAGTAAAAAAATGTATGAACACCGAGCTAAAGTTATGGGGGCTTATGGCTTTCTGGACAAAAGTATGGACCCAGATGAGTTGGTGAAAAAACTGGAAAAGATTTATCTAGGTGGTAAGGTCTTTTCAGATGAAGTGATGGTAGAGGTGCTAACACCACGAGAAATCGAGATACTAGAACTGGTTAGAAATGGCTTGACCATTGATGATGTCTGTGACAAGGTCTATGTTAGTAAACGTACAGTTTCCAATCATTTGGCCAATATCTTTTCAAAATTGGGAGTGACTAACAGGCAGGAGGCGATTCATATCGCTGAGCAGTTGGGTTATTTTCCACCAGATTAGAAAGCTGCAGAAGATGTAGCTTTTTTAATTAAAAAATTTTCAATTACAGTATAGCACAGGAAGTGATTTTTTGCGCTTTTTTCTGCTTTTTTTCAAATAAAAACACCTATTCGGCAAAATAGGTGTGAATGATGTTATTTATATCCATATTGTTTTAGTGCGTTATTATATGCTTCGCTATCTTTAAGATAGTAGTCGTACTTAACTCCACTAATATCAACAGAAAAGACCCCATCTTTAAATGAATATTCTTCTGTTCGACTTGCAATATTTTGTCCAGTTAATTCGATCGTATTCTTTTTTTTGTTAATGGTAAAGCTGTCGGCTTCTCCATGCTCAATGGAAGCATTTTCTCCTTTAATAGTAAACGCCAACTCGTTTCTTTCACTTGAGATCCAATAATACTCACCATCTAAAGATTGGTAGTTGTTTTTTGAGCAAGCAATTAACGTAATTATTGATAATGACAACAATAATATGCTAACAATTTTTCTCATGTTTCTCGCCTCCTTTTATAATATTACTATACCAAAATAATGTTACAAAACTGTATTAATGTCTGTTATAATGGAAATTTCAAATAATGTCCATTATAACAGACATTAGTAAATTATAGAAAAAGATCTATATTTGGCTATAGTTTTACTAAATCTCTACGACTATAGATTAAAAATGTATACACTTCTATTTTACAAGTTCAACTTAAGAAAATCCCAATTACAACCATTTAACAAGTAATATAAAAAGAGTTCAATTGTCAATCCCTTTTTTAGATAAAGAAAATAATAATGGTGCTAATTAGGATTAATACCTAAATAAGTTTTAATTTTCTTTTCAAGAAAATCAATATGTTGGTTAATTTCAGTTTGTTGCTTATGAAGTTCATCAAGTTGAAAAAATAGTAGTCTAAGTCGTTGAGGAATTGTGGAGTCTCCTTTATATCTTAGGTCAGCGTATTCTTGCATATTTTTAATAGACATTCCCGTCTTTTTTAATCTAATAATGAATTGAGCCCACGCTATATCAGAGTCATCATAGTATCTACGATTATTTTCTTCTCTGTGTGAGTAAATCAATTTTTCTTGCTCATAGTATCGAAGTGTGGGAATAGGAAGTCCAGTTTTTTTAGCAAATTCTCCAATAGAATAGTAAGCCATAATATTTCCCCCCTTTATTTTTTATTATTTTAGCATAATTTTTAAAAAATTAAAAAATTTTCAGTTTTCTCTTGACATAAAGTGCGCTTTACTATGTAAAATACATAGTATCAAAGGAATTTGATATAAAGCTAGGAGAGGAGGTAATACCATATAGACGAAAAATTGGTTTGAAGGAATAGAGAGCTCCAAAGGGGCTTAGTGATAAGGCTGTCAAGAACCTTGATGGGAGCAGCGACTCTTATAAAAAATGCAAATAGCAATCTGTAAAGGAGAAAATAGTATGGAACAAACGAAGAATTATACTTGTATTACTGGAGCCAGTGCTGGTATAGGAGCGGAGACAGCAAGACAATTTGCAAAATTAGGAACGAATCTTATTTTAATTGCTCGGCGTCAAGAACGACTAGAAAAATTGAAGCAAGAGATTTTGAACCATTATCCGGATTTAGATGTTGTTATTAAAGTTGTTGATTTATCGAAGTCCAGTAATGTTTTTGCTCTTTATGAAAGCTTGAAAAAATATCACATTACTACGCTAATAAATAATGCTGGTTTTGGAAATTATGATAAGGTTGAATCTCAAGATTTAGAAAAGATAATAACATTAATCCATCTAAACATTGAAGCTTTAACAATTCTATCAACTCTATATGTGAGAGATTATAAAGATTGTAAAGGCGCTCAATTGATTAACTTATCATCTAGAGGCGGATACATGATGGTTCCAAATGCAGTTACATACTGTGCAAGTAAATTTTATGTCAGTGCTTTTACAGAAGGCTTGGCATTGGAACTAGAGGCAAATCAACATCAATTAAAAGCTAAGGTTTTAGCTCCAGCTGCCACAAAAACGGAATTCGGTCAAGTTGCTACAGATTCTAAAGAATATGATTATGATGAGCATTTTGCTAAATATCACACAAGTGAAGAGATGGCACAATTTTTGATGGAATTATATCAAAGTGACAAAGTTGTTGGTTTAGTTGATGTTACAAATTTTGAATTTCATCTTAGCGGACCACTACTTAATTATTAATTATTTTAATAAATAGATATAATATGTATTGAATAATAATAGTTGTAGCCATTTTATGACAAGAAAAAAGCTTCTGAAATGTTAGATTTCAGAAGCTTTTTGTCTATCTATTATGATTTAAACCTTGGTAAGTTATAATTTTCTGTGATATTTAGGATATTTAAAAATATAGAAGTATTTTTGTAGACTAATTTACAATTTTTCCAGTATTTTACCAAGTAGTTCTTCTAACTTTCTTAAATCTCCATAGACTGTTCCGTCCATATAAAGATTGTAAACCTCGTCATCTTGCTCAACACGTATTTGTGCAGAATATCCTTTTGACAGTGCTAAGGAACGAATAACTTCTCGTTGAGTTCGTCCATTACCTTCTCGGAAGGGATGGAAATAATTAAGATTATCAAGAATTTTTGCTAATTGTTTAATAATCCCATCTTTTGAATTAGCAGTTTGATAATAGGTATGAATAAGGCGGTTTATATATACTTGGGCAGTACTGAAAGATTGTATTGACATAAAAGGATTCCCATTTTTTGAGATATTCACCTTGCGAAATTGCCCCGCCCAAGCATAGACATCTTGAAATAAATATTTATGAATGGCTAAAATATCACTAATGGAATATACTTCAATGGTTTTCAAGCGCAAGTCTGCAAGCCTTTTAGTAACGAATAAATGCTCATTCCGATAGGCTTCTTCAATATTTGTAATATTTTGTTTGTTGATTAAGACTGTAGAATTTGGATAGGTATATTGGTGATTGGGGTCAATGTACTCATAGCCTTCGTATTGATTTTTAACCAATATTCAATTCCTTTCGTTTGTTGATAACATAAGTTTTTAAATCAATCACATCTTGAACAGTAGGTTCATAATTTTCAATCATTGATGACCCAATAGCATACCAGACAGTATCAAAATCTGAAAAGTTATCAAAGGGAATTCCTAAAATTGTTAATTCTTCTTTATTCACATCAAGAGTCATGGCACACCTCCTTATATAGAGTTATCCTTATTATACCATAAAATCGGTATTTTCACCTAAAGGATAGAGAGCAAAAGATATATGTAAGCGTATAGATTAATACTTACAGAACTAAAAATATTCCCCTGTTTTTAACCCAACTGAAAACCCATACTTTCCAAACCAAATGTTACTATTTGTAAGTAAAAGAACAAATAACAAAAAGAGGAGCTTCACACTAAAGTTCCTCTTCTTTTAAATATCCGAATCATTATTTTTATTTCAAAAAAGGTAGTGAAAAAGGTAGTGATTCGATTGATTTATATTGCAATGTAGTGAAATTTGAAATTTCAAAAATTGCTTAAAATCAAGGTTTTTAACGTCTATTGACGTGTAGTGAACCCCTATTTCACTTCTGTAAACACAACGTGTTTGCGAAGTTTTGGTGAGTATTTCTTCAATTGAAGACGGTCTGGAGTGTTACGTTTGTTTTTAGAAGTAAGGTACAAGCGTTCACCAGATTCTTTGTGTTCAAGTGTAATATTTACGCGCATGGTATCTCCCTTCTATTATTCAGCTGATGCAGCTTTAGCGATCTTACGTCCTTTGTAGTATCCTTTAAGTGATACGCGGTGAGAACGTGAGTAATCTCCAGTAGTTTCGTCAAAGTTTACAGATGGAGCTGTTACTTTGTAGTGTGTACGACGTTTGTTTTTCTTCGCTTTTGAAGTGCGACGTGCAGGTACTGCCATTTTGATTTCTCCTTTTAAGATATAATTCAGTTAGGTTTGATTTTCATCAACTTTAATAGTATATCAAAACTTTTTTGTAAAGTAAAGTTACTTGACAAAAAAAGATTAATTTTTTTATAGTTCATTATTGAATTGTCTGAAAATTCAAGAATTTTCTTCTGTTATTCATGCGAAAAATGTGCTATAATGGAACAAACTGAAACGGGAGGGACTTGAATGACAGAATTAGATAAACGTCACCGCAGCAGTATCTATGATAGTATGGTTAAATCACCAAACCGTGCTATGATGCGAGCAACCGGGATGACAGATAAAGACTTTGAAACACCGATTGTAGGGGTCATTTCAACCTGGGCAGAAAATACACCATGTAATATCCACTTGCATGACTTTGGGAAATTGGCTAAAGAAGGTGTCAAATCTGCTGGTGCTTGGCCGGTTCAATTTGGAACCATTACGGTAGCAGATGGGATTGCCATGGGAACGCCTGGTATGCGCTTCTCCCTAACGTCACGTGATATCATCGCGGATTCTATCGAAGCTGCTATGGGTGGTCACAACGTAGATGCCTTCGTCGCTATCGGTGGTTGTGACAAGAACATGCCTGGTTCTATGATTGCCATTGCCAATATGGATATCCCAGCTATTTTCGCCTACGGTGGTACTATCGCCCCTGGAAAACTAGATGGCAAAGACATCGACTTGGTTTCTGTATTTGAAGGAATCGGAAAATGGAACCACGGTGATATGACGGCTGAAGACGTGAAACGTCTCGAATGTAATGCCTGCCCTGGCCCTGGTGGTTGCGGTGGTATGTATACAGCTAACACCATGGCTACTGCTATCGAAGTTCTCGGTATGAGCTTGCCAGGTTCTTCTTCTCACCCTGCAGAATCTGCCGATAAGAAGGAAGACATCGAAGCAGCTGGACGTGCTGTCGTTAAAATGCTTGAACTTGGGATCAAACCATCTGATATCTTAACTCGCGAAGCCTTTGAAGATGCCATTACAGTTACTATGGCTCTAGGGGGTTCTACAAATGCCACTCTTCACTTGCTAGCCATTGCCCACGCGGCTAATGTTGACTTGTCGCTCGAGGACTTCAATACCATCCAAGAACGTGTCCCTCACTTAGCCGATTTGAAACCTTCTGGTCAGTATGTCTTCCAAGACCTCTACGAAGTTGGTGGTGTGCCTGCAGTTATGAAGTACTTGTTGGCAAATGGATTCCTTCACGGAGACCGTATCACATGTACTGGTAAAACTGTCGCTGAAAACTTAGCTGACTTTGCAGATTTGACACCAGGGCAAAAAGTCATTATGCCACTTGAAAATCCTAAACGTGCGGACGGTCCGCTTATCATCTTGAACGGGAATCTTGCTCCTGACGGTGCAGTTGCCAAGGTATCCGGTGTTAAAGTTCGTCGCCACGTTGGTCCAGCTAAGGTATTTGACTCTGAAGAAGATGCTATCCAAGCTGTCTTGTCAGATGAAATCGTTGATGGCGATGTTGTCGTTGTTCGTTTCGTCGGACCTAAGGGTGGTCCTGGTATGCCTGAGATGCTATCACTTTCTTCTATGATCGTCGGTAAAGGCCAAGGAGACAAGGTGGCCCTCTTGACTGACGGACGCTTCTCTGGTGGAACTTATGGACTGGTTGTTGGACATATCGCTCCTGAAGCTCAGGATGGTGGACCAATTGCCTACCTTCGTACAGGAGATATCGTCACTGTCGACCAAGATACTAAAGAAATTTCTATGGCCGTATCCGAAGAAGAACTTGAAAAACGTAAGGCAGAAACAACCTTGCCACCACTCTATAGCCGTGGTGTCCTTGGTAAGTACGCCCACACCGTATCTTCTGCATCACGTGGTGCCGTTACAGACTTCTGGAATATGGGACAATCGGGTAAAAAATAAGCAAATTAAAAGCAAGTCACTGTAGACTTGCTTTTTTTGTGTTTTTCAAAATAGGAACAACTATCGTGGAGGTAGTCCTAAAGCTATACGTCCATAACGGCTAATACGTGTGATCTTCCAGGCAGGAGACCAGGTCACCTCAACCTTGACATCCTCAATCCCATCAATTTGTTTTAAACCTGCCACAATCTCAATCGGCAGACTTTCTGCACAGTCACAAGCAGTATCGGTGAAGGTCATGACAATCGTACAAAGTCCAGCCTCATCTAAATGAATCTCATAAATCAATCCAAGATTGTATACATCTAGTTCTACATCTGTATCATATACTTTTTCGAGTACTTCAATGATTTGGTCTTCCAAGGCTAGAGCGCGGTCATTAATCTTGATGTCTTCTCTCATTGCATTCCCTCCATTTTTTTGACTGCTCCTATTTTCTCATAATTCTGACAATTTGGCAAGTTTTTCCCAATCCTGTTTAAAACAAAAAAGTAGAGATAGAATCTCTACTTTTTAGTGTTTATTTTGATTTGACAGGTTTATCTGCAAGAGCTTTGACGGCAGCATTAATAGTTTCTGCGTAAAGTTTAGCTCCTTCATCCTGCTTGGTAGTATCACTACCGAAGTGAACCTGGTCTGTTCCCTTCCAAATATCTGGATGATCTTTGGCTACCTGGTTCCAATCTGCAAGTGCAATATATGGATATTTTTGTGCCAGTTCACGTGCATAGCTTGCGTACTGTTCTACGTAAGGTTGCGTTTCCTGCGTTGTATCACCCTCGTATGGAGTTACAAGGACAAGCTGATGTCCCTTAGGTAGATTTGTTATCAGTAGATCCAAATCAGCCTTATAATCTTCAGGATTATTAACACCAGTCGCGATGACTACAATTTTAGGCAAGGCTTTATTCTGACTGTAATTCAGCATCAATGCATTTGCCTGTTTGGTGTTTCGACTGACCTGACCATCAATCTGAGCATCTGGTAAGATTTCTTTCAGCCCTTCGGAAGCACGCAAGGTGACAGAATCTCCAATGATGGACACGCCATCAGCTATGTTGTAGCGACTGGCTTCTGCTTGTTCTGCCATCGTTTTTGTTCGAGTAATATTAGTTTGGGCTTGATTGAGACCAGTAACCATCAAATCCGTTTCAAATGCGCCTACTTGAGGAGCAATCAGTATCACGACTAAGGTGATCAAACTAAGAACTCCCACACTACCAGCAAAGATTGGTTTGATGTGCGGAATTTCTTCTGCCATTCGCAAGAGTTTACTGGACTTCCCTGCAATGAAAGGTTCGATCATATAGAAAGAAAGGGTAGCAAAGAGATAAGAGAAGATAATTGTTAGAATCACTGCCGGTATATTCCCCATCAATTGAGAGAAAATAATATAAAACGGCCAGTGGAAAAGATAAACAGCATAGCTGGTATCTGCTAAAAAACTGATAACCTTTGGTTCTTCGATTGTCGGAGTTTTCTCGTGCAACAGTCGTGCTGCAACAATCATCAGAAGCGCAGCCAAGCTTGCCAACAAGAAACCAAACAAATAGGCAAAGAGATAAGTGAATTTTACAAAGAAGGTCAATAAGAGCAAGACTCCTAGACCCGCCCCAAAGACTAGTAAGGTTTGTCTCAAATCCAAGCTTCTATTCAAACGTTTGAGAAGAGGCGTTACATGGCGAACACCTACCAAGGTCGCAAGTACACTTCCTAAGAAGAATGGAAAGACATGAGTCAAAGTTGAGAAGTAGAGTGTTGAGTAGGAGCTAACGATAAAGCTACCAATAAACATAGAAAGGAAGCTAATCATAAAAGTTGCTGAGGAAAGTAGGAAAATCATTCCTCGTAGTTGTCCACTTGTCTTTGCACGTTTGGACAAGAACCAGACTGCTAGGCCCCACAAGATATAATAATGAACTTCAACTGCTAAGCTCCAGTTGTGAACAAAGAGGTGAGGGATAAATTGAGATTCATAACTCCCTCCTGTCAGCATTTCATAGAAGTTAGTCATAAATCCTAGAACACCGGCAATCTGACCACCAATTCCTGCCACATAATCTTGGCGAACCAAGAAGGTGAATGGCATGATGACAAGAATCATTAAAACAACCGGTGGAAAAATCCGATAGAAGCGTCGTCTAAAAAATCCTAGGACATCAATCTTACCTTTTTGTCCAAATTCTTCTAATAATAGTGAAGTAATTAAAAAACCTGAAAATGTGAAGAAGACGTCAACCCCAAAGAAACCTCCTGGGAAAAGCGTCTGAAAGAAATGGTACAAGAGTACCAAAAGCAAACCTGTAATCCTAATTAAGGAAAACCATTTAATACGCATACGAGTTTATTCTCCATTCATTAGATTAGCAAAAAAGCCATCTAATTTTCAATCCATAATACCTTTATTTTATCAAAAAAAACAGAAAAATCCTAAGATAAAACTTAGGATTTTTAGCTAACATTAAGTTAAATTTAGAAATTACGTCCAGACTTGTTATAGCCATATTTTTCAACAAAATGCTCACGGAATTCCAAGAGATTGTCATCCATGATAGCCTGGCGAACCTGCTTCATGAGGTTGAGCAAGAAGTAGAGATTATGGTAACTTGTCAAGCGGATACCAAAGGTTTCATCAGCCTTGAGCAAGTGACGAAGATAGGCACGGGTGTAGTTCTTACATGTGTAGCAATCACACTCAGGATCAAGTGGTGTGAAGTCCTCCGCAAACTGGGCATTCTTGACAACCAAACGACCTTGACTGGTCATACAAGTCCCGTTACGAGCGATACGAGTCGGCAAGACACAGTCAAACATATCTACCCCACGAATCACCCCATCAATCAAGCTATCTGGCGCTCCCACTCCCATCAAGTAACGAGGTTTGTTCTCAGGAAGCAGTTGAGTAGTAAAGTCCAAAACTGCATTCATCTCCTCATGGGTTTCTCCAACTGCTAGTCCTCCGATAGAGTAGCCTGGGAAATCCATGCTTATAAGATCATAAGCTGATTGACGACGAAGATCTTCAAATCCTGCCCCCTGTACAATCCCAAATAAACCTTGATCATGCGGACGACGGTGAGCCTTTAAACCACGCTCTGCCCAACGGCTAGTACGTTCAATCGATTTTTTCACATAATCATAAGGTTGATAAAATTGAGGACATTCATCAAAAGACATCATGATGTCTGAGCCCAGATTGTTCTGAATAGAAATGGCCTTTTCAGGTGAAAGAAACATCTTAGAACCGTTGAGGTGGTTCTTGAAGGTTACCCCTTCTTCTGTAATATTACGGCTATCCGCTAGGGAATACACTTGAAATCCACCGCTATCTGTCAAGATTGGTTGGTCCCAATTCATGAACTTGTGAAGACCTCCAGCACGGGCAATGAGTTCGTCCCCAGGGCGAAGCCACAAGTGATAAGTGTTAGAAAGGATAATTCCTGAACCCATCTCTTTCAATTCTTCTGGCGACTGAGTCTTGACCGTTGCCTGAGTCCCTACTGGCATAAACATAGGCGTTGGGAAGGTACCATGGGGTGTGATAATCTCACCCAAACGAGCTCCTGTGTGTTTTTCTTTTTTAATCAAGCGGTATTTGATTGGCGAATCTGACATTTTTTACCTCCGAAGCTGGGAAAGACAGTCCTAGTTCTTACTTTGTGCCCAAGGGCATACTGTATGATTCTATCAAAAAAAACAGGAACTGTCACGAACTATGGTATAATGAAAGAATGAAGTACCCAAAAATTAATTTAAAAGAAGTTCGCCAGCAGGCTAGACAATTTCAAGCTGAACACCCACGTCTGCTGCTTGTCTTTTTATTGCCAAGTATTCTCTTGATTCTATCGAGCTTTATCAGACCTTTATCCCTACTTGATGAAGGCATTCTTGAACAGTCCTTCTTGAGTTTTCTAGGGATTACAATCCAGTCTGCTCTCTTTCCGATAGCCGTTGGATTTACAAGTTCCATCATCCTAGCTGGTGCTCTCTTTACCACGATTAATCTTTACAGAATTTCTGAGATAGAGCTTTCCTTTAAAGATAGTCTGTCCTTGCTTGACAACCGCTTCTTTACCCAAACTTTTCTAACGCTCTTACTCAAGCGTTTCTACCTCTTTTTATGGAGCATTCCTAATCTTTTTGGAGTCTACTTGCTCTTTTATAGCAGTGCCATGGCTCGTAAATTTGTGGAACTTCATCCCGAATTTCCATCTGTCGACGTGACAAATCCAGATATCGAACACTTCCTACTTACTTTCGCTCTCTATTTCTTTGGTAGCGTCCTAGTAATGATTTTAGGAACCATTATCTATCTGCCACAGTATTATGCCTATTCCCAAGTTGAACTACTTTTATGTGACACCCTTGCAATCGGAATTGCCAAACCGAGCCGCGTGCTTCATACCAGCCGCTTTCTCATGAAAGGCTATAAGTTCCAACGCTTTGTCCTTGATTTACAGCTACTTCCTTGGTACATCCTTATCTGGATTAGCTTTGGAATCGCAAGTATCTCTATCTTCCCTTATATCTATAGTAGCCAAATCTTCTTCTATCAAAGACTGCTTGAAATCAAGCGGAGAAAAGTTTAACAGTAGTTATTAAAAACCAGCACCTTCATAGAAAGTGCTGGTTGTTTTTATTTTAATAAGAGGATACTCAAAAGAGTTATGATCGCTGGACCACCTTGCTTTAGAATGATTTTTTTATCTGCTGTTAAGGCACCATAGGTCGCTGCTCCTATGACAAACAATACAAAGATTGTTACGATTTCTAAGCTATGTGAGAAATAAATTCCATAGATAAGAAATACCCCAATCAAGGCATTATAAATTCCTTGGTTTTTAAACAATGAGGTGACAGATGGTCGTGCTAATTCTTCCTTGTTCATGTTAAAGACACGGCTGGTTGCGTCTGATTGGGTTGCGATACTTTCCAAATAAAAAATATAAAAATGCTCGAGGGCAACGATAGTTGCTAAGATAGTAGTAATGATTGACATCGTTTTCTCCTTAAAATTCTATTTTTTCTAAACCTGAGACTAGTTTTGTTAGTAAAGTTATCAGCTCTCTCTGCTCAGTTGTCGATAAAATGCTCTCCATCTGTTCCTTCACATTCAAGTGATATTTAGGTGGATTAACTAATAGTTGATTCTTGGCTTCTTGGGTTAATTCAACTAAAACCTCTCGTTGATTAAGCGGATTACGCTTACGAGTCACATAACCTTCTGACTCCAGTATCTTAAAATGACGAGTCAAAGCTGCCTGGTCAATCTGTAACTTCTCTTGAACGGCAGTTTGGTTACATGGTGACTTTTGCAATAAAAACTGCAGAATTTGATAGCGTGTCAAACTTATTCCCAATTGTTTCTCAAAAAGTTGAGTAATCGTCTGATCTACCAAATGGAGCTGGTACAGTAATTCATTGATTTCTGACATTTCTATTCCTTTGTTAATATTTGATTTGTCAACTATTGACTTATCAATTATAATACAAGCAGGTTAAAAAACGCAACTATTTTGCTCACTCCGAAAACATAGCCTCTTGGTTTCAATCCCAAAAGGCTATGTTTCTTATATTCTAGATAAAATCCAGCACTAACCTACCAAATCTGCTCGAAGGATTTCTCCCTCTTTATCAATGACGACTTCAATGGCATGGCCTGCAAAAATTTCCTCGCTATCATCATAGTAGAGGGTCAATTCCCCATCTTCGTTGATCGATAGTTCACTCAAGGAAAGTGAGTTGGTGAAATACTCTTCTGTTAACTCCACATCATTTTCATCCGAATCTATCCAGTCTTGAGCTGCTTCCCACAGTTCTTTGACAATATAGTCTTTAATCCGAGCATCTTGGACTTGGAAGGTTTCCATAAATTTCTTTAGATCATCGAAAGAACTTGGAGGAAGACTTTCATCTGCATCCGCAACAAAGATAGCATGAATCTTACCGCCCTCATAAGTGATGAAGCCTTCAAACCAAGAATAGGCTCTATTTAAGGTGAATTCACCAATATCGTCTTGAATGATGACTGGTTTTTGATAGGTTTCAATCAAGGTCTCTAATCTAGCATCCGTGGATTGGTCATCTAAATATTCCAGCAAACGATAGCAGTTGTTAGCTACTTCTGACATATATGGCTCTAGTTCCATGAAGGGGCGTTTTTGACATTTGATCCGATGAATTTTGTAGGGTTCAAAACTAAATCCCCATCGCTTTTCTTCAAATTCTTCTGGAGTCAGGAGCCATTCCAAACGTCCTTCACGTTCAGAGAATTCCTGGGTTGCGACATTGACACTAGCTTTAAAATTTACTGACGGTACCTTGCATCCATCTTTTAAGGAGATTGCTCCACTTACATTTTGGAAGGTAAAAATCAAGAGCTCAACAATTTCTCCGCAAAATTCCTCTTCAAAATCATCTCTTGTTTTCTCAAATGGAGTTTTTAATCGGTTTGTCATCTTTATCATCCTTTCTCTCTATGCTTAAAATCGTTGGTATAGTTTTGTATTCGCTTACATTTTATCATGTTTGATATTTTTTTCACTTGTAAATACTATTTTTACAAAAAAAGAAGCTACACTTTTAAATGTATAGCTTCTTATTATTTTTAATTCATAGATACGTGAACGTGGTCATAGTGGTTTTCTGTGATACTACCACGGTCTGGCATTGGATTCCAAGTGTAAGCCGGTCCATATTTACTTGGGTATGGTGCGTAGAAACGTTGTTTCCAGATGATGTAGCTAATGCCACGGCTAGCTATATTTTGGATAGCATAATCTGCAATTTGATCACCTAGGGCTGAACTTACTGGAACCATAAAGTCAATAGCAAGACCTTTTCCGTGATCCCCACTATCTCCTGGGCGGTAACCACTAAATGATGTGATACCAAACAAGTTAGCTACTTCTTCTTTAAAGGCAGCCGTTTGTGGTTGAAGACCTGCATTTTCTGATTTTGAAGCTGCAATACTTGCATAATCAGGAGCCGCTGGCGCTGTATAAGTTGCTGATGCACCTTGACTTGGTTCAGCTTGATAAGTTGCTGGAGCTGACTGAGCTTCTGTTACTTCTTCAGTAGTAGCTTCTGTTGTAGTTGTCTCCTCAACTGTAGTCGTTGGTTCTTCAACAGTTGTAGTTGGTTCAGCGACCGTAGTTGTTGGTTCAGCGATCGTAGTTGTTTCCTCAACAGTAGTTGCTGTTTCTTCAGCTGGTGCTGCAGGTTCTGTTACAGCTTCCTCATTAGCTTGTGAATCTGTTGTTTCTGCTACAACTTCTGTTTCTTCAACTGGTTGCGTCAAATCTTCAACTTGTACAGTTTGGTCATCAACAGTGACTTGGTTATTTGTCAAATCTGCTGTCGCAGTTGTTCCTTCACCACCGTCTTCTTGAGGTGTGTATACTTCAACTTCTGTTACTTCTTCATCTTCGTTAACAGTTGTAGTAAGAACTGTCTCAGGGAAAATCAAATCAATATTGCTGATTTTGTTCAAGTTGGCAAGGACATTTAAGTCTACTCCCAAAGCTTCCGCAATTGTGCTTAAAGTATCCCCATACTTGATTGTGTAACTTGTTTTGTTTTCACTTTTAGAAATATCGTTTTGAATTTGCTCAACGGTACGTGGTGACCATACAATTTCTTCTGCTTGAGTCGCCAAGGTAGGGGCAAGTGATAGAGC
Source organism: Streptococcus infantis (assembly GCF_047465185.1). Classification (GTDB taxonomy): domain Bacteria; phylum Bacillota; class Bacilli; order Lactobacillales; family Streptococcaceae; genus Streptococcus; species Streptococcus infantis_O. Next base: position 219,851 of record NZ_JASHAJ010000003.1, on the reverse strand, counting down.
TACTGTTGATGCTAAAATAATTCGTTTCTTCATACTATTCAAACTCCTTTTCAAATGTAGTACCTTTCTATCATAACATAAAGAAAAAAGAAAAAAAGCCCTTTGGGGGCTATTTAATAAAACTGTCTAGTCTCTGTAACAAACCACATTAATTGAAATAGTATGTATGAATTTTGTCACAAAGCTGACATATTCTCTTTCATAAAACTTTCATAAAGAGAGAGAAGGAATATCCGCTAAACAAGAAATCTGATGATTGCAATCCACCGGAGTTCCAAGGAAATTGATACTCTGGATGCCACTGTTTTGAGCAAATTCGATATCCAAAGTACGGTCCCCTATATAAAAGGTGCGGTCTGGTTTTAAATGGTATTTACTGATAAGGTAGGTCGCTGCTTCTGGATTTGGTTTCCGAGCAAAACCGCTCTGGCTTGTCAAAATTTCTGTGAAATAAACATCCAAGCCCAAATCTCGTAAAATAGTCAAGGCATTATCACCTTTGTGGGTGTAGACAAATTGCTGAATTCCTTGCTGATTTGCCCAGGCTAAAACCTCGCGCGCCCCCGGCATCAATATGACCTGGGCATTCTTTTCAGCCAAGCTCTGAGCACGGACTTGATTGAGCCTATCAACATCTAAGCCTCTTTCTTCTGCCACTTGCACTAGTAAATCCTGGACAGAGTATTTCAAGATAAAAGCTCGAACTTTTTCCTTGTCAAAAGGAATGGAAAACTGTGCATAGGTCTCCTCAATTCCTGACAAAATAGCTTCATAGGAGTCCAATAAGGTCCCGTCTAAATCCCAAATAAAAGCCGTTTCTTGCATTTCTTATCCTTTCAATGTCATATAAGATTTGTAACGATAGCGTAGGAAAATCCAACGGAAACCATTATCCAAAAGCGTTCCTGCCCAGATACCAGGCAAACCCCAGCCAAGAACAATTCCCATCAGGTAACTAGTCCCAATACGGATGCACCACATTCCAATACTTGTCGCATAAAAGGGAAGTCGGGCATTTCCCAAACCTTGCCAGACAGCTGTATAAATGACCGTTCCCGTTGTCATAGGAGTCCCTAAAAGTGAAAAAAGAGTCACTAAAACACTGGCTTTGATAGCCACAGGGTCGCTGGTGTAGAGATAGCTTAGTGGTGTCCCGAGAGCATAGATACTAATCGTTAAAGGCAACATGAGAAAGAAAGACAAGCAAAAAGTTTGCTTACTTAGTCTGTCCACCCTTGCCCAATCATTCTCCCCAACTGCTCGAGCTACCTGCATGACTGTTGCTGTCGCAACACCAAAAGCAGGTATATAGTTGAACTGAGTCAAAACTTCACCGATAGCATTTCCCGCGACTGCCTCCGTACCAAAGGAAACAACCAAGGCAATTATGACTACATCACCAGCCCTCATCATGAGACGTTCTCCCGCTGCAGGTAAAGCCAAGGTCAGCAGGTCTTTATCCAGCCCAAACGTCGGTCTCATATATGGAAGTTTTAATTGTGACCACAAAATCACAACCCCGACCAACCGAGACAAAATAGTCCCCCAAGCTACACCAGCTATCCCCATATCAAGGATAAAAATGGCGACACTTGAAAAAACAATATTTAAAGCATTGGATAAAAAACTAACATAAAGCGGCAGTCGAGGATTGTGGGTAGCGCGAATCAAGGCCCCTAAACTAGTCATTAAGCCCAGGAGAACGATTGTCCCGCCAACTAAAGATAGGTATAAGCCTCCACTTTCAGCCACAACCTGTTCAGTACCCAAAAGACCAATCATCTCTTGACCTGCAAAGATGGACAAGCTACCTAAAATTAAACTCAATAGCAAGGTTATCTTGAGAGCTTCTGTCACATGGTAGGCTAGTCTAGACTGATCTTTCTGTCCCACACTTTTTGATATAACACTAGAAATTGCTGCTCCCAAGGCAATAAAAATAGCCTGATAAATGGTGATAATATTTCCAGCTACAGACACACCCGAAATGGCGATCAACCCCAGATTAGCTACCAAGTAGCTATCGACCATCCCCATGAGCATCTGCAAGAAATTTTCACCCATGGCAGGTAAAGCTATGTTGAGAATATCCTTATTTTTCTTAAACAATCCTTCCTCCTGATGAAAAGAAACTCAGTTAGTTTCCCAACCGAGTTTACTTCCTCTCTTTTAAAGTCCTAAATAAGATTCTACTGCTGCCTGCATATCTGCCACTGCAACAGTTGTCTTGTGACGAACTGGAGCTGTTTCAAGGCCATCAACTGCTGGTGGCACTGCCACTCCTGAAATTTCGTGCAACTGAGCCAAAGCTTCAAAGTCGGTCAAGCCTGATTTCCCTGTTACAGCTTCTACTGCAACTACTGGGAATTTATATGGACTAGCTGTTGAAGCAATCACGGTCTTAGCCACATCGCCTGTCCCCGCTTGATATTTTTTATATACGGCTGAGGCAACTGCTGTATGAGGGTCCTCAATATAAGAATCTGACTCATAAACACGCTTGATTTCTGCTGCTGTTTCTGCTTCCGTAGCATACTCTGCTGCAAAAAGGTCAAGAATCTCTGCATCAAAATCTGTCAATTCATACTGACCTTGGCTATTCAAAGCATTCATGAGTTCAGCTGTCTTAACCGCATCATTATCCAAAAGATGGAAAATCAAGCGCTCCAAGTTTGAAGACACTAAGATATCCATAGATGGACTAGTGGTTACCTTAAACTCACGCTTCTTGTCATAAACACGAGTTTTAAAGAAATCTGTCAAGACATTGTTGTCATTTGAAGCACAGATTAACTTGCCAACTGGTAGACCGATTTGTTTTGCGTAAAAGGCAGCTAAGATATTTCCAAAGTTCCCTGTCGGTACGGTGAAGTTAACCTTATCACCTGCATTAATTTCGCCAGTTTTAACAAGCTGAGCGTAGGCATAAACATAATAGACAATCTGTGGGACCAAACGACCAATATTCATAGAGTTAGCTGATGAAAACTGGAGCTTGTTGGCTGCCAATTTCTCACGAAGAGCTACATCATTGAACATATGTTTCACATTGGTTTGAGCATCGTCAAAGTTTCCATCAATAGCGATAACATGGGTATTTTCGCCCGTTTGAGTGGTCATTTGCAACTCTTGTACCTTACTGACACCGTCTTTTGGATAAAAGACGATAATTTCAGTACCTGGAACATCTGCAAAACCTGCCATAGCAGCTTTCCCAGTATCTCCAGATGTTGCTGTCAAGATGACTATCTTGTTTTCCAAGCCGTGTTTCTTAGCTGCCGTTGTCATAAAGTATGGCAAGATAGACAAGGCCATATCTTTAAAGGCAATGGTTGAACCGTGGAAAAGTTCCAAGTTGTATTGGCCATCAAGTTTTACAAGAGGGGCAATTGCTGGTGTATCAAACTTGCTGTCATAGGCGTTGGTGATACAGTAGTCCAACTCTTCTGCTGTAAAGTCGTCCAAGAAAGCTGACAAGACAAGCTTAGCTACTTCTTGGTAAGAAGCGTCCTTTAATGTTTCAAAATCCAAGTCCACCTTTGGATAGCTCACTGGAGTAAACAAGCCTCCATCTGTTGCCAAACCTTGCAAAATCGCCTGACTGGCTGTTACTGTATTGTTCGCATCACGCGTTGATTGATAAACTAATGTCATAAATCTCTATCCTTTATCTATAGTCTCATTCATTATAACATGATTTTTCAGAAAATTCTTCCGTTATAAGAAAATTATACGTCCAATTCTTCTTTCAAAGGTTCTAAATAAGTCGTTTCACTCTGACCTCTCCTCTCAAGTCCTTGCTCTGCTATCGCTAGCAAATCTTTGGAGAACTGGACAATCCCAGATGTTTCTTCATCTGTGAGGTGTTTCTTAGAAAATTGTCTTCTCAAAGACTTGTAGTCACGACCAAAACTTTCAAAGAAAGGAGCTGTTTCTAGGTAAGCTTCAAGCTTGTCAAGATTCACCAATAAACCTAGATGAAAGGCTGCTGAAGCAAAAGTGCGGTCTAGTGGCTGGGTACAAACACTACGAAATTCGACCGTTCCTCGAGTTGTTAAATCTTGGAATTGGTAGCTACGGTGCGTTTGGAAATCCTTCTCTTGAGGGGCAAGCAGAGTCTCTTTCCCATTTAGAGTATAAGCAGGAATTTCATCAGTAGCTAGGTAATCTCTAGCTTGAATCGGAGAAAAATAATAGGTTTCTCCATCTCGTTCTGCTGTGAAAATCGCAGAATGGTCTAAATAATCAAAGAAATCATCTTCATCTTTAAAGAGTCTGGTATTGACACCAACATTCTCTGGATAAATCCCATGCATAGATTCTTCCCAAAAAATATCTCGTGAAATCCGAGTGTCCCAGTCTGCTCCAGAAAACTCAGAATTGGCAAACAGGTAAGCTTTGGCTGCCTCTATCTGTGTGAAAGTATTGATGACACGTAGGTAGTTAGCGGTCGAAACATCCAACTGGACTTGACTCCCGCAGATGAAGGCTCCATATTGTGGGAAGTCATGCAAATTAGCTCTCTCTTGGTGACTCCCCATACGCAGATAATCCATCAGCATCTGATAGCGTGGATAAGCTACAGGTCTATTATCATTGATATCCCAGTTCGGGTGAATCCCCCAACCTTGGATAGCATGTTCCTTTTCACCTAGCTTTTCTTGGATTACCTTCATATAGGCCTGAAAACGTCCTTCAACCTCTTGGATATTCTGAGCCCTACCAAAGGCAAACTCCAAGGTTGTATAAGAAACTTCAAACAAAATCCGATCTTGACTCGCCGGTTCTACAAGTTGAATCGAATTGCCCTCCTGGTCTACCTTTTCAACTTCCAGACTGAGAGCATCAACCAAAAAATTCATCAAGTCCTTGCTGACTTCAATATCTGTAGGTTGGCCTTTCGTATGAACGATAGGAAACTCCAACTCAATACCGATGTAGAGATCTGGATTTTCTTTGATATTTTTTAAATAGCGGTCTTTTAATAACTGAATTGAAGGGGACATACATACCTCTCACTCTAACTTCTTATACTAGAAAATAAATTACTCTCTATTATACCAAAAACTCCTAGAGATGAATCTTAGAAAATCTGTTTGTAAGCTCACTCCCTATATTTGAGACCAAATAAGTTCCTCTTTATATGAAATTTTACATGAATACGTTAGATATTATTGTGCAAATTTCACAGTATCATCAACCAGTTAAGCGATTTCATATATTTTTGCATAAATCTCCTTGCATTATATTAAATATCGTGATATAATTCACATATAGACAAAAAAGAGGGCAGTTCAAATTTGACTTCACTTGAATCACGATTTAAGGCAAGCCCCTTTTCCTCTGCACCTCAACTACTAACCAAGGAGGATAGCTATGAAAGCTGTTGTTGTAAATCCAGAAAGCACTGGTGTTGCTATTGAAGAAAAAGTGCTCCGTCCGCTCGAAAATGGCGAAGCACTTGTTGAAGTTGAGTATTGTGGTGTTTGCCATACAGACCTCCACGTTGCCCATGGTGACTTTGGAAAAGTTCCAGGACGTGTTCTCGGTCACGAAGGGATTGGTATCGTAAAAGAAATCGCTCCTGATGTTAAGAGTCTAAAAGTTGGTGACCGTGTCAGCGTAGCTTGGTTCTTTGAAGGGTGTGGCATGTGTGAATATTGTACAACCGGACGCGAAACCCTTTGCCGTACAGTAAAAAATGCTGGCTACTCAGTTGATGGTGGTATGGCAGAACAATGTATCGTAACTGCAGATTATGCCGTTAAGGTTCCAGAAGGTCTCGATCCAGCCCAAGCTTCTTCAATCACTTGTGCCGGTGTTACTACATACAAGGCTATTAAAGAAGCAAAAGTTGAGCCAGGCCAATGGGTTGTACTCTATGGTGCTGGAGGACTTGGTAACTTAGCTGTTCAATATGCTAAAAAAGTATTCAACGCTCACGTTATCGCAGTAGATATTAACAACGATAAACTTGCTCTAGCTAAAGAAGTCGGTGCTGATATCGTGATTAATGGTCTTGAAGTCGAAGATGTTCCAGGCCTTATCAAAGAAAAAACAAACGGTGGTGCTCACTCAGCTGTCGTAACAGCTGTATCAAAAGTTGCCTTCAACCAAGCAGTTGACTCTGTTCGTGCAGGTGGTCGTGTAGTAGCTGTCGGACTCCCTTCAGAAATGATGGATCTAAGTATCGTTAAAACAGTTCTTGACGGTATTCAGGTCATCGGTTCCCTTGTTGGTACACGTAAAGATTTGGAAGAAGCTTTCCAATTTGGTGCTGAAGGTCTCGTTGTTCCAGTTGTTCAAAAACGGCCTGTCGAAGATGCCATTGCTGTCTTTGATGAAATGGCTGCTGGTACCATCCAAGGTCGCATGGTTCTAGACTTTACTCATTAAGATAGATAATAAATTCCAAAACGAGGTAGGGACAAAAGACCCCACCTCGTTTTTTAGCAATAAAATTTTGATATAGCAATTTATTGAACTTAAAGTTCTTTTTTTTTACGCTCAAGAACACTATTGACAAAACGTCATTTTACTATCCACATTCTTTAAGCATCCAACGGTTGAAGTATAGGGCTAGAAATAAGATACCGATTTGCTTCGTCGATTTCTGTACTATGACTTTTTTATATTAAATTTCCCATACTTACCTTCAAAATCTTATCTAAAGATATTGATATGTCAATGTTTGGAATGACAGGTTTGTTACGCTGCTTTTTAGGATTTATTATAAGTAGTTGATTTTTTGCTGAAAACGGTTTATACTTAAAGAGTCTTAAAGTTTTCTTAAACTACAAGTCAAACATTTTATAAGGAGGAATGACAATAATGAGTATCGGAATCATTATTGCGAGCCACGGTGAATTTGCCGCGGGTATTCATCAGTCAGGATCTATGATCTTTGGTGAACAAGAAAAGGTTCAAGTTGTAACCTTTATGCCAAACGAAGGTCCAGATGATTTATACGCCAAATTCAACAATGCTGTGGCTGCATTTGACGCAGAAGATGAGGTTCTAGTCTTGGCTGACCTTTGGAGTGGTTCTCCATTTAACCAAGCTAGTCGCGTAATGGGAGAAAATCCTGAGCGTAAATTTGCCATCATCACTGGACTTAACTTGCCGATGTTGATCCAAGCCTACACAGAGCGTCTTATGGACGCGAATGCTGGAGTGGATAAAGTCGCTGCGAACATCATTAAAGAAGCTAAAGATGGCATCAAGGCTCTTCCAGAAGAGCTAAACCCAGCTGAGGAAGTTGCAACTGCTGCAACTGCTGCAGCTGCTCCTGTAGCCCAAGCTGCTATCCCAGAAGGAACAGTTATCGGAGACGGTAAATTGAAAATCAATCTTGCTCGTCTTGACACACGTCTTCTTCACGGACAAGTCGCAACTGCTTGGACACCAGATTCAAAAGCAGACCGTATCATCGTTGCTTCAGATAACGTTGCAAACGACGAATTGCGTAAAGAGTTGATCAAACAAGCTGCTCCTAACGGAGTGAAAGCTAACGTTGTTCCAATCAAAAAATTGATTGAGGTTGCAAAAGATCCTCGTTTTGGTAACACACACGCCCTTATCTTGTTTGAAACACCTCAAGACGCCCTTCGTGCTATCGAAGGCGGTGTGCCAATTAAGACTCTTAACGTTGGATCAATGGCTCACTCAACTGGTAAAACAATGATCAACAACGTATTGTCAATGGACAAAGACGACGTTGCTACATTTGAAAAAATGCGTGATCTTGGTGTTGAATTTGACGTACGTAAAGTACCAAACGACACTAAAAAAGATTTGTTTGACTTGATTAGCAAAGCTAACGTTCAATAATTAACATTAAATAGAAAAGGAATAAAACCATGTCAGATATTTCAATCATTTCTGCTATCTTGGTTGTAGTTGTTGCCTTCTTCGCAGGTCTTGAAGGTATCCTCGACCAATTCCAATTCCATCAACCAATCGTAGCATGTACCCTTATCGGTCTTGTAACTGGTAACCTCGAAGCAGGGGTTATGCTTGGTGGATCACTTCAAATGATCGCCCTTGGTTGGGCTAACATCGGAGCTGCCGTAGCTCCTGACGCGGCTCTTGCTTCTGTTGCTGCTGCAATTATCATGATCAAAGGTGGTAACTTTACTACTGAAGGTATCGCAGTCGCAACTGCAACTGCAATCCCTCTTGCCGTAGCTGGACTTTTCTTGACTATGATCGTTCGTACAATCTCAGTTGGTTTGGTTCACACTGCAGATGCTGCTGCTAAAGAAGGAAACATTGCAGCTGTTGAACGCGCTCACTACTTTGCCCTTGCTCTTCAAGGTCTACGTATTGCTATCCCAGCTGCACTCTTGCTTGCAATGCCAACTGAAGCAGTTCAAGGAGTATTGGAACTTATGCCAGAATGGCTTAAAGGTGGTATGGCTGTCGGTGGTGCCATGGTCGTTGCCGTTGGTTACGCTTTGGTTATCAACATGATGGCTACTCGTGAAGTATGGCCATTCTTCGCTATCGGTTTTGCTCTTGCAGCAATCTCTCAATTGACTTTGATTGCCCTTGGTGTCATCGGTGTTGCCCTTGCCTTCATCTACCTCAACCTTTCTAAACAAGGTGGAAACGGTGGCGGAGGAGCTGCAACTTCTAACGATCCAATCGGTGATATCCTAGAAGACTACTAGAAAGGGGAACAATCATGGCTGAAAAAATTCAATTATCAAAATCAGATCGCCAAAAAGTTTGGTGGCGTTCACAATTCCTTCAAGGTTCATGGAACTACGAACGTATGCAAAACTTGGGTTGGGCTTACTCTTTGATCCCAGCTATCAAGAAACTTTACACTAAAAAAGAAGACCAAGCCGCTGCTCTTGAGCGCCACCTTGAGTTCTTCAACACTCACCCATACGTAGCTGCTCCAATCATGGGGGTTACTCTTGCACTTGAAGAAGAACGCGCAAACGGTACTGACATCGATGATGCTGCTATCCAAGGTGTTAAGATTGGTATGATGGGACCTCTTGCTGGTATCGGTGACCCAGTCTTCTGGTTTACAGTACGTCCTATCCTTGGTGCCCTTGGTGCATCACTTGCAGCAACTGGTAATATCGTTGGACCACTTCTCTTCTTCTTTGGATGGAATGCAATCCGTATGTCTTTCCTTTGGTATACACAAGAGTTTGGTTACAAGGCTGGATCTGAAATCACCAAAGACATGTCAGGTGGTATCTTGAAAGACATCACTAAAGGAGCTTCTATCCTTGGTATGTTCATCCTTGCCGTTCTTGTACAACGTTGGGTATCAATCAACTTCACTATCAACCTTCCAGGTAAACAATTGTCAGAAGGTGCTTACATCGTCTTCCCAGAAGGTCCTGTTACAGGTGGAGAATTGAAGGGAATCCTCGGCCAAGCACTTAGCGGTTTGAGTTTGGATAGCGTTCAACCACAAACGCTTCAAGGTCAGTTGAACTCATTGATCCCAGGATTGATGGGACTTCTCCTTACTTTCCTTTGCATGTGGTTGCTTAAGAAAAAAGTATCTCCAATCACAATCATCCTTGCACTCTTTGCAGTTGGTATCGCAGCTCGTTACTTCGGTATCATGTAATCTCGGTGAGAATATACAAACAAAAAAGAATCAGGTTTATCACCTGATTCTTTTGGCTCTTTGTCAAATAGTGTTGATGAAGAACCTAATGAAAAAAGAATCCAACAAAAATTGGACTACCTGTCTCCGGTTGAATACCGAAGACGGTAGCCCTAGGGTGTTTTTATTAAATTCTCACTTTTTGGGGTCAGTCCCTAAGCCTGATAGTAGTTTCTTGTTCATACTATTCCCCTTTAGTCATTTACTACTTTAAGTCCCATTGTTTTAGCTACTTCTTCTGCTTTTGATCCCTTAGGTGTATGAATTTCTACATCTGGGTTACAGTTATCTACAAAATAGAATATGTCTGTAATTTCTGTTACACTTGCTGGAATTGTAATGGATTTAATTGACTTTGTGCCCCAGAATACTAATGTTCCAATACTCTTTGTGCCTTCTGGGAAAGTTACTTCTTCAAGAGAACTACATCCATTGAAGATATCATCTTCTACTGTTTCTATTGACTTACCTAAGTATACATACTTTAGAGCACCATCAATCGCAAATGCAGCTTTCGATAGATAACGTACTGTATCTGGTAGAACGATTGCCTCACAGTTCTTTAGGTTTGCTAGACCACGTTCTCCAATTGCGATAACAGGTTTTCCTTTAATTTCCTTTGGTACACGAACAACCTTATCGTCAGATGTACAACTATAGATAACATAACCTTCTTGCCATTCATCATATGTGAAGTACTTTTCATCTGTCTCTGGGAAGTCTTTGAAGTTCTTCTCAGTTACTTCAGAGTTGTTTGTTGTGGTATTTTTTGTTTCTATTGTAGAAGTACTTGTTGTGGTATTTTGTTTTGACTCCTTAGGTCCGCATCCTACTAAACCTGATAAGAGTACTGCTGCACATAAGCCTGATAATAGTTTCTTGTTCATTATTTCTCCTCCTAATATATTAATATCTTTAAGTATTTATAACTATAGTTCCTTAATTTTCCCAGTAAAAAACGAAAGGCACCACAAGTTATTTATATGTTTTCTTTAAACGATTCATGTACTTCTGTCGCAACTTCTCGCCCGTCTTTAATTGCGGTTGCGATAGATTGAGGACCTAAATATGCATCACCTGTTATTATTTATTTCTATTGTATTCTGATGTTGACCGAAAGTCAAATTTTTACCTTTCATCTAGAACACTAAAGTCTACTTTTGTTCAATTGCTGCAACGACAAGATCACATGGAATAATATGTTCACTACCTGCCACTTCATGCGTTAATCTTCTTCCACTTTCATCTGATTCACCAAGTTCCATTGTAATAACCTTTACACCAGTTACTTTCCCACTCTCATCACGCAATACTTCTTTAATATTCTCTAAGAAATGGAATGTAACACCTTCATTGTGTGCATCTTTGATTTGTAGTATAGCTTCTAGTATATTGTTCATATGGTCATCATCCTTTTGTTTTAGGTTTAGGCGCTTTTAATATAATGGATGTTGGCCTTTTTGTATACACTAAAATAGGGTTGGTGGAAAATTTCCATCAACCCTAAAAATTATAGAACCACACAAAACCCTGACCAGAGATGGTCAGGGTTTTGTATTTCAAAAATTATTCTGTAAATTCTATAGTTACTTTTACTTCAGAATCCATTGAAGAAAATATTGTTTTATAATAATTGATTGCAGATTCTTTAATTTCACTCTTAAATTTATCTAAATACTCTGCTTGTTTATCACTAGAAAGTTGGTTTGTGACCAATTTCCCAGTATCAACATCTTCTGTAGTCCCACTTAATAACTCTCCATGACTATCATATAAATCATAAGGATCATCTTTTGAAAGTTCAACACCAATTACTTCCAATTTTGGAACAATAACCTTATATTCTTTTTCGCTTATTTGTTCAACCTTTACACTACTTTTAATTCCAAATTTAGCGTTATAATTTAAAATTACTAATGCTGCTTTTTTAGAGAACGGCACATCAAACCCAAAAACTTGAGTTGTTTTTGTTTCAGAAATAATTTCATTAATTCCCGCATTCAAAAATACAACTTCATTCACTTTTTCAATACTTTCGATATTAATTGACGATTTGACTTCTGATTTATGTTCCTTAGGTAAGAAAAATAGCACTCCAATAGCTATAATAGCTATTAATACCAGATTCAATAGAACACTAAACTTATTAAATTTCTTCTTTAATATAGACAAGATAAAAAAACCTCACTTTAAATAATCTATCTAAATTTTACACATTCTAAAGAAAACAGTCAATATTTTTTCGTACTATCTTCTAAAATTAATTGTGCCTATTAAAAATGAAATTAGTTTGTTGCATTTGATTATATTTTTTGAACACCAAATCCATTTAAAATTGAGTGCTATTTTGAGCACTAAAAAAGGGCTCTTTGTCAAATAGTGTTGATGAAGAAATTTAGGAAGGGATTAAGCAACTAATTGTTGCTTAATTCCTTTTTGTTTTGGGCCAAACATTTTTGTTATTAAAATAATCCTATTTCTAAAATAGTAATAGTTTCTAAAGCCGTAGGCATTTCTTTTAAGCACTTTTATTTTATTGTTTATTCCTTCAATAGGGCCTTTTGTTCTAGTTGGATACTCACAAGTATTTTGAATATATGGCAAGTAAGTCATAAGAGTCTTTAATACTCTTTTTAAACCAGGAGATAGGTCTAATTGCGTAGCTGCTTCAATCGTTTCCTTGAATTCTATATAATCTCTATCCTGTATACATTCACGAGGTGAATGTACAACCTCATAATCATTTTTTAGAGATGGATTGTTTTCTAAGATATAATCTACGATTCCTTTACTTGTTATGAAGCTTTCAAAAAGCTTATAACGATTATATTTATAGTTCTGAAGTTCATTAGGGTTCTTTAAAATTAACTTCCAATAATGTTTTAACTTTCGATATAATTTAGGATTTTTATAACGATGCTGATTCATGATACGTACCCGAGTTCGATTTAGTTCTCTATTCAAGGCTTGTACAATGTGAAAAGGATCAATGATAATTTTTGCGTTAAGAAACATTTCTTTTATTAATTGAATGTACGGTAAGTACATGTCGATTGAGATAGTTTTTACCTTTAATCTTGTCTTAGTCTCAAAACGATGAAAATATTGTTTTAAACTGTAAGATTTTCTATCACGTACAACATCGACCAGCTTGTGTGTAGTGCTATCACAAATAATGAAGCTCATATTACTATCGGAAGCTTTGACGGATTTAAATTCATTAAAACACAAATGTTCAGGGAAATCATGTAATGGTTTAATCGTTAATAATCGTGCTGTATCATCTATGATACGTCTTACAGTATGAACTGAAACATTTGATTCTTTTGAGATATATATTTCAGATACTGTTTCACTTATTTTTGCCTTAATTTCATTTTTTAATCGTTTCGAGATATGACAGTATTTTTCTACAATTCGACTAGTATCTGCAGTAAATGAAGAACCACATTCTCTACAGAGAAATCTCTGATTTCGTAGATTTAAGTAGGCTGGAAGGCCTGAAACAGAACAGAGAGTGATACGAGAAGTTTTCGTCCCGTTTTTAACTATATTGTTATTTTGGCTAACGCACCCACAAACGGCACAAAATTCTGGTTTATGCGTATATGTAGCTGAATAAAATAAAGATTTTCTATTTTTTAATATCTTCTCTTGAACATTATTATCCCAAATAATGTTTTTATCTTTGATTTGTAGTGTAGCTTCTAGTATATTGTTCATATGGTCATCATTCTTTTGTTTTAGGTTTAGGCGCTTTTAATATAATGGATGTTGGCCTTTTTGTATACACTAAAATAGGGTTGGTGGAAAATTTCCACCAACCCTAAAAATTATAGAAACATTCTTTTTATATCTCATTTATTCTGCCAAGGCACCCATTGGATCCCATGGTGCAAGGACGATTGGTTCTGCTTCATAAGCAGCTCGTTCTTCTGCTGTCAGTAATTCTTTACGGACAACGATTTGGTAAGTATATTCGTCCATCCAAGCATCTGAAGCAACAAAGTAACCATCTGTTCCGACCTTGTCTCCCCATGAGTTTTCAACTTTCCACTTAGTTGATTTACCATTTTCATCCAAATCAACACCTGTCAAGACCATAGCGTGGGTCATCAAGCTTTCGCTGTAGTCCAAACGTCCAGCCTTGTCTTGAGTGAGTTGAATATCCATACTTGATTCAAAATCATAGACATCTGTCGCAAGGATTCCTGCTTTACGGTTGCTGAGCTGGCCGACATCTGAACCAAACCAAACAGTTTCTCCTATTTGCATTTGGGCAATGGCCAATTCCTTCAAGCGTTCCATCGGTACGTTAATGTAGCGAACTGCACGGCTACCAACAACATTTCCCAACATCTCAACTGTATAGGATTTGCCATATGGTTTATCAGCAGTTGGAGCATTGATCACAGAAACGTAGTCTTCTAGTGGAAGATCGACATATTTCTTGTAAAACTCTTGTGGAGTGATGCCTTTTTCGCTTTGGTAGTTGTCATCCTTATCGCGATAAGCAAAGTTAAATTGACGTGGTGGGAGCCCCAATGACATAGCAAGGAAGTTAAAGATTTCTTGCAAGAGGTCTTCTTTCTTGGCTTGAACAGTTGCTTGGTCAGCGCCAGAAGCCAAGAGGTCACGCAAGATTTGAGCATCTTGACGAAGCAATTTGTTAAGGATTGCATTGAGCTCACGGCTACTGCTAGATGAAACAGACTCTGGATAAACAGACTTAGGAACGACACCGTATTTCTCAAAGAGAGAAACTACCATATCCCACTGACCACCATCTTGTTGTGGGGTTTGGAGTAGGAAGCTAACCTTGCGGCTTGTCAATTCTTGGTCAGCAGTCGCAATCACTTGCTCCAAGAACCAATTAGATTTTTCATACTTATCCCAGAAGAAGGTGTGGGCTTGTGACAATTCAAAGTTTTCAAGTTTGTATTGAGAGATGAGTTTGTGGCGGAAAGTATTAAGTGCCGCAAACATCCAGCAACGGCCAGATGCTTTCTGGTTAGTGACCTTGTCCTTAGTCAAGTCAAGTGAGAAAACAGGTGTGTTGTCTACATGGCTTTGGCGACGCTCTAGGGCTGCAAAAATTCCATTGTGGCTAGCTGCATTTTCGATAGCTTGGTATTTTACATTTGCTTCATAGTTGGCAAATAATTTATCTGTAAATGATTCTTGAATCGCGTTCATAAAATCCTCCTTTTTTCTTACTGTCTATTATAACTCTTTTCACAAAGGAAGCAACCAAAAACTGAAAAAGGTAGGGATATTTCCCCTACCTTTTCCGATTATCCAGTTTATTGAACACTTTCAAGCAAGCCTTCTAGTTCTTCCTTGCTTAAACGACGCCATTCTCCACGTTTCAAATCCTCATCCAAGGTCAAAGTTCCCATGGTTAAACGTTGCAAGTCCACAACTTCCTTACCACAGTAGGCCACCATCCGTTTGACCTGGTGAAATTTCCCTTCTGCAATAGTCACTCGGACCAGGCTTTGATCCTTCTCCCTATCAATAGACACAAGCTCCAGTTTGGCAGGCTGACAGGTAAAGTCCTTGAGCGGAATTCCTTGCGCAAATGTCTCAATGTCTTCATCTGTCATGATTCCATCGACTCGTGCCAGATAAGTCTTATCCACATGGCGTTTTGGTGAAAGAAGAGCATGAGCTAGCTTGCCATCATTGGTCAAGAGCAAGAGCCCATGCGTATCGATATCCAAACGTCCTACTGGGAAAACTTCCTTTGAACGAGCCAAGTCATCCAACAAATCCAAAACAGTCTTATGTTTGGGGTCTTCAGTCGCTGATATAACACCCTGGGGCTTGTTCATCACATAGTAAACAAACTCTTCATAGTGTAAAACTTGCCCGTCAAAGCAAATCTCTTCCGTGTCTTCATTGATTTGCAACTTAGCAGACTTTGCTTTCTTGCCATTGACCGTCACGCGCCCAGTTTTTAGAAAGTTTTTGACCTCAGTCCGACTCCCAACAGCGCAGGCAACTAAATATTTATCTAATCTCATAGGGCTATTATATCATAAAAAGAGAGCGCCTTTCGCTCTCTTTTTCTTGTATTTGCTTTCCCGGATTTATTTTTTTATCATACTTTCTATTCCTTTGAAAAGAATATCTGAAATAGCTTCTGGATAGCTATCATAGCCATTCTGTTCTGTTAGGGCATCAATGATATTTCTAATTTGCCCATCCAAGATAATGGTTACTGCAGGAACGAGTTCATCTGAACCTTCTTTTTTAAACATCTCTTGCATAATTGATACTTTGTTACTCATATTTACTCCAATCTTTTTTAAAAATTTTATTCATAGTACTCCACGAGACTTACTATTCCTTCTCACCTTCCGCAACCAAATCATAAGGGAAATACGGAAGTCCTTTATTAGTGAATCGTTAACTAAAGTAGTTTTTTAATAACTTTATTCCGTCTATGTACATTATTGACCACACAGATGTAGAGAATGAATAAGAGAACCGAATAAATCAGCAATCCTAAAAACTTTGCATAGACTAGGTAAACTATCAAGCAACCTATCAAACTGACACTACTAATAATATTAAATACGAAAGCAAGAGTTCCATTTTTCTTTGCTATTTCTAAAAATTCTGCGTACTCAATATCTGTAAACAATGCAGGATATAAGTCCAAGTCTTTGTCATAATAGTCAACTACAAATTTCCCTATGAGCAAGGAAAGACAGGAACATAGAATGAAGCTAGAATATTTGATAGTAGGGATATCAAAAATGGTTAAACCATTCAGCAATCGAATAATGGGGAGAGATAGCAAAGTGAGTCCAAGAGTATAGTAATGGTGATTCTTAGATGTTCTCTCGAGAATTGAAAAGTAAAGTTTCTTTTCTTTTAAGTCATAATAGACTATTTTGTTTTGATACAAGCCTAGATTAACTAGTTTCCTATTGTTTTTCATTCTTTTAGTCATTTTTCAACATCTCTTTCTCAAACCAATGGACTTCCATTTACTCTATTCTCAGAAAATCTCTAGCCTTACTTCTTATACTAGAGAAATCTTTGACCTTTGTCAACATTTCTCTGGTGTTTGCCCTTGTTTAGAACTATCCTTATCTCATGTTCACAACAAAAAAAGCCGCCTGATTGGGCGACTTAATTTTTTTATAGGGAGATTATTATGAAAAAGTTTTAGGAGTATAAGTTAAGGTTTTCTTAACTTATGAGATAAGTATACAGCTCCTATCTTAAAGTTTCCTTAAGTATTTTTAAATGTGAGATTTTTCCATTTTTCTCGCCAATTTTTCTTAGATAAACGCTGTTGATAAAGCTTCATCCGGTCTTGATTTTCTAAAAAATGGGGAGTTGGAGAAACCTGAAAGTTCAAAATATCCTCTAAACCATAAGGAGCAAAGAGCTCTAAAGTTGCGTCAGCTTGCAAGCGAAGACCTATCGCCGTACAACGTTCGGGATATTTACTCATAGCGTCACAGGAATTCACATACGGTTCCGTATGGGGACTATGCTGATGCATATAGACTTGATTTTTCAACTCCCACTGATACTGGGGGAAGTCCTCTCTCAACTTGTTTTCTATTGTCAGCGTTTCTTCATAACTCACCTCTGGGTCAAAGAAAATGACGTCCACATCCGTTTCACGGTCAAAGGCTGGTTTCTCTGACAAAAGATTCCAGATAAAATTTCGAACCGAACCAGCTGCTAACCAGGAATCGTTCAACTCCAAGTCACGGATGGCAGTCAGAATAGCCATCATGTCAGGATTTTCCCTAAAAGAGTCTAAAATTTCAGTCTCATTTTTCAATATATTCATACCCCAAATGCTCATAAGCCTTGGCTGTCGCAACTCGTCCTGAACGAGTTCGCATGATAAATCCTTTCTGGATCAGGTAAGGTTCATACATATCCTCTACTGTCTCACGCTCTTCGGCGATATTAACCGAAAGAGTTCCTAGACCGACAGGACCGCCGCCATACATCTCAATCATAGTGCGAAGGATTTTTTGGTCTACATAGTCCAAACCTTCATGGTCTACATCCAGCATAGTCAAGGCCTTATCCGTAATCACATCATCAATCAAGCCATCGCCCATAATCTGAGCAAAGTCACGCACGCGCTTGAGAAGACGATTAGCAATACGAGGAGTTCCACGACTGCGTAAAGCTAACTCGGAAGCAGCTTCATGGGTAATTTCCATCTCAAAGATATCTGCCGTCCGCTCGACAATCTCTGTCAAGTCAGCATGGGTATAATATTCCATGTGGCCTGTAATCCCAAAACGGGCACGAAGAGGATTTGAAAGCATCCCAGCTCGTGTCGTTGCCCCAATCAAGGTAAATGGTGGCAAATCTAGATGGACACTACGGCTAGCTTCTCCTGCACCAATCATGATGTCAATGTAGAAGTCTTCCATGGCACTGTATAGCACCTCTTCTACCGACATAGGCAAGCGATGAATCTCATCAATAAAAAGAACATCTCCTGGCTCCAAGTCATTCAAAATCGCTACCAAATCACCGGCTTTTTCGATAACGGGACCAGACGTTTGCTTAAGATTGACTCCCAATTCATTGGCAATGACAAAAGCCATGGTCGTTTTCCCGAGACCTGGAGGGCCAAATAAAAGAACATGATCCAGCGCCTCATCACGCATTTTTGCTGCCTCGATAAAGATTTGAAGCTGATCCTTGACCTTGTCTTGTCCGATATATTCACGTAAATATTGGGGACGGAGGGTACGTTCTACCAACTCCTCATCACCCATGATTTCATTATCTAAAATTCTACTCATGTTCCTATTATAGCAAAAAACCAGCCTACAAACAAAAAAGCCACCTGATTTGGTGGCTTCTTTAGGGAGATTATTATGAAAAAGAAAAGTTTAGGATTTCTATTAAATAAAGTTAGGAGGTCTTTACTTAATAATTATATGGTACAAGAGAAGACTTAAAGTTAACTTAACCTATAATTTTTATTTTTTTGCTAGAGATTTTAACTACTACCAGCCAAAGCAGAAAAGTTAGGAGGCAGATACTCACCACTATTAAGTATGTTTCTTCCTTTGTTATAAGGTTCTGCCAATTAAGCCGGATTCCTAATTTTTCTTGAAACTCTTCTAATAAGCTACTATTCCCCATAAATGTAGTTTCTAATTGCTCCTTCATTAAGACCTGTCTATAGAGAGAAGCAAGATAGGTAGCCGGTGTGCACTTCATGAGAACTTGAGCGAAGTTAGGAAGAATTCCCATTGGTACATAAGTTCCTACTAAAAATCCTGAAACTGTACCTACAATTGTAGCCAATTTACCCAGACTATCTACTGACTGGAAATGATAAATCAAGAGTACATTTACCAATGTTGAAAGGAGACTACTTAGCAGCATGATTAAACTTATTTCAAATAGCTTACTCATAGCTGGAATTTCTTGAAAATAAAGGCTCATAACAATAAGCATAAAGGCTTGCATAACAAAGGAAATGATAAGGCTACTAATAAGATAAGACAGTTGCAAGCCCCAGCTCCCTAAGTCTGTCAAAAAGAGATCCTGATCCACTTGATTTTCACGGTCTTGTACCATCTGGGTCAAAGCTGTAAAACTTGTTGTAATCCCAGTCACAGCCAAAGTTCCACCCATCAGCCAGTTATTTAAAAGGCTCTTATTATCAGGAAGTTGGGACCAGGCATCCATCAAATTTTTCTGCAAAAAAATGATATAGAGTAGAAAGGAAATCAAAGCTCCCAGTAATGAGAAAAAGACTCCTGAACGATTACGAAAATACAACAAAAAATCACGTTTTAATAAGGCTAACATTAGCGCACCTCTCTTCCTGTAAGGGCTATGAAGGCATCATCCATAGTTCCTGGACGAAATTCAAAGCCAGCAATCTTCTCACGAACTTGGGTCAAATAATCAATAGCTTCCAATTGGTTCTCGGGATAAAGACTATACTCAAACTCATTTTCTTTTTCCACAGGCATATTTTTAGGTAAGAATTTCTCCACTTGCTTGTCTTTAAAACAAATTTTTAAAAGATTGGAAGCGTACTCACTTTTAATCTCAGTAGCAGAACCTTGGGCAATAACCTTTCCATGATCTATAATATAAAGTTGATCTGCCTCATCTGCTTCATCCAGATAATGAGTCGTTAAGATAATAGTCATCCCTTCATCTCTTTGTAGACGATACAATAAATCCCAAATGGATTTGCGGGTCTGAATATCTAGTCCAGTCGTAGGCTCATCTAGAAATAAAATATCGGGATTGGATAGGAGAGCCCGAGCAATATCAACTCGACGTTTCTGTCCTCCTGATAAAGTTCCATAAAGTTGTTTCTGAAAAGCAGTCAACCCTAGTTGATTGATTAAATCTTCCACACGACCACCTTTAATCCCCTTATACTGCTGGGCTCGAATGGTTAGGTTTTCTTTGACTGTCAACTTTTCATCCAATACACTTGCTTGAAAAACAACTCCAATCCTAGTATTGGGCGCATAGATGATTTGACCATTAGTTGCTCGTTTAAGTCCGATTAACATTGAAATCGTTGTCGATTTCCCAGCCCCGTTAGGTCCTAATATTGCATTAAAACTCCCTTTTTTAAACTCTAAATTTATATTTCTAACTGCTATATGGTCTCCATAGTTCTTAGTGAGACCTTTTGCTTGTAAAATCATATTTCTTTCCTCCTTTTCACACTCTCAGTTTAACAAAAAGGAAAAAGAAAAAATATACTTTGGAGCTATGTGGTCGAAATGGATGATTATGTGGTCAATTTTATTTTAAAATTTCTACAGGTGAACATAAAAAAAAGCCACCGAATTTGGTGACTTCTTTAGGGAGATTATTATGAAAAAGAAAAGTTTAGGATTTCTATTAAATAAAGTTAGGAGGTCTTTACTTAATGATTACATGATACATGAGTAAACTTAAAGTTAACTTAAGATAAAAGAATTATTTTAATTTTTTTCGATCCACCCAAATCATTCCTGTACAATCATAAGTAGATAAGGTTTCAAACCCCAGAGAACGGTAAAACCCCAATGTTTTTTCAGTCTGTTCAGTCGCTAGTTGTACTTGGTAGGCACCCTTATAGTCAGCTAAGACTTCTTTCATCAAGTTACTACCAATTCCTTGACGCTGATAAGTAGGCAAGACAATCAAATCCTGGACAAAAACGGATGAAAAACCGTCTCCAACCAGACGCACTAAACCAACGATTTTCTCACCATCACGGGCAAGATAAGTCGCTAGCGAATGAGACAAGGCCTGCTCCAACATCTGTGGCTGATTGGTATAGTTTGTCCAACCAACTGCCTGATAGAGATGTAAAACGTCATCAATTGAAACAGATCTTTCTTTTGTAATCTTAATCATAGCAAACCTTTCTAGCATTGCCTAAGCGATTTTATCTGCTGCCCATTTTTATCAAAATTTTCAGGACGCAACCACGCTTCCAAGCGAGCTCTGACTTGAGGCCAGTCCTTATCGATCATGGACAACCAATCCGTATCTCTGGTACGACCTTTATAGATAACAGCTTGGCGGAAGGTTCCTTCATAGACAAAGCCCAAACGTTCTGCTGCTTTTCTAGATGGAAGATTGAGGGCGTCGCACTTCCACTCGTAGCGACGAAAGTGGAGTTCTTCAAAAACATAGCGAGCTAGCAAATAGTGAGCTTCTGTTCCCATCCTGGTCTGTTTGAGAGCCGGAGAAAAAGTCACCGCGCCAACTTCAATGGTGCGATTGGCTTGGTCAATACGCATGAGAGAAAATGTTCCCAGCGCCTTTCCAGTTGCTTTATCGATAATCGCATAATAGAAGCAATCCTTACGCTCAAGCATCTGCTTCAAAGCTACGATTAATTCTTCGAGATTCTCTACTGGTGGTTGAAAGAGATAGGTCCACATCTCTCGAGGTGATTCTGGACCATAAACAGCCAGCAAATCCTCCGCATGCTTTTCTACTGACAGAACTTCAATAATCGTATACTGCCCCTCTATCCGTACAAGTGAAGGCAAAACTCCAGGTGTATCGTCTACAGATTCACCAATCATCTGACCATATTCATTTACTGGCATAGCTTTCTCCTTGTCTCCCACTTATAAGTTTAAAGATGTGAATAGTATATCACATCTCACAGGTGATCTACAAAAAATCCTCTCGTTTATGGAGGATTGATCAAATATGGAAACGAGTGAGTTAATGCCCCTTGTGCTTCTCTCTACGTTTTTGCTGTTTGCGTTCGAATTTCTCTTGTTTGAGCAATTGTCTTTGGACACTAGATTGATGTTTTGAAATCTTTTTCCTTTCCTCATACTGCAACTGCAATAGTTCTTTCGACTTGGAAGAAACTTTCTGCTTTACTTGTTTTTTCACAGCTCGCTGTAATCGTTTAGGATTCTTGATTTTTACATGCTGCTTAACTGTAGCTTCTGGACTAAAAGATAATTGAGTAAACTGAGTCTGTAAGATCTCTAGAATTTCATCATCTTTTGGCTCCTGACCAAATGTCACACGACAAACTTGATAAGTTTCTCGATACACTTGTTCGAACAAACCATGCCAAAATCCATCTTCAAAATAAACTGTCAATCCAATTGAAATTGTTTCCACGACAGCACCTCCTTAAATCTACCCCTAAGAATGGACAACCAAGGAGGAAGGTTGCTGATAGGCTTGCCTACGTCTGGACTACCAACCAGAACTGTGTTTTTATCTTAGTTGGAACTATTATAGCATATTTATAATCTATTTTTATTTCTTCTTCAAATGCCTATCAAAAAAATGAATCGTAGCTAGCCAAGAATCCTTACTCTCTCTCATCAATAAACGCCAATCTTTTCGATAACGGTGATTTGGTTGATAAGCCACTGTCAACATGTGACCTGTTTCATGATATTTTTTAAATGTAATGTGGCGTCCTTTATAATCTGAGACAATATCATCAATTGCTGACGAGGCATCCCATATTTCATCAACAGTACTTCCGAGCAATAAGATTGGTGAATGCATTTGACCGATATCTATCTTAGCAGAACGATCTTTAGGGAAGCTTTTTCTAAAAAGTTTGCTGAACAGATAATCTCCAAGTCGAAACTTTTGATAGGGAAGTTCTTTTTGCAAATGCGTCCAAGAAGAAGTATGAGAGTTCCATTTCCCTTTTATCCCTTCATATATCACATCAGAGGGTGAATTTAGTACCAAACATTGAACGTCATTAAAAAGGCTCTCCTCAGCTAAAACGAATTCTGCTCCCTTAGACCGTCCATATATTCCAATTTTTTCACTATCTACTTGAGGATGCTGACGTAGATAATTCTTTGCTTCCACAAGGCTCTCTAAAGGAATACGTTCCAAATGTTTTGGTAACCCCTCTAAACCAAAGTAGGCAAATGCTAGGCAAATATAACCTCTAGAAGATAAAAGCTGAGCTATATTCTGTGCCTTTTCAATCCGTCCTTCACTACCGCTCACAATAATCAAAGCTGGTGTTTTTATTGCCTTTTTATCATAAAAGAGTCTCCCACGAAAATGTTCCCCGTAAATATCTTGATGACTAATTTGCGAACTCATGTAACGTCTTGTAAAAATTCTCTCTGCAATGACAGTATTTCCTTGCATAATTTTGATTTTCACAAAAAACCGATCTAGTAAAGGAATTTTAGAAAGAGAGGTTGGAAGTTTCTTTCTCTCATTGGTCAAGGGCTTAGCATTAAAAAATAGTCCCATTGTTGAAATGCCTTCATAAGAGCCAGAACAAGATGGAGTTCGTGAAATATCAATAATACCATTCTTATCTGATACAAAAGTCCCTGTTGATCTCCATAAAACATCATGAGCTAAAAACATGGGAGCATTGATACAATAATAATCAGTTAGGTGCATCTCGACTCGATATGTTTCTCTTGGTTTTAAGCCATTGATGACAATATTAAAAGATTCGTCTGCTAACTCAGACTCTGAGATAAGTTCAATTTGTATATTCATTTCTTCCTCTTTTTTGTTAATGTGATTAACAATATAGTTTTAAAATTACCGCGACTTTTACCACGGCAATTCTCCCCACACCTTTTCAATATCATCCATCAATTTCACAACTGTTTGAAGTTCCCCCTCGCTATAGTTGTTTAAAACTGAAAAGATTGATTTTTCAATATATGCTTGTTGCTCCTTATGGATTTTAAAAACTTCGATTCCTTTTTTAGATAATCTCAGATATTTATTTTTTTCATTATCCGGTGCAAATTCAAAAGCAACGAGGTCTTTCTTGGTTAAACGTCTAACACTCTGAGTAATGGCACTCCTAGACACTTCAAGTAACTCAGATAATTTCACTAGATTCACAGGTTGATTGCGGCCTATCAGGTCGATCAAATGGACTTCATTAATAGTGATTGATTTATCAATACTGTTCCTATGCTGAGCTTTTTTCAACTGTTCAAAAGCTAAAGCAAAGCTGTTAAAACGATTATTAAACTTATGCAGTTCTTTCTTATTCATGGTTTCCTTCTTTTTGTTAATCATATTAACAAAATACCAATTTCTTGTCAAGAAGAGTCAAAAATCCTCCAGAGCTGAACTCTGAAGGATTCATTTTTATTTCACAACAATATTTACAAGCTTGTTAGGTACACTAATCACTTTCACGATTTCTTTGCCATCAATTTCTGCTTTGACTTTTTCGTCAGCCAGAGCAATTTCTTGCAATTCTTCGCGTGAAAGATCTTTAGCGACCATGAGTTTAGCACGGACTTTACCTTTGATTTGGACGACGATTTCGATTTCGTTTTCAACCAATTTGCTTTCGTCCCATGTTGGCCAAGCTACATAAGAGATAGACTCGCCTGTTGCTACGACTGTTTGCCAGAGTTCTTCTGCCAAGTGAGGGGCAAATGGGGCAATCAATTGGATGAAGCCTTTGGCGTAATCCACATAGAGTTTATCTTCCTTGTTAGCAGCGTTGACAAAGACCATGAGCTGGGCAATGGCTGTGTTGAATTTCATGGACTCGATTTGCTCTGTGACAGCTTTAACGGTTTCGTTATAAACCTTGTCTAGAGCGCCATTGTTTTCCGCAACGATTTCTTTACTTGTGATCAAACGGTACACACGATCAAGAAACTTACGACTTCCTTCCAGACCTTCTTCAGACCAAGCGATAGAAGCATCGAGTGGTCCCATAAACATTTCATAGACACGAAGGGTATCGGCACCGTATTGTTCCACCACATCGTCTGGGTTGACCACGTTCTTGAGGGATTTCGACATCTTAGCTGGTGCTTGCTCCAATTCTTCCCCTGTTTCCATGTGGAAGAAGGAACCGTCACGTTTTTCAACCTTGTCAGTCGCTACAAGAGCACCACGGTGGTCACGGTAGCTAGTTCCCAAGATCATTCCTTGGTTAAAGAGTTTTTGGAATGGCTCTTTAGTCGGTACAACACCAAGGTCATAGAGGAATTTATGCCAGAAACGAGCGTAAAGCAAGTGGAGCACCGCGTGTTCTGCACCACCCACGTAAATATCTACTGGCAACCATTGTTTGAGGAGGTCCTCATCAGCCAATTTTTCTGTGTTATGTGGATCGATATAGCGGAGGTAGTACCAGCTTGAACCAGCCCATTGCGGCATGGTGTTGGTCTCACGACGACCTTTGACGCCATCTTCACGAGTCACTTCCAGCCAGTCTGTCAAGTTAGCTAGTGGGCTTTCACCAGTACCTGAAGGGCGGATGTCCTTGGTTACCGGCAAGACAAGTGGCAATTCACTTTCTGGAACGGCTGTTGAAGTTCCATCTTCCCAATGAATGATTGGGATTGGTTCTCCCCAGTAACGTTGACGGCTAAAGAGCCAGTCGCGGAGACGGTAAGTTACCTTCTCTTGACCACAGCCTTTTTCTTCCAACCAAGCTACAATCTTGGCGATAGCATCTTCTTTGTTAAGACCGTTCAAGAAGTCAGAGTTGACGTGAAGGCCATCTTCTGTGTAGGCAGCTTCAGCTACATTTCCACCTTCCAACACTTCTACGATTGGAAGTCCAAACTGTTTAGCAAATTCCCAGTCACGCTCATCATGGGCAGGCACAGCCATAACAGCACCTGTACCATAGCTAGCGAGAACGTAGTCGGCAATCCAGATTGGGATTTCTTTACCATTGACAGGGTTGATAGCATAAGCACCCGTCCAAACCCCTGTTTTTTCCTTGGCAAGGTCTGTACGAGCCAAGTCTGACTTGAGGCTAGCTTGGTGTTTGTAGTCAGCAACAGCCTCTGCTTGTCCTGGACTTGTGATGGCATCTACTAGCTCATGCTCAGGCGCCAAGACAGTGAAGGTCGCCCCAAAAAGGGTATCTGGACGTGTCGTAAAGACGGTGAATTCCTTGTCAGTCCCTTTCACTTTGAAAGTTACATTGGCACCAGTTGATTTCCCAATCCAGTTGCGTTGCATGTCCTTGATAGACTCTGGCCAGTCAAGGTCATCCAAGTCAGTCAGCAAGCGCTCTGCATAGGCAGTAATTTTGAGCATCCATTGGCGCATTGGTTTGCGGACAACTGGATAGCCACCACGCTCAGATGTTCCGTCAGGAAGGACCTCTTCGTTGGCGATGGCTGTTCCTAATTCTTCAACCCAGTTTACTGGCACTTCCGCTTCATAGGCCAAGCCTTTTTCGTAAAGCTTAGTGAAGATCCATTGCGTCCACTTGTAGTAGTTCGGATCTGTAGTATTGACTTCACGGTCCCAGTCGTAAGAGAATCCAAGCGCATTGATTTGGCGTTTGAAGTTGGCAATGTTTTCTGCTGTGAATTCCGCTGGGTCATTCCCTGTATCCATAGCATATTGCTCTGCAGGCAAACCAAAAGCATCCCACCCCATTGGGTGAAGGACGTTGTAGCCTTGCGCACGTTTGAAACGGCTAAGGGTATCTGTTGCTGTGTAGCCTTCTGGGTGTCCTACGTGAAGACCCGCTCCAGATGGATAAGGGAACATGTCTAATGCATAAAACTTCGGTTTTGAAGCATCTGTTCCTGTCTTAAATGTGTGATGGTCAGCCCAGTATTTTTGCCACTTAGGCTCAATTTCCTTATGATTGTAAAAACTCATGCTATTTCTCCAATTTTATGATGTTACTATTATACCATTTTTGGGGGAATTTGAAAGTCGAGAAATGTTCTTTTGGGCTTGGATGGAAAGAAAGACTGAATCGCAAATCCAGCTTATTTAGCAGTATAAGAAATTAGCTAACACTTGAAATTAACTTATATCGATTATTTATCTCTTCCATCTTTTTCCCCTAACGCCTTTGACTCATATTCCTCGTTTTAGATTTCTTTAAGGTTTTTATTATATCCTATAGAACTCTGCAAATTATAAACATTAAGCAAGTCGTAGAGTAAAAACGTTCGTAAAAAAGGAGACTCTTATGAAAAAACTACTATTCTTTCTCTCTTGTGGATGGATATTTCTTACTTTATCAGGATGTTCTTCAACAACAGAAGCGGAAACTAGCTCTGAAAAAGATTCAGATAACACTTTGGTTATCTACTCGCCTAACCCTGAAGACCTTATCGAAGAAACAATCCCAGCCTTCGAAGAAAAATATGGTATTAAGGTTGACTTAGTACAAGCCAGCACTGGTGAATTGTTCAAAAAAGCTGAGGCTGAAAAAGAATCCCCTGTAGCCGATGTCATTTTCGGAGGCTCCTACGCCCTCTTCTCTTCTAACGAAAATCTTTTTGAACCTTATATTTCTCAAGAGAACGACCAGATAATCCCTGAATATCAAAATAAAACTGGATTCTACACGCCTTATACACTTGATGTCAGTGTCATCATTGCCAATTCAGCTCTTACAAAAGATATTAAAATTGAAGGCTACAATGATCTACTCAATCCTAAATTAAAAGGAAAAATCGCAACTGCTGATCCAAGTAATTCTTCTAGCGCCTTTGCTCAATTAACAAACATGCTCGTAGATCAGGGGGGCTATGAAAATGAGCAAGCTTGGACATATGTGAAAAATCTATTTAGCTTAGTAGATGGGAAAATTGCTTCTAGTTCTTCAAATGTCTACAAATCAGTCGCTGACGGAGAAATGGCTGTCGGACTCACCTATGAAGATCCTGCATTGAAACTCTTAAACGATGGCGTTGATGTAAAAGTCATTTATCCAAAAGAAGGAACCGTCTTTTTGCCTGGTAACGCAGCTATTATCAAAAATGCCAAACACATGGAAAACGCTAAAAAATTTATCGATTTCCTTCTTTCTCAAGACATTCAGGATAAACTAGGAACTGAAACAACCATTAGACCCATTCGAAAAAATGCTAAAACCAATAAAAATATGAAATCAATGACCGAAATCAATATCGCCACTGAAGATTCTGATTACGTCATCCAAAATAAATCAGCTATTCTTAAAAAGTACAATGATATTTTCACTAATATTCAATCGAAACAGTAAAAGAGGTTCACTATGAGTGAGATCAAAATTATTAACGCAAAAAAAATCTACCATGACATTCCTGTCATTGAGAATTTAAATGTTACGATCCCAAAAGGAAGTCTTTTCACCATTCTTGGACCTTCAGGTTGTGGAAAAACGACTCTTCTTCGAATGATTGCAGGCTTCAACAGTATTGAAGGCGGAGAATTTTACTTCGATGATACTAAAATCAATAATATAGAACCCAGCAAACGCAACATCGGTATGGTTTTCCAAAACTACGCTATTTTCCCACATTTGACTGTTCGAGATAATGTTGCTTTTGGTCTTAAACAAAAAAAGGTTCCAAAAGATGAATTAGTTCAACAAACTAATAAATATCTGGAACTAATGCAAATTGATCAATACGCAGATCGAAAGCCCGATAAACTCAGTGGTGGACAACAACAACGTGTCGCCTTGGCACGTGCCTTAGCTGTTAATCCAAGTGTTCTCCTCATGGACGAGCCTCTTAGTAACCTGGATGCGAAACTTCGCTTAGATATGCGCCAAGTTATTCGAGAAATTCAACACGAAGTGGGAATTACAACTGTATATGTGACCCACGACCAAGAAGAAGCCATGGCCATTTCTGACCAAATTGCTGTTATGAAAGACGGTGTTATTCAACAAGTCGGACGACCAAAGGAACTCTATCATAAACCAGCTAATGAGTTTGTGGCAACATTTATTGGTAGAACAAATATAATCCCTGCTCGTTTAGAAAAACAAGCTGATGGAGCTTACATAGTCTTCGAAGACAGCTATTCTCTTCGTATGCCAACTCTTGACCAAATTGACGAGCAAAACATCCGTGTTAGCATTCGTCCTGAAGAATTTATCCGTGATGAAAATGGCCCAATCGATGGAACAATCACCGATAGTGTTTATCTTGGACTCACCACTGAATATTTTGTAGAGACTGCATTTTCTTCAAAAATACAGGTGAGCGAAGAATCAACTTTTGAAGAAGATCTTCAAAAAGGGGATCGAATTCGTCTACGAATCAATACTCAAAAGTTAAATGTCTTTTCTGCAGATGGTTCCCAAAATCTTATTACAGGAGTTGGCTATGAAAGGTAAAAAACTAAATATTTGGACAGCCTCCTCATTCTTCATCTTTCTTACCTATCTTATTTTTCTTGTTTATCCAATTATTATTGTACTCAAGCAGGCACTAATACATGAAGGTAGTTTCTCTTTAGAAAATTTTGTTACTTTCTTTAGCAAATCTTATTATTCTGAGACACTCATTAATAGTTTTAAGGTTTCCGTAACCGCCACAATTACTTCTGTCGTTGTTGGTACCTTGCTAGCTTATCTTTTTTCAATGTATGACTTCAAGGGAAAGAAATTTTTACAAATTTTGATTATCATCGCATCCATGTCAGCTCCCTTTGTAGGTGCCTATTCTTGGATTCTACTTCTTGGTAGAAACGGAGTTATCACAAAATTTCTAACCAACACACTACATTTGCCAGGCTTTGATATCTACGGCTTTAAAGGTATTGTACTTGTCTTTACACTCCAACTTTTTCCTCTCG
The DNA here is from genome assembly GCF_047465185.1 of Streptococcus infantis. Lineage (GTDB taxonomy): Bacteria > Bacillota > Bacilli > Lactobacillales > Streptococcaceae > Streptococcus > Streptococcus infantis_O. The sequence goes on along the minus strand of NZ_JASHAJ010000003.1, from coordinate 190,183 downwards.
TATTCCTATACGTAGCTGGAACCATGAAGAGTATCGACAACTCCCTCTTGGAAGCCGCTGAAAGTATGGGGGTATTTGGATTCAAACGAATGATAACAGTTATTTTACCCCTTTTAGTTCCAACTTTACTTGCTGCTGCCCTACTCGTATTTATGAGGGCATTCTCCGACTTCGGAACTCCTATGTTAATTGGTGAAGGATATCGAACTTTTCCTGTTTTAATTTATAATCAATTCATTAGTGAGGTTGGCGGAAATTCCGCATTTGCATCTGCTTTAGCAATCATGGCGATTATCATTGCTTTAACAATCTTTCTTATCCAAAAATATATTTCTAATCGCTATAGTTTCAGCATGAATTCTCTCCATCCAATTGAGCCGAAAAAAACTACAAAAGGAAAAATGGTAGCAATTTATGCAACAGTTTACGGAATTGTCTTATTTTCTGTTCTACCTCAATTATTTTTGATTTATACCTCTTTCATAAAAACATCAGGTATGGTATTTGTCAAAGGCTATTCTCTAAATAGTTACAAGATTGCCTTCAATCGCATGGGAGCTAGTATTTTTAATACGATTCGCATTCCTTTGATTGCTTTGATTCTAGTTGTTTTATTTGCATCATTTATCTCCTACCTAGCTGTTAGAAAACGAAATTTGTTTACAAACTTAATTGATAGCCTTAGTATGGTACCTTATATCGTACCAGGAACAGTTCTCGGTATTGCCTTTATCTCTTCATTCAATACAGGTATCTTCGGAAGTGGCTTCCTTATGATTACAGGAACAGCCTTCATCTTGATTATGTCCTTATCTGTAAGAAGACTCCCTTATACAATCCGCTCATCTGTTGCTAGCTTACAACAAATATCACCTAGTATTGAAGAAGCAGCTGAGAGTTTAGGAAGTAGCCGTCTCAATACTTTCAGTAACATCACTGTTCCAATGATGTTACCCGGTATTATTTCTGGAGCTATTCTATCATGGGTAACAATGATTTCAGAACTATCTACTTCTATCCTGCTATATAATGCCAAAACAAAAACTATGACCGTAGCAATCTACACTGAAGTACTTCGCGGGAATTATGGTGTGGCAGCAGCCTTATCTACAATCCTTACTGTCTTGACAGTTACTTCCTTGTTATTGTTTATGAAGATTTCTAAAAACAACAGTATTACGCTCTAGTTTTTCTTCTAAAGACAGCCAAATGACTTATTGGCTGTTTTTTTATTCTCTCTTACTCAGTTTGCTCTTCATAAATAATATAGATGCAAGATAAGGCTTTTTATGGTAGAATATAGGAAAGTGCTTTCTCAGAAGGAGGGGAAAATGAACAAACAAACCATCGCTGTTTTAGGGCCTGGTTCTTGGGGTACTGCTCTGTCACAAGTTTTAAATGACAATGGACACGAAGTTCGTATCTGGGGAAATATTCCTGACCAAATTGACGAAATCAATACACAACATACCAACAAACGCTATTTTAAGGATACTGTTTTAGACGAAAAGATTGTTGCCTACCATGATTTAGCAGAAGTCTTGAAGGGCGCTGACGCTGTTTTGTTCGTAGTTCCAACTAAGGTGACAAGATTGGTAGCTCAACAAGTGGCTGCTGTCTTGGACCATAAAGTGGTTATTATGCATGCTTCAAAAGGTCTCGAGCCAAATAGTCACAAACGTCTTTCAACCATTCTTGAAGAAGAAATTCCTGAAGAGTTCCGCAGTGAAATTGTGGTTGTATCTGGTCCTAGTCACGCAGAAGAAACAATTGTCCGTGATATCACCTTGATTACTGCTGCTTCTAAAGATTTAGAGACGGCTCAGTATGTTCAGATACTCTTTAGTAACCACTACTTCCGTCTTTATACCAATACAGATGTGATCGGAGTGGAAACAGCTGGTGCTCTTAAAAATATCATTGCTGTTGGTGCAGGGGCCCTCCATGGACTTGGCTTTGGAGATAATGCTAAGGCAGCGATTATCACGCGCGGGCTTGCGGAAATCACTCGTCTAGGAGTCAAGCTTGGAGCAAATCCACTGACTTATAGCGGACTTTCAGGTGTTGGTGATCTAATCGTTACCGGAACTTCTATCCACTCACGTAACTGGCGAGCAGGTGATGCTCTTGGGCGTGGTGAAGCCTTGGCAGATATCGAAGCCAACATGGGAATGGTCATCGAAGGAATTTCAACAACCAAAGCTGCTTACGAATTGGCGCAAGAGCTTGGAGTCTATATGCCTATTACCCAGGCTATTTACCAAGTTATTTATGAAAATGTTAATATTAAGGATGCTGTTTCTGAACTCATGAGTAACGAGTTCAAGGCAGAAAACGAGTGGTCTTAATCACCGTTAGAAAGGATGCTCATGAAGCAAAAAGTTAGAAAAGCTGTTATCCCTGCTGCGGGACTTGGAACTCGTTTCCTACCTGCAACCAAAGCCTTGGCAAAAGAAATGTTGCCAATCGTGGATAAGCCAACCATTCAATTCATCGTAGAGGAAGCTCTTAAGTCTGGAATTGAGGACATTCTTGTTGTAACAGGGAAGTCAAAACGTTCTATCGAAGACCACTTTGACTCAAACTTTGAACTAGAATATAACCTTAAGGAAAAAGGAAAAACAGATCTCTTAAAATTAGTTGATGAAACAACAGGCATGCGACTTCACTTCATCCGTCAAACACACCCACGTGGACTCGGAGATGCCGTTTTACAAGCCAAAGCTTTCGTTGGGAATGAACCTTTTGTGGTGATGCTCGGAGATGACCTCATGGATATCACTGATGACAATGCTGTCCCATTGACCAAGCAACTTATGAATGATTACGAAGAGACTCACGCTTCTACTATCGCCGTAATGCCTGTACCACACGAAGAAGTTTCTGCCTATGGTGTCATCGATCCTCAAGGAGAAGGAAAAGATGGACTTTACAGTGTTGAAACCTTCGTTGAAAAACCAGCACCTGAGGACGCACCAAGTGATTTAGCCATTATTGGTCGTTACCTCCTCACACCAGAGATTTTTGGTATTCTTGAAAATCAAAAACCTGGTGCCGGAAATGAAATCCAGCTAACAGACGCTATTGATACCCTCAACAAAACTCAACGTGTATTTGCTCGTGAATTCAAGGGGGCTCGTTATGATGTTGGAGACAAGTTTGGCTTTATGAAAACTTCAATCGACTACGCACTTAGACATCCTCAAGTCAAAGATGACTTGAAAACTTATTTGATTAACCTTGGGAAAGAACTCTCAGGAGAAAAATAAGCCCTTAAACCAGGTTGAAAATACCTGGTTTTTTTGTTGTCTAAACACCTCCAAAGCTCGTCCAAGACTAATTTCTTGCAATCATTGCTTTTATGGTATAATAATAAAGAGTGAGGAAAGAAATGAAAAATACATTATTATCTATGAAAGAAAAAGGACTGGCTTTCCTTCAGTCCCTAAAATCAAAACTAAAAAATATACATTTAGGTAAAGGTGGCCCTAAAAAGTCTAAAAAGAAAAAGCAAACCAAAACGAATATTTGGACTATCTTTGCTAATATCTTACTAGGAATCAAGGCAACCTTTAATACCCTATTCATCATCGCCTTCCTTGGTGGACTTTTAGGTACTGGGGTTGTTTTCGGTTATGCTGTATCTCTATTTGACAAAGTGACCGTTCCTCAAACAGAAGATTTGCTCAAACAAGTGAACGATATTTCATCCATCTCTGAGATTCGCTATGCTGACGGAACTATGATTGGTGCTATCGAAAGTGACCTTCTTCGGACATCTGTCGCATCAGATGCTATTTCAGAAAATCTCAAACAAGCTATCGTTGCGACCGAGGATGAACATTTCGCCGAACATAATGGAGTCGTTCCTAAAGCAGTTATTCGTGCCAGTCTAGGAAATTTTATCGGACTTGGTTCTTCTAGTGGTGGATCGACACTAACCCAGCAGCTCATCAAGCAACAAGTGGTTGGGGATGCTCCTACACTAACTCGTAAAGCTACTGAAATCGTAGATGCCTTGGCCTTAGAGAGAGCAATGAGTAAGGACGAAATCTTGACCACCTATCTCAACGTCGCTCCATTTGGTCGTAACAATAAGGGGCAAAATATCGCAGGAGCTCAACAAGCAGCTAAGGGTATTTTCGGTGTTGATGCCAATCAGCTAACGATTCCACAAGCAGCATTCTTAGCAGGCTTGCCACAAAGTCCTATCTCCTACTCACCTTATGAATCTACTGGAGAGATGAAGAGCGAAGAGGATATGGAACTGGGTATCAAGCGTTTCAAAGATGTTCTTTACAATATGTACAGAACAGGAGTCCTCAGCCAAGAAGACTACGAAACCTATAAAGCATACGACATTAAGCAAGATTTCTTGCCAGCAGAAAGTGTAAACCTAACTTCTAAAGGTTATCTCTACTTTACTGCACTTGATGAAGCAACGAATCTCATGTATGATTACTTGGTGAAAAAAGATAATGTTTCCGCTCAAGAACTCAAGAACGAATCTATCCAGAAATCCTATCGTGAATTAGCTGAAAAAGAAATTCAAAATGGTGGTTACCGTATCACAACTACAATCGACAAAGCTATCTATACAGCTATGCAAAATGCTGTAGCAAATTATGGCTACCTTCTAAATGATAATAGTGGTCAACCTGAAGTAGGAAATGTCTTGATGGATAACCAAACGGGAGCTATCTTAGGATTTGTAGGAGGACGAGATTACCAAAACAATCAAAATAATCATGCTTTTGATACTAAACGCTCTCCTGCCTCTACTACTAAGCCACTATTAGCTTATGGTATTGCTATTGACCAAGGATTGATGGGAAGTGCTAGTATCCTATCAAACTATCCTACCAACTTTGCCAACGGAACTCCGATTATGCACGTCAACAGTCCAGGAACAGCTATGATAAACCTTAAGGAAGCCCTCAATTATTCATGGAACATCCCTGCCTACTGGACCTATCGTATGCTTCGTGAAAAAGGAGTTGATGTCCGCTCCTACATGGAAAAAATGGGGTATGAAATCCCAGAATATGGTATTGAAAGTCTTCCTATGGGAGGAGGAATTGAAGTTACTGTAGCTCAACATACAAACGGATATCAAACACTAGCCAATAATGGTATTTACAATAAGAAATATATGATTTCAAAAATTGAAAAAAGTAGTGGCGAAGTGATCTATGAACATAAGAACGAACCTGTTCAGGTCTACTCAAAAGCTACTGCAACCATTATGCAAAGTCTACTGAGAGATGTACTTTCATCCCGGATAACTACAAGCTTCCAAAGCGATCTTTATAGCATAAATTCCAGTCTAGCAGGTGCTGATTGGATTGGTAAAACTGGTACAACCAACGAAGAAGGTGATATGTGGCTCATGCTTTCAACTCCAAAATTGACTCTTGGAGGCTGGGTCGGTCACGATGATAATAGTCCCCTAGCTAACGGCGCATACTTCCGTAATGCTAAGTACATGGCTAATCTGGTAAATGCTATTCAACAAGCTTCTCCTTCTGCTTGGGGAACTGAGCGTTTCAGCCTTGATTCGAGTGTCACCTCTTCTCAAGTCCTTAAGTCGACTGGACAGAAGCCTGGCAAGGTCACTATCAACGGCAAAGAGATTGACGTTACTGGAGAAATGGTAACAAGTTACTGGGCTAACCAAGCTGGTGCTCCAACTACTACCTACAAATTTGCCATCGGTGGAAGTGACTCTGATTACCAAAAAGCTTGGAATACGATTTTGGGAAGTCTACCAAAATCATCTAATTCCAACAATAATAACTCAAACAACAGTAGCAATAATAACAATAATCAAAATAATAATAACAACAACAATAATAATAGCAACAACAACAGTAATAACGGTAATAATAACAATAATACTACCAGTGATAGCAACGACTCATCTTCAAATAGACTACAACGTTAACCTTTCTATATGAATCAGTATCAAAAGAATATTTTTAAGGGAACCATTTACTCCCTCCTATCTGGATTAATATGGGGTATTTGTGGCATTTTAGGAGAATTCTTCTTTACGCATTATCAAGTATCATCCGGCTGGATTACTTCCATGCGACTAAGTATTGCAGGTGGTTTCGTGCTTATCTTCTCTAGCTTTAAGTTTCGCTCACAGCTATTCGATATCTGGAGAAAGCGCAAAAACTACCTGCCTTTTCTGGCTTATGCCATCTTAGGAATCTTCTCCGTTCAGTATTTCTTTTATCTCTGCGTAGAATACTCTAATGCGACAACGGCAACCATCCTACAATTTATCAGTCCTGTCTTCATTCTCATATACAACCGTATCATCTACAAGAAAAAAGCTTCTAAAAAAGCAATCTTCTATGTTTTAACTGCTATGCTTGGGGTCTTTTTGATGGCTACCAAAGGCGATCTCTCTAAGTTATCCATCACTCCTATCGCCTTACTAACTGGACTTCTCAGTGCGCTGGGTGTCATGTTTAATGTTATTTTGCCCCAGCCATTTGCTCGAAAATATGGTTTTGTTCCCACTGTTGGTTGGGGAATGATGCTGGCTGGACTCTTTAGTAATTTTCTCTACCCTGTATATAGAATTAGCTTTCAACTAGATTGGGTGAGCATCTTGATTTGTTTGACCATTGCCTTTTTGGGAACAGCTTTTGCCTTTTTCCTATCTATGAAGGCTGTATCGCTGGTATCCCCATTGGTGGTGTCAGTGGTCAGCGCTAGCGAACCTTTATCATCTGCTATTCTAAGTGTTCTATTTCTAGGTTTAGTCTTGGATGGGTATCTGCTATTAGCTATGATTTTGATTATTATTCCCATGATCTTCTTATCCATCGAAGAATCAAAGGATAAAATGAAAGAATCTTCTTTTAACACTTAAGGCTTCAATTTTGAAGCCTTTTTTGGTAGAATAGTAAGCATTACAAAGAGTGAGGAGACATCTCTATGACTGCTACAAAAATGAATGCACAAGAAATTATCCAATTTATCGCAAATGCTGAGAAAAAGACCAGCGTAAAAGTAACCTTTGAGGGGCAACTTGCCGGAGCTATCCCTGCTTCTGTTACCAAGCTTGGAAATGTTCTTTTTGGAGACTGGAAGGATATCGCACCTCTTCTTGAAGGACTAACAGAAAATAAAGACTATGTTGTTGAGCAAGACGCTCGCAACTCAGCTGTACCTCTCCTTGATAAACGCGATATCAATGCTCGTATTGAGCCAGGCGCTATCATCCGTGACCAGGTTGAGATTGGCGACAACGCTGTTATCATGATGGGAGCTGTTATCAATATCGGTGCAGAAATCGGAGCTGGCACTATGATTGATATGGGAGCTATTTTAGGTGGACGTGCTATTGTCGGTAAAAATAGCCACGTCGGTGCCGGTGCTGTTCTTGCAGGCGTTATCGAACCAGCTAGTGCAGAGCCTGTCCGTGTCGGTGACAATGTACTCATCGGTGCTAACGCTGTGGTTATCGAAGGTGTTCAAATCGGTAGCGGATCTGTTGTTGCAGCAGGTGCCATCGTCACTCAAGATGTCCCAGAAAATGTTGTGGTGGCAGGTGTTCCGGCTCGTGTTATCAAAGAAATCGATAGCCAAACCCAACAAAAAACAGCGCTAGAAGATGCGCTTCGTACCTTGTAAATAGTAACAGAGGCGGAAACTTTCCAGCCTCTTTATCGTATCAATAGAAGGAAATTAGATATGTTAGATTTGATTCAAACTCGACGCGATCTTCACCAAATTCCTGAGATCGGTTTAGAAGAAGTCAAGACTCAAGCTTATTTGCTCAGTGTCATTGAGAAATTAACAGTTGGTAAAGATTTTGTTCAAATTCTCACTTGGCGAACAGGTATTTTAGTGTATTTACAGGGAAGTCAGCCAGAACGTACCATCGGTTGGCGGACAGATATCGACGGACTCCCAATCGTTGAACAAACAGGTCTTGCCTTTGCCTCTCAGCACCCAGACCGTATGCATGCTTGTGGACATGATTTTCACATGACCATTGCCCTAGGAAGTCTCGAACGTGCTCTAGAAAACCAACCTAAAAACAATCTCCTCTTTCTCTTCCAGCCTGCCGAGGAAAACGAAGCAGGTGGTATGCTCATGTATGAAGATGGAGCATTTGGTGACTGGTTGCCTGATCAATTTTATGGGCTTCATGTTCGTCCAGACCTAAAAGTCGGACAGATTGCGACCAATACTCATACACTCTTTGCAGGAACTTGCGAAGTCAAGATTCGTTTCAAGGGTAAAGGTGGTCACGCTGCCTTTCCACATCAAGCAAACGACGCTCTGGTTGCAGCTAGCTATTTTGTCACTCAAGTTCAGTCGGTTGTCAGCCGTAATGTCGATCCTATCGAGGGAGCTGTCGTCACTTTCGGTGTCTTTCAAGCTGGAACAACCAATAATGTCATCGCTGATACAGCTTTCTTGCATGGAACGATTCGAGCTCTCACACATAGCATGAGCCTCTTGGTTCAAAAACGTATCAAAGCCATCGCTGAAGGTGTCGCAGCTGCTTTTGATATGGATGTGGAAGTTGAACTCAAGCAGGGAGGTTACCTACCTGTCGAAAACAACCCTGAATTAGCCCAGGAATTGATGACCTTCTTTGATGAAAAAGAGGGAATTGAACTAATCGACATCGAACCTGCCATGACAGGAGAAGACTTTGGTTATCTTCTCTCCAAGGTTCCTGGTGTTATGTTCTGGCTTGGAATTGATAGTCCCTATGCTCTTCACCATCCACAGATGAGTCCTAAGGAAGAAGCTCTGGCTATCGGTGTCGAGGCTGTATCAAGCTTTTTAGCAAAGAAAGCTGCGGAGTAAACAATGAAAAAAGCCCTACGCAAGCAGGTCTTGCAAGAACTCAAATCTCTATCAGCCGAAGAAAAGGAAGTCATGGACGCTTGGTTGACTGAGCAACTACTTCTACATCCCTTCTACAAGGAAGCAAAAACCATCGCCACTTACCTGTCTTTTCCTCATGAATTTCAGACAGCTAGACTCATTGAACAAGCTCAAAAAGATGGGAAGACACTCCTCATTCCCAAAACCTATCCGCATGGGAAAATGGACTTTGTTCTATATGAACCAGAGAAACTCGAAAGAAACTCTTTTGGACTTCTTGAACCTCAAGGAAACTTCACAATCCTTGAACCCTCTCAGATTGACCTGATTCATGTTCCTGGTCTGGCCTTCAATCCTTCTAGATATCGGGTTGGCTACGGTGGTGGCTACTACGACCGCTACTTGGAGCATTTCCCAGGTCCTACTATTAGTACGATTTATCCATGTCAGATTCAGAATTTTCAACCTGAGCACTACGATATTCCTATTGAGGAGGTACTCATCTATGAAAGAAATTTTTGATCGTCGTTATCCTGTCACGAGCTTCTTTCTACTCGTGACAACCCTGGTTTTTGTACTCATGTTTCTAACCAGTGGTTTCAACTATACCAGCGCAGCCACCTTATATAAATTCGGAGCTGTGTATCCCCCTGCTATCAAGGCCATGCCTGAACAAATCTGGCGCTTATTCTCCGCAACCTTTGTCCACATTGGCTTGCAGCACTTTTTAGTCAATATGCTATCCCTCTACTTTTTGGGACGTCAGATGGAGCAAATCTTTGGCTCCAAACAGTTTTTCTTTATCTACCTTCTATCAGGTATGATGGGAAATCTCTTTGTCCTAGTTTTTAGTCCCAATGCTATTACTGCAGGTGCTTCAACTGCCCTCTACGGAATGTTCGCATCTATTGTCGTACTTCGGTATGCTACACGCAATCCCTACCTCCAACAGCTTGGTCAATCCTATCTCTCCCTCTTAGTCATCAATCTAGTAGGTAGTATTTTAATGCCTGGTATCAGCCTTGCTGGACATCTAGGTGGAGCAGTCGGTGGTGCATTGCTGGCTATCATCTTCCCAGTCCGAGGAGAACGAAAAATTTACAGCCCAGGCCAACGTGGTCTAGCAACCCTAGCCTTTATTGCTTTATCAGCTCTACTACTCTTTATCGGATTACTTTAAGTCAAAGAAAAACCATTGGAATCTCTCTCAGAGAGCTTTATTTCCAATGGTTTTTTTGAATCTATTTGAAAAGTAGCTTAAAATCCATTATTTTCACTGAGTTCTTTGAACCAGTGACCTGATTTTTTCAAGCGGCGTTCTTGTGTTTCTAAGTCAAGCTCGACCAAACCATAGCGGTTTTTATAGCTATTGAGCCATGACCAGCAATCGATAAAGGTCCAGATTAAGTAGCCTTTACAGTTAGCACCGTCTTCAATGGCGCGATGAAGTTCAGCCAGATGCCCTTTGACAAAGTCAATACGGTAATCATCCTGAATCATTCCATTCTCACGGAATTTGTCTTCACCTTCAACGCCCATACCGTTTTCAGTCAACATCCACTCGATATTGCCATAGTTTTCCTTGATATTTTGAGCGATATGGTAAATCCCTTGCTCGTAGATTTCCCAGCCACGGTGCGGATTAATCTTACGACCAGGCATGATATAAGGTTCATAGAAATGCTCTGGCAAAAGCGGGCTGTCAGGATGCTTAGCAAAACGTGGCGCCATGACACGCAAGGGTTGGTAGTAGTTGACTCCAAGGAAATCTACTGTGTGCTCACGAATAAGCTCCAACTCTTCTGCTGTAGAATCTGGCAACAAATCATGATCAGCTAAAATTTCCACTAATTCTTCTGGATAAGTTCCCAAAACTGACGGATCTAGGAAAGATTGTGCTTGAAATAGATCAGCAATGCGTGCAGCTTTGACATCGGCAGGATGCTGACTACGTGGATAAGCTGGTGTCAAGTTGAGGACAATTCCAATCTTAGAATCAGGCAAAACCTCATGGCAAGCTTTGACCGCAAGAGTGCTGGCTAGTTGTGTGTGGTAGGCAACCTTAACGGCAGCTTTAGCATCCACCTTATGAGGATAATGGGCATCATAGAAATAACCAAACTCTACAGGAACGATAGGCTCATTGAAGGTAATCCATTGGTCTACCAAGTCACCATAAGTTTCAAAACAGAAACGCGCATAGTCTTCATAAGCCTTGATGGTCGCCTTATTTTCCCAACCATCGCCATCCTCTTGAAGGGCAAAAGGCAGATCAAAGTGATAAAGATTGACTAAAAGACGAATGCCCTTAGCCTTGATGGCTTCAAAGACCTGGCGATAGAAAGCCACACCCTCAGGATTGACTTCCCCACGACCCTGTGGGAAAATACGAGACCATTGGATAGAAGTTCGAAAGGCTGTGTGACCAGTTTCTAACAATAGTTCGATATCTTTTTCCCAGTTTTCATAGAAGGTCGATGTCTTATCTGGTCCAATCCCATTATAGTAGCGATTTGGTTCCACTTGGAACCAATAATCCCAGAGATTATCTCCCTTGCCGTCACCAGGCACTCGCCCTTCTGTCTGTGGCCCAGAAGTTGAGGAACCCCAGACAAAATCCTTTGGAAATTTTAGCATAGCTCTACCTCTTTTTACGATTTTAATGTTTACTTTCTCTCATTATAAAGAAAAAACAAGGCAAAAACTAGTTACATTTTTGTCTTGTTTTTCTTCTGATTATAGATTTTATTTATTTGTTAGGATTTCAAGGGTTTCAAGCAAGCTATCTGCGTGAACTTCAATCGTATCACCAGTCGCCTTGATCTTGACTTCTACGATGCCATCAGCTGCTTTTTTACCGACAGTGATACGGATTGGAAGACCAATCAAGTCGCTGTCACTGAATTTAACACCGACACGTTCGTTACGGTCATCCGTCAAGACTTCGTAGCCTTTGTTGACCAAGGCTTCTTCGATACGATCTGTCAATGCAAGGCTTGCTTCATCCTTGACGTTAACTGGAATCAAGTGCACATCAAATGGCGCCAATTCTTTAGGGAAGTTGATTCCCCAAGCGTAACGGTATTCACCTTTTGGAGTTTTGTTAACAAAGAGGCGAGCGTGTTGCTCCATAACTGCTGAAAGGAGACGACTAACACCGATACCATAACATCCCATGATGATTGGCACAGCACGACCATTTTCATCCAAGACATCTGCTCCCATACTTGCTGAGTAACGAGTCCCAAGTTTAAAAATGTGACCAATCTCGATACCACGCGCAAAGTTGAGAACACCTTGTCCGTCAGGAGAGATTTCACCCTCACGAACTTCACGGATATCGACATACTCGGCAGTGAAATCACGGCCTGGGTTGACACCAGTCAAGTGGTAACCATCTTCGTTGGCACCAGCAACAGCATTGCGACTATCTTGCACCTTGCGGTCTGCGATAATCTTGACATTTTCAGGAAGATTGACTGGCCCGAGTGAACCAAAGTCCGCTCCCAATAATTCTTTCACTTCCGCCTCGGTTGCAGGTTCTAAGAAGTCTGCACCAAGGTAGTTTTTCAATTTGACTTCATTGAGTTGGTCATTGCCAACGAGTAAGGCAACAACTGGCTCCTCGTCTGCGATATAAACCAAGGTCTTGATTGTTTGCTCTTCAGAGACATTCAAGAAAGCAGCAACTTCATCAATCGATTTGACACCTGGTGTTTCCACGCGAGCTACTTGATCTTCAGTCACAACACGGTTGCTTGGTTTGTAGGCGTTGGTTGCCATTTCCAAGTTAGCTGCATAGCTTGATTCACTTGAGTAGGCGATAGTATCTTCACCAGAAACCATCCATTTGAGCAATTCTGCCTTGATTTCTTCTTGCACTTCTACAGGAATCTCATCAAATGATGCGACTGACTTGTCTAAAACAACCCAACGGTCAAGGTCTGTACGAGCAGGTGTGATGGCCATAAATTCTTGGCTATCCTTACCACCCATAGCTCCACCGTCACCGATGATGGCTTTGAAGTCCAAGCCACTACGAGTAAAGATACGCTCGTAAGCTGCTTTGTACTCATCATAGGTTACATCCAAGCTATCGTAGTTAGCGTGGAAGCTATAGCCGTCTTTCATGATGAACTCACGGGTCCGAAGAAGTCCATTACGTGGACGTTTTTCATCACGATACTTAGGCTGGATTTGGTACAAGTTCAAAGGCAATTGCTTGTAAGACTTGACAGAATCACGGACAATTGCTGTGAACGTTTCTTCGTGCGTTGGACCTAAGATAAAGTCTGACTTCTCACGATTTTTCAATTTGTACAAGTCTTCACCGTAGGTTTCATAACGGCCAGATTCACGCCAAAGGTCAGCACTGAGAAGGGCTGGAGCCAACATTTCAACAGCGCCCATCTTGTCAAACTCTTGACGCATGATGTTCTTGGCTTTTTCGATTACACGGTTAGCAAGTGGCAGGTAAGAATAGACTCCTGCTGATACTTGGCGAACATAACCAGCACGCAACATAAGGGCGTGGCTGATAACTTGAGCATCGCTTGGCATTTCGCGAAGCGTTGGAATAAGCATTTTACTTTGTTTCATATTTTTCCTCTAATTCTTAAAAGAAGGTACGCATGATGTCGTTCCAAGTCACGGCGATCATCAAGACAACCATAATCACAACTCCAACTAGAGTAACATAGGTTTCAATTTCTTGTTTCAGTGGTTTGCGGCGAATAGCCTCGATGATATTGAGCACGATTTTTCCACCATCTAGTGCCGGGATAGGAATCAAGTTGAAAATCCCGATATTGATGGAAATGATAGCCAAGAAGAACAAAACATTCTCAAGACCATTTTTAGCAGCGTCACTACTTGCCTTAAAGATAGCAACAGGTCCACCCAATTTATTCAAGTCAGGTTGGAAAATCAAGTTTTTCAAGGCATTGAGAATCCGCAAGGCCGAGTCAGCTGCAGAGGTGAATCCACCTACAAACATAGACCAGATATCTGATTTGAGTCTTGGTTGAACACCTAGAATATAGCGACCTTGGTTTTCCTCAGGGGTCACACTGACTTGCTTCTCAGTCCCATTTTCAGAGACTGTTACATCCAATACAGGCGCTGTTTTATCTTTGGTCTCTACTTCAACTGCCTGAATCAAATCTTGCCAGTTACTAATTTCGTGTGAACCGACTTTAGTGATTTGTGCTGTATTTTCAACACCGACCTTAGCAATCGCGCTATCAGGGATGATACTAAAGTTATTGCTTTGCGTATCTCGAACGCCACCTTGCATGAAAATCAAAATCCAAAAAACGATGACTCCTAGAATAAAGTTATTCATAGGACCTGCAAAGTTGGTAATCAACTTGCCCCAGACAGTCGCATTTTGATACTGAACATCTAGCGGAGCGATACGAACTTCCGTCCCATCAGCTTCTACAATGGTCGCATCATGGTCTACGGAGAAAGTTTTTTCCTCTTCCAAAACCAGACCTGTGATAAAGAGTTTATCCTCAAAGTCAAACTGGGTTACCTGCATAGGAAGAGCCGTTTGGTCGACCTTCTTACCAGAAAGATTGATGCGCTTCACCTTACCATCTTCGGCCAAGGTCAAACTAACAGGAGTTCCTGTCTTAATCTCTGTGGTATCCTCTCCCCAACCTGCCATGCGGACATAACCACCAAGCGGTAGGAGACGAATCGTGTAAGCAGTCCCGTCTTTCCCGATATGGGCAAAGATTTTCGGACCCATACCAATGGCAAATTCACGAACCAGAATTCCAGACTTCTTAGCAAAGTAGAAATGGCCGAACTCGTGAACCACCACGATAATTCCAAAAACAAGGATAAAGGTTAATAATCCTAACATTTAATATTTGTTCACCTTTCCTTAAAATAAGCCAAAGAGGTGCATAATAGGGAAAACAGCCAACATAGAGTCAAAGCGATCCAGTACTCCACCATGGCCTGGGATAAAGAAGCCCGAATCCTTGACACCAAAATGGCGTTTCATAGCACTCTCAATCAAGTCACCCAATTGCCCTGCAATACTAAAGAAAATAGCAAAGAGCATCATTTTGTAAATGCCGTAAGGAAGGGCAACCGTACTATCCACTAACATAAAGATAAGAGTGACAAGCATGGCAGCTAAAATTCCACCAAAGGCTCCCTCGATGGATTTGTTCGGAGAGACTCTCGGAGCCAATCTTCTCTTACCGAAATTCATTCCGACCAAGTAAGCACCACTATCAGTTGCCCATACGATACAGAGGGCCAAGAGGGCTTTATCCAAACCTGCGATTCGAGCATCCACTAAAGCATTGAATCCAAAACCAACATAGAAACTCATAGCAATCGGGTATACAGCATCTTCAATGGTGTAATTCTTGCTAAAAACAGTGCAACCTAACATGGTAAAAATCACAACACCATATGCGACAACATTCCCATCTACAGGTAAAAATGTCAAGTAGTTTTCTAGGGGGATTGTCAGTGCGAAAGTCGCTAACAAGGTCAGCAACCCCTCAGGAGTCATGGTGTTTAACCCTTTCATCTGAAGCAACTCGTTCACCCCTAGCATAGCTAGAAGTCCCATAGCAATCTGTAACCAAAGCCCACCAATCACCAAGAGTGGGATAAAGATAGCTAGGGCCAAAGCGGCAAATATTGTCCTCTTTATTAAGTCCTTTTTCATAATGTTCCTATACTCCTCCAAATCGACGATTGCGGCGATTATACTCTGCAATAGCTTCTTTCAAAGCTTCCTCATCAAAGTCAGGCCACAAGACATCTGTGAAATAAAGTTCACTATAAGCTGCTTGCCAAGGCAAAAAATTACTCAATCGAAGCTCACCACTAGTTCGGATGATTAAGTCCGGGTCACGCAAGGTTTTCGGCAAATGTCCTGTAAAGAGGTATTCCCCAATCAACTCTTCCGTAATATCGCCTGGATTCACCTTAGCATCCAAAACATCCTGCGCAATCAACTTGACTGCTTGTGTAATTTCAGCTCTTCCACCGTAATTAAGGGCAAAGTTAAGAATCAAACCTGTGTTTAACTTGGTCAACTCTTCTGCCTTTTTCAAAGCTTCAAAAGTCTGTTTCGGTAAACGATCCGTTTCCCCAATCATTTGGATCTTCATGTTCTTTTGGTGCAATTCGGGGACATACTTATCATAAAATTCAACAGGCAAGTTCATGATAAACTTGACTTCCTGGTCTGGACGTGTCCAATTTTCAGTAGAGAAGGCATAAACAGTCATAGCCTTGACACCCATATCACTAGCAGCAATGGCTACCGTTCTCAAAGCATCCATCCCAGCCTTATGGCCAAAGACACGCGGTTGCATCCGTTTTTTAGCCCAACGACCATTGCCATCCATGATAACTCCGATATGTGCTGGCACCACGGCTGGTGTTTCTGTTACTTTATCTTTTTTTAAAAATCCAAACATGATTGTATTCCTATTCAAAAATCTATCGTTTCATTATACCATATTTTTCGCTTTTCTTCTATCATATTCTCTTATTCTAATGCGGAATTCCCTATAGGACTCCTATCTTTCTAAACTAAGAAGCCTTGCATTTCCCAAAGAAAGTTGATACAATAAAACATAAAGATTTATCCTTGTTCAATCACAGGGGTTTTTTATTGAAAGGATCTTATCATGTCAAAAAAACTACAACGTAAAAAACAATTAAGAAACAGTCTTCGTCGCTCAGGTGCACTTTCAAATGCTGTAAACAAGGTTGTCGAAGAAACAAAAAAAGTTGTGAAGCATGCTGAAAAAGCAGCAAGTGAGGCAGGAAAAGCAGTCTCTAAGCAAGTAGAAAAAGCTGTAGAAGCAACTAAAGAGCAAGCCCACAAGCTTACAACTTCTGTTGAAGATTTCGCAGCTGACCTAGGCGGACTTCCACTTGACCGTGCCAAGACTTTCTACGATGAAGGGATTAAGTCTGCTGCTGACTTCAAAAACTGGACAGAAAAAGAACTCCTTGCTTTGAAAGGAATCGGTCCAGCTACAATCAAGAAATTAAAAGAAAACGGCATCAAGTTCAAGTAATCTTTCTTGTCCCTTGCATTTCCGTCAAAAACTTGTTAAAATAAAGCCATTAGAGGTGTTTTGAGTCCCACATTTTACAGAAAGTGGCGGAGCTGAGAAGTCCACAAATGTGTCAAAACTGGTTGCTAATGGATGAAAATGAAATAAACAAAGTTGCGGGCTCTGCCCGAAATTGGGTGGTACCGCGGATAAACACATTCGTCCCTGTCAAATTAATGACAGGGGCGATTTTTCTTTTACACCCTTAGCCAAAGGAGGTTGTTATGAAACAATCTTTCAAAACAAGTAAACTCTACTATGGTTTTCCTATCTTCATCTTAGGGTATCAGGACCAGAACTTTGGGTACAATATCACAACCTGCAGTTCCTCTTATAGTCTGGGCGATTGGCTAGTCATCGGTGTTGGCGCTGAGGAAAATGCAACTGACCAGATTAAGCATTATCAACAGTTCACCGTGAACATTCCTGATGAAAACTGCATGCTTGAGATGGAGCAGGCTGGCTTTATCAGCCATCGGGAGAAATTGAAACATTTGGGACTTGACTACGAGATTTCTGAACAGACTCAGGCGCCGATTTTAGAGGCTTGTCCGGTCGTATTGGATTGCCAGGTGGATAGGATTATCGAGGAAGATGGCATCTGCCATATCTTTGCCAAGATTATCGACCGTCTGGCTGATCCAAAGCTCTTAGATGATAAGGGCCATTTTAAAAATGACCGCTTTGCGCCGACTTACTTTATGGGGGACGGTCATCAGCGCGTTTACCGTTATCTGGATGACCGAGTCGATCCCATGGGAAGCTTTATCAAGAAAGCGAGGAAGAAGGATGACAAGAGCTGAACTGCCAGAACGAATAGAGACTGACCGACTTGTCTTACGAGTTCGTACAGTAGCTGATGCTGAGGATATTCATGCCTACGCTAGTCTGCCAGAGGTTTCTTATCCAGCTGGTTTTCCGCCCGTTAAGACCTTGGAAGATGAGATTTACTATCTAGAGCATATCCTTCCCGAGCGGAATCAAAAGAACAATCTCCCAGCTGGCTATGGAATTGTTGTTAAAGGGACTGATAGGGTTATCGGTTCTGTTGACTTCAATCACCGCCACGAAGACGATGTGCTGGAGATTGGCTATACCTTGCACCCGGACTATTGGGGCCGAGGTTATATACCAGAAGCAGCGCGTACCTTGATTGACTTAGCTTTTACAGAACTGGAGCTTCACAAGATTGAACTGTCTTGCTTTGGTTACAACCTTCAAAGTCAACGAGTCGCTGAGAAGCTTGGTTTCACCCTTGAAGCTCGCATAAGAGACCGCAAGGATGCCCAAGGAAACCGCTGTGATGATTTGAGATATGGCTTGCTGAGGAGCGAGTGGGAAGCTGAATAATTAAGTAGTGATAAAAAATTGCATAGTATTAATAACATATAAAGTATTGAGGTATAAAAATGGAAAACGAAAGTTTAGATTTAATTATTAAGGAAGTAGAAAATCAACAGGAGAAAGAGTTAGTTCGTTTTGAATCAAACTTATCTGAAGGAATAAATAAGTATAAAGAAGTATTACCTGCTGATTTAATAACACCCCAGCTACAAGAAAAAATTGACAATGAAGTAAAATTACAATTAGTTGAATTTCAAAAAAGTATTGACTTAAAACCTAAAGCATTATACCATGCTTTAAAAGTGGAAGCTGAACTCAATCCAGATATTGAAAAAGATGAATTAAAGAAAAACGCTTATGATTTCTTGGAAAAAACAACAAAGAACAAATATCTGAAAAAAATTATTCGCGAGCTAAAAAAAGGAGTATAAAATGGCAAAAGTTGGGGATTTAGCTGTCAAAAGTGGAAAAGCTGTTATTAAATTTATGTTTGAATTGATAACAGATTATCTAAAAAGTGAAGAATTTAAAAAACAAATGAAAATCATGGTTGAAACTTTAGTAACTAAAATAGTTGAAAAAGTTATAGAAGAAAAGAATAGAAATAACTAGAAAGGACACACACATGTCTAAAGAACTTTCACCTAAATACAATCCAGCCGAGGTTGAGGCTGGTCGTTACCAAAAATGGCTTGACGCTGATGTTTTCAAGCCTTCAGGCGATCAAAAGGCTAAGCCTTACTCAATCGTTATTCCACCACCAAACGTAACTGGGAAACTCCACCTTGGTCACGCTTGGGATACGACTTTGCAGGATATCATCATCCGTCAAAAACGCATGCAAGGTTTTGATACGCTTTGGCTTCCAGGGATGGACCACGCTGGTATTGCCACTCAGGCTAAGGTTGAGGAGCGCTTGCGTGGTGAGGGCATTACACGTTATGACCTGGGTCGTGAGAAATTCCTCGATAAGGTCTGGGAATGGAAAGACGAATATGCCACTACTATCAAGGAACAATGGGGCAAGATGGGGCTCTCTGTAGACTACTCTCGTGAGCGTTTCACTCTTGACGAAGGTTTGTCAAAAGCGGTTCGCAAGGTCTTTGTGGACCTTTACAAGAAAGGATGGATCTACCGTGGTGAGTTTATCATCAACTGGGACCCAGCAGCTCGCACAGCCCTCTCTGATATTGAGGTAATCCACAAGGACGTCGAAGGTGCCTTCTACCACATGAACTACATGCTAGAAGATGGCTCACGCGCCCTTGAGGTTGCGACAACTCGTCCTGAGACAATGTTTGGGGACGTTGCGGTTGCAGTCAATCCAGAAGACCCACGCTACAAGGACTTGATCGGTAAAAACGTCGTCCTTCCAATCGCTAATAAACTCATCCCAATCGTTGGAGATGAGCACGCGGATCCTGAGTTTGGTACTGGTGTCGTGAAAATAACACCTGCCCACGATCCAAACGACTTCTTGGTTGGTCAACGCCATAACTTGCCACAAGTTAACGTCATGAACGACGACGGAACTATGAACGACTTGGCCTTCGAATTTGCAGGTAGGGACCGTTTTGAAGCTCGTAAGGCAGTCGTTGCTAAGTTGGAAGAAATCGGTGCCCTTGTTAAAATCGAAAAACGTGTCCACAGTGTTGGTCACTCAGAGCGTACAGGTGTTGTGGTTGAGCCACGCTTATCTACTCAATGGTTCGTCAAGATGGACCAATTGGCTAAGAATGCCATTGCCAACCAAGACACAGATGATAAGGTAGAATTCTACCCACCTCGTTTCAACGATACCTTCCTCCAATGGATGGAAAATGTCCATGACTGGGTAATCTCTCGTCAGCTCTGGTGGGGTCACCAAATCCCTGCTTGGTACAATGCCGAGGGTGAAATGTACGTCGGCGAAGAAGCTCCCGAAGGTGACGGATGGACTCAGGACGAAGACGTCTTGGATACGTGGTTCAGTTCTGCCCTTTGGCCATTCTCTACCATGGGCTGGCCTGATGTCGACTCAGAAGACTTCAAACGTTACTTCCCAACTTCAACCTTGGTTACAGGTTACGACATCATCTTCTTCTGGGTGTCTCGTATGATCTTCCAATCCTTGGAATTCACTGGTCGTCAGCCATTCCAAAACGTCCTTATCCACGGTCTTATTCGTGACGAGCAAGGACGCAAGATGTCTAAATCTCTCGGAAACGGGATTGACCCAATGGATGTCATCGAGAAATACGGTGCCGATGCCCTTCGCTGGTTCCTTTCAAACGGTTCTGCACCAGGTCAAGACGTGCGCTTCTCTTACGAGAAAATGGATGCTTCATGGAACTTCATTAACAAGATTTGGAACATCTCACGCTACATCCTCATGAACAATGAAGGCTTGAACCTTGAGCAAGCAACTGCCAATGTCGAAAAAGTTGTTAAGAAGGAAGCTGGAAATGTTACTGACCGCTGGATTCTCCACAACCTCAATGAAACCATCGGAAAAGTCACTGAAAACTTTGACAAGTTTGAGTTTGGTGTTGCTGGACACATCCTCTACAACTTCATCTGGGATGAGTTTGCGGACTGGTACGTTGAGTTGACCAAGGAAGTCCTTTATAGTGACAACGAAGAAGAGAAAGTTATCACACGTTCTGTTCTCCTTTATACTTTGGACAAGATCCTTCGTCTCCTTCACCCAATCATGCCATTCGTGACAGAGGAAATTTTTGGACAAATCTCAGAAGGTTCTATCGTCACAGCAGAATACCCAACTGTCAATCCAGCATTTGAAGATCTTGCGGCCCACACTGGTGTCGAAAGCCTCAAAGACTTGATCCGTGCTGTTCGTAATGCGCGTGCGGAAGTAAACGTAGCACCAAGTAAGCCAATCACGATTCTTGTTAAGACAAGCGATAGCGACTTGGAAGCCTTCTTTAACAGCAATGTCAACTACATCAAACGCTTCACAAATCCAGAACACTTGGAAATCGCATCAAACATCCCTGCACCTGAACTCGCGATGTCAAGCGTCATCACAGGAGCAGAAATCTACCTGCCACTTGCTGACCTCCTCAATGTCGAAGAAGAATTGGCTCGTCTCGACAAGGAACTCGCTAAATGGCAAAAAGAACTGGACATGGTCGGTAAGAAACTCTCTAACGAACGCTTCGTAGCCAATGCCAAACCAGAAGTCGTCCAAAAAGAACGCGACAAACAAGCCGACTACCAAGCCAAATACGATGCGACCGTAGCGCGTATTGATGAGATGAAGAAGTTGGTGAAATAAACACAGAAACACGGTGGTAAGCCGTGTTTTTTTCTTTAGTTTGTGATAAAATTGTGATAATAAATTTTAATGACTGAAAGAGAAAGAATGAAATACATAGATTTATTTGCAGGGTCAGGTGGTTTATCCTTAGGGCTTTATAATGCTGGGTTGCATGGAATATTTGCAGTTGAAAAAAATAAAGATGCTTTTAGTACTTTAAAATACAATTTAATTGAGAGAAGAAATCATTTTTCATGGCCGAACTGGCTTGAGATGAAAAATTGGGATATAAATGAACTTTTAGAAGTTCATAGTAAGGAACTTGCTGCATTAAACGGTTTCGTTGATTTAGTTGTAGGTGGTCCACCATGTCAAGGATTTTCCATGGCAGGAAAGAGAAAAAATGATGATATCAGAAATCAATTAATGCATTCGTATATTGAGTTTATCAAATTAGTTCAACCTACTATGTTATTTTTTGAAAATGTTCAAGGTTTTACTGTAGAATTTAAGGACCAAAAGAATAAACAAAAATATTCTGATATTCTTGTTTCGGAGTTGCATGAATTAGGATACAACTTAGATTATAGAATTGTAACTATGTCAGAATACGGTGTTCCTCAAAATAGGAAACGGTTCATTCTATTTGCATCCAAAAATGAAAGCTATGAAGTTTTTTTTGACGAATTATTGAAAAATAAAGATTGTTTTTTAAAAGATAGAGGTCTAAAAATACCAATTACAATTTCTCAAGCTATTAATGATTTGAAAAAAAGTCATGGAGAAGTCAGTAGTAAAGACACTAAGGCATTTAAAAATGGGAAGTATGGTCGAGCAACTTCAGCATATCAAAAATTAATGAGAAACAACATTGAACGAGGCGCTTTTCCCGATAGTCATCGATTCGCGAAACATAAAAGTGAAACAATAGATTTATTTAAACGTTTAATGACTGCTTCCGAAAAAAGTATACGAATTACACCATCTATGAATCTGGTTGAAGGTTTAAAGAAGCGTGGAGTAACTCCTTTAAAGAAAAATTCGATCTGTAATACGCTTACTTCTATTCCGGATGATTATATACATTATGATGAACCTAGAATCATGACCGTTAGAGAACATGCTAGAATACAAAGTTTTCCAGACGATTATGAATTCAAAGGACCATATACTACAGGGGGTGAACGACGAAAAACGGATGTTCCTAGATATACTCAAGTCGCTAATGCTGTTCCACCTTTGTTTGCGGAACAAGTTGGACTTACTTTGCTGAAGATTATTAGGGAGTAATTTATGGCTGAATTTACTTTTAGAACAAATTCAAAGTTAAAAACACTAGTTGGACAAGAATTAATAACAAATAACAATATAGCTATATTTGAATTGATAAAAAATTCATATGATGCTGGCGCAACAGAAGTAGATATTCAATTTCATGATTTTTTATTTGTAGACAAAGGGTGGAAATCTTCTGAAAATTCAAAGATTAAAATCATCGACAATGGAATTGGTATGACTGTTGAAGAAGTGGATAAGTATTGGATGGAACTTGGAAATTCCTCTAAAGAGAAAAATAAACTACTTCGTTTGGATTCTAAAAAAATGGGTGAATTAATCACTCGATTTGCAAACGGTGAAAAAGGCATTGGTAGATTTGGTGTTGATAAAATTGGTGAAGAATTAATTTTAGAATCTATTGGACAATCTAAACTAAATGAGAAGGTGATAGTATATTTTGATTGGAATAAATATGATGATAGGAGTAAACTATTACAAGAAATAAAAAATGAGTATTATATTGAATTTCTTGAACAAAATATTTCCTCTGGTTTATCTCTAACAATAAAAAAATTACGAGATGAATGGGAGAATAACAATATTGAGAAACTAAAAAAAGATATTTCAAAATTTTTATCTCCCATTGATGATGAATCAGATTTTAAAATTAAAATATCATTTTACGTTGAAGGAGAGGTAAAAGAGTCTACTCACTTAAAAAATGATACTTTTGAGCATTTGAAATGTAAAATTGAAGCAGACCTGGGATCAGATGGTATAGCTGAAATATCAATCAAAATAGATGATGAAATAGAATATGTTGAGCGTGTACAAATCTTCGAAAAACAATCTCCTTTTGGTAGAACATTTGTTGAGATTTATTATTTAGATAAAGGTGAGAAAATTTCTTTCACGAGACGGATGGGAATTCGTCCCTCTGATTATGGCAATATAAAAATTTTTAGAGATAAGTTTCGTATTGTACCTTATGGAGAACCTCATAACGATTGGCTAGAAATTGATAGACATCATGCTCAGGGAATGTTTAGAACTTTTGGTACGAGAGATTTAGTGGGCAATGTTTTTCTAGATGGTAAAGATTTATCACAATTAGATGCGTTAAAAGAAGCAACTGATAGGGTTGGCTTTATTGAAGATCGACCAGAATTTGAATCATTAAAAGATTTTCTGTGGAACTTAATTTCAATGTTTGAAAACTTTATCTTCAATAGAATAAAAAAACAAGCTCAGGATGGTTATGATACTGTTAAAAAAGAAACTTCAGAACTTAAAGTAGATATTGATACGAAGGTTAAAGAACTTAAAGATACTATTGATGGTTTAGTAATTGCACCTGAAGATAAGAAAATATTCTTAGATAATATTGCCTCCACAGAAGTCTTACTGAATGATAGAATTGATAAGATTGAGAAGGCTTCTGATAAAATAGAATCTAAGATCAAAATTTATTCTCAGTTAAGTAATCGTGAAGGTATTTTATTTGAGATGCTTCATTCTATAAAAAATAAACTAGTTGTTCTTCAGGGACAATTGATTTATTATCAAATGATTATTGAAGAGAAGAATTTAGATATTGATTTAAGTGTTTTATATACTTTATATGAAGATATTGCAAAATTAGTTGAAGGTTCCTTAGATAGAGTTAATTCTACAAAACTTCATAAAAAAAATGAAATTCTAAATGATATAATTGATAGAATTTCTGATCAGTATGAATCATATCTACATCAAAAGAATATCAGTCTTGAGATTGTTTGTCCAAAAGAAACTGACCATGTAAAAGTTTTTTGTGCTAGAGAGTCATTACTAACAGTATTTGATAACTTGTTAAACAATTCAGTCAAAGCGCTAGAAGGGATTGATAATGCAAAAATTAGAATAATGATTCAATTGAATGATAAAGAAATTGCAATCTATTTTTCAGATAATGGTTGTGGTATTCCAAAAGACAAATATGCCACTGTTTTTTCCTTGTGGAGTTCAGAAACGAGTGGTACAGGCATTGGGTTAGCATCAGTTAAAGAGAATCTAACAGATATTAATGGAACAATCCATTTAGTTGATATTGAGGAAGATGATTTTTCTACATCTTTCTTAATAAAATTGCCTAGGAGATAAATATGGAAAATGTTTTTAAAATTTTAGTAATTGATGATGAGCGACAGATAGAAAGTAACTTTCCACTATACGAAATGCTCATTAAAAGCAAAGGAATAAATTCAAAATTTTCCTTGGTTTCTAATGAAAATGAGTATGAAACTATCAAACACGAAACTTTTGATGTTTTAATGGTTGATTATAATTTAAGAAATGGTTTTTTTCAGTCTGCAGATAAGACTGTCGGGACCGATTTTATTCGTGATTTTAGAGAAGTCAATATGGTAGATAAAATTGTTTTTTATTCGACAGATTTCAAATACCAAAATAGAGTCACAAATATTGAAGCAAAATTAAATATTACTGACGAAGAGTTCTTCAGATTGATTAATGACTATAAAATTGATGGGATAGTTCCTAAAAATAATCCTCATTTAATTGCAGATATTATCGAAAAATGTGTGAAGGATATTGATCCAATTATTCGATTTTTAAAGGAAACTAAATTAAAATACGAGAAGAGTGGTGACTATTTGTATTTTGAGTCTGATGGAACAGAGTACACAATTTCAGAAATTTTAAAAGAATATCAACTAAATTCAGAAGTTGGAAAAAAATTTGGAGTAGAATTGCTAGAAACAATGTCTACCGTATTGTTAAACTATAAATATTAAGGATGATAGTATGCCTATTGTGTTATTTAAAAATAGATTAGATGATAACATGAAACGATTTGGTAGTTTTTTAAAAAAAATACAAGATAATTCTACTAAAAGAAATATTAGCTTGATATCCAGTGACAGAAAAAGAGATTATATATCGAATATTGACAGCAATAACACCAATATCTTTGTATGTCATGGTTCTAAAGATTCTCTCTACCATCGGTTTCATTGTTCTCCAAAACAAACTTTGCTTGATGCTAACACTGTATTATCGTTAGGAAAAGTAATTGCTATATCTTGTGGAACTGCGAGATACTTAGGTAAGGAACTTGTTCAGAATGGAAATTGTACAGTATATTTGGGTTTTAATACTAAGATACACTTTAATAAAAAAAACTCTAAAGATTATATCTCTCCTTACTATTCACAGTATATAAAAGATCTATATAAGGAGGTTTTTGAAAATGTGCTTACTAAAGCAATTGACCATAGTTGGACATTTGAAAAAACCAGAAGAGTACTTGAATGGGAGTTGAGAAAAAAATCAATACTCAAAGCAGAAATCAAAAAAAGAAACTATCCACATTTTTATAAAGCAAAAGAAATAAATCAAACTGTTGTAGCAGTTACAAATGTTGCTAAAAATATAGTAATACATGGAAACGGTGCAGAGAAAGTCGAATAATTTAGAAAGCAGGTTACTACATGACAAATTCTGTAAGTTCGAACCGACCTGAGAAGTACAACATTGCAGCTTTCTTCTCAGGTGTTGGGGGAATTGAGTTGGGATTTGAACAGACCAACGAGTTCAGAGTGGTGTATGCCAATGAATTTGATAAGTATGCGCGTCAGACTTATCAGTTAAACCATCCAGACACCTATTTGGATGGTCGTGATATTCACGATGTTCAGCCAGAGGACATTCCAGCTGAGCGCGTGGATGTGATTATGGGAGGTTTCCCATGTCAGGCCTTTAGTATTGCGGGTTATCGCAAAGGCTTTGATGATGATCGTGGCGATCTTTTCTTCGAATTGCTTCGCATGATTGAAGGACGTAAACCTCGTGCTATCTTCATCGAAAACGTCAAGAACATGGTCGGTCATGACCATGGCAATACCTTCAAGGTTATTCGTGAAGCCTTGACCGAGAACAACTACTTCATCAAGTGGAAGGTTCTCAACGGGAAAGACTATGGAAATATCCCACAAAACCGTGAGCGTATCTACATTGTTGGTTTTGATACCAAGGAAGCTTATGATTTGTTTGAGTTCCCAGAGGAAATCAAGCTCACGACTTCTCTTCAAGACGTCATTAATTTTGGTGACCAGCTTGATGAGGTCTACTACTACCGTGAAGGTAAGCAGAATTTCTACGATCAGTTGAAGTTTGAAGTCACCAGTCAAGATACAGTTTACCAGTGGCGCCGTCAGTATGTCCGTGAAAATAAAAACGGCGTTGTCCCTACCCTGACAGCAAATATGGGAACAGGTGGACATAACGTTCCATTGATTTTGACGGACAGTGGCGAGATTCGGAAGTTGACTCCCAAAGAAACCTTTAATGTTCAAGGATATCCTAAATCCTTTAAAATCCCAGAAGGGGTTTCCAATGGTCAGCTCTACAAACAAGCTGGAAACAGCGTAGTCGTTCCCGTGATTAAACGCATCGCAGAGAATGTTGCTATGGCCTTAAATGAGAGCCAAGGGCAATCTCAACTTAACCGCTCAGGAAAATTTGCCATCATCTATACCAAGATGAATGGTCAATTTGAAGGCCAATCCTATGTCAAGGACTTTGTAGATAGCTATGAGCAAGCTCTTGAAAAAATCAAGGCTTATGATGATGGTTTAGCCGTTCTGTCAGATGAAGAGTATTTGAGACTTGTAAAAAAACAAGGAAAACTCGAATTTTACAGTATTAATTAACGAATATATAAGAGGATTAGTGAAAAACTAATCTTCTTTTGATATACTGAAAATAGAAAAGAGGGCGCTTATGTGGGAACATCTAAAGTCTGAACAAAAAGAAAAATACAAAACCTTAATTACCAACTTTGCTAGTTTGAGCCAAGCTTTCTCTCAAAAGGCAGAATCCGAAGACGAGGAACAAACAGAACATTCTGTCGCTCCGATTGTCAACTCCAAATTTCAGGAGACTGTTTTTCAAAAAGCCTTTAATGCTGTAGGGGAAGATATCGCCAACACCTCCTATGATGCCTCTGTCGTTGTAGATGAAAATCATAAATATCTAGTGGGTATCAAGTCTTTTGGGATTAATTCTGGAGACCAAAAAATCGCTCAGTTTAAGAAGGACTCTCAAGATTGGACAGACTTGTTGGGTGATATCAAGTTTCATGCAGATATTGTTGCTGATAAAGAAACAGCAGACAAGGAAAATTATCAACGCTATGAAGAGTTGGCTCGAAAGATTGCGACTTTGAGGAATCAGAGAATCGAATCTTCTAAGGCGCAAATCAAGGGATTCAACTCGGACTCGGTCAATGTTGAAGCTGTTTATCACGTTCTAATGCCAACACCAAAAGGAGAAAATCCAAAGATTTTTGTCGGTGAAACGACTTATATACCAGTCGATATTGATAATCTGGTCATTGAAGGATCAACTACCAAAAACAATCCAACTAATTTCCGATTTACAGATGGGCAACACCACTACAAGTACACAGCAGCTGACAGCCAGCTCCACATGACTTTTAACAATAAAGACATTGTTGTAGACACTTGGGATGTCCATTACATCGAAGATCCTTTTTCTCTCTTTGAAAACCTTCATTTACTGACAGCTGAAAAGGAACAATCCGATATCTTAGAAACGGTGTCTTGGGTAATCACAGACAAACATGGAAATGTAGAAGAAAACTCTGGTTTCAATGCCTTTAATGGTGGTTCAAAACTAGCCAAAAAAGATCGCCTGCCACGGATTTTAAAGATTCAGGATAAATTCAAGGATATTTTAGCTCCAGAAGAACTAGCTTTTGTGACTTTCTCCCTAGAAGAAATTCTCTTGAAAAAATGGACCAGCAAGGAAGAAAAAGTTCAGATGAAGGCGATTCGTGAGGACTTGATTCACTTTGCCCATAATACTGGCAATGAAAAACTCATTAAAGAAATTGAGCAACTCGTTTATCGTCCAGTTAGTGAGGTTTACATTCCCTTACCTGACTCCAAGAACTTCCATGACGAAAAGCCCGACTTCTTTGGCCCTGGATTTGGAACTTTTGAACCTGGGACTAAAAAACTAGCTCTATCCAAAGAGGAAAGAACCTTTAAACTAAGATTTTTACCTTCTGGTGATGTCATCAATGCCTATATCAACCAAGAAGCTGGTAAGGCTATTCAGTCAACTGATAAGCAAGAAATTCTTGGAAATTGGATCTTGCGTGGCGTTTTCCAGTTGAAGGAACGAGAAGTTTTGACAGGTCAAAGACTCAATGAACTAGAAATCAACGGAATTCGATTGACCAAGTTTAAAAATGGCGAAATTGGAATTGAATTTATCTGGATTGACACCGAAAACCCACCAAGCGATGCTATCGGCTGGGTAGCAAAATAGACTTGAATAACACAAAAAATCTCTTAGATTCATTTCTAAGAGATTTTTTCTTACTTCTCCCCTCACAACCAGCCTTCTTCTTCGGCAGTTTTGGCTGCTTCGGTTCGGTTGCTGGCGTTGAGTTTGGAGAGGATATTGGTCATGTAATTACGGACGGTACCGTTTGAGAGGTAGAGCTTGTCCGCAATTTCTTGGTTGGAGAGCCCTTGAGCCACTCCATGTAGAACAGCGACTTCCTGCTCGGTCAAGGGATTGGGATGTGTCATCATGACTTCCATCAGCTCTGGAGAATATTCCTTGCGTCCCTCTAACACCGTATGCAGGGTTTGCATAAGCTCGGAGATGCTTCGCTCTTTCAAGACATAGGCGTCGACTCCTGCTTTGACCGCTCGTTCAAAATAGCCTGGACGTTTAAAGGTCGTAACGATAACCACCTTGGTTTCAGGCACTTCTTGTTTGATCCACTCGAGCGCTTCTAGTCCCGTCTTTACTGGCATTTCGACGTCAAGGATGGCAATGTCTACTGTTTCTTTCCCCAAAACCTCAATAGCCTCGGCTCC
The DNA here is from genome assembly GCF_047465185.1 of Streptococcus infantis. GTDB lineage: Bacteria > Bacillota > Bacilli > Lactobacillales > Streptococcaceae > Streptococcus > Streptococcus infantis_O. Next base: position 160,421 of record NZ_JASHAJ010000003.1, on the reverse strand, counting down.
ATTTTTCGCCTGCAAGACGGTCTCCACATCTGGTTGAAAGCTTAAGAGCTGGCACATGGCATCTCTAAGCATACTTTGGTCTTCTGCGATTAATACTTTCATCTACTTTCTCTCCTTATAAGGCAGATGCACGCGCACCTCTGTGGGATCTTTCAAACTGACCAGCTCTACTTGACCTGAGAAGGCTGCTGCACGGTCACGGACTGTATGAAGTTCATTCCCTTTTACATTTGCAAATCCTTTCCCGTCATCTCTAACTGTCAGGACCAATTCCTGATCTGTACGTTCCAGTTTTAGATAGGCTTTTTTAGCTCTGGCATGCTTGATGATATTGGTTGCCAGTTCTAACAAAATCATAGCAGCTGTCGACTCCACATCTTGGGTCAAACTAGCCTTGTCCAACTGATTGTCAACCTCAACTTCAATCCCAGCAATCTCTAGCATCTTTTTGACAGTCTCAAGCTCTGAAGCTAGGGTCCGTGATTTCAGATTTTCCACAATGGTTCGCACTTCATTCATGGAATCCTTGCTGATCTGGTGAATTTCTTTTAATTCCTTTTCCACCTGTGGATAAGCCTCCATCTGAAACAACTGCAAGGCCAAATCTGTCTTGACACTCAGCATAGCAAAAGTATGTCCCAGACTATCATGCAAATCCTGACCGATACGACTGCGTTCATTTTCAGCAAGCAATAGGTTTATCTGGGCATTTTGCTTAGCCTGAGCTTCTTTTAAATCCTCCACAATACGAATCCGAACCAAGCCAAAAGTCATTAAATCGATAAAAGTGAGAATTCCAAGTAGATAGACTAGAAACTCAACTTCAACTTCCTGAAAAATCAAAAGTTGCCCCACAACAAGGACTTGAGCAAGGAGAAAAGTTCGGACATGTAAAGAATTAAAACTACGTACGCCGAAATGATAAATTAAGAGATTGGCAAGGAAAAAGAAGAACCAGATATAATTTACACCAACAAAGGCAGTATAGCCAGCTACATAGGCTAGCATGATAACCCAACAGAGCCAGGATAAACGCTGACTCTTGGTGGTTAAAACACCTAAGTAAGCCAAGACAAATAGAATATCAATCAACAAATGCCAGCTAGGAAGCTCCCCAGTCACTACAGGAACGATGGGAAAAACCATAAAAATCAAACTGGCCCAATACATATAATCTATGCTTTTCAGTCTTACAAGCATTAAGCATTCTCCTTATGACCTTGAAGGTAAATGGTCAAACCAAACAAAACTGTTGAAAAAACAAGTAGATAAACTGTGGCTGATAAATTGATACCACCCTCGTTTAAGAAGGTCTTGAGCAACTCCATCAACTGATAAGTTGGTAGGCACTTTCCGATTGCTTGCATCCAGTCTGGAAATAAAGAGATGGGCATCCAGAGTCCGCCTAAAACAGCCAAGCCTAGATAGAGAAGATTGCCCACGACTGACATCAACTGACTAGAAGGCAAGAGTGTCAAGGTCAATCCAAGTGCTACAAAGGCAACACTTCCTACTATCAGCAAGAACGCAGCCCCAATCCAGTTTCCTAGAGGCATATCCACACCTCTGACCAAGTGCCCAACTGAGAAAACAACCAGGATTGAAACTAAATAATCAACCATCATACTTGTTATCTTTGATAGATAATATTCTACCATATTTACCGGGGTATGGCGTAATGTTTTCTGCCAGTTGTTGATTTTATCTGTATGTAAGACAGCTGGGAATGAAAACATAGCTGTCGACATCATAGAAAAAGCTGTCATGGAGATGAGGTAGTCGCGCATAAAGTTATCTGGTCCACCGGGTGTGTCCTGGTACATGCCTGAAAAGAATAAATAGAAGGCCGTCGGCATCCCTACGGATAATAGATAATAGACTAATTGTCGTTTGGTCAATAGAAATTCTATCTTGTTTAGTGCGATCCATCGTTTCATCTTAGTCATCTCCCTTTTGTGTTTCTTCAAAGATTGTATCCAACAAGCTACGATTATTGACTTCAATTTCTTGAATCCTACATCCTGCTTGCACTAATAGTTGCCAAAAAGCATCCGCTTCACGTGTGACTACTTGCAAAGCATCTTGTTTTTGTGACCAGTTTTCAACCAAGTTAGACTGCTCAATGACTTCCTTGTATACTAGAGGAAGGATAAAGTGCTTTTCAATCTCCTCACTGCGCATGGCTAGAGGTGTCGTATCACGAATCAACTCTCCCTTATTTAAGACCAAAATCCGGTCAGCTGTATGCTCTACTTCTTCGATATAATGGGATGAATAGAGAATGGTGACTCCCTGCGCTTTTAGCTCCTGGACAATTTCCCAAAAGCGTTGACGGGTTGAAGTATCCATGGCCGCAGTTGGCTCATCCAAAAAGACAAGTTTTGGTCGGCCAATCAAGGTCAAGACAAAAGAGAAGAGACGCTTTTGCCCACCTGACAATTTTTCTGCCAATTGCTCTTTTTGTTGCTGGTCAAACTGCAATAGTTGATCGATCTCCTGATTGTTCAAGGGATTTGGATAAATGCTTTGAAAAAAAGCAATCAACTCTTTGACCTTTAATTTCTGAACGATGACATTTTCTTGAGGGAGGTAGCCTCTAATATAGTCTAACTGAGAACTCGTCACTAGCAAGCCTTGGATGGATACTTGACCGCTGGTGACTAGTTTGTCTCCAAGCAAACAGTCCAAGAGTGTTGTCTTTCCAGCACCATTTGGGCCAATCAAGGCAACGCATTCGCCTTCAGCCACCTCAAAGGAAATATCCTTCAATATAGCCTTGCCCTTAATGCTTTTATTTAGGCTTTCTACCTTAATCATGTTCATGATATTCTCCTTTCAACCACTCCTTCCCCATCGGAAAGGCGATAAAAATCATAAATCCTAGACCCCAAGCACCGCGAATGACTTGGTGAAGGAAGGCTTGGTCAAACCACCCTGTAAACATTTCGACCAACCATACTACTAGTGATAGTGCAATGAAGAGATAGAGAATCGCTTTTTTCATTTTTCAAACTCCTTTTTCACATCTGAGACTAATTTCAAACCTTCTCGGATCAACCAAGACATCATACCAAATCCTGCAAATAGCTCCCAAGGAAAATGATAGAAGCCTTCATCCAATCCTGAGAACATGAGATAAGTCATGACTCCTGCTGCTACTAAACTCATTGCGACAATTACTTTATGTTTCATTTTTTCTTCCTCCATTTGATACATCTAGTATAATTCTTTGAAGGTAGAATCACTAGAAGCTTCTGTCATGAGGAAATATGACAAATGTCACAAAAAAAGAAAGTTGATTCCTCAACTTTCTTTTTCTATTATTTAATCTTTATTCCACACTGAAAAGATATGGATAAACCGGTTGTTGACCTTGGTGAATTTCTACTTCGACATCTTCGAATTCTTCTGCGATTTCTTGAGCAATTTCATTTGCCAATTCTTCGCTTCCGTCTTCTCCAACATAGAAGGTTACGATTTCACTATCTTCATCCAACATATGTTTCAAAGTTTCAGTCAGAGTTTGGTGCATGTCAGGGTTTGATACGAGGATCTTACCGTCTACCATACCAAGATTGTCATTTTCGTGAATTTCCAAGCCGTCAATCGTTGTGTCACGAACGGCTGTTGTTACGCTACCGCTGACCACATCACCAAGGGCTGCAGTCATGCGTTCTTGGTTTTCTTCGATAGACTTGCTTGGGTCAAATGCTAGAAGGCTAGTCAATCCTTGAGGAATTGTACGAGCTTCTACTACAACAGCTGGTTGTTCCAATACTTCAGCTGCAGATTGAGCTGCCATGAAGATGTTTTTGTTGTTTGGCAAGAAGATGATGTTACGGGCATTAACTTTCTCAACAGCCTTGACAAAGTCTTCTGTCGAAGGGTTCATGGTTTGTCCGCCCTCGATGACATAGTCCACACCTTGAGCACGGAAGATGTCTGCCAAGCCTTGCCCAGCTACTACTGCGATAAGAGCATATTCTTTTTCTTCAGCTGGCTTGCTGACTTGAGCTTCTTCTTTTTCTACTTGCGCTTCGTGTTGGTTACGCATGTTATCCACTTTAACCTTGACCAAGCTACCATATTTTAGACCTTCTTGCATAACAAGTCCTGGATCTTCTGTATGGACGTGAACTTTAACGATTTCGTCGTCATTAACAACAAGTAGAGAATCCCCAAGTTCGTTCAAATAGTTACGGAATTCTTCGTAGTCAAACTCTTTAGCATAAGTTGGACCTTGTTTAAGAGCAACCATGATTTCAGTACAGTAACCAAAGGTAATGTCTTCTGTTGCCACATGTCCAGCTACAGATTTGTGGTGTTCTGCATTGATCATCTCACCCATATTTGCTGGAGTAGCTACAAAGTCTTCAGAAGCACTGTATTCACCAGTAAGAGCTGAAAGGAATCCTTCATAGATGAAGACCAAACCTTGACCACCTGAGTCCACAACTCCAACTTCCTTCAATACTGGAAGCATTTCTGGAGTTTTAGCAAGGGCTGCTTTAGCTCCTTCCAAGGCTGCACGCATAACTTCAACTGCATCATCTGTCTGTTCTGCTTTTTTCTTAGCACCGATGGCAGCACCACGTGATACGGTCAAGATAGTTCCTTCAACTGGCTTCATAACAGCCTTGTAGGCTACTTCAACACCTGATTGGAAGGCAAGGGCTAGGTCTTTCCCTGTTAACTCTTCTTTTGTCTTGATGGCTTGTGAGAATCCACGGAAAAGCTGAGAAGTGATAACTCCTGAGTTTCCACGCGCACCCATCAAAAGACCTTTAGCCAAGATACTTGCAGCCTCACCAACAGTTGAAGCTGGTTTGTCTGCGACTTCCTTAGCACCATTTTCAATGGTCATTCCCATGTTTGTTCCTGTATCTCCATCTGGAACTGGGAAGACGTTCAATGAATTGACATATTCGGCTTGCTTGTTCAAACGAGTTGAAGCAGCCTGTACCATTTCTTGAAATAAGCTTGTAGTAATATTTGACACGATTATTCTCCTACAACTTTGATATTTTGAATGTAGACATTCACAGTTTGAGCAGTGATTCCAAGTTGATTTTCCAAACTAAAACGTACACGCTCTTGGATGTTTTTTGAAACTTCACTGATTTTTGTACCGTAGCTCAATACAGTATATACATCAACTGCAATACTACCGTCTTCAGCTGCTTTAACGACTACACCTTTTGAATAATTTTCCTTACCAAGAAGGGCTTGGAAATTATCTTTGAGGGCATTTTTACTAGCCATACCGACTACACCAAAAATTTCAGTTGCTGCTCCGCCTACAACAGTAGCGATCACATCATCTGTCAGTTCGACTTGACCATCTTTTGTATTAATTTTTACAGTCATTTTTTTTACCTCAAATAGTTGATACTCTATTTTATCATATTTCAGCCCAACTGTAAAAGCAGAATGATGTATCATCGGATATTTGCTTGATTTTTCAAATGATTTCAGCTTTCGAGCAAAAGAAAAAGACCCTGTAGGTCTTTTCATGTTTATTAAACGCGTTCTACTTTTCCTGATTTCAAAGCACGAGCTGAAGCCCAAACTTTTTTAGGTTTACCATCGATAAGAACAGTAACTTTTTGAAGGTTTGGTTTTACGGCACGTTTAGTTTGGTTCATCGCGTGTGAACGGTTGTTTCCTGATACAGTCTTACGACCTGTAAAGTAACATACTTTAGCCATTGTGTTTTCCTCCTATTAGATCTAATATAGCGGATGTGCTAGCACCACATACCGTACTATGTTATCACACTTTCTTATTTTTGGCAAGGGAATTGGAAGACTTGTTTGTGTCTAAATTTTTGGGAACAATCAAATATCCTTATAACTCAATAATAAAGCGAGATTTTTCAGACAAAAAAAACTGGAAAAAGTTCCTCACTTTACCCCAGCCCTTGACTATATTGCACTTTTTATGCTACAATATTGTTTGACTGATTAAGCAAAGTGTGTGTTTGTCTTAATCGGTGGTGTAGGAGTTGCTGCTTCTACACCTTTTTCGTTTTTATTTACTTTATTATTGTAACACACATTAGACAAAAAAGCAACTGTTTTGCATAAAAACATGACAAAAACACCTCTAAAAATTCTCTTTTTTAGAGGCTTTTGTCTGCCCTCCAATTCTATTTATGTCCTCTTTTTCTGATGACAGCACCGTGTGGCTTATGGTTAATACGAAATCCTGCGCCTAATCCTGTATCCCTAAATTCTTCATACTCTTGTCTCCAAGCTCCAAAAAACAGCTCGTATAGCTGATCAATTCGTTCAATAAGAATCATCCTGGACATGGTACAAGCCCCTTCGATGGACCAATACATCCCTCGATGTTTCATGCGGTAAGTGACCTTTCGGTGCTGACTCTCCATTACCCCGATTCCCCGTGAGGACAATCCTCTAAGTTTAGGTGGTCTAGTGTCACAAAAATTTCTTAATAATTTCTTACGAAAATTGTAAAAATTATCAAGAGCTTCCTGACTTTCTATGAGAGATTCAACTGTATCTAGTACGGTCTGAAGCAGGCTCTTCTGATGATTTTTGATGGCCTTAAAAGCAAGATCAAGTAGTGTAGATGGGTACGGCTTCAGGAATCTTTTTAGTTCTTCATTGACATGATAGGCATCCCAGAAATGCTCATGACGTTTAATCCGTAGAGCTTTCTTGATTTCTTGAAATATTCTGCGAGAATATCCTTTACCATTGTCAGAGTTAGTGATAAGAAGAGTTCGGTCAGTGATTTCAAAATGATTGTAGAGATAGTCGATCAATTCTTCCTTTGCTTGTTCATGGCTTGTATGGATAATCTCATGCTTATTCTCCAGTACATACCGATTATTACCAACCTTCTTCGCTCCAGTATGAATCAGAAAATGTGCTAAGTCTGTATTGTGTCGTTCATCATTGCTTGATGTTGTCTTGACGAGCACACCATCTCCCTCCAGGTAGATTTTATCTGCCTGGATTTTTCTCGGTTGCTCATCACCTTTAAAAAGCCGATAACGTTCCCTCTCCGAAAAGAGCCTGCCTGCCATTTTTACAGACTTCAACACAGCATCCTTTGTTATCTCCAAGCGATAAGCCATCTTAACTGTTCGACAAACTTCACGGTAAGATAAAACGGAAGCGTGTTTTGCCATGTGAAAAATCAACTCAGGAGAATAACGCATATACTTTTCTAGACCTAGCCACTCATCTACGGGATAACAGCTTTTCTTTCCCTTTCGCCAGCGATTTCTAGAAAAGGTCACCTCTCCAAATGTAAAGACAACGGTCCTCTCTGTACTATCTATCCGCTTATATCCCCTCAATCTCATGGAAGAAGCTATCTGCTCGTCGTAATCTCTTACTTGCTTCAGGAATTGCTGCTCACGTTTGCGATCTAGTTCTGCGACAAATTCTTTTTCATCAAATCTAAACATACTCTTTATTTTACTGAAATCATGACTAGATTGAAAACATCACAAACTTTCTACAAGACCCTTTCAAAAATAAAAGCCTTCCCTTATTGGGAAGGTTATTTAATTATAAATACAATTATAAGTATAATTATATTTATAGCGATAAACTTTCGATTAGCTTATCAAGGTAATCTGATGCAGACTTTGCACCAGCTGCTTTAGCAATTTCATCCAATTTTTTCCGATTGCTTGGTTTCAAAGTAAACTGAAATTGTTTCTTACGTTCAAAGCTTTCAAACTCAACTGCGACTTCATTTGGAGTCCGATCAGGTTGGCTGCTCGCTTCAATGATCTGTGATATTTCTTTTTCCTTAGGGGTAAATGCCATGATAATCTCCTTCTAATTATATTTATAATTGTATTTGTGTTTATAAATATAATTATATTGTATCATAAATTTTTGAAAAAGTCTGCTCCAGCTCAGCGAAAAACTTTTTGTGTTTTTGATAAAGCTCAGGATTCTCCTTCATATCTGCAATAGAGATCTTATCAATCGTGGAATGATTGAATAACTCTTTTGCTGGTACGATGCCTAGAAGGTTGTCCGTTCCCTTCTCTTTAGCTTCAAGTCCCAGAGCTTCCAGTAACTCTCTTGATGATCCATAGTTCGGTCGGATCATATTTGCTAAGAAATATAGCTCAGCAGTAATGTATGATTCCCTTGTACGATAGTCAATTACATCCTTTCTGAATGCTTCTAACCGAGTTGATAGATTGAATTTGGCATTATAACCAAACTCTGAAGGAGTCAAGGGACTAATAATAGCGTGACTGACCGCAACAGCATTTTTAGTAGCTGTCGCAAAGTCTGGTCTACAATCAATCAAGATATAGTCAAACTGATCCAACTTTTTCTTTTCGTAGTTATCCTCTAGCCAAAGATAAAGTAACATATTTTTCTTATCGCTGTTCTCCAGATCTCGTTCCACCGTGTCAAGCTGAACTGAACCTGGAATTAGACTGATATTTTCCTTGACTTGCTTAATATCCACATCGCCACCTTTAAAAGCATTGGCAATTGTATTCTTGCTCTCATAGATATTGTAACACTGAGTCAAATTACACTGATGGTCTAAGTCTATAAAAAGAACCTTATGACCTTTCTTAGCTAACCATTCTCCATAATTAAATGTCAAAGTTGTTTTTCCAACACCGCCTTTAATGGCAGCAAATGTGATAATCTTCATTTGATATCCTCCTGTTTTTCTATACTTCTATTATACCATTATAATTATATTTGTCAATATGTTTATAATTATATTTATAATTATTTTCATAATGAAATTTCTCTTCCCCTTTCACCAGCGATTCCTAGAAAAGGTTATCTCTCCAGATATAAAGACAACTGTTCTCTCTGTACTGAAATCAAGACTAGATTGAAAACATCAGAAACTTCTACAAGGTTTTTCCATCTTCAAAACGTCGGTCAACTTTCTCTTCTCGACTACGCACGTGCTCCTTAACATCTCTATAATCTGTGTAATGTTTTAGAGTATCGTCAAAGAACTCTTGTAAGGCACCTTTTTCAATTTGGAATTGTTTGATCAGTTGACTGACATCTTCCAGTCCCATATCTTTTGGAACTCCTAAATCATCCAATAGTTGTACCGCCGCAAGACTATTTTCTGGAGATTGCTGGATGGCTAAAAGTGCTCCTTCAATTTTATGATAACGTCCAAGTCGCTCATCTAGCTGTCTTAATTCCTCCTGGGTAGCCTCTATCTTTTCATTAAAGCGCTCCTCCAAATGTTGAAATTGTGTTCCATCTGTCACACCGTGCTCGACTAAGAAATTATATTCCTTAATCAGTTCACGCATAGAGGAAATTTGAGCGTTTTTAGTTACAAGTGTTTCTCCATTTTGTTTGGCCAATTGCCTTGCGACAGTCAAGCCCATCATGTACCTATTTTTTTGAGATTGATCAGGATTGAGAAAATAAAAATAGTCTTTCTCTTTGATATAGATGATATAATTTCCATCCTCATTTTTATCAACTTTATGAGAAGGTATTAAAATTGTGCCACTATTTAAAGCTCCCATATCCATCTGCACGTAAATGCCTTGCTTGCTTTCTTGCTCGACCTGCCAGGATTCCACTTCCAATTTCAATTCAAAATCATTTGCCGTTTTTTCTTTTGATTCTTGATATTGTTCTTTCAATTCCTCCACATCAAAAACTAACTGATTCTTAGAAATTCTCTCTTTTATTTTTTCAAGAGAATAGAGTCCTTTCTTCGATAATGTATCATCTCGGACATTTCTTTGTTGGGGCTGGTCAAGCAATTTATACTTCACAAATTTGCCAGAAAAATCAATCTGAAGGTCAAGCGCAACTGCTTTTTGTTTAAAGTCTTCCAACGACAGCGAGTGCTTCAGAAGAAAATCTAGACGATCCTTGATTTCAAATCGATAATTATTTTGTCTTCTCCAAGCAGAATACTTTGTGTAAGAATTTTTCATAGTAGGCTCAATAATTTTGGCACCATAACGTGCCGCATGTTTGTCCGATATCGCCCTCAAATTTTTCAGGGTTTTCTTTTCCCAACGAAATTTTTTAAGCGTTGAGGTATTGGTTGTATTGAGTATGATATGATTATGAAGATGATCTTTATCCGTGTGTGTCGCAATCACAAACTCATAATTCCCACCTGTCAATTCCAACATTGTCTGACGGCCAATTTCATGAACTTGCTCAGGGGTCAAGTTGTCATCAGGAGAAAAAGACTGGATAATGTGATGAGCCAATACTTGTTTTCCTGAAGATAATTCTTTCAAGTCGTCATCTCCTTTTTTAAAGGCTGCGGCCAATTTTGTCATGACCATTTCTTCATCTGCTACACTAAAATCAGAGATCCCATTGCCAGATACTAGCTTCATTTGAAGCTCACCATCATGATAGACAAGAGGAAAATCAAGATCACTTTCTGCAGTTCCTGATACAAGAGTTTTCGCTTCATTCAGAATATAATTAACAGCTCTCTTCAGATTAGCTGGTGTTTTAATTTGAGTTGGAGATTTAATTACTACCATTCTTCTATATCACTCCTTACCGTTCGTTTCCGTTCCTGTAGACTCTGTTTTTCTGCGCTAGAAAGTTTGGCAGCTACCATCTCTTTCAACTCAGATAGATAGTCAATAACTTGTGCTACTTCCTCTGGCCTAACCCCTTGATTTTCGTTAGCGTGCTTGGCAATTTGGTTAATGTTCGTCCCAACTCGATTGATGGCAACTCGAAGGTCTTTCAATTCAGAAAAATCAATTTGCACCACCTTCCCTTGCACCAATTGATTCTTCGCATAGTATTGAAAAGATGGAACTCCCATTTGGGCCATCGCTGTTTTAATTTGACGATCTTCCTCTGGTGTTAGTCGTATCAATTTTTGTATATAGCGTTTTCTATTTTCTCGTTTCTGCATTATTTTTTATCCTCTTTCTCTCAGAGTCTCTGGCATTTTCTGACCAGGCATCCGCCCCTGACTTCCTTCCGGCAAGCGTAGCAAATGGATATCCATTTGCGAAATTTAAAAAAATCAGAGAAGGAGAACCTTGTAGTTTTCCTTCTTGATTTTCTCAGTTTTGGGGAAATCCCCAAGCCCCTTTCTTATATCTTTTGGAGTATAACTTCTAACAATTTATCGTAACCAACTGAAGATGTTTTTGAAAATAGATGATTGCTTATCACTATTTTCTACACTTTTTTCTTCCTGATTTTTTAACTTCTCAGCTAGGACAGAAAGTTGTTGAGTAGTTAGAGGCTGGAAAATAGACTGCCCAATTTGTATTTCTGTCAGTAAGATTTTTTCAGTGAGTACAGCTTGAAATTCTTCATCTGTAATCATCTTGAGTAGCTCAATATTTTCTTCTTCCCACTCCAAAAGAGCAGGATCTCCTTCAGGAAGTTGGGACTGTTCTTCCTCTAGTTGCTCCAGAACTTTTTGGCGAGTCAAGTCTTTAGCGTTTGGCGATACTCCTTGAACTCTGTCTCCATCCATGATTGGAATAAAGTCTGAAAGGATGATAATCAGTTGTTCTTCTTGTTCATTAGTCATGAGTGTTGTCCTCCTTGATGATGATTTGTTTTTAATTTGACCTTGGGTTTATTTGGGGTGTCCCGTTCGGTCATTTCGAGAAACCCTTCTCTTTTTTTGATTGTACATCTGCTTTCAACTCCTGCTTGTGATCTTCGACAGCCTGCTTGCTCTGATCTTTAAACTTCTCCAGTTTTTGTTCAAAACTACGCTTCGTTTGTTTCTCCTGACTCAATCTTAATTGTTCCAATGCTTGATCCATCCGAACCATTAAACTTTTAGCTTCTTGTTGGACAATATCCAACTGTGCTTCTAAATCAGCAAGTGTCTCCTTATCAGCAGACCACCCAGATAGATAGGCAAAGGAATAATCTGACGTATCAATACCATAATATGAAGAAACAACATAAGCGACACTTTCAGCCTGGAGTTCAGCAGTGCTTCTAGTTAGTTTTTCCTTTTGAGGATTATCTGCATGATGCAACTCTGCATGAGCCATCTCATGTAAGAAAGTTTTAATAATTTGGGACTTGTTCATCTCATTACTACGTAAAACAATTTGATTTTCTGGGACAGAATAATATCCACGTCTACTGTTTTCCATCTCTTCAAATCGAACCGATACATCATTTTCTTTTGCAATAGCCATCAGGGCACGGTAAAGATTGGCATAGTCCAAATCAGTCAGCTGTTCTTTCACTTCTGGAGCTTTTGGCATCTCCTTTCCTTCTGTCTGACTAACATCAAAGACTGGTACTAAACCAAAGAATGTAACTGTTTCTGGTTTCCCGTTTTTATCCAATATTGGTTGGTTATTCTCATCCTTTTTGATCTTCGTCATAGGTTTAAAAATACGTAAAGCCTTCTCGCCCTTTTTTACATGACGGCCAAAGTTTTCTTTCCACTGTTTGAAAGAAGCTACTTGCCTTGCTTCAGGATTTTGTGCAAGAATTAAGCGTAAGTTGCGATTAGAATAATTATTTAGTTGACTCATTTTCGTTAGATAGTCTTTGTACTTATCTGAGTCCAGGAACTCCTTAATTCCTTCTTTAAGATGACGGCTTAATCCTGCCATATCTTTATTTTGAATAAAATCTGCGACTGCAAGACTGCTAGTTGCTAAAACAACTTCTTCAGCTTTTAGCTCCTCGTCGGCATCTATTATTTCTTTCCGATTATTTTTAGTTTCATCTAATTCAGATTGAACCTTTTCTATAGCTTTTTTATCTAATTTACTAGCATATTCTATATATTCCTCTGAAAATCTTTCATCCATCATCTCAGAAAGTGGGTATAGTTCAGATCCTATATCGTATCTTATACCGAATGTATAACTTTCTCCTTTTTCATTTTCAATATCAAAACTGGTTTTATAATATCCATTTCCTTCAGGTCTTAAACGCTCATTTTCAAAATATAGAATTTCTATAAATTCTTCGTATGGTACTAGTTCATCTTCTTCAAACCTATCTCGAATAGCCTTGTTTTCACTCCAATTAAATCGAATGTATAGTCCTATATCTGTATTTTGAGTTAAATCTGCGACTGCAAGACTATCAGCTGCTAAAACAACTTCTTCCGCTTGTAGCCCCTCCTCGACATCTGGTTTAGAACCTGGTTTCGATCTAAAATCATACGGATTTGTTCCCTGCAGCAACTCCTCCTCATCAGAAACTCCGTCAGCATCCGCATCACGTTTCAACTCCTGCTTGTTGTGGCCTTGTTCTTCTAGTTTGATTTCTTCCTCTTGTGTTTTTTCAAACTCATCTCGAATTTTTTCGATAGTTTGTTCAACTTTTTCTGATAAATCTTTAATCTCTTTTTGCCATTTTTCTACAAGAGCTACTTGTTCCATAGGTGAGTCCTTGACACCCAACTTCTCAAACCAAGCAGATAGATTTTCGACCTCAACACTATCCATTCCATCAAAAGAAATAAATCCTAGACGACTATCATGACTACTATCCGAAAAACCAATCGGACTATTTTCTAACACTCCGAAAGGCACTTGAGACAAAAGTTGATCTGCGTAAGGTGTATCTTCCAAAGCGTAACTAAACTGGGAAATATCTAACTCACTCGCCAATCTCTCCAGATGATACTGAGTGAATATGTCCCCATCTATCTTCATCAATTCTGGGTACTCCCTCATTTCTCGTGTTCCAAGTCTTTCTTTATGAGCGATTGGGTTAATCTCCTCACCGATATTGTAACGAACGCTATCCTGGATCAGTTCACCATCAGGAGCGTAGATACTAAACTGGACCTTTGTTGGAGAGATGTAGCCTTCTGGGCGACCATCAGTCACTTGTTTTATCCCTTCCTGATGCAACGAATAAAAGCTCTGATTAGCCTTGTAAAGCTCTCTAGCAAAATCTTGATAAGATATCAGCTCTGTTTCTTTAAAGGGCAATTTAGGCCCATCTGGGCGCTCTTCTGCCCATTGGACTCGTACATGGTAGTTCTCCTTATAGATATGGTCTTGTTCCCACTCTTTATAAAAATCTGAATTTGTATCTAGGAGATGATCTTCTCCAGCTGCAGCAACAATCTGATCAAAATTATCATTGTGCTGTTTTGCATAGTCAAGATACTGATTCCAGGCTTGATGAAATTCTTCTGGAGTTTTTGAGATATCACCTGGCACACCTAAATTATAGACAGTATCTAGGACTTGAGTAAACGTAGCCGAATCAAGTGAAGTTTTATTCGATGTGTCCTCTGGAGCAATATGTTCAATTTCTTTAGTTGTATCAGGCTTGATTTCCTCAAACAAGCCATTTTTCATAATGGATTGCAATTCTTTGCCCCCATCCTTAATATAGTCCTCATTGATCGATAGCTGTTCAATGTGGCCATTACGTTCACGGAATACTGCAAGAATAGGAGTTTTATCTGCCGTCTCCAGTTCTTTGACCAGTCTGGCTCTAGATTGAAATACTGATACTGGAATATAATTTTCTTCTTCCAGCTCTTTAAACAGTAAAATAATATCTTTATCATCAGACTTTATAAGACTGTCAAAGCGCCCATTATATCGTCTAAGATTAGTTAAGTCATCAAAATAGAAAGACGTACTTTCTGTTGCGACTGAAAGATCTGACAGGACGTTGATTTTGTCAAAAGCTGCATCATTGTTAGCCAAAAGAATATTATCAAAGTGCCCGTTTCCCTCTGCAAAATCACGTAAAGTTTTTTCAGGTGTCTGCCCTGGTGCAAGTGGCTTGATCCCCGTCAAGTGCATGAAGTGTTTTTCTTCAAAATTTACTTGTACAGTCTTATCAGGAGTGACATAATAAATCTTAGAGTTAGCCAATTCAGCCAAATAATACTGCGCTGCATTCTGTATAGTTTGACTACGAATTGGACGATTCAATTTAGCTAATTCATGCGAGGAAATAGAATGATAGTGGCCATCATTACTTGACTGAAACTCTTCATTTATGCTAAAATATAATAAATGAGAGGATAACGTAGGGCGACTGGTAACAGAGCGTTCAAAGGTACCAACTTCTGGTACGGGTGTGGGACTGCCTTCAGCCTTGGGCTGTAAAGACCCCTGACTACCATTGGTCCTCTCATTTTTTTGATACTCTGAATTCATATTTTGCTCTTGAGACTTCCCAAGAGCTTTTTCTGTGCTCTGATTTTCTTCCAGTGCTCTACTAGAATCTCCAAGAGGATTGGAAGGTTTTTCAAAGGTCACTGTTTTATCTGAATCAATAACCATCTGTTTTTTAGGCTCTACTGAAAAGCTGATATTATCCCAGTTCTGCTTCAGCCATTCCGCATCTTCTGGAGATAGATTACTATTATCTATGTTCAATTCAGAACTCTGATAATCTTCTAGGACTAGTTCACCTTGCTTTTTTTGTTTGGCAAGTAATTCATCCACCTTCAGTCGTTCCTCATCTGTTTTCGGATGATACTTGGTTTGGGAAGATAATTGAAACTCTCCTTCTTCAGTCAACTCCAGGGCAACTCTTCGTAACCCTTTTACAAAATACGTATTTGGTTGCTTTTGCCACTGATTCACTAGACCTTCATCAATCAAAGCTTGAGTTCCTGGCTGAATGCTCGTTTTGTCCATTTGTTCAGATATAGCTTCAAGTCTAGTCAACTCTTCTTGATAGCGTTTGAGAGTAGCTTTAGTAAAGAACGACTCCCCACGTTTAGCTTTTTCTAACTCTTCACGGATTCTAGGTATATTTTGAACACTCATATCCAGACCACTTCCCTGACGATTCAACCCCATTTCTTTCAAATGTTGTTGGTGCTCCAGGCGCTCTACTCGCTCTTCCTGTTGCTTAATTTCATCCATCTTTGAGAAAACTCGACCTTCTATTTGCTCCTGTTTGCGCATAAAGTTAGCACCGCCTCGTTTATCATTCATAGGCTGGCCATTTGTTAGGGATTGATGAGAGTAGACCGCATTGATTACCTCATCAGCTTCTCCTTTGAGTCGCTCTAGCTTTCGTCTAGCTTGCGCCAAGCGACTATTATCTGGTTTTTCTGCTTCATACTCAACCCCTGCTTCATGTACTTCCGACATAGTATGTTGCCTTTCTTTCTCTTGATTGACAATCCTTGTATATTCCTGATGGACTTCTTCCTTCGTCAGTTGCCTAGCTGAGACAAAGGTTTTTACATCATCTGCAGTTAGCTCTTGCGCTTTTGCGAGAGCTATTTCTTTCTCAAAAAATCCCTGGTAATGCCAGGACTTTTCATCTGCTGTGTAAACGTGCGCCAGCTCCTTAGGAGCTTCATTCCCCCTCTTCAGGAAATCATTCCAATCTTTCTTTTCCTGGTTAAGCTGGACGATAGGTGGAATGGCAATCTGGACTGGAATCCCCTTCTCCTGCAATTGAGTGATAAAATTCTGTCCTGCAGTATCATTATCTACAGCCAGCGTGATGAGATCATCGTATTTGTGATCTTGGAAAAGTGTGGAAGTTTCCGCTGCAACAGATAAGAATCTTGAGGTACGTGCTAGCTCACTAGACTTGGTATAATCCCTTTCATCCATAGGAATATCCCCT
Source organism: Streptococcus infantis (assembly GCF_047465185.1). Taxonomy (GTDB): domain Bacteria; phylum Bacillota; class Bacilli; order Lactobacillales; family Streptococcaceae; genus Streptococcus; species Streptococcus infantis_O. The sequence continues at coordinate 143,874 of NZ_JASHAJ010000003.1, read as the reverse complement.
CGCTCCTGTAATATTTCAAGAACATAGTGGGATAATACTCCCTCTTTCAATCCTTCCATCGCAACCAGTCGAACATCGTTTAATTCGTCCTTATGAAGCTCATAATAGCTCATAAGGTCAATGGGTGCCTCCGTTACAATTAAACGTTTAGGAGACCCTATAGACACGTTTAATCCGCTGATAGCTTCTGATTGATACATGACTTGTTTCAAGTATCCTTTGCCAGGATGACGTTCTTGATCAGGAACAAGTCCCTGGAGGCTCGCACCTACCAGTTGCTGATTTCTGTCCAAGTATTTAAAAACCAAGACATCTTCTATAACACCATCTTTATCCTTACGTTTAGCTTGGGCTAATACTCCCTTCTCCATGAAAAAGTCGATTGTATCATCAGAGAGACCTCTAATCTCCTTGAGATAGGTTCTCGCCTCCACAAATGGTTGCTCATAAGGTGCTAGTGTATAGTTGAAAGGTTTACGTTCTTCCTCTACTGGTTTTGCTTCAGGAAAGGAACCTGTCTCTAAGAATACCATGGCTTCCTTATAGCTGACATTTTGCATTTGCTGTACGAGATTGATAGTATCACCAAAGAGGTTTTGAGAATACCAATGCCAAGTATTCTTCACAGTATCAATCTTAAACGAGTCATGCTCAGCCCAATAATACTCTCGATGTGATTTCCTCTTCATTTCCATTCCGAGGCTACGAGCTACTTCTAAAATATCCAGCGATTTTGCCTGTGCTTTTGTTAAAGGCATACTCTTTCCTCCTCTACTAATTCCTTAAATAAAAGATATCCTTCAGGAGTTGCATCTAGTTCACTAACAACTATTGGATCTTCCTGACTCGTTGTCACAAAAAGATGAGGAGCTAATTGATAAAAAGTCTCCTCATCTGCCTGTTTGAATAGCTGCCAAATAGCATAACGTTCTGTGGCTAAATTTTCTAGCTTTAATGCTAGAACCTGCGAGATACTCTCCAGGTATCCTAATTGTGTTTTAGGTGTTTCCATCCTACTATCCTTTCTGTATGTTAGGCCACGAATAACTCTTTTAGCTGCGGAGTCAAATCGTTGGCATATAAAAGCAAGCCGTCGATGTCTGTTCCTTTTCGAGTGTATTCGTACCAGTTTTCTTTGTCTTCAGGAGAACTTGCAATCTCATCTTTTCTAGGATGATCATAGACACTTGCTTTTTTATCTCTGAAGACATTTTGTTTAGAAATAAAGACCAATCCTTCTTCTACCCCAATTCTTGCGACTTCATCTGGAGTTAGAAGGGGACGGCCTTGAATTTGTTTATTTTCACTTGATGATCCATTACGATAACTATGCGATTTTGAGGTGGATCTAGTACGTATAGTCTGCTTACCTGACCTTGTAGAATAGTATTCCATCGTATCCTTGTCATTTGTCCCTAAAAATAGGTGAGTAGCACAGTTATTAAAGATGGTCTTCCAATCACTTTTATAAAGTGATTCTAGCTGATTGACAGCTTGGATGATAATCTTAATAGACATCTCACGACTACGAATAGAAGAGAGGACCTGGGCGAAGTTTGGAATACGGCCAATTTGTGCAAACTCATCGAATATAAACTGAATGTGGCGAAGATTTTTTCTATTGTAGCCAGGTACTTTCCCTTGCAAGATATCATCAGCCTTATGTGTAAGAACCTCAAAACCAATCGCAAACAAGATTGAGGAAAGAAAATTAAAGGCGTTATTGGTTTCAGGAATAGCAATAAAAACGGCTGTCTTTTTCGTATTCCAGGTATCCATTTCCATGGTATCCTCACTAATCAAGTTTCGGACATCTTCGTGATCGAAGATAGAATAACGAGAAGACAAAATCGCTACCACACTGTTTCTTGTCTCGCCTCTGAAATTTTGGAATAATTTCCACTGTTTATAAGCATAGTTGTTAGGTTGATGTTCGTTCAGTTCTTCAAACATCTGCTCGACAGGGCTTGGTACATCTGGATCCTCTCGATACATATTTCTTAATAGATCCGCAACGTGACCCAGGTTTGGCATATATAACTGGACTCCAGTTTCAGGATCCTTAGAGTCAAAATAGAGATAACCAATCAATGCACGTTGCAGCATCAACTCTGCTTGAACCCAGAAGTCTTCTCCAGTATGCTCACTCTTCTTCGTTCCCTCAGTAATTGATTCAGAGATACGATCAATATCTAGCTCAGACTTCATGTAATGAAAAGGATTAAACCGATCTGAATTCTTGAGCCGAATCAAATCAAAGATTTTAACAGCAAAGCCAGCTTTTTCAAGCATCTTCCCAACTTCGTGTACCAGGTTTCCTTTTGGATCTGTCACAACAAAGTTTGAGTTCATCTGCATTAAATTTGGCAATACAAAAGTAAAGGTTTTACCGTCTCCTGGAAGACCAATGACAATCACATTTTTATTGAGCTGGACATTGTAGGCTAAGCGAAAGTTAAATAGGCCCATTTTGACCTGTTTTGAAAAAATCATATTCTTTTCAAAATCAACGTCTTCAAACCGTCTCATTTCCTTCAAAGTCGCAAAACGAGCACTACCTTGTTCTTCTCCCTGACGATATAAATTCTTATCCATAGAAGCATAGACAAGCATTGGGAGGCCGAAGCCAATCAACCCTGCATATAAGGCTCCTGAATCAAAGAAAACACCGAAAGAGAAACGTTCCCAGTGTTCTAGCAACCAACGTAGTCGCAACATTCCCATGAAAGGTACTGCTGCAGTCGAAAGTTGGTAGTAATGGTAAAAGGACTGGAAAATAACAAATGAAAATAGCCCCACCACCAGGTAGGGCCATATAGGTTTTCTAATCATCGTGCTTTCTCCTTACCAATATCCTTCGTAACTACTGGCATCATTCCCTTATAGACCTTATTTGTTTTATAGTAGTTGATTTTCTCTTCAGGAGTCATTTCATGTGGCTTCTTCAGAACCTTTTTCGCAAACTCTTCCAATTTTTCTGGGCTTTTCGTGATGTCTGCTAACATTTCTTTGAGAGCCTTTTCTACCAAGGTGCGATTTTTTGTTTCAAAGAAGAGATAGGTTGTACCATCTTTTTGATGATAAGTAAAACCCACCTTATACTCTTCCAAGTAATGCTTCAACTTGGCCAAATGAACTTCACTATTTAATAAAGTCTCGACATCTTTTTTTGATTTTGTGGCCATAAAGTCATTAAAGCGTGTCTCACCTTCAAATGTTCGATTTGCTGCCTTATGTTGTTTCTTGTCATAATGGGCTTTTGCGAGGGCGTACAGAGCTTGTATCGTCATCTCCAGGGTAACTTTTCCTTTTAACGCCAGAGAATGACTGATTTTTTCTTGATCCATGTAAGACCTCCTTTATTTTGGATAATTGGACAGTTCTGGCTTAGCAATAACCTGGAATCCGTAAGGTGCTGAAGGTTCTTCCTTCACAGTAACTACCAAGCGTTTCTGACTTCTGTTCTCACCATCTTTCACGGCTACTACATAAGTTAGCTGATAAGTTGTTTCATCAACCATCAAGCTAGATTCCAAAATCACAGACTGCAGTTGACCTGCTTGTCTATCTATCGTTAATTGAGGAGCTACGAAATCAGCTATTTTCCCTTTATCAGAGTAAAAGGCTGGCAAAAAGTAACGAGAAAAGGCATCTAGTTCCCCTGTTTTTGACTGAATGGTTTTTAGATTTGAAAGTTCCTCAGATACGGCCGTGAGTTGCTTTTCTTGATGGTAAACTAACGTAAGTGATAAGCCAGCAAGTGTCAGACTTCCTACTAGACCCAATAACACCAAAACTCTTCCTAAAAACACCCCAAAAGAGCGCTTAGAAGAGGGGCGAGGTTTGGGAGTTTCATGTTTCATTGAAGAGACTTCAGCGTTCTCCTCAGGAGTCTTCTCTAGACGTTTTGTTTTAGTTTGGCGCTTAAAGAAAGAGGTTTTTGCTTCTTTTGGTGCAGCCTCCTGGTTATTCAACGTACCAGGCTTCAGGAAGAGGCTGTCTGCGATTCCCTCAAATGGTAAATAGACATCTTCTTGATAGATCACTACATTCTTTTTATCTAGTTCCTCTACTAATAAAACAGCCTCTGCCTCCTGATATTTAACCTTGGCATTTTCTCGCTCCAGAGCTTGATACACAAGGTCTCGATTCTTATACGTTGTGGTCGTGTTTTGTGTCAGATTGGTCAGACGGTACATGTTTTTCAGCTCCTTTCAATTTTCCTTCAGCAAGAGCTGTTTCAATATCAGCCCAGGTTAAATTATGTTCGGCCAAGTAGTTTGACCGTTCCTCATGTTTGGCCAGAATGATTTGAGTTTCTAGCTCCTTCAGTTTCTCTTCTTCCTTCTTGGCCTTTGTCATATAGTCAGCTAAGCGGTCTTCCGCTTTCTGTTTTTGTTTTTCCAAAGTTTCTAATTTTGTCATTCTTCCTTTTTCCCTTCTGTACTTTGCGTTTGGTTAGTGCTTGGTTTGTTTAATGATGGAATACTCGCCTTTTCACTTGCGCTCAGGCTGTCCACAATCAAAATAGGATCAATATGATTGACCAGGTATTTCCCATCTTGCTTGCTGAAGCGAATCCGTATGGTTCTTGAAGATCCTACGTTTGTTTGGGCATTTGTATAATCATACTTCTTCTGTAACTGTGTCTGAGTGTATCTCACTTGAGCTAAGGCAACATTGTTTTCTTTATCGATGTAGATGGTAGAAGACTTCATCTGTGTATCCACTACATAGCCCTTGTAGGTTTGTACCGATGGTTCTTCTTCAGAGTTCACTTCCTGATTGTAAGCAGCTTCTGTCATATAGGGCAAATAACGATTTCTATTTTCGCCAAGATCCTGCTTATTGAAGTAAGCCGTCAAAAATTCTTTTACATATTCTTGCGTTAGTTCGCTTCCCTCTGCTTTGGTTTCTTGTTGCGTGGATTCAGCTTCCTGTTTAGCTTTATTTTGCGCCGAGGTTGCTGCACCAATCCAGAATACGAAACCTAAAACTAACACAACTCCTATAAGGATTCCTCCTATTTTAAGGAGTTTTAATTTCTCCATATCTATCATTTTCATGATTTACCTTCTTTCTTTTTAATTCGGTGTCGCAAACGTATAGTAGTAAGCTGGATAGAGGACAGAAAAATGGACCTTATCCTGTACTCCTCGGATATTACATTCCGAAACAAGGAATGATCCGTCGGAGTTTACAGCTTCCACTATCGCAACATGCCCATATTCACCTGGTGTCCCACCAAATCCACCTAGAACTGATACAACAGCTCCTTTCGTTGGCGACGTACTATATCGCCATCCTTTTGCGACCAGGCTTGCCACCCAATCCTGACCATTGCCAAGGTAACCATAAGCTCCTGATAAGTCCGTAATCGTTCCTAGCTCGACTAAACGGTTATACGCATACCAGGTACATTGACCAACTGGGTAGCCACTTCCTTGTTGTGTGGTCATAGAAGCCTGTGTAGGAGGGTGATCCACTTTCGACTGATACTCTGCAGGGAAATCCCAGGAGGATGCTAAGGCTCCGCCTCCTCGAACTTGTTGAGTAAGAAAAGCATGGATCTGCTTAGCATTATTTTGGCGTTCTAAGACCTTATCTCCAGAGTTCCCTTCCCAGTTAACCAGGAAACGCTCTGTAAGTGTCTCTACGTTTTCTGTGCTGGTTAGAATCGATGTCAGTTCAGTGATGTAGTAAGGAGTATCTCCCTCTAACATAAAGTCTAACTGCAGTTCTAAATCGTACCACTTTTTATTTTTTGATTTTGCATAATTCAATAATAGAGTGTGCCTAGTGGAACCATCCGCTGTATCTGTCCACTGACCTAGTCCTAAGCCTCGATGGAGAATATTTGGGTATCTTCCGTTATAAATAGCGGGTCCAGAAATAGCTAACCAGGACTCATCATCCCAGGAAGAAGAATCAGCCCCTACTGGTGGGTTAAGGTAATCTCCTTCAGCACGTTTAGGATTGATATTACTTTCTGTTGCAAAATTTCCAAGCATGGCTGCCAAACCATTATCTGTCAGCCCTGGTACCTTTTGCTTCAAGTAGTCTTTTATCGCTCGTGATTTTTGTCCTAAATCACCATCAAGTGTAGTAATGACTGAGGTTGTCTGATTGTACGTGACAGATTGAAAGTAAAAGCCTGGATTGACTGATGTCCACTTTTCTTTCTTATCCTTTGTCTCTTTTTCCTCCAGTTTTTGATACTGAATGACCTGGTAACCATTTGCCGTTACCTTCCCAACCTCGTCTCCAGCTTTGACCTGATCACCGTCAGAAACACGGATATTTCCTACCTCTTCATAAGTAAAGATTGCTTTATCTGTTTTGATGGATACAGTAGTATCATCTGTCACACTGACTTTACCTGCTATAGGAGCCCTTATGGCCTGTCCCGTTGAGGCTTTTAGTTGTGTTTTCTCATAAATTTCACTCTTAGAAGTGTAACCAAATCTTTTCAAAATAACTAGAGGAGCTTGATAAGAAGAGTCATCCTCCAGGTAAAAAGGATTAGCTAGTTCTTGATAAGAAGGATAGCGACCAACTTCTTTAGTCAACTCCTCTAATTCTTTATACTCTTCTAGTTCACTGTCACTCAATTTGGCCCATTTTAATTTCGAAGACGAACCATATAAATCAGCCATCTTCTTCAAATTATGTGGATCATCATTCAAATGATTCCAAAGGTCATTCAAGGCATCAGAATAGTGATTAAAACCTAATGTACCAGCCCATTCACCACCTGTTCCGTCTTTCCAGGAACTCTCTGGTTTCCAATCACTACCGTAGCGAAAGTTCATGAAGAAGAGCATATCATCGATGTTGGTCCAATAGTCAACCTTATCATTTGACTTCTCTCTATCACGTTTACTGATCTGAAGCCAGGACTTATTAAGGTCAAATTCATTTTGTTGGACGGGACCACTGCCTCCAAAAACAGACATAAATATCCCAAATACTGCAAAGATAAGAAACATTAAAAAAAAGGACTTGACAGCTAAAGGATTGGCTAAAATCGAACGTAGTAATTTTGACGCAAACTTAAAGACTTTTCCTGTACGTTTTGATGCCTTCCCAAACTTTGAACGTGCCAGTCGCTTTTTGGCATGTTTCATTTTTTTGCTGAGTTTTCCTTCCCAGGAGAACTCTCTAGGTGTTCGAGTATACCCTCGCCCTCTGATAAAATTATAGCTTTTATTAAGCTGACCATAACTATGCTTAATAGTATACTTAGATAGCTTTCCTGCAACTTTTGCAGCTCTTTTAGAGGCATTTACCTGATACTTGGCTTGCCGAATATTTTGTCTAGCTTGAACCCAATCTCCAAGAATATCATTATCTCTGATTGTCTTCTCAACATCATGCCTCAGCTTCATTTTGGCACTTTGTTTTGTTCGTCTCTTTATACGATTGGGAATATAGCTATCATCAGCCTTTTTAGCTCGTTTATAGAGCGTTGTTGCAATTTGTTTTTCCAACTTTGCTCGATCACGTTGTTGCTTAAAGAAAAGACCTCTAGCTGTTGCTTGAGGTCCTTTATGTAGTTTATAATTTTTGTTCGCTAAGCGATAATTCTTCTTAGCTTCTTTAAATGCAACTTTTGAGTCTAAACGTGCTTCTTTAGGCTTTTTTTCAGCATTGAGGGCTTTTCCTTCTTTGATTCTCCGCTTGCGCTCCTGTTTTAATTGTTTGCGATCACTTTCAAACAAAAGAAATCACCTCTCTTTCTATTTTTTTAACTATCCGTCGCAACCAATTGATACAGTTTGGTATCTTTAGGGATAGGATTTTCAAATGGAACAATCGTATCTCCAGCCACAATCAAACCTGTACCTTTTGCTTTTGGTCGCAAAACAAATCGCTCCAGTGAAGGTGTAAGAGGAATTACCTGCTCCAGGGCTTCTAGGTCTGTCCTCTTCAGCTTCAGGAGGGCTAAAAACTCACAGTTTGCGACTAGCTTTCTACCTTCCTCTGTAGATAAAACAGTCTCTGGGTTTTGTGTAATCCCTGTTGGAATAGCCCCGTACTTACGAATACGTGAGTATAGTTCTGTAAAGAAGGTTGCTTGCAGCTTATTTTTAAAGTATAGCTGCAACTCATCAAAGTACAGCCATGTAATAGCTTTCCCTTGATTATTGACTACCTGGTTCCAGATAAAGTCCTGAATCACCAGGAGGGCGAATGGCTTCAATTTCCCACTCAACTGCTTGAGATTGAAGATAATAAAGCGACTATTCATATTGACGTTTGTAGGATGTGCGAAAATATCATTTGATCCAACCGTATAAGGTTCAGCTTTCAGCGCCAACTCCTTGGCCACATCTTCAGGTTGACGTTCCAAAACGGCTTGCCAAGCCTTAAATGTTGGTTTTTCAAATTCCTCATAGGTCTTTCTCGTTACACGGTCAATCATCGCAAATTCATCGTCTGATACCTCAGAGAATATATTTTCAAACAAGGTTGATAAGAGGTTTGATTTTTGGCCAATCGGGTCACTATCTTCTGCCTGCAGTTTATCCTTATCAGGAAGATCCAACAAGTTAAAGTGATGTTGCGATCCAGGAGCGATTGTGATGATTTCTGCACCTAATTCTCGGCCAATACCAGTGTACTCATCTTCAGGATCGACGATAATAATATTATCTTCAGGGTAACGTAGAGTTGTAGGAATTATCTCTCCTCCTTTAGCAAGAACAGACTTTCCTGATCCTGAAGTTCCAAAGATACAACCTGAACCTGTATTCAAGTCTTTCTTACGGTCAACTGTGATAGCGTTCTTTGATAGCTGATTCTGGCCATAATAAATTGCACGTGGACTGTTAGATCGAAGATCTACGTTGGTAAATGGGACTTGTGTGGCCAAGTTACTGGTAGTCATATCTCTCATAAAACGGCGTTTTACGTTGATAAATGGAATCCCAATCGGTAGAATCGTATTCAAGGATTCTTCCTGGTACAAGTAACACTTATCCAGTTCTACCGTATTCTTACGGACAGATCGTTGAACCTGCTCTGTGTAGATATTCAACTCTTCCAGAGTGTCAGCCATGAAGAAAATCGTCATCACACCTGAAAACATTTTTTGGTCATTGTCCTGGAGTTCTTCAGTCCACTTCTCGGTTTCACGAGATGTCTCCACAGCCTTCCCACCAACGGCCAAGTCACTTCCATAGCCTTCTTTGGCTGCAGCCTTCTGACTTTTGATCATTTCCCTGCGTACACTTGACTTAACTGTCTTGATTTTCTTCAAGGCATCTGCAGTATCATAGGGCTTCGCATGTAGGCTGATAGCAAGTTCAATTCCTGTATCCAGGATATTCTTGATCAGTTTGTCATTCAAGAAGGTAGGATATTGTCTAACATACATCACCCTTGCGAAACAATCATCAATTTTCATATGATCTTTTTCAAACTTCAGATAGTTTGGAGCTACAAAATCCCTGGTGGATAATCCAGAAATAGCGATGTCTTCATAGTTAAAATCAATAAAACCTTCTCGCCTCAAGAGTTTTCGGAAGATAAGAAGACGATCTAAGCCCTCTAACTCCTTAAAGGAGATTCCTAAGCCACTGTATTGACTTTCAATCACGCTGGCTGTATCATCTAGGATTCTTCTAGCTTGATGATCCTGGTCTGTTTGGGTAGTAATCGTCAGATATTTTTCCACCTTGAAGGTATTTTGTTCCTGAGAGAAACGATCATTGATCATCGCATTGTACTCTTTACGATAATCGTCATATCCATCCCCAACTAAATCATAGCGGATAGAAGATAAGCTATTGCTTTCTACTCGACGATTCAGGATCAATAGCTGCATATCATTGTCAATATCCAGAGAATTAAAAATATCAGCGTTTGTTTCAATGATATCAATTCGCTCATCATCTGTTGCAGTAATATAGCTTGTATCACCTAGGCGATAGGTCTTTGAGAATTGATCATTTGTAATTTTCATGAGCCCATCAGGCATCAACCATTGATAATTAAGACTATTCTGTGTAGATGCCGTCATGGTACGTCTTAGACGTTTGGCCCGTTCCCGTTCTTCCTTAGAGAGTTTCAGGGTTTTCTTTCGGCCGAATAAATTCATTTCTTGTATATTCCTTTCTGTCATAATCTGTCTGATAAGAGCGTTCCTGCTTAGTCAAAAGGAAACGGACCTCATCTTTAATTTTTTCATCAATATAACACCCGAAAATAACAAAAGGCGCTAATAATAAAATATCAACGCCATAAAGGATTATATCAGGTGCCTTCAGCCAATAGAGGATGGTGGTGACAACTACTGTCAATGCGATACCAAATAGTAGCACTAACTGTCTCAGTGTCATATACCCTAAAACTGGCCTTTCGTAGCTATCTAAAGCCTTTAAAAATTCACTGCCTAAACGTGTCATTCTGTTCCTTTCTTCCAGTTATCTTTTCTAAAGAAAATAAATTCACTTCCACAGGCTAAAATAATACCACTTACGAGAGCCAACCAATGTGGTTGCAGAGCCCTACGGCACAAGTAATAGAAAAAGAGAGTCCTAAGTAAAAACAGTAGCCCCCAGACTACTGTTTTTAAAATAACTCTCCAAATATTTCCTAGCACTTGCTGATTTTTCTGTGAGTGCTTTTTAAACATTTCTCCTCCTAGTTCACCTGCACGATATTTTTGGCCATGCGTTGGCTACCAAAGAGCATCATGATATAAATAATTCCTTTAGCGATGGAAACTAAAGCACTTGTCCAAGCTCCAGTTTTCTCAACTGTCAGGAGATCGTTAGTTACAATGGCTGGATAAAGCATGATCACAACTACTAAGATCAATCCCTGGAGGACAGCTGCAATATAGAGCTTAAAGAATCCGAAGCAGATTGGGCGCAAGCTATCTACCATGTAACAAGCGACAATAATTTTAGCAATTCCCTTATACGTGTAGAGCGTAAAGGAACGCAACAAGATCAACAACTTAGTCGAGATCTGACCGATAAAGTCAACGACCCAATAAATAAATTGAAGCATCCCTTTTGATATCATATTTAATCCTTCATATTTTGGTGTTTCAGCCTTATAAGGATCAAGACTAGCGCTAGATACTGATTTTATAATGACATTAAATAACCAAGACAAAGCATCAAAAATCGCATCCACATAGAGGATTAAAAAAAGGGCAATGGCATATTTAAGGATTTCTTCAATCCAAAGCTGAAAAGATAACTCCCCACCATTGCTTTTAAGATGCTGGTGCCAGTTCATGAGGTTGATCCCCATAAAAAGGAGAAGAAGCAAAATGGCTACCTTCTCCATCGAACCCGAAATAGTTTCCATCAGTTCATAAGCTGTCGCATTATAGTCTTTCAGACTCATGGTTAGTTGATCAAGTGTGGATTGGTTCATAAAACCACCTCCTTTTTCTTCCTCTTACGAGCCAAGAGTTTGAAGACCTGTTGCCAAAGCGGTAAAGAGGGCTTTTAGGACGGCACCAAGAAGAGCGCCTAAAATCAAACTTTGAATTCCTTTATCCTTCTTGTCATCCAATTCACGTTTGATTCCTACTGCTAAGTCCCAGGCACCCCAAGCGGCCCAACCAATACCGATAATTCCACCGATATTCCCAATTTTGTTAATAAAATCTACAACTGCACTCATTATTTTTTCTCACTTTCTTTTATAAAAAGGTACTAAGAAAGATTCCTAGTACCCACTTTGTTTATTTAATACTATATTTCATCCGTTGGACGAAAAGTTAGAGAGAGGGCTGTAATTACAGCCAAGACAACGATAATAGTCGTTTCCCACCAGTGATAGATTGGAACACCTTCTGGCATTATCCAATTTTTAAACCAAAGTTCAACACTTGCTGGAGCGGTTCCTTCTTTTGTTAGAAATGCCCAATAACACAGGACAAGAAACGCAACTACAACCTTAAACACAAACCAACCAATTGCTGTCGCAATCAAGCTCTTAATCAGATTAAAGATAAAGAGGAGAAACATGAGTGGAGTCGCAACCATCAAAACAGCAGCTCTCGCAATAACACTCGGTAGATTCTTTATTCCTGACCAGATGGCTTTCCCTAGCCAACGTAGGCCTTTTTTCCACTTCTTCTCTTCTTCAGGTTTGGTGACTTCTGATTTTGTTTTAGTTGGGGTATAGTATCTGTATCCACTTCTAGTCACATGTGCATCCATTTTCGTGTCCTTTCTCATCTCTTTTCCCCCTCTTTTTTATGGCTTCATTATACCATAGATGAGGGGGAATTTCTAGATGTTCTATTTTTTATACTTACGAAGACCTACAAGACTCAACAATCCCAAAATCATTCCCACAACTGGAAGCATGCTTGCTGCTGATCCTGTATTTGGAAGTGATGGTTGAGGATTTGGTTTTCCAGGTTCTTCAGGTTTAGGTGGCTCTGGCGTTGTGGTTGTCACTTTAGCCGTCATCTCTTGTGAATTTACTGTATTGATAAAGGTATTTTCAACCTTCCCAGCTGCAATGCGTTCGACTTCTAGATAGAAGTCTGCATCAAACGTGCCTTTTACACCTAATGAGTTTAAGAAGTCTTTGTCAATAGTGTAAGCCCACTTACCGTCTTTTTCGTTCCATGTTACTTTAACAATCTTCTTGATAAAGTCTGAGTTTGTGCTTTGGTCGAACTCAAAGGTAAAGGCATAAGAGCTACCTTTGGGAATCTTATCTCCTGCCTTAATCACTTTACCATTCTTCAGAATAACATCGTATGGCAACGTTAGATCTTTTTCTGCTGTGTACTCTGTACCCTTGATGATACCTTTCCAATTACCAGTATAGCGATCATGCTTCAAGTCAAGCATATCAATACCGTCATATTGGAAGAGGCTATCGTGTTTAGTAGGCACGGTTACACCGTCAAGTAGATAGCGAATATATTGGCCAATCTGTACTTCTTGACCGTCCAAGACTTTCTTATTATCCTTTTGGTCCAAAGCGTGTTTCTCTGGCTTCACATCTGGTACTTCAACAGTCACAAGGTTTGACTGATAGCTGTTACCAAAGTCAATTTGTTTAAAGTTATTTTTGACTTTCTCCCCTGCTTTAACCAGGAGCTTAGCTGGAAGATCAATCGTCACGTTTTTACCCTTAGAAACATAATTCTTGTAGTAAGCAGCGTTGTCTTTTGGAACCCACATATAGAACTCACCTTTTGGTGACAAGTTCAATTCCTTCAGGATATTCTTGATTGCATCTGTACGTCCTTTGTCTGAAAGCACGTGATGCATGTCAAACAAGCTTTTTACGTCTTTACCAGCAGCAGTCATTTTGATATTACCTTGATAAACTGAGAATGCACCATCTTGGACATCATCCAAAATAGCAAACTTCTTACCAAGTGCTTGTGCTGAAGCAAGAGTTTTGGTGTATGGACTATAATCAGTCACCAATCGGAAGGTCACGTTGCGATCAAATGTTGTTGCACCGTTGATATCCTTACCAGAACGATCCAGAACAGCTTTGACTGGTTTTGGTGGTTTTGGTGTTTTGGTAGTAACAGTGTTTGAGTACACCTCGTATTTATTCACTAACACTTTATAAGTGTTGTCATAGAAACCTTTATCATAGATTGGCTTCCAGCTAATCACAGGAGCTGCTAGACGCTTCCCTTCGTAGGTTGCAGTAAAGGTATACGTATTCTTTCCTGAATCATAGGCAACGTCCCATCCTGCTTTCTCTGCAGCTGCCTTTGTAACAGCAACATCAGGAACTGCTCCAGCTTCGAGTGGATCAATGATGGTAATCTTATCACCTTTTTTAAGGTTCGCATAAATATTGTCATGATGCAATGTATAAAGCTGAGTAGCATTTTTAGCTACTGTTTGACCGTTTGTATTGGTCTTATCTGTATCTGCTACAGATTTGCGGACAACTGGCTTATACTGCAATTTGTAGCCGTGATAGCTTGCAGATAATTTCTGATTTTTGGTTTCAGAAAGAGTTTTAAGCGCCAAGGTTGGCTTAACTGGATTCTTCGCTTTGACCAATTCAGCTGATACAGGTTCTGGCTTAACTGGCTTCACGGTTGTTTTAGTAATGGTTGCAGTAGCTGGAACTTCAACAACTGGCGTTACAACCTTCGTATTCAAAGCGAACCAATAGGTTTGGCCATTTGGATTAACTGGTCCATCCCATTGGATAAATTCGGTTGTGAAGGCTGTCCCTTTCTTGAAAACACCAAGTGCAGCGCCCTTGTATTGGTAAGGTGAGTCAGATGTATCCCAAAGATGACCTACATCTTCTTGGCGGTTGTAGTCTTCAGCGTAAACATAACCATAATTCTTGTTATAGGTTACAGTTGAGCCGTTAATTTCAACATGAGTTCCGTTAATGGCTTTCGCACCTTCCCAACCAATAATATTATGGTTGAGTGAGGAATAGGTCAGTGTTGCAGGAGTCTTTTCACTTGCTTGGAAGGCTACTTCTTTCCCATCCACATTGTAGTAGTAGGTATCCGTAACCAAGAAATTCATGTAGTCTGCTGCTCCACCAGCTCCATCATTACGAGCTACTACGAATCCTTCTGTTGGATCATTCAGGACATAGACATCATTCAATCCTGTCTTCCCTTGATTAAGAATCTCGAATTTTCGATGGATACGAGAAATATCATGTTTTTTGCCATCCGCAGTTGAAACAGTCAAACCTTTCAGATTAGTGTAGTCAACTTCTGTTTTCCATCCAGTGCCAACATCCTTGTATTTCAAGACTTTAGTTGAGTCAAGAACTCGAGTATACCCTGATGTCCCATTTGATGAGGCAATGTAATCTTTAGTAGTTACATTCGCTCCTGAAGCAGAGGACTTCATTGTTGCTTCAGGATTTGCTGTCGCAACGCTGAGGGCTTGCAAGACTACTTCTTTTGTGTACCCTTCTGTACTTGTTTTAGATTGAAGTTCATTGTATTTCTTCTGCCAGTCCGCTTGTGCTTTCTTAGCCTTGTCATAAGCTACTTGGTTTTGTTTCCCAATTTGCTTAGCTTCATCAGCTGAAGAAATTTCTTGGGTTTTAGAATTGAGAAGTACACCAGATTTTTTCAAATCCGCTGATTTACGATCAGCATCTTGGTTGACTTGATCACTAGCATTCTTCTTCTCTGTGTAGGCAGCCATGAGGGCTTTGTTAAGCTCCACTTTGCTTTTTGCAGTCGCAATAGCCTGGTCATTTTGTTTCTTCAATGCTTCTACTTCTGCGACTGAAGAAACCGTACGTGTAACGACTTTAACGTCAACCTTTTCTTTCTTCAGCTGTTCAGATGCGCTTTCTACCGCTTTGTTTAGAGCAGTAGCTTGTTCAACAGTAGCATCATACTTAGATTTTTCATCTTGGTATTTTGTTACGGCTTGTTGGTTCTCTGACAAGACCTGTTTAGCTGTTTGAGTAGCTTTCTTGTTTTTGTCTGCTGAACCATCTGTAGCAGTCGAACTGTCATTCGTCACTGTGACAGTTGTTTCCCCTTCATGCTTGGCTTTTTCATCAGCTACAAATTGATTGTTAGCTTGAATAGCTTTTTGCGCTTCCTTGAAGGCTGTATTGTTTTCAACTTGTTTTGTAGTCGCTTCTTCAAGTTCCTTGACTTGCTTGTCCTGATCTTGTTTAATCTCAGACTTAGACTGTTCAAGTTTTGGAGCAGTGGTATCTGTTCCCTTATCAACAATCTGAGTTTCAGAAACGTTCACCCCTGCTTCTTTTGCTTTTTCAGCAGCCTTTGTAACTGCTCCATTATCAATCGCTACAGACTGGCTTCCTGTTGCTTTACCAGCTTGTGTAGCATAAATGTTATTGTCGTTTTTGCTTTCAGGCTGAACTGCTTCATCCGCAAATGCTGAACCTGCAGAGAAGGCTACAATACCTGCAACTGCAATTCCTGATACTAGGCCTTTAGCCCATTTTTTCTTACGGAAATATCCGTGTCCTTGTGTTTTTTCTGTCATTTTTCTTTCTCCTTCACTTAATTAAAATAGTTTCTTCTTGTAGAAATAACCTACTGCCGTCAACAACATAGCCCCAATAGTACCTAGAATGCTTTCTGCAGTTCCAGTGTTTGGAAGTGTTTTAAGTTTGCCTTCTTTATCAGTAACAGAGATAGTCTTATCTTCGTTAACAGTACCACCGATCTCTTCAGGAGCTACTACAGATCCATTTGAAAGGACTACGTTTCCGTTTTGCGTGCTAACAATTGAAGCTCCTGTATTCGTTTCAACTGGTTCTTTTGTCACGTCATGCACTACTTGACCTGTTGAAGTTGAAGTAGTTCCAATTTGTGACTTCCCTTGCTGGTTCGCTTGATCAGTTGTTTTTAGCTTTTCAGCTGGTACACCATCAAGGCTACCTGCATTATCCTTGTCCTGTGGCTTGTCTGAAGGTGCTGGTTTATCTGTTGTCACTCCGTCAAGACTTCCTGCGTTGTCTTTGTCTTGTGGTTTATCTGATGGTGTTGGTACACCATCAAGGCTACCTGCATTATCCTTGTCCTGTGGCTGTTCAGAAGTTGCTGGTTTATCTGTTGATACCCCGTCAAGACTTCCTGCGTTGTCTTTGTCTTGTACACTTGGCGTTGTTGGGTCAACTGGAGTAACTGAAGGCTCTGTTGGCTGAGTTGCTGGTGCCTCTGTTTCTGTTGAAGCGCTAGGTGTTGTTGGCGTAACAACTTCTGTCGCTGGAGCAGAAGAATCAATTGGTGCAAGCTCGTCTGCTGATACATAACCAGCTTGTGCAAGTGCGATAGTTGAAAGTGCTAGTGCAGCTAATACATTTTTCTTGTTCATTTTGATTTTTCCTTTTCTTTATTTAGTTTGGCGATTATAACCTCTTCCAGTTAAACGAAGTTCCATTCCTGATGGTGTCTTAACTTTTCGAGCTATAACTTGAGCATCTCTCTTAATAGTGCGAATTTGATCATAAACCTTTTTATAAGGCAAATGAAATTCAACATCCCTTAAAAGACCGTCTACGTATCCTTTAGCCTGTTTGACTGCATAGTCTGGCTTCAGGATAAGGTCTGTGCCGTCCTCTAAACGAGCCGTCGCACCTCCTTGTTTTCCTAAAACTTTTAAGTCCTTTAGGCTGACCGTTATTTCATCTATCATAGATTTCTCCTTGAAGTTGAAAGGCGAAATTTACGCCGTGCTGTGTAAAAACGTATTTTTACATCGGTATTTTATACGCTGGGTTTATAGTCTAGTAACCCTTACTCCTTCAGCTTATGATCATTATCATGCTTTTTCGTTCAGTGGCTGGACTAGATATCCTTTTCTAGTTTGCTACTCGCCCCCGTTTCTTTTTTATCCATAGCCACGCTGCATCAGGGCAAGCCTTGTATTCAGTTTTCAAAGGTCTGTAGTTTAATGACTTCTCGGTCAATATAGATTTAACTTTACTAGGTTTAGTCCGATTCTGATCCTAACAGGTATTCAATGGTTACCCCAAAGTATTCTGCTACTTTTTTAGCATTTTCAAGACTTATCTGACTATATCCTGTTTCCCAGTTCGATATGGTGTTACGAAATACTCCTATCTGATCAGCCAAGGCTTGCTGAGACAGTCTAGACTGCTTTCGTAATTCTTTAATACGATTTTGTGTTTGTTTCCTCACATCTACTTGTCTCCTTCATCATTTGGACTTGATAGTATTTCATCATCCAGCAAAGAAGCATTATCCACTTCCTTTATAACTTTGCCAATAGTACAACCAAAGAGCAATAATAAACCGATGACGAATATAATCATTAACCCTAGCTTAAACAATCCCATGAAATCAATCCTCTTCCTGTTGCCATGATAAGAAAATTTGGCTGAGTTTCTCAGCTCTTTCTTTTTTCGGTAAATCAAAAGCAGCTTTAGGAACCATGTAGATTTTCTCCTTCGGGCTACGACCTATCGTTAGCACTTTACCATCAATTGGTCTAAACTCATCTTTTAACATGTTTCAACTCCCTTAGACAATTCTGATAAATAGCTATTGAGTTTCATCTCCGACAGTTTATCTGGATAATAGTATGCAATCAGACTAGGGCACTCATCAGGGAATTTTCTAGAGTGCTCACTTTGTCCTGATAACTCCATAAAGCCCTGTTCTTTTTCGATAAGCAGAGCCATTTTCCAAAAACGAATCATCATTTTGTAGAAGTAGGCTGGGACATTCTGGATTGGTTTTCCTTCAGCCTCTCCTGTTTTAATTTTGAAAATCAATTTATCAAGCTCACGTTCAAGATCCTGTAACCACACCTCTCCATAAATTTCTTGATTCGCTAAGAGGTTCTTGTAATCTGTCTCAACTTTACGTTTTGATTGATAGATTTTATTTTCAAGAATTTTTGCATCTTTTCCAAACAAACTGAGTTTCTGAACTAGTTGAGGAGAAAGAAAACCATGTTGTCCCATTTTGAATGCTTCAGAAATTGATAAATCAGATAAAGATGACTCGCCCTCGTATCGATTAGTATCGTATGAGGACTCTGTCTGACTCCTCTCTGTATTTATTCCGTCCGGTTCGTGGACGTTTTGAAGTCCATTTTGCGGACGTCCGTTTTTGATACTTTCGCTATTATCAAGGCTTTGGGGTACTTTTTCATAGAGAACTTTACCAAAAGCATTAACCCTCTTCAGTAACTCACCATCAGATGAATAGTGCTCCACTATTTCTAAATTAGCATCCACTAGCTGTAGATAAAGTCTATTTGGCTTATTGAGCCCTTGCCTAACTTCTCGTAAGAGACCATGTTCTTGCAGTTCTTTCTTAATCTTAGTAACCTTCATCTTTCCCTTGTCCAATAGCAGCATCAGGTCAGAAACTGTAAAAATTAGAAAGACTGCTCCATTTTCATCAACGTAATCTCTATTGCCCTTCTGGAATGAACTGATACTTAATTTACAACGATTATAAAGAGCACCGTAAGCCAACTTAGCATCAGATGAAAGACCTGTGTAAGAACTAGTCAATTTGAGATAGCCGTTCTCATTGTGTTGAATACGGGTGAAAAATATTTCTGGAATTTGATAAAAAGTTAGAGTAGCTAGTTGGTCAATCGTGATATCTGCCATTAGTAGCCTCCTACAACTTGTAACCTCAAGCCACCAGCTTCAGGAAAATAAACAAGATGAGTTTGTTCTAACTCTTCAATAGCTGCAATAGCACGGCTTCTAGTCCATCCCATTGTATTCATCAAATCTAAAATCATTACGTCTCTAGTCAACCTTGAGACCTTTGTTTTGTGTTGTTTCATAAGTAATCCTTTCTTTACTTGATTAGTCCAAAATAGATGAATAGTGCTAATAAAACTGCAAAAGCATTGATGGTGAAAATAACTAGAAAAAGCACATAGGGTTTATTTCTGTGATAAGAGCTAAGAAACATGCCGTATGAAGCAATAGCAAAAATTAGATTAAATATAATCAGAATACTCATCGAGTTTTTCCTTTCTTAATTTAGATTATAGAACTGCACTCCTTATCTGTTAGAGAATATCCTTTTCCTTTCACACATATCCCATCAATTCTGGATTATCTGACATTTTTTCTCCTTTCTTTAATTTTTGCAACGAAAAAAGAGAGCGATTTTCTCGCTCTCTCAAGATATATGATATTTAATTTTTCATTTTCCCAAAACTCTAGACACTTACGGAAGACTTTTTTTATTTGACGTAGACGACACCAAGTTTCCCGAAAGCTACGTCTCCACGGATAATCAAGGTTTTGCTGGTTGGGGCTACAGGAGCATCTGCCTTGGCTGCACCACAGAAAGTTTCCACCTTAAGATCTACTCTCCAGTGTTGGGGAACATAGACAACTGCATTCCCAAATCCGACTTCTATCTTCAAGGTTGCGCTATCACCTAACATCTCTGCATTGTCATAATAAATCTTGGCATTCCCGAAACCGACTTCAAACTCGTCTTCTACCAAATCTTGGTTCTGCTTGTAAAAAGTTCCGCTACCAAAGGCTACTTCCTTTTCTGTAAGAATGGTCTTTTCACCGTCATACCACCATTTTTTCCCATTCCAAGTCCGGTTAGTATGAGTCAACATACTTACTCCAAGCACGATTAGAACTCCTGCCCAGAACAGTGATTGATTGGGGATTGGTAAAATGTCATAAAAATGATTGGCAATCAATA
This sequence comes from Streptococcus infantis, assembly GCF_047465185.1. Classification (GTDB taxonomy): domain Bacteria; phylum Bacillota; class Bacilli; order Lactobacillales; family Streptococcaceae; genus Streptococcus; species Streptococcus infantis_O. The sequence continues at coordinate 123,728 of NZ_JASHAJ010000003.1, read as the reverse complement.
GGGCCACTAGGGCTGTAAAAGAGGCTGAAGTGAAGTGGCGACGAAGCAAAGCTCCAACTGATTGATAGGCAAAAAATCCAATACCAATCAAGGGCCAAATCTGCCCTCCAAATGAAGGGATTCCAAAATTCCCCTGTAACAATACTAAAGCTGCCAATACTAGCAACACAATACCAAATGCTTTCTTTTTCATCTTCTTACCTCATGTTTCTTAGATTTTCTTTTAGGAGGGATTGGTAATGCCGTGACACGTGCACCTCCTTGTGGGTCTGATAAAAGGAAATAGTTCCTGTACCTGAGAAGGACTTGTCCACCGAGTAGACCTGCCGAAGATTGGCAATGGTCGACTTGGATACCCGACTGAAATAGCGAGGCAGGATGGACTCTAACTCATAAAGCTTGAGTCGAACCTCGTAGGCATCTTTCTGGGTATGGGCGTAAATCTTGCTACCTTCTGTCTCAAAAAAGAGAATTTCTGACAAGTCCAAATAGTACTCACCCGTCCCCTTATAAAAAATCAACCTAGGAGCCTTGGTTTCTTGCAAGAGTCGTTGCAAGTCAGCTATTTCATCTGTCAGGGCTGCAGCCTTGATGACAATCTCTGTCTCAGTTAATTCACTATCAATCTCGATTCGTAACTTCATCCTATCTCCTTTCTGCATCTACTATACCAAAGCCCATAAGACTTTACAAGGGCAAAAAAGCAAGTGGTCATTTTTGACCCGTAAGTGGTTACGAGGCCAAACCCACTTGCTTTGATTTTTACAACATAAAGAAAAGAATTCCCCAGAGGAGTCCACAGGCATAGCCTACTAGAACATCCTTGGGATAATGAACGCCACCCAAGACTCGGACCAGACCGAGAAGAGCTGACAAGACCAACAAAATCAACCCCGCAGACAAATTTGCGTGCAGACAAGCCATGGAAATGATAGCCGCTGAAAAGACATGGCGGCTGGGCATTGAATTGCCAGAACTGTCCTTGTCCAGTAGCGGGATAATTTCCCAAGCTTCATAAGGACGGGGTTGATTGATCCACTTACGAACTAGCGTCAATAGGACAAAGCCAGAAGCTGGCACCAAGATATAGGTGGCAAATTCTTTCCCCAATCCCTTGCTCATAAAACTTGTCCCCAACAGGGTCAAGTATGCCAAGGGCATCAGGACTGTCATCATGCGATTAAAGACTCGCATCAGTTGCAAAAGCTGTGGATGTCTAAGGAGATTTGATTTCCTTTTATCATACCACTCTTGATAGTTTTTCATATATTTTCTCGTTATTTTTAGATTTTACACAAGAAGCCTACTAGCTTCTCCTACTCTAGTATAGTGCAGAAAAAGAAGGCCGTCAAGCCTTCTTTGGTTTTATTCTTCTACTTCATCTTCTGTAAATTGACTATTGTAGAGGTCAGCATAGAAACCACCCTGAGCCATAAGTTCCTCATGATTGCCTTGCTCGATGATATTTCCATCCTTCATAACCAAAATCAAATCGGCATTACGGATAGTTGACAAGCGATGGGCGATGACAAAGGAGGTGCGTCCCTCCATCAAACGGTCCATGGCTTTCTGAATCAACTCCTCTGTACGTGTGTCGACTGAAGATGTCGCTTCATCAAGAATCAAGAGCGGTGCATCTTTGAGAAGGGCACGAGCAATGGTTAAGAGCTGTTTCTGTCCGACTGACAAGGTCACTGTATCATCTAAAACAGTATCGTAGCCATCTGGTAGAGTCATGATAAAGTGGTGGATTCCTACTGCTTTTGCTGCTTCAATCATTCGTTCATCACTAATCCCTGTTTGGTTGTAGATGAGATTATCACGAATGGTTCCTTCAAAGAGCCAAGTATCCTGCAAGACCATTGAAAAGGCATCGTGCACTTCTGAACGTTTCATCTTCTTGGTATCCACACCATCAATGCGAATGCTTCCTTTATCAATCTCATAAAATTTCATCAAAAGATTAACAATAGTCGTCTTCCCAGCTCCGGTTGGTCCAACAATGGCAATCTTTTGCCCTGCATGAGCTGTCGCAGAAAAGTCATGAATGATGGTTCGCTCAGGTGTGTAACCAAAGGAAACTTGATCAAAAACTACTTCACCTTTCGTATCAATCAATTGTGTTTCCTTATGAGATTCATCTTCCATCTCAGCTTCTCCTAGAAACTCAAATACACGAGTCATAGCTGCACTGGCTTGTTGCAAGCTGGTAATCCCTTGGGCAATTTGTGATAAGGGTTGAGAGAAGGTACGAACATAAACCATGAAGGCTACGATGATACCAATACTGATATGTCCTTCAAGAGCTAGGACTGCACCGACGATGATTACCAAAACATAGCTAAAGTTCCCAACAAAGATCATGGCTGGCATCATGATTCCAGAAATAAATTGAGATTTCCAAATACTATCATGTAGGTCTTGATTCAATCCTGCGAATGTTTCTTTAGTAGTATCCACAGCGTTATAGCTGGTCACAACATTGTGGCCTGAGTACATTTCTTCCACATAACCATTGACAGCTGCTAGATTGTTTTGTTGAGCTTTAAAATAACCTTGTGACTTAGCCATAATGACTGAGACAGCAGCAAAACCTACAAGTGTTGAAACAACTGTTACCAATGCCAAAATCCAGTTCATGCCAAACATGGTAATCAAAACAGCAATCAGTAGAAAGCTAGCTGATAGAACTGTTCCCAGACTTTGGTTGAGGGACTGAGCTGCCGTATCGACGTCATTGGTTACACGAGAGAGAGTATCTCCTTGAGAATGACGGTCAAAATAAGCAAGTGGCAGACGGTTAATTTTTTCAGCGATAGCTGTCCGCAAGCGTTTTGAAAAATGTTGGATACTCGTTGAAAAGATATAGGCTTGAGTATAGTTGAGAATGGCACCAAGCACATACAAAACAGCCAAAAAGCTGGCGATGCTAGACACAGCTACCAAATCGATTTCTGTAGCCAAACCATCTGAAATCAAGTTGGTGATTTCCTTAATCTTAGTTGGTCCATAAACAGTGATAATACTTGAACATACAGCAGCCACAACTGCAACTAGTAGAGGAAGTTGGAGACCTGCTAGAAAAGGTTTATATTGTTTCCAAAAGGACATCTTCTTATTTTCCATGTTCCAATTCCTCCTTCGATAGTTGTGAATAGGCAATTTCTTGGTAAACTTCATTAGTAGCAAGAAGTTCTTTGTGGGTGCCTTGCCCCACGACTTTACCCTGATCTAAGACTAAGATCAAGTCAGCATCCATGATGGTTGAAATACGTTGGGCAACGATCAACTTGGTCATAGATTGCGTTTTTTCAGCTAGTTCTTGGCGTAAGATACGGTCAGTCTTGTAGTCCAAGGCCGAGAATGAATCATCAAAAATGAGAATTTCTGGTTTACGAGCCAAGGCACGCGCAATAGCCAAACGTTGTCTTTGACCTCCTGAGAAGTTAGTCCCACCTTGAGCCACTTCTGAAGCTAGACCTGCTTCCTTATCTTCGATAAAGTTTTTAGACTGGGCCAACTCAAGAGCTTGCCACATAGCAGTCTCGCTTAGCGGAGTTTCCGGACTCTTACCAAAGTCTAGATTCCCCTTGACATCTCCTGAGAAGAGAACAGCTTTTTGTGGGATATAGCCGACTTTATTCCGTAAATCTTCCAAGTCATAGTTCTGTACATTGACACCGTCTACTAGGATTTCCCCATCTGATACATCATAAAAACGAGGCAAGAGGTTCACAAGCGTAGATTTACCAGAACCAGTTGAACCGATAAAGGCAATGGTTTGTCCTGCTTCTGCCTTGAAGCTGACATGTTCTACAACTGCTTCTGAGTTTTTAGAATAGCGGAAGGTTACGTCACGATATTCCACTTGACCTTGAATAGATGAATCTGCCGTCTGTGGTTGACTAGGATTTTCAATAGAAGAATACAAGTCTAGCACTTGATTGATACGTCCTGCAGAAACCAAGGTACGAGGAAGGACGATAAAGAGAGCACCCATAAGCAAGAATCCCATCACGACCTGCATGGCATAAGACATGAAGACCACCATATCACTAAAGAGTGGTAGACGGTCTGTCAGGCTAGCATCATTGATGATATAGGCACCAATCCAGTAAATAGCTAGACTCAAGCCACTCGAAATCGCCATCATAATGGGATTCATAATAGCCATCAATCGGTTGACAAAGAGATTGAGACGAGTGACTTCATCGTTGGCTGCTTCGAATTTTTTATCTTGATAATCTTCAGCATTGTAAGCACGAACCACTCGAATCCCTGTCAAGCTTTCACGAGTAATACTATTGAGTTTATCTGTCAATTTCTGGATGACAGATTGTTTTGGAAAGGCCAGAGTCATGAGAACTGTTGTCATCAGAACATTGACGATAACAGCCACCACTACTGCCCAGAGCCAGTATTCAGATTTGCCAAGGATTTTTCCAATGGCCCAGATAGCCATAATAGGCCCACGAGTGACTACCTGGAGCCCCATAGTAAAGAGCATTTGAATCTGCGTGATATCATTAGTCGTCCGAGTCAAGAGACTTGGGATTGAAAAACGTTTAATCTCTGTCTGCGAGAAATCTAGAACACGATGAAAAATATCGCTTCGTAAATGAGTTGTGTAAGACGCTGCAACGCGAGCAGCAAAAAATCCAACAGTAACGGATGACAGAAAAGCAAGTAGAGACAAGCCTATCATCTTAATGGCTGGTGACCAAAGTGCACCCATATCCGTACCTGGAGTTCCAATCAATTCTGTAATTTCTGAAATGTAAGTCGGTACTTCTAACTCTAGATAGACCGAAAAACAGGTAAAGAGGACAGTCAAGAGAATCATTCCCCACTCTTTTCCTGTGATACGCTTAGCGAGTTTTTTCATCTTCCCCTCCTATTTTTTCTACATTGGCTTGTAATTGAGCCATGACTTCCTCAAAAATAGCTAGTTTTTCTTCAGATACTCCATCGAGTAAACTGCGGTCAATTCGTTCAAAGAAAGACTTGACCTGCTTCATTTGAGAGCGAGATTTTTCAGTCAAATGAACAAATTTTGCCCGTTTATCACTTGGACTCGCCTCCAACTCCACCAAACCATTTTGCACCATGCGCTTCACTAAATTGCTGGCAACTGACTTGGTGACATTGAGTTCTTGTTCAATATCCTTGATAAGCGTCAATTCTTGATCCTGCTCACGACGATCTAAAAAACGAAGAACCTGACCTTGCGGTCCACCCATGACTTCAATACCACAACGTTTGGCTTCTTTTTTTACCATCAGGTGAAGTTGATGGCCGAAACGTTTAAAGACCAACATCGGTTTATCCATGATTTCCCCCTTCTAAACAAAATAGTTCCCACGAGAACCAATTGGTTTTCATGAGAACTATTTTATCACTTTCAAATAGGATGTCAAGAAAAAAAGTTCCCAGGAGAACTATTTTATTTAAAATTGACATTAGGGCTTATTTTATCTATAATAAACACTATCTTACACAGATAAGATTCAAGCCTGACTAGAAATGAGAAACTTACAAATGAAACAAAAAGAAGAGAAAATCTTAGGAATCATAGCCATCATCTTGGGGATGCTCGCGCTTCTTGATTCCTGGTTGCCAACCATTAGCGTACTAGCCTTTTTCTTTGCCATTATCGCTATAGTCCTAGGAGTTTTTGGTATCGGCCGTAATCTCAAAAATCGTAAAATATTGGCTATTATCGGAACGAGCCTAGGTATTCTATCTATTTTCCTTGTCTTAATGACGCAAGTATTACCTTCTGGTGTTTTTACTGACTTGGCTAAAAACTTTCGTCACCCCTACAGAAGTCTAACCTCTTTAACAGAAGATGAGGAATTTGGAAAATTGCCAGATTATAGATCAGATGAGGATAATGATCAAGAGGATACGGAAGATACCGATTCCTTCGCTTGGACCCAGGAGCAATTCGATGCTTTGATCGAAGGTGACACCTCGAATCGAGGAAAAGGCGGCTCCAACTACAAAGATATCATCAGCAAGCATGGACAGCCAGATTCTGAAATTGAGTCAACTTCAGGCGACTATGAGATTAAAAAAATCTCCTATGTCTCACTCGGTTCTAATACTAAGACAGTTGTACTGACTTTCGTAAAACAGGAAAACGGACAATTTCTTCTCATCCGTAAATTTGCCCTAGGATTAGACAGAACAGCGCAAACTGATGATGGAGTGAAAGTCTAATATAACTAAAAAGCGAACAGGCTTGATAGCTGTTCGCTTTTCTGTTAGAATCCATCTACATTGGTATAGATCTTTTGTACGTCTTCGTCGTCTTCAAGTACGCTGTATAGTTTTTCGAATGTTTCCAAATCTTCACCTGACAACTCAACTTCTGATTGAGGAATCATCTCAAGTTCTGTCACTTGGAATTCTTCGATACCAGATTCACGCAAAGCCACAATAGCCTTGTGAAGGTCAGTTGGAGCTGTATAAACAGTGATTGTTCCTTCTTCTGCTTCTACATCATCTACATCGACATCTGCTTCAAGCAAGAGTTCAAAGATAGCATCAGCATCATCACCTGCAAAGACGATAACACCTTTGTTGTCAAAGAGGTAAGATACAGAACCTGAAGCCCCCATGTTTCCACCGTTTTTACCAAAAGCAGCACGGACATTGGCAGCTGTACGGTTAACGTTTGAAGTCAAGGTATCCACGATAAGCATAGAACCATTTGGCCCGAACCCTTCGTAACGACCTTCTGTAAAGGTTTCGTCTGTGTTTCCTTTTGCTTTATCGATAGCCTTATCAATCACGTGTTTTGGCACTTGCGCTTGTTTAGCACGATCGATAACAAATTTCAAAGCAGTGTTTAGTTCTGGATCTGGTTCACCTTTTTTAGCTGCCACATAGATTTCTACACCAAATTTTGCATATACTTTAGAGTTAGCTCCATCTTTAGCCGTTTTCTTAGCTACGATATTGGCCCATTTACGTCCCATTTGGAATCTCCTTTTTTCACATTTTAATCTTTCTTATTATAACACAAGTCTATCCGATTTTCACTAGAGGAAATGGATTTTTCTTTTATAAATGAAGCTAGGATTGCCCGCTAACAGCCAATATTTTCTTGCCTTCTTTTATCCAAGGGTGCTGGGAAAGCGAAATATAAAGCTGGGCAGTCATAACAAGCCAAAGTAGCGGTTCACATAGAATCACACCTGTATAACCTGCCCAAGGAATAATCCAAGCGACGAAAACAATTTTCCCGATAAACTCGATAAAGCTTGATACAAGTGGCAAGAATTTTTGACCGAGACCCTGCAAGCTATTTCTATAAATCAATAAAAGACTCAAAAACGGATAGAATACTGAACTGATACGTAGATACAAAGCCCCATTTTCAATCAAGTAAGCGTCTGTCGAACTTGCTAGGAAAGAAACTAGGCTAGGACTTGCAAAAAATAGGAACACACAAGCAAAGGTCGCCCAAGACATACTCAAATAACTCCCTATACGAAGACCTTGAACGATACGTTCGGGACGTTTCGCTCCAAAGTTTTGAGAGATAAAAGTCGTCATCGAAGCCGAAATAGCTGTCATTGGCAATAAGGCAAAGGCCATGATTCTACGCGCTGCCGTTTGGGCGCTGATAATCACTGCTCCAAAGCCATTAACAGAGGATTGCAGGATGACGCTTCCGATAGAGACAATTGACCCCATCAAGCCCATGGCTAGACCTTGTTCCAAGAGATCAATATAGAGAGCCTTGTTCCATTTGAAGTGCTTCAAGCCTGGAAGGAGCTCTGGAACACTCTTTCGGATATAGGAATAACAGAGAATAGCGGACAAACCTTGCGAGATGATAGTTGCAAGACCTGCAGACTGAACCCCCAACTGCAGTTGTGTAATAAAATATAAATCTAGAATGACGTTAACAATGGCTGAAAAGATAAGAAAGGCAAGCGCTGCAAGGCTATCACCAATCGAGCGTAGTAATCCTGCAAAGAGATTATAGGCAAAGCTAACTCCCACGCAGCTAACAATCATTGAGATGTATTCATAGGATTGGGGGAGGATTTCTGCAGGTGTTTCGAGATATTGTAAGAGCGGATAAAGACCGAAGAAACCCATCAGCATCACAAGACCACTCAGAATTGCACCTAAAATCCAAGTCGCTGCGACAGCTTCCTTAATCTTTGCAAAATTACGAGCACCATAAAGACGAGCAATAACGACTCCCATCCCATTTCCGACCCCGAGAGCAAATCCAATAATCAAATCAAAAATAGCTGTCGTAGCTCCGACTGCCGCCAAGGAATTTTGTCCTAAAAAACGCCCAACAATCAAAATATCAGCTGTATTGTATAGTTGCTGAAAGATGTTGGACAGTAAAATCGGTAATGCAAAACTAATCAGTGAAGGAAGGATAGGACCATGAATCAGGTCCACCGTTGATTTTTTATTCATAAGGCTATTATATCAGCTTTCAAGTAGGGGAACAAGGGAGTTTCGTTAAGAAAGCGTTGCCTAGATAGAAACAATCTGGTATAATCGTGACAGAAAAGGAGGGTATGTATGAGCTTAACAAGCCAGTTAATTACAGATGTATTCCCAGACCTTGACAAAGTTGAACAATTAAACAAGGAAGCCTTCCCTGAAGAAGAACGCGTCTCTTTGGAGGAATTTTTAAGTTACCAGGATAGAGATGACGCCCACTTTTTTGCCTTTTATAACGAAGAAGAATTTGTCGGTTTCGCTTTTGCCATTTCTAATCAAAAAGCTTTCTACATTAGCTTCTTTGCCATTATGCCCCATCTCCGTAGCCATGGATACGGGAGAAAAATCATTGAAAAACTCATTGATTTTTACCAGCGTACCATGATTCTTGAAGTGGAGCGATTAGACGAAGACTGTGACAATCTCGAACAAAGAAAAGCCCGCATGGACTTTTACTTACAAAATGGCTTTAAAACTGCCAACGCCTTCTTGGAATACGAGGGAATGAGTTTCGAAATTCTCTATCGTGGCGACTACTTTGATGAAGAGGCCTATCGGAACATCTTTCAAAAATTGCAAGAAGAGAACTACTTCGACTTTCGTATCGAATACCGACGCTTTAGTGACCACTAGTCATCATGAAACAAAAAGTAGCAGTTTTACTGCTACTTTTCTTTTTATTCTTCAATTTCGATTTCAAGAGCGTCGCCCAAATCAAGTGTTACTTCTTGGTTAGAATCTGCATCAGTTGCTGCACTTGCTTTAGAACCTTCTTCCTCTTCAATTAAACCATATTGAACACGAACTTGGTGATCAATTTCATCAAAGATTTCTGGGTGATCTGCCAAGTATTTCTTAGCATTCTCAGAACCTTGTCCGATTTTTTCACCCTTGTATGAGTACCAAGCACCTGCTTTTTGGATAATATCCAAATCACTAGCAATCTTCAAGAGTTCGCCAGTTCTAGAAATACCTTCACCGTACATGATTTCAACAAGAGCTTCTTTGAACGGTGGAGCCACCTTGTTTTTCACAACTTTGATTTTAGTTTCTTTACCGACGTTGGTGTCTTTTTGGTCACCAGTTCCCTTGATTTGTGTGCTTCCACGCACATCCAAACGGACAGAAGCATAGAATTTAAGGGCGCGTCCACCAGGAGTTGTTTCTGGATTTCCGAACATAACCCCTACTTTTTCACGTAACTGGTTGATAAAGATAGCAATTGTCTTTGTCTTATTGATAGACGCACCCAGTTTACGCATAGCCTGACTCATCATACGAGCTTGAAGACCAACGTGGCTATCTCCGATATCCCCATCGATTTCCGCACGAGGAACAAGGGCTGCAACAGAGTCGATAACAACAAGGTCAACTGCACCTGAGTCGATCAATTTCCCTGCAATTTCAAGACCTTGCTCACCTGAGTCTGGTTGTGACAAAAGCAATTCGTCAATGTTCACTCCAAGAGCTGCTGCATAGGCTGGATCAAGAGCGTGTTCCGCATCGATAAAGGCTGCAATTCCACCTTCTTTTTGTGCTTGTGCTACAGCGTGAAGGGCAACCGTTGTCTTACCTGATGACTCTGGACCGTAGATTTCGATGATACGTCCCTTTGGATAACCACCTGAACCGAGTGCAATATCCAGGGCCAAAGAACCTGAACTCATCACTTGTACTTTTTGCTCGGCACGTTCACCTAAACGCATGATTGAACCCTTACCGAAGTCTTTTTCAATCAATTTAAGGGCATCGTTCAAGGCTTTTTCACGATCAGCTCCAAATTTTTTGCCGATTTCATCTAATTTTTTTGTTGGTTTTTTCGCCATTTTGTTCTCCTATATTTTTATAATTCTTAGAACCTTCTTCTATTATATCAAAAGTCAGTCACTTAATAAAGCTTTGCGAACCAAGTTAAAAGCATGCATAACTGCAATTTTACGAACATCTGCTCGGCTTCTTCCAGCTATATTGACCTGAACAACTTCTGTGCCTGATGCTTGAGACAAGCCGATAAAAACTGTACCTGCAGGATGCCCTTCTAGACTATCCGGACCAGCCACACCTGTCAAGGAAACTCCAAAGTCCGACTGGGTTTTAAATCGTGCTTGCTCCGCCATTTTTTCCGCTGTAAATGCTGACACGACTCCATGTTCTTCCAACTCTGCTTGTGGAATATCTAACATCTTAGCCTTTTCTTCCATGCTATAAGTGACAAAGCCACCTTTAAAGATAGCTGACACTCCCGAAAAGTCTGCCAAAGTTGATTGGAAAAGCCCTGCTGTCAAGCTTTCTGCAGCTGTTATGGTTTTATGCTGCTTTTTCAACTCCTCAACAACTACGCTGGATAGACTCGTTTCCTCACCATAGCCATAGCAGATATCCTTTAAAGCAACACCTTCAAAAGTCTGGCGGGCAAGAATTTGAACCTCAAGACGATCTAAAGATTTTCTTGCTTCTTCTTGACTAGTAGCCTTGGTAGACAAACGCAGAGTCACTTCTCCCGTTTTTGCATAAGGCGCTAAGGTTGGGTCTGTCTGCCCTTCAATCAAATCTGACAAAATCGTCACAAGCTGACTCTCTCCAATACCAAAGAAACGTAGGACACGTGAGTACAATTTAGCTCTAGTTGTCAATCTTGGCAGCAGTTCATTTAAAACCATGGGTTTCAGTTCACTTGGCGGACCTGGTAGGACAACGTAAGTCACGCCAGCCACTTCAACCATGCCTCCGACTGCTAGTCCTATTTCATTCGGTAGCGGGGTCGAACCCTGAACGATTTGCGCCTGACGTTCATTATTTGGAGTTCGAGCATAGTCTGGGCGATGAGCAAAAAAGTCATCTAGTTTAGCCTGCGCTTGCGCATCAAAAGTTAAACCACGCCCTAGAAACTGGGCCAAGGTTTGTTTGGTCAAATCATCCTCTGTTGGTCCCAATCCTCCTGTTAGGATAACCAAATCACTACGCTTCTGAGCAATCTCCAACAAGGATAAGAGTCGAAATTCATTATCTCCGACAGCCGTCTGAAAGTAGACATCCACACCGATTTCAGCCAACTTTTCAGATAAATACTGTGCATTGGTATTGACAATTTGACCTGTTAGAATCTCTGTCCCAACAGCTATTATTTCCGCTTTCATTTTTTCCTCCTACCTATCTATTCGGATTTCTTTGAAAAAATCGCAGGAAAATTCCTACGATTTTAATATTCATTTCTTATTGTTCTTGTTGTCCTTGCTCTATAACAGAACCAGTCGTTTGTGGCAAACGCCCATAAATATTTTCATACAAAACTGCATTTGTCTCCAACTCGGTAACTTCTGGTTTGTCTAATGAACGGCGTAAAAGATTTTGCATCTCTAACATATGCTCAGATGTCACGATTTGGTAAGATATTCCGTCAATCATTGCATCTTCTCCGCGCAATTGCTGAGACTCAATATTCTTAAAGGAATCCTGATAGCCCATCAACTGAGGAATTGTTGTTGTTGTAATCTCAATATTGGTTTGCATGTTATCACTAAGAGCCTTCAAAATTTCTTGGTAGTGGCTGACACTATTCAAACTAAGGATTTTTTCGACAATCTTTTGAATGACCTCGCGCTGACGTTTCTGACGGCCGTAGTCTCCCTCTGGATCCTGATAGCGCATGCGTGAATACACCAGAGCCTCTTCACCATTTAATGTTTGCTCTCCAACACCGATAGAAATCGTATTAAACGGCTCTTGGTCTTGAATAGAGATAGGGAAACCTAGAGTGTTGTTTACTGTAATACCTCCGACAGCATCAACCATTCTTTGAAGACCGTGCATATTGACCATCACATAGCGGTCGATATGGATATTCATCATTTTTTGAATGGTCGAAATGGCAAGCTCTGCCCCACCATCAGCATAGGCAGCGTTGAGTTTAGCTTCTCTAACACTACCATCTGGTTGTTGGATTTGTGTCAGAATATCACGTTCCAAACTCATCATAACGACTTTCTTGGTTTTAGGATTCACTGTTACCAAAATCATTGAATCACTATTTCCTGCCCATGGGTCTGTACGTTCAACATTCCCCGTATCTACCCCCATCAATAGGATTGTCAATGGTTCAGTTGCCTCGATAACCTTGGTTTCTTCTCCGATTTGTTTATAGGTTTTGGCTAAAGTCTGTGTACTTTGTTGGTAGATAGTATAGGCATAAGCTCCCACACCAAGCACTGTCACAAGAACAAAGCCTAAAAACATTCCGATTATTTTTTTTACCATATATTTATTCGTCTATCAGTCGACCCATCAGGTAAACATCAAGAAACTCTCCTCCTTCTATACAAGCGCCGCGTTCCTGCTGGCCTTCAATGATGAAGCCCAGCTTTTTATATAGATGAACAGCTGCCAGATTTCGTTTTTGAACTGTCAATTGTAAACGTCGAATACTTCCGCTAGATTGGGCCCACTCAATAGCTTCTTCCATCAAGATACTACCGAGACCATTTCCCCAATAGGCTTTTTTGATACCCAAAAAGATATCCCCAATATGCCGCACTCGCGGACGTTGATCAGCCGTTATATTGATCACTCCTGCCAATTCTTCATTCAAATAAGCTAGTAAAGTAATCTGATTATCCGACTGGTCCTGCTTATCAATAAAACGCTGCATTTCGGATTCACTCATTGCAATTCCATTTTCATCCAGACTGGTAAAACTAGACTCATGACCAATCTGATCCAAAAGTGCAATAAGTTCTGTAGCATCCTCAACTTCTGCTTCACGAATTAATAAATCATACTCCATTCGTAAGCCTCTTCAAAAGTTCTGTCGCTCGTTGACCATGAGCATGAAAGACAATTTCGCGCCCCTCATCATTTTTTAGAATTTCTAATTCGAGATAGTCTGATGGGAGAGCCTCGCCTAATAGGTGCCCCCACTCAATAACCGTTACACCTGAACCAAAAAGAAATTCATCAAGGTCGATTGAATCTGCATCTCCTTCGATGCGGTAAACATCCAAGTGATATAAGGGTAGGCGTCCTTCATATTCTCGAACAATGGTATAAGTAGGACTTTTGATCATTTGATGAATCCCTAGTCCTTTAGCTAGACCTTTTGTTAATGTGGTTTTTCCAGCACCTAATTCACCAGTCAAAATCAATACATCATTTTTCTCTAGCAGAGAGCCGAGCTCTTGTCCAAGAGCAATGAGTTCATCTTCATTTTTTGTGTGCATGCTACTATTATACCAAAAAGTTTTCTTTTGTGATATCTCCACTAATAAAAAAAGAGGAGTTTCCTCCATCTTTTTTTAGGTTTAATCATTAGTTAAGAGCCATGCTAATGTAGTTCAAGATGAACAAAGCATCCAAAATCCAAATCATGACATGCACTTCTTTGATTTGACCTTTAACAATCTTTGTCAAAGTATAAGTCAAGAAACCAACGGCAATCCCTTGTGTGATTGAGTAGCTGAATCCCATAAAGATAGAAGTGAAGAAGGCTGGAACTGCTTCTGACATATCGTCCCAAGGGATATTTTTCAAGTTAGAGAGCATCATAATTCCGACAATAATCAAAATTGGTGCTGTCGCAGCTGAAGGAACAATCGCTAGAAGTGGGCTAAAGAAGCTTGATAGGGCAAAACAGATAGCAACAACTAAGGCTGTCAATCCAGTACGTCCACCAGCACCGATCCCTGCTGCTGACTCAATATAAGTTGTAACGTTTGAAGTACCTGCAATGGCACCAACTGATGTCGCCACCAAGTCAGAATATAGAGCCTTATCCAATTTAGCTGATTCATTGTTCTCACCACTTGTAGCGATGATACCAACTTTTTCACCTGTACCGATAAGAGTACCAATTGTATCAAAAATATCAGTCAATGAGAAGGCAAGAATAGCCATCAAGGTTTCAGGTAAACGTGAAGTATTTGAAATCAGAGAACCCAAACCTTCTGAACCAAGGGCTGCACCAAATAAAGTTCCAAGGTCGTTAACTGCTGCTGAAAGATTGTTGCTAGCAAAATCGATTCCTGACAAATTAACAAGACCAACCGCAATAGCAAGGACTGTCGTTGTTAAGATAGAAAGGATGATCCCACCTTTGATACCTTTAACAACAAAGAAGATCGTAATAGCAAGACCTGCAAGAGCTACTAATACAGCTGGAGTATTGAAATCTACCAAACCTGGAACAGCTGCTGAGTTTGCAGTAAGAGCCGCTTGAGCCTTATCTGCTCCTTCACCTGCTACAGTATAAGTACCGGGGTCAATTGAGAATTTCAAAAGGCCAGCATTCTTGATACCAACATAAGCAAGGAAAACACCAATACCAGCTGAAATTGCTGAACGAAGTGTTGTAGGAATAGACTCAATGATCATTTTACGAACATTGGTCAATGTAATAATCAGTGAAATAACTCCACAGATGAAGACCATCCCAAGAGCTTCTTTCCAAGTATAACCCATTCCAAATACGACTGTAAAGGTAAAGAAGGCGTTAAGTCCCATACCTGGGGCTTGAGCATATGGCAAGTTAGCATAGAAGGCCATCATCAAAGTTCCCACAACAGAACCGATGATTGTTGCTAAGAATACACCCTGAACAGGCATTCCTGTTTGTGAAAGCATTTGAGGGTTTACAAAGAGAATATAACTCATTGCAAAGAAAGTTGTTAAACCAGCAAGAACCTCTGTACGGACATCTGTCCCGTGCTCTTTTAGTTTAAATAATTTGTCCATTTTTAATCTCCTTTGTCATTTTACGAACAATATGTCTATTATATCATCAATCATTCATATTTTCAAGCTGTTTTTCCTATTTTTAAAAATTCTTAGAGGATATAATTCTTCTTATTTTTGCTTATAGTCAGCTTTTCTTTCAGCTTTTTGATATAATAGGAAACATCTTATCTGAAACCAAATTCGGGAGGATTTTATGACTAAAAAAATGATTGCCGTGGACTTAGACGGTACCTTACTTAATGGAGAAAGCAAACTCTCTGACTTTACAAAAGAAACCATTAAAAAAATTTCTAAGAAAGGTCACCATGTGGTTATCGCAACCGGTCGCCCATATCGTATGGCCAAAGATTTTTATGACCAACTTGAACTTGAGACTCCTATGATTAACTTTAACGGTTCGCTCACTCACCTACCTGGTAGGACTTGGCAACATGAAAAATGCCTTACTGTGGACAAAAAATATCTCTTGGATATCGTGAAACGAAAAGAGGAGATTGAAGCAGACTTTATCGCAGGTGAATACCGTAAAAAGTTTTACATTACAGCACCGGACAAGGAAATTGCCGATCCTAAATTGTTTGGTGTTGAAAACTTTCGCCCTGAAAATCAATTCAAGTCTGACTTAGTGACTAAGGGGCCTAACTGTATTTTATTACAAACTAGGGCAGATGATAAATATGCACTAGCAGAAGAGATGAACAGTTTTTACAAGCATCAACTCAATATTAACACTTGGGGTGGCCCTTTGAACATTCTTGAATGTACTCCAAAAGGTGTTCACAAGGCCTTTGCCCTTGAATACCTTCTAAATGTCATGAATATAGACAGACAGAACCTGATTGCCTTTGGTGACGAACACAATGACCAAGAAATGCTCTCCTTTGCAGGTAGAGGATATGCCATGAAAAATGCTAATCCTGCACTGTTACCTTTTGCAGACGAGCAATTACCATTGACCAATGAAGAAGATGGTGTCGCCCACTTTTTACAAGAACGATTTCTCTAAAACCATGACTGCTATTTCAACAGTTCTATACTTTTGGGTAAAACAACCCTTAAAGTATGGAACTTTTTTCATATAAAATTAATAAAAAAGATTTGAATCTGTTTTACCTAGATCCAAATCCTTAAAAATATTTATTTTTTTAAAACAATACGGTCTGAAACCTCACGATCCATGTTATCGATGATTATTTGATTCTCCTCAGCTACATAAATCTTGACGTCATCTCCGATGATGACTTTCTGACTTTCAGGTTCAAAAGTTACCTTCTTAATTTCCTGGTCGCCATCAGGTTCTACTTCTGTCCATATTCCAGTATTACCAGTAACTACGAGAGTAATGCTATCTCCCTCATCTTGCCCTTTATAGGTCCCATCAATGTTAGTTACTGAGCTAACAGTCGAACTAGAAACAGTCGTTTCTGCTGACTGAGTAGTCGTTACTTCCGTACTAGTACTTGCTTGAGTTGAAGGAGCTGCCTGCTCTTTTGGCGAACATGCAACTAAGAGACTAAGACTTGCCAAAGAAGCAAGAGAAAGTGTGAATTTTTTTAGTGACATGATGGCTCCTTTCTTTTAGTGGCTTAAAATCAGAATAACCCTGCCGAGCCACCACACCTTTACTATAACAAATAAAGATAGGAGGGTCAATCAAATGACTCTGAGGCCATGAAACAAGCGCGAACCTCTGATATAAAATAGAGAGATCCTGTCACAAATAGCAAGTCTTGCTCCCCTGCAGAACTCTCAAAATTATCTATAAAATCTCGATATGAAGCAATGCTTGTATAATCTCCAAAGTCTTGCTCTTCCAAGGAACCCTGATAGTCAAAACTCGTAACATAGAGAGCTATATCAGGTAAATGCTCTGTTAAATAAGTAAGCATCCCACTATAATCTTTCCGCTTTAGCGCACCAAATAGGATGTGAGGCTGATACCCTTGCTGGATTTTTTCTTGGATAAACTCCACCAAACGCTCTAGAGCTGGTAAATTGTGAGCTCCATCCAAATAGATGTGCTCAGTGACAGCTTCTAGCCTTCCAGCCCATTTAGTAGCTTGCAAGGCAGCACGTACTGCTTCTTGATCTACTTTCTCGTTTCTTTGTACCATAAATAGTAGAAAAGCCTGCAAGGCAAGAGATGCATTTTCCTCCTGATAGGTTCCCTCTAATCCCAATATTAGGTGGTTAAAGTCAGCTAGAGAAGAATAGAAGTTCCCATTTCGGAAAGAAAAATCTTTATTGGCTTGGTAGAGACTTACACCCAAATCAGTAGCAGTTTTTTGACAAACGAGTTGGGCTTCCGGTGCTAAATTTGCAATCACAGCTGATTTCCCGGGCTTAAAAATTCCTGCTTTCTGCTCTGCAATTGCTGTTAAACTATCGCCCAAGGTTTCCTGGTGATCGAGGCCGATTGATGTGATGATTGCAATTTCTCCTGTCACCACATTAGTGGTATCAAGAAGTCCACCTATCCCAACTTCCAGTAGGACCAAATCTACTTTTTGCTCTTTAAAATAAAGCAAAGCAATCAAGGTCAGCAACTCAAAAAAAGATAGCTGATCGTGGGTTTCTAGAAGTCTTTGCTCCATTGCTTTGACTTGATCTGCTAAACGAATAAAATCTTCGTCCGATATAGGCTCACCATTAATAGAGATACGGTCATGGATGCTGACAATGTGGGGCGAAGTAAAGGTGCCAACCGTTTTCCCATGGGCAACAAAAAGCTCCCTCATAAAAGCAATAGTTGATCCCTTGCCATTTGTCCCTGTCACATGGATAATTGGATAGGTTTGCTCAGGATTCCCCAGCAAATCCACCGCTCTTTGCATCCGTCCCAATCCTGATCTGAAATTCAAGCCAATCCGACTATGAAGCCATTCTTCAACTTCAAACATGCTTATCTCCTTAATCCTTAATAAAAAAGCGAAGAATTTCTTCGCTTTTTACTCATTTTGCTAGATACTAGCTAAATTTTATTTTTAGCGTCAGGCTAAAAACGTCCACTGGACTTACCATCTCTCTCTTATTTCAAGGAACTGGGCTAAAAACGTTCCCCAGATGTTCCAACTCTCTCTAGTTTCTAGGAGTTGGGCTAAAAACGTCCACTGGACTTACCAGTTCTCTCTTATTTTAAGGAACTGGGGTGATACAGTCTCCCAGACTACCTGCGTTTCTATTTTCTAGCGCAGGGCTAAAAACATCCCCCGGATGTTCCAACTCTTTCTAGTTTCTAGGAGTTGGGCTAAAAACGTTCCCCGAACGTTTTTACTCCTCCATAAAGCTGTTGAAGACTTCTTCAATCATGTTCCATTCATCTTCTGAATCTTCAGGGATTGGTTGCAATTCACCTTCAGTTCCATCTTCATTTTCGATGAATGAGTATGCTTGGATTTCAACTTCACCGTTTTCATCTTCTTCTGCATTAACTGGTACAAGAAGAACATAGTTTTTACCAAATTCTTCTTTTCCGTCAATAGTCAAAAGGATTTCAAATAAAGTTTCGTTTCCTTGCTCATCTACAAGTGTAATAAGTTCACGTTCTTCGTGATCGTGGTTGTGATCGTGTGACATAGTTTCTCCTCTGTCTTAAAATTTTCTATCTAAATAATTTTGCAAAATCAACTGAGCTGCTAATTTATCAATAACTTTTTTACGCTTATTGCGACTAACATCTGCTTGCTCAATCAACATGCGCTCAGCAGCAACCGTGGTCAGGCGCTCATCCTGGTACTCCACTGGCAAGCCAAAGAGTTCTTCCAGTTTTGCTCCATACGCTTGACTGGCTTCCACCCGAGGTCCACTGGTATTGTTCATATTTTTAGGTAAACCAACAACAAAGCGCTCTACCTTATAGGTGTCAACCAATTCCTTGAGTCGTTCAAAGCCGAACTCTCCTTGATCTTCATTGATTTGGATGATTTCGAGCCCTTGTGCTGTAAACCCTAACGGATCGCTAATCGCTACTCCTACTGTTTTGGAACCAACGTCCAACCCCATAATTCTCATTGGTTATAGATCGACTCCTTGTCCCTTAAGGTAGTAGCGGACCAATTCTTCAACAATCTCATCGCGTTCGTATTTACGGATTTGATTTCTTGCGTTATTGTAACGAGGAACGTAGGCTGGGTCTCCACTGAGAACATAGCCCACAATTTGGTTAATAGGGTTATACCCCTTCTCATTCAATGAAGCATAGACTTCTGTCAATGTTTCACTAATTTCTTTTTTATTGGAATCATCCAATTTAAAACGTACGGTTTCTTCAGTAAATCCCATTCTAACACCCTCTTTCCTTAGAATAGTACTATTATAGCACATTCACAGCCATTCTACAAATGACACAGCCTGATTTTGCTGATTTTCTGTGACTTCCTTACTGGACAGTCGCGCCACTTGCAACTCGATTTTCAATATATTCTTCTGGTTCATTTTTTAGTAGATTTTCTAATCCCACATTTTTTAAATATTCGCTTTCGCTTGCCTTTTTAACGTCTAGAACTTGAAAATCATAACTTGTTTTTGTTTCAATCTCGATTTCACTTAAAAGATTGGTTTCAAGGTTAAATCCAGGAATTTTACGTGCTTCTTGGACCGATTCATCCTTGTCTTCTCCTTCTTTCAAGGCCTTTTTTGCTTCCTCTAATCCATGCTCTGCAATAAAGTTCTTGAGGTCTTCTGAAACTTGTCGTTTTTGCTGAATCGTTAAGGTCAAGAACTGTTTGCCCTTATAGGTAATGGTCTGGGTTTGTTGAACCCCATTTTCGTCAGCAGGTAGAACAAGCGTCTTTGTTACAACTGTATTGTTATTGGCATTTTCTAGAACTGGCAAAGTTGATTGAAGAGCTTCTGTCGTTGTATCTTTAGAAGGTTCCGCAGACTCTTTTTTCTGTCCACAGCCAGCTAGCAAAAATAGGAGCGCAACTGTACCGATAACTATCTTCTTCATATTTATTTTTCCTTATTTATCTATCAAATAAGGCTAGGAGTCACTCCCAGCCTTTATGTTTTATAGTGCTGCACGTAAACGTGCTTCTGCATTTTCTACATTGCGGACAGAGCGTGGCAAGAAGGCACGAATGTCATCTTCTTTATAGCCAACTTGTAAACGTTTCTCGTCAACAAGAATTGGACTTTTTAGGATGCGTGGTGTTTCCATGATTAAATTAAGCACTTCATTGACACTCAAATCTTCAATATCAACTCCAAGAGCTTTAGCGTAGCGATTCTTTGATGATACAATGCTCGCAATTCCATTGTCTGTTTTTGTTAGAATATCTAATAATTCTTCTCGCGAAATTCCTTCTTTTCCAAGGTTTTGTTCTTTATAACTTAACTGGTGGGCATTGAGCCAGGTTTTAGCTTTTTTACAGCTAGTACAACTTGAGACTGTATAAATTTTGATCATGTACCTACCCCTTTCGCTACATGTTACTATCAGTTTATTCTATTATACCATAAAAAACATCGGACTTGCGACCTATTTTTAAAAAAATTTAACTTTTTCCCCAGTTTTCTATCTTTTTTCTTGACAAAAACCGAACTATAACCATTCTTTATATTTCTTAATGTAACATTTCTTAATAACTGTGACGCTAAACATGTACAAGAAAATAATACAGGTTAGGAACAAGAAATAAGGAAGTCCTAATGGAGCTAAACGAAGAATATTTACTAGCGGTCCATAAGGCAGACTAGTTACGAAAATTGCGGCAACCAAGGTTGTCAAGATTACAAGCCAAGCTGGTCTGCTTTGTACAAAAGGAACTTTTGCCGTACGAAGCATATGGATAACCATAGTTTGAGACCACATAGATTCGATGAACCATCCTGTTTGGAACAAGATAATAAACTGAAGGGCAGATTCAGAACCATGAACATAATGATAGCCTGTCATCAAAGGAACAATAATAAAGTAGAGGAAAATAAAGGTCAAAATGTCAAAGACAGATGAGATTGGACCCATCCAAACCATAAATCTAGTAATGGATTTTGCTTCCCATGTATGGGGTTGTTTTAGGAAGTCTTGATCCACATTATCAAACGGCAATGCCACACAAGATAAATCGTAGACTAGGTTTAGGACAATGAGATGAACAGGAGCCATTGGTAAAAATGGCAAGAAAATACTTGCAACCAATAGAGAGAAGATATTCCCAAAGTTTGAACTAACGGTCATCTTAATATATTTGGTCATGTTAGCGTAGACCTTCCGGCCTTCAACGATACCCGTTTCAAGAACCATGAGATCCTTGTCCAGCAAAATAACATCAGCTGTTTCCTTTGCGATATCTACTGCTGTATCAACGGAAATTCCAACATCTGCCACCTTCATAGATGGGGCATCATTAATACCGTCACCCATATAACCAACGGCATGACCATTTTTCTTCAATTGTAGAATAATTCGAGCTTTTTGGTCAGGAGATAATTTGGCAAAGACTGTTACACTTTCAACCGCTTCTGCCAATTCTTGGTCTGTCATTTGATCAATGTCAGCACCTAAGAGCATATGTTCAACGTCCAATCCAACCTTTTCACAGATAGCTTGGGTTACTTTCTCGTTATCTCCAGTTAAAATTTTTGTTTTGACACCATGCTCAAGTAGAGCTTGAATAGCGGGTGCTGCAGATGGTTTTGGTGGATCCAAAAAGGCAAGGTAACCTGTAAGGATCATGTCACTTTCATCAGTCACAGCATAGGCATAATCTTCACGTAGACCTGACTTGTAACCAACACCTAATACACGTAAACCTTGACGATTTAATTGACCAACTTCTGCCAGTACTTCTTGGCGAATACCTTCCGTAATAGGGATTATTTCTCCACGATATTCCACATGTGTCGAAATGGTCAACATTTCTTCCAAGGCGCCTTTGGTCACCATACTAACAACATTGCTATCATCTTTGACGATAACACTCATGCGTCTGCGCTCAAAGTCAAATGGAAGTTCGTCGATTTTTTGGAAGCTAGTATCCAAATTTTGTAGAATAGCATGTTCTTTAGCTTCTTTTTCAGTTCTACTGATAATGGCACGGTCCATCAAGTTTTTCAAACCGGTTTGGAAATGTGAATTTAGATAAGCTCTTCTTAAGACCGCCATATCCAAATCACCGTGAATATCCAAAGGATATTCTAAAACAATCTCATCCTGCGTTAAAGTTCCAGTCTTGTCCGTACATAGGATATCGATTGCTCCTAAGTCCTGGATAGCATTAAGTTTTTTGATAACCACCTTTTCCTTGGCCATGATAATAGAACCTTTGGCCAAGCTGGCTGTAATAATCATTGGAAGCATTTCTGGTGTAAGTCCGACACCAACACTCAAGGCAAAGACTCCAGCCTCTAGCCAGTCTCCATCGGTCAAACCATTTGCGAAAAACACAATCGGAACCATGACAAGCATCAAACGGATCAAGAGCCAAGAAATGCTGTTCATTTCACGTTCAAAAGAAGTTGGTTCATCGTAGGTGTTGAGAGTCTGTTCAATAGCTCCCATCATGGTGTCATCACCAACAGCTAAAACCATAGCTGTAGCACTTCCTGAGATAACGTTTGTCCCCATGAATGCCAAAGATTCTGCTTCTAGTAGGCTATCTACATTTTGATTGGTGGCTTTATTTAAAGCAAGTTTTTCGACTGCATCACTTTCTCCAGTCAAACCTGACTGTTGAACAAAAAAGTCTCGTGATTCAAATAAGATGACATCTGCTGGAATCATATCTCCAGCGCTCAATTTCACGAGGTCTCCCACAACCAAGTCATCGATGGGTAACTCTTGTTCAAGACCATCGCGAATAACAGTTGCTGTATTGACAATCATTTTTGAAAGATTGGTTGTTGCCTTGTCACTCCGCAATTCTTGGACAAAACGGATACCTCCTGATATCAAAATCAAGACAACGATAATGATAGAGGTCGTAGGATCCTCTTGGCCAGGTTTGGCAAGCCAGACGTTTGTAACGAGAGAAATAAAGGCAATCACAAGTAAAATGATTGTGAAAGGATTGATAATGGACTCATAAATCTTTTTAAAGATGGAATCCTCTTGACCCTTGGTAATGGTGTTTTCACCATATAGGTCACGGTTTTCTTCAACTTGTTCTTGGTCTAAGCCTTTTAGACTTGTATGGTAAAAAGCTAGACTCTCTTTGAATGGAGTTTGAATAGCTGTTGCTAGTCTTTCTTTTGTAGTTTTCATTGGTTTCTCCTATCTATATGAATAGTGATTTCATACACAGGGACCAATCACTTTATAAGGACAGAACGACACAAATCAGCGATTGGCTGTGTATGTGCGGTTCTGGATGATCGTCAATTTGCATCGTTTGTCTCCTTTCTTTGTTTTAAAACAGCAGAAAGTCCTGCCATAAAATGGCAGGACTAAAAAACTTATTGTCTGTTTTCGTTCAAGCTTTAACTCCATAGGGCGATGTAATGAGCTTAGTCTTGACCTTCGCGACCAGGACTGTTGACCAACGAGTAGTGTCTCCACTGTTTTGCGGTAGTCATCCGTATCCCTATGGTAGCCTCACCTACCGTTTTCGCCTTTCAGTATAAACCTTTAACTAGTAAAAGTCAACGATTTATCTCATTTTTCTTAGATTACGATTAATTCTTTTGGAGCAAGGGTTAATAACTCACAACCTGTATCTGTAATCAAGATATCATCTTCGATACGAACTCCGTATTTCCCTTCAATATAAATACCAGGTTCATCAGTCAAGACCATTCCAGATTTAATAACTTCTTTGGAAGTTTGGCTAAAGTAAGGTTCTTCGTGGATATCAAGTCCAATACCGTGCCCGATACCGTGTGTAAAGTATTCTCCATAGCCTGCTTCCACAATAATATCACGAGGGATTTTATCAAAATCACGGAAACCTAAGCCATCCTTAGCTTGGTCAATCAATGCTTGGTTAGCCTTTAAAACAGTGTTGTAGATTTCTGCTTGTTCGTCACTGACATGGCCTAGATAGATGGTCCGTGTCATATCACTCACATAATGCTCGTAAAGGCAACCGAAGTCCATAGTAATGGCTTCGCCTAGTTCTACTGGTTTATGCATTGGGTGAGCATGGGGTTTAGAAGAGTTGATTCCACTCGCTAGGATGGTATCAAAAGACAAGCCTGCCGCTCCCAACTCACGCATGCGGAAGTCGAGGAAATTGGCAATTTCAATCTCAGTCTTCCCTGGCTTAATAAATTCAAGGGCATCGTGGAAAGCTTGGTCTGATATTGAACAAGCCTTACGAATCGTCGCAATCTCTGTCTCGTCCTTTATCATACGAAGCGCTTCAACAAACTGAGTTTGTGGAACTAGTTCCAAACCTTCAAAGGCGGTTTGCATGCGATGATAATAAGAAACTGAAATCTCATCTTCAAACCCGATACGAGAAAGACCCATATCTTTTGCAATTTTTGCGATAGTAGCCAACTCGTCACGCTCTGCAAAAATCTCAAAACCAGTAACTTCTTGCTTAGCAGCGATAATATAGCGAGCATCTGTCACTAAGACCTGACGGTCACGACTGATAAAGACTGTCCCATTTGAACCCCAAAATCCTGTCAAATAGTAGACATTTTTAAGGTTATTGATAATGATTCCATCTAGTTCTTTTTCTTGCATTTTATCGAGAAATGCTTGCACACGTTTATTCATGATGTAACTTTCCTTTCAAATACTGTCCTGTATAGCTTGCTTCATTGGCAGCTACTTCCTCTGGAGTTCCTGTTGCAATGATGGTACCACCACCAACACCGCCTTCTGGACCTAAATCAATGATATGGTCTGCTGTTTTGATAACATCTAGATTGTGCTCAATCACGAGAACTGTATTGCCATCATCGACAAAGCGAGACAAAACGGTAAGCAGACGAGCGATATCCTCGGTATGAAGACCAGTTGTCGGTTCATCTAGAATGTAGAAGGATTTACCGGTCGAGCGTTTATGGAGCTCACTAGCCAGCTTCATACGCTGCGCTTCTCCACCAGAAAGTGTCGTGGCTGGTTGTCCCAAGGTCACATAGCCTAGACCAACATCCTTGATAGTCTGGAGTTTGCGTTGAATTTTCGGAATGTGTTTGAAAAATTCCACTGCGTCATTGACCGTCATATCCAAGACTTGCGAGATATTCTTTTCCTTGTAGTGAACTTCTAGCGTTTCACTGTTGTAGCGAGTCCCATGACAGACTTCGCAGGCTACGTAAACATCTGGCAAGAAGTGCATCTCAATCTTGATAATCCCGTCACCCGAGCAAGCTTCACAGCGACCGCCCTTGACGTTGAAACTGAAACGCCCCTTCTTATAGCCACGAATCTTGGCTTCATTTGTCTGAGCAAAGAGGTCCCGAATATCATCAAAGACACCTGTATAGGTAGCAGGGTTGGACCTCGGTGTTCGTCCGATTGGACTTTGGTCAATATCTATCAGACGGTCGATATGTTCAATCCCTGTAATGGTTTTAAACTTACCAGGCTTGTCTGAATTGCGATTGAGCTTTTGTGCAATAGCCTTTTTGAGGATGCTATTAATCAAGGTAGACTTCCCTGAACCAGATACCCCTGTCACCGCAATGAATTTTCCTAGTGGGAAACGAGCGGTGATGTTTTGCAAGTTGTTCTCACGCGCGCCTATCACTTCGATAAAGCGTCCATTTCCTACACGACGTTCTGACGGCACTGGAATCGCGCGTTTCCCTGACAGATACTGTCCTGTAATGGATTTGCTGTTGCGAGCTACCTGTTTAGGCGTTCCTGCAGCAACAATTTCTCCACCAAAGACACCTGCACCAGGGCCAACGTCAATCAGATAATCAGCTTCTCGCATAGTATCTTCATCGTGTTCCACCACGATCAAGGTATTCCCCAAGTCACGCATCTTTTTCAGGCTGGCAATCAGGCGGTCATTGTCCCTCTGGTGAAGACCGATGGATGGCTCATCAAGGATATAGAGAACTCCTGAGAGATTGGAACCAATCTGGGTCGCCAAACGAATACGTTGACTCTCCCCACCTGATAGGGTTCCTGCCGAGCGGGATAACGTTAAATAGTTAAGACCCACGTTATTGAGGAAGGTCAAGCGGTCCTTGATTTCCTTCAGGATAGGACGAGCGATAATAGCCTCATTTTCAGATAGGGTTAGCTGGTCAATAACTTCCAAATGGTCTGCGATGGAGAGGTCTGAAATTTCTCCGATATGGAGTCCTTTCTCTCCTCCTACACGAACAGACAAGGCTTGGTCATTGAGACGATAACCATGACAGGTGCCACAAGTCAGCTCGTTCATATAGAGACGCATTTGTGTACGAGTGTAGTCGCTATTTGTTTCATGATAGCGACGCTTGATATTTCCAACCACTCCTTCAAATGGAATATCGATATCACGAACTCCACCGAATTCATTTTCATAATGGAAATGGAATTCCTTACCATCTGAACCATAGAAAATGAGATGTTTCTCCTCCTCAGACAAGGCCTCAAAAGGAGTATCCATATCCACTCCAAAGGCTGTCATGGCTTGTTCTAGCATATTTGGATAATAGTTAGAAGAGATAGGGTTCCAAGGTGCTAAGGCTCCCTCACGAAGGGTCTTGCTAGCATCTGGTACGACTAAGTCCGTATCAACCTCTAGCTTGATCCCCAAACCATCACACTCACTACAAGAACCAAACGGTGCATTGAAAGAGAAGAGACGAGGTTCTAGTTCTGGAACTGTAAAACCACAGACTGGGCAGGCATAATGTTCTGAAAAGAGTAACTCCGAATCATCCATAGTATCGATAACCACATAACCTTCTGCGATACGAAGGGCTGCTTCGATGGAATCAAAGAGACGACTACGGATACCTTCCTTGATGATAATACGATCTACCACCACATCGATGGTGTGTTGTTTATTTTTTTCAAGTTCAGGAACTTCGGTCACATCGTAGACAACTCCATCGACACGGACACGGACGTAACCATCCTTTTGAATCTTTTCAATCAGAGTCTTATGTTGCCCTTTTTTCTTACGAATAACAGGAGCCAAAATCTGCAGACGCTGGCGCTCTGGCAATTCCAATACCTTGTCTACGATCTGTTCGACAGACGAAGCCTTGATAGCCCCATGTCCATTGATACAGTAAGGTGTTCCGACACGTGCATATAGGAGACGCAGATAGTCGTTGATTTCCGTCGTTGTCCCAACCGTCGAACGAGGATTTTTACTGGTCGTCTTCTGGTCAATAGAAATGGCAGGGCTGAGACCATCGATAGAGTCCACATCTGGTTTTTCCATATTGCCCAAAAACTGACGAGCATAGGCTGATAAACTCTCTACGTAGCGGCGTTGCCCTTCTGCATACAGGGTATCAAAGGCAAGACTCGACTTGCCCGAACCCGACAGCCCCGTCACCACAACTAGCTTGTCACGTGGAATTTCCACGTCAATATTTTTTAAATTATGGGCGCGTGCCCCATGGATGACAATCTTATCTTGCATGTTACTTCTTTCTAGTCCATTGTTGCTTTCCATTATACCAAAAAAAGTGAAATTCTATTACCAAAAAAGCCGATTTTGTAGTATAATAGTACGGTGCTAAAAATCACTTAAACACAGAATAGATTAGGAAAGGATAGGAGATATGAAACAAGTCTTTCTCTCAACAACAACTGAATTTAAAGAGATCGATACGCTCCAGCCGGGCACTTGGATCAATCTCGTCAATCCTACCCAGAGCGAATCGATGGAAATTGCTTCTGCCTTTGATATTGATATCGCCGACCTCCGTGCACCACTCGATGCGGAAGAAATGTCTCGTATCACTATCGAAGATGAATACACTCTGATCATCGTGGACGTTCCCATTACTGAAGAGAGAAATAATCGCACCTACTATGTGACTATTCCCTTGGGGATTATCATCACAGAAGAGGCTATCATCACCACCTGCTTGGAGCCTCTCCCACTTCTAGATGTCTTTATCAATCGGAGACTTCGGAATTTCTATACCTTTATGCGTTCGCGCTTTATCTTTCAAATCCTCTACCGCAACGCTGAAATTTATCTGACAGCCCTTCGTTCAATTGAACGTAAGAGTGAGCAAATCGAAACCCAACTTCACAAATCTACTCGAAATGAAGAATTGATTGAACTCATGGAGTTGGAAAAGACTATCGTCTACTTCAAGGCCTCTCTTAAGACAAACGAGCGCGTGATTAAAAAATTGACCAGCGCAACTAGCAATATCAAGAAATATCTCGAAGACGAAGACTTACTGGAAGATACCTTGATTGAAACGCAACAGGCCATCGAGATGGCGGACATCTATGGAAACGTCCTTCACTCTATGACAGAGACCTTCGCTTCTATCATTTCAAACAACCAGAACAATATCATGAAAACCTTGGCCCTCGTGACCATCGTTATGTCCATCCCGACCATGATTTTCTCAGCCTACGGTATGAACTTTAAGGATAATGAAATTCCTTTAAACGGAGAACCGCATGCTTTTTGGCTCATCGTCTTTATCGCCTTTGCTATGAGTGTTTCTCTCACTCTTTACCTCATCCATAAAAAATGGTTCTAAACAGGAGTTATTATGTCACAGATTGATTTAAAAGAATTAACCAAGAAAAACCAAGAATTTATCCACATTGCAACCCAACAATTTCTCAAGGACGGAAAAACCGACGCTGAAATCAAGGCCATCCTTGAAGAAGTCATTCCTCATATCCTTGAAGAACAACCAAAAGGTGTAACTGCTCGTTCAATTTACGGAGCACCAACTCACTGGGCTCACAGCTTTAGCGAAAAAGAGCAATACGAGAAAGAACATCCAAAGGAAAACGACGATCCAAAATTGATGATGTTGGATTCAGCCCTTTTCATCACAGGACTGTTTGCAGTAGTTAGTGCCTTGATGAGCTTCTTCTCAAACCAACCAGTGGCTTACGGATTGGTAACACTTATCAGTGTAGGGGCCTTTGGTGGAGTTGCCTTTTACCTTCTCTACCACTTCATATACCGCTACTACGGACCAGATACTGACCGTAGCCAACGCCCTCCATTCTGGAAATCACTTTTGGTTATGTTAGCAACTATGTTTGCCTGGGTTCTCATCCTCTTCTTGAGTAACTTCCTTCCACAAGCCATCAATATTAGTCTCCCACCACTTGTTTTGTTGGTGATTGGAGGAGCACTTCTTGCCCTACGTTTCTACCTCAAAAAACGTTTCAACATCAAGAGCGCAAGTGCTGGACCAGCTAGATATTAAGATAAACAAAAAAAGTAGTGTGTTTTACAGACAGACTACTTTTATTATGGCTCCAAAGCATTTTTTGATTCTCCAAAGAAAAGTAGCTACATTTTCTAAAAACGTTCTAATGTAACGGCTCCCCTTAAAATCCCGAGGTTTTGTCCTTGAATCCAAGTTGTTTTTCTGTTATACTAATAAAGTAATAAGGAGAAGTATATATGACTAAACAGAGAATTAATCAAATTGTTGGTTCAATTGGTGCCTTTATCGGAATTATTGTATTTATAGCCTACATCCCCCAAATTTTTGCCAATTTACAAGGAAATAAAGCTCAACCATTCCAACCTTTATCAGCAGCTGTTTCTTGCTTAATCTGGGTCATTTATGGATGGACAAAAGAGCCTAAGAAAGACTGGATTCTAATCATTCCAAACTCGGCTGGGGTTATCCTTGGCGGACTGACCTTCCTTACTGCTCTATAAGAATGCAACTACTATAAAAAGCAACCACATCGAGCGGTTGCTTTTTTGCTTACTTTCGTGATCTAAAAGCCTTTTTCTGATTCTAATTCTTGTTGTTTCCCCTCTTCTTTTGTGATACAATAGCATCAATCTATTTCTAGGAGGATGAGATATGGTTTCTACTATTGGTATTGTTAGTTTGTCTAGTGGCATTATCGGAGAAGACTTTGTCAAACACGAAGTGGACTTGGGTGTCCAACGTCTCAAGGATCTGGGACTTAATCCTATCTTTTTGCCCCATTCGTTAAAAGGCTTAGACTTTATCAAGGACCATCCTGAAGCGCGTGCGGAGGATTTGATGCAAGCCTTTTCTGATGATAGTATCGACATGATCCTATGCGCCATCGGTGGAGATGATACCTATCGTTTGTTGCCCTACCTTTTTGAAAATGACCAACTAGAAAAAGTTATCAAACAAAAGATTTTTCTTGGTTTCTCGGATACAACCATGAACCATCTCATGTTGCATAAACTAGGTGTTAAAACTTTTTATGGTCAATCCTTTTTAGCAGACATTTGTGAATTAGACAAAGAAATGTTAGCCTATAGCCTTCACTACTTCAAAGAATTGATTGAGACGGGAAGAATCTCGGAAATTCGACCTAGTGACGTTTGGTATGAGGAAAGAACTGACTTCAGTCCCAAAGCTTTGGGAATACCTCGTGTCAGCCATGCAAATACAGGTTTTGACTTGCTACAAGGAACTGCCCAGTTCGAGGGAAAAATCCTCGGTGGTTGCCTCGAATCCCTCTACGATATCTTTGACAACTCTCGATATGTAGA
This sequence comes from Streptococcus infantis, assembly GCF_047465185.1. Classification (GTDB taxonomy): domain Bacteria; phylum Bacillota; class Bacilli; order Lactobacillales; family Streptococcaceae; genus Streptococcus; species Streptococcus infantis_O. The sequence continues at coordinate 92,970 of NZ_JASHAJ010000003.1, read as the reverse complement.
CAGTACAGAACTCTGCCAAAAGTACAGACTCTTCCCTGACTTATCCGACTGGAAAGGAAAAATCCTCTTGCTAGAAACAAGTGAAGAAAAGCCTGAACCTGATGATTTCAAAAAAATGTTGCAGGCTTTAAAAGAAACTGGGATATTTGAAGTCATCAGTGGACTCTTGGTCGGAAAACCTATGGATGAAACTTTCTATGACGACTATAAAGAGGCACTATTGGATATCATTGACAGCAATACCCCGATTGTCTATAATCTAAACGTTGGTCATGCCACACCAAGAGCAATTGTTCCCTTTGGAGTCCACGCGTATGTAGATGCAACGGAGCAAGTCATTCGCTTTGACTATAACAAAGAAAGCTGAGATGAATTTCTCAGCTTTTTCTATATTCTCAAATACTTTCGCTATCTGTACTCACTACTTACCGCTTTTCCATTCACAATCATTCTCGTGGTCATCAACCAGACCTGCAGCTTGTAAAAATGACAAGATGGCGACTGGGCCTGTGAACTTGAAGCCTCGTTTTTTGAGATCTTTGGATAATTTCTCAGATAGACCTGTTTTGGCAGGCGCCTGGCTGTAATCAGGCACATCATTCACAATCGTCTTTCCACCGACAAAAGACCAAAGATAGGCATCAAAAGAACCATAGTCTGCCTGCACTTGTAGAAAGGCCTGGGCATTGGCACGTGTCGCAAAAATTTTAGCTCGATTTCGGATAATCGCTACATTGTCCATTAAAGCTTCCAATTCAGAGTCAGTCATCTCTGCGACCGCTTGAATTTGATATCCGTGAAACGCTTCTCGGAAGGCTTGACGTTTATTGAGCACTGTTTCCCAAGACAGACCAGCCTGATAGGTTTCCATGCAAAGCAACTCAAAAAGCGTCTGGTCGTCATGTAGGGGTTGTCCCCATTCCTCATCGTGGTAAGCTATATAGAGGGGGTTGTTCATTTTAACCCAACCACAGCGTTTTGTCATATAAATCTCCTATTTGACCAACATTTTAAGGGCCGACTTGATATAGTTCTCAGCTGTGTCTGTCGTTCCTTCAAAGAATTTCTTAATTTTCTTAAGCTCAGTTGCCTTGTAGCCCAAAGCCAACATGGCTTCCATAGCTTCTTCCAGTTCTTGGTTGTCACTGCTAGATGGAGCTGCAGCCTTAGCAGGGAGATCGTCTCCTGCCACGACAACTTTCCCTTCTAAGTCCAACACCATCTGTTGGGCTGTTTTCTTACCGATTTTAGGGAACTTGGTCAAGTAGGTGATGTTCTTAGTCTCAATAGCTTGAACGAGGCCTGCATTGTCATCAGCTGCGATGATAGCCAGAGCTGAAACTGGGCCGATGCCTGATACAGAGATTAAGCTGAGAAAGAGCTTTTTCTCGTCTTCTGAACGAAAACCGTAAAGCAAATGAGCATCTTCACGGATGACTTGATGCACATAGATTTGCGCTTCTTGGTTGACTTGTCCTGAGTAGGCATAAGGGTTAGCTACATGCAAGATATAACCGATACCATTTGCCTCAAGGACGATATATTTAGCAGTAATTTTGGTAATAATACCCTTTAGATATTCGTACATAATTTTCCCTTCAATTTATACTCAATGAAAATCAAATCTAAACTAGGAAGCTAACCTTAGGCATAACTTGAGTTAGGCAAGGTAAAGCTGACGAGGTTTAAAGGGATTTTCGAAGAGTATTAGTATTTTCCTAGCTCTCGTAGGCTTGTGTGATTTTCCTGAATGCGACGGAACATCTTTTCCATGTCCGACTTGGTAAAGTGGACCAAAACAGGGCGTCCGTGGGGACAGTTGTATGGGTTGTCACATTGGGAAAGCTGATAGAGGAGTTGCCTAGCTGAGTGGTCATCGATACGATGGTTGGCCTTGATGGATCGCTTGCAGGACATCATAATGGCTAGTTCAGCTCGGTATTTCTTGATTGAAATTTCCTTGGTCAAGAGGAGCATGTCGCACATCTCATAGATTCCAGACTCGATTTCCTCCTCTGCCATCCAAATGGGATGTTCGCGCAAGATAAACTGATTCTCCCCGTACTCTGCTAGAAAGACACCAACTTCCTCTAAAAGTGACATTCTTTCCTTGAGACGAAGGGCATCATCCGCAGGGAATTCAAAGATATAAGGCACTAGGAGTTGCTGCTGGCTCTGGTCAACATTGCCAATGCTCTCACGGTACTCCTCATACTTAACCCGTTCCTGAGCCGCGTGCTGATCTATGATGTAGAGCCCATCTCGACCTTGGGCAAAGAGATAGGTTCCATGCATCTGACCGAAAAATTCCAACTCTGGAAAGCTTGAAGATTCTTCCCGCTCCAACTTGTCATAAGCCTTATCCAAACTAGCTAGATCTAACTCTGGATGGTCCAGTTGGTCATAGCTAGCAGGCTTTCTCTCTGCAAAATGCAGTTTAGCTGGCTTGGTCATCTGGTCCAAGGCTTCCTTAGCAAACAGATTCAAATCCTGTCTTTCTTCCGTCAGATTCACCTGATGGTCTGCCACCTCAGCTTGTGTCGGTCTGGTCGGTTCATTTTTTTCATAATAGAGCGTATTTTCTCTCAGTGGCAAAGTCGTTTGCTCTACTTTTTCACGATTGCGAACAGTAGATTTTGCCAGATTTTCCAAGGCATCTGGAATCAAGGTCTGTTCCTTGAGACTCTTTGCAATAGCTTCTGAAACCAGCGCCATTAGTTCTCTTTCCTTGGAAATCCGCACCTCTTGCTTGGTTGGATGCACATTGACATCGGCTAAGTAAGGGTCAATCTGGATGTGAATGACAGCCAGTGGAAAACGCCCCACCATGAGCTTGCTACCGTATCCATCTAAAATGGCACGATTGAGCAGGAAGTTTTTGATATAACGGCCATTGATAAAAAGGCTGATATAGTTACGATTAGCCCGTGTCAATTCAGGCAATGAGACAAAACCTGAAATTTCAAAATCTAGGTCAGCATTCTCAATCTCAACCATTTTTTTGGCACTGACTAAACCATAAATCCCAGCAATGGCTTGACGCAGTTGACCCGTACCAGCTGTTCGTGTCATTTCCTTGCCATCGCTAATCAGGCTAAAGGAAATCTCAGGATGGGCTAACCCCAGACGATTGACAATATCAATGATATGAGACAACTCTGCCTGCTGGCTCTTCATATACTTGAGACGAGCCGGTGTATTGAAAAAGAGATCTTCCACACAAACCTTAGTCCCTACAGGACTGGTCGCAGGAATAATTTCCTCAACTTCTCCCCCACGAGCCACTAGCTTGGTCCCGTGACTGGCACCGTCCACCGCTGTCAACAAAGTCAAAACACTAACAGATGCGATAGAGGGCAGGGCTTCACCACGAAAGCCGAGGGTCCGAATCCGAAAAAGATCCGCTTGATTCTTAATCTTACTGGTTGCATGACGACGGAGAGCCAACTCGACTTCATCGTGGGCAATCCCGTGTCCATTATCGGTGATTTGGATTTTCTTAAGCCCAGCTTCCTCGATTTCAACGATAATCTGGCTAGAGCCAGCATCAATTGCATTTTCAATCAGCTCCTTAACCACACTAGCAGGACGTTCGATTACTTCTCCTGCCGCGATTTGATTGGTCAAGACTTCTGGCAATTCAATAATATGAGACATCTTTCAGCCCCTTTCTTAACTATTTTTATCTATTTCTCTGAAAACAATACTCTTCAAAAATCTCTTCAAACCACGTCAGTCTCGCCTTGCCGTATATGTGTTACTGACTTCGTCAGTTCTATCCACAACCTCAAAACAGTGTTTTGAGCAACCTGCGGCTAGCTTCCTAGTTTGCTCTTTGATTTTCATTGAGTATAAGCTAGTGCTATTATACCATATTTCACTCGTTTCCAAAAAAGTCCGAGTAGCAACTTTCTTCCCGATTTTACTAGGTTATTTGCCAAGTTTGTGGTAAAATAGGTAGAAATAATATTTTAAAAAGGAGAAAAGACACATGCACATTTTTGATGAGCTAAAAGAGCGTGGTTTGATTTTTCAAACGACTGATGAAGAAGCTTTGCGTAAAGCCCTAGAAGAAGGTCAAGTTTCTTATTATACTGGCTACGATCCAACTGCTGACAGCCTTCACCTAGGTCACCTTGTCGCAATCTTGACAAGTCGTCGTTTGCAGTTAGCAGGTCACAAACCATATGCGCTCGTTGGCGGTGCTACAGGTCTCATCGGAGATCCGTCCTTCAAAGATGCTGAGCGTAGTCTCCAAACAAAAGACACAGTAGATGGCTGGGTCAAGTCTATCCAAGGACAACTTTCTCGCTTTCTTGACTTTGAAAATGGGGAAAATAAAGCTGTCATGGTCAACAACTACGACTGGTTTGGCAGCATCAGCTTCATTGACTTCCTCCGTGATATCGGAAAATACTTCACTGTCAACTACATGATGAGCAAGGAGTCTGTGAAAAAACGGATTGAAACAGGGATTTCTTACACTGAGTTTGCCTACCAAATCATGCAAGGGTATGACTTCTTTGTTCTTAACCAAGAGCACAATGTTACTCTTCAAATCGGCGGATCAGACCAATGGGGAAATATGACCGCTGGTACCGAGTTGCTTCGTCGTAAGGCTGACAAGACTGGTCACGTAATTACTGTTCCACTGATTACAGATGCAACTGGTAAGAAATTTGGTAAATCTGAAGGGAATGCTGTTTGGCTCAACCCTGAAAAGACTTCTCCATACGAAATGTACCAATTCTGGATGAACGTTATGGACGCTGACGCTGTTCGTTTCTTGAAAATCTTTACTTTCTTGTCATTAGACGAGATTGAAGACATCCGTAAACAATTCGAAGCAGCACCACACGAACGCTTGGCTCAAAAAGTCTTGGCTCGTGAAGTCGTGACTCTTGTCCACGGAGAAGAAGCCTACAAAGAAGCCCTTAACATCACTGAACAACTCTTTGCAGGAAATATCAAAAACCTTTCTGTCAAAGAACTCAAACAAGGACTTCGTGGCGTGCCAAACTACCAAGTACAGGCAGACGAAAACCACAACATCGTTGAACTTCTCGTATCTTCTGGCGTGGTTAACTCAAAACGCCAAGCCCGTGAAGACGTACAAAACGGTGCTATCTACGTCAACGGCGACCGTATCCAAGACCTGGACTATGTCTTAGGAGATGCAGATAAGTTAGAGAACGAACTCACTGTTATCCGCCGTGGTAAGAAAAAATACTTCGTCCTTACATATTAAAAAACAGACTGGAGGCATTTGCTATCCAGTCCTTTTTTTGCTAGACTAAAACTATGAATACAAACCTCAAACCCAAACTCCATCGCTTTGCTTCTGCTAGTGCCTTTGCCTGTCCTATCTGCCAAGAAAATCTGACCTTGATTGAGACTAGCCTCAAGTGTAGCAACCGCCATTCTTTTGACCTAGCAAAATTCGGCTATGTCAATCTAGCACCACAAATCAAACAATCGGCCAACTACGACAAGGAAAACTTTCAAAATCGCCAGCAAATCCTAGAAGCTGGATTTTATCAGGCTATCTTAGAAGGCATCTCAGACATACTAGCGACTAAACCATCCGCAAAAACTGTCTTGGACATCGGTTGTGGCGAAGGTTTCTACTCTCGTAAACTCCAAGAAAGTCACCCTGACAAGACCTTCTATGCCTTCGATATTTCTAAAGATTCCGTCCAAATCGCTGCTAAGAGTGAACCCAACTGGTCAGTCAATTGGTTTGTCGGTGACCTGGCTCGTCTTCCTATAAAAGACGCCAGCATGGATATCCTGCTTGATATCTTTTCCCCTGCTAACTACGGTGAATTCCGCCGCGTTTTATCTCAAAACGGTATCTTAATGAAGGTCATTCCTACCAAAAATCACCTTAAAGAAATCCGCAAAACTGTACAGGAGCAGCTGACAAAGAAGGACTATTCCAACCAAGATATCAAGGAACATTTCCAGGAACATTTCAGCATCCAATCTAGTCAGATAGCTTCCCTGACCAAATCCATTACAGCAGAGCAAAGACAGGCCTTACTCAGCATGGCGCCCCTACTCTTTCACGTTGACCAAAGCAAGATTGACTGGAGCCAACTGACAGAGATTACCATCGAAGCAGAGATCCTGGTTGGGAAAGCACTGTAAATTAGTTTAAATATGAAAAAACGCATCTTTAATAGATGCGTTTTTGTTTAATCTTAGTTCAAGTGCCAGATATCTTCGTTGTACTGAGCGATTGTACGGTCAGATGAGAAGAATCCTGCTTTAGCAATGTTGACGATCACTTTATCCAACCATGCATCACGGTTTTCGTAATCAGCAAGCATTTGCTCTTTCACTTTGATGTAGTCTTCCAAGTCAAGAAGAGTCATGAACCAGTCTTTGTTGATCAATTCATTGTAAAGACGTTCCAAGCGTTCTTTCTTACCAACTGCAAGAACAGCGTCGCTCACGATAAAGTCAACCAATGGTTTGATCGCTTTACGAGCGTAGAATTCGCTTGATTTGTAAGCTGATTTTGCATAAAGGTCGATAACAGTTTCTGAATCTTCACCAAAAATGTAGATGTTTTCGTCTCCAACCAACTCAGCGATTTCCACGTTAGCCCCGTCCATAGTACCAAGAGTCAAAGCTCCGTTCAACATGAATTTCATGTTACCAGTACCTGAAGCTTCTTTAGAAGCAAGTGAGATTTGTTCTGAGATGTCACATGCTGGGATAAGGAAGCTTGCTGCAGTAACATTGTAGTTTTCAACCATTACGACTTGTAAGTGTGGGGCTACTGCTGGGTCGTTAGCAATCACTTCTGACAAGCAAAGGATCAAGTGGATGATGTCTTGAGCGATTGTGTAGGCAGGAGCTGCTTTACCACCAAAGAATACTGTGATTGGACGAGCAGGGATATTACCAGCCTTGATGTCTAAGTATTTGTGAATCACATACAAAGCGTTCATTTGTTGACGTTTGTACTCGTGAAGACGTTTGATTTGGATATCAAAGATTGAGTTTGTATTGATTTCCACACCTTGGTGTTCTTTCAAGTGACGAGCCAACTTACGTTTGTTGTGAGCTTTGATGCTTTCCAATTTTTCTTTGACAGCAGCCTTGTCTTCGTATGAAAGAAGGTCTTCCAATTTAGAAGCTTCATGGTGCCATTCGCGTCCAAGGATCTCATCCAAGTAGTGAGACAAGCTTGGGTTAGCATGCATGAGCCAACGACGGAAAGTGATACCGTTTGTTTTGTTGTTGAATTTTTCTGGGTAAAGATCGTAGAAAGCTTTCAACTCAGAGTTCTTCAAAATTTCTGTATGAAGAGCGGCAACCCCGTTTACACTGTATCCGTAGTGGATATCCATGTGAGCCATGTGAACACGATCGTGTTCATCAATGATTTGAACAGCTGGATCTTTGTATTCAGCACGAACACGACGGTCCAATTCTTTGATGATTGGTACCAAGTGAGGAACCACTTCTTCCAAGAATTCAAGAGGCCATTTTTCAAGGGCTTCAGCAAGGATTGTGTGGTTTGTGTAAGCAGTCATGCTACGAACGATAGAGATTGCTTCATCAAGTTCGATACCACGTTCAGTCAAAAGACGGATCAACTCAGGAATCACCATTGATGGGTGAGTATCGTTGATTTGTACAACTGCGTAGTCAGCAAGGTCATGCAAGTTGCTTCCTTTTTCGATGGCTTCATCGATGATCAATTGAGCACCGTTTGAAACCATGAAGTATTGTTGGAAGATACGGAGTAATTCACCTTGTTTGTCGCTATCGTCTGGGTAAAGGAAAAGAGTCAAGTTGCGAGCGATGTCTGTCTTATCAAAGTTAATGCCATCTTCAATGATAGATGAATCAACTGAATCCAAGTCAAACAAACGCAAACGGTTTTTAGTAGCCGTCTTGTAACCAGGTACATCGATATCGTAAAGAGTAGATGTCAATGTAAAGTGAGCAAATGGTACTTGGTAGCTACGGCTTGAGCGAACCAACCAGTTTTGGTCAGTCAACCAAGCGTTAGGAATAGTTTCTTGTTGGTTGTTTTTAAGCACTTGTTGGAAAAGACCGAAGTGGTAGTTCAAACCAACACCGTCACCATTCAAACCAAGTGTAGCGATTGAGTCGATAAAGCAGGCTGCCAAACGTCCCAAACCACCATTACCAAGTGATGGTTCCAATTCTACTTCTTCGATTTCGATCAACTCTTTACCTGCATCAGCAAGTTCTTTTTTAACTTCGTCATAAAGACCAAGGTTAATCAAGTTGTTTGACAAGAGTTTACCAATCAAGAACTCAGCTGAGATGTAGTAAACTTTTTTCTTACCAGTGTTGACTGGTTTTTGGCTGCTAGCAAGTTTGCTGTAGTTAAGAAGAGCAAGGTAAAGCTCTTCGTTGCTACATTCTGCGATAGATTTATTGTAACGATTTTGTACAAATTCTTTTAATGGTAACATTTTTGTGTCTCCTGATATTGTCTTATTTCTTTAATTCTACCAAATTTTCATTAATTCGGCGATAAATTGTAGTCAAGTCAAGCAAAGTTTCTTCGACAGCAGGAGTCAATTGATCCTCTGTCATACGCCATGACCAGTTTCCACCAAGAGTAGATGGGAAGTTCATACGAGCTGAACCATCCAACTCTAGCAAATCTTGCATAGTAGCGATAGTCATAAAGCTTACTGATGAAAAGGCTGTACGAAGCATAGCATGTACTACTGTTTCGTATTCCTTGCGGTTTGTATAGCGTGCCATGTACTCACGTGTTGGATCGTCAATCTCATCACGGTACCAACCAAGAACAGTGTTGTTATCGTGTGTTCCTGTATACATAACTGAGTTTGCTGGTGCCAAGTGTGGGCTGTCGATACTTTCATGTTCTGGGTTGAAGGCAAATTGAAGGACTTTCATTCCTGGGAATCCAGTACGCTCACGAAGCTCGATAACTTCATCAGTCATGAATCCAAGGTCTTCTGCGATGATGTTCAAGTCACCAAGTTCTTCTTTAACCGCTGCAAAGAGTTTGTAGTCAGGTCCTTTCACCCATTTACCAGGTGCCGCTGTTTTAGAACCAGCAGGAATTTCCCAGTAAGACTCAAATCCACGGAAGTGGTCGATACGAACGATATCGTAGATTTTGAAGCTTTCACGCAAGCGTTCAATCCACCATTTGTAGCCATCTTTGTCCATAGCTTCCCAGTCATAGATTGGGTTACCCCAGAGCTGACCAGTTGCAGAAAATTCATCTGGTGGGCATCCTGCGATGCAAGTCGCCTTACCGTTGACATCTGTCTTGAAGAGATGTGGATTTGCCCACATATCGCTTGAATCTTCCGCTACATAGATAGGCATATCTCCGACAATTTCGATATGGTTGTCATTAGCATATGCTTTCAATTTCAACCATTGTTGGAAGAAAAGGTATTGGGTTACACGGTGGTAAACAAGCTTGTCAGCTAATTTCTCACGGTAACTTTCAAGAGTTGAAGCTTTGCGAGCACGAGCATCAGCATCTGGCCATTCAGTCCAAGCAAGATTGTCAAAATGCTCCTTGATTGCCATATACTCTGCAAATAGTTCAAGCCATGATTGATTTTCTTGAGCAAATTTTTCGAAGTCTTTGACATCTCCGGCTTCAAGGAAACGTTTGACAGCTTTCTCTAGAAGTGGACGACGTGCATAGTAGATTTTAGCATAGTCAACTTCAGTTGGGTTGCTACCAAAGTCCACACCTTCAAGATCACTTGCTTCCAACAAACCTTGCTCCACCAAAATATCAAGGTCGATAAAATGAGTGTTTCCAGCAAAGGCTGAGAATGATTGGTATGGAGAATCTCCATAGCTGGTTGTTCCTAAAGGAAGGATTTGCCAGTAACGTTGCTTTGTACGAACCAAGAAGTCAACGAAATCATAGGCGCTTTGACCAAATGATCCGATTCCGTATGCTCCTGGAAGTGATGAGATGTGCATCAACACACCGCTTTGACGTTTTTTCATATTAGCACCTCAAGTGTTTATATTGTTAATTATTTCAATTTTTGCGCAAACGTTTGCGCTAAGTCAAGTATACCCCATTTCTAAAATAAATGCAAGCGTTTGTAAAAAAAACTTTTTCTCTACTTTTTATTTCCGAAATCGGAAATTCCCTATATTTTAATTTTCCGCCTCCATTTGTTTCGTCTTCTATTTATGCAATCGTTTTCCTTCAATTATTTTTGAATTGAAATTTACACGATTTCCTATTTCTCTTCTATTATACAAACAATTTTAGGAATTAGCCAGTCACAAGCTTTTTAAAATTTTTTCAAAAAAATACTTGCAACCGTTTTCTGTTTGTGCTATACTATGGTCATAAGGGAAAACGTTTGCGTTCCCTAGACTATAAAATTTGTTATTCTTTAGGAGGAATACACTATGTCATCTAAATTCATGAAGAGCGCTGCTGTGCTTGGAACTGCTACACTTGCTAGCTTGCTTTTGGTAGCTTGCGGAAGCAAAACTGCTGATAAGTCTGCTGATTCTGGTTCATCTGAAGCGAAAGAAATCACTTTCTACGTTGAAGATCAATACAAAGCCTTTGCTGAATCAGCTGCAAAAGCTTACGAAAAAGAAGCTGGTGTAAAAGTTACTATTAAAACTGGTGACCAATTAGGCGGACTTGACAACCTTTCACTTGATAACCAATCAGGTAAAGCTGCTGACGTTATGATGGCTCCATACGACCGTGTAGGTAGCCTTGGTACTGACGGACAACTTTCAGAAGTAACTTTGAGCGACGGTGCTAAAACAGACGATACTACTAAATCTCTTGTAACTGTTGGTGGAAAAGTTTACGGTGCTCCAGCCGTTATCGAATCACTTGTTATGTACTATAACAAAGATTTGATTAAAGAAGCTCCAAAAACATTTGCTGACTTAGAAAACCTTGCTAAAGATAGCAAATATGCCTTCGCTGGTGAAGATGGAAAAACTACTGCTTTCCTAGCTGACTGGACTAACTTCTACTACGCATACGGACTTCTTGCTGGTAACGGAGCTTACGTATTTGGTGACAATGGTAAAAATCCTAAAGATATCGGTCTTGCTAACGATGGTGCTATCGCAGGTATCGAATACGCTAAAACTTGGTACGATAAATGGCCTAAAGGTATGCAAGACACTGAAGGTGCTGGAAACTTGATCCAAACTCAATTCCAAGAAGGTAAAACAGCTGCGATCATCGATGGTCCTTGGAAAGCTCAAGCATTCAAAGATGCTAAAGTAAACTACGGTGTTGCAACTATCCCAACTCTTCCAAACGGTAAAAACTACGCAGCCTTTGGTGGTGGTAAAGCTTGGATCATCCCATCAAGCACTAAGAACCTTGAAGGAGCTCAAAAATTCGTAGACTTCCTTGTTTCAACTGAACAACAAAAAGCATTCTACGATGCTACTAACGAAATCCCAGCGAACACTGAAGCTCGTGCTTACGCAGAAGGTAAAAAAGATGAGTTGACAACTGCCGTTATCGAACAGTTCAAGAACGCTCAACCAATGCCAAACATCTCTCAAATGTCAACAGTTTGGGACCCAGCTAAAACAATGCTCTTTGACGCTGTAAGCGGTAAGAAAGATGCTAAAACAGCTGCTAATGATGCTGTAACATTGATCAAAGAAACAATCCAACAAAAATTTGGTAACTAATTGATTGATTCAAGGGAGATAATTTAAACATCTCCCTTGATTTTTAGATATATTGACAATGTTTTCAGCAATTTTGCTGATTAGCATCGAGCTCAATGCTCGTATCTTATGAAAGGAGCACTCATGGAACAAGAACCAAAAAAAGCAGCCTTGCTTTCATTGATTCCTGGGTTGGGACAAATCTACAACAAACAAAAAGCTAAAGGTTTTATCTTCCTTGCTGTAACAATGGCTTTTGTCCTCTATTTTATAGTACTTGCAGCACCTGAATTGAGCAACTTAATCACGCTTGGTGAAAAACCTGGCCGTGACAACTCTCTCTTCATGTTGATTCGTGGTGCTTTCCACTCTATTTTTGTAATTGTTTATCTAGCCTTTTATATTCTCAATATTAAAGACGCTCACACTATTGCAAAACGTATCAATAATGGCATCCCTGTCCCATTGACACTTAAGGATATGATTAAAGGTATCTATGAAAATGGATTCCCTTACTTGCTTATCATTCCATCTTACGTTGCCATGACATTTGCAATCATCTTCCCGGTTATTGTAACCTTGATGATTGCCTTTACTAACTACGATTTCCAACATTTACCACCAAACAAACTCTTGGATTGGGTTGGATTGACTAACTTTACAAATATCTGGAGCTTAAGTACCTTCCGTTCAGCCTTCGGTTCTGTCCTTTCTTGGACTATTATCTGGGCTTTATCTGCATCTACTTTGCAAATCGTACTCGGTATCTTTACAGCTATTATCGCTAACCAACCATTCATCAAGGGGAAACGTATCTTTGGTGTTATCTTCCTTCTACCTTGGGCGGTTCCAGCCTTTATCACTATCTTGACATTCTCAAACATGTTCAACGATAGTGTTGGTGCTATCAATACCCAAGTTATCCCTCTCTTTGCTAAGGTTCTTCCATTCCTCGACGGGGCACTCATTCCTTGGAAAACAGACCCTACTTGGACTAAGGTTGCCTTGATTATGATGCAAGGTTGGCTTGGATTCCCTTATATCTACGTCTTGACTCTCGGTATCCTACAGTCTATTCCAAATGACTTGTATGAAGCAGCTTATATCGACGGTGCAAACGCTTGGCAAAAATTCCGCAACATTACTTTCCCAATGATTTTGGCCGTTGCGGCACCTACTTTGATCAGCCAATACACCTTCAACTTCAACAACTTCTCTATCATGTATCTCTTCAATGGTGGTGGTCCTGGTAGTGTCGGTGGTGGAGCTGGTTCAACCGATATCTTGATCTCATGGATCTACCGTTTGACAACTGGTACAGCTCCTCAATACTCTATGGCAGCTGCTGTTACCTTGATTATTTCAATCATTGTCATCTCTATTTCTATGATTGCATTCAAGAAACTACACGCATTTGATATGGAGGACGTCTAAGATGAATAACTCAATCAAAATCAAACGTAGACTGACTCAAACCCTTACTTATCTTTACTTAATTGGACTTTCAATCGTTATTATCTATCCTCTTTTAATCACGATTATGTCAGCCTTTAAGGCCGGTAACGTTGTGGCCTTCAAGCTCGACAGCAATGTTAATTTCAGTCTTGATAACTTCAAAGGGCTCTTTACAGAAACCTTGTACGGCACATGGTACCTCAACACTTTGATCATCGCTTTGATCACTATGGTTGTTCAGACAAGTATTATCGTACTTGCTGGTTATGCCTATAGCCGTTACAACTTCTTGGCTCGTAAACAAAGTTTGGTCTTCTTCTTGATTATCCAAATGGTGCCAACAATGGCCGCTTTGACTGCCTTCTTTGTTATGGCCCTCATGTTGAACGCCCTTAACCATAGCTGGTTCCTCATCTTCCTCTACGTCGGTGGTGGTATCCCTATGAATGCTTGGTTGATGAAAGGTTACTTTGACACCGTGCCAATGTCTCTTGATGAGTCTGCAAAACTAGATGGTGCAGGACACTTCCGCCGCTTCTGGCAAATCGTTCTCCCTCTTGTTCGCCCAATGGTTGCTGTACAAGCACTCTGGGCCTTCATGGGACCTTTCGGAGACTATATCCTCTCTAGTTTCTTGCTTCGTGAAAAAGAATACTTTACAGTTGCCGTTGGTCTACAAACCTTCGTCAGCAATGCGAAGAACTTGAAGATCGCCTACTTCTCAGCAGGTGCTATCCTCATCGCTCTTCCAATCTGTACACTTTTCTTCTTCTTGCAAAAGAACTTCGTTTCAGGACTTACAAGCGGTGGCGACAAGGGGTAATATACCCTCGCCACCCTTTTCATTTTTGACCTTGTACATCAATTGTCTGGTGAGAAACAAGAGCTTGCTGAGATTACCTTGTTAGTTAGTGGACGAATCATAACATACATTCACTTTTACCAAGGATTCTACTATCCCCGCTTGAAATAAAAAACATTTCTCTATATAATACTCATATAGAAAAATGCCTATAGAAAGAGATTTATGTTACCATATCCATTTTCTTATTTTAATAGTATTTGGGGATTTCGTAAGCCCCTCTCTCATCGTTTTGGTCTAAACTGGTTTCAACTGATTTTTACCAGTATTTTCTTGATTAGCTTATCCATGGTGCCTATTGCTATCCAGAATAGTTCTCAGGAAACCTATCCTTTAGAGACGTTCATCGATGATGTCTATGCTCCATTGACGGACGAAGTCGTTCATGATCTAGCTACCAATGCTCAGATTGTAGATGGAAAACTAAGCTATACTGGTTCGACTCCTCATCAAGCTTCTGTACAAATCGGGGCTACTGCTAGTTCAAGTTTCCCTGAGGAATTACTTCTTAGCTTTGAACCCGAGCAACTCGTCATCAGTAAGCAAGGAAAAGAGTTAACCAGCATCCGCTATCACGCTATCACAACTGATAGCTTCCAAAACAAGGAAAGCTTGACTCAGGCTATTTCAAAAGACTGGTATCAACAGAATCGCGTCTATATCAGTCTCTTCCTGGTCTTAGGTGCTAGTTTCCTCTTTGGACTTAATTTTTTCATTGTAGCTTTAGGTGCTAGCCTTCTGCTCTACTTCACGAAAAAATCACGTCTCTTCTCATTTAAGACCTATAAAGAGTGCTATCATTTTATTTTGAACTGTTTAGGATTACCAACTTTACTTACCCTGATTCTAGGTCTCTTGGGGCAGAATATGGCAACTTTGATTACTGTTCAAAACATTTTATTTGTTCTATACCTGGTCACTATCTTTTATAAGACTCATTATCGTGATCCAGACTACAAAAAGTAGGAGATTATTATGCCTGTTACGATTAAAGACGTGGCCAAAGCTGCAGGAGTTTCTCCTTCAACCGTAACCCGTGTTATTCAAAACAAATCAACGATTAGTGACGAAACAAAAAAACGAGTTCGAAAGGCAATGAAAGAACTCAATTATCATCCTAATCTAAATGCTCGAAGTCTTGTTAGCAGTTATACGCAAGTTATTGGCTTAGTCCTTCCAGATGATTCAGATGTTTTCTACCAAAACCCTTTCTTCCCTTCTGTTCTTAGAGGGATTGCACAGGTTGCCTCAGAAAATCACTATGCCATTCAAATCGCCACTGGAAAAAACGAAAAAGAGCGTCTTGACGCTATTTCTCAGATGGTCTATGGTAAACGCGTTGATGGTCTTATCTTCTTGTATGCCCAAGAAAATGACCCTCTGGTTAATCTAGTCGTCGATGAGCAATTTCCCTTCCTCATTCTTGGGAAATCACTTTCCCCATTTATCCCACTTGTAGATAATGATAATGTACAAGCTGGCTATGATGCTACAGAATACTTTATCAAAAAAGGATGCAGTCGAATTGCCTTTATCGGAGGTACTAAGCGACTCTTCGTAACACTAGACCGTCTGACAGGTTACGAGCAAGCACTTCAAGAACACAATCTGCCTCTTGATAATCACCGTACCTTCTTTGCAGACGAGTTTCTAGAAGAAAAGGGCTATAACTTTAGTAAACAACTCTTTAAATATGACCCTCAGACCGATGCTATTATCACAACAGATAGTCTCTTAGCTGAAGGTGTCTGTAACTACCTCAACGAACACCAGCTTGATGTTCCGGTTCTAAGCTTTGATTCGGTGAATCCAAGATTGAATCTAGCTGCCTATGTTGATATCAATAGCCTTGCTCTTGGCCGAACTTCATTTGAAACCATTCTGCAAATCATTAATGATGTCAAAGAGAATCGTCAAATCTGCTATCGTCAGGTGATTGCACACGAAATCGTTGAAAAATAAAAAACCAACTCTCTATTTTGAGTTGGTTTTTTTGTATTCTATTTACCTGAACAACTAGTTTTCAACTTCGACAAATCGTCCAAGAATATGAACATTCTCTGAGACCGATACAAAGGCTGTCGGATCAACTTGTTTCATAATCTGTTTAAAATCATTGAACTCTGCACGAGTGATAACCGTAATTAAAACTGCCTTACGCTCATGGTTATAAGTTCCTTCAGCATCATGGATCATCGTTGCCCCACGGTGCAATTTGTTGTGGATTTTCTCAATCACTGCATCTGGATTGCTAGTGACGATCATGGCCTGCATGCGTTTCTGTTTGGTGAAAACTGCATCTGTTACACGGCTTGAGACAAAGATCGTAATCATGGAATAAAGGGCATATTTCCAACCAAAGGTCAAGCCTGCAATCAGCATGATTGTCCCGTTCACTAGGAAGGAGATGCTTCCGACGTTTCGTCCTGTCTTCTTACGAATGGTAAGACTGACAATATCCGTTCCACCACTGGAAATGTTATGGCGTAAAGCAAAGCCGATACCAAGTCCCATGACTACCCCACCAAAGAGAGCATTGATGATGGGATCCTCTGTCAAGACCACCACTGGCACAAATTGGATAAAGAGCGAGCTCATGGATACCGTGATAAAGGTAAATATCGTGAACTTATGCCCAATCTGGCGCCAAGCTAAAATCATGAGTGGTATATTGATACAATAGAAAGCTACAGAAATTGGAATATGGAAATTAAACCAGTAGTTACTAAGGCTTGAGATAATCTGAGCTAAACCTGTTGCTCCACTTGAATAAACGTGTCCTGGTTGGAAGAAGAAATTGACGGCTACTGCTGATAGAAAACCATATACCAGAGAAGCTGAAATTTTTTCATCGTATTTTTCTCGGGAGATACTTTGCAAAACACGTAAAATCTTCACCCGATAAGCAAAGCGGCGCAGATAATGGTACCACTTTTTAGTTAGTTTCGTTTGTTTCATCTTGTTCTACTTGTAGATTGAGTTCCTCTAATTGTTTAAGAGCTACTGTTGATGGTGCTTGGGTCATTGGGTCAGTTGCTTTATTGTTCTTAGGAAAAGCAATCACTTCACGGATATTTTCTTCGCCTGCTAAGAGCATTACAAAGCGGTCAAGTCCGATAGCCAAGCCACCGTGTGGTGGGAATCCATAGTCCATGGCTTCCAAAAGGAATCCAAACTGGTCATTTGCTTCTTCTGTTGAGAATCCAAGGGCCTTGAACATACGTTCTTGAAGTTCTTTTTGGTTGATACGAAGGCTACCGCCACCAAGTTCATAACCGTTCAAGACGATGTCGTAGGCAATAGCACGAACCTTAGCCAAATCACCTTCAAGCTCATGAGTAGTATCTGCTTGAGGAAGAGTAAATGGATGGTGGGCGCTCATATAACGACCTTCTTCTTCAGACCATTCAAACATTGGCCAGTCAACTACCCAGAGGAAGTTAAATTTGTCGTTATCAATCAAGCCAAGCTCTTTGGCAATACGTCCACGAAGGGCTCCAAGTGTTGCATTTGCTACTTCAAGCGTATCAGCCACAAAGAGAACCAAGTCTTTATCTTCAAGACCAAGCGCACTTGTTAAATCGCCTTGAATGCTAGTCAAGAATTTAGCAACAGGTCCGTTTAATTCACCGTCAACAACCTTAACCCAAGCAAGACCCTTAGCACCATACTGCTTGGCTACTTCTGTCATCTTGTCGATGTCTTTACGTGAGTAGTTGTCTGCTGCACCTTTGACGACAATGGCTTTAACAGCAGGTGCTTCTGAGAAGACTTTAAAGTCCACACCTTTGACCACTTCTGTCAAGTCCTGAAGCAACATCTCAAAACGAGTATCAGGCTTGTCAGAACCATAAAGAGCCATGGCATCATCGTACTTCATACGAGGGAACGGAAGCGTTACTTCAATCCCTTTTGTTTCCTTCATCACGCGCGCAATCAAGCCTTCTGTGATATCTTGGATTTCTTGCTCAGTCAGGAATGAAGTTTCCAAGTCGACCTGGGTAAATTCAGGCTGACGGTCTCCACGCAAGTCTTCATCGCGGAAACATTTGACGATTTGGTAGTAACGGTCAAATCCCGCATTCATCAACAACTGTTTTGTAATCTGCGGACTTTGAGGAAGAGCGTAAAAATGCCCTTTATTAACACGAGATGGAACCAAATAGTCACGCGCCCCTTCTGGTGTTGACTTAGAAAGGAATGGCGTTTCCACATCGATAAATTCCAACTCATCCAAGTAGTTGCGGATCGAATGTGTCACCTTGGCACGAAGTTTAAGATTTTCCAACATTTCTGGACGACGAAGGTCAAGGTAACGGTAACGTAGACGCGTATCATCGTTAGCCTCAATGCCATCCTTAATTTCAAATGGTGTTGTCTTAGCTGTATTGAGTACAGCAAGAGCTGTTACATTCAGTTCAACCGCTCCAGTCGCCAACTTATCATTTGCTTGCTCACGTGCAGCAACTTGACCAGTCACCTCGATGACATATTCACTACGAAGGCTCTCAGCTGTTGCCATCACCTCTGCTGATACTTTTTCAGGGTTGATAACCAACTGCATAATCCCTTCACGGTCACGAAGGTCGATAAAGATCAAGCCACCCAGGTCACGACGACGGGCAACCCAACCCTTCAAGGTAATTTCTTGTCCGATGTGTTCCTCACGAACACGACCAGCATACATACTGCGTTTCATTTCTTCTCTCCTCTTGTATTCTGTTACTATTTTACCATAAAAGCGCAGGCTCTTCATGAAAATCATCAGAAAAGTTGAGAGTTTCCTGCGATAAATGAAAAAATCCAGCAAAGTCTTTCGCTGGATTTGGTATTTCTTTATTTTTTTCGCTTTTCAGCAATCTCCGCTGCCTTTTTAGGGAGAACAATCTCCGTTGCATAGGCTGTCGCAAATCGCATAATACCTGCAATTGGTGCAAAGATAACTGCTAGATGATTATAAAAGAAATCCCCTTTAAAAGCATAGGCAAGCGCTCCAATAATAAGGAAGAGAACAACTGCCTGAATCACTGCTAATAATATCACTCGTTTCATGACTTCCTCCTGAGTCTATTATAGCATGATAATCATTAAAAATCCGATTAAATTATTCAAGGCATGTAGAGCTATACTATAGGCCAGACCACCCTTGCTGATGTAAGCCAGTCCCAAGCTAAAGCCGAGTGAAGCATAGACCAGGAACTGTTGAGGAGTCCCAGGGAAATGAACAAGTGCAAAAATGATGGTGCTTACAAGAAGAAAGAGAACTGTCTGCTTGACGTTATCTTGTTGAGGAAAGACATAGCGAGCTAACATTCCTCTAAAGGTCAATTCTTCTGTAAGAGGCGCAAAGAGCACTATCATAAAGAAAGAGAAAAGAGGTTGATTATGAGTCATTTGTTCTAACATCTGTTGATTGACTGATGGATCATTTGGTAAGAAATTTTGTGCTGCTATGACAAGAACCAATACCAAGGCAGGCAACCAGATGTATTTGTTAAGGGCTGTTTTTTCAATCGTAACGGTTCCTGTCTTATACCACTTGTAAGTAACGAAGGTGAAAATTCCTGCCAATAAGACATAAATTGGGACAGCAACATATTCAGGCGCACCCATTTTCATAGCCACTAAACCTACGCCCTGAATAAAACTATAGACCATAATAAATGATAAGAAAGTAAGGCTATACCAGCCAATGTTTTGAAGTGTTTTCATAATATTCTCCTATTTGAAATAACGTTTTGTTTTTCGCAATAGTGCCACATTCGTATACATATGGATGACAACTGCCACGAGTAGAGCAACCAATTGTACTTGCCCCAATACCACAGATAAAACTACTAAGACAACATAGATACCAGGAATGAGGAGCTGATTAACCTTGAACAAGATCAAGTAAGCTTCTTCCATCTCAGCCTGTTTTTCTCCCTCATCATAAGTATCGAGGTAGTCTAAAACTTCCTTGGGAGTCGCCGTAATAGAAAGTTTGTAGTTACGAATCTTGCTGGTGATTTTGAGACAGTAAGCACCTGCCCAGATACCTAAAACTATCAAAAGTAAGGATGCTACTGATGGGCCCAAAGCTCCCAAATCTATAAGTAGACAGGATAGCATACTAATTTGGCAAACATTCCAAGCTACCGTACCATAATCTAAGAAACGATACATAGCAAGATAGTCTTGTTCGTTTTCTTCGTCCTCTTCTTCTCTTTGATAACTCTGATAAGCCTGATGGCTTTTTCTAATGAAATAAAAGGTTAGAATTACCGTAATCAGCCCTAGACCAAGAAAGATTGAGTACAAGGCAATGATTACTTGAGCTTGACTGATACCTAAAGGATTAACACCAAGGAAACCAGCAAATATTCCTAATAAAACTCCTGCAATAAAAAGCTTCAGTGCAAAAATGATATGTTTCTTTTCCATATTTCAACCTCTTTCTAAAACAAACCAGACAACCATTGACCAAAAGTTTTACCTGATTCAAAAATAGCGGTCAAGCCTTCTGATCCAAGTGAGACCAAAAGCAAACAAACAACGACTAAGAGAATAGCTTGATTTCTAGCTTTTTTTGCTCCATCCCCCAAGGGCTCATTGCCAAGCCAACCTGCTAGATAGGCATAGAGAGTTACTGTTATAATCCCGACCTCAGTCGAAGAGAGGAATAACAAGACTGTCACCAAACGAACGATATTGGCTTGAATATTAAAATAATTTCCTAAACCTGCACAAACACCGGCAAGTGCTTTGTTCTCAGTATCGACTTGAAAACCCGCTAAAAACTCTTTCATAACTTTTCTCCTTTTAGGATCTCTTTAAACTTTATCTTTCTCTCTACCCATCTAAAGACTAATAGTAAAACTATGTTAATCCAGAAGAGGTATTTACTTTCAACAATTGTAAACCAACCAAATAGGCTTCCAATCATAGCCAAAAGATTTACGATAAACACAACTATAGATAGATAGATAGATAATAAATCACTTTATACTTGTTCATCACTCATCCTCCTCTAAGCGGAAGACTGACTCGACTGGCTCATGGAAAATTTGAGCAATCTTCAGGGCAATGACGATGGATGGGGTATACTCATCCCGCTCAAGCAAGCTGATGGTTTGCCTGGACACGCCAGCTAGTTTGG
Organism: Streptococcus infantis; assembly: GCF_047465185.1. GTDB lineage: Bacteria > Bacillota > Bacilli > Lactobacillales > Streptococcaceae > Streptococcus > Streptococcus infantis_O. The sequence goes on along the minus strand of NZ_JASHAJ010000003.1, from coordinate 71,848 downwards.
CCAGCTCTGTTTGATTCAGGCCATCGCGAGCCCGAAGCTCTTTTAGACGATTTTTCAGCATGTCTTTTTTCTCCTTTGTTCTTATCTTGATTTTATTGTAACATATCTTTTTATTTTTGACAAGCATATTTGTCAAAAAGTTTAAGATTTTTGTCATTTTGTAAAAGAAAACGGTCAGGAATGGTATCCTGACCGTATTTTTTTATAGTTGATAAAAAATTGCTTACTCAGCTGATGGAGTGTCTTGACTTTATTTCAGCTGGTTTTTATCATCCTTCTTGTAATCTCTTCTGACGATATAAAGCGTTGTTAGACTGATGAGAGTCAATGCAGCTCCTGTAACCCTTCCTTTTTGGGAGAAGACAAATTCTACTTTGTGTTGTCCGGAAGTAATCGGGAATGAAATAAAGCTGTTCCATGCTTTTGTCACAGGGACATCCTTGCCATCTACTTTCACCTTCCAACCCTCACTATAAGGGATAGAGGTCATCATGTATTTACTGTCGTCAGTAATATTCACTGAACCGACGATATGAGTATTCGAGAATTTCTCAACTTGTAGACCTTGTTCCTTCCGCTTTTCTAAAGCACTTTGAATTTGACTGATTTCTGCGCGGTAAACTCCTGCGTTTGAAAGGTCAACCTTGTCTGTTTTAAAGCGGAACTCCAATACAGACTCTTGATTCTCTGCATTGTCAGCGATTTGCCATAGTTGACGTTGCGTATTTCTCTTGGAATGAGTGAACCACTTGCCGTTCAGAAGGACGGAGTAATCTTTCTCTGAATTTAGACTTGCTGGTACGAAGAAATAATAGGTCAAATTTGTTCGCGGAGTAATTCGGTAACGAACCACTGCATCCTTAGAAGAATCCACCCGCCTGTAGACTGCAGTTCCTTTTTCTTTGTCGACATTTTCCTCAGTAAGATTTTCTGTTTCAACATCACCATAGGCTAGGGGTTTGAAGTAGTCGAGGTAGTTTTCCTCGCCTTTTTTCACGCCTTCCATAGAGTTAAGGATGATATTTTGATTTTGGATAGCGTTATTTCTACCAAAGTTGATGTTTCTTACCAAATCATTTGTTCCATAGGCTAATGGGAAAGAATTTGGATTTTCGTACACGATATAGCGTTCATCTTCGTAAACCTTCTGCGTGAAATAACGCTGCATATCAAAACGACTGGCAAAACGTGTGAAATACATTCTCTCAGGATGAGCTTCTTTCTCAGTAGGATCCAGGTCTTTGACATCCATATAGTAGCGAACACCGTATAAGGCATCTGTTAACAAGGTCCCATTTTCATACTCTGTCGCTGCATTAATCCCTTGGTCACCCATAAAGGCAAATTGATCCATGGTCGTACGCTCTAAGCTTGAACTGAAGGTACTTAAACCTGGGTAGGAAACAAGCGATGGCACTGTTTTTGAATAGGCAAAGGTTGTTGCAATTCGATAGAATGGTTGATCTGCCTGTTTTTGAACATCATCTGTCACTTGTTTTACAGATACCGTCGCATCCACAAACTTGTCTACATCTGCATACCCAAAGGTCACTTGAGATAGATAGGCATTATAGCCTAACTCAAAGATTGTTAGGGCAGACACGGCAAGAATGGCTAGTCTGGTCATTCTTGTTCGCAATAAGAAGATAACTGCCAAATAGACCAACAAGGTTAATACAACCTGAGATAAGAAATATCCTGTTTGGAGAAGAATTCCTAAAAGAAGGACGACAGCACCAGCTATCAATAGCACCATTTTTTTCACTTGAGGAGCTTTACGAGAACGACTCCAATAGAGATAAGAGCAGGCTGCAGTGATAGCTATTAGTAATACCCAAAACACAAGAAGATTCTTTGATAGGAATTGAGTCAAAGCTTCTGGCTGGGTTTTTGGAAGGTAGGTGAATTTCTTTGTATAGAGATAAATTGCTGATAAAACGAGCAACACCACTGAAAGTAACTTCCCTCTGCGAGAAATTTCTACTTGTCCCTTAACTACTTGATAGGCTAAAACGAGCATAAAGAACGAGAATAACCATGAGAAACGGAAGAAGAATCCAGCTGGATTTTGTCCCATATGCCAGATTTTACTTACAAATTCATTGACAAAGGAAATCAAGAAGACAAGGGTGACCGCACCTGCAGCCCAACGTTTTTCCTTGGCTACCTGCTTCGATGTAAAGTAGAGGATAAAACCTAGAAATCCTAAAGCACCAATGTAGATATTTGGAAGGTTAGGTCCGGCCGACCAGCCTGAGGCAGTATCAAAACCACCGATAGCTAACTTCGACAGGATATCCACGGGGTTGATCTGAAAGGCGAAGGAGAACTTCATGGCATCTCCAACCTGCCCCTTACTCTCAAGGAGATTATAGAAAACTGGCACAATCAACACCGATGCCGTAGCAACCCCAATGACAGAGAAGGCAAATGCTTTTACCAAAGGACTCAAGAAGTGTTTCAGCTTCTGTTTCAGAGATCCCTGAATAGAGAGGCGTGGTGAAACATAATAGCAAGAGTATAGGACGATAAAAATCGAAATCATATAGCCCATATAGAACTGCAGAAAGACTGTTAACCCTAGAATAAAGGCATAACGATAGGGTCTCCCTCCATCCAAGAGTTCTTCCAGATAAACGATAACGAGCGGCAGCATAATCATGGCATCATAGAAAATGACGTTCATCTGATAGGAAACGAGCATCCCTGAAAGAGCATAGGCTGTTGCAAACAAAGGCACCAACCACACACGAGATTCTGCTCCCTTATAGCGCTTAATCAGGAAATGAGAGAAAGAAAATCCGATTGTTCCATATCTAAGCCAAATAATCAGAAAAACTGCTAAACCATAGTGTTTGAAGGGAATAAGAATATAAAAAATATTAAAGGGACTCATCAAGTAATAGCCCAAAACCCCTATCATGTCTCCACCGAGAGATTTAGTAAAAGAGTAAGTCAGGCTACTCAAATCACCAGTAAGTACCGCATGTTTAAGTAAGCCAAAAAAGCTGATATACTGCTGACCAAAGTCAACTGCCATCAGACTTTTATTCCCAAAAGGATAGCTACCCATGAAAAACCATACAACCAGCATAATTGTCATCGGTAACAAGGCACTTATCGTATAAAGCAAGGCTTTAGGGTGTTTCCCTTTTAATTCTTGCCAACGCATTAACCACTTATCCATGTTTGTTTTCTCCTATACCATTTTAACCAATCTTATCTTTTTCAGCTTGGTCAATATTACTTTTTGCGACGATAAAGTGAGGACGTTGCTTCACCTCGTAATAAATCTTTCCAATATACTCTCCAAGTACTCCGATGAAAATCAATTGCACACTACTAAACAAGATAATGGCTGCTATTGTTGTAAAATAGCCACTTGTATAGTCGGAAGAAAAGATAAATTTACAAAATTCATAAACAATGTAGAGAAGAGACAGAGCCATACTGACAAATCCAAATTGGATACAAATTCTAAGCGGTCGGTCATTAAATGAGATAATCCCCTGGAAAGCATAGTTCATAGACTTCTTAAAGCCAAATTTACTTTTTCCTGCCTTACGAACTTCATTTTGATAAGGAATAACCTTCTCTTTAAAACCGATCCACTCATAAAGCCCTTTGTTAAATCGATTGTACTCCGGCAGTGAAACAAATACATCCACAGCTCTCTTACTGAGGAGACGTAACTCGGATTTTCCATCTGTCAATTTAACGTCCATGGAGTGATTCGAGAATTTATAAAAACTACGAGCAAAGAAGCTTCCTACAAATGACTCCCCTTCTCGAGTTCTCTGACCGCTGACAATGTCATATCCTTCTTTATAAGCTTCTACAAAGAGAGGGATAAGGTAGGGCGGATGTTGCAAATCACCATCCATCACCATAACTGCATCACCAGTCGCATACTTAAAACCAGCAAGAATTCCACTCTCGCGTCCAAAGTTTCTACTAAAGCTGATATACTTGACCCGTGGGTTTTCATTGGCAATAGCATCGATTAATTCTAGTGTGCTATCGCTACTGCCGTCATCCACATAGAGAATTTCGTAGTCAGACAGTTCTTCCGATAAAATCATACTCTCTAACTGCTCAGAGATGGCTTTATGCGTTTGAGCGAGAACTAATTCTTCATTTAAAAGAGTGATAAGAATTGATAGTTTCATCTAAATACTCCATAATATCTACTTTTTTAAAAAAGGGAGAGAGCCATGCTCTCCCCTATCTAAAGAAACTCAACTATTACTTATTAGAATATTTACGTTTCAATACAACTGTGCCTGATAAGATGACGATTCCTGCAAATACCAAGCCAGTTCCTACGGCTTCTCCAGTTTTAGGAAGTTTTGGTTTCTCATCTGTTGTAGTCGTTGATCCTTCTGTTGTTGAAGTGGTTGTTGGCCCTTCTGTTGATGCGGTCGTTGAAGTTGTCGTTGATCCTTCTGTTGTTGAAGTAGTTTTTGGCTCTTCTGTTGTTGTAGTTGTAGAAGTTGTCGCTGGTTCTTCTGTTGTTGTAGTTGTAGAAGTTGTCGCTGGACCTTCTGTCGTTGTAGTTGTAGAAGTTGTCGCTGGACCTTCTGTCGTTGTAGTTGTAGAAGTTGTCGCCGGTTCTTCTGTTGTTGTAGTTGTAGAAGTTGTCGTTGGTTCTTCTGTCGTTGTAGTTGTAGAAGTTGTCGTTGGACCTTCTGTCGTTGTAGTTGTAGAAGTTGTCGTTGGTTCTTCTGTCGTTGTAGTTGTAGAAGTTGTCGTTGGTTCTTCTGTCGTTGTAGTTGTAGAAGTTGTCGTTGTGGTTGTTGTGGTCGTAGTTGTAGTTGTAGTAGTCTTATCTCCACTACCCTCACCTGAACCTGTTTCTAAACGGGTCAAGGCCTTAATTGGAGTACGCTTTTCGAAGTTGCTTGCTGTCCATTCCAAAACATTGGCAACTTGAGTATCTTTTGGAAGTTCCGAAGTCAACTCTGTTGTGTACTCAATGTACATCGCCCAATTCCAGTTGTCACCAAAGTTAATGGTGAAGCCTGTGATTTTTCCATCTGCATTTCGAGTGAATTCAGCTTTTTTGCTAAAGTTATCGATTGGTTCCAATTTAAGAAGTGCTGCTTCATTTGGAATTTTTTCTGGTTGAGTCGCATAACGAACTGCACGGAAAGAGCTTTCTACCAATACTTGTCCACTATCACTAAAGTCATCCTTGATGACCATGTTGTTCAATTTATCCTGAACAGCGTTCAAAACAACACGCCACTTGATGCGGTTAGGATTTTCTGAATCTTGGTAACCATATTTCATTTCATAGTCACCAGCTTCACCGTCTGTTTTATTGTAATTGAGGGTATATTTTTCTGTCCCGAATTGGAAAGTATAGTTACCTGATTCTGGTAAGTTGGTTACGTTTGGACGAACAGAATATTTCAAAGACATTACCTTATCCTTGTAATTCTTAGAGAAATAATCTGTAAAAGTAATCGTTACTTTTTGAGTGCTTGGATCTGTCACAGCATTCCCAATTACTTCACCACTGCTATGGGTGATTGGAAATTCTAGCTTGGTGATCAAGCCCAATTCTTTAGGAAGGTCAAGTACCAGTACATCGCCTTCCTTAATTTGTTGAGTATCAGGAAAAGAAATAGTATTGGTTGCTTCCAAAACTTTACCTGTTCCGATTTGAGTGTCAGATGTCAATGGTTGACCATCAACAGTGATTGATGTTTTATTGGTATAGTCTGTAACATCAGCTGCAAATACTGTTGTCAGTACCGTCAAAGATAACACGATTATACCCAAAAATGCAAACACGCGCATCGTGTTCTTTTTAAAATAATTCATGGTTGACTCCTCTTAATTAATCAAATATATCATAGCATTTTTTGAATTCGTTTACAAGCTATTTTTTATAATATTCCACTTTCCCTTCCGAAAACGTTCAGTTTCCTCAACCTTTTATACAAAAATAGTCTTCAATGGTCGGATTTTTTATTAAATAAAAACCAGGAATAAAACCCTGGTTCATTACTTTACTATTAAGAGCCTAATTTTTCAAATACTTCTGAGAAATTTTTACTAATAGCTTCAAGAGAAACTTCTACTTCTTCTCGAGTTTGGTTGTTCTTGACCTGCACTTGACCGCTTTCGACTTCACTCTCTCCTAGAGTGATAAGTGTCTTAGCTCTAAAGATATCAGCCGACTTAAACTGAGCTTTGAGTTTGCGGTTAAGGTAATCTCGTTCTGCCTTGAAACCTTGTTGACGAAGAGCTTGTACCAACTCTAAAGCCTTGATATTTGCTCCTTCACCAAGGACAGCAATATAAACATCTAGGGCGTTTTCGATAGGTAGGGCCACACCTTGCTTTTCAAGAACTAAAAGGAGACGTTCTACACCAAGTCCAAACCCAAAACCAGCAGTCTCAGGACCACCAAAGTAAGCAATCAAGCCATCGTAGCGACCACCTGCGCAGACTGTTAATTCATTACCCTCGATTTCAGTGATAAACTCAAAAATCGTGTGGTTGTAGTAGTCCAAACCACGCACCATGTTGGTATCGATGATATAGTCTACTCCAAGATTTTCCAGCATCTGACGCACAGCATCAAAGTGGGCTTGGCTTTCTTCGTCAAGGTAATCCAAGATAGATGGTGCATTCTCCACAGCTGCCTTGTCTTCTTTTTCCTTAGAGTCCAAGACACGAAGAGGATTTTCTTCCAAACGACGTTGACTATCCTTAGACAAGCTATCTTTCATAGGTGTCAAGTAGTCAATCAAGGCTTGACGGTAGGCTGCACGACTTTCAGGATTTCCAAGAGTATTTAGATGCAGTTTGACACCCTGAACACCGATTGCTTTCAAGAAGTGGGCTGCCATAGCGATCGTTTCCACATCAGTAGCTGGATTGCTAGAGCCAAAACACTCCACACCAATCTGGTGGAATTGGCGCAAGCGACCTGCTTGTGGACGCTCATAGCGGAACATTGGACCCATGTAGTAGAACTTACTTGGCTTTTGCACTTCTGGTGCGAAGAGTTTATTTTCCACATAAGAACGAACGACTGGAGCAGTTCCTTCTGGACGGAGGGTAATATGACGGTCTCCCTTGTCGTAAAAATCGTACATTTCCTTGGTTACGATATCAGTTGTGTCTCCAACAGAACGACTGATGACTTCGTAGTGCTCAAAAATAGGGGTACGTACTTCTGCGTAGTTGTAGCGTTTGAAGATTTCACGCGCAAAGCCTTCAACGTACTGCCACTTGGCAGACTCAGCAGGTAAGATATCCTGCGTTCCTTTTGGTTTTTGTAATTTCATAGGGAATCCTCTTTCTAACTTAATAGTCCTATTTTACCATAAATGAAAGGATTGGGACAGTCTGAAAAGAAGACGAACACCTAAATTTCATTTTTGAGATTGAGACTTGTCAGAAGAATAGCTATCAGAGAAAGACCTACGAAAAGTATCCAAGTCAACTGTATATCCCATACCGCCACCAGTGAAAAACAGGCCGTCCCCACTGGTATAGATAGAGTAAACAACAAACCTAAAAAATTACTGGTACGAGAGAGAACCTCTGGAGCAAGATTTTTCATGAGCAAAGCACTAATTTTAGGGGAAATTTTACCAGAGATATACATGGTAAAAAAGACGAAAAACATCCCGAGCAAGACTTGGTTTAACAAATTAGATAGACCAACTAGACTGGCTCCTAATGTAACCCACATCATTAATCTAGGCAGAGATTGCTTCCCAAAATAATCATTGCCCGTAAGACTACTGATGATAACCGCTAATAAGGTAATCAATTGTAAGATAAACAAGGCATCCTTGTAGGAAAAATCCAGTAAGGAATGATTTAAAAGGAAGATGTTATAGATACCACCTAAAGCACCTCCCAAAGCATTGATAAGTAAGATAGCAAAGAGCATAAATCCAAAGTTTTTCTGTCCACTTTGAAGAAAAACGAGACGTAGGTTTCGGTAAATCGTTAAAAACTGATCTTTGATAGAAAGCTTCTCATTTTTCATTGATTTACTATCAGCAAATGGAGTTGATAAGCTTAATTCAGCCCTTCCTAAAAAGAGAATGAGAGCTGACACTAGGAAAAATATGGCATTGATTCCAGCTACGAGCGAAAAGTTCTGTGTCGACACCCCTAATAGCCAAACTCCGAAAGCCTGCCCGCCAATCGCAGAGATGTAGGTAATAAACTGCGAAAAGGAATAGGCCTCCATCAAATCTGACTCTGCTACTTTTTCTTTAACGAGAGGCATTCGCAATCCACCAGCAAAATCACTGGCTACATCACTAATGACATTGATGAGGCAAAGGGTCGAAAAGGCAAAGAAACTAGCTTGCTGAACAACTAGGGCTGCTAGAAAAAATAAAACCGCCTGAAATAAACCGACATAGGTCATCCATTTGACCTTGTCCCTCGTGTAATCTGCACGAATTCCAACAAAAACTGTAAAAAGAGTTGGAAGCATCATCACAACATTAGCCACGGCAACGGCAACAGAAGCCTCTGGTAAAGTCGAGGCATAGACCACAAATACTAAATTAAAAATTGAAGCTCCAAAAGCATTGAAAAATCGTGATAAACTCAAGATTCGATAAGCTTGATTTCTTAGTAATAGTTTCATATAGATTCCTTTCTCACATACTACTTTTATGGTAGTTCTAGTATAGCATCAAGAATCCTTTGAGAAAAATTTTTTGAATATATGCAACAAACTAAACTCATAACGAAAACGATAGAACTTGCTAATACTAATAAGTATCTTCCTAGCCCTATCGTTTCAATTTAATTTATCCAGTTGCAGATATTCAACACTCTATGACACTTCTATAATAGTCTGCAGATTTGCTACAACCAATTATCTCGAAAATACGGACAGCATCTTCCATCTTTTTTCGACCTTCTTCTACCCTTCCTTGTTTACTATCAAGCAAACCTTCTGCCCATAGGTAGACTATTCGAAAATAGGTTTCATTTTCTTCAAAGAAGTTCTTTTCAATTTGTTTTTTGAAATAAAGGGCATTGGTAAAATCATCAACTTCAATACAGGCCATAAAACCATTGAGGAGCAAGGTGTGCATCATATTCCGATTTTTCCCAACTCCTTGCAAGAAATCTGACTTCCGCAACATTTCCCGAGTATACTTTGTCAAAAGCTGGACTGATAAAAGAGGAGAGCAGGAAGAAAAGAACGAAAGTTCATAGAGCCCCCAAATTTCAACAGAAAATAGATAATCATGTAGGACTCTTTCTTCCTCAGAGGTCAATGTAACCGTCACATCAATAGCTTTCATATAGGATTTTATCAAAATAGCATTGAGAATGTGTTGCTGTTTATCCTTTGAAAAAGGATGTTGTTGGTATTCTCTCTGATAGAGAGTACTCAGGGATATTAAATCTTGTGGGTCGATAGCCTCAAACATTCTGTTTCTAAATTCAGAATAGGCATCCTGATGAAAACCTCTCGCCAAAAATAACAATTCTTCCATACTCGCATGAATATTCTCCAAAGCTGTGATTAACTTTGGAGCAGATATGTCACTCTGACCATTTTCAAAACGCGACAATAAGGATGCTGAAAAGCGTCCACCTGTTGCTTTTCTCAAGGAGATTTTTCTGGACTCCCTTAACTCTTTAAAAACTTTTCCTAAATTCTTCATCCTCTTACCACTCGTCTTTTATTTTTTCCTATTTTACCACATTTCCTAATAAATACTAGTTCCAAACCAGTATTTACAATCTCCCACATGCATGATACAATGAAAACCATCAGATATACGAAGGAGAACTTATGAAAAAGAATATCTTGACAACCCTTGTTGCTGCCCTTGTCTACTTTCTCTGTATCGGAGTGGGGGTTCTACTAGGGAACCTTGTCGACCACACTGGAAATATGTTTTACGCCCCTGCCTTTTCTGCTCTTGTGGGTGGTAGCGTCTATATGATCCTTTTAGCAAAGGTTCCTCGTTTTGGAGCTATTACTACGATTGGACTTGTAATTTCTCTATTTTTCCTCGGGAGCAAGCATGGTGCTGGAGCCTTTCTGCCAGGAATTATCTGCGGTCTTGCAGCAGATGGCATCGCTCACCTTGGCCACTACAAAGATAAGGTCAAGAACCTTCTTTCCTTCCTAGTTTTTGCCTTTGGTACTACTGGTCCCATCCTACTCATGTGGTTGACCCCTCAAGCCTATATCGCAACTCTAGTCGCTCGTGGAAAATCTCAGGACTATATCGATCGCATTATGGTTGCACCGAATCCTGCTAACATCCTCCTCTTTATCACAAGTGTTCTCATCGGCGCTTTACTTGGTGCCCTGATTGGACAAGCACTTAGTAAGAAATTCGCAGATAAAACATCATAAAAAAGAGCCAGATGGCTCTTTTTTATTTATGACTTAATTTCTTGGTCAACAAGTCTCCCAAGAACTGAATTGTAAAGATAATCAGAATAATGATAAGTGTCGCAAGGACTGTCACATCATGATTGAAACGGTTAAATCCATAAGCGATAGCTACGTTACCGATACCACCTGCTCCGACCGCTCCCGCCATAGCTGTTTCACCGACGAGGGAGATCAAGGTCACAGTCGTCACACGAATCAAGTCTGGTAGACCTTCTGATAGATAAACACCCACGATATCCCAGAAAGTAGCTCCGCTGGCTTGCGCTGCCTCAATGACACCACCATCTAGCTCAGCCAATACCACCTGTACTTGACGGGCAAAGAAGGCAAAGACTGCAAAAGATAGGGGTACAATAGCCGCATTTGGACCAATGCTTGTTCCTACGATTAGATGAGAGAAGGGTGACAAGACTGCCAAGAGAATGATAAATGGCACCGCACGGAAGATTGACGTGATCTTGTCTAAAATCCAGAAAACAACTTTATTTTCCAAGACACCACCTGGAGCTGTCAAGACAAGGAAAAGCCCTGCAACCAGCCCTAGGAAACCTCCAATGATAAAGGAAAGAACCGTCATATACAGGGTCAAGTAGATTGCTGTTCCCCAGCCAGCTTGACCAGACCAACCCATCTTGTAGACGTTTGGTAAATATGTTTGAATCAAGTCTGCCATCTCACTGTCCTCCCTTCAATACTTTTAGTTGCACACCAGCCTGACGGATAGCATCTTGAGCGCTTGCCAAGGCTTCTTTTTCCCCTGACAAGACAACCACAAGCTCACCCACAGGAGTGCCGTCAAGAATTTCAATGTTTCCATAGAGAATATTGGCTGTTACTTGGTAGTGCTTATACAATTCATTCAGAAGTGGTTCATCTGTAGAAGCGCCTGCATACTTGAGTTGTACCAAAATGCTGTTTTCAGATAAGTGCTCTACGATTTCTTGCTTTTCAATCTTGACCATAGCTTCATCGATACCTGTCGCCGTTGAGATAAAGTCCTGGGTCAATGGTTGCTTAGGATCTGAGAAGATTTCAAGAACGCTACCCTCTTCAATCAGACGACCATCCTGCATGACTGCTACACGGTTAGCAATGTCTTTGACAATCTGCATCTCGTGTGTAATCAGGACAATGGTCAAACCTAGTTTACGGTTCAATTCTTGCAAGAGTGACAAAATCTGTTTCGTTGTCTTTGGATCCAGAGCTGAAGTTGACTCGTCCGAAATCAAGATTTTTGGATCATTGGCCAAGGCACGCGCAATAGCCACACGTTGCTTTTGACCTCCAGATAGTTGTGAAGGATAGTTTTCGGCACGGTCAGCCAAGCCCACCAAGTCCAACAACTTAGCTACTTTAGCCTTCTTTTCTTCCTTGCTGAGTCCAGAGTGTTTGAGAGCAAAGGCTACATTTTCCTCTGCTGTTTTCTGGCTCATAAGGTTAAAGTGTTGGAAAATCATCCCAATATCTTGACGTTTATGGCGTAATTGCTCCGCAGTTAAGGTAACCTTGCCATCAAAAATTACATCATTATCTACAGTAATTCGACCTGCAGATGGTTTTTGCAAAAGGTTAATAACACGAACTAGGGTTGATTTCCCTGCTCCAGAATATCCTACAATTCCGTAGATATCTCCTTCTTGGATGTGAATGGTCACATCCTTGACCGCTGTGATGGTTCTTTTCTTTTGGTGAAAAGTCACATCGATCTGATCTAATTTGATAATATCTCTACTCATAGCTTCTAATCAGCTCCTCTACTAATTCAATATGGGTGTAATAATCGGCGATTCGCACATTTTCATCTCCACCATGGTCTCGGCTATTAGCATTTCCTAGACCAAAGGCAACCATAGGTACTTCTAAGGCATCAAAGACTGTATGCATAGGACCTGTCCCAGCCGTTGTTGGCAAGACCGATACGCCCTGTGGATAGAATTTCTTGGCCAGCTCAATAACATTGAGAATAGATGGTGCACTCATATCACTTCGATAACTCATCTCACCCAAGGTATAGTACAATTCTACCTTATCAAAACCGTTTTTGTCTAGTTGTTTCCGGATTTTCTCCAAAACATCATGTGGTTCTAAGCCAGGAACCAAACGAACTTCTAGTTTAGCGCTAGCTTCTGCTGGCAGAATTGTTTTAACTCCTTGACCTTGATAGCCTGACTGAATTCCTTCTATATTGAGCGCTGGTTCAAAGAAAAAACGTTTTAGAAAAGCTGTACGTTCCTCTTGTAAAAGTGGCAATTCCAAGCCATAAATCTGACTGATTTCCTCTGGATTGCGTTGGGCATAGGTTTCAACCAAGGCCAACTCACGTTCATTAGGCTCCTGTACATGATCGTACAATCCTTCTACCAAGATACGGCCGTCGGCAGCGCGAAGACTAGTCAAAGCTTGAATGAGATACCATGGAGCTGATTCGATGACTCCACCATAGCTAGAATGAATATCGACGTCTGCACTCTTGACCTTGGCATCAAAGGTTACAATCCCCTTGTTCCCACCAGAGATTTCTAACTGTTCCAAGGCATTCTTTGTCCCTTGTTCCCAGACCAATAAATCTGCCCCACGGAGTTTATCTGCATGTTTTTCTAGATATTTATCTAAGTCCATAGAGGCAGATTCCTCTGCCCCTTCCATGATGAAGCTGATATTGACTGGAAGATCATCGTGATCTTGCATGTATTTTCTCAGCGCACTGAGTCGAGCAGTGATATGCCCCTTGTCATCATCAACCCCGCGTCCATACATAATGCCATCACGCACAGAGAGTGTAAAAGGATCCTCTGTCCAAACTTGATCACCATCTGCTGGTACTGTGTCATAATGGTTGTAGAAAATGATAGTCTTGGCATCTGGACGTGAACTTTTGAAATTCGCCATGACAAAAGGTGCTGTATAGCTCTCGTCAATCTCGACCTCTGCACCTACGCGCTTGAAAATCTCGCCTAGATAACGAGCCACCTCTTTAAGGCCGACTTGTTGGGCAAAGACTGATTTTTTAGAAATCAGGGTACGCAAAACTTCAAAGTAATGTTGCGCTACATGATCCTTTTCAAACTTTTCAATTTGTTCTTCTTGGCTAGGGAAAACCATTTTCTCTCTACCTTTCTACTAGGACTTGTACCTTTAGAATCAATACAAGTGGATTTCATTTGTTTTAGGCTCTATATAAAAGCAAGAGGTGGAAAAAATCTCTCCCACCTCCCTGTGTTTATTACCAAACTGGTTGATCCAAGCCGTCTGAAGTTTCTTCGATGACTTTTTTCACTTCGTCAGTGTGGTAAGCTGCGATAATTTTCTTGATGGCATCAGCTTTAGGTGATGATTCCCAATCTTTTTTCGCAACGATGATGTTATACCATTGTTTTGAGTTTTCGTCAGCTTGCTCTTTAAAGAGTGCTTTCTTGTAGTCCAATTTTGCTTCTGTAACAAAAGTGTTGTTTACAACAGCTGCATCAACTGATGACAATGAACGAGCTGTTTGGCTAGCGTCCAATTCAGTGATTTTCAAGTTCTTTGGATTTTCTGTGATGTTTGCGATTGTCGCAAGTGCAGTTCCTGAAACATCCAACTTAATCAAACCAGCTGATTGAAGAAGGTAAAGGGCACGGCTTTCGTTAGTAGCATCATTTGGAATTGCGATTTCACCCTTATCTGGGATTTCTTCCACTTTAGTGTACTTGTTTTCACTTCCGTTTAAACCTGAGTAAAGGCGGATTGGTGAGATATAAGTATCTGCAATCGCTACAAGATCTTTACCGTTTTCTTTGTTCCAGTTGTTCAAAAAGTTGTAATGTTGGAAAGCGTTCAAGTCTACTTCACCATCAGCAGTTGCTTTATTTGGTTGTGAGTAGTCTGTAAACTCTGTGAATTCCAATTTAATTCCGTCTTTTTCAACCAATTCTTGGACTTTATCCCAACGTGCTTCTTCTGAACCACTACGGTTAACAGTCGCAATTTTAACTGTAGTTGTATTGTCCGCTTTCTTGTCTGAATTTCCGCAAGCTGCAAGTGTAAGGCCTGCTACTGTAGCAATAGCTGCTACGCTTAACCATTTTTTGATTTTCATGATTCATTCTCCTTTTAAAATAATACCGTAATAGTATCTCATACTTTATTTGATTTAGCAAATTGTTAATAGATAGGCAGACATATAGTTTGAAACTATACATATTAAGCTGATATTAGACCTATCCTCGGATTTATCATTCTATAAAAAAGCCATCTAGCTGATTGCTAGATAGCTTTTAAGATTTATTCACCTTGTCTTCTGCGTCGTGTTACGATGCCTGCTAAGCCGAGACTCGCAAGTAAACCGTAAACTCCAAACAGAGTCGTTTGTTCATCTACACTTGAGTTTGTTCCTGTATTTGGCAATGCTTTAGTAGAAGCTTTTTTGCCGAGTTTATTAGCTTTTGCTCCTTGAGATTTGTCAGCAAGTTTACGAAGATCAAATTCTGGAAGTTGGTCTTGAATTGGTGCATTTTTTGGTAGACCGATAATAATTCCGTCTTTTTCACCAATTCTTAGCATATTTTCTGCTTCAAGTACATCTAATAAAGCTTGCAGCTTCGCTTTAGCTTCTGCTAGAGCTGTTTGAGCCAATTTCAATTCAGCTTCTGCTTGATCACTAACTTTCTGTGCATTTGCTTTATCAGTTTCTGCTTGCTTCAAGGTTGTTTCCAAATCTGATGCTTGACCTTTCAAGGCTTTTGCTTTATCGCGTTTTTCTTCTGCATTTTTAATGGCTGTAGCCAATTCTGCTACCTTGGCTTGCAAGGCTTTTAGATTTTGACTTGCTTTAGTTGCCTCTTGTGATTTCGTAGCAACTAAGTCAGCTTTTGCTTTCGCATCTGCAGTCAAGGATACCAAATCAGATTTAGCCTGTTCCAAGTCCTTTTTAACTTGTTCACGAGAACTTACTAAATTATTGGCTTGTTTATTTAATTTATCCAAAGATGCCAACAAATTAGCTTTTTTAGTTTCAGCAGCTACTTTTTTAGCATCTTTATCAGCTTTTTCTGCTTGCAATGATGCAAGTTCAGCCTTAATCTCAGCAGATTTGTCAATAACTGTTTTTTCAACGTATACAAAGTGATGCTCAGGCAAGAACTTCATGCGTTTACCATAGAAAGTCGGATGCAATTTATCATCTTCCTTAAAGGCATAGAAATTAGATGTGTATTCCTTCACTGTTTCAGGTGAATAGGCATTACTTGTATATGTATAATAAATGTTATTAGGATTTTTTCCTTCAATCGTTCCTTGGGCAACTCCTACTTTCCCTCCAACCGGTGTAAGAAGGGCTCTGCGGTGTCCGTAGTCGATTCCTTTTATATTATTAAAGTCTGCATACCAAGCTAAAAGGGCTTCATAAGCAAACTGTTTATAACTCATAATCTTATCGTAATTATAAATCGTTTGACCATTTTTAACTTCCACAAAGTTTGGTCCACCATCTGTTCCAGGAATTGCATATTTCATTCCAATATTTTCTACACGAACATCTTCTCCATCTGGGTGTGTGAACTTGGTATCATGGCTTAAAACTCCAGTGGTAGCCATTTCATTTGAACGTTCTTCTGCATGTTTAATGTAGGCTTCGTCTAGAGCTAAATCTTGTGTAACACCATTAGCGCGACGGAGTTCATTTGCTACCTCAATGAAAGCTTCTGTCAATTTGCGATTATCCACAACAAACTTAAAGACTGGTCTTGTTTTATATTTGTGATTAACTGCATCATATGGGTTTGCATTATAATCAGCTAAAGCCTTAGTGAAGCGTTTCATTTCGTCAGTTGCTTCCACTTCAACTTCACGAACACCTTGGAAGGCAACATTTTCCATCAAAGGATTACCTGAGGCGTCTTTAGGACGATATTGTTTGTTATAGTCATAACCATCCTCAGATGCTGGAGCTTTACGGCCTTGTTCTTCTGGATTCAAGGCTTTTTTCAAAACTGTTGGTTTGTAATTGTCAAGTTCCTTTTGTTTATCTGCTATCTTATTCGCTACTTCACTTGCTGCTTTAGTCTGTTCTTGAAGAGACTGCTCTGCCTTTTTAACCTCTTTTTCTGTATTAGAGATTTGATTTTTAAGACTTCCATCAGTCATACCATCTAGTTCAGCTTGTTTAGCTTTTACCTCTGCCGCTTTAGCATCACGCTTTTCATTGGCAGATTGGCTAGCTTCTTTAGCTGCAGTTTCTGCAGATTTAGCTGCTGTTTCTGTAGATTCTGCGTTTGCCAAAGCTTTGTCAGCTTCTGTTTTTTCAGCGCTCTTCTCAGATGCTACTTTTGATTCTTCTTCGATGATAGCATCAGCATTTTTAGCGATATTGATAGCTTCTTTGGTCTCAGCAACCTTTTTATCAGCCTTTGCTAAGTCCTTTTTAGCATCCGCTTCTTTTGAAGCTTTTTCATCTACAGACGCTTGAGCTTTCTTAACTTCCTTTTGCGCATCTGTAATCTGTTTTTCAGATGATGATTGTGCGACAGCTTTTTCCTTAGCATCTACAGGCTTTTCATTAGCCTGAACCTCATGATTCATTGCACCCGCTGCTAACAAAGCAGCAGCTAATGTAAATGAGGATAAAAACTTTTTGTGTTTCATAACAATCTCCTTTAAATGTATTATTTAATATTATAAACCATTCCGACGGCCTTTGTCAAAGAATATGAGGTATTACAGCCGCTTTTTTGAATGTGCTTACATAAAAAATACCCCTGTCACTAACAGAGGTATTTTTAAATTATTTAATGTCAGCTTCTGCTGGCAGGTAAGAGCCACCAAAGAACTGTTGAGATAGTTTTTCAAGCGTTCCATCTTTATAGAGTTCTTGGATGCGTTTGTCCACAAAAGCCTTCAACTCATCTTGACCTTTGGCAAGAAGTGGGTAAACATAAGGTTGTTGGTCACTTGGGAGTTCGATGACTTTCAAATTATCCAAACCTTGGTTTTTGATAACTGTCTCTACACCGATCTTGTCAAAAATCTTATAGTCAAATTGTCCATCGCTCAAACGAGACATGATTTGTTGGAAGTCAGCTTTTGTATAGTTAAGGACAGTTGGGTTATCTGTGTGTTGTTTGTTGTACTCTTCCAACTGTTTCGCTGATGTTGTTCCTTGAACGACTTCAGTAGATTTTCCACCGATATCATCAAGTGATTTGATGCTGTTGTCATCTTTCTTAACTACAAGAACGTTAGGGTTTTTAGCAGTTGGTGCTGCGTAAAGATATTTTTCTGCACGTTCTTTAGTGTAGCTGATGTTGTTAACCGCCATTTGGTAACGATCTGCGTCAAGACCTGCAAAGACACCTGACCATTCTGTCTTTTCAAACTTGACATCATATTTGTCAGAGTCTTTAAAGATAGCACGAACAACTTCGATTTCGTAACCAGTCAACTCACCATTTTCTTCATAGTTAAATGGTTTTGGTGAAGCGTTGGTTGCAACGATAATTTCTTTCTTACCAGATGTTGCTTCGCTAGTTGCAGCATCTTTCTTCTCACCACCTGAGCAAGCTGCTAATACACCTGCGGCAACAAGCCCTAGGGCAGCAAGTGATGAATATTTAACGATTTTTTTCATGATATTTCCTCCAAAATAAAATACAGTTTTATCTTAACAGAAAAAAAGTAATTGCGCCATTATATGATTTCTATATTTGCCATAGGTTTTCTTTATGGCTGACTAAAAGACCAAACGGAGGACTGCTATCAAGGCCACTCCAAAGAGAACTGTACCCACCAGATTGCGGTAGCGAAAGGCTACAAAGGCTGTTGGAAAGACTGCTAAAAAGTCTAACCATTTTATCTGTGGGAAGCTTCCAGCTTTTCCGCTCACAACACTTGAAAGAATCAAAGCGAAGATAATAGAAACTGGGAGGAATTTTAAAAAGTGCTCTACAATAGGTGGCAACCCCTTGTACTTGGCAAGGATAAAAGGAATCATTCTCGGAATCCAAGTCACCAAGCCAGAAAAGACGATTGCCATTAAAATATACTTACTGACCATCCAAAATCACCCCCATTGTACAACCCAACAAGGTCGCAAATAGGACAGCTAGCGACTGAGACACTACTGTCAAGAGCACAAAAAAGGAAACAGCAACAACTCCAAGAATGATGAAGAGATTGCGTAAGGGAATCCGTTTTTGCATAATTTGAAACTGGGAAGTGAAAATCCCGATAAACATTCCCACTAGGGCAAAATCTAGACCAAAAACTTCCGGATTTGGCAAAAGGCCACCTAGAGCAGTTCCGACAACTGTTCCCAAAAACCAAGAAATATAGCTATTGAGATTGTTTCCATGCATCCACATAGGGTTGACCTTATCCGTATGAACTAGCTCTCCCATCAAGACCCCATAAGTCTCATCGGTCAAGAGACTGGACATGCTGATATTATGCCAGAGACTGGACATGCTGATATTATGCCAGAGACTGGTATGACGGAAATAGGTCGACGCATGCAAACTCAGCAAGAAGAGACGCAGATTAATCAAAAAGACCGTCATAGCAATGGCTGCCACAGGGGCTTGAACTGCTATCAAGGCTATCATGGCAAACTGAGCACTCCCAGCATAGACAAAGAGGCTCATCAAGCCCATCTCTACAGGGGTTACATAAGGGGAACCGATAATGCCACAAGCAAGACCAATGCTAACATAGCCCAGAGCCGTTGGCACCGCAGCCTGCACACCATCCCAAAATCCTTTTTCTTTCATAAACCTCCTCACTATTCATTCCTTCATCAACTACTTTCCAGACAGTCAAAGCAAAAATTATTATAACACATTCAAAGAGTAGAAAACCGTCTGGAATTTGAAACTAATAGCAAGTATCAGACCCTGAACAGTATGGTTCATTATGGATACATGAGAAATTGATCAATTCGAATTCTATACTTATAGCCTTCATTTTTTTCAGTATATTCATCTTCTATCGGGTAGACATCAACCCAGAGTTCTCTCCTTTGGCCTTGCAATTTGACTTTATAGCGATAGCCATCATCGTATAATCCTACTGTCTCGGTAGTTACGGATTTGAAAGTCGGAAGATCTTCAATTTCTTTTTTTATAGTCTGGGATAAATTGTAGAGCGCTACTTGTTGCTCCATTTTTGAAGCTACAGGAATATGAACTGTTACTTCTTCCAAGCGATGTGATTTTGAAAATGTGAAATCCGCTCGACCTGTATAACCATTCAATGCAATATTTTCGTAATGATAGAAAAGTCGGCCTGTTTTATAGAAATAAGGATCCCTTGCATGCCAAGTGTCCCGAAAGGCGGTTTCCGTTTCTTCTATCACTTCATCAGCTTCTCCAAACACTTTTTCAAGAGATTTGAGGGGCATATTGAATGACAGTGACTCAAATAGAATCAATTGTGTCTTTGGAATATGCTGGCAAGCTGACATGCAAAGCAATAAAGCTCCAAGAGCAAGCACAACGTTCATTGTTTTTTTAAATTTCATATTTCTACTATACTAAAAGATTCCGGCATTTGTCCAAGATAAAAGAGTTAACACTGAGCTAACTCTTTATTCCATGGTATCAAAAGCCAGGCTAGGTTTTGCATTCAGCTCCAAGTCTGCAAAGTTTTCTTTATTCCACTCACTAACGCTAGCATAGGCAATCATACCCGCATTGTCTCCGCAAAGACGTAGAGGTGGAATGATAACCTTGACATCGGTGATTTCAGCCGCCAAACGTTCTCTAAGACCTTTATTGGCAGCCACACCACCAGCCACGACTAGGGTTTTAACAGGGTATTTCTCCAAAGCCTTCTTGGTTTTCGCCATGAGAATATCCAGGACAGCTGCTTGGAAGGATGCACACAAGTCCGCTGTAGACAAACTTTCTCCCTTTTGCTCGGCATTGTGGTGGAGATTGATAAAGGCAGACTTCAAACCTGAGAATGAAAACTCCAGATTGTCTTCCTTAATCATGGCACGAGGGAAATCATATATATCCTGACCTTGATGAGCCAACTCATCAATCTCACGACCTGCTGGATAGGTCAAGCCCATGACACGACCGACCTTATCATAGGCCTCACCAACTGCATCATCACGAGTTTCCCCAACAATCTTATAATCACCAGCCTCAGAAACATAGACTAACTCTGTGTGGCCACCACTAACCAAGAGGGCTAGCAAGGGAAACTCCAAAGGTTCGACACTTTGAGCCGCCATGAGGTGACCAGCCATGTGATTAACGGGAATTAGAGGTAGGCCATGCGCCCAAGCAAAGGCCTTGGCAGCTGACAAACCAACCAGCAAGGCCCCGACCAAGCCCGGTCCATAGGTGACCGCCACAGCTGTCACATCCTCTTCGGCAATCCCTGCTTCTGCTAGCGCCTCCTCAATACAGGCTGTAATGACCTCGACGTGGTGACGACTCGCTACTTCTGGCACTACGCCACCAAAACGTTTGTGACTCTCAATTTGGCTAGCAATGACATTGGACAAGAGCTCGTCATCGTTTTTTAAGACGGCAACACTGGTCTCATCACAGGATGTCTCAAATGCTAAAATATATCTATCCTTCATCTATTTCTCTCTTCATGATAATGGCGTCCTCAACTGGATCATGGTAATAGGCCTTTCTCTCAGCGATGACCGCCATTTTTTCTTTCTTGTAAAATGCTTGCGCTCGGTGGTTGGACTTTCTGACTTCGAGGAAAATTTCCTTATCTGTGGGCAATTGAGCAAACAAGGCTGTAGCAATCTCCTGACCTTGATAAGCTTTTTTAACAGCGATTTGTAGGACTTCTGCTTCAAAGAGATTCTCCTGAATTGCTAGAAAACCTATCACTTCAGCCCCATCATAAGCCAGAGCATACCAGGTCTGATCTTTGGACAAGTCTGCTTGGATTTGTTCCAACGTCCAAGGGCTGACTGGATAAACATCCTCCATAACTGTGTAGATTGCTTGAGCAACATTCGGTTGCTGTTGGATTCGTTTAATCTCTATCATAGGCGTTTAATGTAAGACTCGCCAGACTCGGCGTGGTTCTTGAGCCAATTTTCCTCAGCTTCGACACGTTTGAGGTAGTTTGGTACAAAGTCATGTAAAGAGTCTGCTTCCTTGTCCCAGGCCCAAAGAGCTAGATTCGCTGCGTTTGGTAAAGTTTCTTGATAGTTCGCCTGTGGTAATTGCTCTTGAATCTGCTCGACAAAGGCACCCACTTCACCGACAAAGGTTACCTGGTCAACATCCTTGACTTGCTCTAGGACCTCCTCGAAAGACAAATGCGCCTCTGGAAATATAGGCTGCGCAGTTTCGTAAAACCCTGCATATACATTGTTGCGACGCGCATCCATCAGAGGGACTACCAGTCCTTCCTGCTGGCTCGGTACCAGAGCTAAAAGGCTAGACATCCCTACTAACTCAATGTTTAAGGTATGAGCCAAGGTCTTGGCAGTTGCTACTGCAATTCGTAAACCTGTATAGCTACCCGGTCCCTCTGCCACGACGATTCGATCCAAATCCTTAGGTGTCAAATCTAGACTGGACATCAAAAAATCGATAGCAGGCATGAGGGTAATACTGTGATTTTTCTTGATATTAATAGTCGTCTCGGCAAGAAGCTGCTTGTCCTCTAAAATGGCTAAAGACAGAGCCTTGCTGGACGTATCAAAAGCTAATACTTTCATAACACATTCCTATCTTTTTGTCTGTTTACTATTATACTACAAAAGCTGACACATGGGAATTTTCTTTGTTTTGAAACAAGAATGCCCTGCCAAATAGACAGGACAAGCACTCAAGAATTCAAACCAAAGTAAAATACGAACCAGACCACATAGGTTACAAGAAGAAGGAAGAACGAATACAGAGTCACGAAGCTAATCTTCCAAAGGAGCTTGGCTTTCCGATGCTCTAGCAGAGTATACAAAATATTGCCACCGTAAACACAAGCAACAAAAATAGCGAATGCCAAGATACGAATTGCAATAGCTAGTTGAAACATATCCTGCCCTCCTTCATAAGGAAAAACCTCTTTTCTAACTTTATTATAGCACGTGATTTCAAAGTCTTCAAATACTTGTATCGGGCAAAATGAAACATATTTCAAGCTCCTTACTTTCATGTTTCCTGCTTTTACTAATTCCCCTTTTTATGTTATAATTGAGATAATTGTAACGAATCAAGGTCAATACAGGCAGAAAATGAAATAGAAACAAACAGCTTCAAGCTGGTAATTTTTTGAATACAGCTGACCTGAAAACAGAAAGGAAACACATGATTTACAAAGTTTTTTATCAAGAAACAAAAGACCGTAGTCCACGTCGTGAAACAACACGCTCACTTTACTTAGACATTGATGCCAGCTCAGAACTTGAGGGACGTATCATAGCCCGTGAACTTGTTGAAAAAAACCGTCCAGAATTCAACGTTGAATATATCGAGCTCTTGTCAGACAAATTGCTAGACTACGAAAAAGAAACTGGCGCATTCGAAATTACGGAGTTCTAATATGGCCTATACTCTTAAACCAGAAGAAGTGGGCGTTTTTGCCATTGGTGGTCTAGGAGAAATCGGTAAAAATACATACGGAATCGAATACCAAGACGAAATCATCATCGTTGATGCAGGGATTAAATTCCCCGAGGATGACTTGCTTGGTATCGACTACGTTATCCCTGATTACTCTTACATTGTCGAAAATATCGACCGCGTCAAGGCTCTCTTGATTACACACGGACACGAGGACCATATTGGTGGGATTCCTTTCTTGCTCAAGCAAGCAAATATCCCTATCTATGCAGGTCCACTAGCCCTCGCTTTGATCCGTGGAAAACTCGAAGAGCATGGCCTTTTGCGCAATGCTACACTTCACGAAATCAACCACAACACTGAGTTGACCTTTAAAAATCTTAAAGCAACTTTCTTTAGAACAACTCACTCGATCCCAGAACCTTTGGGAATTGTTATCCACACACCTCAAGGAAAAATCGTTTGTACCGGTGACTTCAAGTTTGACTTTACACCAGTTGGTGAACCTGCAGACTTGCACCGTATGGCAACCCTAGGTGAAGACGGAGTACTTTGCTTACTCTCTGACTCGACAAATGCTGAAGTGCCAACCTTTACAAACTCTGAAAAGGTCGTTGGTCAGTCTATTATGAAGATTATCCAAGGTATCGAGGGACGTATCATCTTTGCATCCTTTGCCTCAAATATCTTCCGTCTCCAGCAAGCGACTGATGCCGCTGTCAAAACAGGGCGTAAGATTGCTGTCTTTGGACGCTCTATGGAAAAGGCTATTGTTAACGGAATCGAACTTGGCTACATCAAAGCGCCAAAGGGAACCTTCATCGAACCAAATGAAATCAAAGATTACCCTGCAGGTGAGGTTCTTATCCTCTGTACAGGTAGCCAGGGTGAACCTATGGCGGCTCTCTCTCGTATCGCTAACGGAACCCATCGTCAAGTGCAACTCCAACCTGGCGATACGGTTATCTTCTCATCTAGTCCAATCCCAGGAAACACCACTAGCGTTAACAAGCTGATTAACATCATTTCTGAAGCTGGTGTTGAAGTTATCCATGGTAAGATTAACAACATCCATACATCTGGACACGGTGGTCAGCAAGAGCAAAAACTCATGCTCCGCCTCATCAAACCAAAATACTTCATGCCTGTTCACGGTGAATATCGCATGCAAAAAGTCCATGCTGGACTTGCCGTAGATACTGGAGTTGAAAAAGACAATATCTTTATCATGAGCAATGGTGATGTCCTTGCCCTTACTGCAAACTCTGCTCGTATCGCTGGTCATTTCAATGCTCAAGATATCTACGTCGATGGAAATCGAATCGGTGAAATCGGAGCAGCAGTCCTAAAAGACCGTCGAGACCTATCCGAAGACGGTGTCGTACTTGCCGTCGCAACGGTAGACTTTGAGTCTCAGATGATTATTTCTGGACCAGATATCCTTAGTCGTGGTTTCGTCTACATGCGCGAATCTGGCGACTTGATCCGTCAAAGTCAACGCATCCTTTTCAATGCTATTCGTATCGCTTTGAAAAACAAGGATGCCAGCATCCAATCAGTCAATGGCGCTATCGTAAACGCTATTCGACCATTCCTTTACGAAAATACTGAGCGTGAACCAATCATCATTCCGATGATTCTCACACCAGATGAAGAAGAATAATACAAAACTCTCTGAAGCTTAAAGGCTTCAGAGAGTTTTTCTTATTTAACAACAAGATCGTAACGAGTTTTGCTGGTGAAAGTTTCACCTGCTTTGAGAATGACTTGATTTTTAAGGTCACTGTGAATAGCATCTGGCAAAGCCTGTGCTTCAAGAGCAATTCCATTGTGCTGCATCATTGGCTGACCCGCAATAATGACACTATCATCGACAAAGTTTGCGGTGTAAACTACAAAGCAAGGTGCTTCTGTCTTGAAGAGAAGGAAGCGACCTGAATTTTGGTCATAGAGGAAACCAGCATTGTCATGTCCTGCAGGCAGAGCAAATGGGTGGTCCAAACCAGATACGAGTTGGATTTGCTCATCTTCTTCTGCAAAGATATCTTTCAACAAGGCGCCATTGTAGATATGTTTGACCACATCACGATTAGCATCTGGAGCTTTAGCTGGGACACCGTCAGGAGCGATTGGATAAATACCTTCTGTATTCAGTTGGAAAACATGGCGGTCAACCGTCTGAGTGAAATCGCCAGACAAGTTAAAGTAGCTATGGTTGGTCGGATTGACCAAGGTATCCTGGTCCGTCGTCACCTTGTAGCTAACTTCGTAGGCCCCATTTTCTTCTAATTTGTAGCTAATCCAAATCTTAAGATTACCTGGGAAGCCTCCTGTACCGTCTGTTCTTTCTGTGTAAAGAGTCAAACCATGGTCGCTCACCTCGACTAGCTCAAACAAACTAGAATCCCAACCTGTTGAGCCACTGTGGTTACAGTTGCTTGCGTTATTGACTTCGAGTTCATAGGTTTTCCCGTTCAATTCGAATGTCGCACCTGCGATACGACCTGCAACTGGACCTACACTCGCTCCATGTTTAGGACTGTTACCTACATAGCTGTCAAAATCATCAAAGCCTAGGATAACATTGGCAAAATTACCAGCCTTATCAGGAGTTACATAGCGTAGAATCGTTGCACCATAGGTCATGATTTCTAGTTGGTAGCCTGCTTCTGTTTCAAAGCGATAAGCGACAACATCCTTGCCATCAACTTTCCCAAATACACGTTCTGTGTATGTTTTCATCCTTTTCTCCTTATTATTTGAATTCGTGAATAATAACACCTTGAACGACGCGGTTTACTGTACCTGTAGGTGATGGTGTATCAGGTCTGTTGCCAACCTTAAGCGAAGTCAAGAGAGCAAATAGTTGACCATAAACAATATAAGGGAATACACGGTAAACGTCATTCAAGACACTGCCACAGCCAAGTGCTACTTCCTTAACGTTTTCAAGACCAAAAGCTTGATCACTCAAGAGAACAACGCGACGAGCGATTTGGTCCCCTGCAACTTCACGAACCAAGTCTAAGTCATACTTACGAGTATAGTTCGTTGTAGTACCAAAAACTAAAACTACAGTATCTTCATTGATAAGAGATTTTGGACCGTGACGGAAGCCGACTGGACTTTCATACATTGTCGCAACCCGACCAGCAGTCAATTCCAAAATTTTCAGTTGTGCCTCATGAGCAAGTCCGAAGAATGGACCTGCACCTAAGTAAATCACTCGGTTAAAGTCTAGGTCAACCAACTCTTTCACATCTGCCACATTGTCAAGAACTTTACGAGCAAGACTAGAAAGCACTTCAAAACGTTCAGCTTTAACAGCAAATTCAGTTGGATCGAAGACCAAAAGTGCTGTCAACATCATTGAAGTAAAGCTTGATGTCATAGCAAATCCAGCATCGTTAGAAGCTGCCGGTTGCAAGAGCAAGAGGTTGCGATCATCACCGTGAGCTTGAAGTGCTAATTTCCCTTCAGCCGCACAAGTGATCGTTACTTGATAAAGATCGTCAACTAAAGCCTTAGCCAAGTCAACTGTTGCCACACTCTCAGGTGAGTTCCCGCTACGTGCAAATGATACCAAAACAGTTGCCACATCTTTTTTCAAATAGGTTTGTGGGGTGGCAACGATATCTGTTGTCGCAATAGCATTGAAATTCCATTTACGTTCGTCATAGACTTCCTTGAAGTATGGAACCAAGGTATCACCTACATAAGCTGAAGTTCCAGCACCAGTCAGGATAACCTTGATATAGTCATGTTTATCTGCAATTCCTTGCAAAAAGGCTGCAATTTCATCACGGCGTGCTTGGTATGATTCAAAAGCTTCCTTCCAAACATCTGGTTGTTGGTAAATTTCGCGTGTGGTGATCTCTGCTCCCAACTCAAGCAAATCTTCTTTTGTATAATCTAGCATTGAAAACCTCTAATCTAATATTGTTTCATGATTGAAAACATGGGAATGGGAGTCGCTCCCATTCCCATGTATATTTTCTATAAGATGATTTAACGTTTTAACGCAATCACATCTTATACTCAATGAAAATCAAAGAGCAAACTAGGAAGCTAGCCGAAGGCTGTACTCAAGTACGGCAAGGCGAAGCTGACGTGGTTTGAATTTGATTTTTGAAGAGTATTATTCATCTTCATCGTCGTCGAAGCTTGCCAATAAATCATTAACTTTCACAATGCTTTCTGAAGCACGACTCTTATAGTCCGCATCCATTCCAGTTAGACTTGCATTGATAAATTCAATGACCATCGGAAGGTTCATTCCTGCATAAAGTTCAATGTCGCGACCTTCCATAATCAAACGACTCACCACGTTACATGGAGTTCCGCCAAGAAGATCCGCAAAGACTAGGAAATCATCCAATCCTTCAACAGCAGCTTCAAATTTTGCAGTAAATTCTTCTGGTCCATCTTCTGGAAGAAGAGCAACCGCATGAATGTTGTCTTGTGGTCCCATAATCATCTCTGTGCTACCTTTAAGTTCTTCACAAAAACGACCGTGACTCACTAAAATCAATGATTTAGTCATAAACTATGCGCCCATTCCAAGTGCAAATTTACCAAGAGCAGAAAGAGCCAAGGCAAGCACGATAATGATACCGATAGCTTTTGTAGAGTTCATGCCTTTCTTACCAAGCAACCAGAAGATGAATGCAGTGAAGATTGCTGGAAGCAAACGTGGGAAGATTGAGTTCAAGATGTCTTGGAAGTCAATCATCTTTTCACCGATTGGCAATTTGTATGAAATTTCAAAGTTGATCATTGTTGCTACAAGAGCACCCATCATGAATACACCAAGTACAGATGCAGCTTCAATCAAAGCTGTCAAAGTACTTTGCATGTTGTTGATAAGGTTAACCCCTTCTTTGTATGCAAATTCCAACTGTTTCCAACGGAAGATGTCATACGCTACTGCAACTGCGATCCAAAGGAAGATACCCCAAGGTTGACCAGCGATAGCCATTGTTGCAGCGATAGATCCCATGATAGCAGGTACAAGTGAACCAAAGATTGTATCTCCAAGAGGAGCGAATGGTCCCATCAAACCTGTCTTGATACCGTTAACCGCGTCTTTTGAGGCAACGCCATCTTTTTCTTCCATGGCAAGGTCAAAACCAGCGATGATTGTGTGGAAGAATGGTGAAGTGTTGAAGAATTGAGTATGAACTTTCATCATTTCTTTCAACTCAGGAGTTCCATCTCCATACATTTTACGCAATTGTGGCAAGATCATGTAAAGGTAACCTGATGCTTGCATACGTTCGTAGTTCCATCCCAATTGGAAAGTGAACAAGCTACGTTTGTTAATTTGATTAAAATCTTCTTTTGTTAATTTGTAATTAGAATTCGTCATCTTCAATTTCCCCACTTTCTGATGGTGTAGAAGGTGCTGCTACAGCAACTTTTTGGCTGTTCTTGAAGTGAACAACTGCAAGGAAGATACCCACGATAGAGATACCGATCATAGACAATCCTTTGAAGTTGTTAACAAAGCCAATTTTTTCAGCAACTTCAGCAGGAAGAGTGCCAATGATTCCAGCAACTGCTCCACCAAGACTTGTTACGTTTGAGTAAAGTACAGTCAACATAGCTGTCAAACCGAATCCCATAGCAAGGTAGTGAAGGTTACGTTTAACTGGAAGGTAACGAAGCAAGATAGCGAATCCAAGACCTGGAAGCATACGACCTGCAAGAGTCAAACCGTCTGCAACCCATTGGTATTCTTTAACAAGGTTTACAACACCTTGTACGAATTCTCCACCGAAAGCAAGGGCGAAGAATACTGGAAGGGCACGAGATAGAGCCCAAGGAACTGCACCAAGAAGATAGTTACGTTCGATTCCTTTATAGTCAAAGCGTTCGATCGCAGCATCAATACGGTGAGCGAAGAATGTTGTAGTCATACGACCAAGTACGTCGAAGTAAGTCAAAAGTGCTGCTACTGGTACAGCGATTGTAGTGATCGCAAGGTCTGTTTCGATTCCTTGTGAAACTGAGAAAGCAGTCGCAAGAACCGCACCAGAAGTTGCGTCGATACGAGAAGCACCACCGAAGGTACCTACCCCAAGTACGAACAACTGCAAGCTACCACCGATAAACAAACCAGTTGTCAAATCTCCCATGACTAAACCAGTAATGAAACCAGCGAATACAGGCGAACCTGCAGAAGAAACGATCGTCAACTCATCACAGATTTGATAAGCTGAGTACAAAGTGAGAAGTAAAATTTGCCACCATTGTATCATAACAATGACCTCCTAAAAATTTTTTCCTATTTTAATAAGCTCAAAAAGTCTGAAACTGGATCATTTGGAACCATTTGAGCAGTAAGTTTAACACCTTTTTCCGCCAATTTGTGGAAATCTTCTACGTCTTTATCAACAACGTTAATAGAACGTGTGATAGCACGAGTTTCTGGTGTTTGAGACATGTTGCCGACATTGACAGTTTCAAGTGGCACACCTGCTTCTACCAAACCGAGGAAACGGTCAGGTTTGCGTGCTACAATCAAAAGACGTTGGCTATCATATTTACCAGCAAGGATATTCGCTGCTGCTTTATCAACTGGCAAAATACTAAGTTTTACACCTGGTGGTGTTGCAAGTTTCAAGCCGCTTTTTTCAACATCATTATTCACAACATCATTGTCAACGACCATGATACGTGAAACATCAAGTTTAGCAGACCATAGGTTTGCGACTTGTCCGTGAATTAAGCGCCCATCGATACGGCATCCTACAATTGTCATAAGTTTTCCCCCTTTATAAGTTTTAGTGTAGGTTTACAAGTTAAATGTATGTGTTCCTTATACTCCCCTTCTGTTTCAAAGATAATGATGCGGTTGGTACCTTCTTTGAGATAGCTATGTGGAATATAAAGAGATAAGGTTGGACCGACATTCCAGAAACGACCTAGATGATGTCCGTTGATATAAGCAATCCCTTTACCAAACTCAGATAAGTCTAAGTAGGTATCCTTTGGCTCCTTGACTTCAAAATCAAAGGCGTAAAAGGCGGGTTGCCCTTCTGTCCATCCCTTAGAGAAATCAATATTTTCTGGGTTATCAAGAGGAAGTGGATATTGCTTCCAGTTGAGCAAGAAATGCAAATCTTTACAAACACCTGTGCGAATTCCTTTTCGCTGCGTATCTGCTAAGAATTTGTGTCCATAGTTGACACGCCCCATATTTTCAATAAGGATGTCAAATCTAGAGAACGCTTTCTTTTCACCTTGATAAAAGATATCTTCACCGATTTCTGTTTGGTACTGTGTTGCCACCCATTTACCATCGATAAAGAGCTGAGCTCTATCTCGTCCGTCAATAATTCGAATGCGTTCTTCATCCGCATCCCAACTTGCTTCCGTACGATAGAGTAGGTAGCCGTAACCTTGTCCCAGCTCTTCCATTTTCTTAGGGTAGAGACTTTCAATCGGACTTGTCAGGCTATCCAAGGTTTCGAAAAGAGAAACTTTCTCGACCAGTGGAATGTTTTCAACTTCCATACTCTCTTTGTAAAGCGGTTCAGATTGCGGATACTCAGGATAGTAAGTCGCCATCATTTCTTTCACTGCAAAATATTTAGCAGTTGGGTTTCCAGCTTCATCAAGAAGAGCGTCATAATCATAAGATGTTACTTGTGGTAGATCAATGGTTCCTCGAGCTGAACAACCATTCATAAAACCAAAGTTCGTTCCACCGTGGAACATGTAAAGGTTAATAGAGCCTTGCTCTAAAACCTCGTGGACAGCTTCTGCTAATTCCTCAGGTTCACGCTTGATGATTGGTTCTTTCCATCGATTGAACCAGCCATCCCAGAATTCCATACACATGAGTGGCCATTTCTTGCCGTGCTCATCAAAGAATTCTTGCATCTGCGAGAAATTATAAGTAGCCTTGGAACCAAAGTTCCCTGTCACAAAGAGATCATCCTCAATTAAGGTTCCAGCCTTAAGAGTTGCTCGCCATGGTCCATCTGATGTGAAAAGCGGACAAGTAACTGCTCGTTCTTCCATCAAACGTCGAATTCCCCTCAAGTAGGTCTTGTCCTCGCCATAGGAACCATACTCATTTTCTACTTGCATCATGAGAATGTTCCCACCGTTTTCCAATAATCTCGGAACTAGACGCGGAAGCAACTGATTATAGTAGCGACCAACCATGTCAATGAAAGCCGGGTCAGATGACCGAATTCTCATCTCCTTGGTCAAGAGCCATGCGGGTAAACCACCGAATTCCCACTCTGCACAGATAAATGGAGAAGGACGTACAATTGCATATAAGCCCAAATCTTGTGCAGTTTGAAGAAATCTCTCTAAATCAAGATTAGCTTCAAAATTAAAGTGTCCTTCAACAGGTTCATGCATGTTCCAAGCGACGTAAGTCTCAACTGTATTGAAGCCTAATGCTTTGAGGTTGTACAATGAATGATGCCAATCTTCCGCAGGAACTCTAAAATAGTGAATGGCCCCAGACAAAATCTTGAATGGTTTCCCATCCAGATAGAAATCATCTTTAATTTCAAATCTTGCCATTCTTCCTCCCCTAAAAGCGAAAAGTTTGCGCTTTCATTTATTGTTATATCAACTATAAACCAATCGGGGAATAATGTCAATAGTTTTTGAAATTTTCTTTAAAATTTTTCTATTTTTTTACTGAATCTTTTCTAAAACTCCTCTCAAATCCCATAAAATCAACATTCTGAAAAACTAATCAAATTATAGAGGAAAATACGAATTATTTATATGTATTCTAATTTCTTATTCTGATAGTTTAATTTTTTTAAGTGCTTTTCAGCTATTTTTAAGAATTTATGTTAAAATGATAAGTGGAGAAGGAAAAAAATGAGGTGAAAATATGGCAATTCCAAAGTATCAATACATTAAAGATGAATTGAAAAATAAGATCATTTCTGGTCAATTTGCTAGTGGAGATAAGTTCTACACTGAAGCAGAATTGATTTCCATGTATGATGTTAGTTCAATCACAGTAGTTCGTGCCTTGAATGACCTTGCCAAAGACGGATATATCGTCCGCCAACAAGGTAAGGGAACTTTCGTAGCTCGTGCACGTAAGCATAAACTCGTTGAATTTTCTGATGTAGAAATCTTCGAAACCAAAGATGATAAAGTAACTGTTCTTTCTATAGAACGTGGAAACGATCTTAAATATTTAGAAAAACTCGGCCTACGTGGCGATCAATTCTATTATAAGATTGAACGTGTTCGTGAAACAAACGGTGTTACCTATATCTATCACAATTCATACATACCTGAACAATACATCAATGCCAACTATCCAAATCTTGAATACTATAGTTCTATCTATACTCGTTTCAAATTGGACTACCACATTCACATGAATGACGAGCATTTTGAAGAAATTAACGAAATTGTATTTCCGACTCCAGAACATGCCGCTTCTATTTTAGGAATCGACACTAAATTCCCAACTGTCTTCCAAACTAAGACAACTAAGCTTGAAGCAACCGGTCAAGTTTTGGAATACATCGAAACTTATAAACGTTCTGATTTCTACAAAATTAAATTCATCTCTTGTGACCGTGGTCACTAATTTATAAAAAACCTGAGGCAACTGTCTCAGGTTTTTTATATACCCATTATAGCATCAGCTCCCTTCCCTGAGAATAGCATTTCAAGCAATTCTATAATTAGTAACCTTTTTACTAAAAAATAGTCAAAATTAGAAAAATATATCTTAATTTATAAATTATTCTATTTTTTATAGTAATTTCCTCAAAAACTTGACTTTATTTTAGTTAGAACATACAATAGGATTAGTATGTGAAAACGCTATCAAAAATTCAAAAGGGAGGTTTTTTTAATGAAACCAGAAAATAAACAGCGCTTCTCTATTCGTAAATATGCAATCGGAGCAGCTTCTGTATTGATCGGCTTTGCCTTTCAGGCTCAAGCTGTTGCGGCCGACGGAGTTGTGCCTGCTACAACAGATAATCAGCCTGCTGTCCAAACTACTGGAGAAGTCACTCCACCAACGAGTGAAGAAAAACTCGAGACTGCTCCAACAACAGAAAACGCTACTCCAGCTGCTCCAGTAGCAACTACTGAAGCACCAAAAGTTGAACTTGCTCCTGCACCTGTCGTAGCAGAACCAGTCGCAGCAGAAGAAACTCCAGCTAAACCAGAAGTTACTGAAGAAGTTAAGCAGACAGAATCTGAAAAAGAAAAAGAAGAAAATAAAGAAGTTGCTAAAGTCGAAGCACCTGCAGTCGCTACAGAGCGAGCAGCTCAAGTAAATGAAAAACTGGCTAAAAAGAAAATCGTTTCAATCGATGCAGGGCGTAAATACTTCTCTCCTGAACAACTGAAAGAAATCGTCGATAAAGCCAAACACTATGGTTACACTGATCTTCATCTCCTAGTAGGAAACGATGGCTTGCGCTTCATGCTTGATGATATGTCTCTAACTGTAGGGGACAAAACATACGCAAGCGACGATGTTAAACGTGCTATTGAAAATGGAACAAATGCCTACTACAATGATCCAAACGGTAATCATTTAACCGAAAGTGAAATGACTAACTTGATTAGTTATGCTAAGGATAAAGGAATTGGACTTATCCCAACAGTCAATAGCCCAGGTCACATGGATGCTATCCTTAATGCCATGAAAGAACTTGGTATTGAAAAACCTAACTTCAACTACTTTGGTAAAGAATCTGCACGTACTGTTGACCTTGATAATGAAAAAGCAGTTGCCTTTACAAAAGCTTTGATTGATAAATACGCTGCTTACTTTGCTGGAAAGTCTGAAATCTTCAATATCGGGTTGGATGAGTATGCTAACGATGCTACTGATGCCAAAGGTTGGAGTGTGCTTCAAGCCTATAAATGGTATCCAGAAGATGGCTTCCCAGATAAGGGTTATGATAAATTTATCGCCTATGCTAATAACCTAGCTCATATCGTCAAATCTCATGGTCTGAAACCAATGGCCTTTAACGACGGTATATACTATAATAGTGATACTACTTTCGGTACCTTTGATAAAGACATTATCGTGTCTATGTGGACTGGTGGTTGGGGCGGTTACGATGTTGCCTCATCTAAACTTCTATCTGAAAAAGGACACCAAATCCTCAATACTAATGATGCTTGGTACTATGTTCTCGGACGTAATGCTGACGGGCAAGGTTGGTATAACCTGGACCAAGGTTTGAATGGTATTAAGAGCACACCGATTACTTCTGTTCCAAAAACTGAAGGTGCGGATATTCCTATTATCGGTGGTATGGTAGCTGCTTGGGCCGATACTCCATCTGCACGCTACTCTCCATCTCGCCTATTCAAGCTTATGCGTCAATTCGCAAACTCTAACGCTGAGTACTTCGCTGCCGACTACGAGTCTGCTGAACAAGCTCTTAAAGAAGTTCCAACAGACCTTAGTCGCTATACAGCCGAAAGCGTAACAGCTGTTAAAGAAGCTGAAAAAGCCATTCGTTCTCTTGATAGCAACCTTAGCCGTGCTGAACAAGATAGCATTGACCAAGCAATTGCAAAACTCCAAGAAGCCGTTAGCAACTTGACCTTCACTCCTGAAGCTCAAAAAGAAGAAGAAGCTAAACGTGAAGTTGAAAAAGTTGCTAAAGATAAAGTCATTTCTATCGATGCTGGCCGTAAATACTTTACTTTAGATCAACTCAAACGTATCGTAGATAAGGCTAGCGAACTTGGTTACTCTGACATTCATCTCCTCCTTGGAAATGACGGACTTCGCTTCCTTTTGGATGACATGACGATCACCGCAAACGGCAAGACCTATGCAAGCGACGATGTAAAAAATGCCATCATTGAAGGAACAAAAGCTTACTACGATGATCCAAATGGAACTACTCTGAGCCAAGCTGAAATTACTGAACTTATCCAGTATGCTAAAGATAAGGGTCTCGGGCTCATCCCTGCTATCAACAGCCCAGGTCACATGGATGCTATGCTTGTCGCTATGGAAAAATTAGGCATCGCAAACCCTCAAGCTAATTTTGATAAAGTTTCAAAAACAACCATGGACCTTGAAAACGAAGAAGCAATGAACTTTACAAAAGCCCTTATTGGCAAGTACATGGACTTCTTTGCAGGTAAGACTAAGATCTTTAACTATGGTACAGATGAGTATGCCAATGATGCTACCAATGCTCAAGGTTGGTACTACCTCAAGTGGTATGGCCTCTATGGTAAATTTGCTGAGTACTCAAATAGTCTAGCTGCTATGGCTAAAGAAAAAGGCTTACAGCCAATGGCCTTTAACGATGGCTTCTACTACGATGATAATGACGATGTTGAGTTTGATAAAGATGTCATCATCTCTTACTGGTCTAAAGGCTGGTGGGGTTACAACCTTGCATCTCCTCAATATCTAGCAAGTAAGGGTTACAAAATCCTTAACACTAACGGAGACTGGTACTATGTTCTAGGCAATCATAAAAATGACGAAGCCTACCCTCTATCAAAAGCAATTGAAAATACTGAAAAAGTACCATTCAAGCAACTAGCTTCAACCAAGTATCCGGAAGTCAATCTTCCAACAACTGGTAGTATGCTAGCCATCTGGGCAGACAAACCTCAAGCTGAGTACAAGGAAGAAGAAATCTTTGAACTGATGACTGCCTTTGCAGACCACAACAAAGACTACTTCCGTGCTGACTACAAGGCTCTACGTGAGGAACTTGCTAAAATCCCTGAAAACTTAGAAGGATATAGCACAGAAAGCCTCGATGCTCTCAAGGCTGCTAAAGATGCTCTGAACTACAATCTCAACCGTAATAAACAAGCTGAATTAGATACGCTTGTAGCCAACCTTAAAGCTGCAAGACTTGGCCTCAAACCAGCTGCAACTCACTCAGGAAGTCTTGACGAAAATGAAGTTGCTGCCAACGTTGAAAATCGACCAGAGCTTATCACAAAAACAGAAGAAATTCCTTTTGAGACTGTTAAGAAGGAAAATCCTAACCTTCCAGCAGGACAAGAAAAAGTTGTCACCGAAGGTGCCAAAGGCGAACGTACAATCTACGTCTCAGTTACTACTGAAAATGGTAAGGAAATCGAAACAGTTCTTGAAGAAAAAGTCACAAAAGAAGCTGTCAACCAAGTGGTTGAAGTTGGAACTCCAGTCACTCATGTCGGTGACGAAGAAGGAGTCGCTCCTGTTGCAGATGCCAAACCACGTGTTGTGATTGAGGACGAAGAAATTCCGTTTACAACTATTACTCGTGAAACTGATGTCTTACCTAAAGGAGAAACTCGTGTCGTAACTGAAGGCGTCAAGGGTCGTCGTAGTCATTTCTATTCTGTGTCTACTGCTGCTGACGGAAGCGAAGTTAAAACATTGGTTACAAGTGTTGTCGCTCAAGAACCAGTCGCTCAAGTGATTGAAGTTGGCAACCCTGTCACTCACCTTGGCGATGAACATGGTCAAACTGCTATCGCTGAAGAAAAACCAAAACTAGAGATTCCAAATGCGACAGCTCCTGTTACAGAAGAAAAACCAAAACTAGAGATTCCAAATGAACCAGCTCTAGCAACTGTTCCTGCTGAGGAAAACAAAGCCCTTCCTCAAGGCCCAGCTCCTGTAGCAAAAGAAAATAAACTTCCTGAAACAGGAAGCCAAGGTTCAGAATGGTTAATTGCTACTGGTCTTATGACTGCACTCACAGCTTACGGACTTAGCAAGAAAAAAGATTAATACTCTTCGAAAATCAAATTCAAACCACGTCAGCTTCACCTTGCCGTATATATGTTACTGACTTCGTCAGTTCCATCCACAACCTCAAAGCAGTGCTTTGAGCAACATGCGACTAGCTTCCTAGTTTGCTCTTTGATTTTCATTGAGTATAAGCACAAATAAAAAGCGAGACAAAAATCTCGCTTTTTATTGTTATCATTAATCACCCAAACCGATGCGTTCGAAGATTTCATCCACACGTTTGGTATAGTAAGTTGGGTTAAAGATTTCATCAATTTCTTCTTGAGTGAGACGTGAAGTCACTTCTGGATCTGCTTCAAGAAGTGGTTTGAAGTCGACTTGGTTATCCCATGATTGGGCTGTCTTAGGTTGAACAAGGTCGTAAGCTTGCTCACGCGTCATACCTTTTTCAATCAAGGTCAGCATCGCACGTTGACTGAAGATAAGACCAAACGTAGAGTTCATGTTACGGATCATGTTTTCTGGGAAGACCGTCAGGTTCTTGACGATGTTTCCGAAACGGTTAAGCATGTAGTCAATCAAAATAGTCGTATCTGGTGTGATGATACGCTCAGCTGATGAGTGCGAGATATCACGTTCGTGCCAGAGAGCGACGTTTTCATAAGCTGTTACCATGTGACCACGAATAACACGCGCAAGTCCTGTCATGTTTTCAGAACCGATTGGATTGCGCTTGTGAGGCATCGCTGAAGACCCTTTTTGACCTTTGGCAAAGAATTCTTCCACTTCACGTTGCTCAGACTTTTGCAGACCACGGATTTCCGTTGCCATGCGTTCAATAGAAGTCGCAATGCT
This sequence comes from Streptococcus infantis, assembly GCF_047465185.1. GTDB lineage: Bacteria > Bacillota > Bacilli > Lactobacillales > Streptococcaceae > Streptococcus > Streptococcus infantis_O. Next base: position 34,368 of record NZ_JASHAJ010000003.1, on the reverse strand, counting down.
CGCAAGAACTGCAAAGTACTCAGCGTGAAGGTCACGAGGAAGGACCTGTGTAGAGATTTCTTGAGCACGGATACCAAGCTTGTCGCAGACGTATTTTTCAACAAATGGTGGGATGTTGGCAAAGTTCCCAACCGCACCAGAAATCTTACCAGCTTCGACACCAGCAGCTGCATGCTCGAAACGCTCGATGTTGCGTTTCATTTCGCTGTACCAAGTCGCCAATTTAAGACCAAATGTTGTCGGCTCAGCGTGCACACCGTGCGTACGACCCATCATGATGGTGAACTTGTGCTCCTTAGCCTTATCAGCGATGATGTTAGTGAAGTTTTCAAGGTCACGACGGATGATATCGTTGGCCTGCTTGTAGAGGTAACCGTAGGCAGTGTCGACCACGTCAGTAGACGTCAAACCATAGTGAACCCACTTACGCTCTTCACCAAGCGTCTCAGAAACCGCACGCGTGAAGGCAACCACATCGTGACGAGTCTCTTGCTCGATTTCCAAAATACGGTCAATGTCAAAGTCCGCTTTTTCACGAATCAAAGCCACATCTTCCTTAGGGATTTCCCCCAACTCAGCCCATGCCTCGTCAGCCAAGATTTCCACCTCAAGCCAAGCACGGTATTTATTTTCTTCACTCCAAATATTCGCCATCTCAGGGCGAGAATAACGGTTGATCATTGTTTTATTTTCCTTTCTTTTGATGTTTCACTTAAGTGAGACGAATGTCAGCAACTTCCTTCGAAATCTCATGACTAAATCTTGAGCCTAAAGTCTCAAGATAACTTTCTAAATGTTGAATAATTAGGTAATCATAGTTATTTTCAAAAATATAATTGTTGTTTTCTATTATATTTATCACAAATTACCAGTCAATACAAAGCTATGTCTATTTAATCTCACCAAATTTTCTTAAAATTTCAGAATCATTATTTTCTTTATTGATATCATCACTATAGCAGAAACTGATACTAGTGTCAGTTTCAAAATATCTAAACAAATTTGGTCGCAACAATTTGGTTTTATCTGAATTAAACTCACTTCGTTGTCCCCCGTTTGAATTTCTTTTTACACCATAACAATAAATTTTATTCGGATTCTCTGCGTCACTCTGACTTAGAGAACTTACTAAAGCTGCTTGTTCATTATCCGTTCTTTGTTCAGGAACTTTTTTTGGTACTGAATTACCTAATTGATTTGTGAATTGCTTTAGTATATCACCTAAATTATCACCATACTCAATTCCAAAAAATTCTCTTAAAATTCTAGCTTCTACGAACAATCTTTGACTATTTGCCTCAACTTGTAACTCATGGACTAAATTGTCAGCTTCTATAAAATGTAGCTTCACTGATGCGTACTTTTCAATCCTTTGCTCCCTACCAACAAATCGCTTTACAAGGACGATATACTCTACTCTTTTATAGATAAAGATAAAACTACAGATAGTCCATTGCTTTGCCACCATATCATTTTTTAAGTCTTTGAGATTTTCTAACATGATAAGATTATTCTCCTACCTTTCAATTTAAAATGTAGTCTTTTATCCAAATCTAATTCTATATATGACAGTAATTCTATTTTTTTCTGCCGTCAATAAATGCAACTACTGAAACAACTGCAGCAAGTACTGTTGCCGTTTTCCCTGCATTTTCCTTTACAAATTTAACAGGCTTATTTATAATTTTCCCAATCTTATGTACTTGGTTTCTATCCATTTTTTACTCCCTTTAATAATTCCTGACCTGAAAATTCAATTGTAATAATATCATCATCTGACAATTCAGTTACTCCAATTTTTCCAATAAAATCAATCGGCTCAATACACCATTTTAACCGCCTTTGCTCCTCAATACTTATTTCCTGCAATTCTACCAATTTTGAGACATACTCATGGTTATCGTGTATTAAGGTCTTGATAGGTGCATAAACAGTGTCAATTAATCCATTGTTTCCTGTCACTGTGTATATTTTAGCTAGTAAATCACTTGCCTTTACAATATATGAGAATTGGTCATTTAATTCTGCAAAGCTATCTGAGACGCTCTCATTAAAATTGTTATCCAAAGCTGATTTTAATAACAATATAAAATTATTTTGGGGGATGGATAAATTTTTAGCCACAACTCCTTCAAATTCTTTTATAATAGATGCTCGCCCTTCGTTTAACTGATTAATCGCATTCAATAACAGATGCTCTTTTTGAGGATTTTCATCGCTCATTAATAAAGCTTGCTCTATTGTACTTTCTGCACCCAATATTTTGGACCGCCTATCATCTTTTTGACCTTGTTTAATATCTAAAGAAATCTGTTTTACTTCTGACAGCAATAACTCCAGTTCATCTACTTTTTGAGCTTCAACCAACCGATTTACATTTGTCATGACATTTTGTAAAGCTTCAGGATTGTCTAATACAATTTTTTCCAGTCTAGCCAATGAAACAATATCGTTATTAGTCCCTTTTGATACAAAATTTGGTAATAAAGACTCCATATCAGCCGTTTTTTGAAAATTAATATCTCCACTATTAAATTTGTTTAGCTGTTCTTGAGTAAATTTAACAACATATATTTCTTTAGGATCAATATTCTGTTTCACTTCATTATAGGAGTTAATGATCGTTGTAAAATAATTTCCAACTTTTTCAAACATCTTACTTTTATTTTGAAAAAATCTAATATCAAGTTGATTACTATTTTTCTCTTCCTCAATGAGTTTATCGTTCTTTAAAGCTAACTCTCTCATTTTGCAGCTCCTACCTTATCCCCTCCAAACCTCGTATGTCTCATTACTAAACAAGTTCACACACCCATTTTGTGGTTGTGTTTTTCTTGTTTGTCATACACCTGCAAATAAACAATTGAGATTTCTTATAATTCCCTACCAAGTATCATTACAGTTTCTACAATAAAATGCTTTTCTATCCCTCATTTTATGACAACATGGACATTCCACTAAGTCATCCTCACCTGTTGCATAAAGTGTTCGGTGCGCACACTTTGAGCAGTAGAATGTATCACCTTCATCCCACAATCTATTACTATCAGTATTACCACAGTTTGCACATTTCATAGTACTCTACCTCAATTCATTAATACTCCTAAAAACTCCACTTTTCAACACAATAGGTAAGATTCATAAATTAAAAATCTATCCCTTTCCCAAATTCTTCCACACTATCCGGCACATCACTAAACAAAGTCACATGCCCCATCTTGCGGTTGTGCTTTGCCTCTATTTTACCATACATGTGGAGGTGGGCGCTTGGATTTTCTGTGACATATTTTTCAGCGGCCTCGACATGCTGGCCGAGGACATTGAGCATAACAGCGGGTGCATGCAGTTTGATAGCTGGAAGCGGTGCTCCGAGAACACCTAAGATATGGGTATCAAACTGGGAGAAATCACAGGCTTCGATCGAATAGTGTCCTGAGTTGTGGGGGCGTGGGGCAATCTCATTAACGATAATATCATCAGCTGTCGCAAACATTTCCACACAAAGAGTCCCAGACAAGTTCAGTTGTTCTGCGATTCGCACAGCCATAGCTTTGGCTTTTTCAGCTAGACTTTCTGAAATGCGGGCTGGCACGATGGTCTTAGACAGGATATTGTTGCGGTGGATATTTTCCTGAACTGGAAAAACCTTCACGTCCTTGCCATTTCCTGACACGATGACAGAAATTTCAAGGTCAAAGTTGACAAATTCTTCCAAGACACAGTCTGCTGAATCAGCTAGTGCATAGGCTTCTTCCAAGTCTGCTTCTGAACGAATAACCTTTTGTCCATGCCCATCATAGCCACCGGTCGCCGTCTTGAGGACATAGTTTTTCGACGAGTCAATATCTGCCAAGTCTTGACTTGAAGTCACAACCTTGTAAGGGGCCACAGTGACTTGTGCCTTGCTGGAAAGAAAGTCCTTTTCAAAAATGCGATTTTGCGAAATACGAAGCAGGTCGGTCCCTTGAGGAAGTTGTCCATCCTTGATAACGGCATCCAAACCGTCGGCATCCACATTTTCAAATTCATAAGTGAGAACATCACATCGGTCTGCCAACTGACGAAGGGCGTCCACATCATTATAAGGAGCCACGATGATCTCCGCCACGCGAGAGGCCGGACAATCCGCCGCAGGATCCAGCGCGATAACATTGTGCCCCATGTAGATAGCAGAAATCGCCATCATCTGACCAAGTTGGCCGCCACCGATAATTCCGATTGTTTTAGATGAGCTCATTTGTAGACTCCTCTGCGATTTTTCCTTGTTCTTCAACAAAATTAGCAAGTGCAGTCGCGATGGTTTCGTCTTCTACTGAGAGGAGACGGAGGGCAAAGAGGGCAGCGTTAGTCGCACCCGCTTCACCGATAGCCATGGTTGCGACAGGCACCCCACCTGGCATCTGAACGATAGAATAGAGCGAATCCACACCGCTAAGAGCACGTGATTTGACTGGTACACCAATAACAGGCAGAGTGGTTTTGGCTGCTACCATGCCTGGCAAATGGGCTGCACCCCCAGCACCTGCAATGATAACCTTGATGCCACGGCTACGTGCTTCTTCGGCATATTTGAACATGAGGTCTGGTGTACGGTGTGCGGAAACAACTTTCTTTTCGTAAGCTACACCGAAGTGGTCTAGGACTTCGGCTGTTTTTTGCATGGTGGCCCAGTCGGATTTTGAGCCCATGATAATGGAAATAATTGGTTTAGTCATAATTTTTCCTTTTTTCTTCTTTTTTGATAATGGTCTTAGGTGGTAGGGACGGAAGCAAACCTTAGGCTTCATTCCTAAACTTTGAACCTAGGGTCTCAAAGCTTCCCCCGACCAGAACAGAAATTATTCTGCTCTTTTCACCACGGCGACCATTATCTTACTTTGGCTCGCTTTCGCTCGCCATGACAACTATAATATCTGTTAATCTTTTATGGCCTTGCTTCCGATATCTGTTCGATAAAAGAGGCCTTCTGTGTTTTGGTTGTTGAGTTGGTTGTAGATGATGTTTTGCCCGTCTTTGACGGTGTCTGCTGTTGTGACTAGCATGTAAACACGTCCGCCATTTGAAAGAAGGCCTTGTCCATTTTCAGCGAATTTGGCTCCGGCATAGTAAGTGATGATGTCACCCTCTGTCTTGGCTGGAAGTTTGACACCTTTCTCATAAGCGAGTGGGTAGCCGTTTGATGCTACAACCACACCTAGTGTCACACCCTTGTCCGTCCAAGTGATGGCTGGCTCTTTGCCATCCAAAATGTCAGTAATGTTTTGCGCAAAGTCAGATGTCAAACGAGGCAAGATGATTTGCGTTTCAGGATCTCCAAAGCGAGCATTAAACTCGATGACTTTGGGTCCATCAGCTGTCAAGATAAGCCCTGCGTATAGGACACCAAGATAGGGGCGCCCTTCTTTAATCATCCCTTCGAGGACTGGCTTGACAATAGTCTCCACTGCCGTATCAACTACACTCTGTGGTAAGTGTGGAACTGGCGCATAAGCACCCATCCCACCAGTATTAGGACCCTTGTCGCCATCATATGCACGTTTGTGGTCCTGAGCCGTTGGCATGATGTAGAACTTGTCCCCATTGACAAAGGCAAAGAGAGAGAACTCTTCCCCGTCAAGGAATTCCTCAATGACTACACGCGCACCTGAGTCACCAAATTTATTGTCCAAGAGCATCTCATGAGCGGCTTCGACGGCTTGCTCAACTGTCTCCGCAACGACGACACCTTTCCCAAGGGCCAAACCATCCGCCTTGACGACGATTGGAGCGCCTTTCCCCTCGATGTAGGCCTTGGCTTCCTCGAAATCTGAAAATGTCCCATAGGCTGCTGTCGGAACGTCGTATTTGACCATGATTTCCTTGGCAAAATCCTTGGACCACTCCAGCTCAGCCGCAGCCTTTGTCGGACCAAAGGCTTTGAGACCAGCTGCATTGAAATCATCCACGATACCAGCTGCAAGGGCGTCATCTGGACCGATAAAGGTCCAAGCAATGTCATTTGCTTTTGCGAAGTCAATCAGCTTAAAATGTTCGGAAATAGAGATATTTACCAAATCCAAACCATCTAAGGTCATCCCGTCATTCCCAGGAGCCACGAAAACTTGCTCAACGTCTTTAGACTCCAACAACTTTTTGGCAATCGCATGCTCACGACCACCTGAGCCGACAACTAACAGTTTCATCTTACAACCTCTTTTGCGAATTATTTACTATCATTATACCACAGACGTTCGTTTTAATCTTATTTCACTCCGCGTTTTTACACAAAAAAGGAAAGAAACTGTTTTCTTTCCTTTTGTTTTTTAATGTCTTACTCCGTTATATATTCTTCTTTCAACACTTTAGCAATATTAGGTTCCAATAAATTAACAAAATACTTTTTCAAATTTAAAATATTATCAACCTGTTCTTTATCTAACCTAAATGAACGACCAGTTTGAGGTTCCTTTAATGGACGTAATAGATCTTTGCCAGTTGCCCATACTAATTTTCTTGCCTGTGGTTGAAAAGGGTTTACTCCCGTCCCTGGCATTATTCCCCCGATAAATCCATTTGAATTTGCAGTACTTGAACTTTTGTTTATCAATGTAATAGTAGCAAATCCTAGCGAATCTTCGCCAAATACAACAATAATGAAAGGACGAATATCATACTCTGATTCACTATTAGAATAATAATTAAGTTCTTTTTCAATTCCATATTCATACTTATTATTTTTAAAAATATTTTTATTTAATTTAACCACTGTTAAATCATCATCATTTAGCGCATGCTCTTTACTATTAAATTCTATCGGATTGTCATTTTTTGAAAAAATCATAAATACATCTGGATTTGATCCAAATTTTCCTTCGAACGCTATCGAAGAAAAGGCATAAAAACCATGCTTGTAATCACCTCTAAGTTTCCATGACATTGTACTTTGACCAACTAAAGGAAAATGTATATTTTCAATCCTACTTTTTCTGATATATCTTCTTTTATTGATAACATTTATTAATTCTCTAAAATCCGGACTAATTCCAATGGTTGGTCCTGACAACGATATTCCCATATTTAATTTTATAAATGACATCTTAACTTCTCCATTCTATTAATTTACCTAATTATATAGAGATACCAAGTTCTCGTATAATCCTCATTTTTTAATGTCTAAAATGTCTCATGCCTGTGAAGACCATAGTCAAGCCGTATTTATCCGCAGCTTCGATAGATTCTTGGTCACGGACTGAGCCACCTGGTTGGATGATGGCCTTGATGCCTGCCTTAGCGATTTCTTCCACGTTATCTGCAAATGGGAAGAAGGCGTCTGAAGCAAGAACAGCTCCGTCAAGACGGTCTTTAGCTTGGTCAATGGCAATACGGACAGAAGCCACACGGTTAGTTTGACCAGGGCCAACACCAAGTGTCATATGGTCGTTGGTGATGATGATACCGTTTGATTTGACGTACTTGATGGCTTTCCAAGCAAACTCAAGAGCAGTCGCCTCTGTCTCCGTTGGTTGGCGTTTGGTCACCACTTGCCAGTCAGCTGGACTTTCTTTGACAACGTCTTGGTTTTGAACGAGAAGGCCGCCGACAACTCCTGTGTATTCTGCTTCCACTTCACTAGCGTCTTGAGCGTCAAATGGCAACTCCAGGATGCGCAAGTTTTTCTTTTTATTGGTCAAAATGGCTAGCGCCTCATCCGTATAGTTTGGTGCAATGATGATTTCAAGGAAAACGCCGTGCATCTTCTCAGCTGTCGCAGCATCCACCTCACGGTTGAGAACGACGATCCCACCGAAGATAGAAACTGGATCAGACTCATAAGCATAGTCCCAAGCAGTCTCGATGTCATCAGCCTGACCGATTCCACATGGATTCATGTGTTTGAGAGCCACAACGGTTGGACGTTCTTTGAAATCACGAATGATACGAATGGCCGCATCCGCATCACGGATATTGTTGAATGACAATTCTTTACCGTTAAGCTGTTTAGCTGAAGCAATCGAATAATCCGTTGGTAAGGCTTTTTGATAGAAATCGGCATCCTGTTGAGGGTTTTCGCCGTAACGCATTGGTTGTTTAAGGTCATAGGTCAAAGTGAGTTTTTCAGGTTTTGTTTCTCCCACTTGAGCTGTGAAATACTCTGCAATCAAGGCATCATATGAAGCTGTGTGACGGAAAACCTTAGCTGCCAACCGTTGACGAGTTTCGTAACTTGTTTCGCCCTTAGCTCCCAATTCTTCCAAAACCACAGCATAGTCAGCAGGATCCACCACAACTGTTACGCCGGCGTGATTCTTCGCTGCTGAACGAAGCATTGATGGCCCACCGATATCGATGTTTTCAACCGCGTCAGCGTAGGTCACATCTGGTTTGAGGATGGTTTCCTTGAATGGGTAAAGGTTAACCACAACAAGGTCGATAAGTTCAATATTATTGACCTTAGCCGCCTCTAGGTGACTATCGAGATCACGACGAGCGAGAAGCCCACCGTGGATATTTGGGTGGAGGGTCTTGACACGACCGTCCATCATTTCTGGGAATCCAGTCACATCGTCAATGGCAATGGTATCTACCCCAGCATTGTCAAGGGCAACCTTGGTACCACCCGTTGAGATGATATCCCAACCAAGTTTTTTGAGTTCTTGGGCAAATTCAACGATGCCCGCTTTGTCTGAGACACTAATTAGTGCGCGTTTAGTCATTTTCTCTCTTTTCCTTTTTAAAAAGTTCTTTCTCTGCTACAGTCAAAAATTTTCGTTCCACTCTAGCTCTTCCTTATTTTCGTGCAACTCCCAAATGTTCCAAGACTTCTGGGTAGAGCCTATACTCTGTTTCGTGGATACGAGTTTCGAAAGTATCAAGAGTATCCCCTTCAAAGCGTGGGACACGGACTTGTTTGATGACCTTGCCAGTATCAACACCCGAATCCACCCAGTGAATGGTCACACCAGACTGGTCCACACCTGCATTCCAAGCATCTTCAATGCCATGAGCTCCTGGAAATTCTGGCAGATAAGCTGGGTGAATATTGATGATACGGCCTTCATAAGCTGCTAGCAAGGTTGGACCAACGATTTTCATATAGCCTGCGAGACAAACCAAGTCAATCTGGTGCTCATCCAAGAGTTCGACGATGGCTCCTTCATAGTCTGCCTTATTCTCAAACTCTTTAAGTTCAAAGGCATAAGATAAAACCCCTAGCTTTTCGGCACGTTCTAAGACATAGGCATCCCGGTGATCTGAAAAGACAAATTCTACTGGAAATTGTTCTGCAATCACCTGAAAGTTTGAGCCGTTGCCAGAGGCAAAAACAGCAATCTTTTTAGCCATTATTTAATCACCACACTTGCGCCATCTTTCTTCACAATACGACCGATTTCATAAACTGGTTCGTCGAGAAGTTCTTTGACACGTTCCACATTTTCTGGTTTAACCGCAAGCATGAGACCAATCCCCATGTTGAAGATTTCAAACATTTCTTCATGTTTGATTTGGCCATATTTTTCAAGGGCTTTGAAAATTGGAAGAACTGGAACTTTGCTTTCATCAATTTCAGCAGCCAAGTCATCTGCGAACATACGAGGTACATTTTCGATGAAACCACCACCTGTGATGTGGGCAATTCCATTCACCAATCCTTCTTTGATGAGTGGCAAAGTCGCCTTGACATAGATACGAGTTGGCTCCAAAAGAACCTCCTTGAGTTTCTTGCCTTCCAATTCTGGGAGAACTTCCTCACCTGTATAATCGGCAAAGACACGACGAACGAGCGAGTAACCATTTGAGTGGATTCCGCTTGAAGCAAGTCCAAGAAGGACGTCACCTTCAGCCACTTTTGAACCGTCGATGATTTGAGATTTTTCTGCAACACCGACTGCGAAACCAGCCAAGTCATAGTCGTCTTCGCCATACATACCAGGCATTTCAGCCGTTTCACCACCGATGAGGGCCGCACCTGCTTGTACACAGCCTTCAGCCACACCAGCAACCACTTGTTCTAGTTTAGCTGGTTCATTTTTCCCAGTCGCCACATAGTCTAGGAAGTAGAGGGGCTCTGCACCTGCAGCGATGATATCATTGACACACATAGCCACACAGTCTTGACCGATGGTATCGTGTTTGTCGTACTTGATAGCAAGCATGAGCTTGGTTCCAACACCGTCAGTTCCTGAAATCAAAACTGGCTCTTTAACACCTGTTTTTGAAAGGTCAAACATACCACCGAAACCACCAAGAGCTCCCATAACACCCGCACGCTCTGTACGTGCTACGTGTTTTTTGATGCGCTCAACAACTTCATAACCCGCTTCAACGTCCACACCAGACTGCGCATAAGCATTTTTATTCGTCATTTGTTTATTCCTTTTCCTTTCCTTCAATGGGGAATTTTATTTGTAAAAACTCGTTTTTTCTTCCAGACTTCTACGATATTCTTCTTCATAGTCATAGAGAGGAGTTGGATATTTCCCATCAAAGTAAGCCACACAGAGACCGCCATTTGGCGCATCTGTTTCAATCCCAATAGAGTCAATCAAGCCATCAATAGAAAGATAAGTCAGACTATCCGCACCAATGATTTGGCAAGTTTCCTCAACGGTATGATTAGCCGCAATCAACTCCTGACGTGTCTGGATATCAATTCCGTAGAAACATGGATAGGCAAGAGCAGGACTCCCAATGGCAACGTGAACTTCTGATGCCCCCGCTTCTTTCAAGAGTTGGACAATACGACGTGATGTTGTTCCACGTACAATGGAGTCATCAATCATGACCACACGTTTGCCTTTAACGACACCCGAAACAGCAGACAATTTCATCCGAACTCCTTGCTCGCGCAATTCTTGAGTCGGCTGGATAAAGGTCCGTTGTGTATATTGGTTCTTGATAAGGCCCATTTCATTTGGTAGCCCAGACTCTTCCGCAAATCCCATAGCTGCACTGAGTGAGGAGTTTGGCACACCGACCACAATGTCGGCTTCATGCTTGAACTCTCGTGCCAACTGAGCTCCCATCCTCTTACGAGCTGTATGGACATTAACACCATGGATGTTGGAGTCAGGACGAGCAAAATAGATATATTCCATGGAACAGATAGCCAGTTGAGTATCGTTTGTGTAGCTATCATACTGGATACCATTGTCGTCAATAATGACAATCTCGCCTGGTTTCACATCGCGAATCCACTCCGCACCGATGACTTCAAAGGCACAGGTTTCAGATGAAACAACAACTGCTCCATTAGCCATTTTCCCGATTGATAGAGGTCGGAAGCCGTTTGGGTCAAGGGCTGCAATCAACTTATCTTCAAACATCAAGAGATAAGCGAAACCACCTTTGACAAGACTAAGTGCTTCCTTGATTTTACCCATCAAGTTTGGATTGTGGCTACGACGAATAAGATGAGCCAAAATTTCTGAATCTGAAGTTGAGCTGAAAATCGCTCCTCTTTGTTCCAATTCTTGCTTGAGAGATTCTGCGTTGGTCAGATTCCCATTATGAGCCAGACCAAACTGCATATCATGGAAGCGGAAAAGGAAGGGCTGGATATTGTCTACAGAAGCTTCTCCCGCAGTCGCATAACGCACGTGTCCAATCGCTCCAGTCCCTGTCAATTTATCCAAATTAGCAGGATTTTTGAAGACTTCTGATAAAAGCCCCATATCACGATGGCGCTTCAATTGTCCGTGGTCATTGGAGAGGATTCCTGCCCCCTCCTGACCACGGTGCTGAAGACTGTGGAGACCAAAATAGGTCAACTTAGCAGCATCTGGATGTCCCCAGATACCGAAAACACCACATTCTTCATTAAGAGATTTTACTTCGTATGTCATTTTATATACCTTTTATTTTCCAGTAAAGTATTTAACAGCTGATGCAAAGAGATATTGGTCTTTATTTCCTGGAATATTTTGGAAGAGACCGTCTTCGAAACGTTCTGAGTGTCCCATCTTCCCAATGATTTGACCGTTCTTGCTTGTGATACCTTCAATCGCATTGACAGATCCGTTAGGATTGTATTTAGAATCCATGCTTGGTTTACCTTCGAAGTCAACATATTGGGTAAAGATTTGACCATTATCACGAAGCTCTGCAAATTCTTCAGCTGTCACGACAAACTTACCTTCACCGTGTGATACTGGGATGGCATGGATGTCACCAACTTTCACGCCAGCAAGCCATGGTGAGTTGGTGTTGGCAATCCGTGTTTCAACCATCTTAGCCACGTGTTGGTTGGCATCATTGTAGAAGAGAGTTGGACTAGTACTGTTTGCATCTTCAAAGTTACCGTATGGAAGAAGACCTGATTTGACAAGAGCTTGGAATCCATTACAGATACCGATAATCAAACCACCACCTTCGATGAAGCTGTCAATGGCTGCACGTACTTTTTCATTAAGCAAGATGTTGACGATAAATTTAGCAGATCCATCGGGTTCGTCAGCGGCTGAGAAGCCTCCTGCAAAGAAGATAATGTTAGCTTTTTCGATATTGTCAACCATGGTGTCAACAGACTTGACAATCGCTTCTTCATTAAGTGTTACAAATGGTACCAAGTTGACTTTGGCACCTTCTTTTTCAAAGGCCTTAGCTGAATCGTACTCAGAGTTAGTACCTGGGAATACTGGGATGTAAACCACAGGTTTCTCAACTGTTTCTTTAGCTTTGATCACAGCATCTGATGCCACAGCAGGTACTTCTTCCAACTCAGTTGCTTGTGCAAATTCCGTTGGGTAAACCTCTTCCAATTTACCTTGAAAGGCACTGTCAAGTTTGTGTCCATCAAGCGTTACACCATTGACAGTAAGTGTAAAGTCAGCTACTGTTTGTCCGATCTTGGCAATCCCTGAAATTTCTTCAGGCGATGTGAAGACGAATCCACCCAATTGAGCTGTCAAGGCAGTCTCAAGATTTTCAAGGGTTACAGTGGCACCAATATGGTTACCAAATGTTGCAAGGGCAAGAGCTTCAACCACACCACCATATTTGACAGCTGATGCAGACGTAACTTTATGGGCAGCTTGGATGGCTTCAAACTTAGCAAAGTTAGACTTGATGAGATCGAAGTCAATTTCTTGTGCCAAATCTTGACCAGAAATATAGTAAATATTTTCACCAGCAGCTTTAAATTCTGGAGAAAGAATCTTACGGCTATCTGCAGTTGTTACCCCAAAAGCAACCAAGGTTGGTGGTACTGTCAATTCTTCAAAGGTACCAGACATCGAGTCCTTACCACCGATAGATGGCAAACCAAGTTGAATCTGAGCTTCGATTGATCCAAGAAGAGCAGCTACTGGTTGACCAAAACGCTCTGCTTGTTTATCCATACGCTCGAAATATTCTTGGTAAGAGAAACGAGCCTTAGACCAGTTTGCACCAGCAGCAACCAAACGAGCTGTGGCTTCGATTACTGCATAAGCCGCGCCATGATATGGAGACCATTCTGCTACATAAGGGTTGAATCCTTGCGCCATAACAGAAGCAGTTGTTGTCACGCCATGTTGGACTGGCAATTTCTGTACAGAAGCTTCCGTTGGTGTGATTTGGTAGCGACCACCGAGTGGGTGATTGACTGTTGAACGACCAACTGAGCTATCAAAGATGGTTTGTAACCCTTTTTGACTGGCATGGTTAAGGTCAGCCAAGACTTCAAGAGTATCAGCTTCAAGGGTTTCAGCAGATGTTTGACGTTCTTCTGGCAGCTTGACATCCTTGTCAACCACCTTAGCATCTACGACTACACGCACACCGTTTGTATCAAGGAAACGACGTTCCAAATCAACGATGGTTTCACCATTCCAGTGCATGACAAGATTTGGTTTTTCAGTTACTGTTGCAACGACAACTGCATCAATGTTTTCTTTGTTACATTCAGCTACGAAGGCATCTACGTCTTCTGGACGAACTACCACGGCCATCCGTTCTTGAGATTCAGAGATAGCAATTTCTGTACCATTCAAGCCTTGATATTTAAGAGGCACCTTGTCTAGATCAATTTCAAGACCATCTGCCAATTCACCGATAGCTACACAGACACCACCAGCACCAAAGTCATTTGATTTCTTAATCAGACGTGTCACATCCCCATTCCGGAAAAGACGTTGAATCTTCCGTTCTTCGATGGCATTCCCTTTTTGAACCTCAGCACCAGCTGTTTCAACAGATTCAACAGTTTGAACTTTAGAAGAACCTGTCGCACCACCGACACCGTCACGTCCAGTCTTACCACCGAGCAAGATAATCACATCACCTGCTTCAGGTTTTTCACGGACAACATTTTCCTTAGGAGCCGCACCGACAACTGCACCTAGCTCCATACGTTTAGCAACGAAACCTGGGTGGAAGTATTCACGAACATAAGTTGTTGCAAGACCAATTTGGTTACCGTATGAAGAATAGCCGTGAGCCGCTGTTTTAGAAATCACTTGTTGTGGCAATTTACCAGCACGTGTTTCTGAAATCGGGGCTGTAATATCACCAGCACCTGAGATACGCATGGCTTGGTAAACATATGAACGACCTGACAATGGGTCACGAATGGCACCACCGATACAAGTAGCCGCTCCACCAAATGGTTCGATCTCCGTTGGGTGGTTATGAGTTTCGTTTTTGAACATGAGAAGCCATGGTTCTTTGACACCATTGACATCCACTTCAATTTCAACTGAGCAAGCATTGATTTCATCAGACACTTCCATGTCATCCAAACGACCATTAGCACGCTCATAACGACCAAAAATAGTCGCCATATCCATCAAGGTCTGAGGTTTTTCTGTACGTCCCAACTCATCACGCATGGCAATATACTTGTCATAAGTCGCTTGCAATTGTTTTTCAAATTTAGAAGCTGAGAAGTCGATGTGTTTCAACTCAGTCTCAAAAGTTGTGTGACGGCAGTGGTCAGACCAGTAAGTATCCAACACCTTCAACTCAGTCTCAGTTGGAACACGTCCAATAGAATTGAAGTAATCTTGAATGAAGAGAAGATCATCCACTTCCATGGCCAATCCTTGCTCTGCCTTATACTGTGCAAAATCTTCTGCCGTATAAGTTTCAAAGAAATCCAAACTTGGAATGGTCTTGTCAGACTCAGAAAAATCCTGTTTCGCAATACCAACAGTGATGTCTTTGAAACGAGAATCCACTGGGTTCAAGAGGTAGTTTTTGACAGCTTCCAACTCATTCACATCAATATCCTTGTTGACCAAGTACAGTTGTGCTGTATTCACTGTTACATCATTTGAACTACCAAGCAACAGCAAAGCTTCTTGTGAAGATGCCGCACGTTGGTCAAATTGACCAGGCAAGCTTTCGATAGCAAAGAAAGCATAGTTAGTTAGGTCTGCTTGCACAGTCGCTTCATCTAAAACAGTATCAGTCACTTGCTCAGAGAAGATATGTTTTTCCGCACGCGCAAACAAGTCCTCTGCCAAACCAAAAACATCGTAAACCTGAACGATACGAAGATCCTTCAAGGTTTTCAACTGAAGATTATGCTGTAATTCTTTTACTAAAGAGTCAGATTTCACACGAAAATCAGCTTTTTTCTCAACGAAAATACGTTTATCCATTTTAGTTCCTTTATTTCTATTCAAATAAGTTATTGAAGACGAAGGTTTTCTGTTTCAAAAAAATCACTTCAAGCCCTGCAATTTTTCCAATACAACTTCATAAACATCTGTCAAGCTACCAAGATCACGACGGAAAACATCCTTGTCCATATGGTGCCCTTCCGCATCCCAAAGGCGACAGTTATCTGGTGAGAATTCGTCTGCCAAGATGATTTTGCCATCCTTATCAAAGCCAAATTCCAATTTGAAGTCAATCAACCGAAGACCAATTTGTGCAAACCAATCTTTCAACAATTCATTGATACGACGCGTTTCTTCCTTGATATAAGCAATTTGTTCATCATTGGCAATATCCAAGAACTTCACATGCTCATCATTGATGAATGGATCATCCAACTCATCGTTCTTATAGTAAAATTCAACGATAGGAGTTTTCAAGTCCAAACCTTCTTCAACACCGAAACGTTTTGAGAAAGAACCCGCAGTCACGTTACGAAGAACAACCTCCAAAGGAATGATGGCAACCTTCTTGTTAAGTTGTTCTGTATCAGAGATACGTTCAATAAAGTGTGTCGCCACACCAGCTGCATTCAATTTTTCAAAAATAAGAGACGAAATCTGATTATTCAGTACACCTTTGCCTTTGATAGTCTCTTTGCGAGCACCATTCAGCATGGTAGCTTGGTCCTTATAAACGGACCTAATCACATGTTCGTCTTCTGTAGTATAGATATCTTTAGCTTTTCCCGTATAAATAAGTTTGCTGGACATTTTATTATTCGCCTTTCGTATTACTTGGCCTCATTCTAACACAAAAACAAGCATAAATCAAATGTTTTACGAACGTAAACGCATTCCCTTCTGAGTTTTATAAAAACTGTAAATCGTTTTAAGATTACAGTTTTTAAATATTATTTAAGAAAAAGTGATCATTATTCCCAATTCAAAAAATCATCCAAATAATAGCGTAAATAACTTTTCTTGCCTATGATTATTTGTAAGTGGCCTTCTAAACCATACCTAAGATTTTCAGCTTGTTCTCGAGTTATTTTTGTTTCCGCTTCTATTTTAAAGAAATTTCCTTGGTCAGTTTTGGTTGCAATTGTATCAATACTAGTGATAGTAGAAACAAGTTTCACTTGACCATTAGCGCCATTAGTCGTGGTAAAGCGTACAGAATCTCCAATCTTGATTCCCACAATATCTTTTGAACTAAGATAGGCCGTCAATTTTGTTTTCCCTTCTCTATCTAATAGTGGATATAATTTAGCCAGTAATGTTCCTTCTGTGACGACCGCAGATTGATTCCTTTCAGGATTGAGATAAAGAACTCCGTCTTCCTGGGCTCTTATTGTTCCTTTTTCAAGTAAGCTAGTTTGATTTTTTTTGCCTATTTCTCTTTCTAAATCATCTTGCTCTACAGCTATCTGCTCTTGTACAGTCGAAGAATTCTGAGAAAAGAGACCTATATTTGGCTGTGCAGTACTGTTCTTAAGGTTACTTGTTTTACTTTGATGATGTCTAAAACTCTCCAACTGATTAACATTGGCTTCATACTGAATCACATCTCCAACCTCCTGATACTGAACAAGTAAATCTCCTCGTTGCACTTGCTTGTTCTCTTCCAGATAATTAACTACCATCCGCCTATTACTAGTTGACTGGATATTAGCAATGATACGACTAGGTTCAACTGTAGCTTTCGAAGATAAACTAATTTCCTTTTCTGCAAACATTGCAAATCCAAACATAAACACTACCAAAAGTGACATAGGAAAAATCACTCGACTGGAAAAATTATGATAACGTCGATTATAAAATTCCGCACTTTCTAAAAATTCAAGGTACATTCTTTCTCCTTTCTAACAGTTAACTAAATGAGCATAAAAACTATTTCGAGCAAGCAAGTCAGCATGATTGCCCTCTTCGACAATCTTACCTCGATCCAAAACAACAACTTTCTCCACCCGTTCAGCAATAGTCAAGCGATGAGCAATGAAAACCAAGGTCTTATCTAGATTCATGAGATTGTCCACTATCCGTTTCTCTGTTAAGATATCTAGACTGCTCGTCGCCTCATCCAAAATCAAGATAGGGGCATCTGTCAAGAGAGCACGCGCCAAAGCAATCCTCTGGCGTTGACCACCAGAAATCCCGGCTCCATCAGAAGTCAATTCTGTCTGGTAATTCAAGGGCATACGCTCAATATCTTCACGAATTTCTGCTAGCTCAACTGCACGTAGTATATCCTCCTGAGTCGTACCCTCCTTGGCTCCAAGGAGAAGATTTTCTAATATTGTTCCATTAAATACATAAGGTTGCTGAGGTAAATAGTTGATATGTTGGCGCAGAGACTTTTTATCAATCTGATTTAAATTCATATCCCCAAGTCTGATTTCTCCCTGACTTGGGTTGAAAAAATTAACCATCATCTTAGCCAAGGTCGACTTCCCTGATCCTGAAACCCCTACAAGAGCTATTTTAGAGCCCTGTTTGATGTTCAAATTGATATCCGATAAGATATCTTGACCATAATCATACTTGTAGTGAATTCCCTTAAAAGTCATATCTCCTTGAACCATGCTCAAATCCTCTACCATTTTCTGTCCTTCAAACTCAGAGTTGACCCGATACACCTCGTTGAGACGACTATTCGCAACTTGAGCTGTTTGGAGCTTACTCTGAAGGTTGATAATGTTTTCTAAAGGATTGGTGAAATAATAAAGAAGCGTATTATATGTAATCAACTGGCCTAAACTCATCTTTCCATCCATAACGAAATTAGCACCCATCCATAATACGCAGACATTTAGCAGCAGTTGAGCAAATTTTTTAAGAGCTTTTTGCTGACTTTCTGCTCTGCTATAAGTAAAGGACCTTTTCAGATAGTCCACAAATTCCCTATCAAGCTTTTGGTAGCGTGTTTTTTCGCTAGCTAAGGATTTAATCGTTTCAATACCATTAATATCCTCTATAATAGAAGATGATAGGGTTGCATTTGCTTCCATGGTATCCCGGTTCATCTTTTCAAAAGGTTTCATAAAAGCAATAATAATTACAGCATAAATAGGAAGCCCCAATAAGCTCATGAAAAAGAGATTACTATTTTGCAAAAACAAAATTATGGAAATCATCAACATCATAGATATATCCAAAAAAATTGAAATAATGGTTGAAGCCAAGGCATCTATGATACTATTAGCATCTGTAAATCGTGACACGATCTCCCCCGTCCGACGTGTTGCAAAAAAGGACATAGGTAGATTAAAAATATGTTTGATATAAGATAAAATAACATCAATCGATAGACGTTGCCCAAGGATAATTAAAAGGTAATCTTGAGCAAAAGACAAAATCTGTTGAAGAGCATAAACGATAACAAGGCATATAGAAATAATACTTAGGGTCGAAGACGTCTGATTCGGTACATAAGTATCAATAATAGATTGTAGATAGTATGAACCAACGATGTTAATAAAGGTTACTAGAACGGTCGCTAATATGATATTGGTGATCAAACCTTTCTGATTTATCAAAATAGGTAGAAAAGAAGTCAAACTCTGATTCTTGTCCTTATGTGGCTGATAATTTGGGGAGGGAGCCACAAAGATAGTTGTCCCTGTCCATTCTTCTTCAAATCTTTCACGCGATAGTTTGGTCAATCTAACCTCTGGATCTGGATCAGCTATATGAATGTTCTGCTGATCCATCCCTGTCACTACATAATAATGAAAGAATTCTTTGTCCTTAAGCACGTGAACCACAAAAGGAAAGATTAAATTTGGAGAATCAAACAAAGTCATGTCTGCTTGAATTGCTTGTGGCTCAAAACCTAATGTTTCCGCAGCCTTCACCAGACCCAAAGCTGTCGTCCCATTTATAGTCGTTTTGGCTAATTCACGCAGACGTGCTAATGAATAATGGCTTCCAAAACAGCCAAACACCATGGCCAATGAAGCCACTCCACAGTCCTTCTGATCCATCTGTGAGCGATAGTGTTTTTTTCTGAATTTCATATTCTTATCCTTTTCTTAACAACCTAATTAAAAGTTCTGTAAGACTATTTTAGCCAAACAAAATAAGAAATTGATAACTCTTTCTAAAAAAACAGTATCTACACCCAAATAGCACTTTTAAAAGTTTAAGCAAGCATTTGGATTTTATAATTCGTTAAAATAAATATTCCACACGACAAAAAAACAACATGCTCTGCATGTTGCTTTTTTTATATTCTATTTTTGATAATTTCTAATACATCTGCGACGCTTTGGAGATTATCAATTTCTTCATCACTAATTTCGATTCCAAATTCATCCTCAACGGTTAGGACAAATTCCATCAAATCTACTGAATCAGCATCCAAATCATCCTTTAAGCTCAAGTTTTCGGTTACGACAAAGTCTTCTCCTTGACGCTCTTGAATGATGGTTACGATACGGTCAAAAATTTGTTGATCTGTCATATTATTCTCCTTATTCCCCTGAAAATTCACGCGCAGTTTGGGCAACTACATCTGTCTCAAGCATAGTACGAATCTGGCGTATTGTGCTATAGACAGCCTTGGCATCACTTGATCCATGAGTCTTAACTACTGGTGCCTTAACACCAAACAAGACCGCACCCCCAACATCTGAATAGTTGAGCTGTTTTTTCAAACCTCTAAGGTTATCCTTAAGAAGGAAAGCACCTAGCTTGGCTCTAAGGCCGCCACCTACAATAGCATTTTTAAGCAAGCCCATGATTCCCATAGCAGTCCCTTCAATAGCTTTGAGCACAGCGTTTCCCGTGAAACCATCTGTTACGACTACATCAGCAACACCATCCATCAAATCACGCGCTTCCACGTTCCCGACGAAATTCAAACTCTCGTCAGCCACTAATAGGTCATAGGCTTCCTTGCGGAGTGGATCTCCCTTGCTGCTCTCTGTACCGTTGTTCAGAAGGCCAATACAGGGATTTGCAATACCACGAACATTTCTAGCATAGAAGGAGCCTAGGACTGCATATTGATGAAGGTGATGGGCTGTATTTTCTGCATTGGCACCAAGGTCAAGCATGTCAAAACCTTTTCCATCAATAGTTGGCAAGGTTGACATAAGACCTGGTCGATCGATATTTTTGATACGACCAACGATGAAGAATCCCGCTGCCAACAAGGCGCCTGTATTTCCTGCAGAGAGAACTGCATCCGCTTCTCCATCTTTGACAGCCTTAGCTGCCAATACCATGCTAGCATTTTTCTTCTTACGGATGGCTTTTGTAGGCTCATCATCTGAGTCGATTTTTTCATCAGTATGGATAATACTAACGCGCTCTGTAGCTGTTAGATATTGCTTGATTTTGCTTTCGTCTCCGTAAAGTTGAATCTCAATATCTGAAAAGTCAGCAAGGGCTTGATTAACTCCCTCTACAATAGCTTGTGGTGCGTAATCGCCACCCATTGCATCAACTGCGATTTTTTTCATTTGTCTTCCTCTTTCAGTAGTTGTCCCCAGTCGGCTAGGGAATCAATAAATTTCTTTGATTTCAGATGAATGCCGACATATTCCTCGTAGATTTGGTCCATAAACTTGCGCAAATCCTGCTTGATTTCGGACTTAAGTGAGATAGTCTCCAAGGTCTCAAAATCAATGGCTTGAAATTGATTGAGCAGATAAGGAATATTGGGATTTAAATGACATCGTTTCTCATCTTCATGGTAATGATTGGGACAAAGACAACCCCCGTATTTGAAGGAGAAGTCAAAGGCTTGCCCCACACGATGACAAAAGGTACACTCATTAAAGTTGAGACTGATTCCAAAACGTGTCAATATTTGAATTTCAAAAATATTGGTCAAAACTTGATAATCCAGACCCTCTTCCATCAGCTCTAAAGTCTTTTGCAAAAAAGCAAATAAGGGAGCATCTTCTTGGTTATCCTGCAAACTCGCATCTGCCAAGGCTGCAACGTAAGTCGCATAAGCCATAACAAAGAGGTCACTATTGATTTTCGGAAAAGTCTTCACCTCATGATAATCTTCTATATAACTAAGTCCATCGTCATTGACTTTTAGGAGAAAATGGGCTAAGACTAAAGGTTGAATGACAGGAGTTAGTTTGGATTGGCCGGCGTGTTTGACAAAAAACATGCGCTTCCCTGCCTGTTCTGTAAAGATTTTAACAAGCTTATCATCCTCTCGAAAATTTCGATTGTAAAGTACTAAACCCTGACTCGTAATCGATTGAATCATGCTTCTCTCATGTACTCCTCAAGTCGTTTCATAGCTTCTCTGATGGTTTCCATGCTAGCTGCATAAGATAGGCGAACATAGCCCTCTCCATACTGACCAAAGGCAGCACCAGGAATAAAAGCAACAGCCTTCTTCTGGGCAAAATCCTTCAGAAAAGCAAAAGAATCTTGATTATAGCCTGCCGGAATCTTAGCAAAGATATAAAAAGCACCGTCCGGCTTGATGATTTCAAACCCAAGCTTAGTCATCTTCTCAATAATGTAGTCCCGACGTTGGATATATTCCTTCTTCATGGGTTCTGCATCGTTCTTACCAGCTGTCAATGCTTCCACCGCAGCATGTTGCGCCATGGTGTTTGCAGCAGTTACCAAATACTGATGACTCTTGATGAGTTGAGCTGTGAAGTTTGCTGGTGCAAAGATAAAACCTAAACGCCAACCTGTCATGGCATGGGATTTAGAAAGACCGTTAATGATAATTGCCTGATCTCTCAACATAGTCCCCAAAGATACATGATTTTCCCCTGTATAGGTCAATTCTGAGTAGACTTCATCACAGACTACGAAAATCTCATACTTACGTAAAACAGCTGCCAAGGCTTCTAATTGCTCGCGACTATAAGTAATTCCTGTAGGGTTAGCTGGATAGTTGAGAATAACTGCCTTGAGCTTGTCACCTTGCTCTAAAATCGCTTTTTCTAGCATTTCTGGAGTTAAGACAAAACCATTCTCAGTCGTATCAATCTCGACAATCTCTGCACCAACTAGATTAACTATTGGCTCATAGCCAGGATAGGCAGGAGCTGGCAAGAGAACCTTGTCTCCTTCCTCCAAAATAGCTGTCAGAGTAGCTGATAGAGCCTCTGTCGCACCAATTGTGACCAAAATTTCATTCTCTGGATTATAATCTAGCTGATATTTCTCTTTTACAAAATCACTCGCCGCCTGACGCAATGTCAACAAACCGCTCATCCCTGTATAGTAGGATTGATCTTGGTCAATGGCTCGCTTTGCAGCTTCCTTGACATGATCTGGCGTTGTAAAATCTGGTTCTCCCAAGGTCAATCGCAAGACACCAGGAATCTCTGAAATAGCCTGGTCAAATTGACGAATCAAGGAAACTTGTATCTTATCTAATTGTTTATTAAAGCGTTTGGTTAAATCCATATATATCCTCCTTGATCAAAGAACATATATCTATTATACTACAAAAGCTCTCTGACCGCAAAATTCCGTTAATTTACAACCTTATTCCTACTTTCTATTTTACTTTTCTGACAGATAAGATTATAATAAGGAGTATTTATTTTCGGAGGTTTTTATGTCATTTCTATCAAAAAATTGGGCAGGACTGTTAGCCTGTCTTATTATATCTATCATTTCTTGGGTTTTAGGAGGCTTTCTGCCTGTTGTGGGAGCACCTGTTTTCGCCATTTTTATCGGAATGATTCTCTACCCCTTTCTCACTCCCTATAAACAACTGGATGCTGGTTTGACTTATAGCTCCAAAAAATTGCTTCAGTATGCTGTTATCTTGCTTGGGTTTGGACTCAATATCTCACAAGTTTTCGCAGTTGGAAAATCTTCCCTTCCTGTCATCCTCTCAACTATTTCAATTGCTTTGATTATAGCTTTCTTTTTCCAACGCTTTTTTAACCTTGATACAAAGCTAGCTACTTTGGTTGGGGTAGGCTCTTCTATCTGTGGCGGTTCTGCCATTGCAGCGACTGCTCCTGTTATTCACGCCAAGGAAAAAGAAGTAGCCCAAGCCATTTCTGTTATCTTTTTCTTCAATGTCTTGGCAGCTCTTATCTTTCCAACTCTAGGTTCTTGGCTCCATCTTTCCAACGAAGGTTTTGCTCTCTTTGCGGGTACTGCAGTCAACGATACATCCTCTGTAACAGCCACAGCTAGCGCCTGGGATAGTCTTTACCAAAGCAATACTCTCGAATCTGCTACTATTGTCAAACTGACACGCACCCTGGCTATTATCCCTATTACTCTCTTCCTCTCCTACTGGCAGAGCCGTCAACAAGGAAACAACCAAGGAGTAAAGCTTAAAAAAATCTTCCCCGTTTTCATTCTCTACTTCATCCTAGCTTCTCTGCTAACTACTCTTCTCACATCTTTCGGTGTCAGCAATAGCTTCTTTTCACCTCTCAAACAACTCTCCAAATTCCTCATCATCATGGCTATGAGTGCTATTGGTCTCAAAACCAACCTCATTGCTATGATCAAATCCAGTGGAAAATCCATTCTTCTTGGAGCCCTTTGCTGGATTGCCATCATCCTGACTAGTCTTGGTATGCAAACACTCATCGGCATTTTCTAATACTCTTCGAAAATCTCTTCAAACCACGTCAACGTCGTCTTGCCGTACTCAAGTACAGCCTGCGGCTAGTTTCCTAGTTTGCTCTTTGATTTTCATTGAGTACAACATAAAAGGTAGCCCATCAGCTACCTTTTTATTGTTCAAGAATTAAACGTGTATGTTCTCTCTTAATACAACGGTTCATCACGATGTCATCGCATCCCCCAGCACGCAAGATTTCTTCTGCTTCCAAACTTTCAAGTCCTAGTTGTGCCCAGAAAATCTTAGCATCCGCCTTGAGAAAGTCTCGTGCTACATCAGGTAAAAATTCACTGCGACGATATACATTGACGATATCTACAGGGAAAGGAATTTCAGCTAGACTGGCATAAGCCTTTTCTCCCAAAATCTCGCTACCTGCAGCTTTAGGGTTAACTGGAATAATTTTATAGCCACGAGCCTGCATTTCTTTAGTCACTCGATTGCTAGTGGTTTCCTCACGATCGGATAAGCCTACTACAGCTAGAGTTTTACTGGTTGCTAGATACTGACGGACCACTCCATCACTTGGATTGATAAATTCTTGAGTCATAGAAACCCTCCTTTTCATCAGTATAGCACATTTTGAAAAGGCTTGCAGTTTTTGACTACAAAAAATTTCCTAGCAAGAGGAAAATCTGCTAGGAAACTCGTTTATTCAAGTGAAAGTTTAGATTTTTTTCTCGATACTAAATAATGGAGAAAGAGGACGTTTTTCATGGATACGTACAATCGCATCACCTAGGAGATGAGCGATAGAAATTTGTTCAATCTTATCAATTAAACGTTCTTCTGGAAGATAGATAGTATCCAAAACAACCAATTTTTTAATGGCTGATTTCTGGATATTCTCCATTGCTGGACCAGAAAGAACTGGGTGCGTACAACTTGCGTAAACTTCAACAGCTCCTGCTTCTGCTAGAGCATCAGCCGCATGACAAATGGTTCCAGCTGTATCAATCATATCGTCAATCAAGATACAAGTCTTACCTTCTACCTTACCAATGATATTCATAACTTCACTAGTATTCATCTTGTCTACACTACGACGCTTGTCGATAATGGCAATTGGAGTTTTCAAAAATTCTGCTAATTTACGAGCACGAGTCACCCCACCGTGGTCCGGGCTGACAACGACATAGTCAGAACCAACCATGCCACGACGCTCAAAGTAATCCGCAATCAATGGAGCACCCATCAAGTGATCCACCGGAATATCAAAGAACCCTTGAATCTGTGCAGCGTGCAAATCAATCGTCAACAAACGATCAACTCCAGCTACTTCAAGCATATTTGCAACGAGTTTTGCAGTGATTGGCTCACGCGCTCTTGCCTTTCTATCCTGACGTGCATAACCATAATAAGGCATAACAACGTTGACAGATTCTGCACTGGCGCGCTTCAAAGCGTCAACCATAATCAAAATCTCAAGTAGATTATCATTTACTGGTGAGCTAGTTGATTGTAGAATAAAGACGTGTTTTCCACGGATCGATTCTTCGATATTAACTTGAATTTCTCCATCTGAAAATTGACGAACAGTCGATTTCCCCAACTCTATCCCAATCTCTTGCGCCACACGCTCTGCCAATTCTCTATTTGAAGAAAGGGCAAACAGCTTTAAATCAGAAAAAGACATGATTTCCTCCGGTATTTATGTATCACTTGTGTTTTTCACAACATTTTTCCATCTACCATTGTAGCGCTTTTTTCTCGATTTTTCAATAAAAAATAAGACAAGAGTAGACATTTATCCTCTTGTCTTATACTATTTTATATTAGTGATATCAAAGGTAAAACTTGTCAACCTTTTCATCCTACTTCATGCTACTCCAGAAACTTTTAATTAGAAAGTTAGTATATTTCCCTCATACTACCTGTATCCACATCGTAAACAGCTCCTGAAATAATAACATCATCTGGAATTAAGGGGCATTCTCGCAGCAATTTCATATCCTCTCGAACACTCTCATCGATGTCTTGAAACGGTAAAAAGTCCTGTCCAGATACATCAACTCCCAATTCACATTTTAGGTGCTCTTGAAAATCCTCGTTATTGAAGGTTTGAGCCCCGCAGTCTGTATGATGAAGAACCACAATTTCTCTTGTCCCCATTTGTTGTTGGGAAATTACAAGTGAACGAATCATATCCTCAGTCACTCGACCACCCGCATTCCGTAAAATATGGGCATCTCCCAGAGCTAACCCCAGAGCTGGCGCAACGTGTAGACGCGAATCCATACAAGTTACGATTGCAACCTTTGTCTTGGGTTTAATGGATAAATGCAAATCTCCATGTAGTTCTACATAAGCTTGATTGGCTTTTAAAAAATTTTCAAAATAGGACATGACAACTCACTTTCTAGTCTGCCAGATAATTTGAACACCAAATTATTTATCTCCTATCTTACCATCTTTTCTTTGTCTTGTCAGCTGTCAACTTTCATATAAAAAACTGGGACAGAGACATCCAGCAACTAGCTTGGGTTTCTGTCCTAGTTTTTTTAATATTATGAACCTTTTTGGATATACTTGTTAAGAGAGCCTGCAAAGCTCTGAAGATTGAGACTTTGTACATAGACCTCACCGGTACCTCGGAAGGTATTCACCACTCCTTCGCCTGTACCAATAGACTGCCAGAAACCATTTTCTAAGTGGATATTATAGTCTAAAGATTGACTCCAAGCTACCACATGGGCATTGTCGATGGTTATTTCTTGGTTTTGTAGCTCAATTTTCTTAATAGACCCAAAGGCATTGGCCAAAAGAGTTCCCTGACCTTGGGTTGTCATCACAAAGAGACCGCCTTGCCCTCCGAACAGAGCTTTCCCAATAGACTGGCGCTCCATTGTATAGGAAGCTGTACCATCAAGAGCTAAAAAGGCTCCATCATTCAATCGGTACTGCTTTTCGCCTAGCTCAAGAGCAATCACTTGACCAGGAGTATCTGGTGCTAAAGCAAGGTTTCCGTTGTCAGACTCTGCAACAGCTTGAGTGATAAAGGTACTTTCACCAGAAACCATTGAACGCCCTACAGCTTTGACAAAACGTCCCAAACCAGAACCGCTTGCATTAAGCTGGGTATTGAGACTTACATTAGGTGTGTGGTAGACCATGCTACCGCGCTGAATAAAGACCGTTTCCCCCTGATTGAGCGACAACTCTACCAAAGGAAACTGCATGTGACTGTCCATAGAAAATTTCATCAGAAATTCCTCCTTACTTTTAATAAATGTTTGCAATAAAATAATTAGTAATCTAAACCTGAGTAAAACGATTAGGAGAATACTTTTTTCAAGACTTCCTGAATAGTCGTCACCCCAATCACCTGAATTTCCTTAGGTGGTTTAATGCCAGTCAAAGAATTTTTGGGTACATAGATCTTTGTAAAGCCTAGTTTAGCAGCTTCATTGATCCGTTGTTCGATACGATTTACGCGCCGAATCTCTCCCGTCAAGCCCAACTCTCCTACAAAACATTCCTGAGGATTGGTTGGTTTGTCCTTGTAGCTCGAAGCAATAGCCACTGCAACAGCTAAGTCAATAGCAGGTTCATCTAATTTGACACCACCAGCTGATTTGAGATAGGCATCCTGATTTTGCAAGAGAAGCCCTGCACGTTTTTCCAAAACAGCCATAATCAAGCTAGCACGATTGAAATCAAGCCCTGTCGTCGTACGTTTAGCATTTCCAAACATGGTCAGCGTCACCAAGGCCTGCACTTCCGCAAGAATTGGACGCGTCCCCTCCATGGTGACAACGATAGAAGAACCCGTTGCCCCATCCAAGCGTTCTTCCAGAAACACTTCACTAGGATTAAGAACTTCAACCAAGCCACCTGACTGCATCTCAAAGATTCCAATCTCGTTGGTCGAGCCAAAACGATTTTTGACTGCTCTCAAGATACGGAAGGTATGGTGGCGTTCCCCTTCAAAGTAAAGCACCGTATCCACCATATGCTCCAACATACGAGGACCAGCCAGAGTACCTTCCTTGGTCACATGCCCTACGATAAAGATAGCAATGTTATTGGTCTTGGCCAGCTGCATGAGTTCAGCTGTCACCTCGCGTACTTGGGAAACCGACCCTTGTACCCCTGAAATCTCAGGAGACATAATGGTCTGGATCGAATCGATGATAAGAAAGTCTGGTTGGATTCGCTCCACCTCAGCTCTCACGCTCTGCATATTGGTCTCAGCATAGAGATAAAACTCACTATCAATATCCCCCAAGCGCTCTGCACGGAGTTTGATCTGTTGAGCAGACTCCTCCCCACTGACGTAGAGAACAGTCCCCACTTGAGACAACTGGGTTGAGACTTGTAAGAGAAGGGTTGATTTTCCAATCCCTGGATCTCCACCGATAAGGACGAGACTTCCTGGTACCACACCCCCACCGAGTACACGGTTAAATTCCTCCATCTCAGTCTTGGTTCGATTGACATTAATAGAAGTTACTTCAGCCAACTTCATAGGCTTGGTTTTCTCACCTGTCAAGGACACACGCGCATTTTTGACTTCTGCAACCTCAACTTCCTCCACAAAAGAAGACCAAGCTCCACAGTATGGACAGCGTCCTAAATACTTTGGTGAGTTGTACTCACAATTTTGACACACAAATGTCGTTTTTTTCTTTGCGATGATAAACCTCTTTCTAAATTTCTACCTCACACTCAATTACTTGGCAAAAATCAATCCTCTCGTCTGGTACAAATTGGCGCATGAGCATTCGATGGGCTACAACTACAACAGTTTGATGTTCCCGATACTTAGCCATGCATTCTAGAAAACGAGTCTTCATCTCTACAGCTGTCTCATATTGAACAGGAGAATTTGGGAGCAACTTCCCATTATTTTCTAAAAATAGTCTTCTAGCTTCTTCAAATCTATCTATGCCACTTTCATAGACCTGCCATTCATGCAATAATGGCTCCACTCTCAAAGGAAGCCCAGTAGCACAAGATACATAAGAAGCCGTTTCTAATGCTCGCGTCACTGCAGAAGACACCAGAATATCAGCTGAGCCAAACAAAAGATTTTTGCAAAGTTCCTGAGCTTGCTTTCTTCCTTTCACCGATAAAGGGGCCAAGTCTATCCCAAATCCCGTATAAGAACGCTCCTCTAATTCACGATAATCTGGCTCTCCATGACGGATAAAAATAATTTTCATATTAAGATCCCCATAAAACTATCCAATCTTGATTCCGCAATCTTGCCACTGCTTCAGTGTTTTAGAGAATTTCTTCTGGTTGGCAACTCCGACAGCAGCCAAATCGACAGAAACCTGATAATTCTCCTTGGTAGCTGCCAAAACGGAAGCCTTAACACAGCCATTACCATCTACCCCTACAAACTCTATGCTTTTAGCACCGTTTTCCTCTAAAAAATCTTTTAAATCCGGATTAGTAAAGCAAGAAGCCCGACGCTTCTCAAAGATACGAGAAGATACAAGCGACAAGCCGGTCGCAAATTTCTTCTTTCTGTCTTTTCTCTCCCAGAAAAAACGATTGAGAATATAGATAACTCGGTCGCTGGGATAGGTAGCAATTTTGTCATTTACAGCTGCAGTCAGTTCTTCATGATATGCTTTTCCTACAGCAACATAATCTGACTGCATGTCTACAACTAATAAATAGTCTGCCATTTTATTCCTCTATTTCCCAGTTGATCCAAATCCACCAGTACGTACTCCCTCTGCCTCATCTCCGTCTGCGATTAAAAATGGTGCAAAGACAGCCTGAACTACACGTTCCCCAACTTCAAGAACAACTTCTTGGTCGGTAATGTTTTTCATCTGTGCAAAGATATGTCCTTCATTCCCAGAATTACCATAGTAGTCCCCATCAATGACACCCACAGAGTTGATCAAGACTAACCCCTTCTTACGAGGGTTTGAAGAACGATCATAAAGATAGAGTACCTCTGTTGCTTTCATATAAGCCTTGACCCCAGTTGGAACGAGGACGATTTCTCCTGGTGCAATCACTGTACGCTCCGCAACCTTTAAGTCGTAGCCAGCTGCATGCGCTGTCTCACGCTTTGGTAGCAATTTTTCATCTGTAAAACTAGAAACTAATTCAAAACCACGAATTTTCATATTATTCCTCTTTTTAATCATTTATTCTAGGCTATTTTATCTTATTTATTCGAAAAAAGCACGAAAAAAGAGCACACAATTCACACTCGCTTAGGGCTGCTGGATTCCTCCCCTGACCCGCTTCACGCAGAACTGTTGCTCCACTAGTTATTATACCACATTCTCCTCTATTTTTAAAGAGAAATTATTTTTTCCGTCGATTTCGGAAAAAGTCTTGCATAATCTCTGCGCACTCATTCTCTAAAACGCCTGTTTCAACGTCCACACGGTGATTGAGCCTCTCATCTGTTAAAATATCGTACAAGCTCCCAGCGGCGCCAAATTTCTGGTTTTTAGCCCCGTAGACCACGTTTGGAATCCGTGCGAGACCAATTGCCCCACTACACATAACACAAGGCTCAATGGTCACAAAAAGCGTACAATCGAGCAAACGCCAACTCTCTTCGCTCAAATTAGCATTCTCTATGGCCATAATTTCCGCATGCATGACTGCCCGTTGCAACTCCTCACGAGCATTATGCCCACGACCAATAATTTGTCCGTCCTTAACAATTACACAACCAATCGGGATTTCATCATGCTCTAAAGCAATCTCTGCCTCTTTTAAGGCCTCTCTCATAAAAGCTTCTTTTTCTTCAAGCGTGTAATTCATCTCTTCTCTCTTCCTAGCTATCAATTCTATCATTATAGCATGTTTTCCTAGACAAAAAAAGAGCTCTATAATATTTGCTTTAGATAGTATTCAATCTCTGGTTTGTAGAAATAATACTATAAAAAGAGTATAATAGTAGCAAAATTTATAGAAACATTAGAAATCATGAACTGAGAGTAATGGAGACAACTGATATAAAATATCCAAATCTGTCGGAAGATTTTTAACTATAAGTCTCCAAGAGATGATTATCCTGAGATTTAAATATTAAACAAGATGAAAGGGTAAATAATGAAATTAGAATTTTTACAGGATGAACCAAAACTTACCTTGATGTTTCCATATAAAGATACATTTAATAGAGTAGGGGGACCATCCATGATATCTATATCTGTTATGATTCTCTGGATTCTGAAGCGTCTGATGACTTACAATACTGATTTTGCAGACAAGATTGTTATGGCGGTAGCGCTGATTTATGCTCCCCTCCTTATATGGTTTATGGGGTATTATCTCTTCATAAATGGAGTAAAATTAGAAATTTATAAAAACAATATTGTTCAATATTATACCTATAGCAGCAGAGGCCACAGCCTATTACATTATCAATTTGGACTTCAAGATATCGAACAAATAACCATTAAAAAGCGTCCTTTTAATTGCGTAAAGTTAAGCATAAAAATTAGAAATCCTATTTTTTTAGAAGGACATGAAAAAAAACTAAATAAGCTAGTCAGAGTCAGTATCATCACAGACAAACTAAAAGCAGATGCTTTTATGCACGAAATGAAGCAATTTCAAAGTGATAAATCAGATAATCAAGTAAGCTGATTCAGAAAAAATTCAAGTTTGTCTAACTTACAAATTCTCAAGAAAATAGTTCACTGAAGAGGCTGGGATCAGAAATCCCAACCTCATTTTTTCTTAGTTATGCGCCTTCGATATGATGGCAAATTGAACGATTTGTTGGTATTTGAGAATTCAAAAAGCTTCTTTTACCAAAACTTCTTTTCTCAATTCACAACTTTAACCAATTTACCCAAATGTTGAAACCTCACAGATCTGGTTGTACCAAATCGAGAGTTGGTCTAAAGATTTCTGTCCCACTGTTTTTTTCTTTGTCTTAAAAGTAAAGAAGCCACCTAAATATGACTTAAAAGCTGACAAAAAAAGCCACCGAATGCGGTGACTTTATAGGGAGATTATTATGAAAAAGAAAAGTTTAGGAAATTTGTTACAACAAGTTAGGAGGTCTTCTTGTAACTGTCTATAGTATATCCAACCTGTCTTAAACAAATCTTAAAAAATCTCCTATGACCAAACACTTTCTAAAATATTTGTCTGTTCACGACCAGGACCTACTGAGAATGTAGAAATACGAACACCCACCAATTCGCTAACACGGCGAACATAGTTACGTGCATTTTCAGGAAGGTCTTCCAAAGTACGTACTCCAGTGATATCTTCAGACCAACCAGGCAATTCTTCGTAGATTGGTTTACAACGTTTCAATTGTTCGAGACTAGCAGGGTAGTAATCAATACGTTGACCATCAAGATCATAAGCTACACAGATTTTTACTGTATCCAATCCACTCAAAACATCGATAGAGTTCAAAGAGAGATTTGTGATACCAGAAACACGACGGCTATGACGCATAACAACTGAGTCGAACCAACCTACACGGCGAGGACGCCCAGTAGTTGTCCCATACTCATGCCCCACTTCACGAATACGATCACCAACTTCATCAAATAGCTCAGTTGGGAAAGGACCATCACCTACACGACTTGTATAAGCCTTACATACACCGACAACTTTGTCAATCTTGCTTGGACCTACTCCAGAACCAATTGTCACACCACCAGCCACTGGGTTTGATGAAGTAACAAATGGATAAGTACCTTGGTCAATATCCAACATGACACCTTGTGCACCCTCAAAGAGAACCCGTTTACCATTATCAAGCGCGTCGTTCAAGATAACAGAAGTATCAGTCACATATTGCTTGATTTGTTGACCATACTCATAGTATTCTTCAAAAATATCATCAATTGAAATAGGTTCACTATCATACAATTTTACAAATTGACGATTTTTCTCAGCAAGATTGCGTTCTAAACGTTCACGAAAGATTTCTTTATCCAAAAGATCCGCAATACGAATTCCAACACGAGCGGCCTTGTCCATATAAGCCGGACCAATTCCTTTAATTGTAGTACCAATCTTATTATCACCCTTAGCTTCTTCTTGCAAGCGATCTAACTCGATATGATAAGGCAAAATAACATGCGCACGATCAGAAATTCTAAGATTATCTGTTGTAACACCTTCTTCATGCAAATAAGACAATTCTTTCACAAGAGATTTAGGGTTGACAACCATTCCGTTTCCAATTACAGAGATTTTTTCTGGGAAGAAAATTCCAGAAGGAATCAAGTGTAGCTTAAATTTCTTTCCATCAATCACAATCGTGTGACCTGCATTGTCACCACCTTGATAACGAGCAATCACCTCCGCATTAGCTGAAAGAAAATCTGTAATTTTTCCTTTTCCTTCATCACCCCATTGGGTACCTACAACAACAACTGAAGTCATAATAAATTTTCGTCTGAGCCTAAGGGCTCGTCCTTTCTCATATACATGGTGGGAATCTCACCCACAATTATATCTTACAATTTATTATAAGAAAAAAATACTATTTAATCAAGGATAAACACTAGAAAAGATTAGGGTTTTCCATTAATTCTAAATTAAAATTTTAACAATATCTAGTATTTTCTATATATTTTTAATTGTTTGTAAAATAACGTTCGTAATAAATAAAAATTGACTACATTTAATAACAAAAATTTAGATTATTTCCAAGTAAATGATTAAGATAAAGACGATAAGCAGCCCTAAAGTGACATAGAATAAAGTCTTTCTCATCCCTTATTCTGAAACGAACTAAATAATAAAGTAAAAATTTTAAATGAAACGATTCCCAATCATCATTATACTGAAAAAGTAACGGATATTCCCCTTCAATCTGTTTGAGAAAAATAAAACAATTATCATAATACTTTTGAAGCATATAAAAAACCTTTCTTATTGATAAAACTAGTCTATCAGAAAGGTTAAGTAAAAAGGTAATTAATCCTGTATAATAAAAAATTCAAGCTAAACTAACTTCAAATAAACGAAAGAAGTAAGAATAGATGAAAAAAAGGCTCAAAAAAAATTCAATAAGCATATTGAAAAAACAAAAAAACGTTCTAAGGAACGTTTAAGAACTCCGCCAGTAGGACTCGAACCTACGACATCATGATTAACAGTCATGCGCTACTACCAACTGAGCTATGGCGGATAAAAGCTAAGCGACTTCCATATCTCACAGGGGGCAACCCCCAACTACTTCCGGCGTTCTAGGGCTTAACTTCTGTGTTCGGCATGGGAACAGGTGTATCTCCTAGGCTATCGTCACTTAACTTTGAGTCT
>NZ_JASHAJ010000002.1:0-465651 GCF_047465185.1 Streptococcus infantis | reverse complement strand
CGTCGGGCTCATAACCCGAAGGTCGTAGGTTCAAATCCTGCTCCCGCAATATTGGCTCGGTAGCTCAGTTGGTAGAGCAATGGATTGAAGCTCCATGTGTCGGCGGTTCGATTCCGTCTCGCGCCATTTTTTAAATCATACGGAAGGGTAGCGAAGAGGCTAAACGCGGCGGACTGTAAATCCGCTCCTTCGGGTTCGGGGGTTCGAATCCCTCCCCTTCCATCCTCTACGGGCATAGTTTAAAGGTAGAACTAAGGTCTCCAAAACCTTCAGTGTGGGTTCAATTCCTACTGCCCGTGTTTAATAGTATGGCGGGTGTGGTGAAGTGGTTAACACACCAGATTGTGGCTCTGGCATGCGTGGGTTCGATCCCCATCACTCGCCTATTTTATATTATTGGGGTATAGCCAAGCGGTAAGGCAAGGGACTTTGACTCCCTCATGCGTTGGTTCGAATCCAGCTACCCCAGTTACTATTTGCCGGCGTGGCGGAATTGGCAGACGCGCTGGACTCAAAATCCAGTGTCCGCAAGGACGTGCCGGTTCGACCCCGGCCGCCGGTATAGTATTAAAGACAAGGTTTTCGGACCTTGTCTTTTTCTTTTATTTGTTGAATTTGTAACGCTGAGTTACTTAAAATTACTTATATTTTTTCTATATTTTATTATAAACTTCAATGTTTAATATTACTTTACTATATTTTTACTAAATCTTAATTTATTTCTTTATAAATTTAACTATAATAGGTCTATACCATTTACAAATTACACAGAAAGGTTTATAATGTAATTGACATAATTAATATCAGAAAAATGAATTACGGAGGTTATCATTATGCCTAAATATATTAAAGCGGATCAATTTTTCTATCCTCATGGTGTTCGCCGTGACGGTTTTCTAGAACTAGTTGATGGTAAATTTGGTAAGCATGTGGATCAAGTATCTGAGGGTGCTGAAATTATTGACTATAGTGGTTATAGTATTGCACCTGGTCTTGTGGATACTCATATTCATGGTTTTGGTGGAGTCGATGTTATGGATAATAACATTGAAGGAACGCTTCATACTATGAGTGAAGGGCTTCTTAGTACAGGTGTTACAAGCTTTTTACCAACAACTTTGACATCTTCATATGAGCAGTTATTAGCAGTAACTGAAAATATTGGGGCTCGTTACCAAGAAGCTACCGGTGCTAAGATTCGTGGTATTTATTTTGAAGGTCCTTATTTTACTGAAAAGTATAAGGGAGCTCAAAATCCAGCTTACATGAAGGATCCTCGAATGGATGAGTTTCGTGCTTGGCAGAAGGCTGCTAATGGTCTTCTTAATAAGATTGCGCTTGCTCCAGAACGTGAAGGTGTAGAAGACTTTGTACGTACTATTACTGGAGAAGGTGTTACCGTTGCTCTCGGTCATTCGAATGCAACATTTGATGAAGCTAAAAAAGCTGTTGATGCCGGTGCAAGTGTTTGGGTTCATGCTTATAATGGTATGCGTGGATTAACTCACCGTGAGCTTGGTATGGTTGGTGCTATGTATGAATTGCCACATACTTATGCTGAATTGATTTGCGATGGGCATCACGTTGATCCTAAGGCTTGTGACATCCTACTTAAACAAAAAGGTACTGAAAATATTGCTCTTATCACTGATTGTATGACAGCGGGTGGTTTGCAAGATGGTGACTACATGCTAGGAGAATTCCCAGTTGTGGTTGCAAATGGTACTGCACGTCTCAAATCTACTGGGAACTTGGCAGGTTCTATTCTCAAACTTAAAGACGGTTTGAAAAATGTTGTTGAATGGGGCATTGCAAATCCACATGAAGCAGTTATGATGGCCAGTCTCAACCCAGCAAAATCAGTTCATATTGATGACGTTTGTGGACAAATTCGCGAAGGCTACGATGCTGACTTTATCGTTCTTGATAAGGATTTGGAATTGGTAGCAACTTACCTTGATGGTGAAAAACGTTATCAAGCATAGAAACATAAAGCAGTGACTAGTTTTAGTTGCTGCTTTTATTTTGATAATTTATAGATTGATTTAGTCGAAGAAAAATACTCTAAGGTTATTGTTGAAAACGAGCAAATTTCTTTCATTGTTCTTAAAATTTCGCTATAATATACGATACAAAGGAAATGAAACTATGTATCGAGTTATAGAAATGTACGGGGATTTTGAACCTTGGTGGTTCATAGAAGGATGGGAAGAAGACGTCATTAGTAGTAAGAAATTTGAAAATTACTATGATGCCTTGAAGTATTATAAATCTTGCTGGTTTGAACTGGAAAAGAAAATTCCACTATATAAAAGTCGAGGAGACTTAATGACCATATTTTGGAATCCGGAGGATAAGCGTTGGTGTGAGGAATGTGATGAATTTCTGCAGCAATATCATTCCTTGGCTTTACTGGAAGATGGTCAAGTTATACCAGATGAGAAATTCAGACCGGGTTATGAAAAACAAACTGGTTTAGAAGTCCACCGGACGTGTCGCATCAAAAAAGATGGAACAACTTTTGAATAAAGTTGTTCTTTTTTTTGTATTTTCTTCGAATAATTAACTGAGGAGGGAATATGGTACAAGCACTTGCACAAGAATTGATTAGTCTCGCAAAAAAGGATGGAGCTCAGGATATCTATTTTATTCCCAAGGACAAGGTTTATGAGTTGCATATGCGAATAGGTGATGAAAGGCGTTTGATTAATAGCTATGACTTTGAAAAGTTGGGCGCAGTTATTAGTCATTTTAAATTTATTGCGGGGATGAATGTTGGAGAAAAGCGTCGTAGTCAGCTTGGGTCCTGTGATTATCAGCATGATGGCAAGGTTTCTTCACTACGCTTATCGACGGTAGGAGATTATCGTGGTCATGAAAGTTTAGTTATTCGCCTTTTGCACGATGAAGAACAAGAATTGCACTTCTGGTTTCAAGACCTTAAGGAACTAGAAAAGGGCTTTAGGCAACGCGGCCTTTATCTATTTGCAGGACCTGTAGGAAGTGGTAAAACTACCTTAATGCATGAATTATCTAAGTCATTGTTCAAGGGACAGCAGGTTATGTCTATTGAGGACCCAGTTGAGATTAAGCAAGAAGAGATGCTGCAATTACAACTCAATGAAGCTATTGGGCTGAGCTATGAAAACTTGATAAAACTTTCTTTGCGCCACCGCCCAGATCTTTTAATCATTGGAGAAATTCGAGATAGCGAAACAGCCCGTGCTGTTGTAAGAGCGAGTTTAACGGGAGCTACAGTGTTTTCGACCATACATGCAAAGAGTATTCGTGGGGTCTATGAGCGTCTTTTAGAACTTGGTGTCAGTGAAGATGAACTCGCAGTTGTTTTACAAGGTGTTTGCTACCAGAGACTAATCGGGGGAGGAGGAATTATTGATTTTGCAAACCAAAATTATTCAGAACACCAGGCAGAAAAGTGGAATGAGCAAATTGATCAGCTTCTTAAAGATGGACATATCACTGCCCTTCAAGCTGAAACGGAGAAAATTAGCTACCAGTAAGCAGAAGAAAATTATCACTCTCTTTAACAATTTGTTTTCTAGTGGTTTTCACTTGGTAGAAATCATTTCCTTTCTAGATAGAAGTCTCTTGTTGGAAAAGGAATATGTATCGCAGATGCGCCTAGGGCTCTCGCAAGGGAAGTCTTTCTCGGAAATGATGGGGAATTTAGGTTTTTCGAGTGCGATTGTCACGCAACTTTCGCTGGCTGAAGTTCATGGGAATCTCCATTTGAGTTTGGGGAAAATTGAAGAATATTTGGATAACCTTGCTAAGGTCAAGAAGAAGTTAATTGAAGTTGCGACCTACCCAATTATTTTGCTAGGCTTCTTACTAATCATT
Source organism: Streptococcus infantis (assembly GCF_047465185.1). Classification (GTDB taxonomy): domain Bacteria; phylum Bacillota; class Bacilli; order Lactobacillales; family Streptococcaceae; genus Streptococcus; species Streptococcus infantis_O. The sequence goes on along the minus strand of NZ_JASHAJ010000002.1, from coordinate 461,790 downwards.
ATGTTGGGCTTGCGGAATTATCTCTTGCCCCAACTGGATAGTAGTAACATAGCTACTTTAGTGATTAGTAACTTGCCACAGATTTTTCTTGGGCTTGTTCTAGCGTTAGGTCTACTATCTTTAACAGGACTGATATTCTACAGAAAATCTAAGAAGATACAAGTCTTTTCTTTTCTAGCTAGAATCCCCTTTCTAGGTGTATTTATCCAGTATTATCTAACTGCCTATTATGCTAGAGAATGGGGAAATATGATTGGACAAGGTTTAGAGTTGGCACAGATTTTCCAGATGATGCAAGAGCAAGGGAATCCTCTTTTTAAGGAAATTGGATACGATTTAGATCAAGCCTTGCAAAATGGGCATGAATTTTCGAAAGTTGTGCAACATTATCCTTTCTTTAGAAGAGAGTTGGGTTTAATCATTGAATACGGAGAGGTTAAATCCAAGTTGGGAAGCGAATTGGAAATATATGCGGAAAAAACTTGGGAATCCTTCTTTACCCGAGTCAATCGGACCATGAACCTTGTTCAACCACTGGTCTTTATTTTTGTAGCCCTGCTAATCGTTTTATTGTACGCAGCCATGTTGCTGCCAATGTATCAAAATATGGAGGTAAATTTTTAGATGAAAAAAATGATGATGAAATTAAAAAAAGCCACGGTAAAAGGGTTCACTCTGGTAGAAATGTTAGTGGTCCTTCTTATCATTAGCGTCCTACTCTTACTGTTTGTGCCAAACTTAACTAAGCAAAAGGATGCAGTCAATGATAAGGGGAAAGCAGCTGTTGTCAAGGTAGTAGAAAGTCAGGCTGAACTCTATAGTCTGGATAAAAATGAAGATGCTAGTCTAGGTAAATTACAGGCAGATGGACGCATTACTGCTGAGCAAGCAAAAGCCTATAAAGAGTATCATGCCAAGCAAAATAAGAGTCAGTCAGTTGCAGATTAGGGCCTTTACCATGCTAGAAAGTTTATTGGTCTTAGGAATAGTCAGCCTGTTAGCCTTGGGTTTGTCAAGTTCAGTTCAATCAACTTTTGCAGCTGTGGAAGAACAGATTTTCTTTATGGAGTTTGAGGAACTTTATCGAGAAACACAGAAGCGAAGTCTGGCTAGTCAGCAAAAGATGAACTTAATGCTAGAAGAGAGAAGTATTGGGAATGGCTATCAGAAATTAGCCATCCCTAAAGGCATTCAATTGCAGTCCAATCAGTCAATTACCTTTGATAAGGCTGGAGGGAATTCGTCTCTAGCTAGCGTGAGATTTCAAACAAGGAAAGAAGTGGTTCGCTACCAACTATATCTAGGAAATGGAAAGATTAAACGTATTCAAGAAGCAAAAAATTAAGGCTGTTATTCTACTAGAGGCAGTGATTTCACTAGCCATTTTTGCCAGTATAGCAACCCTCTTGCTGGGACAAATTCAAGAAAGTAGAAAAAGAGAAGTAGAACTTCTAAAACAGGAAGAAGTTTTGCGAGTGGCACGTATGGCGTTGCAGACTGGACAAAAGCAGTTGACTGTCAATGGCCTTACGATTCATGTTGTCTCGAATGAGCGAGGTTTGGAGGTATACCATGGAACGGAGAAATTACTGGCGATTCAAGACAAGTAGGGTCAGAGCTTTTACACTTTTAGAATCCTTAGTTGCCCTTATCGTTATTAGTGGTAGCTTACTCCTCTTTCAAGCTATGAGTCAGCTCTTGGTTTCAGAGATTCGCAACCAGCAGAGAAGTGAGCAAAAAGAGTGGCTCTTATTTGTGGATCAGCTGGAAGGAGAGCTGAATCGAGCCCAATTTGAAAAAGTGGAGAATGATAGGCTTTACCTCAAACAGGACGGCAAACCCATTTCCATGGGTAAATCAAAGTCAAATGATTTCCGGAAAACAGATGCCAGTGGACGTGGTTATCAACCCATGGTCTACGGTCTAAAATCAGCTCGAATTCAAGAAAAAGGGCAGGATCTGCACTTTCACTTTCAGTTTGAAAAGGGACTAGAGAGGGAATTTATCTATCGTGTTGAAAAAGAAAAAAGTTAGAGCAGGAGTTCTCCTATACGCTATCACTATTGCTGGAATTTTTAGTCTTTTGTTGCAGTTTTATCTAAATCGGCAACTAGCACATCATCAGGATTATGCCTTAAATAAAGAAAAACTTCTTGCATTTGCTATGGCTAAGAGAACCTATGAAAAAGCTTCTTCTGAAAATGGAGAGCAGTCATTTAATGTAGGGAAGTCAACTTATCGAAATGACGAAAAATTCTTCACAACGACTATTGACACAGGAAAAAATCAGTTTGAATTTCACTTTTCTCCTTTAAAAAAGACCGGTCAAAAGTCTGAGAAAACAGAAAACAAGTCTAAAGAAGGAAATGAGGAGAAAACAGAAGAAGGGAGCAAAAAAGAGACTGCTAGATCTTCCAAATTAGCACCTTCAAAGAACGACACAGAGTAGTTTGGGCGAGGTTTTTACCTGAAATCATGCTATAATAGATACATATGGAGGACCAAAAATGGCAAGTGTAAAATTGTATCTAGTGCGTCATGGGAAAACAATGTTTAATACGATTGGGCGTGCTCAAGGCTGGAGTGATACTCCTTTAACAGCTGAAGGTGAGCGAGGTATTCACGAATTGGGAATTGGTTTGCGTGAGTCAGGCTTAACCTTTGAGCGTGCTTACTCGAGTGACTCAGGACGTACCATCCAGACTATGGGAATTATCCTTGAGGAACTAGGTTTAACAGGGCAAATTCCTTATCGTATGGATAAGCGAATCCGTGAATGGTGCTTTGGTAGTTTTGATGGTGCTTATGATGGGGACCTATTTATGGGCATCATTCCTCGTATCTTTAATGTCGATCATGTGCATCGTTTGTCCTATGCGGAGCTAGCTGAAGGCTTGGTCGAAGTGGATACTGCAGGCTGGGCTGAAGGATGGGAAAAGCTAAGTGGTCGTATCTGGGAAGGTTTTGAAGCCATTGCCAAGGAAATGGAAGCCAATGGTGGAGGAAATGCCCTGGTAGTCAGCCATGGAATGACTATTGGTACCATTGTTTACCTCATTAACGGCATGCATCCACATGGTCTTGATAACGGAAGTGTGACGATTCTTGAGTACGAAGATGGTCAGTTTTCAGTAAAAATTGTTGGGGACTGTAGCTACCGTGAAATTGGACGAGTTAAGCTAGACGAGCAAGATAGTTCAGAACAATAAAATTCAGCACTAAATTTAGAAGAATTTTTAAAGGATTGATAGAATGCTAATGTCGTGTTTGCACAAGCTTCTGAGAGCTGAGTGCTTTGACAATAGCATTCTTTTTTGTTAGAATAGTATCAACATGAAAGCATAAGAAGGGACTGACAGAACTGTCGTCCCCTTTTGTCTATCTTATAAGGGGGAAATATGCTGTTTCAGAAAATAAAAGCCTATAAATGGCAGGCCCTGGCTTCCTTGGTTATGACAGGTCTAATGGTAACGAGTTCACTCTTGCAACCACGTTATTTGCAGGAGGTTTTAGAGGCCCTACTAACAGGTGATAATGAAGCTATTTATACTATCGGTTTTTGGTTAATTCTTGTTGCCTTGATTGGTTTGGTTGCAGGTGGGATCAATGTAGTGTTAGCAGCTTACATTGCTCAAGGAGTTTCGTCTGACTTACGTGAAGATGCCTTTCGTAAGATTCAAACTTTTTCATACGCCAATATTGAGAAGTTTAATGCAGGGAACCTCGTTGTGCGTATGACCAACGATATCAATCAGATTCAAAACGTCGTTATGATGACCTTCCAAATCCTCTTTCGACTACCGATTTTATTTATTGGTTCCTTTATATTAGCCGTTGTCACTCTACCTTCGTTGTGGTGGGTGCTGGTTCTTATGGTCGTTTTGATCGTCGCCATGACAGGTCTTATGATGGGGATGATGGGACCGCGCTTTGCAAAATTCCAGACCTTATTGGAGCGTATCAATGCCATTGCCAAAGAAAATTTACGTGGTGTGCGCGTGGTTAAGTCTTTTGTCCGAGAAAAAGACCAGTTTGCTAAGTTTACGCAGGTATCCGATGAATTACTGGGTGAAAACCTTTATATTGGCTACGCCTTTTCTATCGTTCAACCTGTAATGATGATGATTTCATACGGGGCTGTCTTTCTTTCAATCTGGCTTGTAGCAGGTATGGCAGAGTCAGATCCGTCAGTAGTTGGTTCCATTGCTTCCTTTGTAAACTACCTGAGTCAGATTATCTTTACCATCGTCATGGTTGGATTTTTGGGGAACTCAGTTACTCGTGCCATGATTTCCCTTCGTCGTATTCGTGAAATCCTTGATACAGAACCAGCTATGACTTTCAATGATGTGGAAGATGAAGAATTGGAAGGAAGTCTCAGTTTTGAAAATGTGACCTTTACCTATCCAAATGATGAAGAACCTATCCTAAAAGATGTATCCTTCGATATCGCAGCTGGTGAAATGGTTGGGGTTGTCGGAGCAACTGGTGCAGGGAAATCAACCTTGGCTCAGTTGATTCCACGATTATTTGATCCTCAGCAAGGTTCGATCAAGATTGGTGGAAAGGACATTCGGACAGTTAGTGAAGGGACGCTTCGTAAGACAGTTTCTATCGTCCTACAAAAAGCCATTCTCTTTAGTGGAACCATCGCAGATAATCTCAGACAAGGTAAGGGAGATGCGACAGTTTCAGAAATGGAACGCGCAGCTCGCATCGCCCAGGCCAGTGAATTTATTAGTCGTATGGACTTGGCCTTTGAAAGTCCGGTTGAGGAACGTGGGACTAACTTTTCTGGTGGACAAAAACAAAGAATGTCTATTGCGCGTGGGGTTGTAAGCAATCCTAAAATCTTGATATTTGATGACTCAACTTCGGCACTAGATGCTAAGTCAGAACGCTTGGTACAAGAAGCTCTCAACAGGGACTTGAAAGGAACAACCACCATTATTATTGCGCAAAAGATTAGCTCTGTTGTGCATGCGGATAAAATTTTAGTACTTGATCAAGGTCGACTGATTGGCCAAGGAAAACATGCTGACTTGGTCGCAACAAACCCAGTTTATCGTGAGATTTACGAAACGCAAAAAGGAAAGGAGGAGTAGGATGAAGACCTTTAAATTTTTTTGGAACTACTTTAAAATTTACAAAATATCCTTTATCGTTGTCATTGCTATGATTATCATTGCAACGGTAGCCCAAGCCCTCTTTCCAGTATTTGCAGGTCAAACAGTCACAGAACTAGCTAATTTGGTTATAGCCTATCAAGACGGAAATCCTGATATGGTTTGGCAAAGTCTATTAGGACTCTTAATCAATCTTGCCTATGTTTTGATTGTACTCGTGGTGTCGAGTCTTATCTATATGGTTTTGATGAGCCGTATTATTGCCGAATCAACAAATGAGATGCGTAAGGGACTTTTTGGCAAGCTTTCTCGCTTGACAGTTTCCTTCTTTGACCGCCATCAAGATGGTGATATCCTGTCACGTTTCACCAGTGACTTGGATAACATCCTACAGGCGTTCAACGAAAGTCTGGTGTCTGTTATGACCAATATTGCCCTTTATATTGGTTTGTTGATTGTCATGTTCGCAAAAAATGTGACCTTGGCTTTGATTACGATTGCTAGCACTCCGATAGCTGTCATCATGTTGATTGTCATTTTGAAATTGGCAAGAAAATATACCAATCTCCAGCAAAAAGAGGTTGGGAAGCTCAACGCCTACATGGATGAGAGTATTTCGGGTCAGAAAGCCGTTATTGTTCAAGGTATTCAAGAAGATGTGATCGCAGGTTTTGTTGAGCAAAATGAACGTGTCCGTAAAGCAACTTTTAAGGGCAGAATGTTTTCAGGAATTCTCTTTCCTGTCATGAACGGAATGAGCTTGGTCAATACAGCTATTGTTATTTTTGTCGGTTCAGCTGTCTTACTGAATGATCAGAACATCGAGACAGCAACTGCTCTGGGTTTGATTGTCATGTTTACCCAGTTTTCTCAGCAATATTACCAACCCATTATCCAATTGGCAGCGAGCTGGGGAAGTTTGCAACTGGCCTTTACAGGTGCGGAACGTATCCAAGAAATGTTTGATGCAGAAGAAGAAATTCGTCCTCAAGATGCTCCAGTTTTCACAGAATTGCGAGAAGGTGTGGAGATTCGTAACGTGGACTTCTCCTACCTGCCAGGGAAACCGATTCTAAAAGATGTCAGCATTTCAGCTCCAAAAGGGAAAATGATTGCGGTTGTTGGTCCGACAGGGTCAGGAAAAACGACCATCATGAACTTAATCAATCGTTTTTATGATGTGGATGCAGGAAGTATCAGTTTTGATGGTAGAGATATCCGTGAGTTTGATTTAGACAGTTTGCGAAGTAAGGTAGGAATTGTCCTACAGGATTCTGTTTTGTTCAGTGGAACTATTCGGGACAATATTCGATTTGGTGTATCGGATGCTAGTCAGGAAATGGTCGAAGCAGCTGCTAAGGCTACGCATATCCATGAATATATCGAAAGTCTACCAGATAAGTACGATACTCTGATTAATGATGATCAGAGCGTATTCTCAACCGGTCAGAAGCAGTTGATTTCTATTGCTCGTACCTTGATGACAGATCCACAGGTCTTAATTTTGGATGAGGCAACATCAAACGTGGATACTGTAACAGAGAGCAAGATTCAAAATGCCATGGAAGCTATCGTGGCAGGAAGAACGAGTTTTGTGATTGCCCATCGCTTGAAAACTATTCTCAATGCAGATCAGATTATTGTCCTTAAGGATGGTGAGGTTATCGAACAAGGAAATCATCACGAATTGCTCAAGCTTGGAGGCTTTTACTCCGAACTGTACCATAATCAATTTGTCTTTGAATAATACTCTTCGAACATCTCTTCAAACCACGTCGGCGTCCCCTTGCCGTATATGTGTTACTAACTTCGTCAGTTCTATCCACAACCTCAAAACTGTGTTTTGAGCAACCTGCGGCTAGCTTCCTCGTTTGCTCTTTGATTTTCATTGAGTATAAGCAAAAAAGTTGTCCTAATTTTGGGCAACTTTTTCTGATAAAAAAATTTTATCACGGACTTAAAAAATACATATTAGACAGGAGTGGGGAAGGATGATAAGATAAGATTATCAATAGAAAAGGAAAGGAAATCAGTGATGGCAAGAACAGTTGTTGGAGTAGCGGCAAACCTATGTCCTGTGGACGCAGAAGGAAAAAATATTCATTCATCAGTCTCTTGTAAATTTGCTGAGAGTATTCGTCAGGTCGGCGGACTTCCTTTGGTCATTCCGGTTGGTGATGAGTCGGTGGTCCATGACTATGTAGAAATGATTGATAAGCTCATCTTGACTGGGGGACAAAATGTTCATCCTCAGTTTTATGGTGAGGAAAAAACAATTGATAGCGACGACTATAACCTAACTCGCGACGAGTTTGAGCTAGCTCTTCTACAAGAAGCTTTGCGTCAGAACAAACCAATCTTAGCCATTTGCCGTGGCGTTCAGCTTGTCAATGTTGCCTTTGGTGGGACACTCAATCAGGAGATTGAAGGTCATTGGCAAGGTCTACCTTTTGGGACTTCACATTCTATTGAGACAGTTGATGGCAGTGTGGTGTCGAAATTATTTGGTAAAGAAAGTCAGGTTAATTCAGTGCATCGTCAGAGCATTAAAGATCTGGCACCCAATTTCCGTGTGACGGCTGTGGATCCACGTGATCAAACTGTTGAAGCAATCGAATCTATCGATGAAAATCGTATTATTGGTCTCCAGTGGCATCCAGAATTCTTGGTTAATGAAGAAGATGGCAACTTAGAATTATTTGAGTATTTATTGAATGAATTGTAACGACTAGAAATTTAGTCGTTTTTTTATTCATTGTTTACGAATCTTTATAGAATTGTATTTTTACGCAAACGTTTGAATTGTGATAAAAATCGGAAATTTTCAGTATAAAAACTTGAAAAAATTGTTAGTAAGCGTTATGATAGAAAAGAAGAAATTTTGGAGGAATACTATGTCACATATTAAATTTGATTATTCAAAAGTATTAGACAAATTTGTTGCCCCGCATGAAGTGGAGTACATGCAAGCACAAGTAACAGCAGCAGACGAATTGATCCGTAAAGGAACTGGTGCTGGTAGCGACTTCTTAGGTTGGTTGGACCTTCCTGAAAACTATGACCGCGAAGAATTTGACCGCATCTTGAAAGCTGCTGAGCAAATCAAAGCAGACAGCGATGTTTTGGTGGTTATCGGTATCGGTGGATCTTACCTTGGAGCGAAAGCTACCATTGACTTCTTGAACCACCACTTTGCAAACTTGCAAACAAAAGAAGAACGTAAAGCACCACAAATCCTTTACGCTGGGAACTCAATCTCATCTACTTACCTTGCTGACTTGGTAGAGTACGTTTCAGATAAAGATTTCTCAGTAAACGTGATTTCTAAATCAGGTACAACAACTGAACCAGCCATTGCTTTCCGTGTCTTCAAAGAACTTTTGGTGAAGAAATACGGACAAGAAGAAGCTAACAAACGTATCTACGCAACAACTGACCGCCAAAAAGGTGCTGTTAAGGTTGAGGCAGATGCTAACGGTTGGGAAACATTTGTGGTTCCAGATGATATCGGTGGACGCTTCTCAGTATTGACAGCAGTTGGATTGCTTCCAATCGCTGCGTCAGGTGCAGACATCAAAGCCCTTATGGAAGGTGCTAATGCTGCTCGTAAAGACTACACTTCAGACAAACTTTCAGAAAACGAAGCTTACCAATATGCTGCAGTGCGTAACATCCTTTATCGTAAAGGCTATGCAACTGAAATCTTGGTAAACTACGAGCCATCCCTTCAATACTTCTCAGAATGGTGGAAACAATTGGCTGGTGAGTCAGAAGGGAAAGACCAAAAAGGGATTTACCCAACTTCAGCTAACTTCTCAACAGACTTGCACTCATTGGGTCAATTTATCCAAGAAGGAACTCGTATCATGTTTGAAACAGTTGTCCGCGTTGACAAACCACGTAAGAATGTGATCATCCCTACTTTGGAAGAAGATCTTGACGGACTTGGTTACCTTCAAGGAAAAGATGTTGACTTTGTAAACAAAAAAGCGACTGACGGTGTTCTTCTTGCCCACACTGACGGTGACGTACCAAATATGTACGTGACTCTTCCTGAGCAAGATGCCTTCACTCTTGGATACACTATCTACTTCTTCGAATTGGCAATCGCCCTTTCAGGTTACTTGAACGCGATCAACCCATTTGACCAACCAGGTGTTGAAGCATACAAACGTAACATGTTTGCCCTTCTTGGTAAACCAGGATTTGAAGAATTGAGCAAAGAACTCAACGCTCGTCTATAATTGACTAAAAAGAGTGGATTTACCACTCTTTTTGCTTTTTCTCGAAAAGAGAAATTGGACTCTGGCAAGACTTGTGATATAATATAGAGAGCAAAAAGGCAGACGCCTAGAGACTTTATAGGAGAAGCTATGTCAAAAGATATCCGCGTACGTTACGCACCAAGTCCAACAGGACTACTACACATCGGAAATGCCCGTACAGCATTGTTTAACTACTTGTATGCACGTCATCATGGTGGAACTTTTATCATCCGCATCGAAGATACGGACCGTAAGCGCCACGTCGAAGACGGAGAGCGTTCACAGCTTGAAAACCTTCGTTGGTTAGGCATGGACTGGGATGAAAGTCCAGAGACTCATGAAAACTACCGCCAGTCTGAGCGTTTGGAACTCTATCAAAAATACATTGACCAACTCTTAGCTGAAGGAAAAGCCTACAAGTCTTACGTAACAGAAGAAGAGTTGGTGGCGGAACGTGAACGCCAAGAAGCTGCCGGTGAAACACCTCGTTACATCAACGAATACCTTGGTATGAGCGAAGAGGAGAAAGCAGCTTACATTGCAGAACGTGAAGCAGCAGGTATCATCCCGACTGTTCGTTTGGCCGTTAATGAGTCTGGTATTTACAAATGGCACGATATGGTCAAAGGCGATATCGAGTTTGAAGGTGGCAATATCGGTGGGGATTGGGTTATCCAAAAGAAAGATGGCTACCCAACATACAACTTTGCCGTTGTCATCGATGACCACGATATGCAAATCTCTCACGTCATCCGTGGAGATGACCACATTGCCAACACTCCAAAACAACTCATGGTCTATGAAGCACTTGGATGGGAAGCACCAGAATTTGGTCACATGACCTTGATCATCAACTCTGAAACTGGTAAGAAGTTGTCTAAACGGGACACCAACACTCTTCAGTTTATCGAAGATTACCGCAAGAAGGGTTACCTTCCAGAAGCAGTCTTTAACTTCATCGCTCTTCTTGGATGGAATCCTGGTGGAGAAGACGAAATCTTCTCTCGCGAAGAACTGATCAAGCTCTTTGATGAAAAACGCCTCAGCAAGTCTCCAGCAGCTTTCGACCAAAAGAAAATGGACTGGATGAGCAATGAGTATATCAAGAATGCGGATCTTGAGACTATCTTTGAAATGGCAAAACCATTCCTCGAAGCAGCAGGACGTTTGACAGACAAGGCTGAGAAATTAGTGGAACTCTACAAACCACAAATGAAGTCAGTGGATGAAATCGTTCCATTGACAGACCTCTTCTTCTCAGACTTCCCAGAATTGACAGAAGCTGAGCGAGAAGTCATGGCTGGTGAAACCGTTCCGACTGTACTTGAGGCCTTTAAGGCAAAACTTGAAGCCATGTCAGACGATGAGTTTGTGGTAGAAAATATCTTCCCACAAATCAAAGCAGTCCAAAAGGAAACTGGTATCAAAGGGAAAAATCTCTTCATGCCAATCCGTATCGCCGTTTCAGGTGAAATGCATGGTCCTGAATTGCCAGAGACCATCTACTTGCTTGGACGCGAAAAATCAATCCAACACATTGAAAAAATGTTGGCAGAAATTGCAAAATAGTAGATAAAAAGAACTCAAATATTGAGTTCTTTTTATATGTATACTTATTTGAAAATGCAAAGATTTTAGTGTATACTATTAATTGACAGGACAAAGAAATAAGTTAGTGAGATGGTATTTTTTCAACTAGACTCGGCTTAGTCTAACATTATTCCTAATGTTGGTCAGTCTACTTATTTTTTCTTTGCGTTTTGCTGAATAGAAGCAGAAATTCTTTTGTTCATGCAGTTACCATCCCTTACAATGACTTTGTTTTCGAACACCAGAGTTTCTCTACAAAGATTTTGGTCCAATTTATCCAGCTTTTTAGAGAAGTATATCTACTCTTTCTTCTCCAAAAATAGAAAGAAATCGGATTTGTCCTGTTACCTTGCGTTAAGCAAGGTTTTTTTGTGGAATAGTACTGGGAAATTTGCGATTTCGTTTTGGAGTGGTATAATATTAACTATCCTGATGAATAGAGGAACTCAAATGAAAGAATTTAACAAATCAATAAAATTAGAGCATGTGGCTTATGATATCCGTGGTCCAGTTTTGGAAGAAGCTATGCGCATGCGCGCAAATGGAGAAAAAATTCTTCGTTTGAATACAGGGAACCCAGCTGAGTTTGGCTTTACAGCTCCGGATGAGGTGATTCATGACTTGATTATGAATGCCCGTGATAGTGAAGGTTATTCAGATTCAAAAGGAATCTTTTCAGCTCGTAAGGCAATTATGCAATATTGCCAACTGAAAAACTTTCCAAATGTAGGTATCGATGACATCTACCTTGGAAATGGAGTTAGTGAGCTAATCGTTATGTCCATGCAAGGGCTTTTGGACAACGGTGATGAAGTCTTGGTTCCTATGCCAGACTATCCTCTTTGGACTGCTGCAGTCAGCTTGGCCGGAGGAAATGCCGTACACTATGTCTGTGATGAAGAAGCTGAATGGTATCCAGACCTCGATGATATCAAGTCTAAAATTAGTTCCAATACCAAGGCTATTGTCTTGATAAACCCTAATAATCCAACGGGGGCTCTCTATCCTAAAGAACTCTTGTTAGATATTATTGAAATTGCTCGCCAAAATGACTTGATTATTTTTGCGGATGAAATCTACGACCGTATGGTTATGGATGGGAATGTCCACACACCAGTAGCCAGTTTGGCTCCAGACCTTTTCTGCGTCAGCATGAATGGTTTGTCAAAATCTCACCGTATCGCTGGATTCCGTGTGGGTTGGATGGTCTTGTCTGGGCCTAAACATCATGTAAAAGGCTACATTGAAGGTCTCAATATGCTTTCAAACATGCGTCTCTGTTCGAATGTGCTTGCCCAGCAGGTAGTTCAAACTTCACTAGGTGGTCACCAGTCAGTGGATGAATTGCTCTTGCCAGGTGGTCGCATCTATGAACAAAGAAACTTTATTTATAATGCCATTCAAGATATCCCTGGTTTATCAGCTGTTAAGCCAAAAGCGGGTCTTTATATCTTCCCTAAAATCGACCGCAATATGTACCGTATCGATGACGATGAACAATTTGTCCTTAATTTCTTGAAACAAGAAAAGGTGCTTTTGGTACATGGACGTGGCTTTAACTGGAAAGAACCAGATCATTTCCGTATCGTTTATCTACCACGTGTCGATGAGTTGGCCCAAATCCAAGAAAAGATGACTCGCTTCTTGAAGCAGTATTGCAGATAAGGCTTTCATAGCAAAAAAGCTGGAAACATTTGTCAGAGCTATTGACAAATAAGTAAGAATCAGATAGAATAGTAAAGTATGTTTAGTAACTGATCACTTTATAGCCGGCTAAACGAATACAAAATCTATGAGGAGGTATTCATCGTGAAACGTACTTATCAACCAAGTAAACTTCGTCGTGCGCGCAAACACGGATTCCGTAACCGTATGTCAACTAAAAACGGTCGTCGCGTATTGGCAGCTCGTCGTCGCAAAGGACGCAAAGTTTTGGCTGCATAATCCAAACAAATGAAACAAAGAAGTCAGTAGGAACTCGAGCCTACTGATTTTTCTTTTATCTAAAAGATAGAATTTTCTAAAGTTATTGATTGAGAATAAACATTTTAGAAGACGTCTTGAAAAAATCACATATAGAAAAAGCTCAAGATCAGAAGATAATTTCTCTGATTTTGAGCTTTTCTTTATTCTTTCAAATGATAAGAGTAGCTAGCAACGACGACATCTTCGTGCCATCTGAGAGCATATTTTAATTTAAGGCTCATTTGATTGTGGAGGGTATTTTGCCAAGGTTTGTTAGGGATAAATTGGGGTACAAGAACTGTAACCGTGTAGTTCTTTTTCTTGGCTTCTTGAGAAATCTTTCGAACATATCGAACTGTAGGTGTGATAATATCGCGATAGCTGGTATTAATGTTTTTAAGAGTAATATTTGGGAAGTAGTCGGCAAATTCTTGGAGGATTTCTTGGTCTTTTTCCTCAGTTTCCTTGGTGGAAATGTGCATAGCCAAAACTTCGTCTCCGATGCTTTGAGCGTAGTTAATCGCTCCGACGCTGACTCGAGTAACATTTCCTACTAAGACAAGGACGACATTGCCATCGTAAGTTTTCTTTTGAATTCCTTCATAAAGTCGAAGTTGTTTCGCCACTTTTTGGTAATGACTGTGGATGGACAAAAAGAGGAAGGTTAAGACTAGGATAATTGGGAAGAAGGGCCAGATATCTCCAAGTCTGAAGAAGAGTAGGATAAGAACGATAACGTAACAAATGATAGCACCGAGGATGTTAGCAATGGCAGATTTTAAGAAATGAGAGCCTTTTTCTTTTTTCCAGTGGCGAATCATACCTGTTTGAGAAAGTGCAAAGGGGACGAAAACTCCGATAGTATAAAGAGGGATCAAGCGTTCTGTATTTCCGTTGAAAATAAGCAGAAGGATTATGGCACCAAAAGCTAAGGTTAAAATACCGTTTGAGTAACCAAGGCGGTCTCCCTTTTCCATAAAGAGATGGGGCATGTACTTGTTCTTAGCCATATTGTAAGCCAACATTGGGAAGGCAGAAAAACCAGTATTTGCAGCAACGGCTAGGATTAGGGCAGTTGAGAATTGGAAGAGATAATAAACAATCTGACCGAGAGCTGAATCTCCTAAAATCCCTTTAGCCATTTGTGAGAGGATTGTTTCTCCGTGTTGAGGTGTAATCCCCATCCAGTAGTTTAAGAAGGTAATCCCTGCAAATAGAAATCCAAGAATCAGAGACATGATGGTCAATGTTTGAGCTGCGTTTTTTTCTTTGGGGGTCTTGAAAAATGGAACGGCATTTGAGATAGCTTCAACCCCTGTTAGTGAAGCTGAACCGCTGGTGAAGGCTCTTAAGATTAGGACAATTGATAGACTTGGGACAGTTTGACCAATTGCAGAAGTTGCATGATAACTGAGAGAACCTGTCAATAGTTGGAAGATACCAAACAATAAGAGGAAGACTGTACTAAAGATAAAGAGATAAACTGGGATCATCAGAGAACTGGCGGATTCCCTCAAGCCTCGCAGATTCAAAAGCATGAGCAAACAGACCAGAAAAATGGAAATGTGGAGGTTGTAAGGATGGAGGACAGGAAGTGCAGCAGTGATTGCATCCGCACCTGCAGCCACAGATACGGCTACTGTTAGCATGTAGTCAACAAGCAGGCTTCCCCCAGCAATCAAACCTAACTCAGGGGAGAGGTTTTCTCGAGTAACCATATAGGCACCTCCACCTTGAGGGTAGGCATGGATGATTTGTCGATAAGAAATGGTCAGGCTAGCTAATAGTAAGAGGACAAAGATACCAATAGGGAGACTCCACCAAATAGCTAGGGGAGAAAGACTAGCCAAGACGAGGACGACCTGCTCGGGTCCATAAGCGATAGAAGATAGAGCATCGCTTGAGAGCATTGCGAGTGCTTGTGTTTTTCCAAGAAGTCCTCCTTCACCTTCTGTTAAGGATTTAAGGGGACGACCGATAAAGGTATATTTTAGTTTTGTAAACATTTTCTTTCCTTTTTTGAAATTTTCAACAAGAGCTATTATACTGCTATGAAAAAATACCGTCAAGGGAAAATCATTGATTTCAAAATATTTTTTTCCTATAAGGATGCGACTAGTTTTTTGGTATAATAGAAAGTAGAAAAAACGAGGAAATATAAATGATTTTTGATACTCATACACATTTAAATATAGAGGAATTTTTGGGACGTGAAGAAGAAGAGCTTGCCTTAGCAGCGGAAATGGGTGTAACTCGGATGAATATCGTTGGTTTTGATAAGCCGACGATTGAGCGTGCCCTAGAGTTGGTGGAAGAATATGACCAACTCTATGCGACAATTGGATGGCATCCAACAGAAGCAGGAGATTATACAGAGGATATTGAGAATTACTTGCTAGAAAAACTAAAACATCCAAAAGTTGTTGCCCTAGGTGAGATTGGTTTGGACTATCACTGGATGACAGCGCCTAAAGAAGTTCAAGAGAAGGTTTTCCGTCGTCAGATTCAGCTATCTAAGGAACTGGACTTGCCTTTTGTGGTTCATACCCGTGATGCGCTAGAAGACACCTATGAGATTATCAAGAGTGAGGGAGTCGGACCTCGTGGCGGCATCATGCACTCCTTCTCTGGTTCTCTGGAATGGGCTGAGAAGTTTGTGGAGCTTGGTATGACAATTTCCTTTTCTGGAGTGGTGACCTTCAAGAAGGCGACAGATATTCAGGAAGCAGCCAAAGAGTTACCTTTGGATAAGATTTTGGTAGAGACAGATGCGCCTTATTTAGCCCCAGTACCCAAGCGTGGTCGTGAAAATAAGACAGCTTACACGCGCTATGTAGTGGACTTTATCGCGGACTTACGTGGCATGACGACAGAAAAATTGGCAGCTGCGACAAGTACCAATGCAGAACGAATCTTTGGATTGGAACGTAAATCATGAAAGAGAAAATTTCCCAAGTCATCGTAGTTGAAGGACGCGATGATACGACCAATCTCAAACGTTTTTTTGATGTGGAGACTTATGAGACTCGTGGATCTGCGATCAATGAACAAGATCTTGAACGAATCCAACGTTTACACCAACGTCATGGGGTGATTGTTTTTACAGATCCTGATTTTAACGGGGAACGCATTCGTCGGATGATTATGACGGCCATTCCGACAGTTCAGCACGCCTTTCTCAAACGTGATGAGGCAGTTCCTAAGTCCAAAACCAAGGGGCGTTCTCTAGGAATCGAACACGCTAGCTACGAAGATTTGAAAACAGCCTTGGCGCAAGTGACAGAGCAATTTGAAGTAGAAAGTGATTTTGATATTAGCCGTAGTGACTTGATTCGATTGGGATTTTTTGCTGGGGCAGATAGTCGAAAACGCAGAGAATATCTAGGAGAAAGTCTACGTATCGGTTATTCCAACGGCAAACAACTCCTTAAACGTTTGGAATTGTTTGGCATTAGTTTAGCAGAAGTTGAAGATGCTATGAAATCATATGAGAATTGAGAAACTCCCCCAAAATGTGGAGGGAATGTGATACAATAGAAGTAATCATATACGGTTTAATCAGGCTTGGTAGCAAGCATTAGAAAAGTGACTCCATAGGATTTGTGCTGAGTGGAGATAATGAGGAAAAGTTATGGGAATCTTTGATTTTTTAAAAAAGACAGAAGCAACAAAAACAACTGAAACAACTGAATCAAATAAGGAAGCAGAAGAGGCGGAAGGCAATGTTTGCGTTGGTGTTCTAGATTTGTTCCCGATGAAGGAAACGAATCAATTATTGATTGTAGGGAGTCTAGAAGGTAGTATCAAGGTTGGAGATCAGTTGCAATTTTGCAATCCCGACCAAGGAATGGAAAGTCTTGGTACTGTAGAGGTTAAAAAACTCAGCAGTCAAAACAAAGATGCAGATAGTCTAACTGATGAAGTTCTTGCCCATCTAGTGGTTGATAGGATTCCTTCTTTGGATAAACTGAAAAAAGGAAGTGTGCTCTTTAGTTCAGGTATTGAGGAAGAGCAAAAATTATCTAGCTATTCAGATGCTCTTTATCGTGCTTTTGTAGCCATCCA
This sequence comes from Streptococcus infantis, assembly GCF_047465185.1. Lineage (GTDB taxonomy): Bacteria > Bacillota > Bacilli > Lactobacillales > Streptococcaceae > Streptococcus > Streptococcus infantis_O. Next base: position 444,779 of record NZ_JASHAJ010000002.1, on the reverse strand, counting down.
AGAGGGGCAATTGACTAATGAAGACTATTTGGCAGCTAGTCTTGATGATAGCGTAGAAATTTTACGTCTCTTTTTATGGAAATGCCGTCAAAATCAGGAAACTGAAAGTGAAGAAAGCTATCAAATCAACACTCGTAAGTTGGAACGTCTCGCGGAAATCGTCAAGGACAAGTTGTTAGCAGCAGATTCAGTTTATGCAGTTTATTCGGAAAAAACAGGTGAACCCTATCTTTTCTCAACGACCTATGACAGGGGAGAAGAGGGCTATTTGTGCACAGATCCTATGATCATGCTTTTGACGCCATCTTGGTATCGCCAATTTAAAGAAACCATTGATAGTCGACCAAACTCAGTCGTAAAACTGATTGAAAATACGGAAGATAAAAAAGGGATTGAGAATTTCCTTGGAACAGCCTTTTACTTAAATGGTGCCTTGGGAGCAATCTTTAATTCCAAGGAAGTTAGCATCAGTGCCTCGGCCTTGGTTCAAAAACCAGATTTTTCTAATTTGCCAGAAATACAAGTTCCTGTGATGAATCCTGACCTAGTAAGATGGATGTTGCTGATGGGACAATTGGATAGCCCGACGACAGAAGATGAAGAAGTAATTTATAAGCTCTATTATAAGTTCTTTTCAGAAGCTATGCTGAAAGCAAAATTTCTAATTCCTTTAGATGCTGCTTCGGAATTTAAGGACGATAGTCAGGAAGGAAGCTCCTTTGTCTTGGAAAAAGATTCTAGTTTCAACATTCCAGTCAAAGAAGGAAAAGATGGCAGAAATTCTGTGCCGGTATTTACCGATTGGAAACGTCTGAGAATGGTTTTTGATGAAAAATGGAATGGCATGATTGAAGAAGCTGGAGGCATGATTGAAGGCTTTGACTATGCTATAAACCCAACGGAATACTATGAAGCGGGTGCCTATGTTAGCCTAACAGCTTTTAGAGACATGCAAAAACTTAGTGAGGAACAAGAAGGAAGAGCTCAAGATTAGAGAGTTTCTTTACATTGGGAAACTTTATAGTTTTATCTATATCCTACTTGAACCACTAACCTTTTTCAAAGATTTTGAAAGGAAATGGAATGGCGAATAGAAGTTATATTTACTTAAAAAACGGAGATGAAGCTCGTATCTTAACAGAAGGCATCTACACGATACCCTATTTTTGGCAATTGTTTTGGGATGAAGAAGACTTAAAAGCTCCTATTGCTCTCTGGGAAACAGCAGAAGAACTCGAAGAAGATGAAGAGCAAGCAGAAAGATTTTACCAAGAGCAGAATGTAGATATCTTGCTTCCTATTGAAAAATTCCGGCAAAGTGCCCTCCAAAACCGCTCTTTTTTAGAAGAGAATGTCCCACAAGCCTTGAAACTATATGATGCCTTTGTTCGTTATATTCTTGCAAACGTAAAAGATGGTGATGTGTTAGGATTTGATCTTTTGGATGTAGTTTTTATGGACCAAGTCTCTGTAGTCGCTGATAAACTGTTAAAAAATATCCGAGCTATTCGGGAAAATCAACCCAAAGATTTAGATTTTTCTCTAACGGATGAGAACTTAATAGGCCTTGCTATGGGCTTTCCTGATTATTATGCTTCAGAATTATTGCCAGAAGACAATATTCTAGATTCGGTTGCATATCAGGATGAATTGAAGAAAATGAACCCCCAAGATGATAAGCAAGGGGGCGACATGACTGGAGCCGATACAAAAGCGAACAAGCATCGTGTTCTATTTGTATTTTGGATTTTGTTGGCAGGAATTATGTGGTTTCTATATATTATTTTTAGCTAATAATTAGAAAAGAGAATAAATGAGAATTGCAGATTATAGCGTGACCAAGGCAGTACTGGAGCGTCACGGTTTTACCTTTAAAAAATCCTTCGGGCAAAATTTCTTGACCGATACCAACATCCTTCAAAAAATCGTGGATACGGCTGAAGTTGATGACCAGGTCAATGTTATCGAAATCGGGCCAGGGATTGGTGCTTTGACGGAATTTTTGGCTGAGCGTGCAGCTCAAGTCATGGCCTTTGAGATTGACCACCGTTTGGTACCAATCCTAGCGGATACCCTGCGTGATTTTGACAATGTGACCGTAGTCAACGAAGACATACTAAAAGTTGACTTGGCGCAGCACATCCAGAATTTTAAAAATCCTGATTTACCAATCAAGGTAGTAGCAAACTTGCCTTACTATATCACGACGCCTATTCTCATACACTTGATTGAAAGTGGCATTCCTTTTAGTGAGTTTGTGGTCATGATGCAAAAGGAAGTGGCGGATCGTATCTCTGCTCAACCAAATACAAAGGCATACGGTAGCTTGTCTATTGCTGTGCAGTATTACATGACGGCCAAGGTTGCCTTTATCGTGCCTCGTACAGTATTTGTGCCAGCGCCCAACGTGGATTCGGCTATCTTAAAAATGGTACGCCGTCCAGAGCCAGCGGTTGTGGTAGAAGATGAGAATTTCTTCTTTAAAGTTTCCAAGGCTAGTTTCACCCATCGTCGTAAGACCTTGTGGAATAACTTGACAGGTTACTTTGGGAAGACTGAAGAAATCAAGGACAAGCTGACCAAGGCTTTGGATCAGGCTGGACTGGCACCAAGTGTACGTGGTGAAGCTCTCAGCTTGGCAGAATTTGCTAGCCTAGCAGATGCACTTAAAGGACAAGGACTCTAGGATGCAGGGACAAATCATTAAAGCCTTGGCTGGCTTCTACTATGTGGAGAGAGATGGTCAAGTTTATCAGACACGTGCGCGTGGGAATTTTCGTAAAAAAGGCCACACACCCTACGTCGGAGATTGGGTAGATTTTTCTGCGAAAGAAAACTCTGAGGGCTACATTCTTAAGATTCAGGAACGAAAAAATAGTCTAGTTCGCCCGCCCATTGTCAATATTGACCAAGCAGTTGTTATCATGTCGGTCAAGGAGCCGGATTTTAATAGCAATTTGTTGGATCGCTTCTTGGTTCTCTTGGAACATAAGGGCATCCATCCTATCGTTTATATTTCTAAAATGGACCTCTTGTCAGATCGAGGAGAACTGGATTTTTACGAGCAGACCTATCGTGCCATCGGCTATGACTTTGTAACTAGTAAGGAAGAGCTTTTGCCACTATTGACAAACAAGGTGACAGTCTTTATGGGGCAGACAGGTGTTGGTAAGTCAACCCTTCTTAATAAAATCGCACCTGACCTTAATCTAGAGACAGGAGAAATTTCTGATAGTCTAGGTCGTGGTCGTCATACCACTCGAGCTGTTAGTTTTTACAATCTCAATGGTGGGAAAATCGCAGACACGCCAGGGTTTTCATCTCTGGATTATGAAGTGGCAACAGCAGAAGACCTCAATCAGGCCTTTCCAGAAATTGCCTCTGTTAGCCGAGATTGCAAGTTCCGTACTTGTACGCATACCCATGAGCCTTCCTGTGCGGTCAAACCAGCAGTAGAAGAAGGTCTCATTGCGAGCTTCCGTTTTGATAACTATTTGCAATTCCTGAGCGAAATTGAAAATCGCAGAGAAACCTATAAAAAAGTCAGCAAAAAAATTCCAAAATAAGGAGAAACCTATGTCTCAATACAAGATTGCTCCGTCAATTCTGGCAGCAGATTATGCCAACTTTGAACGTGAAATCAAACGCCTAGAAGCAACTGGGGCAGAATACGCCCATATCGATATCATGGATGGTCACTTTGTACCTCAGATCAGCTTTGGTGCAGGTGTAGTCGAGGCTCTTCGTCCCCACAGCAAGATGGTCTTTGACTGCCACTTGATGGTATCAAATCCCGAACATCATTTAGAAGACTTTGCGCGTGCAGGTGCAGACATCATCAGCATCCATGCAGAAGCAACACCTCATATTCATGGGGCACTTCAAAAGATTCGATCTTTGGGAGTGAAGCCTTCTGTTGTCATTAACCCTGGAACACCTGTTGAGGCGATTAAACATGTGCTTCATTTGGTTGACCAAGTATTAGTCATGACCGTTAACCCTGGATTTGGTGGGCAAGCTTTTCTGCCTGAAACCATGGATAAGATACGTGAATTGGCTGCCCTTCGTGAGGAAAAAGGATTGAATTTTGAAATTGAAGTGGATGGTGGGATTGATGTTCAGACCATAGCTCAAGCCAAAGAAGCTGGCGCTACAGTCTTTGTAGCAGGGTCCTATGTCTTTAAGGGAGATGTCAATGAACGAGTGCAAGCTCTCAGAAAACAACTGGACTAAAGTTGCAGTTTTTGCAGGCGGAGACCGCGGTCACTATCGGACAGATTTTGACTGCTTTGTCGGTGTGGATCGAGGCTCACTCTGGGTATTGGAAGAAGAACTTCCTCTTGCTTTAGCAGTTGGGGATTTTGATTCTGTGACTGTAGAAGAACGTCAGTTGATTCAGGCGAATGCCCAGCACTTTGTCCAAGCTCAGCCAGAAAAAGATGATACGGATCTGGAACTAGCGCTTTTAACGATTTTTGAAAAAAGCCCTCAGGCACAGGTCACTATTTTCGGTGCTCTGGGTGGTCGCATTGACCATATGTTGGCTAATGTCTTTCTGCCTAGCAATCCTAAATTGGCGCCTTTTATGCGTCAAATAGAGATTGAGGATGGGCAAAACTTGATTAGTTATTGCCCAGAAGGGACCAGTCAACTTGAACCACGGTCAGACTATGATTATCTTGCTTTTATGCCTGTGAGGGATAGTCAGCTGACCATTATCGGAGCCAAGTATGAACTAACTGAGGAGAATTTTTTCTTTAAGAAAGTTTACGCTTCTAACGAATATATAGATAGGGAAGTTTCGGTGACTTGCCCAGATGGCTATGTGATTGTACTGCATAGCAAGGACAGGAGATAGGATGGAGATTATATTACTACTGTTACTAATAGCTAACCTAGCCGGCCTCTTTCTCATTTGGCAGAGGCAGGAAAAGCAGGAGAAATATCTGACCAAGAGTTTAGAAGACCAGGCAGATAATCTTTCAGACCAGTTAGATTATCGATTTGAGCAAGCCAGACAGTCTAATCAGCTTGACCAAAAAAATCTTGAAGTGGCTGTCAGTGACCGTTTGCAGGAGGTGCGAATCGAATTGCACCAAGGTCTGACCCAGGTTCGACAGGAGATGAATGAAAACCTCCTCCAAACCAGAGATAAGACAGACCAACGCCTCCAAGCCTTGCAGGAATCAAATGAACAACGCTTAGAACAAATGCGCCAAACGGTTGAGGAAAAATTAGAAAAGACCTTGCAGACACGCTTGCAAGCATCCTTTGAGACAGTTTCCAAGCAATTGGAATCTGTCAATCGAGGTCTAGGTGAAATGCAGACGGTGGCGCGAGATGTCGGTGCGCTTAACAAGGTCTTATCTGGAACCAAGACCCGAGGAATTCTGGGTGAATTACAACTGGGACAGATTATTGAAGATATCATGACACCTGCCCAGTATGAACGAGAATTTGCAACGGTTGAAAATTCGAGTGAGCGAGTCGAGTACGCCATCAAGTTGCCTGGGCAAGGTGACCAGGAATATGTTTATCTACCAATTGACTCTAAGTTTCCACTGGCAGCTTATTACCGCCTTGAAGAAGCCTATGAATCAGGTGATAAGGATGAAATCGAAAGTTGTCGCAAATCACTCCAAACAAGTGTTAAGCGTTTTGCCAAAGATATCAAGAACAAGTACATAGCACCGCCAAGGACGACCAATTTTGGAGTTTTGTTTGTTCCGACAGAAGGTCTTTACTCAGAAATCGTTAGAAATCCGATTTTCTTTGATGGTTTGAGACGGGAGGAGCAGATTATTGTCGCAGGTCCAAGTACCTTGTCAGCCCTTCTTAACTCCCTATCTGTTGGCTTCAAGACTCTGAATATCCAAAAGAGTGCTGACCATATTAGCCAAACTCTAGCCAACGTCAAAACCGAATTTGGCAAGTTTGGTGGCATTTTGGTTAAAGCGCAAAAACACCTCCAACATGCCACTGGTAATATTGATGAATTGTTAAACCGACGTACTTCAGCTATCGAGCGAACGCTCCGACATATTGAATTGTCAGAAGGTGAGCCTATGCTTGATTTGCTCCAGTTCCAAGAAGATGAGGAAGAATATGAAGATTAGTCACATGAAAAAAGATGAACTGTTCGAGGGCTTTTACCTGATCAAATCAGCCGATCTGAGACAGACGCGTGCTGGGAAAAATTACCTAGCTTTCACCTTCCAAGATGATAGTGGGGAAATCGAAGGAAAACTCTGGGATGCCCAACCTCATAACGTTGAGGCCTTTACTGCAGGAAAAGTTGTCCACATGCAAGGTCGTCGTGAAGTTTACAACAACACTCCACAGGTAAATCAAATCACCCTTCGCTTACCTCAGCCTGGTGAACCCAATGACCCAGCAGACTTCAAGGTCAAATCACCAGTGGATGTTAAAGAAATCCGTGAGTACATGGCACAGATGATTTTCAAGATTGAAAATCCCATCTGGCAACGAATCGTTCGGGCCCTCTATACCAAATATGATAAAGAATTTTATTCTTATCCAGCTGCAAAAACCAACCACCATGCCTTTGAAACAGGGCTTGCTTATCACACGGCAACTATGGTTCGTTTAGCAGAGGCAATTGCAGATGTCTACCCACAACTCAATAAGAGCTTGCTCTATGCAGGAATTATGCTTCATGACCTGGCTAAGGTTATTGAGTTAACAGGTCCGGACCAGACAGAGTATACAGTGAGAGGAAATCTTATCGGACATATCGCCTTGATTGATAGCGAGATTACCAAAGCGGTTATGGAACTTGGCATTGATGATACTCGAGAAGAAGTGGTGCTTCTGCGCCATGTGATTCTCAGCCACCATGGATTACTCGAGTATGGTAGTCCTGTTCGTCCTCGTGTGATGGAAGCTGAAATTATTCATATGATTGATAATTTGGATGCGAGTATGATGATGATGTCAACAGCTCTGGCTCTTGTTGATGAGGGTGAAATGACCAATAAAGTCTTTGCAATGGACAATCGTTCCTTCTACAAGCCAAAATTAGACTAGAAACTAAAAAATGAGCTTTATTTAGACAATAAAGTTCGTTTTTTTTGCTTTAGTGTGATATAATGAGAAAAAGACTAATTAAAAAGAATGGTGAATAACTAATGAAATTAAGAAGAAGTGATCGGATGGTTGTTATTTCCAATTATTTGATTAACAATCCATACAAATTAACCAGTCTCAATACCTTCGCGGAAAAGTATGAATCTGCCAAATCTTCTATTTCAGAAGATATTGTCATTATTAAGCGAGCCTTTGAAGAAATTGAAATCGGCCATATTCAAACGGTGACAGGTGCTGGTGGTGGAGTTATTTTCACACCTTCCATCTCTACCCTTGAATCTAAAACAATCATCCAAGAGCTTCGCGATAAACTTTCAGAGAGCGACCGCATTCTGCCAGGTGGCTACATTTATTTGTCTGATCTACTTAGTACTCCGGCTATTTTAAAAAATATTGGACGTATTATTGCTAAGAGCTTTATGGACCAAAAGATTGATGCTGTTATGACGGTAGCGACCAAAGGGGTTCCGCTTGCAAATGCAGTAGCCAATGTTCTCAACGTACCTTTTGTCATTGTCCGTCGTGACTTGAAAATCACTGAGGGTTCAACTGTTAGTGTCAACTACGTCTCAGGATCTAGTGACCGTATTGAAAAAATGTTCCTATCAAAACGTAGCCTTAAGGCAGGAAGCCGTGTCTTGATTGTTGATGACTTCTTGAAAGGCGGAGGAACGATTAACGGTATGATTAGCCTTTTAACAGAGTTTGATTCTGAGTTGGCTGGTGTAGCTGTCTTTGCTGATAATGCGCAGGAAGATCGTGAACAGCAGTTTGACTATAAATCGCTCTTAAAAGTTACCAATATTGATGTGAAGAACCAACAAATTGAAGTTGAAGTTGGGAACATCTTCGAAACAGAAAAATAAGAGAGAATAAGATGCTTAAAGGTTGGAACTTTCGTCCCAGCCTTTCTTTGATAATGAATATGAAGGAGCCCTATGAAGACGCCATTTATTAAACGTGAAGACTTAGAAAAGATTGTTGAAGAGTTTCCAACTCCATTCCATCTCTACGATGAAAAAGGTATTCGCGAGAAGGCACGCGCAGTTAATGAAGCTTTCTCTTGGAATAAAGGCTTTAAAGAATACTTCGCTGTAAAAGCGACCCCAACTCCAGCTATCTTGAAGATTTTGCAAGAAGAAGGATGTGGAGTGGATTGTTCTAGTTATGTAGAACTCTTAATGAGTCATAAGCTTGGGTTTACAGGGCCAGAGATGATGTTTTCATCTAACAATACACCAGACCAAGAGTATGCCTATGCCCGTGAATTAGGGGCGACTATCAACTTGGATGCCTTTGAAGATATCGATCATTTAGAGCGCGCTGCGGGGATTCCTGAGATTATCTCCTGCCGTTACAATCCTGGTGGCGTATTTGAACTAGGAACGGACATTATGGATAGTCCTGGTGAAGCTAAGTTCGGGATGACTAAGGAACAGCTCTTTGAAGCTTTTGCTATCTTGAAAGAAAAGGGAGCAAAAACTTTTGGGATTCATTCCTTCCTAGCTTCCAATACTGTTACTCATCTCTATTATCCAGAATTGGCGCGCCAGCTTTTTGAACTGGCTGTAGAAATCAAGGAAAAGTTAGGTATTTCGCTGGACTTCATCAATCTTTCTGGAGGAATCGGTGTCAACTATCGTCCGGACCAGGAGCCAAATGATATTGCTTTAATTGGTGAGGGGGTTCGTCAGGTTTATGAAGAAGTTCTTACGCCAGCAGGTCTTGGTCAAGTTAAGATTTTTACAGAACTAGGACGCTTTATGTTGGCGCCTCATGGAATTCTAGTGACTAAAGTAACCCATAAAAAGAAGACTTATCGGACTTATCTTGGAGTAGATGCGTCAGCTGTTAACCTGATGAGACCAGCTATGTATGGAGCTTATCACCACATTACAAATATGATGCATCCTGACGGTCTGACTGAAGTGGTTGATGTTGTTGGTTCACTTTGTGAAAACAACGACAAGTTTGCAGTTAATCGTGAACTACCTCAAACAGAAATTGGTGATCTGTTAGTCATTCATGATACAGGTGCGCATGGATTCTCTATGGGTTACCAGTACAATGCGAAACTTCGTTCAGCAGAGATTCTCTACACAGAGGACGGTGGTGCACGACTAATCCGCAGAGCAGAGCGACCTGAGGACTATTTTGCGACTCTCTATGGGTTTGACTTTGACAAGGATTAGAAGAATTTTTGAAAATCATGAAAGTTGAAAGTGAAAAACAGATTGTTTTCTAAAAAATAGACAAAATCTATTGTTTTTCCTTTCAAGCGTGATATAATAAAATTATAAAACGGTTCCAAGGAAGGTGACGTGATGTCAGAAGAAACAATAGACTACGGAAAAGTGACAGGAATGGTACATTCGACAGAGAGTTTTGGGGCGGTAGATGGTCCCGGGATTCGTTTCATTGTCTTTTTGCAGGGCTGTCAGATGCGTTGCCAGTATTGTCATAACCCGGACACATGGGCGATGGAAACCAATAAATCTCGTGTACGAACAGTAGACGATGTTCTAGAAGAAGCGCTTCGTTTTCGTGGTTTCTGGGGAGATAAGGGTGGAATTACGGTCAGTGGAGGGGAAGCTCTCTTACAGATTGATTTCCTAATTGCTCTCTTTACAAAAGCAAAAGAAAAAGGAATCCACTGTACCTTGGATACTTGTGCCCTTCCATTCCGTAATAAACCGCGTTATCTAGAGAAATTCAATAAACTAATGGCCGTGACAGACTTGGTTCTTCTTGATATTAAGGAAATCAACGAAGCACAGCACAGGATTGTAACCAGTCAAACCAATAAAAATATCTTGGCATGTGCTCAGTACTTGTCAGATATTGGGAAACCTGTTTGGATTCGTCACGTTCTTGTGCCTGGATTGACAGACCGTGATGAAGATTTGATTGAACTTGGGAAGTTCGTAAAGACTCTCAAAAATGTTGATAAGTTTGAAATCTTACCTTATCACACGATGGGTGAGTTCAAGTGGCGTGAACTTGGCATTCCGTATTCGCTTGAAGGCGTTAAACCTCCAACAGCAGATCGTGTTAAGAACGCTAAGGAACTAATGGATACAGAGAGTTATCAAGATTACATGAAACGTGTTCATGGATAAAAAAAGAAGCCTGATGGGAACATCGGGCTTTTAAGTTTACACAGATAAATATAGATAAGGCTAAATTAAACAAAATAAAATTTTTATGATTTATATGACAATACAGATTTTATAAAGATTTAAAATCCTGAAAAAAATCCGAAAATTATTGATTAATATATACTTGTTTCAAATGATACAACAAATTGAATAGGAGAAATCTATGGAACAAAGTATTACCATTAAAAATCTATGTAAGTCATATGGTCAAACTCAAATTTTAAAAGATATTTCTTTTGAAGCAAAAGCAGGAAGAGTAACTGCTTTCCTAGGTCCAAATGGAGCTGGTAAAAGTTCAACCTTACGTATCTTATTAGGATTAGACAAAGCAACATCTGGTCTTACCAAAATTGGAGATCAAACTTATAAGGAATTAAAATTTCCTCTAAAGACTGTAGGAGCTTCATTTGACAGTGTCGGTGCTCCTGATGATCGGACTGTTTATCAACATTTGAAAATTGTTGCTGCTAGTAATGGGATATCCAGTCAGCGAATTGAGCAAGTCTTGGATATGGTGGATATTAGCCATAAGAAAAAATCTAAAATTGGGAAATTATCATTAGGAGAAGGACAACGCTTGGGAATTGCAACAGCTCTATTAGGAAATCCTCAATATCTGATATTGGATGAACCGACAAATGGTTTGGATCCAAGAGGAATTCGGTGGTTTAGAGAGTTTATAAAAAAACAAGCTCAAGAAGGAAAGACCGTCTTGCTATCATCTCATATATTATCGGAAGTGGAAGCAGTGACAGATGATGTGGTCATCATAAATAAAGGCAAAGTTCTTATAAAAGGGACTTTACAAGAAGTGATGAGAAATCTTTCTTCACTGGAGGAAGTTTTCTTTAGTTTAACAGAGGGAGGAAAGTGACATGGCACTTATTTACTCTCTTCATTCTGAAATATTGAAATTACTTTATAAGAGAGCTACTCATGTTGTACTATTCTTGATACTAGTATTTCAAACGTTTTTAGCAGATATTGGTGCTTCTCAAATTGTTTCAGTTGGTATCCATGCTACACCAGAGACAAATCCAGAGTTAGTAGAAGCTATTCCACCTATTGAATTTTTAGGATTTGATGTTACTCTAATTGGCATTTTTTTTATGATTATCTTAGGCTCAATCTACGGAGCTGAAGAGTATAAAGATTCTGCTATTCGCACAAGCCTCCTCTCTAATACGAGTCGAATTACTCTCCTAGTTTCAAAGACATTAATTTGGCTGGTATTTTCTTTTGTCATTTCCTTCCTATCAATATTTCTGACGATTAACATGACACATTATGTTTTAGGACAAGATGGTTTATTGCTTTTTTCACTAAATGGGACAGTTTGGTTCTATATGTTTTTGGACAGTATAGCTTGGACATTGTTGGGACTTTTAGCCTATATTCTGGCTTTAACATTTAAAAAAGCCCTTGTTCCCCTATTGTTTTTGCTTCCTCAAGTCTACAATTTAGGAACATTCTTAGCCGACCATATATCAATTGCAAAATTTCTTCCAGTTTCATTGAGCTATGGACTGATTGCTACATCTCCACAAATGTTAGAACAGAATAGTTTACAAAATATTTTGCTTTTACTTTGTTGGAATTTGTCATTCTTGGCTTTGGCAATTTACCGCGTACTTCAGTCAGATATTGGAGGAGGAGAATGAGTTGAAAGAGCAATTTAAATGTGAGTATCTCAAGTTTATGATGAATCCTTGGCATTGGTTGATTATAGGTGCTCTATTACTTTGTGTTCCGCCGATGGTTATTTTTTTAAACAGTAAACCAGATCAGTTGACCCTACACTTTGTTTTGGAACAACTACTGCAAAGTCTCTATTTAGGACAGGCAGGTTTTATTAGTCTAGCTGTACTATTTATAGGTCAAGAATTTACAGGTTCTAGCCTTCGTACAAGTTTTCTTACATGTCCAAATCGTTTAAAATTTATAATATGTAAAATAGCTATTGTGTTATGTGTGGAAATTGTATTATTGCTAGCTGTAATATCAGTATGTATACTATTTGCTCAAGGATATTACAATATCAATCTTTTGAGCAATATTAAAAATGTTCTAACAGTTCTATTTCCAGTTTGTATTTCTATTTTAACCTTCTCTCTTTTAAGTGGTATTTTTGTATTTATTTTCCGATCTTTTACCTTAATGTTGGGAATAAGTTTATCACTTTTATTGGGGCTAGGGCAAATGTTATTACAATTCAGTTCTTTATTTAGAAATTTACCCTTACTAGCGAGTATGAACTGTTACTATATCCATCCTTTATCACTTTATTATCCAGTGTGGCAAGGCTTAGGGATACAAATAGTATGGTTATTAATTGTTTTTGTATTTGCTACATTGATACTTAGAGAAAGAAATGTACGCTAAAGACAGGGGTTATCCTGTCTTTTTCTCAGTTAATGATATAATATAATTTAGGAGCGTGAGTTATGGCTTATAAAATTTTAGTGGTAGATGATGATCTTGATATTCTTCGTCTAATAAAAAAGGTACTAGAATATGAAAAGTATGAAGTAGTCATACGAAATAACATAGAAGAGATTGATCTTTGTGATTTTACAGGATTTGACTTGATTTTATTAGATATTATGATGCCTGTTAGTGGTTTAGAAATTTGTCAGATGATTCGCAATCAGATAACTGTTCCTATCTGTTTTATAACTGCTAAGGATATGGATGAAGATTTGGTGGTTGGAATCAATGCAGGCGCTGATGATTATATTATGAAACCTTTTAGTATGCAGGAGCTTTTAGCGCGTGTAAAAATGCACCTACGTCGTGAAGAACGGACTAAAGGAACTGTGCATCAGATAAAAAGTGGGAAGCTTGTACTATATACTGATAGTAAGGAACTATTTATAAAGAATAATAAGGTTCCATTGACAAGTAGGGAATTTGATATTGTCAGCCTTCTAGCAAGTCACCCAAATAAAATATACTCAATTGAGGAAATATATAATTATCTATATCCACAAAATTCAGAAGCTCTTTTACGTTCGGTTTCAGAGTACATTTATCAAATTCGTCAAAAGCTGAAACCATATCAGTTAAATCCAATTAAAACCTTGTACGGTGGAGGATATCAATGGGTAGAATCAAAAGTTTTAGACAATTAATTCTAGAAACTTGTTGGAGAATTATTTGGCAGTTTGGTCTTGGTTTGTTATTAGCTTATCTTATTCCCTTAGCTTCTGTATCCATACAAATAATGGAGGATGGGAAGCCTCTTGAAAATAATGATGTTCAATCAATTTTTTTCAATGTGTCATCATGGATATATATTTGTGTTTTATTGATTATTCTAATAAGTTATCACATTGGCAAATTGTTGAAAAAACTAAGTTATGAAATGAATTTGATTTATGAAAATAGTATGTGGCTAGAAAGCGAATGTACAGAAAGATTAACAGTTAAGGAATTTCGTGAGACAGGAAATCGAATTATTGTGATGCAAGATCGTATTCGACAGCTATTAGATGATGAGAAGCAACAGAAAGAAGATTTGATGTTTCAGGTTTCAGCAGCTTCTCATGATTTAAAGACACCTCTAACTATCATCAAAGGGAATGCAGAGTTTTTGCACACTTCCACTAAAGATGAGCAGTCTAAAGAATGTTTAGCAGATATCGTTCGTGCTAGTCAACGCTTACTAGATTATTTTAATCAGTTGATTCATTATTCTAAAACTTACTATGATGATGAGGCAGACTGGACGGAGTATTCCTCTTCAGATTTTATCGATGAATTAAAGAATGAAATCTCTTTTTTGATAAAAAATCAGATGAAGTTTTCTTTTGAACAAAATTTGAATGGAACTGAAAGCTATTATATAAATCCATCTCTTCTGATTCGTGCAATACAAAATATTTTAACAAATGCTTTGGAGTATGCAGATAAACAGAATCCTAAAATTAAAATTAGAGTAGAGCAAGAGGGGAAGGAATTGAAAATAGGTATATGGAATAATGGCTCTGAATTTCCAGAAGAAGTTTTAAATAATTTTGGGAAGCTCTTTTATCGTATGGATAAAGCTAGATCGGTTAAAGAGCAACATTATGGTATTGGACTTAGTTTTGTATGTAGAGTTGCAAAACTGCATAAAGGACAAGTAGAACTGAAAAATAGAGACGAGGGAGCAGAAGTTATAATGAGTCTCAATTGTATTAAATCAAAGTAATTGACTTACTAATTTGTTGCCATAGGATTTAAATAAATTAAGATGTGAAAGTAGATAATAAAAACGAGTGAAGATAAGCAGTTAATGAAAACCATTTATCTTCATTCGTTTTTTAATTATTTGATAATACACGTAGCTTTATCTTGAATGTTGTTTACCAGCATTGCGTTTTTTGTTTTTCTTCTTGTTAGAAGTTGAGATTACTGCTGCTGATTCAGGAGTCACATCCTTGCGAGCGCCTGAAGTTTTGCTTGCTTTTGGTGGGTTCTTTGCAAATTCTTCGCGTACTTTTTTGCGAAGTTTTGGACGAATGATGTAGTTGACGATGAATTGTTGAAGGATCATCATGAAACCACCGACAACCCAGTAAAGTGTGACACTGGCTGGGGAGAAGATTGAGAACATGACAATCATCAACGGACTCATGTAAATCATTTTCTTGAGTTGTTCTCTTTGAGTCTCGTCTTCAACTCCGTGTAGAGAAAGGAGTGATTGGATGTAGTAGAGAACACCTGCGCAGGCAATGAGAATCCAACTTGGAGAACCCAGTGCAATACCTAAGAAGCTAGCTTCAGAAACACCTTCTGTGTGTTGAGCAGCAAAGTAGATAGCAGAGAAGAAAGGCATTTGAATGAGGATAGGGAAACATCCTACACCACCAAACATACTAATACCATGCTCTTTTTGAGCAGCAAAGAGAGCTTGTTGGGCTTCTAGTTTTTCTTCTTGAGTCGTTGCTTCTTTCAGACGAGTCTGATGTGGCTCAAGGACATGCTTGAGGGCGTTCATCTTCTCAGAGTGAAGGGTAGCCTTCCATGATTGGTAGATACCAAGTGGAAGGATAATCAAGCGGACGATAATAGTTACGATGATAATACCAACACCGAAACCGAGACCTTGGTCATTGGCAAAGTATTTGATAGCCTCTGCCATAGGCGCTCCGATGGTATTCCAGATAAATCCGGTTGGCTGACCTGTTGCTTTATCAACCTGGACACAACCTGTCAATGCTAATAGCATAGCCACTCCCATGATTGAGAGGCCGATTCGTTTAATTGATTTCACTGTTTTTATTCCTTCTTTAAAAATTATACCTTTCTATTCTACTGTTTTTTTTGAAAATATACAATAGTTCTAGAGACCTAATTTGCGACTTTGAAGTCGGAATAGGAAGGAAAGTTGCTCAATTGGACGTCGAGATAGGTCACTTTTGAGAAAGGAGTTGGTCCTTTTCGGATCTCTTGGATGAACTTAGCCATGATAGCAGAAGATTCTGCTTGGGCAAGAATTTCGACGGTTCCGTCATCGTTGTTCCAGACCCGGCCGGTGATTCCGCCTAGTTCGAGCGCAAGGGTATAAACACCCCAGCGGAAACCAACGCCTTGGACGCGTCCCTGTGCGATCATTTTGACCTTTTGCATACTAAACCTCCTTGATTGTGTTATAATACTCCTATGACTATTATAACCTCTAAAGCGAATTCTGTGGTAAAAAATGCCAAGAAATTGCATCAAAAAAAATATCGAAAATCTTCTTATTTAATTGAAGGATGGCATTTGTTCGAAGAAGCTATTCAGGCTGGTGCAAAGATAGAGAAAATATTTGCTCTAGTAGAGTATGGAGATAAACTCGTAGATTATCCTCAGACTGTCTTTGTGACAGAGGAAATCTTATTTGATTTAGCAGATTCCCAAACACCTCAGGGCATTGTTGCCATTGTTCAAAAGGAAGAGGAGCAGTTGCCGGATTTGACCTCAAGTAAATATCTTTTCTTAGAAGATGTGCAGGATCCTGGAAATGTGGGGACCATGATTCGGACGGCAGATGCGGCAGGTTTTTCTGGAGTCATCGTTTCAAGCAAGTCGGCTGATATCTATAGTCTCAAAACACTTCGTTCCATGCAGGGCAGTCATTTTCATGTACCAATTTATCGGATGCCTGTTGAAACATTTGTAGAAGAGGCGAAAAAGAGTCATTTGCCAATTCTAGCCACTACCTTATCCCAAAATTCTAGAGATTATCGTGAGCTTGCTCGACTAGAGAATTTTGCTTTGGTTATGGGAAATGAAGGGCAGGGCATTAGTCCATTCATGACAGATCAGGCAGACCAACTGGTTCACATCAGCATGAAAGGGCAGGCGGAAAGTCTCAATGTTGCCATTGCGGCAGGCATACTCATGTTTTATTTGAGTTAAATCAATTTATTTTTGTTATAATCAGTAAAAAGATTTCATAAGGAGAAAAAAGATATGAATCAAACAATTATTCAAGAACGTTCTGGTTTGAATCAATTTTATGCAAAAGTTTATGCTTTTGTAGGGATTGGGATTGCCTTATCTGCAGTTGTTTCAGCCTTGATGTTAACAACCTTCCAAGATCTTCTTGTTCAGTTAATGCTTAACGCCCGCATATGGTTAATTGTCACAGGAATTGTAGAAGTAGCTCTAGTGATTTTTGCGAGTGGTTTAGCGGTAAAGAATAGTCCAGCAACCTTTCCAATATTCCTGCTCTATTCAGCGGTCAATGGTTTTTCACTAAGCTTCATTGTGTCGCTCTATCTTCCCGGGACAGTTTTGACAGCCTTTATCTCCAGTGCAGCCCTCTTCTTCGTGATGGCTATCGTAGGAGTAGTCATCAAAAAAGATTTGAGTGGGATCGGTCGTGCTTTGATTGCAGCCCTATTTGGTTTGATACTCGCTATGGTTGTCAATATCTTCTTAAATAGTGACCTAATGGATTACATTATTAGTATTGTTATGGTGCTTGTTTTTGCAGGTCTCATTGCTTGGGATAATCAAAAAATTCGTTATGTTTACGAAGAGTCAGATGGTCAGGTCGCTACAGGTTGGGCAATTTCTTTAGCACTTAGCCTCTACCTCGACTTTATCAACCTCTTCCTTAGCTTCCTACGAATCTTTGGACGTGACGATTAATACTTTTAGAGCTCAAATGAGCTCTTTTTTAATTTTTACTTTCATTTTTACTAACAAAAGGGTATAATCTTTTTATTATTCAAAAGGAGGAACGTATGAAGAAAAGTTTTATCCATCAGCAAGAAGAGATTTCCTTTGTGAAAAATACCTTTACCCAATATTTAAAAGATAAGTTAGAAGTAGTAGAAGTGCAAGGACCAATCTTAAGTAAGGTTGGAGACGGGATGCAGGACAACCTTTCAGGTATTGAAAATCCAGTTTCAGTTAAGGTTTTGCAGATTCCTAATGAAACCTATGAAGTGGTGCATTCACTTGCTAAGTGGAAACGCCATACCTTGGCTCGTTTTGGTTTTGGTGAGGGAGAAGGCCTCTTTGTTCACATGAAGGCCCTTCGTCCAGACGAAGACTCACTAGATGCGACTCACTCAGTTTATGTTGACCAGTGGGACTGGGAAAAGGTAATTCCTAACGGGCACCGTAATCTAGCCTACCTCAAGGAAACCGTTGAAAAGATTTATAAGGCCATTCGTTTAACAGAGTTGGCAGTTGAAGCCCGCTATGATATTGAGTCAATCTTGCCCAAGCAAATAACCTTTATCCATACTGAAGAATTGGTAGAACGCTACCCAGACTTAACTCCAAAAGAACGTGAAAATGCTATCTGTAAGGAATTCGGTGCAGTCTTCTTGATTGGTATCGGTGGTGTATTGTCAGATGGGAAACCTCATGACGGACGTGCACCGGACTATGATGACTGGACAACAGAATCTGAAAATGGCTACAAGGGCCTAAATGGAGATATCCTTGTTTGGAATGATAATTTGGGTGCAGCCTTTGAGTTGTCTTCAATGGGGATTCGTGTCGATGAAGACACTCTTCGTCGACAGATAGCTATTACAGGAGATGAAGACCGCTTATCTCTTGAATGGCATAAGGCTCTCTTGAATGGACTCTTCCCATTGACAATTGGTGGAGGAATTGGACAGTCTCGTATGGCCATGTTCTTACTTCGTAAGAAGCACATCGGTGAAGTTCAAACCAGTGTTTGGCCACAAGAAGTTAGAGATACTTACGAGAATATTCTTTAATCAATCGAACCGAGAGGTTCGATTTTCTTATTTCATCAGAATTTGGTATAATATACCTTATGAAAATCGTATCAGGAATCTACGGAGGACGTCCTTTAAAGACCTTGGACGGGAAAACAACGAGGCCGACATCGGACAAGGTCCGAGGGGCTATTTTCAATATGATTGGCCCTTACTTTGAAGGAGGGCGTGTGCTAGATCTCTATGCTGGTAGTGGGGGCTTATCCATTGAAGCAGTTTCAAGAGGGATGTCCAGCGCTGTCCTAGTTGAGAAGGATCGCCGAGCACAGAATATTGTGGCAGAAAACATTCAGATGACCAAGGAAACCTCTAAATTTCAATTATTGAAAATGGAATCCAGTCGCGCATTGGAGCAAGTGGATGGTGTCTTTGATCTCATCTTTTTGGACCCTCCCTATGCAAAGGAACAGATCGTATCCGACATTGAAAAAATGGCTGAGAGAAATCTTTTTTCAGAAGATGTCATGGTGGTCTGCGAGACCGATAAATCAGTAGAGCTTCCAGAAGAAATCGCCTGTTTAGGCATCTGGAAGGAAAAAATATATGGGATTAGTAAGGTGACGGTTTATGTCAGATAAAATTGGGCTATTTACAGGTTCGTTTGATCCAATTACCAATGGTCATTTGGACCTTATTGAACGCGCAAGTAAGCTCTTTGATAGATTGTATGTGGGAATTTTTTATAATCCACACAAAAATGGATTTTTACCGATAGAAAGTCGGCTAGAGACGGTTGAAAAAGCGGTGGGACACCTTAAAAATGTCCAAGTCATTGCCTCTCATGATGAATTAGTCGTTGATGTTGCTAGAAAACTGGGTGTCCATGTTCTTGTTCGTGGTTTGCGTAACGCTGCGGATCTTCAGTATGAAGCCAGTTTTGATTTTTACAACCATCAATTAGCAGGAGAGATTGAGACAGTCTATCTCCATAGTCGCCCAGAGCATGTTTACATCAGCTCTTCAGCTGTGAGAGAACTATTGAAGTTTGGTCAAGATATTAGCAAGTATGTACCAAATGCTGTCTTAGAGGAGTTAAAGAATGAAGAAAAAAACTAGATGGCCCATATATTTAATCATCGGGCTCATTATCACTTTTATAGCTTTTACGGTACCACTTCCTTATTACATTGAGGTGCCAGGGACTTCAGAAGATATTCGAAAGGTTTTACAAGTCAATAACCAATCTGACCAAGAAGAAGGTTCCTACCAATTTGTAACAGTTGGAGTTAAGCACGCTAGACTGGTTGACTTGGTTTATGCTTGGCTAACACCTTTTACGGACATACATAGTGCCAAAGAGATGACTGGTGGTTCGTCAGATGCGGAATTTATGCGAATCAACCAGTTTTACATGGAAACTTCGCAAAACATGGCCAAATATCAAGGTCTGAAATCTGCTGGTAAGGAAATAGAGCTCAAATACCTAGGGGTATATGTTTTGACTGTGACGGATAACTCGACTTTCAAGGGAATTCTCAATATCGCTGACACCGTGACGGCTGTAAATGATAAGACTTTTGAGAGTTCTAAGGAGATGGTCGACTACGTCAACTCTCAAACTCTAGGTGACAAGGTTAAGGTTACTTACCAAGAGGATGGGAAAGTTAAAACGGCTGAAGGGAAAATCATTACTCTTGAAAATGGGAAAAATGGTATCGGAATTGGTTTGATTGACCGCACAGAAGTATCAAGTGATGTGCCAATCAAGTTTTCAACGGCTGGCATTGGTGGTCCGAGTGCAGGAATGATGTTTAGTTTATCCATCTATACGCAAATTGCAGATCCAACTCTTCGAAATGGCCGTATCATTGCTGGTACAGGAAGTATCGACAGAGATGGGAATGTTGGCGATATTGGTGGGATTGACAAAAAAGTTGTTGCTGCAGCAAAAAAGGGAGCGACTGTATTCTTTGCTCCTAACAATCCAGTAACGGAAGAAGCTAAAAAGGCCAATCCCAATGCTAAAAGTAATTATGACACGGCTGTAGAAGCTGCTGAAATGATTAAAACGGACATGAAGATTGTTCCAGTTAAAACGCTTCAAGATGCAATTGACTACTTGAAAAACAACCCCTAAAATACGGTGTGAGTCCATAGACTAGCGTAGAAAAAGAGAAGATGGTATAATAGGCAGATGATTCAATTGTTTTTTACCCTCAGTAGTCATATGTTTTTTGTCTACCTGGTTTTTCAACTCTTGAAAGATTTGGTCAAATGGGATCAAATTTTGAAGGTGACTAAGGACAATGCGAGGAAGGTACGACTTTTGGTCGTATTGTGTAGTATCGGTTTAGGATATCTGATTAGCTCTTTTTTCCTAAATCTCTACCAATTATGGCAAGAAGCAGTACGGACATTATTCTAAACTCGAAAGTAAAGGAAAATAGTTATGGAAAAAATTGTAGTTCGAGGTGGCGATAATCGCCTTGTCGGAAGTGTCACTATCGAGGGTGCAAAAAATGCAGTTTTACCCCTACTTGCGGCGACGATTTTAGCAAGCGAAGGAAAAACAGTTTTAAAAAATGTTCCTATCTTATCAGATGTTTTTACCATGAACCAGGTCGTTCGTGGTTTAAATGCCAAAGTAGACTTTGATCAAGAAGCACATATTATTGAAGTAGATGCAACAGATGACATCACAGAAGAAGCACCTTATAAGTATGTCAGCAAGATGCGTGCTTCAATTGTAGTCTTGGGTCCAATCCTAGCTAGAGTTGGTCACGCTAAAGTTTCGATGCCAGGTGGCTGTACAATTGGTAGTCGTCCGATTGACCTTCACCTTAAAGGTTTGGAGGCAATGGGAGCTCAGATTACTCAAACGGCAGGTTATATCGAAGCTAAGGCGGACCGTTTGCACGGAGCTCACATCTATATGGACTTTCCAAGTGTTGGAGCAACCCAAAACTTAATGATGGCTGCGACGCTTGCTGATGGAGTCACTGTTATTGAAAATGCAGCACGTGAACCTGAAATTGTAGACTTAGCTGTTCTTTTAAATAAGATGGGAGCTAAAGTCAAAGGTGCAGGAACAGAAAGCATCACCATCACTGGTGTTGAAAAATTGCATGGTGCAACACATAACGTTGTACAAGACCGTATTGAAGCAGGGACTTTCATGGTTGCCGCTGCAATGACAGGTGGAGATGTCCTAATTCAAGATGCTATCTGGGAACACAATCGACCATTGATAGCGAAATTACAGGAAATGGGTGTTGAAGTCATTGATGAGGATGAAGGTATCCGTATCCGTTCTCAACGAGACAAACTAAAAGCAGTTCATGTTAAGACACTTCCGCATCCAGGGTTTCCTACGGACATGCAGGCGCAGTTTACTGCTCTTATGACGGTTGCTCAAGGAGAATCGACTATGATTGAGACAGTCTTTGAGAATCGTTTCCAACATCTAGAAGAAATGCGTCGTATGGGCTTGCATTC
This sequence comes from Streptococcus infantis, assembly GCF_047465185.1. Lineage (GTDB taxonomy): Bacteria > Bacillota > Bacilli > Lactobacillales > Streptococcaceae > Streptococcus > Streptococcus infantis_O. Next base: position 422,845 of record NZ_JASHAJ010000002.1, on the reverse strand, counting down.
TGAGATTATCCGTGATACAGCTCGTATTGTCGGAGGTCAACCTCTCCAAGGGGCAGAAGTGTTGTCTACAGACCTTCGAGCAAGTGCAGCCTTGATATTGACAGGTTTAGTGGCCGAGGGTGAGACAGTTGTTGGAAAACTTGTCCATTTGGATAGAGGCTATTATCGTTTCCATGAAAAATTAGCTCAGTTAGGAGCTAATATTGAACGGGTAAGTGTGGAAGCTGATGAAGATGAATAAACAAGGATCTTATGTATTACGTAGATTCCTACTAGTTATAATTGTCCTACTTCTAGGGGTCTTAGCACTTGGAATTGGCTTGATGATTGGCTACGGTATCTTAGGCAAGAGTCAAGATCCATGGGCAATTTTAGCACCAGAAAAATGGCATGAGTTAATTGCGAAATTTACAGGAAAATGAGAGTGGGACAGAAATCGGTAATTCGTTAGAATTCGATTTCGTTGTCCCACCTCCGCACAGTTGAGTAGGGATGTAAAAGCTGATGAAATCAGCGTAGTAGAGTCCACTCAGCCACTGCGTCTTGATCGACAATCCAAAGACAATTGAGAGGCTAGGACTTTTGTCCCAGCTTCTTTTCTAGGAAGTGAAATGAAGGAGAAAACATGAATAAAAAAACCAGACAGGCCCTCATAGGTCTTCTGATTTTCCTACTTTTATCGGCAGGAAGTTACTACATAAAAGAAATGCAGGCTTCGAATGCCACACCACGAACACAGGTACAGCAGAAGTCAGGGTCGCTTGATACTCCAAGTCAAGAATTGGCTGAGAGTGTATTGACAGACTCGGTTAAAAAACAAATAAAGGGGACTCTTGAGTGGAATGGAGCAGGTGCCTTTATTGTCAATGGGAATAAGACTAATCTGGATGCAAAAGTTTCAAGTAAACCTTATGCTGATAACAAGACAAAAACTGTAGGTGGGGAGACGGTTCCAACTGTGGCTAATGCCCTTATGTCAAAAGCAACAAGACAGTACAAAGACCGTGAAGAAACCGGTAATGGTTCAACTTCTTGGACCCCAGCAGGGTGGCATCAGGTCAAAAACTTAAAAGGAACCTACAATCACGCTGTAGATAGAGGACATTTGTTAGGCTATGCCTTGATTGGTGGTTTAGATGGTTTTGACGCTTCTACTAGCAATCCCAAAAATATCGCTGTACAAACAGCCTGGGCTAACCAAGCACGCGCAGAAGATTCCACGGGACAAAACTACTATGAAAGTTTAGTTCGAAAAGCCTTGGATCAAAATAAGCGCGTGCGTTACCGTGTCACATTGCTCTACGCTACAGAAGAAGATTTGGTTCCTTCTGCATCTCAGATTGAAGCCAAATCATCTGATGGTGAATTGGAGTTTAACGTCGTAGTTCCTAACGTTCAAAAGGGAATTCAGTTAGATTACCGAACAGGAAAAGTAACTGTTACAAAGAACTAATAGATAGTCGGTCCCTTATTGTTTCGGTAGGGGATTTACTATAGAAATCACAATTTAATGTGTAGAAGTTGAAAAATATGGTATAATAGTCACAATTATACTTTTTAGGAGAAGGAAAATGGAAGACCCGAGCAGTCAGGATTTGTTACTGCAATTTGTATTATTAGTTGTTTTGACCTTTTTAAATGCCTTTTTCTCTGCAACAGAGATGGCCCTGGTTTCACTTAGTCGTTCACGTGTTGAGCAAAAAGCTGAAGAGGGAGATAGAGGCTATATCCGTTTACTAAAGGTACTTGAAAACCCCAATCATTTTTTATCAACCATTCAAGTTGGTATTACTTTAATTACAATCTTGTCAGGGGCTAGGTTAGCAGATTCTCTTGGAGAATTGATTGCGTCTTGGATAGGAAATAGCGAGACTGCGCATGCAGTGGCTTCTTTCTTATCACTTGCTTTTTTGACCTATATTTCTATCGTTTTTGGTGAACTTTATCCTAAACGCATTGCTCTAAATTTAAAAGATGCCTTGGCCATCCGAACAGTACCATTTATTATCGCTCTCGGTAAGATTGTGAGTCCCTTTGTTTGGATGCTCTCCGCATCAACCAATCTTTTGAGTCGTTTGACACCGATGACATTTGACGATGCAGACGAAAAAATGACTCGTGATGAGATTGAGTACATGCTGACTAAGAGCGAAGAAACCTTGGATGCTGATGAAATCGAGATGTTACAGGGGATTTTCTCACTAGATGAGCTTATGGCGCGTGAAGTCATGGTTCCTCGAACAGATGCCTTCATGGTGGATATCCAAGATGACACTCAAACGATTATCGAAAGTATCTTAAAACAAAACTTTTCTCGCATTCCTGTCTATGATAATGACAAGGATAACGTGATTGGCTTGATTCATACCAAGAGTCTGCTAAAAGCAGGGTTTACTGATGGTTTTGACAATATCGTGTTGAGAAAGATATTACAGGAACCCCTCTTTGTACCTGAAACTATTTTTGTGGATGATCTGTTAAAAGAATTGAGAAATTCACAAAGACAGATGGCTATTCTTCTTGATGAATACGGAGGAATGGCTGGTTTGGTAACACTTGAGGATCTCCTTGAAGAGATTGTTGGTGAGATTGATGATGAAACTGACCGTGCTGAAGTATATGTTCATACTATCGGCGAGGACACTCATATTGTCCAAGGGACAATGAATTTGAACGATTTCAATGATTATTTTGATGTCGAGCTTGAAAGTGATGATGTAGATACCATTGCGGGTTATTATTTGACTGGTGTGGGAACTATTCCAACCTCAGAGAAGCTTAGTTACGAGGTGGAAAGTGGCAACAAGCATATCACACTGACAAATGACAAAGTGAAAAACGGACGTGTAACCAAGCTTAAGGTTCAAATCCAAGAACTTGAATCAGAAGAAGAAGCTGAATAAAACAAAAGCTTTATCAGAGAAAACTGATAAAGCTTTTTTAAGCATTAAAACAAAAAGACTCCATCAGGAGTCTTTCTTTATTATAGAGGCGGTAGACGGATTTGAACCGACGATCAAGCTTTTGCAGAGCCGTGCCTTACCACTTGGCTATACCGCCTTAACTTTTATTATTATACCTTGAAAATTGTTTCTCGTCAATAGTTTTCTTTTCTGAAAACATAAGATTCAAATGTTTAAAAAAACATGCGACAAAATATTCTGAAAATTCGTTTACTTTTTAAAAAAACTGTGGTATAATCTTCAATATCCACAATTTAAAACGAGGAGTTTATAAACATGAAAAAAAATCGGATTTTTGCGGTAGCGGGTGTTGCGCTACTTGCTGCAGGCGTTCTTGCAGCTTGCGGTTCTTCAAAAACTTCTAATACTGAAGCGCCAAAAGCTTATGGTTATGTATACACTGCTGATCCAGAAACATTGGACTATCTAGTCTCTGGTAAACAAAGTACAAAAGTTGCCACTTCAAACGGTATCGATGGACTCTTTACGAATGATAAGTATGGTAACCTTACTCCTGCAGTCGCTGAAGATTGGTCAGTATCTCAAGATGGTTTGACATACACGTATAAAATTCGTAAAGGTGTAAAATGGTTCACATCTGATGGTGAAGAATATGCAGAAGTAACTGCAAATGACTTTGTTACAGGTTTGAAACACGCAGCCGACAATAAATCAGCCGCTCTTTACCTAGTACAAAATTCTGTTAAAGGATTGGCTGACTACTTGTCAGGAAACAACACAGACTTCTCTGCAGTAGGTGTTAAAGCAGTTGATGATTACACTCTTCAATATACATTGAACCAACCAGAACCATACTGGAACTCTAAACTGTCTTACGGAATTTTTTGGCCTTTGAACGCAGAGTTTGAAAAATCAAAAGGAAAAGACTTTGGTAAGGCAACAGACCCAACATCATTGCTTTACAATGGTCCTTTCTTGCTTAAAGGATTGACAGCGAAGTCTTCTATCGAGTTTGCGAAGAATGAACAGTATTGGGATAAAGACAATGTTCACATCGATACTGTAACGCTTGCTTATTATGATGGTTCGGACCAAGAATCAATCGAGCGTAACTTTACAAGTGGTGCATACAGCTATGCCCGTCTCTACCCTACTAGCTCAAACTATTCTAAGGTAGCAGAAACATATAAAGATAATATCTACTATACTCCACAAGGAGCCGGTATTGCTGGTTTGGGTGTCAATATTGACCGCCAAAGCTATAAATATACATCAAAAACAACTGACGAAGAAAAAACATCTACTAAGAAAGCCCTTCTTAACAAAGACTTCCGTCAAGCTTTGAACTTTGCATTTGATCGCACTGCATATTCGGCTCAGGTTAATGGTAAAGATGGAGCAGCACTTGCTGTTCGTAACCTTTTTGTAAAACCAGACTTCGTTTCAGCAGGTGATAAAACATTTGGCGACTTAGTTACTGAGAAGGTCGTTTCTTATGGTGATGAATGGAAAGATGTAAACCTTGCGGATGGTCAAGATGGACTTTTCAATGCGGACAAGGCGAAAGCAGAATTAGCTAAAGCTAAAAAAGACCTCGAAGCAGAAGGTGTAAAATTCCCGATCCACTTGGATATTCCAGTAGACCAAACATCTAAAAACTATATCGCTCGTATCCAATCATTTAAACAATCTGTTGAGAACGCTTTGGGTACAGATAATGTAGTCATCGATATCCAACAAATCACTACAGATGAATTACAAAACGTCACATATTACGCAGCTAGTGCAGCAGCAGAAGATTGGGACCTTTCAGGTGCCGTTGGATGGAACCCAGACTATGATGATCCATCGACTTACCTTGATATCTTGAAATCAACTAATAGTGAAACAACTAAGTCCTACATGGGCTATGATAATCCATCAAACCCAGCGGTCACTCAAGTTGGCTTGAAAGACTATGACAAATTAGTTGATGATGCAGCTAGTGAAACAAGTGACCTTAACAAACGTTATGAGAAATATGCAGCAGCTCAAGCTTGGTTGACAGATAGCTCACTCTTCCTTCCAGCTATGTCATCTACAGGAGCAGCACCTGTTATTTCTCGTGTAGTACCATTCTCAGCATCTTACACTCAATCTGGTGATAAAGGTTCAGATGTATACTTCAAATATCTTCAATTGCAAGCGAACACTGTAACTGCTAAAGAGTACAAAGAAGCTCGTGAAAAATGGCTCAAAGAAAAAGCTGAATCAAACGAAAAAGCTCAAAAAGAATTAGTGAGCCACGTGAAATAAATAATGCTCATCAGAACTTTCTCTCCAAAAGGAGAAGGTTCTTTTGGGATTTTAAAGGAAAAAATATGAAAAAATATGTTTTTATGCGTATCTTGCGGTCGTTAGTTTCTATCTTTTTAGTAACGACCTTGATTTACACAATCATCTATACGATGGTTCCACGGAAGTTGATCTTCAAACAAGATACTAACTACAATAAAATTGCAACAACAGCTGATAAACGTGATAACTATGAAAATACCGTTTTTGAGCGTATGGGTTATATCGAATATTACGATACGAAAGAGTTGCAGGAAAAAGCTAGTAGCATTGACCCTTCTGTAACCGTTGATGCAAACGATACAAATAAAGCTATCTACGAAAAATACATCCAACAAATTGGAAACGGTTGGACTTTGGGTGAGTTTACAGAGAGCGGTCAATTCTATGCTACTCGTGAAATCCCTATTTTCGAGCGTGTGTTCAAATTCTATGCAAACTTGCTTGATATTGACCATACAAACAAGATTCAAGACCCAGAAAATCCTAACTTAGAGCGTTATTTGCGTTTTGAAAACGATCCAGCTATCGGATGGTCTTTAGTAGGTTCAGGGACTAAACATAAATACCTCTTGTACTTCAACAGTCAGTTCCCATTTGTTCATCAGAACTTTGTGAACTTGAACCTAGGAGATTCTTACCCAACTTATGCCAATACTCCTGTACTTCAAGTTATCACACAAGGACAAGGACAAACCAAGACTTCTGAAGTTCAATTCCCAACAGGTAAGAAAACTTCATCAGTCAATATCTACACAAGAACTTATAAATCACCAAGTCAGGCGGATGCACGTGAGGTAGCTAACTACGGTAAGGATGATCCATACACAGCTACTGAAAGTAACTATCAGTATCCATCAATGATTGCAAGTTCTGCTATCACAGGTTTGATTGGTCTTGCTATTTCATACGCGATTGCAATTCCACTTGGTTCTGCAATGGCTCGTTACAAAAATACATGGATTGATAGTTTCTCTACAGGAGCTTTGACCTTCTTACTTGCTCTTCCAACGATTGCCCTTGTATACATCATTCGTTTGATTGGTTCTTCAATTGGATTCCCAGATTCATTCCCTATCTTGGGTGCTGGAGACTGGCGTTCATATGTTTTACCTGCAGTTATCCTTGGTTTGCTTGGAGCACCTGGTCTAGCTATCTGGATTCGTCGTTACATGATTGACTTGCAATCACAAGACTTCGTTCGTTTTGCTCGAGCTAAAGGTCTTTCTGAAAAAGAAATTTCTAATAAACACATCTTTAAAAATGCCATGGTGCCACTCGTTTCTGGTATTCCAGGTTCTATTATTGGTGTTATCGGTGGAGCAACTCTTACTGAAACAGTCTTCGCCTTCCCAGGTATGGGTAAAATGTTGATTGACTCTGTAAAAGCGTCAAATAACAACATGGTTGTTGGTCTGGTCTTCATCTTTACAAGTGTCTCAATTTTCTCTTACTTAATCGGAGATATTTGGATGACTATGATTGACCCTCGTATTAAGTTGACAGAGAAAGGAGGCAAATAATGTCTACAATTAGTAATGATAAATTTCAATTTGTAAAAAGAGATGATTTTGCCTCTGAAGCAATTGACGCTCCTGCCTACTCATACTGGGGATCTGTTTTTAGACAGTTTTTGAAGAAAAAATCAACAATCATCATGCTTGGTATTTTGATTTCCATCGTATTGATGAGTTTCATCTACCCAATGTTTTCAGATTTTGACTTTAACGACGTAAGTAAAGTAAATGATTTTAGTGCTCGTTACATTAAGCCAAATGGTGAACATTGGTTTGGTACAGATAGTAATGGGAAATCTCTCTTTGATGGTGTCTGGTTTGGAGCCCGTAACTCTATCTTGATTTCAGTAATTGCAACCTTTATCAACGTTGTTATCGGTGTTATTGTCGGAGGTATCTGGGGTATTTCAAAATCAGTTGACCGTATCATGATGGAAGTTTATAACGTTATCAATAACATCCCATCGCTTTTAATCGTTATTGTTTTGACTTACTCTATCGGTGCAGGTTTCTGGAACTTGATCTTTGCCATGAGTGTAACCACTTGGATTGGTATTGCTTATATGATTCGTATCCAAATCATGCGTTACCGTGATTTGGAGTACAACCTTGCTTCACGTACACTCGGAACACCAACTTACAAAATCGTCATTAAAAACATCATGCCTCAATTGGTATCTGTTATTGTTACGACTATGTCACAAATGCTTCCTGCATTTATCTCATATGAAGCCTTCCTATCATTCTTTGGACTTGGCTTACCAATCACAGTACCAAGTTTGGGACGTTTGATTTCAGATTATTCTCAGAACGTAACAACAAATGCTTACCTCTTCTGGATTCCATTGACAACTTTGGTCTTGGTATCCTTGTCACTTTTCGTAGTTGGTCAAAACCTAGCGGATGCTAGTGATCCACGTACACATAGATAGGAGTAGACATGACAAAAGAAAAAAATGTAATTTTGACTGCTCAAGATATTGTCGTGGAATTTGATGTTCGTGACAAAATTTTGACAGCTATTCGAGGCGTCTCCATCGATTTGATTGAGGGGGAAGTTCTCGCTTTAGTTGGTGAGTCAGGTTCAGGTAAATCAGTTTTAACAAAAACCTTCACAGGAATGTTAGAAGAAAATGGACGTATTGCGAAAGGTAGTATTATTTATCGTGATCAAGATTTGACTGAACTTTCTTCTAATAGAGATTGGGAACAAATCCGAGGCGCCAAGATTGCAACGATCTTCCAAGATCCGATGACCAGTCTTGACCCAATCAAGACAATCGGAAGTCAAATCACTGAAGTTATTGTAAAACACCAAGGTAAATCAGCTCAAGAAGCAAAAGAATTGGCAATCGACTATATGAATAAGGTCGGTATCCCTGATGCTGAGAGACGTTTTGATGAATACCCATTCCAGTATTCTGGTGGGATGCGTCAACGTATCGTTATTGCAATTGCTCTTGCCTGTCGTCCAGATGTTCTTATCTGTGATGAACCAACAACAGCCCTTGATGTGACTATTCAAGCTCAGATTATTGACTTGTTAAAGACACTTCAACAGGAATACCACTTTACAACAATCTTTATCACACACGACCTTGGTGTGGTAGCAAGTATTGCTGACAAAGTTGCGGTTATGTATGCTGGTGAAATTGTTGAGTATGGTACGGTTGAAGAAATTTTCTACGATCCACGTCATCCATATACATGGAGCCTCTTGTCAAGCTTGCCACAGTTGGCTGACGATAAAGGAGAATTGTATTCAATCCCGGGTACACCTCCATCACTTTATACTGAATTGAAGGGAGATGCATTTGCTCTTCGTTCAGACTATGCGATGAAGATTGATTTCGAAGAAAAAGCACCTCAGTTTGCTGTATCAGATACTCATTGGGCGAAAACATGGTTGCTTCATGAACAGGCTCCAAAAGTTGCAAAACCAGCAGTGATTGCAGACTTACACGATAAGATTCGTGAAAAGATGGGCTTTGCTCATCTTGAGGACTAGGAGGAAGGAAATGTCTGAAAAATTAGTAGAAGTTAAAGACTTAGAGATTTCCTTCGGTGAAGGAAGCAAAAAGTTTGTAGCAGTAAAAAATGCAAACTTCTTTATCAACAAAGGAGAAACTTTCTCGCTCGTTGGAGAATCTGGTAGTGGTAAGACAACAATCGGTCGTGCTATTATCGGTCTTAACGATACCAGCAAGGGAGATATCATCTTTGATGGTAAAAAAATTAATGGTAAAAAATCACGTGAACAAGCAGAGGAATTGATCCGTCGCATTCAAATGATTTTCCAAGACCCAGCCGCAAGTTTGAATGAACGTGCGACAGTAGACTATATCATCTCTGAAGGTCTTTACAACCACCATTTATTTAAAGATGAAGAAGAAAGAAAAGAAAAAGTTCAAAATATCATTCGTGAAGTAGGGCTTTTGGCTGAACATTTGACACGTTACCCACACGAGTTTTCAGGTGGACAACGTCAACGTATTGGGATTGCACGTGCCTTGGTCATGCAACCTGACTTCGTTATTGCAGATGAGCCAATTTCAGCCTTGGACGTTTCTGTACGTGCCCAAGTTTTGAACTTGCTCAAGAAATTCCAAAAAGAATTAGGCTTAACCTATCTCTTTATCGCCCACGATTTGTCAGTAGTTCGTTTCATCTCTGATCGTATTGCGGTAATTTATAAGGGTGTCATTGTTGAAGTGGCTGAAACTGAAGAATTGTTTAACAATCCAGTTCATCCATACACACAAGCACTTTTATCAGCTGTGCCGATTCCAGATCCAATCTTGGAACGTAAGAAAGTTTTGAAAGTCTATGATCCTAATCAACATGACTACGAAACTGATAAACCTTCTATGGTTGAAATTCGTCCAGGTCATTACGTTTGGGCTAACCAAGCAGAATTGGAACGCTATAAAAAAGAAATGAAATAATCACTAAAGTTTTATAATCTAGCTAGAAGTTTTCTAGTAAGATTATGAAACTTTTTTATTTTACAGATAAAAGCTTGATTATCTATAAGAATTTGATATACTGAATACAATAAAAATAGAATAGTAATAGTCGGAGTAATCAAGGGAGAATCACATGGACAACCAACCAAATTTTTTTACAGGAATGGCTAGAATTATTGGGACATGCCTCTGGGTAAAAGGAATGGAAGTACTGACTGAGAAGAAGGAATCTGAGCCAAAAGCCTTAGAGATTGCTAAATTTCTTACGGCTTATAAAATGCTATCTGCTCTGCCTTGGATTGCGGGACTTCCTAGAAAGGAAGATAAAAAATGAAATTTATTTGGGATATTTTATTTTATACCCTAGTCAAGCCACTGATTATGATTGTAGAATTCATTTGGTATCACATTTGTTTATTTTTTTATGAACTCCTTTTGAATTTGTTATATTCGATTTTTAACTGGATTTATAACTGGCTTTTTAGTTTATTTTAAAAGACTCTGAAAGAAATCAAAAGGATGAGTAATTTACTCATCCTTTTTCTATTTATCTAAACCTTTATAGATTTATTGGGATCACTCTTTTTTACCTTTAAGCAAGAAGGCTGCAGTTAAAGCTAAGCTGAGACTTGCCATGAAGAGGAGAGGGCTAGACTCTTCTCCTGTGGCAGGAAGCTGTTTGTCATTTGTAGAATTTTCACCATTGAGCTGGTTTTTATTTGCTAATGGACTAGCTTCTTCGATTTGACTTGAGCTTGGTTGTTGGACTTCTGTTTCAGTCTTGTAGACGATAGCATAAGTAGTCAAATCAATGGTGAGAAACTCAAGCATGCCATCATGAATTGTGAAATCTTGTGCTTTCAAGTCTTTTTCTGAACTGAAGCGATAGAATTCTTGGACTGGGCCAGAAATTGGTAATCGAACGAGGACAGCACCTTTTGCTTGGATAGGCTGACCATTTTCATTCTTGAGTTGAATCGCGAAGGCATCATATTTCTTGCCCAAGAGTTCTTGCTTGTCTACTTTCTGGATTTCAAGATAGCTTGCTTCAGCTAACTCATTTTCTCCGCTGATGACTTTTACTCCTGTAACCTGGTCTTTTAAGGCTTTGAGTTTAAACTCAGGAAGCGAAATGCTTGGAGCCGCCTGATCGCTCGCGGTTCCGATAGGTCCAGTGTACTCAGGGACATCCACAATAGGAGCTGCTTGGTCGCTCGCAGTACCGATAGGTCCAGTGTACTCAGGGACATCCACAATAGGAGCCGCTTGGTCGCTCGCAGTCCCGATAGGTCCAGTGTATTCAGGGATATTCACGATAGGGGCTTCCTGTTCCCCTGCAGTCCCGATAGGCTCAGTGTATTCAGGAATATCCACGATAGGAGCTTCCTGTTCCCCTGCAGTCCCGATAGGCTCAGTGTATTCAGGAATATCCACGATAGGAGCTTCCTGTTCCCCTGCAGTCCCGATAGGCTCAGTGTATTCAGGGACATCCACGATAGGAGCTTCCTGTTCCCCTGCAGTTCCAATTGGGTCAGTATATTCAGGGATGGTCACTACTGGAGCGGGCTCGTCACCCTTACTTGTAACGACTTTTTCTTCCGCAGGTGTATTTTCACCCTTTGGAAAGACAGTTACAATCGTACTGCTTCTTGTTTCTCCTAGGATAGCATAAGCTTCTATTGCATTGCCAGCTTTGCCGTCCGTAGTTTCAGGGATGTCGATTTGCACCTTCTTATCCTTGATGGTTAGGACAGTTTGCTCACCAGAATTGACAAGATGATCGTCATTGACTTTTCTAAGTAAGAGAGGGTCTTTGACACCAGGGAATGTCACAGCTACAGCATCCCAATTACCAGTTGGTAAAGTAAGGGTAACTGTTTTATCTTCTGCCTTAATTGGTTCGAGGATTGGTGTATCTAGTGATACTGATGGAGCTTTTAGAATATCAAATGAATCAAGAGAGATTTTCTTTCGACCTTCAGGAGAATCTGGGTCCACTTTCAAGGTTAGGACATGGTCACCATCTGCTAAATTAGTGAATTCTCCAATCAATGCTCCTTTTTCGGTAGCTCCGGCAGTGTAAAAGTCAAGGCTTGGCATTTCTTTTCCATCGAGTGTCACAAGTGCCTTGCCAAGGGCAGATGTTTTCAGTCCATAGATACGGATACCTGTACCGGAGAATGGAATTCTTGCAGTTGCTTCAGAAGCGAGACTCTCATCTGCATTAATATCTGCATATTTCTCTGTAGAAGCATAGAGTTCCGCATCAGTCCAGTCTTTAAATGCTGAGCCGTACTGGATACGAGAATCACGATCATCTATTTTCTCTATTGTTTCTCCTTGTCCTGGGAAGACCTTGAAGTAATCTAAGGAAATTTTTGAGCGTTCACTTCCACGTCCCTTATGTTCACGCTTAACAGTGATAGTCATGAGGTGAGGGCCTGAAGATAGATTTGTATAACGACCGATTAGGACGCCCTTTTCAGTAGCACCAGCTGTATAGAAATCAAGCTCTCCAACAGATTTGCCATCGATTGTAACCTCAGCAAGTCCTAATTGAGAAGATTTGAGTCCGTAGATTTCAATACCAGGTCCATTGAAAGGAATGGTTGCTGTTGCATCTTTATCGGAATAATTCCCATTTGAGATATCGGCGTATTTTTCTGTTCCGCCAAAGAGTTCTGAGTCAGACCAGTCTCCAAAGGCAGCGCCATACTGAATGCGAGAGTCACGATCGTCCATGAGCTCACTAAAGGCGGAAATTGAAGCAACATCAGAAACAGGTGTTGAACGGTCTCCTAGCATAGCCTTAACGGTATAAGTATAGGCATGGCTTGAATCAATAGAACGGTCGATAAAGCGAGTTTGGTTGGTTGTAAACTCACGGACAGTAGAAGTTTGACTGTTTTCATCCCTACTTTCCCGATGGATGACATAATGAGTCGCCCCTTCAACAGCATTGAAATTAAGTTCTGCAGTCGTTGTATCTTTTCGTTGGGCAGTCAGACGAGTAATACGACCAGGGAAGTTTTCAAAGGTAATGACATCGCCCTTTTGTGTCGTGAGTTGAATACGGTTGTCTTTGATGCGGGTAGCTTGTACTTCCTTACCGTTTACCTTGACAATGCTAGCTTCGATATTTGGATAGTCTACGACTAAGTCTCCACCCACATTAGAAAGGAAGGATAGCATTTCAAGATTCTTTTCTTTCCATTTCATGCTGACTTCAAAGTTACCACGAGCGACTAAACCTGAAACTTGCCCATCTTTCCATGCATCTGGAAGGGCTGGTAATGGGGCAATGTAGCCTGTGTGGGATTGGAGAAGCATTTCTGCCATCCCACTGGTTGCACCAAAGTTTCCATCGATTTGGAAAGGCGCGTGCGTATCCCAGAGGTTTTCTAGAGTTGAGGATCTGAGTTGTTCTGCCAGCAAACGATGGGCACGATTTCCATCTAGGAGACGAGCCCAGAGGTTGATTTTATTAGCCTTAGACCAACCGGTACCACCATCTCCACGATGGTTTAGGGTTGCGCGTGCTGCTTCCAGATATTCAGGCTGATCTTTGCCAAATAAGGTTCCTGGGAAGAGCCCAACCAGATGAGAAACGTGGCGGTGATGGTTTTCAATTCCTTCATTAGTGAATTGAGGACTGTCTTCTTCATACCATTCCTTGATTCGGCCATCTTGGTTGATATGAAGTGGTTTGAGCTTATCAAATTTAGCCTTCACTTCTGTCACCAAATCTTGGTCGACATTGAGATGATTGGCTGCCTCCATATAGTCGTGGAATAACTGCCAAACTAGAGATTGGTCAAAGGTATTCCCAATCGTGATAGTTCCATGCTCTGGTGAGTAGGATGGAGAAGAAACCCAACGGTCACTAGATTTGTCGTAGTGCAAGAAGGAATTCCAGAACTTGGCTGTTTCCTTGAGCATTGGATAAATCTTTTCTTTGAGATAAGTTTCATCCTTGGTGAATTTGTAGTAGTCATAGACGTTCTGCATCATCCAAGCATTGGCAGCAGGAGACCAACCCCAGTAATAATTCCAACCTGGAGTTGTCCAGCCAAATGGTGTTGCCTGAGTATGAACCAACCAACCGTTTTCTTGGCCTTCTTTGGATTCGATACCTGCATATTCTTTAGCAGCGATACGACCATAGTAGCGCATGTCATCAATATAATTGACCATTGGCCTAGCAGTTTCTGCAAGATTGTTCATGTAGGCAGGCCAGTAGTTCATCTGAAGGTTGACATTGAGGTGGTAATCTGAGTTCCAAGGTGGATTGTCTACAGCATTCCAGACTCCTTGCAAGTTGGCAGGAAGGGCATCTGTCCGGTCACGAGAAGAACTAATGAGTAGATAACGTCCGTATTGGAAGAAGAGTTCTTCTAGTTTTTGCCCTTTTTCTGGGTTGTAGGTATGCAGAGCTTCTTTTGTAGTTTGGCTAGACTTGTTGCCACCAAGATTTAGTTGAACACGATTGAAGAGACTTTGATAGTCTTTGACATGATCTTCCTTGAGTTTTTCGTAGCCCTTGGCCTTTGCAGTCTCTACGATATTTTTGACCGTTTTTTCTAGATCAATGTCTTTACGATAATTGGTTTTTGGATTTTGAGCAAAATTAGTCTTGGCACTGAGTAAAAGGGTCGCATAGCTGGCTCCGGTGACAGTCAAATAGCCATCTTGTGCAGTGACCTGTCCGTCAGTCTTGATTCCAAGATAGGAAGCAAATTTCAGACCATTGTCTTTGACAGTTCCTTTGAGCAAAATACCATTAGAATCAGTCGTAACTGCTCCTTGTTTATAATTCGAATATTCCCAGGAGTAGTCGCCATTCGCAATCAAATCTTCAGTTAAGCTATTCCAGAGTGTAAAATCAAGGGTTTTATCCCCTTTTTTACTCAAGTGGGTCACAGTAACATCGTCAGGATAGCTAGAGAAGGTTTCACGCTTAAAGTTTGTACCGTCTTGGGTATAAGAAGTGGTCGAGATGGCCTCAGAAATATCTAAGCCACGATGATAGTCGGTAACATTCTCCAAGCCTTTCTTTTGGTTGTTAAAGACCATAAAGATATCACCAAAAGATAAGTAACGGCCATACTGAGAATTGTTTGGTCCGACTAGGTTGCGCTCCGCTAATTGTTTTGCTTTTTGGCGGTTTCCTTCTTCTAATGCCTTACGAATTTCTGCTAAGACCTTATAGCGGTCTTGATAGTTCCCTCCATTGTAGTCGGTGCTATCCGGTTGCGGTCCACCAGACCAGAGAGTTTTTTCATTGTATTGGATTCTTTCTTCACCGATGAGCCCAAAAACTTTTGCCCCCATTTCTCCATTTCCGACTGGCAGGGCTTGTTTTTCCCAGCCGTCATAAGAAGGAGCAGTTGGTTGGTCGTAATGAAGTTGATAGTTTTCTTGCTTAGTCATAGGAAGTTCTGGTTTTTCACTCTCCTTGTTTTCAGAAGGTTCAACTACAGCGTTAGTCCCTGATTGATGATGTATTTGAGGTGTTTCCTTTTCAGGTTTTACCTCTTTGTCAGCTAATTCAGTAGAAGTTTGATTTTCTGTGCTTGGTTGATTTTCCTTATCCTCTTGAGTAGTTTCCTCTACTTTTGTATTCACTTGAACCGTAGTCTCACTGACACTTGCTTGATTTTCTTTCACTTCGATGCCATCGGCAGCTACATTCTGTGTTGCTAGAAAAACAGCTCCCAGTAGAACAGAAGCAGTTCCAACGGTCAATTTTCGGATGCTATACTTACAGGATTTTTCCAAATAGCTCTTCTCCATAAAAACTCCTTTCTCAAATCTGTAAGCGCATACATTTTCTTGTAAAAAAATAAGCCTTGCAGAAAGATGTTTCCTTTGTTTTGTATAATCTTAATATAGCAAATAAATCAATCCAATGCAAGGTTTTTTAGGAAAAACTGAATTATTTTACCAAATTTTAGTTCTTTTTTAATTTTATTGAATTAAAAAAGATCAGAGCTGAAAAAGAATCTGAGTAATGCCCTACCCTTTTGAAAGCGTAAATCAAACTAGTCAGACGTGGGACTTTATGGTATAATATAGAAGATTCAAAAAGAAACAGGAGAAATATTATGGACCTTATTTTAGCAATTGTATTGATTGTTTTAGCTTTTCTAGGTGGAGCACTTGGAGGAATGTACTTGGTACGTAAGCAAATCGAAAAAGAATTTGCGGATAACCCACGTTTGAATGCCGAAGCAGTTCGTACTCTTTTGAGTGCAAATGGTCAAAAACCAAGCGAAGCTAAGGTACAACAAGTTTACCACCAAATCATTCGCCAACAAAAAGCAGCCCTTGCTAACAATAAAAAGAAATAAATAGGAAAAGTCTGGGATGAAAATTCCAGACTTCTCACTATGTTCAACTGATATTTAGAGCGAAGACTTTTTCCTTGCATTCTATTGATATTTGATTATGATTAAGAGGGAGACAGTTGGGACTTCACAGACTGTCAAAAATTTCGGTAAGAAATATAATGATAATGAACTATCAATTAGAAAAATAAGACTAGAAAGAAGACTGTATGGATAATCGACCAATTGGTTTTTTGGATTCGGGTGTTGGAGGCTTAACCGTTGTACGTGAGCTCATGCGCCAGCTTCCTCACGAAGAAATCGTCTATATTGGAGATTCAGCACGGGCACCCTATGGTCCTCGTCCTGCTGAGCAAATTCGTGAATATACTTGGCAACTGGTCAACTTTCTTTTGACCAAGGATGTCAAGATGATTGTCATTGCCTGTAATACTGCGACTGCGGTCGTCTGGGAAGAAATCAAGTCCAAGTTGGATATTCCTGTACTGGGTGTCATCTTGCCTGGGGCTTCAGCGGCTATCAAATCTAGCCAAGGTGGGAAAATTGGTGTGATTGGAACACCGATGACGGTACAATCAGACATCTATCGTCAAAAAATCCATGATCTAGATCCGGATTTGCAAGTGGAAAGTTTGGCCTGTCCCAAATTTGCTCCTTTGGTTGAGTCAGGTGCACTTTCAACCAGTGTGACCAAGAAAGTAGTCTATGAAACTCTACGTCCCTTGGTCGGAAAAGTGGACAGCCTGATTTTGGGCTGTACTCATTATCCGCTTCTCAGACCCATTATTCAAAATGTCATGGGGCCTAAGGTTCAACTGATTGATAGTGGAGCGGAGTGTGTGCGGGACATCTCTGTCTTGCTCAATTATTTTGAAATCAATCGTAGCCGTGATGCAGGCCCGCTGCAACACCGATTTTATACAACAGCGAATAGTCAGAGTTTTGCCCAGATTGGTGCAGAATGGCTAGAAAAAGAGATTCATGTGGAGCATGTAACATTATGACAAACAAAATTTATGAATACAAGGATGCCCAGGACTGGTATGTAGGCTCCTATAGTGTTTTTGGTGGCATTAGGACCTTGACTGATGATGAGTTAGATTTTCCTCTTACTGAAATGGCTAAAATCTTTCGAGATGAGGAGCGAGGCTTTCCACTTTCAGTCACTGTTTTACGCTATGGTTCTCTTTATCGCTTACTCTCATTTGTGGTAGATATACTCAACCAGGAGGCAGGACGCGATTTAGAAGTCATTCAGCGTCAGGGAGCTCTGCTTTTGGTTGAAAATGGGAAACTCTTGCATGTAGAATTGCCCAAAGAAGGAGTGGATGTAGAAGCCTTCTTTCAGACAAGCAAGGTCAGAGAAACCTTACTCATAGCAACTCGTAACGAAGGTAAGACCAAGGAGTTTCGTGCCATCTTTGATAAGCTAGGCTATGATGTGGAAAATCTCAATAATTATCCAGACCTACCTGAAGTTGCTGAAACGGGTATGACCTTCGAAGAAAATGCCCGCCTCAAAGCAGAAACTATTTCCCAATTAACAGGTAAGATGGTTTTAGCTGATGACTCTGGACTCAAAGTCGATGTGCTTGGTGGTCTACCAGGCGTTTGGTCGGCTCGATTCGCAGGAGTAGGGGCCACTGACCAAGAAAACAATGCCAAACTCTTGCACGAATTAGCCATGGTCTTTGATCTCAAGGACCGCTCAGCTCAATTTCACACAACCTTGGTCGTTGCTAGCCCAGGTAAGGAAAGCTTGGTCGTCGAAGCTGACTGGCCAGGTTACATTAACTTTGAACCTAAGGGTGAAAATGGTTTTGGCTATGATCCGCTCTTCTTAGTAGGAGAAACTGGTAAATCATCAGCCGAATTAACCCTTGAAGAAAAAAATAGTCAATCCCACCGTGCCTTAGCCGTTAAGAAACTTTTGGAGGTATTTCCATCATGGCAAAGCAAACCATCATTGTAATGAGTGACTCCCACGGAGATAGCTTGATTGTAGAAGAAATACGTGACCGCTATCTTGGAAAAGTCGATGCTATTTTTCACGATGGTGACTCGGAACTTCGCCCAGATTCACCACTCTGGGAAGGGATTCAGGTAGTCAGAGGAAACATGGATTTTTATTCAGACTATCCAGAACGCTTAGTGACTCAACTGGGTCCTACCAAGATTATCCAGACTCATGGACACTTATTTGATATTAACTTCAATTTCCAAAAGCTTGATTTCTGGGCTCAAGAGGAAGACGCAGATATCTGTCTTTATGGGCACTTGCATGTTCCAAGTGCTTGGATGGAAGGGAAGACTCTCTTTCTAAATCCTGGTTCAATCAGTCAACCACGTGGAACTATCAGAGAATGTCTCTACGCTCGTGTGGAGATTGATGATAGCTACTTTAAAGTGGACTTTTTGACCCGTGACCATGAGGTTTATCCAGGCTTGTCCAAGGAGTTTGCTCGATGATTGCCAAAGAATTTGAACAGTTTTTACTGGAGCAAGAGGAAACCTTTTTAACTCCTGCTGAAAATTTGGCTGTGCTCATTGATACTCACAATGCAGATCATGCAACTCTCCTCCTTAGCCAGATGACCTATACCAGAGTACCAGTCGTGACGGATGAGAAAAAATTCGTCGGAACTATTGGTCTTAGAGATATTCTTGCTTACCAGATGGAGCAGGGATTGAGTCAGGAAGCCATGGCAGATACGGATATCGTACACATGACCAAGAAGGATGTTGCAGTGGTAGCTCCAGATTATACATTGACAGATGTTTTACATAAGTTAGTGGATGAATCTTTCCTACCAGTTGTTGATAAGGATGGAATTTTCCAAGGGATTATTACACGGAAATCAATCCTTAAGGCTGTCAATGCCCTTCTGCATGATTTTAGTAAGGAATATGAGATTCGAAGCAAATGAGAGAATGGATTTCAGTATTTTTAGAAGAAAAGCAAAATCTATCTAGTAATTCTAAGCAGTCTTATAAGTATGATTTGGAGCAGTTTTTGGATTTTGTTGGAAAACAAATTTCAGAGACAAGTTTAAAAATCTACCAAGCTCAATTATCAAATTTTAAAATGAGTGCCCAAAAGCGCAAAGTTTCTGCCTGCAACCAATTCCTGTACTTTTTATACCAGAAAGGAAAGGTTGCTAGCTTTTATCGTTTGGAATTGCCAAAGCAGGCTGAGAAAAAACAAGTCAAGTCAGAACTTTTAGATTTGAGTTCTTTTTGGCAAGAAAGCACCTATCCAGAAGGACGTTTGATAGCCTTATTGATAGTGGAATTAGGCCTCTTGCCGAGTGAGATTCTAGCCTTAAAAACAAGTGATGTGAATCTAGACTTTCAAGTATTGAGAATTAATAAAGCCTCTCAGCAAAGAGTCTTGAGTCTTCCTACAAACTTGCTTGCAGAGTTAGAACCCTTGATGGGGCAGACCTATCTCTTTGAAAAAACTGGGAAACCATACTCCCGTCAGTGGGCCTTTCGTCAGTTAGAAGCCTTTCTAAAGGAAAAAGGTTTTTCAGATTTATCGGCTCAAGGCTTGAGAGAACAGTTTATACTGAGACAAATTGAAGAAAAGGTTGACTTGTACGAAATCGCTAAAAAGTTAGGATTAAAGACAGTCATGACCTTAGAAAAATATAGATAATGGATATTAAATTAAAAGATTTTGAAGGGCCTTTGGACTTGCTCCTACACTTGGTTTCAAAGTATCAGATGGATATCTATGATGTGCCGATCACAGAGGTTATCGAGCAATATCTAGCCTATATCTCGACATTACAAGCTATGCGTTTAGAAGTTGCAGGCGAATACATGGTGATGGCTAGCCAACTGATGCTGATTAAAAGTCGTAAGCTCTTGCCAAAGGTTGCGGAAGTGACGGATTTGGAGGATGACCTAGAGCAGGATCTCCTTTCTCAGATTGAGGAATACCGTAAATTTAAACTTTTGGGAGAGCAGTTGGAAGTGAAGCACCAGGAACGAGCTCAATATTACTCAAAAGCACCGACAGAGTTGATCTATGAGGATGCAGAACTTGTGCATGATAAGACGACGATTGATCTTTTCTTAGCCTTTTCAACCTTACTGACCAAGAAAAAGGAAGAATTCTCAAAAAATCATACAACTATTTTACGAGATGAGTATAAGATTGAGGATATGATGCTGATCGTCCGAGAAGCTTTGGTTGAAGGTCAACAATTGTGCTTGCAGGATTTGTTTAAAGAAACCAAGGATTTACAAGAGGTCATTACCCTCTTTTTAGCAACCTTGGAGTTGATTAAAACCCAAGAAATTCTCTTGATTCAAAAAGAGAGTTTTGGAGATATCTATCTCATAAAAAAGAATGAGGAAAATCAAGTAGAGCAGAGTCAGGCTTGATAGAGAGGAAGTATGAGTACTTTAGCAAAAATAGAAGCACTCCTGTTTGTGTCTGGTGAAGATGGGATTAGGGCTCGTCAATTGGCAGAACTCTTATCGCTACCACCAACAGGGGTTCAGCAGAGTCTTGAAAAATTAGCCAAAAAGTATGAAAAAGACCAGGATTCTAGTCTGGCCCTGATTGAGACGGGTGGTGCCTACAGATTGGTGACCAAGCCTCAATTTGCGGATGTTTTGAAAGAATATTCGAAGGCGCCAATCAATCAGAGTCTATCTCGGGCTGCGCTTGAAACCTTGTCCATCATTGCCTACAAGCAGCCAATCACACGTATCGAAATCGACGCTATTCGTGGGGTTAATTCGAGCGGGGCCTTGGCTAAGTTACAGGCCTTTGACTTGATACGAGAAGATGGAAAGAAAGAAGTTCTTGGTCGCCCTAATCTCTATGTAACTACGGATTATTTTCTAGATTACATGGGTATTAACCATTTGGAAGAATTGCCTGAGATTGAAGAGCTTGAGATTCAAGCTCAAGAAAGTCAATTATTTGGTGAAAGGATAGAAGAAGATGAGAATCAATAAGTATATTGCCCACGCAGGAGTGGCCAGTAGGAGAAAAGCAGAGGAGTTGATCAAGCAAGGCTTGGTGACTGTTAACGGTCAGGTGGTGCGTGAACTAGCGACTACTATCAAGTCTGGTGACAAGGTCGAAGTTGACGGTCAACCAATCTATAATGAAGAAAAGGTCTACTATCTGCTTAACAAACCACGTGGAGTGATTTCGAGTGTAACGGATGACAAGAACCGCAAGACTGTTGTCGACCTTTTGCCTCATGTGAAAGAACGTATTTACCCTGTAGGACGTTTGGACTGGGATACCTCAGGTGTTCTGATTTTGACCAATGATGGGGATTTTACAGACGAGATGATTCACCCTCGTAACGAGATTGACAAGGTCTATGTTGCGCGTGTAAAAGGGATTGCCAACAAAGAAAACCTTCGCCCCTTGACTCGAGGAGTTGAGATTGATGGCAAGAAAACCAAGCCAGCTGTCTATGAAATTCTCAAAGTGGACCCAGTTAAAAACCGCTCAGTTGTTCAATTGACCATCCATGAAGGACGTAACCACCAAGTTAAAAAAATGTTTGAAGCTGTAGGTCTTCAAGTTGACAAGTTGTCACGGACCCGTTTTGGACACCTAGACTTGACAGGTCTCCGTCCAGGTGAATCCCGTCGTCTCAATAAAAAGGAAATTAGCCAACTACATACTATGGCTGTAACCAAGAAATAATGAAAAGAATGTTAATTGCGCCTGTGCGATTTTACCAACGCTTTATATCCCCGGCTTTTCCGCCTTCTTGTAGATTTGAACCAAGCTGTTCAAACTACATGATTCAGGCTATTGAAAAGCATGGATTTAAGGGGGTTCTCATGGGATTGGCACGGATTTTACGATGTCATCCTTGGTCTGAAATAGGTAAGGATCCTGTTCCGGACCACTTTTCTTTAAAGAGAAATTCAAAGTAAAAAGAGGCTAGGACAAAAGTCCTAGCCTCTCAATTGTCTTTGGATTGTCGAGCAAGACGCAGTGGTTGAGTGGGTTCTACTAGGCTGATTTCATCAGCTTTTACAGCCTTATACTCTTCGAAAATCAAATTCAAACCACGTCAGCGTCGCCTTACCGTACTCAAGTACAGCTTGCGGCTAGCTTCCTAGTTTGCTCTTTAATTTTCATTGAGTATTACTCAACTGTGCGGAGGTGGGACGACGAAATCGAATTCTAACGAATGACCGATTTCTGTCCCACTCTCTTTTTTTGTTTCAAGGAGTAATTTGCTGGGTAAAATATCGATTTCTACTACCGTTCTCCTATAAAAAGTGGTAAAATGGTTGAAAGAAAGAAGGGACTAAAATGACAACATTATTTTCTAAAATCAAAGAAGTAACAGAGCTTTCTGCTATCTCAGGTCACGAAGCGCCTGTACGTGCTTATCTTCGTGAAAAAATAACACCTCACGTGGATAAAGTTGTGACTGATGGCTTGGGGGGCATTTTTGGGGTTAAACACTCAGAAGTTGAAAATGCACCTCGTGTTTTGGTAGCCTCTCACATGGATGAAGTTGGTTTCATGGTTAGTGAAATCAAAGCAGATGGGACCTTCCGAGTAGTCAGCATTGGTGGTTGGAACCCAATGGTTGTTAGCAGCCAACGCTTTAAACTCTTCACGCGCCAAGGACGTGAAATACCGGTAATTTCGGGTTCAGTTCCTCCACATTTGACTCGTGGCACAGGTGGCCCAACCATGCCAGCTATTTCAGATATCGTTTTTGATGGTGGTTTTGCTGATAAGGCTGAGGCTGAAAGTTTTGGTGTCCGTCCTGGAGACACAATTGTTCCAGATAGTAGCACAATCCTAACTGCTAATGAAAAAAATATCATCTCAAAAGCATGGGATAACCGTTATGGTGTTCTCATGGTTAGCGAGTTGGCTGAAAACTTATCAGGTCAAAAACTAGGAAATGAACTTTACCTTGGGGCTAACGTCCAAGAAGAAGTTGGCCTTCGTGGAGCCCACGCATCAACAACAAAATTTGACCCAGAAGTATTTCTTGCTGTGGATTGTTCACCAGCTGGTGATGTTTATGGTGGTCAAGGTAAGATTGGTGATGGAACCTTGATTCGTTTCTACGACCCAGGTCACTTGCTTCTCCCAGGCATGAAAGATTTCCTTTTGACAACTGCTGAAGAAGCTGGAATCAAATATCAATACTACTGTGGAAAAGGTGGAACTGACGCCGGGGCAGCTCATCTGAAAAATGGTGGTGTACCATCAACAACAATTGGTGTCTGTGCTCGTTATATCCACTCACACCAAACACTCTACGCTATGGATGATTTCCTTGAAGCACAAGCTTTCTTACAAGCCCTGGTTAAAAAATTGGATCGCTCTACTGTAGATTTGATTAAAAATTATTAAACAGCAAAGAGGGAGGTGATAGGGATGGAAGAACCAAACCTAGAAACCTTGATTCGGGATCTTTACAACAATGCCCGTCAGAATCTTAGTGAAGATTTAGTGGTTGCACTTGTAGAGACTGCTAAGCAATTACCAAGCATCAATGAGCGGTTGCTAGCGGTGCGTCTTTCAGGTCTGGTTACTCTTGAACTGCTCAAGAACCCTAAAACACCAGCACCAGAGTTAGTCAATCTGGCCCGCTTTATCAAAAGAGAGGAAGCCAAGTACAGGGGTTCTGCTGCCTCTGCCCTTATGATTGGGGAACTATTTAAAATGCTTTGATTCCATTGTGAATCAAAGCATTTTTCTATCCATTAGAAAAGAGACTCTCAAATAAGAGACGAAAAAACCACCTAAGTCAAGGTGGCTTCTTATCTATTAAATTTGTTCTGCTAGAACCTTTTCGGCAAGGTTCATAGCGTGGTCTGATACACGAGTATAGTGTGAAATAATATCGATAAAGTTAACACCTGCTTGAGTAGAACATTCACCGTTATTAAGACGTTTAATATGAGTCTTACGGAGGACACGTTCCATCTTGTTGATGTCTTCGTGTCGTTCGATAAGAGCTTGAGCTTTCTCAAGGTCGTTGTTTTCTACACTTTCAAGAGCATCCTTGACAAATTCGCTCGTTTTAAGATAAATCTCAGCTAGCTCCTCTAATGCAGCCTCAGAGAATTGAACATTCTTGCGTTGCAAGTAATCGTTAAGATTGATCAAAGCTTCAGCGTGGTCTCCGATACGTTCCAAATCTCGTGAAGAGTCGAGGATGTTGGTTAAGACTTCACTCTCTTTTTGACTCAATGCTTCACTAGATAGACTAATGAGGTAGCGCGTCAATTGCTCATCAATGGTATTGATGGCTTCTTCAGTCTTATGTCCCTTTTCAGCAACTTTTTCATTAGAGTTGATGATATAGTCGTAAGAGAGGTCAAAAGCTTTCGCAGCATAATTACCCAAGTGTAGCAGTTCTTTTTTAGCATTTCCAAGAGCGATAGATGGAGCTTGTTTGATCAGTTGCTCATCAAGGTAGAGAGGTTCGTATTTGACAACTTCATCTTCACCAGGGATGAGTTTAGTTACGATGAAGGCAAGAGCTCCGATGAATGGGAACTGTATAATCGTGTTGGTAATGTTGAAGGTTCCGTGGGCAAAGGCAATGGTCATTTCTGGAGCCAGATTTAAGAAACTCTCAAACCATTGGATTAAAGATGTAAATGGAACGAGGAAGATAATACAGATCACAGTCCCGATAACGTTGAAGGCCACATGGGCTGCTGCCACACGTTTGGCTGCAATATTCGCACCTAAGGAAGCAATAATAGCAGTGATGGTAGTTCCGATGTTATCCCCAAAGAGAACAGGTAGGGCTCCTTGAAGGTCAATCAGATGGCTAGCGTAGAGATTTTGTAAAATCCCGATGGTCGCTGAGGAGGCTTGAATCAGAAGGGTTAAACCTGTTCCGACAAGAACACCCAAGATTGGATTTTTACTAAGTTCTACCATGTAGTCTTTAAAGACTTGTAAATCCTTAAGGGGTTCCATGGCGCCACTCATAAGATTGAGGGCAAAGAAGATACCACCGACACCAAAGACAATTCGTCCGATGTTATTGATGGTTCTATTTTTTGTGAAGAAGAGACAGACTGCTCCGAGAAAGAGCATAGGTAATGCGTAGTCTCCCAATTTAAAACCAATGATAAAGGATGTGACGGTTGTTCCAATATTGGCTCCCATAACAATCCCAATGGCCTGACGTAAAGTCAATAGTCCAGCACTAACCAGACCAACTGTAATAACCGTAACACCTGAACTCGATTGAATCAGGGCAGTCATCCCAATTCCAACTAAAATTCCAAAGAAAGGATTGCTAGTATATTTGTCAATGTAAAATCGAAGACGATCTCCAGCTGCTTGTTGCAAACCGTCCCCCATGGTTTTGATACTATATAAGAATAGTCCCAGGCCACCTAAAAAGTGAAATGCAATTTCCTGCCAATTAATGGACATTTTATTTTCCCTCCGAAAACTAATCGCGGAATTTCTCCCATTCTATTTTAAAGGATTCTAAGCAATCTAACAAGTAGTAAACGCATTTTTTTAGAAAAATATCATTAAAAAGTAAAAAAACAATTGATTGTCTAATTTATATCATTTATTCACCCCTTTATAGATATTTTAGGATGACTGTTGACTCTACTTATAAATATCGTAAAATAAAAATGAACAGTTCTGCTATTTTAAGGGCAGTTACTTTTTTAAAATAAAAATAAAGCGCTTACTTTTTGGAAGTGAAAGGAGAAAAATGAAGAATCCATTTTTTGAGAAACGTTGCCGCTATAGTATTCGAAAATTATCAGTGGGTGCCTGCTCTTTGATGATTGGATCGGTTTTATTTGCCAACCAAGCTCTAGCAGAAGAAGTTGCAATCCCAGCGAATGAAACAAGGACTACTGCTGTGGCTACAGAGCAAGCATCACCTGCCACATCAGAGCAACCAACTACAGCTTCACCTGAGGTATTAAAGCAGTTGGAAGAGACAGAAAACAAGGTTAGTGAACAACCTATTTCAGAAGAAAAACCAACCTTGGACCAATTGACTGCAGCTGATAAGGAAGTGGCTAGTCCGGTTGCTGAAGCGCCTAAGGCTGAAGAAGTACCTGTAGCTACAGAAAATAAGGTTGAAGAAGAACCTGTGGCTACAGAAAATAAGGCTGAAGAGAAAGCAACTGTTTCAGATGTTCCTAAGAAAGAAGAAAAAAGTCTCCGACCTAAAGAAATTAAGTTTGACACCTGGGAAGACCTGTTGAAATGGGAACCAGGTGCCCGTGAAGATGACGCTATTAACCGCTCTTCAGTAGAATTAGCTAAGCGTTACCGCGGTCATGTCATCAATGAAAAAGCCAATAAGGATGCCAAAGTCGAAGCCCTTGCTAATACTAACTCTAAGGCTAAAGACCACGCTTCTGTAGGTGGTGAAGAGTTTAAAGCCTATGCTTTTGACTACTGGCAATACTTGAATTCAATGGTCTTCTGGGAAGGGCTCGTTCCAACTCCGGACGTGATTGATGCTGGTCACCGTAATGGTGTCCCTGTATTGGGTACACTCTTCTTCAACTGGTCTAATAGTATTGCAGACCAAGAAAAATTTGCCGAAGCCCTTAAACAAGACGAAGACGGAACTTTCCCTATTGCTCGTAAATTGGTAGACTTGGCTAAATACTATGGATTTGATGGTTACTTTATTAACCAAGAAACAACTGGAGATATCGTAGCACCCCTTGGTAAGAAAATGCGTGACTTTATGCTCTATACTAAGGAATATGCAGCACAAGTCAACCATCCAGTCAAGTATTCTTGGTATGATGCCATGACTTATGAATATGGTCGATATCACGAAGATGGACTAGGCGAGTACAACTATCCATTCATGGAAAAAGAGGGAGACAAGGTTCCTGCGGATCACTTCTTTGCCAACTTTAACTGGACCAAAGAGAAAAATGATTACTCTGTAACTATGGCCAAATGGCTTGGACGTAGTCAGTACGATGTCTTTGCAGGTTTGGAATTGCAACAAGGTGGTTCCTACAAGACAAAAGTGAAATGGGATGCCCTTTTTGATGAAAATGGCAAACTTCGCTTGTCGCTTGGACTCTTTGCACCGGATACTATCACTAGTCTTGGTAAGACAGGAGAAGACTATCACAAGAATGAAAATATCTTCTTTACAGGTTACCAAGGAGATCCAACTGGTCAAAAACCAGATGACAAGGACTGGTACGGAATTGCCAACCTTGTAGCTGACCGTACACCAGCAGTAGGCCGTACTTTTACAACATCCTTTAACACAGGACATGGTAAAAAATGGTTTGTAGAAGGCAAAGTTTCTAAGGATTCTGAATGGAACTATCGTTCTGTATCAGGTATCTTGCCTACATGGCGCTGGTGGCAAACTTCATCAGGTGCTAAACTTCAAGCTGACTATGACTTTGAAGATGCCTACAATGGTGGTAACTCACTTAAGTTTGCGGGTGATTTAGCTGAAAATACCAACCAAGATGTTCGTCTCTACTCTACAAAACTGGAAGTAACAGATAAAACAAAACTTCGTGTTGCTCATAAAGGTGGTAAGGGAAGCAAGGTCTATGTAGAGTTTGCGACTCAGAAAAACTATACTTATGGTGGAGAGAATGCTCGTAAAGAACTGACTCTATCTGACGATTGGACAAAAGATGAATTTGACTTGAGTGCATTGGCAGGTCAGACCATTTACGGTATCAAGCTCGCTTTTGAAAATACTGCTGCCCTCAAGGGCTATCAATTTAACTTGGGTGAGTTGACTGTAACAGATAATCAAGAGGCTCCTCAAGCACCGACAGCTCTTAAAGTAGCTAAACAATCCCTTAAAAATGCCCAAGAAGCAGAAGCCATTGTCCAATTTACTGGAAATAAAGATGCTGATTTCTATGAAGTTTATGAGAAGGATGGCGATGCTTGGCGCCTATTGACAGGTTCATCTGCCACTACGATCTACCTACCAAAAGTTAGCCGTTCAGCTAGTGCAACTGGTACTAGTCAAGAGTTGAAGGTTGTCGCAGTTGGGAAGAATGGCCTTCGTTCTGAAGCAGCAACTACAAACTTTGAGTGGGGAATGACTGTCCAAGACACAAGTCTTCCAAGACCATTAGCAGAAAATATCGTTCCAGGAGCGACTGTTATCGGAAGTACCTTCCCAGACACAGAAGGCGGCGAAGGTATCGAAGGTATGTTGAATGGAACTATCACTAGCTTATCTGATAAATGGTCTTCTGCTCAGTTGAGTGGTAGCGTTGATATCCGTTTGACACAACCACGCCGTGTCGTTAGATGGGTCATGGACCATGCCGGTGCTGGTGGAGAATCTGTCAACGATGGTTTGATGAATACGAAGGATTTTGACCTCTACTATAAGGATGAAGCTGGAGAATGGAAACTAGCTAAAGCTGTTCGTGGCAATAAAGCCCATGTTTCAGATATCACCCTTGATAGCCCAATCACTGCGCAAGAATGGCGCTTGAACGTCATCACGTCTGACAATGGAACACCATGGAAAGCCATTCGTATCTACAACTGGAAGATGTATGAAACTCTTGATACGGAGAGCCAAAACATTCCAATGGCTAAAGTTGCAGCGCGTGTTCTGACGGACAATAAGATCCAGCTTGGATTCTCAGAAGTTCCTGCTGGAGCAACAATTACAGTCTATGACAAGGCAGATTCACAGACTCCTATCGCTACTTTAAATACAGTAGTTGGAGGAGATTTGGCGACAGATTCATTAAACTTTGAAAAACGTCCAAGCCTTCTTTACTATCGTACACAATTGCCAGGTAAAGAAATCAGTAATACTCTTGCTGTAACAATTCCTCAGGATGAAAGAAAGATTAAGGCTGTTAGTCTAGAAGTAGCACCTAAAAAGACAAGTTACCAAGATGGTGAGGAATTGAATCTCAAAGGTGGTCTTCTTCGTGTTAAATATGAGGGTGAAGAAGCAGACGAAGTCATCAACCTTAGTCATGCAGGTGTTACTGTTAATGGCTACGATGCTCACCACCATGGCGAACAAGAGTTGACAGTAGCCTATCTTGGTCTTCCAGTTGCAGGTAGCTTTAAGGTTCAAGTCACTGGTGAAGAAACTGGTCCAAAAGAAGTCGTAGCCTTGTATATTAGCAAGCAACCGAAAATTGACTACTTTGTAGGCGATGCTCTGGACTTATCAGAAGGACGCTTCAAGGTCTTGTATGATGATGAAACGGAGACTGAACATAACTTTACAGACCAAGGAGTCGAAATTACAGGTTATGATTCTCAAAAAACAGGCCGTCAAAAACTTCAATTGCACTATCAAGGTCAAACTGTCGAGTTTGATGTCCTAGTTTCACCTAAGGCAGCTATTAACGACGAATATCTGAAACAAGAAATCACATCTGCTCAAGGACGTAAAGGAACGACAGCTTATACATTTGCGGATGCAGAAAAACAAGCAGCTCTCGTTGAGAAGATTGAAGCAGCAAAAGCTATCCTAGAAAACCACGACGCTAGTCAAGAAGCAGTTAACCAAGCCTTGAACGACTTGAAACAAGCAGGTTCTGACTTGAATGGTGTACAGCTTTATCAAACAGCTAAGGAAGAACTTGAAACTCTACTGGAAAAAGTTCGTGAGAAAAATGCAGATGATCCAATCATCGCTCAAGCAGAAACTCTCATTGGCTCAACAAATCCAAGTCCAGAAGCATTTGCGGACATGAAAGAAAAGCTAAATAAGAAACTAACTCCTGCAGAAGAAAGCCATCATGTAGGTAGCTTAGAAGATGAAACTGCTCCAACAGTTGAAGCTTTACCTGAGTTAGTGATTAAAACAGAAACTCAAGCCTTCGAGCGTCAAGAACGTTCGTCAGGAGACCTCTTGTTAGGTGAACGTCGAGTCGTTCAGGCAGGTGTAGAAGGTCAGACTCGTCGTCTGATTGAAGTTGATGCCAAAGGCAAACGCACTCTTCTTAAGACGGAAGTAGTCAAAGAAGCAGTGGCAGAGATTACTGAAGTTGGTACGAAGGTAGAAAGTCGTGTTCAGCCAGTGGATGGAGTCAAAGATTTGACCATTAGCAACCCAGCACTAGTGATTGAGGAAGAAACAGTTGCATACGGACATGAAGAACGAGTAAATCCTAGTCTTAAAGCAGGTGAGCGTCGTCTGGTTCAAGCAGGAGTTGAAGGACTTCGTAGAAATCTTGTAGAAGTCGATGCAGAAGGCAACCGTAGTCTTAAGGGGACAGAAGTAGTTAAAGAAACCGTAACTGAGATTGTTGAGATTGGGTCAAAAGTGGATGTCCAAGATGACAAACCTCTTACACTTGCTCCAGTAGCACAAGCAGCTAAGCAGGAACCAGCAAAAGCAGAAGCACAAGCTGAAAAACCTGAAGGAAAACAACTTCCAAGTACAGGTGAAGGAGTAGATACAAATCTTCTGGCTCTTGGATTGGTTGGAGTTCTAGGTGGTTTTGGACTTCTCGCTCAAAAGAAAAAAGAAGAGTAAGTTGAACTTCTAAATTACCGTCTGACAAGATAATAGTATTAAAAGGCAAGAGCTATTTTTGGCTCCTGCCTTTTTGCATTCTTAGAATGTTTATGTTAAGATTTTTATTATTTCATAAGAATTGTTGTAGTGAGATATCTGCATGTTTTGCTTTGAAGATTGATTATATATATTGAGTTGTAAAAGATATTTATCGTTACTCCCATCAAGAATTGGTTTGGGAATAAGAAAGGAAAAAGAAGATGAAAGCATTAAAAGTAGTAATTGCTGTAATCATTGTAGTAGTGAGCATTGGCTTAGTAGTATTTATAGGAGCGAGTATGTATGCTGTTACTACGATTAATTTGCTATCTAACTCAGTCTATTATGCACAACGGATGCCTCATAAGGAGGGAACAGAACCCGACTTAGTCATGTTGATTGAAAACATGGGTTCGATTTATACCCCGAAAATTGAGGGTATTCGCTACGATAATGATGGTAGGAATTTTATTGAAAATTCGACTAACCTAACTGGTAAACCAACAAATTTTGATGAATTTGTTGGTGGTTATGGTTATAGCGATCAAAACGATGTAACCTATAAATTCAATAAAAATTTTGAGCTTGAGTGGGCTATTGACAAGGATTATAAAAAAATTGATCTAGCTACAGTTGATGAAAAAAAATAAAAGAAGAGATTCGAGAAACCGTTCAACCGGTACTTGATGTACAAAGTAAACCCCTCATCAATCTTCAGTGGTTGTTTAATATGAAGTATCAGGACAGGTTTAATTAGAGATGAAAGTATTAAAAGGAATCATTATAGGAACTATCCTAGTATTTAGTATAGGGGTAGTTGTATTCTTAGGGTTGAGTTTATACGCTTATAGCAACTTGAAATATTATTCAGTCTACTATGCGCAACAGATGCCTCATAAGGAGGGGACAGAGCCCGACTTAGTCATGCTACTTGAAAATATGGGTTCGATTTATACCCCGAAAATTGAGGGGATTCGCTACGATGATGATGGAGGAAATGCTATCGAAAATACCAAAGCCGAAGTAGTTTTGTCTAACTCTATGGGGAATTTTTTATATCATAAAAATCGTGTAACTGTAGCTTTTGATAGTACCTTTAGATTTTTCCATGTAACTGATTTATCAGGGGAGCAACCCAAAAGAGAGATTCATGAATCTGAAATAAAACAGGAGATTAGAGAAGTTTTTGCTCCAGTTATTGAAGCCCAGCCCAAACCTCGGATCAATCTGCAGTGGTTATTTAATAAAAAGTATCAAGACAGGTTTAATTAGAGATGAAAATGGATAAAGGTTTTATTTGATAAACAAAGTTAATGTCAATTTTGCCAGATGTAATAGAGAGCAAGAAAAGTTTAAGGTTTTGCTATCTCTTTTATTGATTTTGTGATATAATTAACACGTAAAAAAAAAGAAGGAGTCATATCTAATGGCAAAATTGACTGTTAAAGACGTTGACTTGAAAGGGAAAAAAGTTCTCGTTCGTGTTGACTTCAACGTACCTGTAAAAGATGGCGTGATTACTAACGACAACCGTATCACTGCAGCTCTTCCAACTATCAAGTATATTCTTGAACAGGGTGGACGTGCAATCCTCTTCTCTCACCTTGGACGTGTGAAAGAAGAAGCAGATAAAGAAGGTAAATCACTTGCTCCTGTAGCGGCTGACTTGGCTGCTAAATTGGGTCAAGAAGTTACATTCCTTCCAGGTGTTACTCGTGGTGCTGAATTGGAAGCAGCGATTAATGCTCTTGAAGATGGACAAGTTCTCTTGGTTGAAAACACTCGTTACGAAGATGTTGACGGCAAGAAAGAATCTAAAAACGATCCTGAACTTGGTAAATACTGGGCATCACTTGGAGATGGTATCTTCGTAAACGATGCATTCGGTACAGCTCACCGTGCACACGCATCTAACGTTGGTATCTCAGCAAACGTTGAAAAAGCAGTTGCTGGATTCCTTCTTGAAAACGAAATTGCCTACATCCAAGAAGCAGTTGAAGCTCCAGAACGTCCATTCGTGGCTATCCTTGGTGGTTCAAAAGTTTCAGACAAGATCGGTGTTATCGAAAACTTGCTTGAAAAAGCTGATAAAGTTCTTATCGGTGGTGGGATGACTTACACATTCTACAAAGCACAAGGTATCGAAATTGGTAACTCACTTGTAGAAGAAGACAAATTGGATGTTGCTAAAGCTCTTCTTGAAAAAGCAAACGGTAAATTGATCTTGCCAGTTGACTCAAAAGAAGCGAATGCATTTGCTGACTACACTGAAGTGAAAGACACTGAAGGTGAAGCAGTAGACCCAGGATTCCTTGGTTTGGATATCGGTCCTAAATCTATCGCTAAATTTGACGAAGCTTTGACTGGTGCTAAAACAGTTGTATGGAACGGACCAATGGGTGTATTTGAAAACCCTGACTTCCAAGCTGGTACAATCGGTGTGATGGACGCTATCGTGAAACAACCAGGTGTTAAATCAATCATCGGTGGTGGTGACTCAGCTGCCGCAGCTATCAACCTTGGTCGTGCAGACAAGTTCTCATGGATCTCTACTGGTGGTGGAGCTTCAATGGAACTTCTTGAAGGTAAAGTTCTTCCAGGACTTGCAGCTTTGACTGAAAAATAAGATTATAAAAAAAGAGGCTGGGACAAAAGTCCTAGCCTCTCAATTGTCTTTGGATTTTCGAGCAGGACGCAGTGGTTGAGTGGTCTCTACTACGCTGATTTCATCAGCTTTTACAGCCCTACTCAACTGTGCGGAGGTGGGACGACGAAATCGAATTCTAACGATTACCGATTTCTGTCCCACTCTTTTTTTCGCTCTTTTAAAGTTTGAGAGTAGCGAGGGATAATTGGACAGAATCCAAAAAAAACAGTAAAATAGAGGAATACCAATCTAAATGAAATTTGAGTAATAATCGTGAAAAAAAGAGACAATCATACAAAAACAGCTATTTGCGGTATTATCAATGTCACCCCGGATTCTTTCTCTGATGGGGGCCAATTTTTTGCTATTGAAGAAGCCTTAAAACAAGCTCGAAAATTGATTGCTGAAGGTGCCACTATTTTAGATATCGGTGGAGAGTCTACTCGACCTGGAAGTAGCTATGTTGAGATTGAAGAGGAAATCCAACGTGTGGTTCCAGTCATTAAGGCTATCCGTCAAGAAAGTGATATTCTGATTTCGGTAGACACTTGGAAAAGTCAAGTTGCAGAAGCAGCTCTAAAGGCTGGGGCCCATATAGTCAATGACATTACAGGTCTCATGGGAGATGAGAAGATGGCGGAAGTGGTTGCCAAAGCTGGAGCTCAGGTAGTTATCATGTTTAATCCAGTCATGGCACGCCCTCAGCACCCTAGTTCACTTATCTTCCCTCATTTTGGCTTTGGAGAGCCTTTTACAAAGGAAGACTTAGATGAGTTTGAAAAACTACCAGTAGAAGAATTGATGACAGCTTTCTTTGACCGTGCTCTAGTAAGAGCGGAAAAAGCAGGAATTTCGAAAGAAAAGATCATGCTGGATCCTGGGATTGGCTTTGGCTTGACCAAAAAGGAAAATCTACTACTTCTACGTGACCTTGATAAATTACACGAGATGGGCTATCCTATCTTTTTAGGAGTCTCTCGCAAGCGCTTTGTCATCAATATTCTGGAAGAAAATGGTTTTGAAGTAAACCCAGAAACTGAAGCTGGTTTCCGCAATCGTGATACGGCTTCAGCTCATGTGACTAGTATCGCTGCTAGAAAGGGTGTAGAAGTTGTGCGTGTACACGATGTAGCCAGCCACAAGATGGCAGTTGAAATCGCATCAGCCATTCGTCTGGCAGATGATGCGGAAAATTTAAACTTGAAACAGTATAAATAAGATGAATAAAAACGAAACGAATCAGTGGATAGCTAACTATCGGACAGATCAACCGCATTTTGGTTTGGAGAGGATGGTGAAGCTATTAGCCCTACGTGGCAATCCCCATCTGAAACTCAAGATTATCCATATCGGAGGAACCAATGGTAAGGGGTCTACTATAGCCTTTTTGAAGAATATGTTGGTAAAGATGGGGCTAAGAGTTGGAGTCTTTAGCTCACCCTATCTGATTCATTATACCGATCAGATTGTCATTAATGAGGAATCTATCCCAGAAGCAAGATTAGAGACCTTGATGGTAGACTATCGCTCACTACTTGAGGGGGAGCATGTTCATGATTTGCAGGGGACAACAGAGTTTGAGATTATCACTGCTATAGCCTATGACTATTTTGCTTCTGAGCAAGTCGATGTGGCCATTATGGAAGTAGGTATGGGTGGACTTTTGGATAGTACCAATGTTTGTCAGCCTATCTTAACAGGTATTACGACCATTGGCCTGGATCACGTAGCTTTACTAGGGGATAGCTTGGAAGCCATCGCAGAGCAGAAAGGTGGAATTATCAAACAAGGAGTTCCCCTGGTAACAGGAAATATTGCCCCAGAAGCCTTAGCAGTTATCAACCAAATCGCGAAAGCGAAAGAGGCTCCTAGACTTGTTTATGGGGAAGATTATCAAGTCAGTCATCAAGGGAGTGTGGGGACGGGAGAAGTCTTTGACTATACAAGCCCGCTTAGACAAGATCGCTTTCAGACAGGATTGCTGGGTTTGCACCAGATAGAGAATGCTGGGATGGCTCTAACTTTATTGGATGCCTATTGTCGGGAAACTGGTCGAGAATTAGCTAGTAATAACATAGTGGCTCAAGCCTTAGAAGAAACAAGTTGGCCTGGACGCTTTGAAGTTGTTTTTAGAAGCCCTTTGATGATTTTAGATGGGGCACACAACCCCCATGCAATCAAAGCTTTATTAGCTACCCTAGAAGAACGATTTGCGGACTACCATAAGGAAATCCTCTTTACTTGCATCAAAACCAAGGCCTTGGAGGACATGTTAGGCTTATTAGAGACTTTGCCAGATACCGAACTGACACTCACTCACTTTGACGATAGTCGAGCAACTGACGAAGAAGTGATAAAAGAGGCCGCTCGTTCTAGAAATCTCAACTATCAAAGTTGGAGAGAGTTTCTAGATCAGAAAATAACAGAGAATGAAGAGAAAAAAACAGTTAGGATAGTTACGGGCTCCTTGTATTTCTTGAGCCAGGTAAGAGCCTATCTGATGGAGAGGAAAAACTAGAGAATGGATATACAAAAGATTGAGACAGCTGTCAAAATGATTATCGATGCTGTAGGAGAGGACGCTAACCGCGAGGGCTTGCAGGAAACACCTGCTCGAGTGGCTCGTATGTACCAAGAAATTTTTTCAGGACTTGGTCAAACTGCGGAAGAGCATTTGTCAAAATCCTTTGAAATTATCGATAACAATATGGTAGTGGAAAAGGATATTTTTTTCCATACCATGTGTGAACACCACTTCTTGCCATTTTATGGGAAAGCTCATATCGCCTACATTCCAGATGGACGCGTGGCAGGTTTGTCGAAGCTTGCGCGTACAGTTGAAGTTTATGCTAAAAAGCCACAAATTCAAGAACGCTTGAATATCGAAGTAGCTGATGCTTTGATGGACTATCTTGGTGCCAAAGGTGCTTTCGTTGTTATTGAAGCAGAACATATGTGTATGAGTATGCGAGGTGTTCGAAAACCAGGAACTGCAACCTTGACAACAGTAGCTCGTGGAGTGTTTGAGACAGACAAAGATCTTCGAGATCAAGCATACCGTCTCATGGGGTTATAAAAATCGATTCAAACGATTTTTTCTAGAAAGGACTAGTTATGGATCAATTGCGCATTAAGGATTTGGAAATTTTTGCCTATCATGGTCTTTTCCCGAGTGAGAAGGAACTGGGTCAAAAATTTATCATTGATGCAAGCTTATCCTATGATATGACCAAGGCTGCTACGGACTTAGATTTGAAAGCTTCTGTCCATTATGGCGAGCTCTGTCAGCAATGGACGACTTGGTTTCAGGAAACCACTGAAGACTTGATTGAAACAGTTGCCTACAAACTAGTAGAGCGCACTTTTGAAACCTATCCAATAGTTCAAGAAATTAAACTGGAACTCAAAAAACCATGGGCGCCTATTCATCTACCACTAGACACCTGTTCAGTAACCATCCATCGCCGCAAACAAAGAGCCTTTATTGCTCTAGGTAGCAATATGGGGGATAAGGCGGCTAATCTCAAGCAAGCTCTTGAAAAAATAAGTGCTCGTGGGATTCGTATTCTCAAAGAATCTAGTGTGATTACAACTGAGCCATGGGGCGGTGTAGAGCAAGAAAATTTTGCTAATCAGGTCATTGAAGTCGAAACTTGGCTGCCGGCTCCAGTCTTGTTAGATACCTTGTTAAGCATTGAGGCAGAAATGGGACGGGTCAGAGAAGTGCATTGGGGACCTCGCTTGATTGATCTGGATTTGCTCTTTGTAGATGATCAGGTTATCTATACAGATGACCTCATCTTACCGCATCCTTATCTTGCTGAGCGTCTATTTGTCCTAGAATCACTTCAAGAAATAGCCCCACATTTTATTCATCCAGTACTGGGACGATCAGTTCGTCACTTGTATCGTCAATTGGAGAAAGAAAATGTTTAAGTTTTCCGAAACTTATAGTAAATGGAGAAGTCTAGGGGAAGGTGCAGTGGCCATAACCTTAGGCCTTCTCTTGATTTGTTTTGGACAGTTGGTACCGAGGTTAGGTTACCAGCTATTAATGGGTTATTTTTCTTTGTCTGCCGTTTGGCATTTATTGACACGATGGTTTCAAGAAAAGTCCAGCAGAGAAAATATTTTTGTAACTCTAGCCAAGCTCTCGATTGCAGTTATCCTATTTGACTCTGTTATCTTGCAGGGGATTGCCCTCTATGTCTTAGTCGTTGCTATTGGAAGTTATCAATTATTTACAGGCCTAATCAGTTTGATTACCTGGTTGCTATACCGGAAAAATCATATTCATCCAAGGATTAATTACTTATTTGATGCTTTATGGATGATGGGATTTGGTCTCTACAGTATTTCTCCTTTTCATGATGCGACAAATTTTGAATTACTCTTACTTGGTTTTTACTTGATTATGTTGGGAGCGAGCAGCCTCAGAGATGGTTTCTTTTTTGAAAAAGGGAGAAGCAATCCTAAGCTTAAGCGTAGAATGAGAATGACCCTGCCTATATTCATGACAGCCTTGATTCCCATCAGCACCTTACGACGATGGAATGAAAGGTTATCTAGTCATCAGGTAGAAGAAAATGAAGTGCATTTGGAGAGAAAAAATGAAAAATCTGTTGATTTAGAAATTTTCATCCATACTTCAGAATCATCTTTCTTCTTGGCCATGGGTCATGTAGATATCTGCTATCAAGGTCAGGTTATTTCCTACGGCTCTTATGACCCACATTCAGAACGCTTGTTTGGGACAATTGGCGACGGGGTTTTGTTTAAGGCTAATCGTGAAAAATATATTGAACTTTGTAAGAGAGAAAGCCAGAAAACCCTATTCGCCTATGGTTTAAGCCTGTCTGAACAACAGAAAAAGGCCATCGAAGAACGATTGAGAGAGATAGAAAGCCTCTTGATACCTTGGGAGCCAAGTTCACAACTGTTGAAAAGAAGGGAAGGAGAGGTCAAACATACCTACTCTTATCAGCTGAAACACGAGGCTGATGCAACCCTCTATAAGTTCACATCATCTAAATTTAAAACCTACTTTGTTCTCAGTACAAACTGTGTTCTATTGGCCGACTCTATTGTTGGAGAGGCTGGAACTGATATCCTTAGTCCCCAAGGTTTTATCGTTCCCGGGACTTATCAGGACTATCTTGATTTAGAATTTAAAAAACCGAGTGGTATCGTGGTCAGTCGTTCTATTTATTAAAAAAGAAAACTCTAGTCAGAAGACTAGAGTTTTTAAAATAGGTCATTTTCTTCAGGTAGGAGGATGGTTTCCTTACCGTCCATATCCATAACAAGTACTTTCGGTGGGTACAATGGGTCAAAGGGATGATTAAAATCGAAGTCAATCGTTGTAGGTAGATGCTCACTTGAAAAACGGAAGGTGATGGAACCGTTACTGTTTAAGAGCTGAAATTCCAACTCATCTTCTAATTCAAAAACATGCTTTAAAAAATGATCGATAATGTACCAGATTGAGTCAATCACATCGTCTGGGAGATTGGTTACCACACCAAAGCTAGCACAACGTCTATGAGAATCCGTAAAAGCCATCCATGCCTCCTACTTAATTTTTTATTATCATACTGCAAACTGGCCTAAAAATCAAGAAAAGTAAACTGATTTACAAAAATATGATTATTGGTGAAATTTTTTCAAAGAAAGTTCGATTAGTCCTTGAAAATGCTTACAATTAGTGGTAAACTAGTAGTGGTGTAAACATGAAAACAAAATTTTCAACATTAGAAAGGAAACGGTATGAACACAGATGATACAGTAACAATTTATGACGTTGCCCGAGAAGCAGGAGTTTCAATGGCAACTGTCAGTCGTGTAGTCAATGGCAACAAGAATGTCAAAGAAAACACTCGTAAGAAAGTTCTAGAGGTGATTGATCGCCTAGACTATCGTCCAAATGCAGTAGCTCGTGGCTTGGCAAGCAAACGAACAACAACTGTTGGGGTTGTCATTCCAGATATCACTAACACGTATTTTGCTGCGCTAGCAAAAGGGATTGATGATATTGCAGAGATGTACAAATATAACATCGTCCTTGCGAATAGTGATGAGGATGATGAAAAAGAAGTGGCAGTAGTGAATACACTCTTTTCAAAACAAGTTGATGGTATTATCTTTATGGGCTATCACTTAACAGAGAAAATTCGCTCAGAGTTTTCACGTTCACGTACCCCTGTAGTTCTTGCAGGAACAGTGGATGTAGAACACCAGCTTCCAAGTGTTAATATTGACTATAAGAATGCTACTGCGGATGCTGTTCGCCATTTGTTGAAGCGTAACAAAAAAATTGCCTTTGTGAGTGGCCCGTTGGTAGATGATATTAACGGTAAAATTCGCTTGGTTGGCTACAAAGAAGCTTTGAAAGCAGCAGGAGTCAACTATAGTGAAGGACTTGTATTTGAATCTAAATATCGCTATGATGATGGTTATGCTCTGGCAGAGCGCTTAGTTTCTTCAAAAGCAACTGCAGCGATTGTGACTGGTGATGAATTGGCAGCTGGTCTCTTGAACGGCTTGGCTGATCATGGAGTTTCAGTGCCAGAAGACTTTGAAATCATTACGAGTGATGATTCTCAAATCGCTCGCTTTACTCGGCCAAGCCTTACAACTATCGCACAACCCTTGTATGATTTAGGTGCGATTAGTATGCGTATGTTGACTAAAATTATGCATAAAGAGGAATTAGAAGAACGTGAAGTCCTCCTACCTCATGGTTTGACAGAGCGCAAATCAACCCGAAAAGACTAAAAAAATCCTAGGAAGTCAGATGATTTCCTAGGATTTTTTTATCCTTCCATATAAGCTTGGAGCTCATCGCCCTTAAGTCCAGCATTGATTGCAATAAGAAGCTTCAGTCGTGCTTTTTGAGCGTTTAGTTCTTTTACAAAATATACACCATCATTCTGAAGACAAACACCACCGCCTTCGTAGGCGTAAACAGGTTCTGCAATCCCATTGAAACAACGTGAGACTAGTGCAATAGGAAGTCCTGCTTGACTGAGAGATTTTAATTTTTCAGCTGTTTCCTTTGGTACATTTCCAGCGCCAAAAGCCTGAATAATCAATCCATCTAGTTGGTCAACAGGAAGTAAATCGAGAAGTTCATCGGTCATGCCCGCATAAACAGGGATAATAGGGACCAGCCCTTGAATGCTCTCAAGGTCAAAACGAACACGAGGTTCTGCTGTTTTGAAGTAGAGAATTTCCTGCTTCATAATGAGTCCGAGTGGTCCATGAGTTGGTGTTTGAAAGGTACTAACGTTAGTAGTATGCGTTTTTGTGACATATTTGGCGGCGTGAATTTCATCGTTCATAACGATCAACACACCCTTATCTGCAGCCTTGTTATCACTCGCAACGCGTAAGGCGCTTAGATAGTTGTAGACACCATCACTTCCCAGTTCATTGGAAGATCTCATGGCACCTGTCAGGACGATAGGCATATGAGGTACCTCCATGGTGTCGAGGAAATAAGCCGTTTCTTCTAAGGTATCTGTCCCATGTGTAATGACAACACCATCATAGGCCGATGCCTCTTGTTTAATCTTTTTGTAGAGGGCTAACATATGCTTAGGCTTGATGTATGGGCTGGGCAAATTTAAAAAATCCAAGGAATGGACTTCGATACCTTCGAGAGGATTAGAGATATGATTCATAGGGTTATCAGCACTAGTCCTTACAGCTCCAGATTCATCTGCCTGCATGGAAATAGTGCCACCGGTATGTAAAACAAGGATTTTCTTAGTCATGATTCACTCACTTTTTCTGAAATGTGGTATAATCATTGTATCATAAAAGAAAGGAATGAGATAGAATGGAAGTCAAAGCTGTGTTTTTTGATATTGATGGAACGCTTGTAAATGACAGTAAGAGTGTTTTGAAGTCCACAAAGGAAGCTATCAAGATTGTGAAAGAACAAGGGGTGCTTGTTGG
The DNA here is from genome assembly GCF_047465185.1 of Streptococcus infantis. Taxonomy (GTDB): domain Bacteria; phylum Bacillota; class Bacilli; order Lactobacillales; family Streptococcaceae; genus Streptococcus; species Streptococcus infantis_O. The sequence continues at coordinate 381,650 of NZ_JASHAJ010000002.1, read as the reverse complement.
GGTAGCAACAGGGCGAGGACCTTTTTTTGTTAAGGATTTGATGGATGATTTGGATCTGGATTTTGCAGTGACCTACAATGGCCAATATATCTTTAACAAAGATCGTGTTCTTTTTGCTAGCCCTATTGATAAGAGAAGCCTCAGACAAATCATCTCTTATGCTAAGAAAAATCGAAAAGAGATTGCCATGGGAACGAGACAAGACGTTGTCGGTTCTCGGATTATGTCCTTTGGACTCAGCCCTCTTTCACAGCTAGTTAGTCGATTTGTACCTAAATTTTTGACTCGTACTGTTAGTCATTCCTTTAATCGTATGGTCAGTAAGGCCCTTCCTCAGAAGGAAGATGATTTGTTGGACTTAATCAATCAGCCGATCTATCAGGTGCTTATGTTGATGACGCCTGAGGAGACAAACCATGCTGCTGAAGTATTAAATCATTTGAAATTTACCAGAAGTAATCCATTCGCGGCCGATATTATCAATCAAGGAAATTCTAAGTTAGAGGGTATCCGTCGTGTCGGGAAAGAGTATGGTTTTGATCTCAATCAAGTCATGGCTTTTGGAGACTCGGATAATGACTTGGAAATGTTGGCTGGTGTTGGGATGTCTGTTGCCATGGGAAATGGTAGCAACAGCGTAAAAGAAGTTGCCAAGCATATTACTGCCAGCAACCAAAACGATGGGATTCACAAAGCTTTGGAATATTTTGGAGTTTTGTCTTCTGAAAAAGTCTTTGTCAGTCGTGACTATCATTTTAACAAGGTTAAAACCTTCCATCATATGATGGACGAGCGAACTCAAGAAGAACCAATAGCTTGGGATTTGCAAGGGGCGACTCATCGCGCCGGCTTTAAGATTGAAGAGTTAGTTGAATTTGTCCGTGCTGCAAGCAATTCTGAAGAGGAATTTCAACAAGCTGTACAAGATTTGCACCAGGCACTTGATATAGCTGCCGAAAAAGTATCTCAGTCAACACCAGCTGAGAAAACCCTCGTTGGTCAAGTGGATGCTTTGATTGACACACTCTACTTTACTTATGGAAGTTTCGTTTTAATGGGGGTAGACCCAGAGAGAATTTTTGAGATTGTCCATCAAGCAAACATGGGTAAAATCTTCCCAGATGGTAAGGCTCATTTTGATCCAGTAACCCACAAAATCTTGAAACCAGATAACTGGAAAGAAAAGTACGCTCCAGAGCCTGCAATCAAAAAGGAAATAGAGCGCCAAATCAAGGCTTATGAACGTCATAAGGAAAGAGAAAATAGAATGAGTTAGAAGCTCCAAGATGAAAAATTAAAATACCTATTGGATTTATTCAATAGGTATTTTTGTTCATATTAGATTTTGGAGCTAGTTTACACGACTTTTTTCTTTAGATGTTACATCTTTTACAGCTTCGACACCTTCACTTGCTTTTTCTTTAGCAGTTGATACACCACTACTGAAACCAGTTTTAACTTTTTCAAATTGTTCGGATGCAAATTCACCTGTTGACTCTGCTGCGTCAGTTACTCTATCTTGAAGACTCACTGAGTCTGCTTCAAATTGTTCTTTTGTTTTGATATCAACAACGTTCACGTTTACTTCAACAACTTCAAGATTTGTCATTTGTGAAACTTCAGAAGTGACAACTTCTTTAATTTTGTTGTATAGTTCAGGAACGTTAATTTTGTATTCTACAACAACATTCAAATCGACAGCAACTTGTGTCTTACCGACTTCAACATTAACTCCGCGAGTAACATTATCTGTGTTAATAATTTTTTCAGTTAAATTAGAGAAAAATCCTCCATCAACGTCCAAAAGACCAGGTACTTTTTCTAATGCTAGACCAATAATTTTTTGGATAACCTTATTTTCATAAGTAAGGCTTCCTTTTACTTCATGAGTAGTAGCAGTAGATTCATTTTTTTCTGTAGAAACGTTTTTTTCCAAGTTTGACATATGCGACTCCTTATTATTTATTTATATAGTTTTTTTGGATATATAATCCAATTACAATTCCTAAAGCTCCGAAAATCAAAACAAATAGTGTTTTGAAGAAACCAAAGGAAATAATTAAACAAGCTAGAATAATACCTATTAAGCCTGATAAAATTGGATACTGATACTTTTTAAGTAATTCCATCTTTTCACTTCCTTAATCTACACGACTTGTAGTTTTTTTGTGTTGAGTTGGAGGTTGATAGTTTTTAACCAAAACTTCAAGTTTTACCTCACGGTCAAGACCAAAAAACTGCCTTAATCCTTGAGTTATTTCATTTTGAATTGACTGGCACTTAGTAGAGACGTTGTCTGATGTAATTATTCTACCTTCCACGTAAACAAAACATTTATTTCTTCTGACATTTACACGGATAGTTGGATTTTTAATCAACTCATAATCATCAACAACACATCTAACGAACCCTTCAATAGCTGAATTTTTTAGTTTAAGCTTATCATCTTTAGTACCTAATTGAATATCCAGATATTGCTTAGGATAAAATAGTATAACTAGGATTGATGATAAAACTAATACTGATAGGATTAATGTCCCCCAAAAGATGTATTTAGAAATGAATGCAGCAAAACTCCATTCTCTCCAGCTAAACAATTGAATGCCTAGGTCACTTGCTTGTTGGTAATCAACCAAGATGGGGAGGAAGACTGTCAAGATAAGAATGCAGAAAATAAGTAAAAGTATTTTCTTTGTTTTTGACATATACAATCCTTTCGAATTAATCTCATAGATTATTGTAACAGTTTAGGGAGGTGTACAACAATCTATCATCTTCAAGATAGAAGAATACGGAATTAGTAACTTTGAAAAGTGCTACTATGATAGATGAGGTTAGCTAATTTAGTTAACGAAGGGCTCATATTCCCGAGGGATTGTTAATAGAGAACTAGGAAAATGGAGTAAGTAGTTTCAAAACAAAATGTATGATACCCTTAGACGTAAGAATGCCAAGTCGTCTATAACAAGTGGCAAAATAATGAGTCTCCTTTTCTAAACTGTGATTACATTCTCAGTTGCTTTTAGTATACCACCCTTTGAAACCGCTGTCAATTTTCGAACATCCTCTCCTTTACTTTACAGATTAGTTTAGGATTTTTTGACGAATATAGTCCTTGCTGTATAAAAGGCTATCACTAATAAAAAGCAAGGTCGGGATTTTCCCGACCTCTTTTTTTCTCATTATAAAGTTTTATCCTTGTCTCGAACGACGAGAAGGTCAATGCTTGTATGGCGTAGGATATATTCTGATGAAGATCCGACAAGCAAACGTTCGAAGGCGTTAAGCCCTGTTGCTCCAACCAATATCAAATCAACGTGTTCTTGATCAGGGATTGTTTTAGCCAAAAGAGTTTTAGGATTTCCCATTTCGATGACAACTTGAATATCTTTAAGACCAGCGTCTCTTGCACGCTTTTCATATTCTGCCATCAACTCTTGTGCCTCGACTTGTAACTCTTCGTAAACTTCTGTATCGAATGTTGAAATGCTTTGAAGAGCACGAGTATCGATTACATGCGCAATGGTTAATTTAGCCTGGTTACGTAATGCTGACTGAACTCCTTTGATAAAAGCCAAATCAGCTTCTTTAGAACCGTCGACTGCTACCATGATGTTTTCGTAACGTTGTGTCATATCAAAAACCTCCTCATTTCTTATCACCTTCATTGTAATCCTTTTCACTAAAAAAGTAAAGTAAAACATGATAGCAAAAAAGAGACTTTTTGACTTTGGTTTTGAGAGTGTTATAATTAAATGTGAGAAACAAGAGGGGATCATATGACAAAAATTGCGGTACTTTCAGATATCCATGGAAATACAAGAGCACTGGAAGCTGTTTTAGCAGATGCAGAGAAGGCAGGCGCTGAGGAATATTGGCTCTTGGGAGATATTCTCATGCCTGGGACAGGACGAAAAAATATTCTCAGACGATTAGAGGACTTGCCGATTACGATTCGAGTTCTGGGGAATTGGGAAGAGAGTTTATGGCGAGCTGCTCATCGAAAATTAGATACAAGTAGACCTAGCCATCGCTACCTCTTGCGCCAATGCCAGTATATTATGGAAGAAATTAGTCTAGATGATATTGAAGCTCTACAGGCATTTCCCATGCACACACACCGCCAGTTTGGAAATCTGAAGGTAGGGATAAGCCATCATTTGCCGGATAAAAATTGGGGAAGAGAACTGATCCATCTTGGCAAGCAGGAGGATTTTGACCGTTTAGTAACCAATCCTGACTGTGATATTGCAATCTATGGACACATTCATCAGCAGTTTCTTCGCTATGGAAGTGGTGGGCAACTCATTTTAAATCCAGGCTCAATTGGGCAACCATTCTTTTTATCAGCAAGTCTACGTGAGGATTTGCGGGCGCAATATATGATTTTGGATTTTGATGACAAAGGTTTGAAGGATATAGATTTTCGTCGTGTTGATTACGATGTTGAGTCAGAATTACAATTGGCTAGAGATTTGAAATTGCCCTACTATAAGGTATACTATGAAAGTTTAGTCAATGGAATTCACCATACCCATAATCAGGACTTGTTGCATGAAATCGCCCAGAGTCAAGGACATGATGTTGAATTGGACGACTGGCTTAGTCGTAACTCTTGACATTACAACTCTAGGAGATATAATAAATATAAGAGAAGAATGAGCTTTGTTGATAATAAAGGAGGACTGCATGCAAATTTCAAGCCGATTTACCATTGCGACACATATGTTGGTAATCATTGCCCTGAAAGGGAAGGAAAGCAAGGTGACTAGCGATTTTCTAGCTAGCAGTGTTGGAGTCAATCCTGTTATTATCCGAAAAACTTTGTCCCAACTGAAAAAAGCAGACTTGATTTCAGTCGCGCGTGGAACTGGTGGAGCGGAGATTATCAAAGACTTAGAGGACATCTGTCTTTTAGATGTTTACCAAGCAGTTGAGTGTTTAGGGAAGAAAGGACAACTCTTTAGTTTCCATGATAATCCTAATCCTGACTGTCCAGTAGGAGCCAATATCCATGGTGTTTTAGATGAGAAATTACAAAAGATTCAGCTAGCTATGGAGCAGGAGCTGAGCAAAACCAGTCTTGCTCAAGTAGTGGCAGATGCAGAGAGTAGGATAGAAGGATAAGAGGACCTAAGGTCCTCTTTTTTTTTGTGGATAATTATGATAAGATAGAATTATTAAAGGAGGAAGAAATGTATCTCGTTATAGGAATTGTATTAGCATTTATACTGTCATTTTGGAAGGATAATAGAAGTTTGTGGAATCCAGTATTATTTTTATTATCTCTCATTTCAAGTTATATTTATCTAGCCTACCTTTTTTATAAAAATGGGTATGAGAATGTTCATTTAGCTTTTTATGTATTTGCCTTTGTCTTACTTCCTTTTTTGATATTTCTAAGTGGCATTTTTTTAATCTATAATGGAGTCATTTTGTTGAAGCGAGAGGGACGTTCAAAGACCAATTATCTCTCAATGCTCTTTGGAATATTTATTTTGCTATTTTTTGCCTTGATTTCATTTGAAATAGGAAGTCGAAATGCATTATTTTACACCAATCATTTTCTAAACATTTTATTTGTATTCATTGTCTATTCTTATTTTATTTTTGGCTTTGCCTTTGTGGGTTTCATGTTGTACTCTATCTTGTATCTCTTTATTCCCAAGAGGAAGCATTATGATTTTATTATCATTCATGGTGCAGGTTTGTTAGGTGGAGAAAAGGTAACACCTTTGCTAAAGAGGAGAATTGATAAGGCAGTAGAAGCTTACCACAAGTCTAAGAATCCTCATATCAAAATCATAGCCAGCGGTGGACAAGGGGCGGACGAAAAGATTTCTGAGGCCCAGGCAATTACAAACTATCTGCTTGAAGAGACAGACGTTCCCCGTGATGCGATTATCATGGAGGACCAGTCAAGAACGACCTATGAGAATCTTCTTTATTCTAAGAAGCTTGGCGAGAAACTGGTAGCAAGCCCCCAATTTCTTTTTGTGACAAATGATTATCATGTTTTTAGAACAAGTACCTATGCTCGTAAGCTAAAAATGAAAGGTGATGGTCTAGGTTGTCGGACAGCTGGCTATTACATTCCGTCAGCCTTTATCCGTGAATTTGTAGCTCTATGTGTGAAATTGAAGTGGCTCTTTATGTTCTTCTATGGATTATTATTCCAAGCTCTTCTTTTATCCTATAAGGGAATTCTTTGGTAATAAGAAACTCTCCTTAATTTTTTAAGGAGAGTTTTTATGATAGAAATAGTTGAAAAAAGTAGACTAAAAAGCTTGATAACTGAAGAAAAAATGAAGTAGAATTATTTCAGTGCTTGTTCTAAGAAGTGATTATTTTATCGCCGATGTGAGAAATAGTTGAGAAGGTTTATCAAGGAAAAGATTGTCGGAACTATAAAGTATTTGGGTCTGAACGTCTGAGAAACCATGATTTTTAAGAGTCTCCTCAAGTTCCGAAATAATAAAACCATGGTTTTCTCCATCTGGTACGGTATAATCAGCGATAAATAGTTGACCTCCGGGAGTCAAATGTTCTTGAAACATAGCTAGACTAGAATCAAGATGAGGCATGTGATGAAGAACACGACTAACGATAATGAGATCGAATGTTTGCTCTAATGGCTTAAGCACTAAGTCTTGTTGAATCAAGTGTAGATTTTTAAGTTTTTGGTTTTTAACCTTGATACGAGCTTGCTCCAGCATTTTTTCTGCGATGTCAACCAAGGTCACTGACTTGGCTTGTTTGGCTAGAGGAAGAGCGATAAGTCCAGTTCCTCCTCCAAAATCTAGGATTGATTTGGTAGATAGCTCAGAGACTTGTTGCTTGATCTCTGCATTTACAAGGTCTGCTAGAAATTGATTTTTGGGAGAATCGAAAGATTCTGCTCGATGATTAAAATGATGTTCCATGTCAATAGTGTAGCATAAAGAGAAGATGTTTTAAAATGTTGACTAGATCTTGTTGGAAAGGAATAGAGTTATCGACTGGTGTTTAGCTTTTTCTAACTTTGATAAGGACCGGAGTTTTTTGGGATTTTGATTGAAAGAGTTAAGGAAATAAAGAGGAGAAAAACTTGAAATCATGTTATAATAAAACGATAGAATCGTAAGAAAGAGTGGATGAATTTTGATTATTCCGACTTATAATTGGCAATTTGCACCTCAAGTTGAGGATGCAGATTTTACAAAAATCGCCAAGAAAGCTGGGCTAGGGCCTGAAGCTGCTCGCTTATTATTTAGCCGTGGTATTAAGGATGAAGATAGTCTGACACGTTTTTTGGCACCGACTCTAGATGATTTACACGATCCCTATCTTCTCCACGATATGGACAAGGCAGTGAATCGCATTCGTCGTGCTATAGAGCAAGGTGAATTTATTCTCGTTTATGGAGACTACGATGCAGATGGGATGACATCAGCTTCTATCCTTAAAGAAACATTAGAACAATTAGGAGCCGAGTGTTTAGTCTATCTTCCTAATCGTTTTACAGATGGTTATGGTCCTAATGCCAGTGTTTACAAGTACTTCATTGAGCAACAAGGGATATCCTTGATTGTAACCGTAGATAATGGAGTTGCAGGTCATGAGGCTATTGACTTGGCTCAATCTATGGGAGTAGATGTTATTGTAACGGATCATCATTCTCTACCAGAGGTCTTACCAGATGCTCATGCAATCGTTCATCCGGAGCATCCTGAATCAGACTATCCTTTTAAACATTTGGCGGGTTGTGGAGTGGCTTTTAAACTAGCTTGTGCCCTCTTGGAGGAGGTTCAGGTTGAGTTGCTTGATTTGGTTGCTATTGGGACAATTGCTGATATGGTCAGTTTGACAGATGAAAATCGCATCATGGTTCAATATGGTCTAGAAGTTTTACACAACACCCAACGAATAGGGCTTCAAGAACTATTTGAAATTGCAGGGATTTCTAGTAGTGACCTTACAGAAGAGACGGTTGGTTTTCAGTTGGCGCCTCGCTTGAATGCCCTAGGGCGCTTGGATGATCCTAATCCTGCTATTGAGTTACTAACTGGCTTTGATGATGAAGAGGTGCGTGAGATTGCCCTCATGATTCAAGAAAAAAATGAAGAACGCAAGGAAATCGTTCAAGCCATTTATGAAGAAGCTAAAAGTTTGGTAGACCCTAACAAAAGTGTTCAAGTTTTAGCCAAAGAAGGTTGGAACCCAGGAGTGCTTGGGATTGTAGCTGGTCGCTTGTTGGAAGAATTAGGGCAGACAGTTATTGTTCTGAATATTGAAGATGGCCGTGCCAAGGGGAGTGCTCGTAGTATTGAAGCAGTCGATATCTTTGAAGCCTTGGATCCGCATCGGGAACTTTTTATCGCCTTTGGTGGGCATGCAGGCGCTGCAGGTATGACACTTGAAGCGGAACAGCTAGACGCCTTATCGGAAATTTTAGAAACCTATGTAAAAGACAAAGGGATAGATGCCAAGGGCAAGAATACATTATATCTAGATGAAGAATTAGATTTGGAAAGCCTAAGTTTAGAGACGGTTAAAAGCTTTGAACGATTAGCCCCTTTTGGAATGGATAACCAAAAACCTGTTTTTTATATTCGAGATTTTCAAGTTGAAAATGCTCGTTCTATGGGAGCGGGAGATAGTCATCTAAAATTAAAGATTTCCAAAGGGACCGCGAGCTTTGAGGTAGTAGCTTTTGGTCAAGGATCAAAGGCTACAGAGTTTTCTCAGGTAAAACAACTGGAATTGGCAGTTACCCTTTCTGTTAACCAATGGAATGGGCAAACAACCCTCCAGTTGATGATGGTAGATGCCCGTGTGGACGGTGTTCAACTTTTTAACATCCGTAGTAAGAGTGTAGAGCTACCAGAGGGAGTGCCTGTCCTAGATTTTACCAGTGATTTACCAGAAATGCTTTCTAGCCCAGCAATCGTTGTAAAAAATATTCCCGAGGATCTCAGTCTTCTCAAACAAGTGTTGCAAGAACAGGATTTCTCTGCTATTTACTTTAAAAATGATATCTCTAAAGCATACTATTTGACAGGTTATGGTACAAGAGAGCAATTCGCTAAGCTTTATAAGACAATCTACCAGTTCCCAGAATTTGATATTCGTTATAAGCTCAAGGACTTATCAGCTTATTTGAAGATAGAACAGATCTTGCTAGTCAAAATGATTCAGATTTTTGAAGAACTTGGTTTTGTCACAATTGAGAATGGTGTAATGAAAGTAAATAAAGATGCTGCCAAGCGGGACATCGCTGAAAGTCAGATTTATCAAAACCTCAAACAAACTGTTAAAGATCAAGAAATGATGGCACTTGGAACAGTACAGGAAATATATGATTTCTTGATGAAAAAATAAATACAAAGAGGCTGAAGTAACCTATTTCAGTCTCTTTTTGTAAGTGATTTTTAACTTTATGTAGTAAAAGTATACAGATTTGTAACATGACTACAACATAAATCTAAAACAACTGACATGTAAATCAGGTATGATTCTCTTATCAACATAAAAATTAAAAATTATCAATAAAATTTTAGGAGAAAATTGTTATGAAAAAAACAGTTGCTAAACTGACTCTTGGTTTAACATCTACAGCTATTTTGGCTACAGTTGGTGCTCAGACTGTTAGCGCAGACTCTTACGTTGTTCAAGATGGTGATTCATTTTTTGGTATTGCTGCTGCAAGTGGTATGGATCCTTATGTGTTGGCGGCAAATAATGGAAAAAGCATTTTTGACACCATCCACCCAGGTGATGTGCTAGAAGTGAGTGGTCTAACTCAAGCTAGCTATTCATACAATGCTCCGGCTTATGAAGCAACTAGTACTGTGAATGGGGTAGCAACTGCTGATGTTGTCGTAAATACTCCTACAAACTACGGAAACTCATATCCTGTTGGTCAGTGTACATGGGGCGTGAAAGAAATGGCTCCTTGGGCTAGCAACTGGTGGGGAAATGCCAACACTTGGGCAATCTATGCTAGTGCACAAGGTTTTAGGACAGGAACTGTGCCTGTAGTAGGCGCAATCGCCGTTTGGGACGGTGGTGAATATGGACACGTTGCTTATGTAACAGATGTACAAAGTGAAAATTCTATCCAGGTATTGGAAGCAAACTATGATGGCAGTGGAACTCAACCAATCGGAAACTATCGTGGATGGTTTAATCCAACAGCATCAAGAGGTACTGTAAGATACATTTATCCAAATTAAAGATACTTAAAAAGATTTAGAGCTTCTAAATCTTTTTTTATTTGCTCCGACTTAGTAGTTGTTTACTGAGTAATTTTTCATCTTAGTCAGCTAGAGAATTCGTAACTTCATTTGGTTTGATAGTTTAATGATTTTAGACAAAATCTCAAAAAACCTATTTGATGATGAGTAGTGAATGTTCTCTAGTTGAAATCCTATCTTCATTTTGAAAATTAGTAAAAAAATGGTATAATGAGAGGAAAAGATTCGGATAAAAGTATATTGGACTTTAAAAAAAAAGAGAGTTGTGAAGACTCTATAAACACGTTATAGTAATACTTCGGAGGGAAAATGACCAATATTAAATTAACAACTTTGGGCGGTGTTCGTGAAAATGGTAAAAACATGTACATCGCAGAAATTAACGACTCTATCTTCGTTTTAGATGCAGGTTTGAAATATCCTGAAAATGAGCAGTTGGGTGTCGATGTCGTTATTCCAAATATGGAATATCTATTTGAAAACAGCGACCGTATTGCAGGAGTCTTTTTAACGCACGGACATGCGGATGCGATTGGAGCACTTCCTTACCTCTTGTCAGAAGTGAAAGTTCCTGTTTTTGGTTCAGAGTTGACCATCGAACTTGCTAAGCTTTTTGTTAAAGGAAATGATAGTGCTAAAAAATTCGATGACTTCCATGTTATTGATGAAAATACAGAAATCGACTTTGGCGGTACGGAGGTTTCCTTCTTCCGCACAACTCACTCTATCCCAGAGAGTCTGGGTGTCGTTTTAAAAACATCTGAAGGAAGTATCGTTTATACAGGGGACTTCAAATTTGACCAAACGGCTAGCGAATCATATGCGACTGACTTTGGTCGTTTAGCAGAAATTGGTCGCGAAGGAGTTTTAGCTCTTCTAAGTGACTCAGCAAACGCAGACAGTAATATTCAAGTAGCTAGCGAAAGTGAAGTTGGTGATGAAATTACGCAAACCATTTCTGACTGGGATGGACGTATCATTGTAGCTGCTGTTGCAAGTAACCTTTCTCGCATTCAGCAAGTCTTTGATGCTGCCGCAGATACAGGTCGTCGCGTTGTTTTGACTGGATTTGATATTGAAAACATCGTTCGTACAGCTATTCGCTTGAAAAAATTGTCATTGGCTAACGAAAGTCTCTTGATTAAACCTAAAGATATGTCTCGTTTTGAAGACCACGAATTAATTATCCTTGAAACCGGTCGTATGGGTGAACCGATTAATGGACTCCGTAAAATGTCCATTGGTCGTCACCGCTATGTTGAAATCAAGGATGGAGACTTGGTTTATATCGTTACAACGCCATCAATCGCTAAAGAAGCTGTTATGGCACGTGTAGAAAATATGGTCTACCAAGCTGGTGGTGTCGTTAAACCGATTACTCAAAGCTTACGTGTATCAGGACATGGGAATGCGCGTGATCTGCAATTGATGATTAATCTCTTGCAACCTCAGTATCTTTTCCCAATCCAAGGTGAATACCGTGAGTTGGACGCTCATGCCAAGGCTGCTATGGCTGTTGGGTTGTTACCAGAACGCATTTTTATCCCGAAAAAGGGTACAACCATGTCTTATGAACATGGGGACTTTGTCCCGTCTGGTGCAGTTGCTGCAGGTGATGTCTTGATTGACGGAAATGCCATTGGGGATGTTGGTAATGTTGTTCTTCGTGACCGTAAGGTCTTGTCAGAAGATGGTATTTTCATCGTGGCTATCACTGTTAACCGTCGCGAGAAGAAAATCATTGCCAAAGCACGAGTGCATACACGTGGCTTTGTCTACCTCAAGAAGAGTCGAGATATTCTGCGCGAAAGTACAGAGTTGGTGAACCAAACAGTTGAAGACTATCTCCAAGGGGAGGACTTTGACTGGGCTGATCTTAAAGGTAAGGTTCGTGACCATTTGGCCAAGTTCCTCTTTGACCAAACCAAACGTCGTCCAGCCATTTTACCAGTGGTCATGGAAGCAAAATAAGGATTCAATAGCAAGAGAGAAAGTCGAGTTTCGGCTTTTTCTTATCTCAAACGAATAAGGAGCAAGTTATGGCAGTAATGAAGATTGAGTATTACTCAGAAGTTTTAGGTATGGAGTGGGGAGTAAATATACTCTATCCGGATGCATCTCGGGTGACAGAGCCAAACAGTAAAGATATTCCAGTTCTCTATCTCCTTCATGGAATGTCAGGGAACCACAACAGTTGGCTCAAGCGGACCAATGTAGAGCGCTTGCTACGTGGGACCAATCTGATTGTTGTCATGCCAAATACAAACAACGGCTGGTATACAGATACTCAGTATGGCTATAACTACTACACAGCTCTAGCAGAAGAATTGCCTAAGGTGCTCAAACGCTTCTTCCCAAATATGACCAACAAACGTGAAAAGACTTTTATCGCTGGTCTGTCAATGGGGGGCTATGGTTCCTTCAAGTTAGCACTGTCAACTGACCGTTTCTCCCATGCAGCTAGTTTTTCTGGTGCTCTTAGTTTTGAAGAGTTTTCTCCTGAGAGTCAAGATTTAGGAACGCGTGCCTACTGGCGAGGTGTTTTTGGCAAAGTTAATGATTGGGTGAATAGCCCTTACTCACTTGAGACTCTTGCCAAAAAGTCAGACAAGGAGACCAAACTCTGGGTTTGGTGTGGCGAACAAGATTATCTCTATTCTGCCAATAATCTAGCAGTTAAAAATCTTAAGAAACTTGGTTTCGATGTGACCTATAGCCATAGTGCAGGAACCCATGAGTGGTATTATTGGGAAAAGCAATTGGAACGTTTTTTGGCTACCTTGCCAATCGATTTTGTTTTGGAAGAACGCTTGTCTTAATTTTAGCTTTCTTTCAGTTTGTTATAGTAGAATAAAGAATCTATCTTTAGAATGGGAATCCATGGCTTAAAGATGGGTTCTTATTTTTTTAGAAAGGTGGGCAATTATGGGCTGGATTATTCGTGTGTTATGTCGGTTTTTACTAGGGGTTTTGCGTATGTTTTGGCGCCTTGTATGGACGCTTATCTTCTTCATTCTCATCACTTCTGGGATTCTCTGGTATGTGACAGGGGATTTACCTACTACTTTACATCAAGTTAGCAAAGTGGTCCAAGTCGGCCAAGCAGGTTGGCAACAATGGCAAGAAACTGGTAAGTTGCAAGGTTTGTCTCAGACAGATCATCATCAAGATTCAGGAGCAAAATGGTCAAAGGCGCAAGCAACTATCTATATTGATCCTCAAATGGATGCCACTTTCCAAAAGGCCTACCTTGAAGCTATTGCTAACTGGAACCAGACAGGGGCTTTTAACTTTGAGCTTGTAACAGAAGCGGATCAGGCCAATATTTTCGCTACCGAAATGAATGATGGTTCGACAGCCGTTGCTGGTGAGGCGGAGAGTCAGACAAATCTCCTAACCAAACAATTCATTTCAGTGACCGTTCGCTTGAATCATTATTATTTATCCAATCCAAACTATGGCTATACCTATGATCGTATCATGCATACAGCAGAGCATGAACTAGGTCATGCGATTGGTTTGGAACACACCAATGAAGTTTCGGTTATGCAACCAGCAGGCTCTTATTATGGAATCCAAGCTCAAGATGTAAAAGAAGTTCAAGAACTATATGAGTCTGGAGAATAAGTGATTTTCTAAGGGAACTGGAGCTCTCTGATTTAAGCAATACAGGGCGCTTTTTGCTATAATGGAACTATGAATAACTTAATTAAATCAAAACTGGAGCTCTTGCCGACTAGCCCTGGTTGTTACATTCACAAAGATAAAAACGGCACTATCATTTATGTAGGGAAGGCTAAAAATCTGCGCAATCGGGTTCGGTCCTACTTCCGTGGGAGCCATGATACTAAGACAGAAGCCCTGGTGTCTGAGATTGTGGATTTTGAGTTTATTGTCACGGAGTCTAATATTGAGGCCCTTCTTTTAGAGATTAATCTCATCAAGGAAAACAAGCCTAAGTACAATATTATGCTCAAGGATGATAAGTCCTATCCTTTCATCAAAATCACCAATGAGCGCTATCCTCGCTTGATTATCACCCGTCAGGTCAAAAAAGACGGAGGTCTATATTTTGGTCCCTATCCGGATGTGGGGGCAGCCAATGAAATCAAACGGCTATTGGATCGGATTTTTCCTTTTCGCAAGTGTACCAATCCACCATCTAAGGTTTGTTTTTATTACCATATAGGCCAGTGCATGGCTCACACCATCTGTAAGAAAGACGAGGCTTATTTCAAAGCTATGTCCCAAGAAGTCTCTGATTTTCTCAAGGGACAAGACGATAAAATCATTGATGAACTTAAGAGTAAGATGGCTTTGGCAGCCCAAAGTATGGAGTTTGAACGTGCAGCGGAATACCGTGATTTGATTCAGGCCATTGGTACCCTTCGGACTAAGCAACGAGTCATGGCAAAAGACCTCCAAAACCGTGATGTATTTGGTTACTACGTGGATAAGGGTTGGATGTGTGTTCAGGTTTTCTTTGTCCGTCAAGGTAAACTGATTGAACGCGATGTCAATCTCTTCCCTTACTACAACGATCCAGACGAGGATTTCTTGACCTATGTGGGGCAATTTTACCAGGAGAAATCTCACTTGGTTCCAAATGAAATTCTGATTCCTCAAGATATCGATGAGGAAGCTGTAAAGGCTTTGGTGGATACCAAGGTACTCAAACCCCAACGTGGCGAGAAGAAACAACTGGTTAATCTGGCTATCAAAAATGCGCGTGTTAGTCTAGAACAGAAGTTTAATCTTCTGGAAAAGTCAGTCGAAAAGACTCAAGGAGCTATTGAAAATCTTGGGCGACTTCTACAAATTCCAACCCCAGTCCGCATTGAGTCTTTTGACAACTCTAATATTATGGGGACTAGTCCAGTCTCTGCTATGGTTGTTTTTGTCAACGGAAAACCAAGCAAAAAAGATTACCGCAAGTATAAAATCAAGACTGTGGTCGGACCAGATGACTATGCAAGTATGCGAGAGGTTATTCGTAGACGTTATGGACGGGTCCAGCGTGACGGTTTGACACCGCCAGATCTAATCGTCATCGATGGTGGTCAGGGACAGGTTAACATTGCCAAGCAAGTTATTCAAGAAGAGTTAGGCTTAGATATTCCCATCGCTGGGCTACAAAAAAATGACAAGCACCAAACCCATGAATTACTTTTTGGAGATCCGCTTGAGGTGGTAGAGTTGTCTCGCAATTCTCAGGAATTTTTCCTCTTGCAACGCATTCAGGATGAGGTACACCGCTTTGCCATTACATTCCACCGTCAACTCCGTTCGAAAAATTCCTTCTCCTCTCAATTGGATGGAATTGAAGGCTTAGGTCCCAAACGCAAGCAGAATTTGATGAAATATTTCAAATCTCTGACAAAAATCAAGGAAGCTAGCGTGGACGAGATTGTTGCAGTTGGTATACCAAGAGCAGTGGCAGTGGCAGTTCATCAACACTTGAATAGAGAAGTAGACTCAGCGCTAGCTCAAGTAGCTGAGAAACCTCTTGAATACAAGAAATAAAGTAGCAATGGAATGTTTTGGCTTTAGTGGGTGCAAGCTAGTCGGATTTGTGGTAAAATAGATAAGATATGACAAAAGAATTTCATCATGTAACGGTCATGCTCCATGAGACCATTGATATGCTAGATGTAAAACCTGATGGTATTTACGTTGATGCGACCTTGGGAGGAGCAGGACACAGCGAGTATTTATTAAGTAAACTAAGTGAGAAAGGGCATCTGTATGCCTTTGACCAAGACCAGAATGCCATTGATAATGCGCAAAAACGTTTGGCTCCCTATATCGAAAAGGGAATGGTCACCTTCATCAAGGATAATTTCCGTCATTTGAAGGACCGCTTACATGACTTAAGTGTGACTGAAATTGATGGAATTTGTTATGATTTAGGTGTGTCAAGCCCGCAGTTGGATCAGCGTGAACGTGGTTTTTCCTATAAGAAGGATGCACCACTGGATATGCGCATGAATCAGGAAGCTAGTTTGACTGCTTATGAAGTTGTCAATCATTATGACTATCATGAATTGGTTCGAATCTTTTTCAAATATGGAGAGGACAAGTTTTCCAAACAGATTGCTCGAAAAATTGAACAGGCGCGTGAACAGAAACCGATTGAGACCACGACGGAATTGGCAGAGATTATTAAATCTGCCAAACCGGCAAAGGAGCTCAAGAAAAAAGGCCACCCAGCTAAACAAATTTTCCAAGCTATCCGTATAGAGGTCAATGATGAACTGGGTGCTGCAGATGAATCAATCCAGCAGGCTATGGATATGCTGGCTCTAAATGGCAGAATATCAGTGATTACCTTCCATTCGCTGGAGGACCGCTTGACCAAACAGTTATTTAAGGAAGCTTCCACAGTTGAAGTTCCTAAAGGTTTGCCTTTCATCCCAGACGATCTCAAGCCCAAGATGGAATTAGTCTCTCGGAAACCGATTTTACCAAGCAAGGAAGAATTGGAAGCCAATAATCGTTCCCACTCAGCCAAGCTTCGAGTGGCAAGAAAAATTCACAAGTAAGAGGAAACCATGGTAGAAAACAGAGAAACAACGAGCCAATTGCTACAAGCTCGTATAAAAAAATTTTCACGTGTTGAAAAGGCCTTTTACCTTTCAATTGCCATCACAGCTCTTGTCTTAGCAATTAGTGTAGTCTATATGCAGACAAAACTTTTTCAGGTCCAGAGTGATTTGACAAGAGTCAATGCACAAATTGAAGAAAAAAAGACAGAGCTAGATGATGCCAAACAAGAAGTTAACGAATTAATCCGATCAGAACGTTTGACCGGAATTGCAAATTCTCAAGAGTTGCAATTGAATAATGAAAATATTCGATCGGCGGAGTAGTATATGAAATCCTGGAAAGAAAGAATCATACGCTTTGCCATTAAGAATCGTAAATCTCCAATGGAAAACCGCAGATTAGTAGGAAAGAATTTGAGCCTATTGGCTGTCTTTCTATTTGCTGTTTTTTTGGTTAATTTTGCGGTGATTATTGGTACAGGCACGAAATTTGGGGTCAATCTGGTTAAAGAAGCAAATAAAGTTCATCAAACGACTCTGACTGTTCCTGCTAAAAGAGGAACCATTTATGATCGTAATGGAACTCCCATAGCAGAAGATGCGACCTCTTATAATGTTTATGCTGTAATAGATAAAGAATATAAGTCCGCTAATGGTGATGTTCTTTATGTAGAAGAATCACAGTACAACAAAGTGGCAGAAATTTTTCATAAATACTTAGATATGGAGGAGACCTACGTCAAAGACCAACTCTCTCAACCAAATCTCAAACAGGTTTCTTTTGGTGCTAAAGGGAATGGGATTACCTATGCTAATATGATGTCCATTAAACAGGACTTAGAATCTGCTAAGGTCGAGGGTATTAATTTTACGACTAGTCCAAATCGAAGTTATCCAAATGGGAAATTTGCCTCATCCTTTATTGGTTTAGCACAGTTACATGAAAATGAAGATGGCACGAAAAGTCTAATTGGGACATCGGGTATCGAGAGTTCCTTAAATAGTTTATTGGCAGGGACAGATGGTATTATTACATACGAAAAAGACCGTCTAGGTAATATTGTTCCTGGTACAGAACAAGTCACCCAACAGACCGTAAACGGGAAAGACGTCTATACGACCCTATCTAGTCCTTTGCAGTCCTTTATGGAAAGTCAAATGGATGCCTTCCAAGAAAAACTAAAAGGCAAGTATATGAATGCGACCTTGGTTAGTGCCAAGACCGGAGAAATTCTTGCCACAACTCAAAGACCGACATTTGATGCGAATACAAAAGAAGGCTTAACGGATGACTTTGTTTGGCGAAATATTTTATATCAAAGTAATTATGAGCCGGGTTCAACCATGAAAGTGATGACCTTGGCAGCAGCTATTGATAATAAGACCTTTAATGGAGGAGAATACTTCAATAGTAGCGAATTAAAAATAGCGGATGCAACTATTAAGGACTGGGATGTGAATGATGGCTTGTCATCGGGAAGCATGATGACATATTCGCAGGGATTTGCTCACTCTAGTAATGTCGGTATGACCTTGCTCCAACAAAAGATGGGGGATGCTACTTGGTTAGAATACCTCAATCGATTTAAGTTTGGAGTTCCAACCCGTTTTGGTATGAGTGATGAGTATGCTGGTCAGTTACCTGAAGATAATGTTGTTAGTATTGCCATGAGTGCTTTTGGTCAAGGGATTTCTGTTACTCAGACCCAGATGCTTCGTGCTTTTACAGCAATTGCGAATGATGGGGTTATGCTAGAACCGAAGTTTATTAGTGCCCTCTATGATCCAAATGATCAGACTGTTCGTAAATCACAAAGAGAGGTTGTAGGGAATCCTGTTTCTAAAGAAGCGGCTAGTTTGACTCGAGAAAATATGATTTTGGTTGGTACAGACCCTATTTATGGGACCATGTATAATCGTAATGATAATAAACCAGTAATTACTGTTCCTGGTCAGACTGTTTCTGTAAAATCTGGAACAGCTCAAATTGCCGATGAGCAAAACGGAGGATATTTAGTTGGGAAAACCAATTATATCTTTTCTGTAGTAACCATGCATCCTTCTGAAAATCCTGATTTTATTCTTTACGTAACAGTTCAACAGCCAGAACACTTTTCTAACCCTTGGTTTGGAGAATTTGCTAATCCTATTCTTGAACGAGCTTCTGCCATGAAAGAATCTCTTAATCTTCAGTCTACAGCTAAAAATCTGGATCAAGTTACAACAACAACTAGTTATGCAATGCCAGCGACCAAGGACTATAGTCCGGGAGATATGGCAGAGGAACTGAGACGCAATCTTGTTCAACCAATCGTTATCGGTTCAGGAACAAAAATCAAGGACAGTTCAGTGGCAGAAGGAACAAATCTAGACGCTAATGAGCAAATCTTACTCCTTTCAGACAAGGTAGAAGAGATGCCTGACTTATATGGCTGGTCTAAGAAAAATGTTGAAACCTTTGCCAAATGGTTGAATCTTGAAGTTGAATTTGAAGGTACAGGAGAAATTGTTAAAAAACAAAGTGTTCGTTCTAATACAGCTTTAAAAAATATACAGAAAATAAAAATAACTTTAGGAGATTAGAATGCTAGTTTCTATCTTTCCTGGAATCCTTACTTTTGTTCTTACAGTAGTAGGAATTCCAGCCTTTATTCGTTTTTACCATAAAGCACAGATTACCGGTCAACAAATGCATGAGGATGTGAAACAACACCAGGCTAAAGCTGGAACGCCGACAATGGGAGGACTTGTCTTTCTCGTAACAAGTGTTTTAGTTAGTTTAGTTCTTGCTCTTTTGACCAATCAACTAACCAACAATGTCGGAATGATTCTTTTTATCCTAGTCTTATATGGATTGGTTGGTTTCTTAGATGATTTCCTCAAGGTTTTCCGTAAAATCAATGAAGGGCTCAATCCTAAACAAAAACTCTTGCTTCAGTTGGTCGGAGGGGTTATCTTCTATTTCTTTTATGAAAGAGGAGGAGATATCTTAAATATATTTGGTTATCCTTTACACTTAGGTGTTCTTTACATCCTTTTTGCTCTCTTCTGGCTAGTTGGTTTTTCAAATGCTGTTAACTTGACTGACGGGATTGATGGTTTAGCAAGTATCTCGGTAGTGATTAGCCTGTCAGCCTATGGAGTGATTGCTTATGTGCAAAACCAATTAGATATCCTCTTAGTGATTTTTGCCATGATTGGTGGTCTTCTTGGCTTCTTTGTCTTTAACCACAAGCCTGCTAAGGTGTTCATGGGTGATGTGGGAAGTCTTGCTCTTGGAGGGATGTTGGCTGCTATTTCCATGGCGCTACACCAAGAATGGACGCTACTCTTGATTGGTATAGTGTATGTTTTTGAAACGACATCTGTCATGATGCAAGTTAGCTACTTTAAGTTGTCTGGCGGAAAGCGTATCTTCCGTATGACTCCAGTTCACCACCATTTTGAATTGGGTGGCTTTTCAGGTAAAGGTCAGCCTTGGAGTGAGTGGAAAGTCGATTTCTTCTTCTGGTTAGTCGGTTTGCTAGCTAGTCTCTTAACTTTAGCTTTCATGTATTTATTTTAAATCGTAAATCGTTATCAAAGAGAAGGATTGAACCCTTCTCTTTTTCTGCTTATGAATCCTTTTCTCAAAAAGTAAAAATATGGTAAAATGGAAAAAAAGAAAGATGAAATGATGAGTTATTTTAAAAAGTATACATTTGACAAATCTAAGTTTAAGTTAGGGATGCGAACGTTTAAAACAGGAATCGCTGTTTTTTTGGTCCTTATGATTTTTGGTTTTTTTGGATGGAAGGGACTTCAAATCGGAGCGCTAACGGCTGTCTTTAGTTTGAGAGAAGACTTTGATAAGAGTGTTCATTTTGGTACTTCTCGTATTTTAGGGAATAGCATCGGTGGTTTTTATGCACTGATTTTCTTCCTCCTAAATAATTTTTTTCAGGGAGTCTTTTTGGTAACTCTCCTGGTTGTTCCGATTTGTACCATGTTAACCATTATGACAAATGTCGCCATGAATAATAAGTCGGGAGTCATCGGTGGAGTTGCAGCCATGTTGATTATTACCCTATCAATTCCAAATGGTGAGACTGTTTTGTACGTGTTTGCCCGAGTTTTTGAAACATTTATGGGTGTTTTTGTAGCAATTCTTGTAAATTACGACATTGACCGTTTGCGGAGTATTTTGCTGAAAAAAATAAAATAATGTCACAAAACATGACATAAACAATTGACGATTGATTTTTTTTAGACTATAATAGACAGAAAGAAGGAAGTGTACATGAAGGAAAAAGAATTTCGCCGCAATATGGCAGTTTTCCCTATTGGTAGTGTTATGAAGCTAACCGATCTTTCGGCCCGCCAAATTCGTTACTATGAGGACCAGGAGTTGATAAAACCTGATCGAAACGAAGGTAATCGCCGGATGTATTCTTTAAATGATATGGATCGGTTGCTTGAGATTAAGGATTATATCTCTGAAGGTCTGAACATTGCTGCTATCAAGAAAAAATATGCCGAACGTGAAGCGAAAGCTAAAAAACCAGTCAGTCAAACTGAGGTGCGTCGGGCCCTTCGGAACGAGGTTCTTCAACAAAGTCGCTTTGCTTCTCAACAATCACCTTTTGGTCGCGGTTAGGTAACCGCTAGTCGTCATATATAAGGAGAAAAACCATGCCAATCACAGCTGCAGATATTCGTCGTGAAGTTAAGGAAAAAAATGTAACCTTTATTCGTCTTATGTTTTCAGATATTTTGGGAACAATGAAAAACGTCGAAATTCCTGCTACAGATGAACAACTAGACAAGGTCTTGTCAAACAAGGCTATGTTTGATGGATCTTCTATTGAAGGGTTTGTTCGTATCAATGAATCAGATATGTACTTGTACCCTGACCTGGACACATGGACTGTCTTCCCTTGGGGAGATGAGAACGGTAGTGTCGCAGGATTGATCTGTGATGTCTATACAACAGAAGGAGAGCCATTTGCTGGAGATCCTCGAAGCAACCTTAAACGAGCTCTTCATCACATGGAAAAAGTAGGATTCAAATCTTTCAACCTTGGTCCGGAACCAGAATTCTTCCTGTTTAAGCTTGATGAAAATGGAGACCCAACTCTTGAAGTAAATGACAAGGGTGGTTACTTTGATTTGGCGCCTACAGACCTTGCTGATAACACTCGTCGTGAGATTGTTAACGTCTTGACCAAAATGGGATTTGAAGTGGAAGCAAGTCACCACGAAGTGGCCGTAGGTCAACATGAGATTGACTTTAAATACGATGAAGTTCTTCGTGCTTGTGATAAGATTCAAATCTTTAAACTCGTTGTAAAGACAATTGCGCGTAAACATGGTTTGTATGCAACCTTTATGGCTAAACCTAAATTTGGTATCGCTGGTTCAGGAATGCACTGCAATATGTCCTTGTTTGATGATGAAGGGAACAACGCCTTCTTTGATCCAAATGATCCAAAAGGAATGCAATTGTCAGAAACAGCCTATCATTTCCTTGGTGGTTTGATCAAGCACGCTTACAATTACACAGCTATTATGAACCCAACAGTTAACTCATATAAACGTTTGGTTCCAGGGTATGAAGCACCTGTTTACATCGCTTGGGCTGGTCGTAACCGTTCACCGTTGGTGCGCGTTCCTGCTACTCGTGGAATGGGAACTCGACTTGAGTTGCGCTCAGTTGACCCAATGGCTAATCCATACATCGCAATGGCTGTTCTTTTGGAAGTTGGTTTACACGGGATCGAAAACAAAATCGAAGCACCAGCGCCAATCGAAGAAAACATCTATATCATGACTGCAGAAGAGCGTAAAGAGGCTGGCATCACAGACCTTCCATCAACTCTTCACAACGCTTTGAAGGCCATGACAGAAGACGAAGTGGTTAAAGCAGCTCTAGGTGAACACATCTACACTAGCTTCCTTGAAGCTAAACGAATTGAGTGGGCAAGCTATGCAACCTTCGTTTCACAATGGGAAATTGATAACTACCTAGATCTATACTAATGATTAATCAGAAAGATTGTCCTTGAGGACGATCTTTTTTTCTTGCAATTTATATCGAGGTGTGATATAGTTTATATAACGAGGTGCGATATATCGAACTAAATAGGAGGTCTGATTAAATGGAATTAACAGATAAAATTAGGCGTGTCTACCTTCCCATGACTGAAACGGGTTTTTATATTCTGTTCTGTCTGCAAAAGGAGAACCATGGTTATGGTATTACACAAAAGGTCAAAGAGATGACAGATTCGCAAGTATCAATTAGTCCTGGAACTATGTATGGAACCCTGTCAAAGATGGAAAAGGATGGCTTGGTTTCCTTTGTCCGAGAAGAGGAAAAACGTAAAATCTATCAGATAACAGACTTGGGTCGAAAAGTTTTAGAGATTGAGTTGAAACGTATTGAACGGCTCTACAGAAATAGTCGGGAGGAGCTTTGATGGAAAAGAAAGTTGTTTATAGGATTTGTACCATTGCGGATTATGATAGAGAGGCTCTCTATCTCAGTAAAATGCATGCTGAGGGCTGGAAACTTAAGGAAGTAAGTTACTCTAGCTTAGTAATTGCGGTTAAGTATACTTTTGAAAAGTGCCAACCGGAGCAGGTGGTTTATCAGTTGGATTTTTATCCTATGAAAAAGTCAGAGAGAGCTTCCTATTTACAACTGTTTAAAGATTGTGGCTGGGAGCATATTGCAGACTTTAATGGTTTTTCCTACTTTAGAAAGCTTTATTCTGGAGTTGAGTCGGATGCCGAGTTTGAAATTTATAATGACGCGTCCGGGAAGTTAGCCATGGTCAAGAAGATTTTAACAATGCGGATGCTTCCTGTTTTGCTTCTCTTTTCAGCGTTACTACCGGTTTTCTCAAAGTTACTCAGTGGAAGAAGTTATTTCAGTTGGGGAATGTTTTTGATTGTTATCATAGACTGTACTTTATTGATCATTTTCGCGATTCAGATTTCTTATATTTTTTGGAGATTGTTTCAAAAATGGAAAGAATTATCCGATAAATAAAACCATTTTGGAGGTTAGACAATGAATAGCAAAGTACAATTTCGAATGTTTACCATTTTTGATTTGGATAGGGTAGAAGATTATTTGCATGAGATGCATTTGAAAGGTTGGAAATTTAAATCGAATCGTTTTGGCTTTTTCTATTTTGAACAATGCCAACCTGATGATGTAATTTACCGTGTGTGGAATACAAGCTACCTTAGAAAAAATGAGGTAGATTTACAAAGTATTAAGGATAGAGGATGGGAATTTGTGGAAAATTGTTCTTATTCTATTTTTCGAAAAGTAACTTGTGATGTAGATTTAAATGATCAATCTTTCGTGGACAATCGTCTTCAATGGGCTGATGTGAAATCTAGACTTCGTACATCTACAGTTTCTATCTCTGGCGGTCTAGTTATTTGTATGAGCTTGTTTCGCGAAAGTCTCTCTCAATCTTTCTTCCTTATTTTTGCCCTTTATGCCCTCATGATTTCTTACCTAATCTATAGTTTTTACAGACTTAAAAAGAAATATCTTGAGAATGTAAGATGATTTTTTAGGTCCTCAGACTGATTTTTAGCACTCTTGTTAAAAGAGTGCTAATTTTTGAGTTTTTGTCTTGACATTCTTTACTAAGGGTGTATAATAGAATCATAAGTTAGCACTTGGATGTGTCGAGTGCTAAAAAGATCTATCAGAGAGGAGTAGCGAGATGGTTACAGAACGTCAGCAGAATATTTTAAATCTGATTATTGACATCTTTACCAAAACGCACGAACCTGTTGGATCTAAGGCCTTGCAAGAGTCTATCAACTCTAGTAGTGCTACCATTCGAAATGATATGGCAGTTTTAGAAAAGCAAGGTTTACTTGAAAAGGCTCATACTTCCAGTGGTCGTATGCCGAGTGTGGCTGGTTTTCAATACTATGTCAAACACTCCCTATCCTTTGACCGTTTAGCTGAAAATCAAGTTTATGAGATTGTAAAAGCCTTTGATCAAGAATTCTTCAAGCTTGAGGATATTCTTCAAGAGGCAACGAAAATCTTGTCAGACTTGAGTGGTTGTACGGTTGTAGCGCTGGATGTTGAACCAAGTAGGCAGAAGCTAACAGCTTTTGATATTGTTGTCCTCGGGCAACATACAGCTCTTGCTGTTTTTACGCTTGATGAGTCTAGAACAGTTACCAGTCAGTTTTTGATTCCGAGAAATTTCTTGCAGGAGGATTTAAATCGCCTCAAGACCATGATTCAAGAACGTTTCCTGGATCAGACTGTTTTGGATATTCACTACAAGATTCGGACAGAGATTCCGCAAATTATCCAACGTTACTTCACAACAACGGATAACGTTATGGATCTTATTGAGCATATCTTCAAAGAAATGTTCAATGAAAATATCGTGGTTTCTGGCAAAGTCAATCTTTTGAATTTCGCTAATTTAGCGGCCTATCAATTTTTTGATCAGCCACAAAAGGTAGCTTTGGAAATTCGAGAGAATCTGATTGGCGACCAGATGCAAAGTGTCCGAGTTGCGGATAGCCAAGAATCTTGTCTTGCTGACTTAGCAGTAATTAGCAGTAAGTTCCTGATTCCCTATCGTGGGTTTGGAATCCTTGCGATTATTGGTCCAGTTAATCTGGATTATCAACAATTGGTCAATCAACTCAACGTTGTCAATCGAGTTTTGACCATGAAGTTGACGGATTTTTACCGCTATCTCAGCAGCAATCACTATGAAGTGAATTAAGATTGAAATCATTAAAGGAGGCGAAAATGGCCCAAGATATAAAAAATAAAGAAGTAAAAGAAGAGGAAGTTGTGGAAACAGCTGAAGAAACAACTCCCGAGAAGTTGGAATTGGACTTGGCTAATGAACGTGCCGAGGAGTTTGAAAACAAATATCTTCGTGCCCACGCAGAAATGCAAAACATTCAGCGTCGTGCCAATGAAGAGCGTCAACTCTTGCAACGCTATCGCAGCCAAGATTTGGCAAAAGCAATTTTGCCATCGCTTGATAACCTTGAACGCGCTCTTGCCGTTGAAGGCTTGACAGATGATGTGAAGAAGGGCTTGGAAATGGTCCAAGAAAGTTTGATTCATGCTCTGAAAGAAGAAGGAATCGAGGAAATCGCAGCTGATGGAGAGTTTGACCATAACTACCATATGGCTATTCAAACAGTCCCAGCTGATGATGAGCATCCAGCTGACACCATCGCACAAGTCTTTCAAAAAGGCTACAAACTCCATGACCGCATCCTAAGACCGGCTATGGTAGTTGTCTACAACTAGTCTAGAGAACTTAAAAACCTTGTCCGAAACGACAGAAAACTATGAAGAAAGATAAAAAATTATTCAGCTTTGCAATAGTGAGCGAAGCGAACCATTGGCGATACTCTTCGCCGTGGCGCTATTTGCGCAAACTTTGAGACCTTAGGCTCAAAGTTTAGTCAAAGAGATTAACGAAGTTAAGCTCTGACGGCGCCGCCACCTAAGGAGAGTATCAAAAAGAAAAATAGAATATAAAATTTAAGGAGAAAAACATATGTCTAAAATTATTGGTATTGACTTAGGTACAACAAACTCAGCAGTTGCAGTTCTTGAAGGAACTGAATCAAAAATCATCGCAAACCCAGAAGGAAACCGTACAACACCATCTGTAGTATCATTCAAAAATGGTGAAATCATCGTTGGTGACGCTGCAAAACGTCAAGCAGTCACAAACCCAGATACAGTGATTTCTATCAAATCTAAGATGGGTACTTCTGAAAAAGTTTCTGCAAACGGTAAAGAATACACACCACAAGAAATCTCAGCTATGATTCTTCAATACTTGAAAGGTTATGCTGAAGAATACCTTGGTGAAAAAGTAACCAAGGCTGTTATCACAGTTCCAGCTTACTTTAACGATGCTCAACGTCAAGCAACTAAAGACGCTGGTAAAATCGCTGGCCTTGAAGTAGAACGTATCGTCAACGAACCAACTGCAGCAGCTCTTGCTTACGGTTTGGATAAGACTGACAAAGAAGAAAAAATCTTGGTATTCGACCTTGGTGGTGGTACATTCGACGTATCTATCCTTGAATTGGGTGATGGTGTCTTCGATGTATTGGCAACTGCAGGGGATAACAAACTCGGTGGTGACGACTTTGACCAAAAAATCATCGACTACTTAGTAGCAGAATTCAAGAAAGAAAATGGTATCGACTTGTCAAACGACAAGATGGCTCTTCAACGTTTGAAAGATGCGGCAGAAAAAGCGAAGAAAGACCTTTCTGGAGTGACTTCAACTCAAATCAGCTTGCCATTTATCACTGCTGGTGAGGCTGGACCTCTTCACTTGGAAACGACCTTGACTCGTGCTAAATTTGACGATTTGACTCGTGACCTCGTAGAACGTACTAAAACTCCAGTTCGTCAAGCCCTTTCAGATGCAGGTTTGAGCTTGTCAGAAATCGATGAAGTGATTCTTGTCGGTGGTTCAACTCGTATCCCTGCCGTTGTTGAAGCTGTTAAAGCTGAAACTGGTAAAGAACCAAACAAATCAGTTAACCCTGATGAAGTAGTTGCTATGGGAGCTGCAATCCAAGGTGGTGTCATCACTGGTGATGTGAAAGACGTTGTCCTTCTTGACGTAACACCATTGTCGCTTGGTATCGAAACAATGGGTGGAGTATTTACAAAACTTATCGATCGCAACACTACTATTCCAACATCTAAATCACAAGTCTTCTCAACTGCAGCAGACAACCAACCAGCCGTTGATATCCACGTTCTTCAAGGTGAACGCCCAATGGCAGCAGATAACAAGACTCTTGGACGCTTCCAATTGACTGATATCCCAGCTGCACCTCGTGGTATTCCACAAATCGAAGTAACATTTGACATCGATAAGAACGGTATCGTATCTGTTAAAGCCAAAGATCTTGGAACTCAAAAAGAACAAACAATTGTTATCCAATCGAACTCAGGTTTGACAGACGAAGAAATCGACCGCATGATGAAAGATGCAGAAGCAAACGCTGAAGCAGATAAGAAACGTAAAGAAGAAGTAGACCTTCGTAACGAAGTAGACCAAGCTATCTTTGCGACTGAAAAGACAATCAAAGAAACTGAAGGCAAAGGCTTCGATGCAGAACGTGATGCTGCACAAGCTGCCCTTGATGATCTTAAGAAAGCTCAAGAAGACAACAACTTGGACGAAATGAAAGCAAAACTTGAAGCATTGAACGAAAAAGCACAAGGACTTGCGGTTAAACTCTACGAACAAGCCGCAGCAGCGCAACAAGCTCAAGCAGGAGCAGAAGGCGCACAAGCAACAGGAAACGCAGGCGATGACGTCGTAGACGGAGAGTTTACTGAAAAATAAGATGCAAAGCCCGTTAAAACCTCACAGTGAAAATAGGAAATCTGACGCAGAAACTTTAGTTTCTAGAAAGATTTGCCTTTTTCACCAAGAGGTTAGGGCGTGCTCGATCTAGCCGAAACTCAATTCAGCCTTACTAGTTCTAAAACAAAGTATAATCGACTTTGTTTTAGAATGTCGTAATGATAGGAAGAAATCCAGAGGTTGCAACCCAGCCTCTGTTTTTCGGTAAAATAGAGGATGTTGCGTATGAAAAAAGTACTTTGTATCATTTATCCTAATTTTTCTCTTTATGAGATAACCACTTTAACGAGTACTTTAGCTATGTCTTTTGATATCACGATTGATTATGTCGCTTCAGATCATTCGATGGTGGTCTCTGAGGATGGTTTGCCCTGTCAACCGACGAAAACACTAGATCAAATCTGTATAGAAGAGTATTCTTGTGTGATTTTGCCAGGAATGGTCAATATAGGTCCTGCTCTACAAGATGAGAAATTGATCTCGTTTTTGAGAAGTCTTGATGAGCGAGATATCCTAATTGCAGCCATTTCTTCAGCGCCTCTTTTATTAGCGAAAGCAGGTCTGTTGAAGGATACGAAATTCACAGGTGGAATTTGGCAAAATTTCTTTGACTATTTTGAATTTCTTCCACGCGAAAATTTCCAACCGAAAGTTCTTGTGCAAGATAAACAAATCATTACGGCTATCGGTTTTGCATATCAAGAGTTTGCAAGAAAAGTGATTCTAAGTTTAGGGCTGGCAGAGAATACGGACAACTATTTTAAAGAACAAAACGAGTATGCAGAAGAGGATTTGATATTTACTCTATCAGATGAAGAATTTGATCAAGTGAAGCAGAGTATAGAAAACAGCCTCTAAAGTTTTACATGAAAATTATAGAAAGGAACAAAGAGTGTTCGGGGAATTGAACTCGAGCTCTGAAGTTTCTTACTCAATATAAAAGAAAGGAACTGAACCCGACCTAAATTCTCGGAAAAAAGATAAATCTGTCTAGGAGCATCGCTCCTGCGTCAGATTTCCTATTTTTCAGTCGAATTTTACGGTCTTGGTATCTTAAATGAACAATACTGAATTTTATGACCGTTTGGGCGTTTCAAAGAATGCATCTCAAGATGAGATCAAGAAAGCCTATCGGAAATTATCTAAAAAATATCACCCAGATATCAACAAAGAGCCTGGTGCTGAGGAAAAGTACAAGGAAGTTCAAGAAGCCTATGAGACTTTGAGCGATGAACAGAAACGGGCTGCCTATGACCAATACGGTGCGGCTGGAGCCAACGGTGGCTTTGGTGGTGCAGGCGGTTTCGGAGGCTTCGATGGTGCAGGCGGTTTTGGTGGATTTGAAGATATCTTCTCAAGTTTTTTCGGCGGAGGCGGTTCTTCTCGCAATCCAAACGCTCCTCGTCAAGGTGATGACCTCCAGTATCGCGTCAATTTGACTTTTGAAGAGGCCATCTTTGGTACTGAAAAAGAAGTCAAATACAATCGTGAATCAAGCTGTCGTACTTGTAACGGATCAGGTGCTAAGCCTGGAACAAGTCCAGTTACTTGTGGACGCTGTCACGGTTCTGGTGTTATCAACGTCGATACTCAAACACCGCTTGGTATGATGCGTCGCCAAGTAACCTGTGATGTCTGTCATGGCCGCGGAAAAGAAATCAAAGAACCATGTACAACCTGTCATGGAACAGGTCATGAAAAACAAGCCCACAGTGTCCATGTGAAAATTCCAGCAGGTGTCGAAACTGGTCAACAAATTCGTCTAGCTGGTCAAGGGGAGGCAGGCTTTAACGGTGGTCCTTATGGAGACTTGTATGTAGTAGTTTCTGTAGAAGCAAGCGATAAATTTGAGCGTGAAGGAACAACTATTTTCTACAAGTTAAACCTCAATATCGTCCAAGCAACTCTTGGGGATACTGTCGATATTCCAACCGTTCACGGTGATGTTGAATTGGTGATTCCAGAGGGAACTCAAACCGGTAAACGATTCCGTCTACGTGGTAAGGGAGCTCCTAGTCTTCGTGGCGGTGCTGTTGGTGACCAATACGTCACTGTTAATGTCGTTACGCCTACAGGATTGAACGATCGCCAAAAAGCAGCCTTGAAAGAATTCGCAGCTGCAGGTGATTTGAAAGTCAATCCAAAGAAAAAAGGCTTCTTTGACCATATAAAAGATGCCTTTGAGGGTGAATAAAACAAAAGAGCCATAAGGCTCTTTTTTTGTTTGTAGTTAGTATCGGAGAAAAGATTCTCTGACTAATCTGCTATTGATATTTTTGAATGAGCAAACCGGCTGCATCCATTTCCTGGATGACTTGCTTGAGTTCCGCTTCTTTGTCGGGTTTCACAGTTACGGTATCAATGTGCTTAATCGCCGAATTATCCTGGATATCCACCAAGGTCAACGCTTTTTCATAGAATGCGATTCCCTTTTTCATGCTTTCCGGATCATTCAAAGTTAGAATTGTGTAAGAAGAATGTGATTTCTTTCCGTTTTCTCGGAAATACTTCTCGCCTTCCTCCTCTAAAAATTGTATTAAACCATGATTAAACAAGTTATCCCCTACTTTATAGTAAGAAATATCTCCTGTCTGTAGGACATAGACTTTGAGTCGGTTTTTAGTGAGGTTTGGACTTTCTTTAAGGACAGGGTGGCTATTGATGACCTCATCTGAGAAAGTCACATAAAAATCTAATCCTCCCCCCTCGTATTGATAGTGTCCATTTGATTCAACTTTCTCAGGAGGCAGGTCAAGGGAGATAAAGATTTGTTTTAAGGTTTCATTTCCTTCTCGAATGTCACTTGATGAGGCCTTGAAAAGATTGGTCACAAGTAGAAATGCTAGGGTTACAAAAAGACAGAAGCAACCGGAAATAATCAAGATGACTTTTAAAAACTGTTTCATGTTTAGTCCCTCCCTTTTCTGTTAGGAGCTGGGAATCCAAGATGGATTTAAGGGGATGTGAGGAAAGTTGGATGCTTTCTTTTTTAGTTTTCTTCAGTTTCTCGTAGTTCTTTTATCACAGCAAGTCTTGCTTGGAGGTCTTTTTCTAAGACTTTAAATTTATAGGTTAGGTCTTCTTGGTATTCCTTGATGACTTCTTTTTGTTGATTGATAATTTGTAAGCTATTTTGGATAATATCTAAATCACCTTTGATTGCTTCAACGCGATCAGTTGTATCTAAAACTTCTTCAGTGATAACTTCACGATTTTTAACGAGGAGGTAAGATCCGACTGCTGATCCAGCAAAAAGTAGTAAATTTGATAGTTTCATAGGAACTCCTTAAGCGTTTTTGATCGTTTCAGCGACTTGGGCAAGTTTGTCAAAGTCAGGTTCATGGGCAACAAAGTCAATTTTTAGGTCATCCTCGGCACCATAACGAGGAACGAGGTGGACATGGGTATGAAAAACGGTTTGTCCAGCGATTTCTTCACAGTTGGCGATGATATTCATACCCTTGGCTTTAGTAGCAGTCATGACTTTTTGTGCTACCAATGGAATCTTAGCAAAGAGTTGACTAGCACTCGAAGCATCCATTTCTAAAAGGTTGCGATAGTGTTCTTTGGGTACGACCAAGGTATGACCAGGTGTTACTTGAGAAATATCAAGAAAGGCAAGGACTTGCTCGTCCTCATAAACCTTGGCTGCAGGGATTTCTCCTGTGATAATCTTACAAAAAATACAATCTGACATAAAAACCACCTCTAGTGTATTGAATTTTGATATAATATAGCTACATTATACCAGATTCGGAGAAAATATGTTAGAAATTAAAAATCTGACAGGAGGCTATGTTCATGTCCCTGTCTTGAAAGATGTGTCCTTTACAGTTGAGAGCGGACAGTTGGTAGGTTTGATAGGTTTGAATGGTGCAGGGAAATCAACGACTATCAATGAGATTATTGGTCTTTTGACGCCATATAGTGGGGAGATTAAGATTGACGGATTGACTCTAGGAGAGGATGCTACGAGCTATCGCAAGAAAATTGGTTATATCCCTGAAACTCCTAGCTTGTATGAAGAATTGACTCTCAGAGAGCATATTGAGACGGTTGCCATGGCTTATGGTATTGAGCAAAATCTAGCTTTTGAACGTGTAGAACCGCTTTTGAAAATGTTCCGTTTGGATCAGAAATTGGATTGGTTTCCAGTTCATTTTTCCAAAGGGATGAAGCAAAAGGTTATGATTATCTGTGCCTTTGTCGTGGATCCTAGTCTCTTTATCGTAGACGAACCTTTCCTTGGTCTTGATCCTTTGGCGATTTCAGATTTGATTCAACTTTTAGAAGCGGAAAAGAAAAAAGGAAAGTCTATCCTTATGAGTACCCACGTTCTTGATTCTGCTGAAAAGATGTGTGACTCTTTTGTCATTCTTCACAAAGGTCAAGTAAGAGCCAAAGGAAATCTCCAACAGCTCCGAGAAGCCTTTGATATGCCAGAAGCAAGCCTCAATGATATCTATTTGGCTCTGACCAAAGAGGAGGAGTTATGAAGGACTTGTTTTTAAAACGAAAGCAGGAATTTCGCAAGGAATGCTTGGGCTATCTCCGTTATGTGCTCAATGACCATTTTGTCTTATTTTTGTTGGTGTTGTTAGGATTTTTGGCCTACCAGTACAACCAGTTGCTCCAACATTTTCCTGAGAATCATTTCCCAATCCTAATTTTGATTGGGATGATATCTATTTTACTTTTGCTTTGGGGTGGTATTGCGACCTATCTAGAAGTGCCTGACAAACTATTTCTTTTAGTTGCTGAAGAAGAAGTGAGAGAACACATCCAGAAGCAGAGTCTGATTTCTTTCATCTTTTGGGTCAGTGTACAGACTCTCTTTTTGCTCCTGTTTGCGCCTTTATTCTTAGCCATGGGTCTTGGTTTGCCGTTTTTTGGAGTCTATCTCCTTGTCTTGGGGATAGTAAAATATGTGATTTTTCGCCAAAAGTCTAGCAACTTTTTCCTTGGAAATGGACTTGACTGGGATTATGTAATTGCACAAGAAAGTAAACGTAAGCAGTTTTTGCTTCGATTCTTTGCCCTCTTTACACAGGTCAAGGGGATTTCAAATAGTGTTAAGCGCCGAGCTTATCTGGACTTTATTCTCAAGGGAGTTCAGAAAGTACCAGGGAAAATCTGGCAGAACCTCTATCTTCGTTCCTATCTGAGAAATGGAGATTTATTCGCCCTTAGTCTGCGGCTCATAATCCTATCTTTGGCCGCTCTCATCTTCATTGAGCAATCTTGGATTGCAGTCGCAATTGTAATTTTATTCAATTATCTTTTGTTATTCCAACTTCTAGCCCTCTATCATGCCTTTGACTATCAATATTTGACGCAATTATTCCCAGTAGGTAAGGGGCAAAAAGAGAAAGGCTTGAAGGAAATTTTGAGAGCGATTGGGGTCTTTGTATTAATCTTGGAAAGTCTCATAGGATTGCTTGTTTTTAAGGACAAAATTCTTGTTCTAGCACTTGTGGGAGCAAGTCTTGTCTTGCAATTTCTTTATTTGCCGTATCAACTGAGAAGATTGGTTGACGAATAGCATAAAAATTAGTAGAATAATAAGGAAACTTTATTCGGAGGAAAGAAATGGACTTGGGTGATATTGAGCTAACGCTAACCCCGATATCTGGGAAGAGCGGAAAAGCTTATATGGGAAGTTATCCTGATGGAAAACGTGTTTTTATAAAAATGAATACTTCTCCAATCCTGCCTGGTTTAGCTAGAGAGCAAATTGCACCACAATTGCTCTGGAGCCGTCGTTTACCAGACGGCCGTGATATGTCCGCTCAGGAATGGTTGACAGGAAAAATTTTGACGCCAAGTGATATGAACCGTAAGCAAATTATCGATATTTTGACACGTTTACACTGTTCACGTCCCTTAATGACCCAGTTGACACGATTGGGATATGCAATGGAAACACCTTCGGATTTACTTCAGTCATGGGTAAACAAGGCTCCGGATGCTTTAAAAAACAACCAGTATCTACGTATGGTTTTAGGTGATTTGCGTGAGAATCTTCCTGGCTTTAGAGAAGACTATGCAACCATAGTCCATGGGGATGTTCGTCATAGCAACTGGTTTGAGACAGAGAGTGGCTTGATTTATTTAGTAGATTGGGATTCTGTTCGCTTGACTGATCGTATGTTTGATGTGGCCTATCTGCTCTGTCACTATATTCCAGAGTATCAGTGGCAAGAATGGCTAGCTAATTATGGCTATAAGTATAATCAAACTGTCTTGAATAAGTTATATTGGTATGCTCAACTGTCATTTTTGAGCCTCATTACCAAATACTATGAAAATCAAGATTTGGATAATGTAAATCGGGAAATCTATGCTTTGCGTAGCTTCCGAGATAAGTATGGAAAGAAAAAATGAGAGTTAGAAATCGTAAAGGGGCAACAGAACTGTTAGAGGCTAATCCGCAGTATGTTGTTTTAAATCCCACAGAGGCTAAAGGGAAGTGGCGAGATTTGTTTGGCAATGACAATCCAATCCATGTAGAGGTTGGTAGCGGCAAAGGTGCTTTCGTAACAGGAATGGCCAAACAAAATCCTGGTATCAACTATATCGGGATTGATATTCAGAAGTCTGTATTAAGCTATGCTTTAGACAAGGTCTTAGAAGTTGGAGTTCCCAACATCAAACTTCTATGGGTTGATGGTTCAGAATTGACCAATTATTTTGAAGATGGTGAAATTGATCGCTTGTATTTGAATTTCTCGGATCCATGGCCTAAAAAACGCCATGAGAAGCGTCGTTTGACTTATAAGAGCTTCTTGGATACTTTCAAACGAATCTTGCCTGAACACGGTGAAATTCATTTCAAGACAGATAATCGTGGCTTGTTTGAATATAGCTTAGTGAGCTTTTCACAATATGGCATGAAACTCAATGGTGTTTGGTTAGATTTACATGCCAGCGACTTTGAAGGAAATGTCATGACTGAGTATGAGCAAAAGTTTTCAAGCAAGGGTCAAGTCATTTACAGAGTTGAAGCAGAATTTTAAGAAAAAGCTTGAAGTCAGGCTACTTGAGTGCTTATGCTTTACATTATTACTAAAAAGTGCTATACTTAATAACAAGAATATAAGAAAGAGAGGCGGGGAGATATCTTCGCCTCTTGCTTATGAGGAGGTGGACGCAATCGCAACTATCGTTGAATTAGTCAGAGAAGTCGTAGAACCTGTTATTGAAGCTCCTTTTGAACTCGTAGATATCGAGTACGGAAAGATTGGCAGTGACATGATTCTTAGTATTTTTGTAGACAAGCCTGAAGGAATCACCTTGAATGATACGGCAGACTTGACTGAAATTATCAGTCCTGTCCTGGATACTATCAAGCCGGATCCCTTCCCAGAACAATATTTCCTAGAAATTACAAGTCCAGGATTGGAGCGCCCTTTGAAAACCAAGGAAGCAGTCGCTGGAGCTGTTGGGAAATACATCCATGTCGGGCTCTACCAAGCCATCGACAAGCAAAAGGTTTTTGAAGGAACCTTGTTGTCCTTTGAAGAGGATGAGTTGACCATGGAATATATGGATAAAACTCGCAAGAAAACAGTCCAAATTCCATATAACTTGGTATCAAAAGCACGTTTAGCAGTAAAATTATAGAAAGAAAGGATAGCTTTTGAGAATTCAAAAGTAAAAAGAACATGAGTAAAGAAATGCTAGAGGCCTTCCGCATTTTGGAAGAAGACAAGGGAATCAAGAAAGAAGATATCATAGACGCAGTAGTAGAATCACTTCGTTCTGCTTACCGTAGACGCTATGGTCAATCAGATAGTGTAGCTATTGATTTCAACGAAAAGACAGGTGACTTTACTGTCTATACTGTCCGTGAAGTTGTTGATGAAGTATTTGATAGCCGTTTGGAAATCAGTTTAAAAGATGCCCTTGCTATTAATTCAGCCTATGAGCTTGGTGACAAAATCAAATTTGAAGAAGCACCAGGAGAGTTTGGTCGTGTAGCAGCCCAATCTGCTAAACAAACAATCATGGAAAAAATGCGTAAGCAAACACGTGCCATTACCTACAATACATACAAAGAGCATGAACAAGAAATCATGTCAGGTACAGTAGAACGTTTTGACAACCGTTTCATTTATGTCAACCTTGGCAGCATTGAAGCCCAATTGTCAAAACAAGACCAAATTCCTGGAGAAGTGTTTGCTTCTCATGATCGTATCGAAGTTTATGTCTACAAGGTTGAAGATAATCCTCGTGGAGTAAACGTCTTTGTTAGCCGTAGCCATCCAGAAATGATCAAACGTTTGATGGAGCAAGAAATTCCTGAAGTATATGATGGAACTGTTGAAATCATGAGCGTAGCCCGTGAAGCAGGTGACCGTACTAAAGTTGCTGTTCGCAGTCACAATCCTAACGTGGATGCTATCGGAACAATCGTTGGACGTGGTGGTGCAAACATCAAGAAAATCACTAGCAAATTCCACCCAGCTCGCTACGATGCTAAGAGCGACCGCATGATTCCTGTAGAAGAAAACATCGACGTTATCGAGTGGGTAGCGGATCCAGCTGAGTTTATCTACAATGCCATTGCTCCTGCCGAAGTTGACCAAGTTATCTTTGATGAAAATGACAGCAAACGTGCCTTAGTCGTTGTGCCAGATAACAAACTATCTCTTGCTATCGGTCGTCGTGGACAAAATGTTCGCTTGGCAGCTCACTTGACTGGATACCGTATCGATATCAAGTCTGCAAGTGAATTTGAAGCTATGGAAGAAGCAGGTCAAGTGGATTACGCTGAAACAGACGAATTGACTGAAGAATAAGATCTGCAAGAGGAGGGAAAGATGAAAACAAGAAAAATCCCTTTGCGCAAGTCTGTTGTTTCCAACGATGTGATTGACAAGCGAGATTTACTTCGTATTGTCAAGAATAAAGAAGGTGAGGTCTTTATCGACCCGACAGGCAAGGCTAATGGCCGGGGCGCTTATATCAAGCTAGACAATGCAGAAGCCCTAGAGGCTAAAAAGAAAAAAGTCTTTAACCGTAGCTTTAATATGGAAGTTGAAGAAAGCTTTTATGACGAGTTGATCGCCTATGTTGATCACAAAGTAAAAAGAAGAGAGTTAGGACTTGAATAAGCAAAAAGTAAGTAATCTCTTGGGATTGGCCCAGCGAGCAGGGAAAATCATCTCGGGTGAAGAAATGGTTGTCAAAGCCATTCAAGACCGGAAAGTTAAATTGGTATTTCTAGCTCATGATGCTAGCCCAAATCTAACCAAGAAGATTCAGGATAAAAGCCACTATTATCAAGTAGAAGTTATTACCGTGTTTTCAACACTGGAATTAAGCATAGCAGTCGGAAAATCGAGAAAGGTTCTGGCTGTGACAGATGCTGGATTTACAAAGAAAATGAGGTCTCTTATGGAATAGAAGAGGAGGACATGATTTGTCTAAGAAAAGATTGTACGAAATCGCAAAAGAACTTGGAAAAGAAAGTAAGGAAGTTGTAGCGCGTGCAAAAGAGTTGGGCTTGGAGGTAAAGAGCCACTCGTCAAGCGTTGAAGCAGATGCTGCTGAAAAAATTATAGCTAGCTTTAAGCCTGCTGCTCCTAAGGCAGAGGCAAAACCTGCAGCGGCAAAAGCAAGTGTAGAAAAGAAAGTTGAAAAGCCTGCATCAGCTAAACCAGTTGTTGCTAAGGAAGAAAGCAAACCAGCTACACCTGCAGCTTCTAAGGAAGAAAAAGTTGTAGCTGCAAGACCACAGAGTCGAAACTTTAAGGCGGAACGTGAAGCGCGTGCCAAAGAGCAAGCGGAACGACGCAAGCAAAACAAGGATAACAACCGCGATCAACAACAAAACGGTAACCGTCAAAAGAACGATAACCGTAATGGTGGGAAACCTGGTCAAGGGAACCGTGACAATCGTCGTTTTAACGACCAAGGGAAGAAACCACAAGGCCAAGGAAATCGTGGCAATGATTATCGCCAACAAGCTGATAATCGTCCTAACCAAGCTGGTCCTCGTATTGACTTTAAAGCTCGAGCAGCAGCTCTGAAGGCTGAGCAAAATGCAGAATACGCACGCTCAAGCGAGGAACGCTTCAAACAGTCTCAAGTTGCCAAAGAAGCCTTGACTCAAGCTAACAAACGCAAGGAGCCAGAAGAAATCTTTGAGGAAGCTGCTAAACTAGCTGAACAAACTCAGCCTGTAGTTGAAGTAGCTCCTGTAGCCAAAGAGGCTGTAGTGGATACACGTCGTAAAAAGCAAGCTCGACCAGACAAAGATCGTGATGATTATGATCATGAGGAAGATGGTCCTAGAAAACAACAAAAGAATCGAAGTAGTCAGAATCAAGTGAGAAATCAAAGAAATAGTAACTGGAATAACAATAAGAAAAATAAAAAAGGCAATAAACAAAATAACCGTAATCAGGCTCCAAAACCTATTACAGAGCGTAAATTCCATGAATTGCCAACAGAATTTGAATATACAGATGGTATGACTGTTGCGGAAATCGCAAAACGTATCAAACGTGAACCAGCTGAGATTGTTAAGAAACTATTTATGATGGGCGTTATGGCCACTCAAAACCAATCTTTGGATGGAGAAACAATCGAACTCCTCATGGTTGATTATGGAATTGAAGCTAAACAAAAGGTAGAAGTGGACAATGCGGATATCGAACGTTTCTTCGTAGAAGATGGATATCTAAATGAAGACAAGTTGGTTGAACGTCCACCAGTTGTAACTATCATGGGACACGTTGACCATGGTAAAACAACCCTTTTGGATACCCTACGTAATTCTCGTGTCGCTACAGGAGAAGCAGGTGGTATCACTCAGCATATTGGTGCCTACCAGATTGAGGAAAATGGCAAGAAGATTACCTTCCTTGATACACCAGGACACGCGGCCTTTACTTCTATGCGTGCACGTGGTGCCTCTGTTACCGATATTACGATCTTGGTCGTAGCGGCAGATGACGGGGTTATGCCTCAAACTATCGAAGCCATCAACCACTCAAAAGCAGCTAATGTTCCAATCATCGTGGCTATTAACAAGATTGATAAGCCAGGTGCAAACCCAGAACGCGTTATCGGCGAATTGGCTGAACACGGTGTTATGTCAACAGCTTGGGGTGGAGATTCTGAGTTTGTAGAAATCTCAGCTAAATTCAACCAAAATATCGATGAACTCTTGGAAACGGTACTTCTTGTAGCTGAAATCCAAGAACTCAAAGCAGATCCAACAGTTCGTGCCATTGGTACTGTTATCGAAGCCCGTTTGGATAAAGGAAAAGGTGCGGTCGCAACCCTTCTTGTTCAACAAGGTACTTTGAATGTTCAAGACCCAATCGTTGTAGGTAATACATTTGGACGTGTCCGTGCTATGACCAATGACCTTGGACGTCGTGTGAAGGTTGCTGGACCATCAACACCAGTATCCATTACAGGTTTGAACGAAGCACCGATGGCGGGTGATCACTTTGCCGTTTATGAAGATGAAAAATCTGCTCGTGCAGCTGGTGAAGAACGTGCCAAACGTGCTCTTATGAAGCAACGTCAAGCTACACAACGTGTTAGCCTTGAAAACCTCTTTGATACCCTTAAAGCTGGTGAACTCAAGTCTGTTAATGTCATCATCAAAGCCGACGTACAAGGTTCGGTTGAAGCCCTTTCTGCCTCACTACAAAAGATTGATGTGGAAGGTGTAAAAGTTACCATCGTCCACTCAGCAGTTGGTGCCATCAACGAATCTGACGTGACTCTTGCTGAAGCTTCAAATGCCTTTATCGTTGGTTTCAACGTACGTCCTACACCACAAGCTCGCCAACAAGCAGAAGCAGACGATGTAGAAATCCGTCTCCACAGCATTATCTACAAGGTTATCGAAGAGATGGAAGAAGCCATGAAAGGTATGCTTGATCCAGAATTTGAAGAAAAAGTTATCGGTGAAGCAATTATCCGTGAAACCTTCAAAGTGTCTAAAGTCGGAACAATCGGTGGATTTATGGTTACTAGCGGTAAAGTTACCCGTGACTCTAAAGTCCGTGTTATTCGTGACGGTGTCGTTATTTACGATGGTGAACTTGCAAGCTTGAAACACTATAAAGATGACGTCAAAGAAGTTACAAACGGCCGTGAAGGTGGTCTCATGATTGATGGCTACAATGATATCAAGATGGATGATGTGATTGAAGCCTATGTCATGGAAGAAATTAAACGCTAATAGAGAAACGATAGCTCATTTGACTCGTTGTCAACAGCGCCTTGATGAACCCTTAGTTCTATCTAAGGCTTGTTTCCTAGATTCAAATGGCTCTAGTTCCTCTATCTTCTAGAAATAGCTAGGTCTGCTGGCCTAGCTTTTGATTCAATAGAGAGGAAGGAATAGCATGGGAAATCATTTCCGTACGGATCGTGTAGGCATGGAAATCAAGCGTGAAGTTAATGAGATTTTACAAAAGAAAGTCCGTGATCCTCGTGTCCAAGGAGTGACCATCACAGATGTTCAGATGCTAGGTGACTTGTCTGTAGCTAAGGTTTACTACACCATTTTGAGTAATCTTGCTTCAGATAATCAAAAGGCCCAAATTGGCCTTGAAAAAGCAACCGGAACTATCAAACGTGAGCTTGGTCACAATTTGAAATTGTATAAAATTCCAGACTTGACCTTCGTCAAAGACGAATCCATCGAGTATGGAAACAAGATTGACGAAATGTTACGCAATCTGGATAAGAAATAAGAAAGAGGGGTAACCCTCTTTTTTGTTTAGAAGAAGGAGGGTATTCTAGGCTTAAAGGCTAATCAGAAAGAAAAAATAAGTTCTTAAAATTTCTTTTATGGAGCAAATGTGATATGATATAGTTCAAATTGAAAGAAAAAGAGAAGAAACTAGATGTCTAAACAAGATTTAGCTATGCAAGTATTGCAACAAGTCGTGAAACTCCCTGTTGTTAAAGTTGATCGTTCAAAATTTTTAGTAGATAAATTTTCCAAACTATTAGACCCAAAAGATATTCCTCGATTACTAGAAGAGGGACCAACAGCCTTGTTATCCCAGGATATTTTAGATAAAGTTGCCGATTCTTGTATTAAGGATAATGTTCTATTGGCGAGTGGAACTTCTGTTCTTGCAGGTATTCCTGGTGGTCTAGCCCTTGCAATCACCATTCCAACTGATGTTGCTCAGTTTTATGCTTTCTCCTTAAAACTAGCGCAAGAATTGGGATATATTTATGGCTATGATGATCTTTGGGCTTCACGAAATGAATTGAGTGAAGAAGCCAAAAATACGCTCTTGCTCTATCTCGGGGTCATGCTTGGGGTCAATAGTGCTGGAGCCCTCCTTCGAGCTGGGGGAGTATCAGTTGCTAAACATGTCATGAAGACAGTTCCCCAGAAGGCTTTGGCTAAGACTTTGTGGTATCCCATTTTAGAAAAAGTTTTGAAAATTTTTGGGGTGAATCTGACAAAGGGAGGCTTTGCAAAAGGAATGGGCAAATTTATCCCAATCCTAGGAGGTGTCGTTTCAGGTGGTTTAACCTATACGACTATGAAACCTATGGGTAAAAGTTTGCAAAGAGAATTATCCAAACTAGTCAATTATAGTGAAGCTCAGTATCAAAGAGATGTAGAAACGATTCGAAAAGAAGCAGAAATCATCGAAGCAGAGTAATGGGAAGAAACTAGTAGGCTTGTACTGCTAGTTTTTTTATCCTAGCCCTTGTGGTATAATAAAAAAAGAAAATCTAGTGTGAAAACAGAATGGAGGTTCTCATGGACAATATAATCGATGTATCAATTCCCGTTGCGGAAGTGGTGGATAAACATCCAGAAGTTTTAGATATTTTGGTTGAGCTTGGTTTTAAACCTCTTGCAAATCCCTTGATGCGTAATACTGTAGGGCGAAAAGTTTCGCTCAAACAAGGCTCAAAGCTTGAAGGGACTCCTATGGATAAGATTGTGCGTACGCTTGAAGCAAATGGTTACGAAGTGATCGGGTTAGACTAATGACAGATGAACGTATTCATATCCTGCGGGATATTTTATTAGAATTGCATAATGGAGCCTCTCCAGAGTCCGTTCAGGAACGCTTTGATACGACCTTTACTGGTGTATCAGCTATCGAGATTTCTCTTATGGAGCATGAGTTGATGAACTCTGACTCAGGCGTTACCTTTGAAGATGTCATGGAGCTATGTGATGTGCATGCTAATCTCTTTAAAAATGCTGTTAAAGGCGTAGAAGTTGAGGATACCGAGCATCCTGGTCACCCTGTGCGAGTCTTTAAGGATGAAAATCTAGCTCTCCGAGCTGCTTTGATTCGGGTCCGTAGATTGCTCTCGACTTATGAATCTGTGGACGATGAGGAGATGCTGGTAGAAATGCGCAAAGGCTTGGTACGTCAGATGGGGCTTGTTGGTCAATTTGATATCCACTACCAGCGCAAGGAAGAGCTCTTCTTTCCTATCATGGAACGTTATGGCCATGATTCACCTCCCAAAGTTATGTGGGGAGTGGATGATCAGATTAGGGATCTCTTTCAAACAGCCTTAGTAGCAACTAAGTCGCTCCCAGAAGTGACAATTTCCGCTGTAAAGGAAGTTTTTGAAGCGTTTGCGACAGAGTTTGAGAGTATGATTTTTAAGGAGGAATCAATCCTTCTCATGATTCTGCTTGAATCCTTTACCCAGGATGACTGGATTCAGATTGCTGAGGAAAGTGATGCCTATGGATATGCTATTATCCGTCCGTCTGAGAAATGGGTTCCTGAACGTCAAAGTTTTGTTGAGGAAAAAAGTGTAGAAGAACCAACTCAGCCAGAAACTGTAGATGGGCAAGTTCAGCAAGTGATCGATACACCAGAAGGTCAGTTTATAATCACCTTTACACCAAAGGAAAAGGAAACGGTGCTAGATCGCAATAGCCAGCAGGCTTTTGGCAATGGCTATCTCTCAGTTGAACAGGCGAATCTTATCCTTAATCATTTGCCGATGGAGATTACCTTTGTTAATAAGGATGATATTTTCCAGTATTATAATGACAATACTCCAGCGGATGAAATGATTTTCAAGCGGACACCGTCTCAAGTTGGACGTAATGTCGAACTATGTCATCCACCAAAATATTTGGAGAAGGTCAAAGCCATTATGCAAGGTCTTCGTGAAGGGAAAAAAGACAAGTACGAGATGTGGTTCAAGTCAGAATCACGTGGAAAGTTTGTCCATGTCACCTACGCTGCAGTACATGATGAAAACGGGGAATTTCAAGGTGTGTTGGAGTATGTTCAGGACATCCAACCCTACCGTGAGATTGATACAGACTTTTTCCGTGGATTAGAATAAGGAGAAAAAATGAGTTACGAGCAAGAATTTATGAAGGAATTTGAAGCCTGGGTTAATACCCAGATTATGATCAATGATATGGCTCTTAAGGAAAGTCAAAAGGTTTATGAAGAAGATCAAGATGAGCGCGCTAAAGATGCCATGATTCGCTACGAGAGTCGCTTGGATGCCTACCAGTTCTTACTAGGTAAATTTGAAAACTTCAAGGCAGGCAAGGGATTCCATGATTTACCAGAAGGTTTGTTTGGTGAGAGAAATTATTAATTTTTAGAAATTAGAAAGGAGGCTGGGACAAAAGTCCTAGCCTCTCAATTGTCTTTGGATTGTCGAGCAAGACGCAGTGGTTGAGTGGGCTCTACTACGCTGATTTCATCAGCTTTTACAGCCCTACTCAACTGTGCGGAGGTGGGACAACGAAATCGAATTCTATCGAATTACCGATTTCTGTCCCACTCTCTTTTTCATTGTTCCTTGAGCCTTTTTGTGTTACAATGTTAGCATGAAAACGAAAAATATTATTAAAACAGGTTTAGTAGTGGCAGGGCTTGGAGCACTTGCCTTTGGTGCTAAGAAAGTAGCTGATGATCACAAACTTATGAAGACACAGGAAGAGTTAACTGCTATTGTGCGTGACTATTTCTCAGAAATGGGTGAGATTGGGACTCTCTATGTCCAAGTATACGAAAGTAGCCTAGAACGTCTTGTTGGTGGTGTCATTTTTGAAGATGGTCGTCACTATACCTTTGTCTATGAAGATGAAGATCTCATCTACGAGGAGGAAGCCTTATGATTTCTCCTAAAAATATAGAAGAATTAGCAAATCTAGTAGAGCAGGATGGCAAGAAGGTCTTCCTTTTTGTTGCGGATTGGTGTGGCGATTGCCGTTATATCTATCCTTCCTTGCCAGAGATTGAAGAGGCAAATCCAGAGTTCACTTTTATACGGGTAGACCGTGATGAGTACATGGAACTTGCTAAACTTTGGGATGTATACGGGAT
The DNA here is from genome assembly GCF_047465185.1 of Streptococcus infantis. Lineage (GTDB taxonomy): Bacteria > Bacillota > Bacilli > Lactobacillales > Streptococcaceae > Streptococcus > Streptococcus infantis_O. Next base: position 337,143 of record NZ_JASHAJ010000002.1, on the reverse strand, counting down.
TCCAAGTCTTGTTGTTTTAGACAAGGACAAGGAAATTGGACGTTTTGTCAATCGTGACCGTAAAACCAAGGGGCAAATCAATGACTTTTTAGCAAGTTTGAAATAGGAGAAAAGAATGATTTTTACATACAATAAAGAATATGTCGGCGATGTCCTTATGGTCATCGTGAAAAACAGTGGTGACGCCAAGCTAGATGCTGAGCGTAAAGGCAATATTGCCCGTGTTTTTCTAAAGGAAACTGGTGAAACTGTCGCTTGGAACATTTTTGAAGTTTCTAGCATGTTTGAGATCGCTGAGCGCGGGCAAGTCTTTTTAACTGACGACCAAGTAACTCGTTTGAACCAAGAATTGCAGGCTCAAGGGTTTACTGAAGAAATCATTAACGACAAGGAACCAAAATTTGTGGTTGGTGAGATTGTAGAAATGGTTGCACATCCAGATAGTGACCACTTGAATATCTGTCAAGTTGCTGTTGGGAATGACAAAACAGTACAAATCGTGGCAGGTGCTCCCAATGCACGTGTCGGTTTGAAAACCATTGTTGCTCTTCCTGGAGCCATGATGCCAAAAGGCAATCTCATTTTCCCAGGGGAACTTCGTGGGGAAAAGAGTTTTGGGATGATGTGTAGTCCTCGTGAACTTGCCTTGCCAAATGCTCCCCAAAAACGTGGTGTCATTGAATTATCAGAAGACCAAGTTGTAGGAACTCCATTCGATCCGGCTAAACACTGGACAGCTTAATTGGTAACAGTTATCTATGCTGTTCGCTGGAGGGAAATAAGATGGCAAAAAATGTAGTGATTACAGGTGCAACATCAGGTATCGGTGAAGCTATTGCGCGTGCTTATCTAGAAAAAGGTGAGAATATCGTTCTCACAGGTCGCCGAACAGAAAGACTCAAAGCTCTAAAAACAGAGTTCGCAGAAGCCTTTCCAAATCAAAAAATCTGGACCTTTTCGCTAGATGTAACAGACATGACAATGGTTAAAACGGTTTGTTCAGAAATTTTAGAAACTGTAGGTCAGTTTGATATTTTAGTCAATAATGCTGGACTGGCTCTCGGCTTAGCACCTTATCAGGAATATGAAGAGTTGGATATGTTGACCATGCTGGATACCAATGTCAAGGGCTTAATGGCGGTTACGCGTTGCCTCTTACCTTCCATGGTAGCAGTTAATCAAGGGCATATTATCAATATGGGATCTACTGCAGGTATTTACGCCTATGCTGGTGCAGCAGTCTATTCAGCAACCAAGGCTGCAGTTAAAACTTTTTCAGACGGGCTTCGGATTGACACCATTGCGACAGATATCAAGGTGACCACTATTCAGCCAGGAATTGTAGAGACTGATTTTTCAAAAGTCCGTTTCCATGGAGATGAGGCACGGGCTGCGACTGTTTACCAGGGGCTTGAAGCCTTACAGGCACAAGATATCGCTGATGCAGTGGTTTATGTGACCAGTCAACCTCGTCGTGTGCAAATCACAGATATGACCATCATGGCTAATCAACAAGCAACTGGGTTTATGATTCATCGAGATTAATATTATTTTTAAAAAAGTTACAAATCTTGTAACTTTTTTTGATTTCCTTCGAATAGATAAGTAGGAGGATGAAAAATGTATAATAAAGTGATTATGATTGGACGCTTGACGTCTACACCCGAATTGCACAAAACCAACAATGATAAGTCTGTAGCTCGTGCGACGATTGCTATTAACCGTCGTTTTAAGGACCAAAATGGGGAACGTGAAGCGGACTTCATCAATATTGTTGTCTGGGGGAAATTGGCTGAAACCTTGGCTAGCTACGCGACTAAAGGCAGTCTCATTTCTATCGATGGGGAACTTCGTACCCGTAAGTTCGAGAAGAATGGTCAGACCAACTACGTGACCGAAGTTCTTGCTACAGGATTTCAACTTTTGGAAAGTCGCGCCCAACGTGCTATGCGTGAAAATAATGCTGGTCAAGACTTAGCAGATCTGGTTTTGGAAGAGGAGGAACTTCCCTTCTAGGATTGATTATAGAAAAAGCTGGTTCGTTTATAGACCAGCTTTTTCTATTGTTTCTAGTTTTATTGTTCGGAAATTACTTCTTAAAATAGGTCAAATAAATGTACTTGTACAATAAAATCAAGCATTTTTTTTGAAAAAGTAGTAGAATAAAGTATTATATATTCAGAGTTTTCAGAAAAGGAATGAAATTTGAAGGAAAATAAAGAGAGAAAAGAATTGTTGAAATGGTTGATAAAACGGATATTACTGCTGATTCCAGTGGCCTGTCTTCTCTTGTGGGTCTATACAGTTTGTCAAACGACTAGTATGAATGAAAAGACTAAGATTGGTGTCACCTATATGACCATGAATAATGAGTTCTATAAAAGTATTCATTCGGAAATTAGTCGAATTGCTGACGAGAGGGGAGCTCTGGTTTATGTCCGAGATCCAGAATTGGACGAAGAAAGACAGTGCCAACAAATCGATGATTTTTGCGCTCAAAAAGTCAATGTGATTGTGATTAATCCGGTCAAGGGGGATAGTCAACTGATTTTAAGGGCTCTTGAAAAAGCTAGAAAACAAGGGATTAAGATTATTGCAGTAGATACTCAGTTGAAGAATTTTAAACCTGATGCTAGTATTGTATCCGATAACTACCAAGCAGGAGTATTGATTGCGAAAGAGCTGATGAAACGCTCTTCTAGTGCTCGAATACTCCTCTTGGAGCATAAAGGAACAATTTCAGCAGATACACGGATTCAGGGATTTAAGGATACTATCGAAGGACACGAATCTTATCAGATTGTCTCGGAACTAGAAACTAAGGGACAGACAGAAATTGCGATGCCAACTGTACGCAACTTCTTGCAACTAGAATTTAAAATCGATACCTTGGTTGCCTTAAATGACCGTTCAGCTATAGGAGCTTTAGCTGCTATTAAGGAGAAAGGAATTAGCTACCCCATTGCGATTTATGGAATTGATGGTTCACCAGATATGAAATCTTTATTGCATTCAACAGATGATGTTGTGGGAACAGTTGCTCAGTCTCCTTTGCAGATGGGAGATCGCGTGATGGAAGTCATCCAGGATATTGTTGATGGGAAGAGCTACTCTGAAGAAGTAACCATTCCAGTTCAAATGATGACAAAGGAAAACATCGAACGATTCGATGTGAATGGGTGGCAGTGATGAGAAAATTTAGAGGTGTGCGATACAGTTTGACCCTCCTGATGATCGTGAATTTTATTGCAGTCATGCTCAATAGTATTATCTATCTTCAAGCAACCAACTATATCATCGTCCAACGACAAGCTTCTTTGTTAGTAGAACGCTTAGAGCGTATTCCTTTTGCGCCTTCTCTGACCTTTTGGTTGTCTGCGCTCTTATTTGCTGGGATTGCCTTGATATCGATGGCTCGTTATCGTCCTCAAACGAGCCGATGGTCTATCTTTGATAAACGAAATATTCTAGAGATTCTCCTGATGTTGCTCTTGATGTGGGTTCAAAATATAGCTTATAATGGGATTATTCTCTTGGTTTTTGCGGATATTTTCTATGGTTCTAAAGAGTTGAATACTAAACGAGACCGCAAGTATTGGTTTGCGTTTATACTAGTGAGTTTCCTGATGCTTCTTGTGACCAACTCAGACGTCTTTTCACTTTTCTTTCCGATTCCGTCCTTGGATACGTATATTCAGTTTTATCCGTCCTCCCTCCGAATTTTGGCCTTTTTTCTGAAGAATTCTCTCTATGCCTCAAATTTGGTGTTCTTCATTATTTCGCTTTTGTTTTATATTATGAATGTCCTTGCGGAGAACCACGAAGTGGAAGAGGAATTGGCCATGGTATCCAAAGTTAATACGGAGTTGAACAACTATATGGCCTTATCTGAGAAAATTGCAGAGGATCGGGAGCGTAAGCGGATTGCTCGTGAGATTCACGATACCTTGGGGCATGCATTAACAGGAATCTCAGCTGGTTTAGATGCAGTTGGAGTCTTGATTGATATCGATCCTAATCGGGCAAAAGAACAGGTGAAAAATGTGTCAGAAGTCGTCCGCGAAGGGATTCAAGATGTGAGAGGCTCTCTCAATCGCCTTCGGCCAGGAGCTCTTGAGGGACGAACTCTCAAATATGCGTTAGAAAAGATGATTCATGAGTATCAGAATCTTTCAAATCTACAGGTTGATTTAATCTATGAATGGGTTGATGTCGATATGGACGTCATGATTGAAGATACGATTTTTCGTGTGATTCAAGAGTCTATGACCAATGCGGTTCGTCACGGCCATGCTAGTCTAATGGAACTTCATTTTTTTGAGGATGAAGCAGATTACATAATAGAGTTGCAGGACAATGGAGTTGGGTTTGAAACCTTGACCTATGGATATGGGCTCAAGCAGATGATGGAGCGTATTTCTATCCTAGGAGGACAACTTCAATTTGAAAGTCGCGATGGATTTTTTACACGAGTCAGTTTACCGAAATAAAAAGAAGGGAGATAAGAGATGGTGATAAAAGTAATGGTGGCAGATGACCAGTCTTTGATTCGAGAATCTCTGAAAATTATTTTGTCAGCTCACTCCGATATCGAAGTGGTAGCAACAGTAGAAGATGGGAATCATGTCTTGTCGAGCATCCCACAAACTCATCCTGATTTAATTTTGATGGATATTCGGATGCCAGGTATGGATGGAGTTTTGGCTACAAAAGAAGTAAAAGAGCATTATCCGGATATCAAAATTATTATTTTAACGACCTTTGATGATGATGAATTTATCTATAGTGCGCTCAAATATGGTGCTTCAGGATATCTCTTAAAAGGGACCTCGACAGACGAGCTCTACGAAGCTATTAAGGTGGTGTATCAGGGTGGAGCTATGATTAACCCTAATATCGCTAGCAAAGTCTTTCAAATTTTTTCACAGATGGCTAAATCCAACTTTTCTATTACTGTGGATGAAGATAATGTCAAAGATTTAAGCACTACGGAATGGCGAATTATTCAAGAAATTGGTTATGGTGAGTCTAACAAAGAAATTGCGGCCAAACTTTTCTTGTCAGAAGGAACCGTGCGCAATTACTTATCAACGATTTTGGCAAAATTAAACCTAAGAGATCGAACACAATTAGCGATTTGGTCAGTCCAAACAGGAGTGACCAGACGCGATTTTTCAAAAGGGAATACGGAATGAAATTAAAGCGAAAGCATCTTTATTTTGGGATTGGGCTCCTTATTATGCTCTGTGTAAGTGCGGGGGTTTATGGGTGGAAACGGCAACCAACCGTACTTCATATAGGAGTTTATGCAGGTTCTAGTTGGGATGTACCAACCAGTCAACGTTCACATGCTTTGGATCGAGCAATTGAAAAATTTGAAAAGTCCCATCCCAATGTCCGTGTGGAGTATGAAAATGGAATTCCACAGTCTGAATATTCAAACTGGCTCTCAGAAAAAATTGTTTCAGGAAAGACACCGGATGTCTTTATGGTCTCTGAACAAGATATTTCTTTATTGGCAGCGCGTGGCGTTTTAGAAAATTTGAATGGTTATATGAGTCAAAAAGATCAAGCTACTTTTTATACCGCTGCATTTGAATCCTGTGTCTATCAGGAACAACCCTATGCCTTACCTTACGAAAGCAATCCTATTTTAATGTGTGTCAATAAAGATTTGCTGGATAAGGAAGGTATTGAGGTTCCCAAAGAAGGTTGGAGCTTGGAAGAGTTCTATACAATTTGTAAAAAACTAACCAAAGATACCAATGGAGATGGTCAATTGGATCAGTTTGGAAGTACAGAATATACATGGAAAGAAGCTTTGGCAGCAAATGGGGGTAGTCTCTTTCAAGGTGGAGTGCTCAAACTTACGGCTCCAGAAGTCAAAGAATCTTTGACTTTTTTACAAAAATTGGAAGAACTGAATAAGAACTATAAGGTGAGTTCCAAAGATTTTGACCAGGGGAAAGTTGCGTTTTATCCCATGACCTTGGCCCAATATAGGACTTATAAACCTTATCCCTATCATGTTTCCAAATATTCAAACTTCACCTGGACCTGTATTCCTATGCCTGCTAAGTCAAAAACCACCAAGGCGACCTTGGTTACGACGACTTCTTTTGCCATGTCTGCTCGGACTCCTCATTCAAAGTTGGCTTGGGAGTTGATGCAAGTGTTGACAGAGGATCCAGAAATCCAACAAACTCTTTTTGCTGAATCTCAAGGGATTTCTGTCATGCCTGATGTAGTCAAGAGTCGTTCTAGTAAAGATCTTCTGCAAGTGGATGATTTTGGGGTAGATTCCTTAACCAATCAGACCTTGAACCGGATTATGGAACAAGCTGTTGAAAGTAGTCCAAAAAATGTCTCAAAAGAGGTGTTAGAAAAGCTAGACTACTTGATTGGCAATGCCTTGCGCGATCAAGATGTTGAGAACCGCTTGCCGCAAATTCAAAGGGAGATTGAAAGTAGTCTTCAGGTAGAATTTTAAGAAAAAAAGATGACATTGTATCAAGTGACAGATGTCATTTTTTTATTGCTAAATGTCATGTTTATAATGTGACATTTGACAATGTAAAAACGTTTTCAAATAATCTACAATAGAGTCAAATAAAGGAGGCGTAGTAAAATGAAATACCTCATTTTAGTCAGTCATGGAGGATTGGCAGAAGGCCTAAAAACATCATTAGCTATGTTTGCTGGTGATAAGATGAATCAAGTCATCGCAGTTGGACTCAAAGAAGGAAAGTCGGTCGATGATTTTGCAGTTGATTTTAGAGAAAGCATTTCAGAATTGACAGCAGATGATTCTGTACTGGTCTTGGCAGATATTGTAGGCGGTAGTCCACTAACCACAGCAGCAACTGTCCTAGAAGAAGTTGGGAAGCTAGATGAAGCTTTGATCCTTGGTGGAATGAACCTTACCATGGCTTTAACAGCAGTAGTGATGAAGGATGTGTTGGATGGAGACGATTTGTCAGCTACCATCTTATCAGAAGCACAATCTGCACTACAGCCTTTTGAAGTTTCAGCCACCAGTGCTGAAGAAGATGATGACGATATTTAATAGGGAGGTACCTTATGGTAGTAACATTTGTACGGATTGATGACCGCATGATTCACGGTCAAACAGTCACACGCTGGGCAAAGGAAAAACCATGTGATGGTTTGATTGCCGTAAACGATGCAGCAGCGTCAAACAAGGTTTTAATCCAGGCATACAAGGGTGCATCAGACAAGAAAACCTTTGTATGGACAAAAGAAGCCTTTAAAGAAAAGTCAGCAAAAGTAACGGAATCTGACAGTCGGTACTTCTTGATTACCAAAAACCCAATCGATATGAAGGAAATTTTGGTGGATCAAGGTTTTGTCCCAGGAGATGTTAAAGAAATCATCGTTGGCCCTGCAAATGATCGTCCTGGTGCAGTGAAATTGGGCAATAACCAATCCATCACTCAGGAAGAAGCAGAAGCCTTCCAAGCTATTCAAGCAACAGGATATAAGGTTAAATTCCAATTGTTGCCGGATGTCTCAATTGGTTACTGGGATGATTTCAAATCTAAATTTGGTTTTTAAACCTAACAGTTTTATTAGTTAGGTAAATAAATTTACAAACAAAAAGGAGCGTTTGTTATGACAATTTCATGGATTCAAGCAATCTTGCTTGCAGTTTTCGCCAGCTTGTCTTCAATGCCTGGTATGGGTGGTTCCAGTATCGGTAACTATACACTCGGTCGTCCCTTGATTGGTGGGTTGATCTCAGGTTTAATTCTTGGAGATGTGACAACCGGTATTATGGTCGGGGTTGCCCTTCAAGTAGTTTATATCGCCTTGGTAACACCTGGTGGAACCGTATCTGCCGACGTTCGTGCAATCTCTTATATCGGTGTTCCTCTTGCTATCTTGTTTGTGCATGCAAATCACATCACAGACGAAGCTGGAATTGCAGCAGCTGCAGCTCCAATCGGTGCAGCCGTTGGGACAATCGGTACTGTTCTTTTCTACGGTACAGCTACAATGAACTTGCTTTGGCAACATATTGGTTGGAAAGCCGTTGAAGAAGGAAACTTCAAAAAACTCTACGCAGTTGACTGGGTTTATCCTTGGATTTCTCACTTCCTCTTCTCTTTCCTTCCAACTATGATTATCACCAAATATGGTGAAAACATGGTTGATTTGATGAAACTTTACCTTCCTATGGATGGTTTCTGGATGAAAGCCCTCTTTACAGTTGGAGCCCTTCTCCCATGTGTCGGTATTGCTATCTTGTTGAAACAAATTGTTACAAAAGCAACTGACTTCATTCCATTCTTTGTTGGATTTACCTTGGCTAAATCTCTAGGATTGAACTTGGTAGCTAGTGCTGTTGTTTCATTAATCTTTGCAGTAATCTACTATGAACTTGAAGTGATTAAATCTATGAAAGCAGCTCCGGCTGGAGTGGTGTACGTAGACGATGATGAGGAGGATATTTAAGATGGCTGATAGAAAGAAAATTTCAAAGAAAACATTAGCAAAAGCATTTCATCATTGGTATTATGGCCATTTGACTTGTTTCTCTCAAGAACACATGCAAACCTTCGGGTACTTAACTTCAATGCTTCCAATTGTAGAAGAGATGTATGATACAAAAGAAGAACAAAAAGATGCCATGCAAACCTATACCGCCTTTTTCAATACTGAACCGCAACTTGGATCCCTTGTTGTAGGGATTACAGCTGGTTTGGAAGAAGCGCGTGCAAATGGAGATGCAGTAGATGGTGAAACCATCAATGGGATGCGTGCCGGTTTGATGGGACCAATCGCTGGTATTGGTGACTCTTTGATCGTTGGTACCTTGATTCCAGTTCTTTTGGGGATTGCACTTGGTCTTTCAAAAGGTGGTAACGTCGCTGGTGCTATCTTCTACATCGTTGTGTGGAATTTCCTAGTCTACTTTGGTATGCGCTTTGCCTTCTTTAAAGGGTATCAATTAGGGGATAAAGCCGTTGAATTTCTTGTAGGACCAAAAGGACAAGCTCTTCGTAAAGCGATCAGCGTTGTTGGTGGTATGGTTATTGGTGCCGTAGCAGCGACTTGGGTCTCTGTTACAACAGCACTCGAATTCAAAAATGCTAACGGAGAAGCCTTCCTTAAAATTCAAGAAAAGATTGATGGTGTTTATCCAGGTCTCTTGACAGCAACCTTCATCACTATTTGCTGGTGGTTGATGTCTAAGAAAAAAGTTTCACCAAACAAAGTCATGTTAATTCTAGTTGTTGTTGCCTTAATTGGTGTTGCTCTAGGTATCTTTGACCCACATCTTAATTACTAAGGTCGAGAGAACCCCATATTTACTAGTAAAAATTTTGAGAATGAAGTAAACTAATCTCCTTCTCTTACACTTCATTCTCAATTTTTATCAGGAGGATTTTCATGGTTACAAAACAAGAACTTGTTAATGGATATGAAACAGAAATTAAGTATCAACGCCACATGCTTGAAAATTTGGGTCGTTGGTTCAGTTTGCTCTTTATCACTGCTAGTATTGGTGTGGTATTGATTTATCTTTTTCATAAAACCTTCCTCCCACTCTTAATTTTCGGAATTTTACTTGCCTTGGTTGGAATCTTGGGTATGGTGGTTTTTGGATATGGTATCTACCGCGGTCGGATCAATCTCCAAAAGGTTATCGATGATTTCAATCAAAAGTTGACGATTCTCAATTAATATTAAAGGAACATCTCTTTCATTTTTGAGGTGTTTTTTTCTTGACTATTTCTGACTAAGTGATACAATAGAACTATGGTTTAGCACTCGTATACAAAGAGTGCTAATAATATGATTATCTTATGGAGGAAAGCAGATGTTGAAACCATTAGGAGACCGCGTGGTCTTGAAAATTGAAGAAAAAGAACAAACAGTTGGTGGCTTTGTCCTTGCAGGATCAGCCCAAGAAAAAACAAAAACAGCTAAAGTAGTAGCTATTGGACAAGGTGTTCGCACCTTGAGTGGTGAACTTGTTGCTCCAAGTGTAAAAGTTGGAGATCAAGTTTTAGTTGAAGCTCATGTAGGTATTGATGTCAAAGATGGTGATGAAAAATATATCATCGTGGGTGAAGCTAATATTTTAGCAATCGTTGAAGAATAATAGGAGGAAGTAAGTATGTCAAAAGAAATTAAATTTTCATCTGATGCACGTTCAGCAATGGTCCGTGGGGTTGATATCCTAGCTGATACAGTTAAAGTAACCTTAGGCCCTAAAGGACGTAATGTCGTTCTTGAAAAATCATTTGGTTCACCATTGATTACCAATGATGGTGTAACAATCGCTAAAGAAATCGAACTAGAAGACCACTTTGAAAATATGGGTGCCAAATTGGTATCAGAAGTAGCTTCTAAAACTAACGATATTGCTGGTGACGGGACAACTACTGCAACTGTCTTGACCCAAGCCATCGTTCGTGAAGGGATCAAAAATGTTACGGCTGGCGCAAACCCAATCGGTATCCGTCGTGGGATTGAAACTGCGGTTGCTGCAGCTGTTGAAGCCTTGAAGAATAATGCCATTCCTGTTGCTAACAAAGAAGCTATCGCTCAGGTCGCTGCAGTATCCTCTCGCTCTGAAAAAGTTGGTGAATACATCTCTGAAGCCATGGAAAAAGTTGGTAAAGACGGAGTTATCACTATTGAAGAATCACGTGGTATGGAAACAGAACTTGAAGTCGTAGAAGGAATGCAATTTGACCGTGGTTACCTCTCACAATACATGGTTACTGATAATGAAAAAATGGTTGCAGACCTTGAAAATCCATACATTTTAATCACTGACAAGAGGATTTCAAATATCCAAGAAATCTTGCCACTTCTAGAAAGTATTCTTCAAAGTAGCCGTCCGCTCTTGATTATTGCAGATGATGTTGATGGTGAAGCACTGCCAACCCTTGTTTTGAACAAGATTCGTGGGACTTTCAACGTAGTTGCTGTTAAGGCTCCTGGTTTCGGTGACCGTCGCAAAGCTATGCTCGAAGACATTGCTATCTTGACAGGCGGAACTGTTATCACAGAAGATCTTGGTCTTGAATTGAAAGATGCTACTATTGAAGCGCTTGGTCAAGCAGCGAGAGTAACTGTAGATAAAGATAGCACTGTTATTGTAGAAGGTGCGGGGAATCCTGAAGCAATTGCTAACCGTGTCGCTGTTATCAAGTCTCAAATTGAAACAACAACTTCAGAATTTGATCGTGAAAAACTTCAAGAACGCTTGGCTAAATTGTCAGGTGGAGTAGCTGTTATCAAGGTTGGTGCAGCAACTGAAACTGAGTTGAAAGAAATGAAACTTCGCATCGAAGATGCTCTTAACGCGACTCGTGCAGCTGTTGAAGAAGGTATCGTTGCAGGTGGTGGTACTGCCTTAGTGAATGTCATTCCAGCTGTTGAAGCTTTAGAATTGACAGGTGATGAAGCAACAGGACGTAGCATTGTTCTTCGTGCCTTGGAAGAACCAGTTCGCCAAATTGCCTACAATGCAGGCTATGAAGGTTCAATCGTTATCGATCGATTGAAACATGCAGAGCTTGGAACAGGTTTCAATGCTGCAACAGGTGAATGGGTCAATATGATTGAAGCGGGAATCATCGATCCTGTTAAGGTTAGCCGTTCAGCCCTTCAAAACGCAGCTTCAGTAGCAAGTCTCATCTTGACAACTGAAGCAGTTGTGGCTAACAAACCAGAACCTGTAGCACCAGCTCCAGCTATGGATCCTTCAATGATGGGTGGTTACTAATAAATAAAAACAGGTAGAAATCATAATTTCTACCTGTTTCTTTTTTATATGAAATTGTTATGGTTTGATGACTTCAGCTCCACCCATGTATGGACGAAGGATTTCAGGAATAGTGACAGAACCATCTTCATTTTGATAGTTTTCAAGAATTGCAGCGACGGTACGCCCAACAGCAAGTCCAGAACCATTCAAAGTGTGAAGAAGTTTGACTTTACCATCAGCTTCATCACGGTAGCGGATTTGGGCACGACGGGCTTGGAAATCTTCTGTATTTGAACAGCTTGAGATTTCACGATAAGTATTTTGCGCAGGAATCCACACTTCCAAGTCATAAGTTTTAGCAGCTGAGAAGCCCATATCTCCTGTAGAAAGAGCTACCACACGGTATGGCAAGTTGAGTTTTTGAAGGATGTTTTCAGCGTTGGCTGTCATCTTTTCTAGTTCTTCATATGACTCTTCAGGTTTGGCAAATTTCACCATTTCTACCTTGTGGAATTGGTGCAAACGAATCAAACCGCGAGTATCGCGACCAGCAGAACCAGCTTCAGAACGGAATGATGGACTCATAGCAGTAAAGTAGATTGGCAAGTCTTTTCCGTCAAGAATTTCATCACGGTAGTAGTTAGTTAGAGGAACTTCAGCTGTAGGAATGAGGACATAATTAGTGTCTTTCAATTCAAACGTATCTTCTTTGAATTTTGGATATTGTCCAGTACCAAACATAGAATCATGGTTAACCATGTAAGGGGTGATGACTTCAGTATAACCTTCCTTACCATGCTCATCTAGCATAAAGTTGTAGATGGCACGTTCCAAGCGAGCTCCGAGGCCTTTATAGAAGAGGAAACGAGCTCCAGTGACTTTTCCACCACGTTCCCAGTCAAGAATACCAAGGTCTTCTCCGAGATCCCAGTGGGCTTTTGGTTCAAAGTCAAACTCACGAGGAGTTCCCCAACGGCGAACTTCTACGTTATCATCTTCGTCTGCCCCAATAGGAACACTGTCAGCTGGGATGTTTGGAAGAGTAGTGGTAAATTCTGTCAATTTAGCATCAATTTCAGCTAATTCTGCATCGAGTGCTTTGACTTCGGCAGATAGGTTTTGCATGGCAGCAATCTTATCATCGGCATTTTCCTTGTTTCGCTTAGCTTGGGCAATCTCAGCAGAAACTGTGTTACGCTCTGCCTTGAGGGTTTCAACCTTAACCAAGATGTCACGACGTTTAGCATCGATTTCTTTCATCTCGTTCAAGATAGCAGCATCTACACCACGTGTAGCCAATTTTTCTGCGACAGCATCAAAGTCTGTACGAATACGTTTGATATCTAGCATATAAACTCCTTTATGAAAAAAGCACACCTGACAAAGCGTTGGAGTGGCAGAGCCACGGTTCCATCCAACTTCACAGGTGTGCACTTGATTCTGTATTTGATTTAAAACAACGGTAGAATTTCACCTATCTCTCCTATCTGCTCGCAGCACCCGCAGACTTTCTGGAAGAAGAGGATAACCTACTTATCCGTTTCTATGATTATACTAAACTTTCTATTTTTTTGCAAATAGATTTTTGATTTTACGACCGATGATTTGGAGTAAGGTTGGAAGCTTCACAACCTTTTCATTTCCGATTTTTTCCCGAGCAATTTTAAGAATTTTTCCGGAGTCTTTTGAGGCAAAGAGGAATTTTCCTTGGTCTGTAAAAACTTCAAAATGACGACTAACCTTACGGCCTGAAACATTGGCTCCGATTTGATTAACGCTAGACCATGGGATTTGAATATAATCCTCAATATTGCGATCCGAGTAAAACTCCAAGGCTTGGTCTCCTACCAGAAATTTTCCAACTTTTCCTTGTATAGATAGGTAAGAAGTTCCAGTAGTTTGTAAGTCAACGACTTTATTGAGAGATTGTGCCATGTTTAGTCTTCCTTACTTTCACCGAAAAATGCTTGGTAGAGAGCCTTAAGAGCCGCTTTTTCTTGGTCTTTGTGAACAACGAACATGATAGAAACTTCACTAGAACCTTGTGACATCATTTGAATGTTGATATTGTTTTCAGATAAGGCACGAGTGGCTGTAGCAGTTACACCGATATGGCGCTTCATTTTTTCGCCAACAATCATGATGATAGACAGGTCATGTTCGATTTCAGCGTGGTCGACTTCAGCTTTTTGAACAAGTTGACGGAGGATTTCTTCCTCTTTGATTGGTGTAAGCTCGCGCTCACGAAGGATGATAGATAGGTCATCGATACCAGTTGGCATATGTTCCCAACCAATATTCAGGTCTTCTAGAATTTGAAGTACTTTACGACCAAAACCAACTTCGCGGTTCATGAGGTACTTAGACATATTGATGCTGACAAAACCAGAATCACCAGCAATCCCCACTACTGGGAATTCATCACTGCTGTGTTTCAGAACGATGCGAGTACCTGGATGGTCAGGATTATTGGTATTTTTGATAACAAGAGGGATTTTTCCGCGGTAGGCTGGAAGGAGTGCTTCGTCATGTAGTACAGAGAAACCTGCATAGGCCAATTCTCGCATTTCACGGTAAGTCAATTCAGGGATTGAGTGTGGCTTGTGAATGATACCAGGGTGTGCAGCAAAAATTCCGTCAACATCAGTAAAGTTTTCATAAAGGTCAGCTTTAACTCCAGCTGCGATAATTGAACCAGTAATATCTGATCCACCACGAGAGAAGGTACAGATTTGATTCTCTTTGGTCACACCGAAGAATCCCGGAATAACCAGAACTTCCGTTCCATTATTGAGCTCTTCGATTTTATCATAACTTGAAGGAATGATACGAGCATTTCCAGGTTCGCTTGTTACAACAATACCAGCTTCTCGCGGATGAACATAGCGAGCTTCTAATCCATTTTGGTTAAAGTAAGCTGCAATGAGTTTAGCGTTGTTATTTTCCCCTGCAGCAAGGAAGGTATCGTAAAGAAATTCATTGTTTTCAATTGGAAGGGTAGCGAGAGTTCGGATGCTTTTAGAGATTCGTTCTAAAACAGCTGGTTTAAGCCCTAGTTCGCTAACCATTGTAGCGTAACGATCGATAATCCAATTTTGACTAGCACTGATATCATTTCCTGCTACATAATCACGATAATATTTAATCAAAGCATCTGTAACCTTGGTATCTTTAGCATCACGCTTTCCTGGTGCAGATACAACTACAAAACGACGTTCAGGGTCACTTTTTACAATGTTTAAAACCTTTTTCAATTGGCTTGCAGAGGCGAGTGAACTTCCTCCAAATTTTACAACCTTCATAAAAACTCCTAAAGTAAGTATTTTATACGATTATAGCAGAAAGAGGGGCTTTTTTCAATCTGCAATAGGAAAGGCTACATCTTATTAGAAATCTCGACATGATTAGCTTAACTTAGTTATTTTTAGTATAGAAAAGACTCTTTAAAAATCGGCTGATACACTTTTATACAATTTTTGCTTGTATAAATAAAAAGAAAAAGATATACTTTGAAGATAAAATAATTTAATCAGCTTTTTAAATTAAAGGAGTGGCTATGAATCATATTATCTTTCAAATTCAAGACGATTTAGCGGTGATTACTTTAAATCGTCCCGAGGTGGCAAATGGTTTCCATATTCCTATGTGTGAAGAAATTTTAGAAGCACTGGAATTAGCTGAAAAAGACGATTCTGTTTCATTTATTCTCATCAATGCTGCTGGTAAGGTGTTTTCTGTCGGTGGTGATTTAGTTGAAATGAAACGTGCTGTCGATGAGGATGATATTGCTTCCTTAACTCGAATTGCTGAATTGGTCAATACTATTTCTTATAAGATTAAACAGATTCCTAAGCCTGTTATCATGGAGGTGGATGGAGCAGTTGCTGGAGCTGCAGCCAATATGGCCTTGGCAGTTGATTTCTGTATCGCATCTGACAAGTCTAAATTTATCCAGGCTTTTGTAGGTGTAGGATTGGCTCCTGACGCGGGTGGCTTATTCTTGCTGACAAGATCGCTCGGTGCAACTAGAGCAACTCAATTAGCTATGACTGGAGAAGCTTTCACCGCTGAAAAGGCAATGGAGGCAGGAGCTCTATATCGTCTATGTACTAGTGAACAATTAGAAAAAACAAGAGAACAATTGTTGAAGAAGTTGAGACGTGGCTCTTCAAATTCATATGCTGCGATTAAGAAACTTGTTTGGGAAAGTGAATTCAAGCAGTGGCATGAATATGCTCAACTTGAATTGGAACTACAAAAATCACTATCCTATACGGAAGATTTTAAAGAAGGTGTTCGTGCACATTCTGAGAGAAGACGTCCAAAATTTGTCGGGAAATAAAAAATACTTGCACTATTCTTTGAAGTTTGATATACTTTTTTTGTCAAATGTTTTGATTATTAAACTTTTTTTGATAAAGGAGGGAAGAGAAATGGACTACCAACAAGTCAATGACTATTTAACATCAATTTTTAACAACGTCCTAGTGATCGAGGAAGTAAGTTTGCGAGGTAGTCGTTTCAAAGACATCTCTATCAAAGAAATGCACACGATTGATGTTATCGGTAAGTATCCAGAAGTGACTCCAAGTCAAGTGTCCAAAGAGTTGATGGTAACTCTAGGGACTGTGACAACGAGTTTAAACAATTTGGAACGAAAAGGATACATCGAACGTATCCGTTCAGATAAAGATCGTCGTGTAGTGCATCTGCATTTGACAAAGAAAGGTCGCCTCGTACATCGTCTCCATAAACGTTTCCATAAGGCCATGGTCGAAAGAATTATCGAGGGCATGAGTCCTGAAGAAATGAGTGTTATGGGTAAAGGGTTAACTAATCTTTATCACTTTTTGGAGGATTTGAAGTAATGGCTTTTGCAAAAATAAGCCAGGTCGCTCATTATGCTCCAGAGCAGATTATCACTAACGAAGACTTAGCTCAGGTCATGGATACGAGTGATGAATGGATTTCAAGTCGGACAGGGATTAAAGAACGCCATATTTCCAAGACAGAATCAACAGGAGATTTGGCTACAGAGGTTGCAAAACAACTTCTAGAGAAGGCAGGG
Organism: Streptococcus infantis; assembly: GCF_047465185.1. Classification (GTDB taxonomy): domain Bacteria; phylum Bacillota; class Bacilli; order Lactobacillales; family Streptococcaceae; genus Streptococcus; species Streptococcus infantis_O. The sequence goes on along the minus strand of NZ_JASHAJ010000002.1, from coordinate 320,329 downwards.
ATTTCTGCTGAAGAGCTAGATTTCATCATTATAGCGACTATGACACCTAACTCGATGATGCCCTCAACGGCAGCTCGTGTTCAGGCAAGGATTGGCGCTCATAAGGCTTTTGCCTATGATTTAACAGCTGCTTGTAGTGGATTTGTTTTCGCCCTATCGACTGCAGAAAAGTTCATTTCTTCAGGAACATATCGTAAGGGTCTGGTTATCGGTAGTGAGACCATGTCAAAATCTTTGGATTGGTCTGACCGCTCAACAGCTGTCTTGTTTGGAGATGGAGCTGGTGGTGTACTACTTGAGGCAAGTGACCAAAAACATTTCTTAGCTGAAAGTCTCAATAGCGATGGTTCTCGTGGTGAGTGTCTCACTTATGGACAGACAGGATTGATTTCACCATTTTCGATTCAAGAAGAACCAGATGTTTTCTTGAAAATGGATGGGAGAGCAGTTTTTGACTTTGCAATTCGAGACGTGGCTAAATCTATTAAACAGACCATCGAAAAAAGTCCAATATCAGTAGATGAACTCGATTATCTCTTGCTTCATCAAGCTAATATTCGAATTTTAGATAAGATGGCTAGAAAAATCGGTGTCGATCGTGACAAGCTTCCTGCTAATATGATGAAGTATGGAAATACTAGTGCGGCAAGTATCCCGATTTTACTTTCTGAGTGTGTAGAAGAAGGGCTCATCCATTTGGATGGTAGCCAAAAAATTCTCTTGTCAGGTTTCGGTGGAGGTTTGACATGGGGCACACTTATTGTTACAATTTAGGTAATCATGTGGTGATCACATTGTTATAAAAAACTATTTATTTTAAAGGAGTCTATCATGGCAGTATTTGAAAAAGTACAAGAAATTATCGTTGAAGAACTTGGAAAAGATGCATCAGAAGTAACACTTGAATCTACTTTTGATGATTTGGACGCAGATTCATTGGACTTGTTCCAAGTAATCTCAGAAATCGAAGACGCTTTTGATATCCAAATCGAAGCTGAAGACAACTTGAAAACAGTTGGCGACTTGGTTGCTTACGTTGAAGAGCAAACTAAATAATTAGAATAAATAAAGAAGGAGTAGGGGAGACCCGCTCCCTCTTGTTTAGGTAATAGTTTGACAGTCAAATTATAATAAAGTCGAACTATTACGTAAGCAAGACTTATGGAGGCAATATGAAAACACGTATCACTGAACTATTAAATATTAAATATCCTATCTTCCAAGGTGGAATGGCCTGGGTAGCAGATGGCGATTTGGCTGGAGCTGTTTCAAAAGCTGGTGGTCTCGGTATCATTGGTGGAGGAAACGCACCTAAAGAAGTTGTTAAAGCCAACATCGATAAGATTAAATCTTTAACAGACAAGCCTTTTGGTGTCAATATCATGCTCTTGTCTCCATTTGTTGATGATATTGTTGACCTTGTGATTGAAGAAGGAGTTAAGGTAGTCACAACTGGTGCAGGAAACCCAAGTAAATATATGGAGCGATTTCATGAAGCAGGAATCACCGTTATTCCTGTAGTTCCTAGCGTAGCTTTGGCTAAACGTATGGAAAAAATCGGTGCAGATGCTGTTATTTGTGAAGGTATGGAAGCCGGTGGACACATTGGTAAATTAACAACCATGACCTTGGTTCGTCAAGTTGCGGCGGCTGTTTCAATTCCTGTTATCGCTGCAGGTGGTATTGCAGACGGTGAGGGAGCTGCTGCTGGATTTATGCTTGGTGCGGAAGCTGTGCAAGTAGGAACTCGTTTTGTAGTTGCTAAAGAATCAAATGCTCATCCAAACTACAAAGCTAAGATTTTAAAGGCTCGTGATATTGATACAACTATTTCAGCACAACATTTTGGTCACGCAGTTCGTGCCATCAAAAATCAATTGACTCGTGATTTCGAGCAAGCTGAAAAAGATGCCTTTAAACAAGAAAATCCAGACTTAGAAATCTTTGAACAAATGGGTGCAGGAGCTTTGGCCAAGGCTGTTGTCCATGGTGATGTAGATGGCGGTTCAGTAATGGCCGGCCAGATTGCAGGTTTGGTATCTAAAGAAGAAACAGTTGAAGAAATCTTAAAAGATATCTACTATGGTGCAGCTGAGAAAATTCAAAAAGAAGCCGCTCGTTGGGCAGGAGTTACAAGAAATGACTAAAACAGCCTTTCTATTTGCAGGTCAAGGAGCCCAGTACCTTGGAATGGGACGTGAACTATACGACCAATATGCTATCGTCAAAGAAACAATCGACCAAGCTAGCCAAGTCTTAGGTTATGATCTTCGTGACTTGATTGATAACGATGAAACGAAGCTAAATCAGACTCGTTACACACAACCAGCTATTTTGGCTACATCCGTTGCCATTTACCGATTACTAAAGGAGAAAGGTTACCAACCAGATATAGTGGCAGGCCTGTCTCTTGGTGAATATTCTGCCCTTGTAGCTAGTGGCGCCTTGGATTTTAAAGATGCGGTGGCTCTAGTTGCTAAACGTGGTGCTTATATGGAAGAAGCGGCACCTGCTGGGTCTGGTAAAATGGTAGCCGTACTCAATACTCCAGTTGAAGTTATTGAACAAACTTGTCAAGAAGCTTCTCAACTTGGCGTTGTAACTCCAGCTAACTATAATACCCCAAGCCAAATTGTTATTGGTGGTGAGGTGGTTGCTGTGGATCGTGCAGTTGAACTCTTGCAAGAAGCAGGAGCAAAACGCTTAATTCCGCTAAATGTTTCTGGACCTTTCCATACAGCTTTATTGGAACCTGCTAGTCAAAAATTAGCTCAAGTCCTAGAAGATGTTGAGTTTAATGACTTTGCTTGTCCACTTGTTGGTAATACAGAAGCAAAGGTCATGGAAAAAGAACGAATTGCAGAACTCTTGACTCGTCAAGTTAAGGAACCTGTTCGTTTTTATGAGAGCATTGCAGTCATGCAAGAAGCGGGAGTCACTCGTTTTATCGAGATTGGCCCTGGAAAAGTCTTGTCAGGATTCGTCAAAAAGATTGATAAAACGGCTCAACTTGCAAATGTTGAAGATCAAGCAAGTTTACAAGCACTCTTAGAAAATAGACCAAAATAGTAGAAGTTCTGAAAGGAGAAAAATGAAACTAGAACAGAAAAATGTCTTTATTACAGGCTCAAGTCGAGGAATTGGTCTTGCCATTGCTCACAAATTTGCTAGCTTGGGAGCTAACGTTGTCTTGAATAGTCGTGGTGAAATCTCCGAGGAGCTTCTAAACGAGTTTAAACCATACGGGGTCAAGGTCCTTGCTATTTCTGGTGATGTTTCAGACTTCACAGATGCTAAACGCATGGTGGATCAAGCGATTGAAGAATTAGGCTCAGTTGATGTCCTAGTGAATAATGCTGGGATTACTCAAGACACCCTCATGCTGAAGATGACAGAAGAAGATTTTGAGAAGGTCTTGAAGGTCAACCTAACGGGAGCCTTCAACATGACGCAAGCAGTCTTGAAGCAGATGATAAAAGCACGTGAAGGGGCCATTATCAATATGTCTAGTGTCGTTGGTTTGATGGGAAATATCGGTCAAGCAAACTACGCTGCATCTAAGGCTGGTTTGATTGGATTTACCAAATCAGTAGCACGTGAGGTGGCCAATCGTAATGTGCGTGTCAATGCCATTGCACCAGGAATGATCGAATCTGATATGACTGCGGTCCTATCTGATAAGGTAAAAGATGCCATGTTGGCACAAATTCCGATGAAACAATTTGGCCAAGCTGAGCAGGTCGCAGAGGTGACAGCCTTTCTTGCAAGCCAAGATTATCTAACGGGACAAGTCATTGCAATTGATGGTGGACTTACCATGCAATAAGAGTTAAAATAGAGGTATGAAAATGAAACTAAATCGTGTAGTAGTAACAGGTTATGGATTAACATCTCCAATTGGGAATACGCCAGAAGAATTTTGGAACAGTTTAAAGAATGGAAAGATTGGGATTGGTGAAATCACCAAGTTTGATCACAGTGCTTTTGACGTCCATAATGCAGCTGAGATTAATGATTTTCCTTTTGACAAATATTTTGTAAAAAAAGATACCAATCGTTTCGATGACTATTCTTTGTATGCCTTGTATGCTGCTCAAGAAGCAGTTGACCATGCTAACCTTGATGTAGAAGCGCTTGATAAAGACCGCTTTGGTGTCATCGTTGCATCAGGTATCGGTGGAATCAGAGAAATCGAAGACCAAGTGCTTCGACTTCACGAAAAAGGGCCTAAACGTGTTAAACCATTAACACTTCCAAAAGCTTTGCCAAATATGGCTGCAGGAAATGTTGCTATGCGTTTCGGTGCCAATGGTATCTGTAAATCTATCAACACAGCTTGTGCTTCATCAAATGATGCTATCGGAGATGCCTTCCGTTCTATCAAATTTGGTTTCCAAGATATCATGTTGGTTGGTGGTTCAGAATCATCTATTACACCATTTGCGATTGCCGGTTTCCAAGCCTTAACAGCTCTTTCAACAACAGAAGATCCAACTCGTGCTTCTATTCCATTTGACAAAGATCGTAATGGATTTGTTATGGGCGAAGGTTCAGGGATGTTGGTTCTTGAGAGCTTAGAACATGCTGAAAAACGCGGAGCAACTATCCTAGCTGAAGTTGTCGGTTACGGGAATACTTGTGATGCCTACCATATGACTTCACCACATCCAGAAGGCCAAGGTGCTATTAAAGCTATCAAACTTGCCTTGGAGGAAGCTGAAATTACACCAGACCAAGTAGCTTATGTCAATGCTCACGGTACATCAACTCCTGCCAATGAAAAGGGAGAAAGTGGTGCTATCGTAGCGGTTCTTGGTAAGGAAGTACCTGTATCTTCAACCAAGTCATTTACAGGCCACTTACTCGGTGCAGCAGGTGCAGTTGAGGCTATTGCAACAATTGAAGCAATCCGTAACAACTATGTACCGATGACAGCTGGAACAACAGAATTGTCAGACTACATTGAAGCAAACGTTATTTATGGACAAGGCTTGGAACATGAAATTCCTTATGCTATCTCAAATACTTTTGGATTTGGTGGGCATAATGCAGTTCTTGCTTTCAAACGTTGGGAGAATAAGTAAAAATGAATTTAAATGAAATCAAAGACTTGATGGCACAATTTGACCAGTCGAGCTTGAAAGAATTTTCTTATAAAAATGGAACGGACGAGTTGATCTTCAGTAAGAATGAAGCGAAACTTGTGGCAGAAACAAGTCCAGCACCTCAACCTGTAGTTCCAGCAACTGTACCTACAGTTGCACCACAAGCTCCAACTACACCAGCTGTAGAAGCAGTTTCAGAATCAAGTGCTAGTGAATTTGTAGCTGAGGGGGACCTTGTAGAAAGTCCACTTGTCGGAGTTGCTTACTTGGCTGCCGGACCAGACAAACCTAATTTTGTTTCAGTTGGTGATACTGTTAAAAAAGGCCAAACCTTGGTCATCATTGAAGCTATGAAGGTTATGAACGAAATTCCAGCACCTAAAGACGGTGTTGTAACAGAAGTTCTTGTTGAAAATGAAGAAATGGTTGAGTTTGGGAAAGGCTTGGTACGTATCAAATGATTGATATTCAAGGAATTAAAGAAGCTTTGCCACACCGTTATCCCATGCTCTTAGTAGATCGTGTCATAGAAGTTAGTGAAGACACCATTGTTGCTATTAAAAATGTAACGATTAACGAACCTTTCTTCAATGGTCATTTTCCACAATACCCAGTTATGCCTGGAGTACTCATTATGGAAGCCTTGGCTCAGACAGCAGGTGTTTTGGAATTGTCTAAACCTGAAAACAAAGGGAAACTCGTCTTCTATGCTGGCATGGATAAGGTTAAGTTTAAGAAACAAGTTGTTCCTGGTGATCAGCTTGTCTTGACAGCAACTTTTGTCAAACGTCGTGGCACAATCGCCGTAGTAGAAGCGAAGGCAGAAGTAGATGGTAAGCTTGCAGCAAGCGGTACTCTGACCTTTGCTATTGGAAACTAGGGAGGTTTTCCATGTTTCGTAAGATTTTAATTGCCAATCGTGGTGAAATTGCTGTTCGTATTATTCGTGCGGCACGAGAGTTAGGAATTGCTACAGTTGCTGTCTATTCGACTGCTGACAAGGAAGCTCTCCACACGCTTTTGGCTGATGAGGCTATCTGTATCGGCCCTGGGAAGGCTACAGAATCTTATCTGAACATCAATGCCATCCTATCAGCTGCAGTCTTGACTGAAGCTGAAGCTATTCACCCTGGATTTGGTTTTTTAAGTGAAAATTCCAAATTTGCAACTATGTGTGAAGAAGTCGGTATCAAATTTATCGGGCCATCAGCTCGAGTAATGGATGTCATGGGAGATAAAATTAATGCCCGTGCTCAAATGATTAAGGCTAATGTGCCTGTCATTCCAGGATCAGATGGAGAAGTCCATACTGCAGAAGAGGCTCTGGCTATTGCCGAAAAAATTGGTTATCCAGTTATGCTGAAAGCTTCAGCTGGAGGTGGTGGTAAAGGAATTCGTAAGGTTGAAAAGGCAGAAGACCTTGTATCAGCCTTTGAAACAGCCTCTAGTGAAGCCAAAGCAAACTTTGGAAATGGGGCTATGTACCTCGAGCGTGTGATTTATCCTGCTCGCCACATTGAGGTACAGATTCTTTCTGACCAGATGGGACATGTGATTCACCTAGGTGAGCGTGACTGTTCGCTTCAGCGGAATAACCAAAAGGTTTTAGAAGAAAGTCCTTCGATTGCTATTGGGAAAACACTGCGAAATGAAATTGGTGCTGCAGCAGTCCGTGCAGCTGAATCTGTTGGTTATGAAAATGCTGGGACCATCGAATTTCTACTAGATGAAGCAAGTGGGAAATTCTACTTTATGGAGATGAATACTCGTGTCCAAGTAGAACATCCAGTAACCGAATTTGTTTCTGGTGTGGATATTGTCAAGGAACAAATCCGTATTGCGTCAGGTCAACCTTTGACTCTGAAGCAAGAAGACATTGTTCTAAAAGGACATGCTATTGAGTGCCGTATCAACGCAGAAAACCCAGCCTTTAATTTTGCACCGAGTCCAGGTAAGATCACTAATCTTTATCTACCAAGCGGTGGTGTGGGCTTGCGAGTGGACTCAGCAGTTTATCCTGGTTATACCATTCCGCCATACTATGATAGTATGATTGCTAAAATTATTGTTCATGGTGAAAATCGTTTTGATGCACTCATGAAAATGCAACGAGCTCTTTATGAGCTCGAAATTGAAGGGGTTGTCACTAATGCTGATTTCCAACTCGATTTGATTTCAGATCGTCGCGTGATAGCAGGAGACTACGATACTTCATTCTTGATGGAAACTTTCTTACCACACTATCAAGAAAAAGAATAATGTAAAAATAGTATAAGACTGAAAAGGGGGATGTATGGCTCTATTTAGTAAAAAAGATAAATATATTCGAATCAATCCCAATCGTTCGACTGTAAATCAACCTCAGATCAAGCCAGAGGTTCCAGATGAGCTCTTCTCCCAATGTCCAGGTTGCAAATATACGATTTACCAAAAGGACTTGGGGAGTGAACGTATTTGTCCTCACTGTGGCTATACCTTCCGTATTTCAGCTCAAGAGCGCCTTGCTTTAACCATTGATATGGGAAGCTTCCTAGAGATGTTCACAGGAATTGAGACGCAAGATCCATTGGAATTTCCAGGTTACCAGAAAAAATTAGCCTCTATGCGTGAAAAAACAGGTCTTGATGAGGCTGTTGTCACAGGAACTGCTTTGATTAAGGGTGAGAAAGTTGCTCTCGGAATCATGGATTCTAATTTTATCATGGCATCTATGGGAACAGTAGTTGGTGAAAAAATCACTCGTTTGTTTGAATACGCGACAGCTGAAAAATTACCAGTCGTCTTGTTTACAGCATCTGGTGGAGCACGTATGCAAGAAGGAATCATGAGTTTGATGCAGATGGCTAAAATCTCTGCAGCAGTCAAACGTCATTCCAATGCAGGTTTATTTTACCTAACAATCCTTACTGATCCAACAACTGGTGGTGTTACAGCTTCCTTTGCTATGGAGGGTGATATCATCTTGGCAGAGCCTCAAAGTTTAGTAGGATTTGCTGGACGCCGTGTCATTGAAAATACCGTAAGGGAAGATTTGCCAGAGGATTTCCAGAAGGCAGAGTTTTTGTTAGAACATGGCTTTGTGGATGCGATTGTTAAACGGAGAGAATTGCCAGATATGATTGCTCGATTAGTAAGGTTACATAAGGGGGATTGTTTATGAATATTGCAAAAATCGTCAGAGAAGCACGTGAACAAACCCGCTTAACTGCCTTGGACTTCGCAACCGGAATATTTGATGACTTTGTAGAGCTCCATGGTGATCGCTCTTTCCGAGATGATGGTGCTGTTATTGGTGGTATCGGTTGGTTGGGAGACCAAGCAGTAACTGTTGTTGGAATTCAAAAAGGCAAAAGCTTACAGGATAATCTTAACCGTAACTTTGGACAACCTCATCCTGAAGGTTATCGAAAAGCCCTTCGCTTGATGAAGCAGGCTGAAAAATTTGGTCGTCCTGTTGTAACTTTTATCAACACGGCTGGTGCCTATCCTGGTGTCGGAGCAGAAGAGCGTGGCCAAGGTGAAGCTATTGCCCGTAACCTCATGGAGATGAGCGATCTTAAGGTGCCAATTATTGCCATTATTATCGGTGAAGGTGGCTCAGGAGGGGCTTTAGCTCTTGCAGTAGCTGACCGTGTTTGGATGTTAGAAAACTCGATCTATGCAGTTCTCAGTCCTGAAGGCTTTGCGTCTATTCTTTGGAAGGATGGCAGTCGTGCCATGGAAGCTGCAGAGTTGATGAAAATTACTTCTTTCGAATTGCTAGATATGAAAATTGTTGATAAGGTTATCTCTGAGGTAGGTCTATCAAGTAAAGATCTAATCAAGCAAGTCAAAGAACAACTCCGAGCAGAACTTGATGAACTTGGTAAACTGCCACTAGAGCAGCTCATTGAGGAGCGTTACCAACGCTTTAGAAAATACTAAAAAGTAAGCTAGGACTAAGAAATGGTTCTAGCTTTTTGGATTCTATAAAATACATTTCAGAATGAAAAATTGACTCTTGTAAAAATATCTGTTAATATAACAAGGGATACGTGTGCTATAAAAATAAGTCAACAAAGCTTTTTGGGAGTGAGTATGAAAAAAATAGGTCATTTGGGAATCTATACATTACTGGTATTCCTATCAATTTATCTACTAGATTTCAGTAGTCTTTATCTGGCTAAGATGTTTGTCTGGGGTATGGATGGCTATTCTATTATTGTAGCAGTAGAGCAACTAGCTCTTTTAGGACTATTTATCTATTGGCTAAAAAAGAAAAGAATGCTCTATATTTTTGAAAAAAAGGGCTCGAAGAAATCCAGATTCTTTTACCTTTTAGTTAGTTTAGTGGCTGCTTATTTTGTCCGTCAGTTGTTAAGTGCTTTTTACTTACAGTTTAGTCGCTTCATTAATAACAACTATATCTTTGAAGACCTTCTTTCGGTCCTATCCTTCAGTGAGCAATCTACTATTTTAACGACTTGCTTCTCTTTTATCTCAGTTGTCATTTTGGGGCCTCTATTAGAGGAGATAGTTCATAGGGGATATTTTATGAATACCTTTTTCCCTAAGTCCAAATACTACTTGGATGTCATCTTATCAGCTCTTATCTTTGGGCTCAGTCATTTGGTATTGTCCCATCGCGACCCCATCAGTTTGATGATTTATTGTTTTTTCGGTCTTTTCTTTGCTTTAGTCTACCGTTGGACAAAGAATTTAAAAATCACCATCCTGTGCCATAGTTTTATTAACTTTCTCATTCATGCAGATTTCATCTGGTTGTTGCTTTCTAATTTAATCTATAATCGTTTTTTTAGATAGCATTTGAGGAGACAAATAAAAAGTGTTTGATATCTATCAAACACTTTTTATATTTAATTTTCTTCAGTTACAAATTGACTGAGCAGTCCGTTAATGAAACGGGCTGATTTTTGATCTGAAAAGCTTTTTGCAAGCTCAATAGCTTCATTCACAGCTACAAGTTGAGGAGTATCAAAGGAAGTGATTTCGAAAACTCCTAAACGCAATAAATTCTTTTCAACTAAGGTTAAACGTTCAATCGTCCAACCAGACTTTAAATGCTGAGTGATTTGTTTGTCTAGTTCCTCTTTTTGAGCTTGAACACCAGATACAAGATCGATTAGGAAGCTAGGGAGTTTTACCTCGTCGTCTTCTCGATCATGAGTATAAGCGAAGCGACAAGCAGTTTCAATATCAGAACCATATTCAAGACTCATCAGTGCTTGGAAGGCACATTTTCGTAGTTCACGTCTAGATTCTAATAATGGACTAGTCATTGAGGAAGTCCTCATCAAACAAATCTGTTAATGCTGGTTTTGGTGTTTTATCTGGTGCAATACCAGCAACGTGAATATTCACAGCATTGAGTTCAACATCAGCCATATTACGAACGGCATCTTTTACAGCTTTTTGAATAGCCATTGCAACCTTAGGAACCTTGACACCATACTCAAGATAGAGATAGATATCAGCTATTAGTTCTTCTTCAGATTCTTTTAGATAGACGCCACGACCGAGTGAAAGTTTTGAAAGGGTGTCAGATACTGATTTGTTTGAAAAAGAGTGGACACCATCAACTTTAGCTGTAGCGATTGCAATGATTTTTTCAAGTACACGTGGGGCGATAACGATTTCGCCTAATTGTTCTTCAATTCCCATAGAATGACCTCTTTCTAGAGATTAGGCACGAGAAACGTAAGTTCCTTCTGCAGTGTTGATAACGAGTTTTTGTCCTGCTTCGATGAAGTCTGGAACGTTCACGACAAGTCCAGTTTCCATTGTAGCTGGTTTACCAGAACCGGTAACAGTTGCACCTTTAATAGATGGTTGAGTTTCAGCAACTGTCAATTCAACAGTTGTAGGTACTGTTACACCGATTACTTCAGTTCCGTAAAATTGAATTTTAACTTCAGAATTTTCAAGGATATAAAGCAATTCATTTTCAACATTTACAACAGGAATTTCGTATTGGTCATATGTTTCAGTGTTCATGAAATAAGCTGTTTCATCCATTTTGTACAAGTATTGTGCTGGCACAGTTTCGATAATCGCTTGCTCAAATTTTTCCTCTGGACGGTAGCTTGTTTCAAATGTTGAACCAGTACGGACATCACGCAATTTCATACGCATGATCGTGTTTCCTTTACCTGGTTTGTGGTGGCTAGCTTCCAAAACGCGGATCAATTTTCCGTCAGCTGTTTCAAAGGTCATACCAGCTTTTAATTTACTTGCTTCAATCATGTTTTTACCTCTTTAATAAAATAATTTACTCTTTATTGTATCATAAGTCGTGAGATTTCTCAAATATCAGGGAAGTGAGATTAGTTGACAGGAACGATGTTTCCATCTTCGTCCTTAGTAACTAATACGTACTTGCCATCGACTTCAATGTAAAAGTTTTTGTTAGTGGTTTTTTCAGAGTTGGTAGCTTGTTCAGGATTGGTAGATTCTGCTACAGGAGTTGTCACTTCTTGACTAGTAGTTTCTTCCGTAGGAGTTGTCACTTCGGGATTGGTAGATTCTACTGAGTTAGCAGTCTGTTCAGGACTAACAGTTTGGGCTGGGCTAGCAACTTGTTCAGAATTTATAGTTTGTCTTGGAGTCAAAGGTTGGTTTGGATCAGCAGGTTGTGCTGGGGTATAGCTTTGATTTGGATTCATAGGTTGAGCTTGTTGGTTGATTTGGCCACCGAGTGTTTGTCCTAGATTCATCCCCATAATCATATTCATACCATTGCCGTTACCTTCATTATTAGCTGCAGCAATAAGAGCTTCGTTACGAGCACGACGTTCTTCAATTTCGATGGTATTGTATTTCATAGCAACGAGTTCGCTATCAAGTTTACGAACAAGTTCCAAGCTTTCTTTGTCGTAGCTCAAGTCTTCAAGAAGGATATTGGTTGCTTCAATTCCATAAAGGCTAGTCCATACCTTATTGACTTCTTGTTTAGCGATTTCATTAAAAGCATCTTGATTAGCATTTAGGCTATAGATATCAACTCGATACTCATTGGTGAATTTTGAAATCGCAATCGCAATTTTAGGAGAGATATTTTGACGCAAAGTACCTTGAGCGATATCTTGAATAGTAAAAGGTTTATGTTCGTCAATTTGTTGACTGATAGAGCTAACGTAGAAAAGAACTGGATCAGAAATTTTAATATCATACAAACCGTAGAAACGGATGTTGAGCAATTGTTGGTAACGTTCACTGAAGTATTCCACAGCGTTTTGCGTACCAAATTTGTTACCCGTAATCGGTTGGACACGGACAAAGATGATTTCTTGTTGAGTAACGACTTGACCAGCAAATGAAAAGCGGTGCTTGAAGTTTTCCCAAGTTCCTCTTATTCCACCTTTTTCTAGAAGCCAAGCGTTGTCTCCAGAACGCCATTCATGGCTACCAGCTTCTAAAACATCACCAAGGAAAGTCCCGTTATTTACAAGGATAGCAACGTAACCTTGTGGCACAATTACCACAGAACCATCTGTTAAAAGTCCTGTATGTTGATTCCCTTGTCTGGAAATTCCGTCAGGGTCTTTTGTAAGAAGAGTTCCTTTAACAGCTAACGCATCTGATGATATGTGTTCTGGAAGCACAACGGCTTCCTTATATTTACTATCATTAATACTATTGATCCCTGCAGATTTGGCAACATCAATAACTCCCATAATTTGCTCTTTGGCAACACGAATAAATCCCATAATTTCCTCCTAATTATATAGTTCGTCTTCATCCACAACATCATAGGTGTCAAGAACCCATTGGTTTGGACTACGGGTGATATCAGATCCGCAATAGTCACATTTGCTGATAGCTGATATTTTCAGTGGAGCGCCACAGTTTGGACAGCGGTCGCTAACGGCTTCATCTTGGACAGAGCTTTCAGTTTGACTACCATGTTTGCGGATGAAGTTCATTTGATAAACTGTAAATAGATCTTTTTGAGGGTCTCCCTCAATAACCTTACGAGTCTTGTCTTCGATGACATAGTCTCTCAAAGTAGATGAAAGGATAACAACTAGAGTATCATTTCCATCTGGATTTTCGTGGAAATCTTTGATTCGAACATTCTCGACATAAACTCGTTCCAAAATATTCGTTGTTTGAGATTGGATATAGTCTTCCAGTTGGGCACTATGTTGAGAGTAGAGGCTGGCACTTTCAAGAGAACGCACCAAATTCCAATCCTTTTTAGTCCAGGCCGCCTGTAATTGGATATAGACTTCTTTAACCCATGAAGTGAAAGTGTCTGCATCAAAGTTTGGATCACCATGGCGAACACGATCGATAGCCAAGGTGTTATTTATCACTCGACGGTGAAGTGTTGGTTCAGCATTGTAGCTAGGCGAGCTTCCGTAAGATTTACCAGATGATGAATTCTGGTCACTCAAATATTTGATGAGCATGAAGAGTAAGAAAGCTCCGACACCAAACATGATCAGAATGCTCATTCCTGTCCCTAGAGAACCATCTAAACTTGAGTAGCTACCGCCAGAACGATAGCTGCTTCTAGAAGAAGAACTACCATTTGAACGACTTCGGCTAGAACTACTACTTCGAGAACTGCTACTGCTTCGTGAGCTACTGTGACTAGAGCTACCACTTCGAGAATGTCCAACACCTGCATCGATTGATTGCAGGGGTGTCACAAAGAGAAGAAGCAAGAAAGTAGCGATAAGAGTATATAACTTTTTCATATGTCTCCTAACTATGTGAGTAGAAAAATAGTTTTTGCTAAATTTTATGTCTATAAAGAGTTTTGGAGTTTTATAGTTTTATTTTCAATAAACCACCCTATAATCCAACCAAATACGAGTATATAATTCTCGATAGCACCAATCGCATTAACAGGAGAATGATATTCAATAAAATTTAACAAATGATTTGTTCCTATTCCTATACCACCAATAATGAGGGCAAGAAGGGCAATTCTTAGGTAAAACCAATCGTACTTAATATTAACGGCAAGAATAATAATTAAGACAGCTAGATTCCAAATTCCAATTTCTCTTTGCCATCCTGCAGAAATACCGTAACCAGAATGCTCTCCCATATATGATGGGAAAAAGATTTGTAGAATAGAAGCACCCAACATGGCGACAATAACTAAAATAAATAGTACTCGTAAAAATTTGTTCATTTATTCTCCTTATTCTATTTTTAGTAGAAAAGGCTATTAACGAAAGTACATTTACTCGTTCTCTTTCAACTTAGCCAATTCTTGGGCAAGTAGTTTAAGAGCTACTTGTGGGTTGGCTTGGCCTTTGGTTGCTTTCATGAGGAAGCCTGTGAAGGCCTTGTCAGCGTTACGTTTACCTGACTTGAAGTCGGCAACGGCAGCCTCATTGTCTGCAAAGACTTGGTGGATGATTGGTATTAAAATATCTGGATCTGAGATTTGAACTAAACCAGCTTTTTCCACGTATTCACGAGCGCCACCCCCATTTTTAGCTAGGTGGACAAAGACTTTTTTGGCAATCTTAGATGAAATAGTGCCGTCTTCGATAATGGCAATCATTTCCACCAAGTTTTCAGGTGTCAATTCGATTTGTTCCAGTGTCTTGCCTTCGGCGTTCAAGAATTGAGCGACTTCACCTTGGAGCCAGTTAGAGACTTGCTTAGCATCGCCACCAAGGGAAACTGCTTTCTCAAAGAAGTCAGAAGTGACTTTATTGGCAGTCAACTGGCTAGCATCGTAGTCTGATAATCCGAGTTGAGAGACATAGCGTGCACGGCGCTCTTTTGGAAATTCTGGCAACTCAGTGCGCATTTCTTCGATCCACTCATCAGAGATTTCAAAGAGTGGTAGGTCTGGCTCTGGGAAGTAGCGGTAGTCTGCAGCACCTTCTTTAACACGCATGAGGATAGTAGCTTTATTAGCTTCGTCATAACGGCGAGTTTCTTGGCGGATTTGACCACCTGAGCGAAGGATTTCAGCTTGACGTTGCACTTCGTATTCAAGACCCTTACGAACGTTTGAGAAGGAATTGAGGTTTTTCAACTCTGTCTTGGTACCGAATTTCTCTTGACCATAAGGACGAAGCGAGATGTTGGCATCCACACGCATAGAACCTTCTTCCATCTTAACGTCAGAAATGCCAGCATATTGGATCACTTCCTTGAGGGCTGTTAGATAAGCATAAGCTTCTTCTGGTGAACGCATGTCTGCTTCAGATACAATCTCAATCAAAGGTACCCCTTGGCGGTTGAGGTCAACATAAGAGTAACCATCTGTACCATGCGTGTTTTTACCTGCATCTTCTTCTAGGTGAGCACGTTCGATACCGATTTTCTTAGTTGTACCGTCTTCTAGCTCCACTTCAATCCAGCCGTTGTAGCCAATTGGCTCATCAAACTGAGAAATTTGGTAGGCTTTAGGATTGTCAGGGTAGAAGTAGTTCTTGCGGTCAAAGTGCATCTTCTTATGGATGTCCATGTTAAGAGCGAGTGCAGCCTTGATACCGGCATCGACAACACCTTTATTGAGAACTGGCAGAACTCCTGGAAAAGACCAGTCAATCACGTTGGTGTTGGCATTTTGGTCATTTCCAAAGTGGGCAGATGTAGGTGAGAAGATTTTTGAATTGGTGTTGAGCTCTACGTGGACTTCAAGTCCAATGACTGTTTCAAAGTTCATTAGTTATCACCTCCAAAAATCACGGGTTGTTGTTTGTGGTAGTCTGTTGTTGCTTCAAACGCAGCAGCAGCTTGATAAATAGTCTCTTCTGAGTATTTAGGACCAATCAATTGGAGCCCGATAGGTAGACCTTGAGCAAATCCTGCAGGAATTGAAATTCCTGGGAGACCTGCCAAGTTGACAGGAATTGTTAAAAGGTCAGCCAAGTACATGGCAACTGGATCATGGTTGAGCGAATCCAAGTCGTAGGCAACGCTAGGAGCAGTTGGTCCCAAAATCAAGTCATAATCCGCAAAGATTTTTTCGAAATCTTGGATGATGAGGGTACGAACTTGTCCGGCCTTCTTGTAGTAGGCATCGTAGTAACCTGATGAAAGACTGAAAGTACCAAGCATGATACGACGTTTAACTTCTTCACCGAAACCTTGACTGCGGCTGTTTACATAGATTTCATCAAGGTTAGTCGCATTCTCTGCGCGGTAGCCGTAACGAATACCATCAAAACGTTGCAAGTTTGAGGATGCTTCTGATGAAGCAATGATGTAGTAAACCGCAACTCCGTATTTAGAGTGTGGAAGGCTAACTTCTTCAACGATAGCACCAAGCTTTTCAAAGTGCTTAGCAGCATTCAGAATGGTTTCCTTAACCTCTGGGTCAATCCCTTCACCAAGATATTCCTTAGGCAAAGCAATTTTCATTCCCTTGACGTCTTGACCGATTTTTGAAGTAAAGTCGGCAATGCGGACTGGAGCAGAAGTAGAGTCTTTTGCATCTTCGCTGGCAATAGCATTGAGCAAGAGGGCATTTTCCTTAACAGTTGGTGCAAAAGGACCAATTTGGTCTAATGAGCTACCAAAGGCAATGAGACCGAAACGTGAAACTGTTCCGTAAGTTGGTTTGAGACCAACAATCCCGTTAAAGGCAGCAGGTTGGCGAATAGAACCACCAGTATCGGAACCAAGTGATAAACGGACTTGTCCAGAAGCTACAGCTGCAGCAGAACCACTTGATGATCCACCAGGAACCTTGCTGTGGTCCCAAGCATTTTTGGTAGCACCGTAGTAAGAAGTCTCACCTGATCCACCCATGGCAAATTCGTCCATGTTAGTTTTCCCAACAACAATCATGCCCTTGGATTTTGCATTGGCAACAGCTGTGGCATCAAAGATAGGTTCGTAGTTATAGAGCATTTTTGAAGCTGCTGTTGTTAAGAGACCATCTGTAGAAATGTTATCCTTAACTGCGAGCGGAATTCCTGAAAGGACATTGTCAGCATCAATACCAGTTTCATCAATGGCTTTAGCCTGAGCAAGAGCTTGATCTTCAGCAATAGTGACGAAAGCATTGATAGCTGTCTCACGAGATTTGATATCTTCAAGCGTTGCCTGAGTTAGTTCAGTTGCTGAAATTTCCTTAGAAACAAGGAGATTGTGCAACTCTTCAATCGTTTTATTGTTAAAAGTCATTAGGCGTCTCCTCCATCATCTAGGATAGCTGGCACCTTGATATAGTAGTTATCTTTTTCAGGTACATTTTTAAATAAGCGGTCACGGTCTGTTCCTTCTTCGGCCACATCAGGTCGGAGAACAGTTTTACGGTCAGCCATCGTTGTAGTAGGTGCGACACCAGTAGTGTCGACTTCACTGAGCAATTCGACCATATCAACAATTTTTGAGAGTGTTGTCGCAAACTCTGCAGTTTCTTCTTCTGAGAATTTTAATTTTGAAAGATTGGCAACGTGAGTTACCTCTTCTTGCGTAATTTTCATCGGATATCCTTTCGTGAAATGATGATTCTTTATCTGTTCTATTTTACCATATTTTCCTATAAATAAGGCAAGCCAAGCTAAAAAGAAACAGAAATTGAAAAATACTTTTTATTTCGATATAATAGTTGAAATTAGAAGAAAGAATAACAGTCGTTTTTAGTTGGTAAAAAGGATGTAGAATTGACTCAACTAGAACACGTTAAGGATGACATATGACGCTTTGGGAGTTACTTTTTACCAGTAAAAAAACGGTTCCTCCCCATTTGGGAGGCTGGTACTTTTTATTACCTACTTCTTTGGTAATCATAGCTGTTTTATCGATTCGTTTCGCATCATCTAAAGGTTACAGAAACTTTTGGTATTGGGGTCAATTGATTCAGTTGCTCATTATCAACGCTTGGTATATTGCTGCACGTCTGCCCCTATCTGAGGCTCTCCCTTTTTACCATAGTCGCATGGCTATGTGGATAATTCTTCTTGCCCCTAATAAGACCTTTTTTAAACAATATTTTGCCCTGGTTGGAGTTTTTGGTTCTATCATGGCCTTGGTTTATCCAGTCTTTTATCCTTTTCCTTTCCCTCATGTTTCGTCCGTGAACAATGTTTTCGGACACTTGGCCCTCTTGGCTAACTGCTTGATTTATCTTGTTAGATATTATAAAGTTGAAAAAGGGGATACTTGGAAAATATGCCAGATGACTCTTGGAGTTAATGCCATTATCTTTTTCGCCAACCTCTTAACAGGAGGGAATTATGGCTTTATGAGCAAGCCACCTGTGATTGGGGATCATGGTAGTTTGCTTAACTATTTGATAGTGACCAGTTTGATGACAGGCATTCTCATCCTTATCAATCAACTCGTTAAATATAAACATAAGAATAGTTAATATACAACTGAATTCGTTACCTTAAGGAGACGTTATGCATCATTTTATTACAAGAACCCAAACGACGCCACCGCCTATTCCGATTTTTTGGTATGGAGTTATGATAGGCCTTCTTGCCTTGTCTATTTATGCTTCTCTTACTTACTACAAAAATCCCAAATTTGTTCGATTGTTTAAGTGGATTCAAATAGCGCAATTGATAGCTCTTTATACTTGGTATATAGGTTTTAGCATTCCATTTTCGAACAGCCTGCCTCTTTACCATTGCCGTTTGGCCATGTTCGCTGTTGTATTCTTACCTGACAAATGGAAGATCAAGCAGTATTTTGCACTTTTGGGAGCCAGTGGAGCAGTATTTGCCTTGGGTTATCCAGTCTTTGATCCTTATGATTTCCCACATATCACTAGCTTTTCATTCTTGATTGGGCATTACGCTCTTTTGGTTAATTCACTGGTTTATCTCATGAATCATTACGATAAAATCTTACTTAAAAAGTATCGAATTATTGCCTACACTTTTATTCTCAATCTATTCTTGGTAGGTGTCAATCAAGTAACGGGTGGTAATTACGGACTTTTGAATGCCACGCCTTTTATCCCTAACGCTCCTTTATGGTTCAAGTATCTTATGGTTTCAATCATTCTATCTGCAGCCCTAGTACTCTTTGATATCTTGTTTAAAAAACGTTGGGAAAAGAAAATTGCTCTAGAAAAAATTAAATTTTGAAGAGATTGTAACTAGCGATACAAAATAAATATTGAATAAAAGAATCTTATGAGCAGGTCAAGTATCTTGACCTGCTTTTTCTTGTGTAAGCAATTGAAAAACTCTCTAAAATCCGATATAATGGAGTGTTGAAAGGAATGTTAGGGTCCGATGTAATAAAGAGTGATTATAAATTAAAATAATTAAAAAAGTAGAAAGAAAGAGAACTTATGAGTATTCAAGAAGAAATTAAGAAACGCCGTACCTTTGCCATCATCTCTCACCCGGACGCGGGGAAAACAACCATTACTGAGCAATTGCTCTATTTTGGGGGAGAGATTCGTGAGGCAGGTACTGTAAAAGGGAAGAAAACAGGAAACTTTGCTAAGTCAGACTGGATGGATATCGAGAAACAACGTGGGATTTCGGTAACCTCATCTGTCATGCAGTTTGACTACGATGGGAAACGCGTAAACATCCTAGACACTCCAGGACACGAGGACTTTTCAGAAGATACCTATCGGACCTTGATGGCGGTGGATGCTGCAGTCATGGTAGTGGACTCTGCCAAGGGTATCGAGGCCCAAACCAAGAAATTGTTTGAGGTTGTTAAACACCGCGGGATTCCAGTCTTTACCTTTATGAACAAGCTGGACCGTGACGGTCGTGAACCACTAGATCTCTTGCAAGAATTGGAAGAAGTCTTGGGTATTGCAAGTTATCCAATGAACTGGCCAATCGGGATGGGGAAAGCCTTTGAGGGGCTCTATGACCTCTATAACCAACGTTTGGAACTCTACAAAGGGGATGAACGTTTTGCCAGCCTAGAAGATGGCGATAAACTCTTTGCCAGCAACCCATTCTACGAACAAGTGAAAGACGATATTGAGCTTTTGAATGAAGCAGGAAATGAATTCTCAGAGGAAGCCATTCTTGCAGGTGATTTAACACCAGTCTTCTTTGGCTCGGCCTTGACTAATTTTGGGGTGCAGACCTTCCTTGAAACCTTCCTCAAGTTTGCTCCAGAACCTCATGGACACAAGAAAACAGACGGTGAACTTGTCGACCCTTATGATAAGGATTTCTCAGGTTTTGTCTTTAAAATTCAAGCCAACATGGACCCTCGACACCGTGACCGTATCGCATTTGTTCGTATTGTATCGGGTGAATTTGAGCGCGGTATGAGTGTCAATTTGCCTCGTACTGGTAAGGGAGCTAAACTTTCTAATGTCACCCAATTTATGGCGGAAAGTCGTGAAAATGTGACCAATGCCGTAGCAGGAGATATCATCGGAGTTTATGATACAGGGACCTACCAGGTTGGAGATACGCTAACTGTTGGGAAGAACAAGTTTGAGTTTGAACCACTACCAACCTTCACGCCTGAGATTTTCATGAAAGTTTCGCCTAAGAACGTTATGAAACAAAAATCCTTCCACAAGGGAATGGAACAGTTAGTACAAGAAGGAGCCATCCAGCTTTATAAGAATTACCAAACAGGTGAGTATATGCTAGGTGCTGTTGGACAACTCCAGTTCGAAGTCTTTAAACACCGTATGGAAGGCGAGTATAACGCTGAAGTTGTCATGACTTCAATGGGTAAAAAGACAGTTCGTTGGATTAAACCAGAAGATTTAGATGAACGTATGTCTTCAAGTCGAAACATCTTGGCCAAAGACCGCTTTGACCAACCTGTCTTCCTTTTCGAAAATGACTTTGCTCTCCGCTGGTTTGCGGACAAGTATCCAGATGTGGAGTTGGAAGAAAAGATGTGATTCAGTAAGTCTACTTGATTGCAAAGCAATTTAAGTAGACTACGGCAAGTCCTATAAGACTTGCCTAACTGCCTCACTAACTTAGTTTTACAAATGAAATCGATTTGTAAAACTAAGTGTCGTAATCTAATAAACACTAAACACTAAGCGCTAAGAGTGTTTACCTAAACGCTTCACTAGGTAAAACCCACGAATGCTATCGATTCGTGGGTTTTGCCGTCGTAACAGAAAGGAAGCGGTCTAGTTGCCTTACTAACTACGTTTGGCAAATATAATCGATTTGCCAAACTCCGTGTCGTAATATTTAGGAGCGAACTAGCTTACTGTCACTATCTCCGTATTGTAACTTCTCGCACCTAATTCGTGTTTCGTTCTTAAATAGACAAAAAAGACTAGAAATTAGATAGATTTCTAGTCTTTTTATTTTAAATTATATTAGTAGTGGAACCTTCGTTTATTGAAAAGCATCTATACCAACAACCTTGATAAGGAATGTAAGGAAGATAAGCAATAGAATGCTGACTCCATTAATTACTAAATGGAGGAAGATAGACATCTCTAGTCGTTTGGTGCGATAAGCAGTCCAAGTTAGGACAGCAGACATCCAACCATAGATCAAGAAAGAAGGTGGATTTGTTGGGGTATGTGCTATAGTGAAGATAAACCAACCGAAAATATACCCAATTTTTTCGTATCCTTCGAAGAGTTTAGTAGGGATGATACCTCTACAGATAATTTCCTCACAAATAGGTGCCACTATTGCAATCACGAAAAAGCTTGAAATAATAGAAGTTTCTGACATGAGGCTATTAATAGCCTCTTGATTCGAAGTAGTTGTTTGCTTCAGAAGTTGCAACCAAATTGCACCAATCAGATTTCCTGCGACAATGGCTACATAACTAAGAGCAATTCGAGGGGCGTCATTAATAGTAAAGAGTTTTGATTTTAGATTTAATAACTTACTTTTGTGAGCACCATATAAAAAGAGTGCAACAATAGCGGTAGAGACAAGCCCCACTATTAGAGATGACCAGATAGATCCAAGTTGCGTTTTTTGAAGTAACATTAAAGTTACGATAGGAACTTGCGATAGGGCCATTGCCACAAGAAAGATTCCTAGCCAAATCAATCGTTTACGATAATCTTTAAAAAAATTCATTCATATATCTCCTAAAAAATTTATTTCATTATAGCATACTTTAGATAGGAATTCTATTAATTACCAGAACATAAGCGTAGATAAAACAAGTAAGATGTTTCGAATTAAATGACTATAAAATGATAAATCTTGTCTTAAGGTTTTAGGAAATAAAAAGTTTAGAAAGCTGACTCCCAAAAGGATATAAAAGCTGACAGAAAATATGGTTAAAGGATTGTGCAGAAAAAATAAACTAAGAAAGATAAGGGTTGTTAGCCTGCCTGTCTTTTTATGAGTTGGTAATTTTCTCCATTTGTTTAACGGCAGAAAGGTAGCAATATCAAGTCCGAAAAGGAAAAAGAAAGAGATGAGTAACAAGTCAACGATTTCTTTTTGTAGTAGAGTGTCAGTGCTTATACTTTCAAATAAAATAAAACAGACTCCAGCAACGTTAATGATAACCATGCTGCTATACAATAAAAAGAAGGATCGACTACGATTGTGTAGCTGACTATTCACATGATCATGTCCTGAAAGATAGTGGATAAATGTACAGATACCTGCTAATAACAGTAAGAGAAGTAAAAAGTAAAAGCAGGATTGTTTGAGTGTTAAAGAAATACCAGGCCAAACTAAGCAACTACAGCAGCCTAAGTAGACCAAGGAAATCAATAAAAGAAGTTGGATTGATTTGTTCATTTTTTCCATATAAAACCCCCACGTTTTTTAAAAATTATAACTAAAATGATTCATGAAAAATTATCTTTTTCCCAAGTGTTATTTTTTGACTCTCAACTGTCTTTTAAAAATCTTATCAACAGAAAAAAACATCCCTCATTTTTTGAAGGATGTGCTTTTTGATAATAACATTGCTAACGCTTAGACCAGGTTCGCTTCATAAAGAGTAATATGATTGGATAAATTTCAAGACGTCCTGCAATCATTGCAAAGGATAGGAGGAGTTTTGAAAATGGACTAAATATTGAAAAACTTGAGGTTGTTCCGAGAATTGGGCCGATATTGTTAAAGCAACTGAAAACGGCACTCGTAACAATCATTAAATTGTTTGCATCTAAACTGATAATGAACATTAAGCTGAGTAGAATCATGACGTAAACTACAAAGTACTTGAGAATCTTATGTTGGGTGTCCTTGTCGACTACTGTTTGATTAATATGGAGAGTTAAAACACGGTGAGGGGATATGGTAGACAAAAATTGATTTTTAGCAATTTTAGCTAGAATAACTCCACGCATCACTTTGAGACCACCAGCAGTAGAACCAGCAGAACCACCAATCGCCATCAGCATCAGTAAAATATATTGTGAAAACAAAGGCCAATTTGTAATGTTGCCGTAACCAAAACCAGTTGTCGTAATGATATTAGAGACTTGGAAGAAGGCCATCTCAAAACTTTGTGAAACGCCACTATAAAGGTGGAGTGTATTGAGAGTAATTAAGCCGGTAGAAACGACGACAATCAAGAGATAAGCACGAAGCTCCTCATCGAAAAAGAATTCCTTGACTCGACGAAGCATGAGATAGTAGTAGAGGTTGAAATTGACACCAAACATCAAGACCCCAACACTCGTCAGATAGGTAATAAGAGAACTATTATAGTGGGCGATTCCATCATTGTAAACCGTGAAACCACCAGTCCCAGCAGTTCCCATAGCGATAACAAAACTATCGTAGAGTGGCATACCGGCAAGATAATAAATCACTACAAAGAGGGCGAACATTGCCAGATACAGGATGTAGAGGATTTGTGCAGTATTTTTTAGCTTAGATACCACCTTACCAAATACTGGTCCAGGGACCTCGGCCTTCATAACCTCTAAGTGGCTGTTTTTTGCATTGTCCATAATAGCTAGGGCAAAAACTAGCACCCCCATCCCTCCAATGAGGTGGGTAAAGCTCCGCCAAAATAGAAGCGAACGACTTAGTACAGAAACGTCATTTAAGATAGTTGCTCCCGTAGTAGTGAAGCCAGAACTAGTTTCGAAGAAGGCATCGATAAAATTGGGGATTTGACCTGAAAAGACAAAGGGAAGGGAGCCAAAGAAAGACCAGAGGATCCAACATAGGGCAACAATTAAGACTCCTTCTTTAGCATAGATACGTTGTTTTTTAGGTTTACTGATGATTCCGAGTAGACCTAGGACAACAAGAATCCCGATGGTAGAGAAAAGAGCTGTAAAAACTTGACTAGATTCTCGATAGTAAAGAGCAATACCAACCGGAACTAAAAGTAGCCCAGCTTCAATCAAGAGTAGTTTTGCAAGAAGAAAGCGTACCATGCTTCTATTCATAGCTTACCTCTCTAACAAATCATAAATCTTGGTGATGTTTGATAGCAAAGTGATGACCACTAGCTTATCACCGACTTGGAGCGTATTTTCTCCAGTTGGGAAGATTGTTTTTCCGTTCCGGATAATGGCGGCAATCAAGACATCTTTTTTGAGCTTCAGTTGAGACAAGGGTTTGCCAGTCATCTTGTTTTCTTCCTTAATTAAGAACTGAAGGGTTTCTACCTGGCCGTTTGCGAGGTGGTGCATAGCTTGAAGGTCAGAATATTGTGCATTTACACGACCATGGATAAAGTGCATGATAGTGTCAACAGCGATTGTCTTCGGCGTGATGATGCTTGAGAAATCCGTCGCGTGGATAATTTCCAAGAGACTAGTACGGTTTACTTTGGTAATATTTTTTTGAACACCAATGCTATCCAAAAACATAGATGTGATGATGTTTTCCTCATCAACTCCAGTTAGGGTAGCTACAGCATCGTAGTTTTGAGCACTTTCTTCTAAGAGGGTGTCCTTAGTTGTTCCATCACCTTGGACTATATAGAGTTTAGGGAATTTTTCGCTGAAAAAGGCAGCTATTTCAGGATTGACCTCAATAACCTTGGTATCGATACGACTGTCTTTTAACATACCTAAGAGATAGTATGCAATTTTCCCAGCTCCTATGATGAGTAAACTCTTAACAACTCTGGACTTAATATAGTTGTGGAAGAGCATCATATCGACACGATGTCCTGTCACAAAGATACGGTCTTGATCTTCTAAAATCATATCTCCACTAGGAATCATGAGTTTGTGGTCGCGTTCGATAGCACAGACAATAACATTACCAAACTTTTTACGAAAATCTGCAATAGACATCTGACAAATATTGCTATTATTTCGAACTTTAAATTCCATCAAACTGACCAATCCGCCTGCAAAACGCTCAACAGAAAGAGCATTGGGGAAGTCTATAATATTAGCGATAGCACGAGCTGCTAGGAGTTCTGGGTTTACAATGACTGAAAATCCAAGAATATTTTTTTCTTTAAAGTAAGGGTTGGAATATTCAGGATTGCGTACACGAACAATGGTTTCCTTTGCTCCCATTTTTTTGGCTAAAACAGCCGAAACCATATTGACCTCGTCGTATTGAGTCATGGCAATGAAAATATCACAATCTTGAACATTGGCTGCTTCTAACATTGCAAAGTCAGCTCCGTTACCTGCGATTCCCATAATATCAAAACGGCTGGTCAAGTATTTTAGAACAGTTTCGTTCTGTTCAATTAAGACAACATCATGGTTGTCAGCAACAAGTGAACGACAGAGGGCAGAACCTACTTTTCCCCCTCCGACAAGAATAATCTTCATAGTTAGTTAACCTACTTTTTCAATATGTCTTTATCATACCTTTTTTTAGAAAAAAATGCACTCAACAACCGACTGTTTCCTTCTTTAATAAAGGGATTAGGGGAATTCGAATAAATATTTTACTTTAAACATCATATGTTTATGAAAAAACTTGTTCCGAAAATTCTCAATCTATATAAATTCTATGATATTGGTTGCTGAAAGTTGAAATTTCAACTTTTGTAAATATGCTTGTAAAAAAAATGAAAAAATCAAGTCATTTCTATTGACAATCAGGCTGAAAGTGTTATACTAAAAAAGTAGTTTCGCTGATTTACTTCAAACCTGTTGTGAGGTAAGTTAACGATGCCTTAACCACGCTGTTTGCTGAGCTTGACTCCGGGCAGTGTGGCTATTTTTTTGCACTAGTGAGAGGAAGCAAGGCATGGCCAATCATATTGTATTGTTTGAACCACAAATTCCACAAAATACGGGAAATATTGCACGAACCTGTGCGGCGACGAATGCGCCCCTTCATATTATCAAACCGATGGGATTTCCGATTGATGATCGTAAAATGAAGCGAGCAGGGCTAGACTATTGGGACAAACTTGAGATCTATTTTTATGATAGTTTAGATGAATTTATGAAAAAAATGGATGGTCAACTCTACTTGATTTCCAAGTTTGCAGAAAAGGTATATTCAGATGCTGACTTCACGATGGAAGGAAATCATTATTTTCTTTTTGGACGTGAAGATAAAGGTTTACCTGAGGAGTTTATGCGGGAACATCCTGAAAAAGCTCTCAGAATTCCTATGAATGATGAACATGTCCGTAGTCTCAATGTATCCAATACAGTATGTATGATTGTCTACGAGGCCCTTCGTCAACAAAATTTTGCGGGTCTCGAACTGGTTCATACTTACGAAACGGATAAGTTGAAATAAACACTGATAAGAGATAAAATGCTTGCGCTTGCAAGCTTTTTTTGTTATCATTAGAGGGTCTTCAGGGCTGGGTGTAATTCCCGACCGGCGGTGACTTTTACTCGGAAATGTTCTTTTCCTTACTCTAAAAGAAGTCCGCGAGCGCAAGCTGATGTGGTGAGATTCCACAACCGACAGTATAGTCTGGATGGGAGAAGACGAAAGGATAGCTTTGTCTATTCTGCTTCATTATAATAGAAATAAAACCAGTTTCTTTGTAAGCTTAGGTTATTTTTTGAGATAGTTAAGAGAGTAGATAGAGAGAAACTTTCCAACTTCTTCTGATTTTATAGAAAATTGGAGGAACCTGTTATGACAAACACACGTCGACTTTCGACCATTGCAATTTTATCAGCGCTTTCATTTGTGTTGATGTACTTTGACTTTCCGCTTCTACCAGCGGCATCCTTTTTAAGGGTTGAGTTCAGTATCTTACCAGTTCTTGTAGGTTTGGTAGTCTTGGATTTACCAGCGGCTTTAGGAGTACTATTCCTTCGGTCCTTGCTGAAAATCCTTCTGAACAACCAAGGAGTTAGTACCTACATTGGTTTGCCGATGAATATCGTAGCCTTAGGAGTCTTTGTTCTTGCTTTTGGTCTGATTTGGAAAAAAGAGCGTACAACCATGCGTTTTGTCCTAGCTTCATTAGTAGGGACGATTGGTCTTACTTTAGCCATGTTAGTTCTAAACTACGTTTATGCTGTACCTTTGTACGCAAAATTTGCTAACTTCGATATAGAGAATATTCTAGGACTTAGTAATTACTTGTTGGCAATGGTCTTACCATTTAATTTGATTGAAGGAGTCATCTTTGCCATCTCATTCTGGTTATTATTTGTCCTCTTGAAACCAACTTTGAAATACTATGAAAGATAAACAAACATATTTAACAAAGGGCTCTTTTGCCCTTTTACTATTTGTAATTCTGGGTTATGTCGTTAAGTTTTATCCGGAACAATTGATACCATTTGATTCGTCTATCCAGACAGCAATCCGTGGAGATTTACCAGCTATATTGACAACTATCTTTCGAGGGATTACTCGTCTGATTGACTTACCAATCGTTATTTCTTGGGCAATTCTATTGACTGCTATTTTTTATCTGAAAAAGTGGAAGTCAGAAAGCCTTTTAGTAGCTGGCAATCTTAGTTTGGCTGGAATTTTAATTGTGTCCTTAAAACACATCTATCAACGTCCCCGACCTGAAATTTTACACTTGGTCGAAGAAAAAGGATTTTCTTTCCCTAGTGGTCACTCGCTAGCAGTAACCCTCCTAATCGGTTCTCTAATTATCATTGTGGGACAGAGAGTGAAAGATAGGACTGTAAAGCTCATTCTCCAGTTTTTACTGGGAATTTATCTAGTAAGTGTAATCATTTCCAGAGTCTATCTGGGAGTTCATTACCCATCAGATGTTCTTGCCAGTCTCTGTCTGGGTCTTGGAATTCTATTCATTGAATTTCCATTTTATGACAAACTTCGCTTTCAATGGCGCTTTACAGGCAAACAAAAGTAGGGTTTAGCCCTTCTTGAGGAGATAAAAATGGAAGTCAACATAAAAGATCTTCATCCGACTCAACTATACTTATCAGAAAAGAAGTTGCAAGATATCCAGATGCTTTATCAGTCGGCTGAAATCATCAATATGGATCCAATCAGTGTTCTTGCGTTTGGAGATTGCTTGCTGATTATAGATGGGCATCACAGAGCTTACCAAGCTTTGTTAGCAGGTCAAAAAACGATTTCTGCTGAGTGGGATAAAGATGGTGGTGATGA
This sequence comes from Streptococcus infantis, assembly GCF_047465185.1. Lineage (GTDB taxonomy): Bacteria > Bacillota > Bacilli > Lactobacillales > Streptococcaceae > Streptococcus > Streptococcus infantis_O. The sequence goes on along the minus strand of NZ_JASHAJ010000002.1, from coordinate 291,900 downwards.
ACTGTATCATCTCTATGCGCAAGTTTGCGAGGAAAGAAAGATATACTCTGTTCTGGATTTAAAAAATCATATCTTAGCCCAAGATGAGTATGAAGCAAAATGGTATAACTGGTGTGATGGTTTTAATCAGGCAGCGAAGCAGTTGTTAGGAGTCAAAAAAGATGCCAAAGATTATTCAGATAGATGATTCCCTACGTCTAGTTCCCTTTTTTTTAGCAGATCATCGTGATGCAGCTTTATCCTGGTATCAAGATGTGGATTTGGTGGAACTGGTAGATGGCATTAGAATTCCCTATAGTTTGGAAAAATTAAATGCCATGTATTCCTATTTAGAGGAACACGGGGATTTGTTCTGGATTGAGTTTCGAGAAAAGGGAGAGTGGCTTCCAATTGGTGATGTAGCCTTATCTCAGGAGAATCTTCCTATTGTGATTGGCAATACAGCTTATCAGCATCAAGGTATTGGACGCAAGGTTTTAAGGGCTTTAATTGATCTAGCCCAGCAAAAGAGGTGGAAACAGTTGAAAGTTCAGGAAATCTACACTTTTAATCGGATTTCTAGAAGATGTTTTGAGTCCCTTGGATTCGTGGAAAGTGGAAGTACTGAAAAAGGGAAAAGCCTGCTCTTAAAACTGGATTCCTACTAAACTTTATTATTTCTTATAATCGCTCAAAACAGAGCGGTTTTTTGTTTGTAGTTCAGAACTCTTTCACGAAAGAAATAATAGCCAAATTCAGTAATAAAATTTCTCTAAAAATAGAATTTTTCTCTTGCATTTGAGAAAGATTAGTGTATAATAGTAGGGTATGTGTAAAACATACTTGTGGGAGGTAAAAATCTTTAAATTACCGCCAAAACCACAAAGGAGGATTTAGAAATGGCTAAAAAAGTCGAAAAACTTGTAAAATTGCAAATCCCTGCTGGTAAAGCTACACCAGCTCCACCGGTTGGACCTGCTCTTGGTCAAGCTGGTATCAACATCATGGGATTCACAAAAGAGTTCAACGCTCGTACAGCTGATCAAGCTGGTATGATCATTCCAGTTGTTATCTCAGTATACGAAGACAAATCATTTACTTTCGTTACTAAAACACCACCAGCTGCTGTTCTTTTGAAAAAAGCTGCAGGTGTTGAAAAGGGATCAGGTACACCTAACAAAACTAAAGTTGCTACAGTTACTCGTGCACAAGTACAAGAAATTGCAGAAACTAAGATGCCAGATTTGAACGCTGCAAACATTGAGTCTGCAATGCGTATGATCGAAGGTACTGCTCGTTCTATGGGATTCACTGTTGTTGACTAATCAATAACTTCCCTATATAACCCGCAAGACTTCATCATTTCGAGAAGTGACGTGGGAGATGAAAATCGATTGAACCACTTACAAGGAGAATAGAAAATGGCTAAAAAAAGCAAACAACTTCGTGCTGCTCTTGAAAAAATCGACAGCACAAAAGCATACAGCGTAGAAGAAGCTGTAGCTCTTGCAAAAGAAACTAACTTTGCAAAATTTGACGCAACTGTAGAAGTTGCTTACAACTTGAACATCGACGTGAAAAAAGCTGACCAACAAATCCGTGGAGCAATGGTATTGCCAAACGGTACTGGTAAAACATCTCGCGTTCTTGTATTTGCACGTGGTGCAAAAGCTGAAGAAGCTAAAGCAGCTGGTGCAGACTTCGTTGGGGAAGACGACCTTGTTGCTAAAATCAACGACGGTTGGTTGGACTTCGATGTAGTTATCGCTACACCTGACATGATGGCTCTTGTTGGACGTCTTGGACGTGTCCTTGGACCACGTAACTTGATGCCAAACCCTAAAACTGGTACTGTAACAATGGATGTTGCTAAAGCAGTTGAAGAGTCTAAAGGTGGTAAAATCACTTACCGTGCTGACCGTGCAGGTATCGTACAAGCTATCATCGGTAAAGTTTCATTTGAAGCTGACAAGTTAGTTGAAAACTTCAAAGCATTCAACGAAACAATCCAAAAATCTAAACCAGCTACAGCAAAAGGAACTTACGTAACAAGCTTGACAATCACAACTACTCAAGGTGTTGGTATCAAGGTTGACGTTAACTCACTTTAATCAGTAAATAATCGAAAGGTTGAGACATTTTGTCTCAACCTTTTTCTATTAAAAGGTAAAAATACGTATAAATAAAAGGTAAAAATACGTATAAATAAAAGGTAAAAATACGTATAAACTTTCTAATTCATTTAATATTGTAAAGTATCTAGATAGAAAATTCAGAAAATTGTTTCTTTTGTCTTGAAAATTTTTGAAAAAATGGTATTATAGAAACAAGTCATTTTATTGAGAAGAGAAAGGGGAACGATGGAGAAAATCATTTTAGACTCACCAAAGTCAGGTTCGGAACTCGTTTTGGAAACGCTCCGTGACCTAGGAATCGATACGATTTTTGGTTATCCAGGCGGGGCTGTATTGCCTTTATATGATGCTATTTATAATTTTAAAGGCATTCGCCATATTCTAGGTCGGCATGAACAAGGTTGTCTTCATGAAGCAGAAGGTTATGCTAAGTCAACAGGGAAACTTGGTGTCGCAGTTGTCACAAGTGGACCAGGAGCTACGAATGCTATTACAGGTATTGCAGATGCTATGAGTGACAGTGTTCCCCTTTTGGTCTTCACAGGTCAGGTAGCAAGAGCGGGAATCGGTAAGGATGCTTTCCAAGAGGCAGATATTGTCGGAATTACCATGCCGATTACCAAGTACAACTACCAGGTTCGTGAGACGGCGGATATTCCACGTGTAATTACAGAGGCTGTGCACATTGCAACTACGGGTCGTCCAGGTCCAGTTGTTATTGACTTACCGAAAGATGTTTCGGCTCTTGAAACGGACTTCGTCTATTCAACAGAAATAGATTTACCAAGTTATCAACCAACTCTTGAGCCTAATGAGATGCAAATCAAGAAAATCTTGAAACAGCTCTCTAAGGCTAAAAAACCTGTTTTACTAGCTGGTGGTGGTATTAGTTATGCTGAAGCCGCTGCGGAGTTAAATGAATTTGCAGAGCGTTATCAAATTCCTGTTGTTACCAGTCTTTTGGGACAGGGTACAATTGCAACTAGCCATCCACTATTTTTGGGAATGGGTGGAATGCATGGTTCCTTTGCAGCTAATATCGCAATGACAGAAGCTGATTTTATGATTTCGATTGGTTGTCGTTTTGATGATCGTTTGACTGGTAATCCTAAGACATTTGCGAAGAATGCCAAAGTAGCGCATATCGATATCGATCCAGCAGAGATTGGTAAGATTATCGCTGTTGATATCCCAGTTGTTGGAGATGCGAAAAAGGCCTTGCAGCAGTTGCTAGCTGAGCCAATCGTTCGTAACAATACTGAAAAATGGATTGAAAAAGTTACCAAAGATAAGAATCGTGTTCGTTCTTATGATAAGAAGGAGCGTGTCGTCCAACCACAAGCAGTTATTGAACGTATCGGTGAGTTGACGAAGGGGGACGCCATTGTTGTAACGGACGTCGGACAACACCAAATGTGGACAGCTCAATACTACCCTTATCAAAACGAGCGTCAACTCGTAACTTCAGGTGGACTAGGAACCATGGGATTCGGAGTTCCTGCAGCCATTGGAGCAAAAATTGCTAATCCAGATAAGGAGGTCGTGCTCTTTGTCGGTGATGGTGGTTTCCAAATGACCAATCAGGAATTGGCGATCTTGAACATCTACAAGATTCCAATCAAGGTCATCATGCTTAATAACCATTCACTTGGGATGGTGCGTCAATGGCAAGAAGCCTTCTACGATGGTCGAACATCAGAGTCAGTCTTTGATAGCCTCCCAGATTTCCAATTGATGGCTCAAGCTTATGGAATTAAGAATTATAAATTTGATAATCCTGAAACCTTAGAAAAGGATTTGGAAGTTATCTTGGAAGATGTACCAATGTTTATCGAGGTAGATATTTCTCGTAAAGAGCATGTTTTACCGATGGTACCAGCTGGTAAGAGTAATCATGAGATGTTGGGGGTGAAGTTTAATGCGTAGAATGTTAACAGCCAAACTTCAAAACCGGTCAGGAGTTCTCAATCGCTTTACCGGTGTCTTATCTAGACGCCAAGTCAATATTGAGAGTATCTCGGTAGGGGCGACAGAAAATCCTAATGTGTCACGGATTACCATTATCATTGATGTTGCATCTCACGATGAAGTGGAGCAAATCATCAAACAACTTAACCGTCAGGTCGATGTGATTCGTGTCCGTGATATCACAGATAAACCACACCTCGAGCGCGAAGTGATCTTGGTAAAGGTTGCAGCACCAGCTGAGAAGCGAGCAGAAATTTTAGCTATTATCCAGCCTTTCCGTGCAACTGTTGTTGATGTGGCTCCGAGCTCTATTACTGTACAGATGACTGGAAATGCGGAAAAGAGTGAAGCTTTGATTCGGGTTATTCGACCATACGGTATCAAGAATATCGCTCGTACAGGTGCAACTGGATTTACCCGCGATTAATACTCTTCGTAAATCAAATTCAAACTACGTTAGCGTCACTTTGCCGTACTCAAGTACAGCCTGCAGCTAGCTTCCTAGTTTGCTCTTTGATTTTCATTGAGTAAAAAAATCCAACCTAAATTTGTTAATCTAGCCTATCAGGCAATAAATATAGAAAAGAGAAAAAAACTATGGCAGTTCAAATGGAATACGAAAAAGATGTGAAAGTAGCAGCACTTGATGGTAAAAAAATCGCTGTTATCGGTTATGGTTCACAAGGTCATGCTCATGCTCAAAACTTGCGTGATTCAGGTCACGATGTGATCATCGGTGTTCGTCCAGGTAAATCTTTTGATAAGGCAAAAGAAGATGGTTTTGATACTTATACAGTAGCAGAAGCAACTAAATTGGCTGATGTTATCATGATTTTGGCACCAGACGAAATCCAACAAGAATTGTACGAAGCAGAAATTGCTCCAAACTTGGAAGCTGGGAATGCAGTTGGATTTGCGCATGGTTTTAACATCCACTTCGAATTCATCAAAGTTCCTGAAGATGTAGATGTCTTCATGTGTGCTCCTAAAGGGCCAGGACACTTGGTACGTCGTACTTACGAAGAAGGCTTTGGTGTTCCAGCACTTTACGCTGTCTACCAAGATGCAACAGGAAATGCTAAAAACATCGCTATGGACTGGTGTAAAGGTGTTGGTGCAGCACGCGTTGGTCTTTTGGAAACAACTTACAAAGAAGAAACCGAAGAAGATTTGTTTGGTGAACAAGCAGTTCTTTGTGGTGGTTTGACTGCCCTTATTGAAGCTGGTTTTGAAGTCTTGACTGAAGCTGGATATGCTCCAGAATTGGCTTACTTTGAAGTGCTTCACGAAATGAAACTCATCGTTGACTTGATCTACGAGGGTGGATTCAAGAAAATGCGTCAATCAATTTCTAACACAGCTGAATACGGTGACTACGTGTCAGGTCCACGTGTCATCACTGAACAAGTGAAAGAAAATATGAAAGCAGTTCTTGCTGATATCCAAAATGGTACATTTGCCAACGACTTTGTGAACGACTACAAAGCTGGTCGTCCAAAATTGACTGCTTACCGTGAACAAGCAGCTAACCTTGAAATTGAAAAGGTTGGTGCAGAATTGCGTAAAGCAATGCCATTTGTTGGTAAAAACGACGATGACGCATTCAAAATCTACAACTAATTTTTGAGAATAAAAATAGAAGGCGAGTTGGGGGTACCTAACCCGCTTTTTATCTTGAAAAAGAATCAAGGAGAAGATTATGCTTAGTGCAAAAGATGTGGTGAAGGCCCACAAGGTTCTGAGTGGTGTAGTAGTCAATACACCACTAGAATATGATCATTACTTATCAGAAAAATACGGAGCGAAAATTTATCTCAAAAAAGAAAATGCTCAACGAGTCCGCTCTTTTAAAATTCGTGGAGCTTATTATGCTATCTCACAATTGACTAAGGAAGAACGTGAACGTGGTGTAGTGTGCGCATCAGCGGGAAATCACGCTCAAGGTGTTGCCTACACTTGTAACGAGATGAAAATTCCTGCAACAATCTTTATGCCAATTACAACGCCTCAACAGAAAATTGGTCAGGTTCGTTTCTTTGGTGGAGATTTTGTAACTATCAAATTGGTAGGAGATACCTTTGATGCTTCGGCCAAGGCAGCTCAAGACTATACAGTTGCTGAAAATCGTACGTTTATTGATCCCTTTGATGATCCCTATGTTCAAGCTGGTCAAGGAACAGTAGCTTATGAAATTTTAGAAGAAGCGCGAAAAGAATCCATTGATTTTGATACTGTTTTGGTGCCTGTAGGAGGTGGAGGACTCATTGCAGGAGTTTCTACTTATATAAAGGAAACAAATCCGGCTATTGAAGTTCTGGGTGTAGAAGCCAACGGAGCTCGTTCCATGAAGGCGGCCTTTGAGGCTGGAGGTCCGGTTAAACTCAAAGAAATTGATAAGTTTGCAGACGGGATTGCTGTGCAGAAGGTTGGACAATTGACCTATGAAGCAACCCGTAAAAATGTTGAAACGCTTATCGGAGTGGATGAAGGCTTAATCTCTGAGACCTTGATAGATCTTTACTCTAAACAGGGGATTGTAGCTGAGCCTGCAGGTGCTGCTAGTGTGGCGGCCTTGGAAGTACTGTCAGATTATATAAAAGGAAAGACTATTTGTTGTATCATCTCTGGAGGAAATAACGATATCAACCGTATGCCAGAGATGGAAGAGCGTGCCTTGATTTATGATGGCATCAAGCATTACTTTGTGGTAAACTTCCCACAACGTCCAGGTGCTCTTCGTGAGTTTGTAAATGATATCTTAGGACCGAATGACGACATCACACGTTTTGAGTATATTAAACGTGCTAGCAAGGGAACAGGACCAGTCTTAATCGGGATTGCTCTTGCTAACAAGCATGATTATGCGGGCTTGATTCACCGAATGGAGAAATTTGATCCGTCTTATATTAACTTGAATGGGAATGAAACTCTATATAATATGCTTGTTTAATATCCTATAAAATTTTTATCATATCATTTGCCTAACCTATATACGAGTGCTATAATGTAAGTGAAGAAAGGGGGAGATTCCCATGTTTTTAAAAGTTTTACTTGTTCTAGTGATTCTAATGCTTATTGTAGGAGCTATGTTAGTGAGCTCTGTTTATGTCGTTCGTCAACAGTCTGTTGCAATTATCGAACGATTTGGTAAGTATCAAAAGTTAAGTAATAGTGGTATTCATCTACGGGCACCATTTGGCATTGACAAAATTGCAGCTCGTGTGCAGCTACGCCTTTTACAAAGTGAGATCGTGGTTGAAACCAAAACCCAAGATAACGTTTTTGTGACTATGAATGTCGCAACTCAGTATCGTGTAAATGAGTTAAACGTTACAGACGCTTACTATAAATTGATGAGACCTGAAGCTCAAATCAAATCTTATATTGAAGATGCATTGCGCTCATCTGTTCCTAAGTTAACTTTGGATGAATTGTTTGAGAAAAAAGATGAAATTGCATTAGAAGTTCAAAAACAAGTAGCGGAAGAAATGTCAACGTATGGGTATATTATCGTTAAGACGCTCATTACCAAAGTTGAGCCGGATGCAGAAGTCAAACAATCAATGAACGAAATTAATGCTGCCCAACGTAAGAGAGTGGCAGCTCAAGAATTGGCTGAAGCAGATAAAATTAAGATCGTTACAGCGGCAGAAGCTGAGGCAGAAAAAGATCGCCTCCATGGTGTGGGGATCGCAGAGCAGCGGAAAGCAATTGTTGATGGACTTGCTGATTCTATTAAAGAGTTAAAAGGAGCCAATGTCGAATTAACTGAAGAACAAATTATGTCAATCCTATTAACCAATCAGTATTTGGATACATTGAATAATTTTGCAGATAAACAAGGAAATAATACAATATTCTTGCCAGCAAATCCTAATGGAGTTGAAGATATTCGAACCCATATATTATCAGCTTTGAAAGCTAAATAATTATAATCTTAACGCATTAACTTTATTAATATATGTGTTTCAATTGACAAATACCATAAAAACATATAGAATGAAGTTGCGTAAAGAAAAAAATAGGAGAATAACATGGCTAAGTCTAACTTTGAAAAAGTAGAAGCAGTTGTTAGCTGGGTTCGTGATAAGAAGATCACAGGGTATCGTATTTCTAAGGAAACGAATGCGCGTGAGATGTCTATCATTGCTTTGGCTCAAGGACGTGCAAAAGTTAAAAACATTTCCTTTGAAACAGCACTCGGCTTAATTGATTTCTACAATAAAAATCATGAAAAATTTGAAGATTAGTCTTTGGATATAGGCAGGTCCGAAAAGGATCTGCCTTTTAATTTTTTGGAATATAAAAAAAGACTGCAATAGCAGTCTTTTCTCTTATCGAAGATAGCGTTGTAAAAATTCTCTTGTACGTTCTTCTTTGGGATTAGTAAATAGATCTTCTGGTTTGCCTTCTTCTGCAATGACACCCTTATCCATAAAGATGACACGGTGTGATACATCGCGAGCAAATTCCATTTCGTGGGTTACGACGATCATGGTCAAGCCTTCTTGAGCTAAATCTTGCATGATTTTGAGAACTTCACCAACCATTTCAGGGTCAAGGGCTGATGTAGGCTCATCAAAGAGAATGGCATCAGGATTCATGGAAAGTGCACGAGCAATAGCAACACGCTGCTTTTGCCCACCAGAAAGTTGTTTAGGTTTGGCTTGCCAGTAACGTTCTCCCATGCCAACTTTTTCAAGGTTTTCTTTAGCAACTTTCTCTGCTTCTGAGCGATCACGTTTGAGTACAGTTGTTTGGGCAACGATTGTATTTTCAAGCACGTTAAGGTTTTCAAAGAGGTTGAAGGACTGGAAGACCATTCCTAGTTTTTCTCGATAGTGAGTGAGGTTATATCCTTTTTCGAGGACATTTTCACCGTGATAAAGGATTTTACCTTCAGTTGGTGTTTCAAGTAAGTTGATCGAACGTAGGAAGGTTGATTTACCACTACCAGAACTACCGATAATAGAAATAACTTCTCCTTTATGGATAGTAAGGGAGATATCTTTTAGAACCTCGTTTTGTCCATAGGATTTTTTGAGGTGTTTGATTTCAAGAATGGGCTGATTCATTATTTCAAATCCTCCGTTTGCATTTGGTTAGCACCTGTAGTGTAAGTATCCATATCCATCCGTTTTTCGATATAGCGTAGGATACGTGTTACTGTAAAGGTGAGGACAAAGTAGATAACTGCGATAATAGTAAAGGTTTGGAAGTACTGGTAAGTTTGTGTTGCTACTGTATTTCCTGAGAAGTAAAGTTCTACAACAGAGATAACATTCAATACAGAAGTATCCTTGATGTTGATGACGAACTCATTACCAGTAGCAGGTAGGATATTCCGAACTACCTGAGGTAAAACAATCTTACGCATGGTTTGATTATGAGTCATACCAAGTGCAGTAGCTGCTTCAAATTGTCCTTTGTCAACAGCTAGGATACCACCACGAACGATTTCGGTCATGTAGGCACCGGTATTGATAGAAACGATAAAGATAGCAGCGAGAGTACGGTCTAGGTTAATTCCGAAAGCCTGGGCAGTTCCATAGTAGATAACCATAGATTGTACAATCATAGGAGTTCCACGGAAAATTTCAATATAGATATTGAGAATCCAACCAACTATATTTTGAATGACGTAGATAAATTGATTTTCAGATTGAGGCGCAGTACGGAAAACACCGATAGCAAGACCAATAACGAGACCGACGATGGTACCGATAATTGAAATTAAAAGTGTGATTCCGGCACCACGCAAGAGTTGTTGCCAGTTTTCAGTTAGAATTTTAGCAACTTGTCTAAAGAAATTACTGCTGTTTTCTTCAGTAGTTGTAGCTTCTACAGGTTGCTCTTTAATCATACGATCCATTAGGGCAACTTGTTCATCTTTAGAGATGGTTTCAATGCTAGCATTGATTTGGCTGATACGTTCGTCATCCTTACGAAGACCGATAGCGATAGAGGTATCTTCTTCCCCAGTTTTAAAACCAGGTTCAGGCTGAATCATTTTGAATTTTGCATTTGCTGATTCGGCAGTTAGGGCTTCTGGTCGTTCAGAAACATAAGCGTCAATGACACCAGCTTCAAGAGCTTGGCGCATTTGTGCGAAATCACCCATGGCAGTTTCTTTTTTAGCGCCTGGAATTTGAGAAATCAAGTCGTAAAGGTAAACCCCTTGTTGAGAAGTGATTTTTGCATCTCTAAAATCATCTAGTGTTTTTGCGTTTGCATAGGCTGAATCTTTTTTGACTAAAAGTACTGGTTCGCTGGTATAGTAACTGCTTGAGAAGGCAATTTCTTGCTTACGTTCAGCGGTTGGACTCATACCTGCAATAATCAGATCAATCTTGCCAGAGGTCAGAGCTGGAACGAGTCCTTCCCATTTGGTTTTTACAATGAGTGGTTCTTTACCCAGATCTTTAGCGATTTTTTTTGCAATTTGAACATCGTAACCGTTAGCATATTGGTTTGTTCCATCAATCTTTACAGCGCCGTTACTGTCGTCATCTTGAGTCCAGTTAAATGGTGCGTAAGCTGCCTCCATTCCGATGCGTAAATATTCATCGGCTTGGACCTGGCTAACTAGTCCTAGAGTAAGGGCTAAGCTAGCAAGGATAGATAAGCATAATTTTTTCATGTTTTCTCCTATTTCTAGTCTAAAAATGGCTCCCTCTATTGTATCTAAAAATGGTAAGATTTTCAATACAAGTAAACCTTAACTTCTAAAAAATGATATAATAGTGAAAAAACATGAAAGGGAATGTAAGATGAAAAAGAGATGGCTTCTTGCCCTGGTATTTACCTGTTTGCTATTTGTACCTCGTCTAGTTTTTGCAGTAGACTTCGATATTCTATCCTATAAAGGTGATTTGAATATTCATGCAGATAATACAGCGGTTTTCAAAGAAACAATCACCTACCACTTTAAAGATGATTTTAATGGTCAATTGATTGGACTCGGAAAAGCAGGGAAAATGCCGAAGGGATTTGAAATTGATGATGATCCAACTGTTTTAGTATCCAAAAATGGCCAGATTGTTCAAGACGTCCTCTCATATACTAAGGAAGAAGAGGATGGCTACAAGGTCACCATTTTTAATCCGGGAAACGCTGGAGATACTGTTCGTGTGACGGTTACTTGGCAACTGTCAAATATTCTCTTTTTGTATAACGACATCGCGGAGCTAAATTGGCAACCACTGACAGATAGTTCAGGGGATATCAAAGACTTAGAATTTCGAGTAACTTCAGATAGTCCAGCAGAGAAACTCTTTTTCCATACTGGTGAACTCCTCAATGAGGGAAGTGTCGAAAAAGTCAATGATATCTACTGGGTGAAGATGAAGGATCTTCCTAAAAAACGTCAAATTGAACTACATGCCTATTGGCCGAGAGAAGCTTTCTCGAGTGCTCCAAGTCAAGGGTTGAATGAAGATGATTTAAGTAACTTCAAAAGAGTTGAGATAGAAATAAAAGCCGATAAAGTGCACGCCAAGGTCATGATAAAATGGATTTTTCCAATCTTCTTTATCGCTCTGTTACTAGTAACGTTCTACTATTATAGAGAATTTCGTCAGCATACGACTATTAAAAAGGTATATCCAAAGAATCATCGTCTCTACGAACCCCCAATGGATCTACCTCCAATGGTTTTGGCAGAAGCAATCTATTCAACATCCTTAGAGGAAATTAGCCCTCTAAATAAGCAGAAGTTTGGTAAATTCACCTTTGAACAACTAATCCAAGCAACCTTGTTAGATTTAGTCGATCGAGGGCATTTATCCATTTTTCAAGGTGAAGAAGAGCCTTGGATCAAAATTAACAGTGAAAAAGGTTTGTCTAATTTTGAGAAGGAGTGTCTGCGGATGACTCTTTCTACAAATAAAGAATTGGCTCTTTCAGACCTTTTCCCTGAATATCAAGTTTCTTCTGGATTGTTCCATGGAGCTAAGGAAGCTGATGAGAAGCATATTCGAGAATTCGGCATGCACCTCAAGCGTTCCTTTGAGAGACGACTTGAACGCATGCAAAGTTGTGTTCGAGACAAGGTGAAAATTTTACGAATTCCAAGTTATTATCGACCTTTAACGGAAAAAGAAAATAATCTTGTGAAAAAAATGAAAGTCTGTTCGGCTGTAACAGGTCTTGTCGGACTTATCATTTTCTACTATAGCTTTCAAACACATGGCTATTTCTCACTTCCTTTACTTACCTTAGGTTTAATTGGTTTACTAGCAAGCGGTTTGATTCATTTAGTAACTCGAGGCCCTTCTCGTGATGGTGTCTTAAATGAAGAAGGGGCAGAAGTTGTTTATCTCTGGACAAGTTTTGAAAATATGCTTCGGGATATTGCTCATCTTGATAAGGCTGAACTAGAGAGTATTGTTGTTTGGAATCGTCTTTTGGTCTATGCAACTCTCTATGGATACGCTAAGAAGGTGAATAAAATCATGAAACTTCACAATATTCAACTTGAAAATGCTGCTATGAATCTTTATGTATCTTGTGGGTGGGATAAACAATTTCATACATCTGCTACTCAAATCAATTTGTATACCTCGGTCGCAAATACAGCAAGTACCTTTTCTGTATCATCCGGAAGCGGTAGCTCTGGTGGTGGTTTCTCAGGCGGTGGCGGTGGTGGAAGTGTTGGTGCTTTTTAAAGAAAACTCAACACATGCTTTAAAAGTATGATATAATGGAGGATAGAAAAAGGAGTAATCTATGTATTTTTTTGAAATTTTAAAATCAATCTTTTTTGGTATTGTTGAAGGAATTACGGAATGGTTGCCGATTTCAAGTACTGGTCACTTGATTTTAGCAGAAGAGTTTATCCAGTATAAAGATCAAAATGAAGCCTTCATGTCTATGTTTAACGTAGTCATTCAACTGGGTGCGATCCTAGCCGTAATGGTTATCTACTTTAACAAGCTTAATCCCTTCAAACCAGGTAAGGATAAAGTTCAAGTTCGTAGAACCTGGCAATTATGGTCCAAAGTTTTTGTTGCGACCTTACCTCTTCTACTAGTCTTTAAATTTGATGATTGGTTTGATACTCACTTCCATAATATGGTTTCAGTAGCCATTATGCTGATTGTTTATGGGGTTGCCTTTATCTATCTTGAAAAACGTAACAAAGCGCAAGCGATTGAGCCAACAGTTACTGAGTTAGATAAATTACCTTACAAAACAGCATTGTATATCGGTCTTTTCCAAGTCTTGGCCCTTCTACCAGGGACTAGCCGTTCCGGGGCAACTATCGTCGGTGGTTTGTTGAACGGGACTAGTCGTTCAGTGGTAACAGAATTTACCTTCTATCTAGGAATTCCAGTTATGTTTGGAGCCAGCGCTTTGAAGATTTTTAAATTCATCAAGGCTGGAGAAGTCTTGACTTTTGGCCAATTCTTCTTACTCTTGGTAGCCATGGTAGTAGCTTTTGCAGTCAGCATGGTTGCTATTCGTTTCTTAACCAGCTATGTCAAAAAACACGACTTTACAGTGTTTGGTAAATACCGTATTGTTCTTGGTAGTGTCTTACTACTTTATAGCTTTGTTCGATTATTTGTATAAGAAAGAAACCTTGAAGGAATTTTCCTTCAAGGTTTTTAAAATCCTGTCATAGTGACTCCCAATAAGCGAACACCCTTGTCTTTATCACTCAGTGTTTCGTAGAGTTGGATAATACTTTGAGCAATTTCTTCAGAGTCTTGTGTTTGTTGATTCAGTGTTTTTCGTTTTGTTAAAGTAGAAAAGTCAGCATAGCGGATTTTTAAAATGACGATCTTACCACTTTTTTCATATTTTTGAAGACTAAGAGCAACTTTTTCCGAAAGGAGAGTTAGCTCTTTTTTAATATCTTCATCTAGACTTAGAATCTTACTGTAAGTTTTTTCTTTACCAATAGACTTACGGATACGATTTGATTTGACGTGAGAGTTATCTATACCTCGAGCCTTACGATATAGATCAAAGCCGAGTCTTCCGAAACGATCAATGAGAGTGATTTCAGAAATCTCTAAAAGGTCAGTACCCGTATATACACCCATTTGATGGAGTTTTTCAACTGTTTTCTTACCCACACCGTGGAATTTAGCGATATCCATTTGTTTGAGAAAATCTTCAGCTTCATCAGGAAGAATGACTGTCAAACCACGAGGCTTTTGATAGTCACTTGCCATTTTAGCTAAAAATTTATTGTATGATACACCAGCAGAAGCTGTTAATTGTAATTCATTCCAGATATCCTGCTGAATTAAACGAGCAATTTTAACAGCAGATTTGATACCAAGCTTGTTTTCAGTTACATCTAGATAAGCTTCGTCGATACTCATGGGTTCAATTTTATCCGTATATCGTTTAAAAATAGCTCGAATCTGTTGGCCAACAGTAGTATATTTTTCGTAGTTTCCAGAAATGAAAATAGCTTGAGGACAGCGTTCATAAGCCTCTTTGGAACTCATGGCTGAGTGAATGCCGAATGCTCTGGCTTCATAACTACAGGTTGAAACAACACCCCGACCACCTGTTTTCCTAGGGTCGCTACCAATAATAACAGGTTTCCCTTTAAGTTTAGGATTGTCACGAATTTCTACAGCAGCAAAAAAGGCATCCATGTCAATATGGATAATTTTACGGGATAAATCATTCATCAGTGGAAATATCAGCATGAAATGGCCTTTCTTTGGTAGTTTTTCTAGCCTTATTATACCTTTTTTCTGAAAAAATAGAAAATAGCTAATTATTTTTCAAAAATATAATACAGTTTGTACTAAAAAAAACAACTGTATTATAAAAGAAAGTGTTGAAAAATAGTGATTTCACTTGTTGAAATCGTTTACTGTGTGTTATACTGAATACATGAATGTAACAGATGACTGTTACTAGAAAGATAAAAGAGGACATTAACATGGTTGTTAAGACAGTTGTTGAAGCACAGGACATTTTTGACAAAGCCTGGGAAGGCTTTAAAGGTGTTGACTGGAAAGAAAAAGCAAGTGTATCACGCTTTGTACAAGCTAACTACACACCTTATGATGGAGATGAAAGCTTCCTTGCAGGACCAACAGAGCGTTCACTTCACATCAAAAAAATCGTAGAAGAAACTAAAGCACACTACGAAGAAACTCGTTTCCCAATGGACACTCGTCCAACTTCTATCGCTGACATCCCTGCAGGATTCATCGACAAAGAAAACGAAGTTATTTATGGTATCCAAAACGATGAACTCTTCAAATTGAACTTCATGCCAAAAGGTGGTATCCGTATGGCTGAAACTACTTTGAAAGAAAATGGATACGAACCAGATCCAGCTGTTCACGAAATTTTCACAAAATATGTAACAACTGTTAACGACGGTATCTTCCGTGCTTACACTTCAAACATCCGTCGTGCTCGCCACGCTCACACTGTAACTGGTCTTCCAGATGCATATTCACGTGGACGTATCATCGGTGTTTATGCGCGTCTTGCTCTTTACGGTGCAGACTACTTGATGCAAGAAAAAGTGAACGATTGGAACTCAATCGAAGAAATCGATGAAGAAACAATCCGTCTTCGTGAAGAAATCAACCTTCAATATCAAGCATTGCAACAAGTTGTACGCTTGGGTGATCTTTACGGAGTTGACGTTCGCAAACCAGCGATGAACGTTAAAGAAGCTATCCAATGGGTAAACATTGCCTTCATGTCTGTCTGCCGTGTTATCAACGGTGCAGCTACATCTCTAGGACGTGTGCCAATCGTATTGGATATCTACGCAGAACGTGACCTTGCTCGTGGTACATTTACTGAATCAGAAATCCAAGAATTTGTTGATGATTTCGTTATGAAACTTCGTACAGTTAAATTTGCTCGTACAAAAGCTTATGACCAATTGTACTCAGGTGACCCAACCTTCATCACAACTTCTATGGCTGGTATGGGTAACGACGGTCGTCACCGTGTTACTAAGATGGACTACCGTTTCTTGAACACTCTTGATAACATCGGTAACTCTCCAGAACCAAACTTGACAGTTCTTTGGACTGACAAATTGCCATACAACTTCCGCCACTACTGTATGCACATGAGCCACAAACACTCTTCAATCCAATACGAAGGTGTTACAACAATGGCTAAAGACGGATACGGTGAAATGAGCTGTATCTCATGTTGTGTATCTCCACTTGACCCAGAAAACGAAGAACAACGTCACAACATCCAGTACTTCGGTGCTCGCGTTAACGTTCTTAAAGCTCTTCTTACTGGTTTGAACGGTGGTTACGACGATGTTCATAAAGACTATAAAGTATTTGACATCGAACCAATCCGCGACGAAGTTCTTGAATTCGAATCAGTTAAAGCAAACTTTGAAAAATCTCTTGACTGGTTGACTGACACTTACGTAGATGCTTTGAACATCATCCACTACATGACTGATAAGTACAACTACGAAGCTGTTCAAATGGCCTTCTTGCCAACCAAACAACGTGCTAACATGGGATTCGGTATCTGTGGATTTGCTAACACTGTTGATACATTGTCAGCTATCAAGTACGCTACAGTTAAACCAATCCGTGACGAAAATGGCTACATCTACGATTACGAAACAATCGGTGAATACCCACGTTGGGGTGAAGATGACCCACGTTCAAACGAATTGGCAGAATGGTTGATCGAAGCTTACACAACTCGTCTACGTAGCCACAAACTTTACAAAGACGCAGAAGCTACAGTATCACTTTTGACAATCACATCTAACGTTGCTTACTCTAAACAAACTGGTAACTCACCAGTCCACAAAGGTGTATACCTCAACGAAGATGGTTCTGTGAACTTGTCTAAACTTGAATTCTTCTCACCTGGTGCTAACCCATCTAACAAAGCTAAAGGTGGATGGTTGCAAAACTTGAACTCACTTGCTAGCCTTGACTTTGGTTATGCAGCTGATGGTATCTCATTGACAACTCAAGTATCACCTCGCGCTCTTGGTAAAACTCGTGATGAACAAGTTGATAACTTGGTAACAATCCTTGATGGTTACTTCGAAAACGGTGGACAACACGTTAACTTGAACGTTATGGACTTGAACGATGTTTACGAAAAGATCATGTCAGGTGAAGACGTAATCGTACGTATCTCTGGATACTGTGTAAACACTAAATACCTCACTCCAGAACAAAAAACTGAATTAACACAACGTGTCTTCCACGAAGTTCTTTCAATGGATGATGCATTGAGCTAAGATTTATAAATAGTAAATCAAAAACCAGTCACTCTGACTGGTTTTTTTGTTATAAAATTTTTTTAAAAAAAAATAGTCAAATTTGGTCAAATATGTTGACTAAAACTGACCAAAGTGATATACTAAGAACATAAGGATAAGAAAGTCCTTAGAAAACATTGATTTTAAGATGATTGTATATACTATCTTAAGATCAAAGTATGGGTAAAACCTAGAAAAGAGGTACAACCTATGGTTAACATTAGTATTTTTAGAAGTCCAATTGCAAAACCTGTATTGGATAAAGAAAAACCTGAAATTATACGTAGAGTAGCAAATAGCTAGTCTAAATTTTTTGAAACAAAGGTCAGAGAAAGTCAAATTATTTTGACTAAGTAAATTTGAAAACAAACGAGGTATGAAATATGAATAACAACTTTAATAACTTTAACAACATGGATGATTTATTTAACCAATTGATGGGTGGTATGCGTGGATACAGTTCAGAAAATCGTCGTTACTTGATTAACGGCCGTGAAGTAACGCCTGAAGAATTCGCTATTTACCGTCAAACTGGTCAACTTCCAAGCGAAGGAAGTGAACAAGCTCAGTACGTTCAAGGTAAAGGTATGAAACAAGATGGGATTCTTGCAAAACTTGGACGTAACTTAACAGCAGAAGCACGTGAAGGTAAGTTAGATCCGGTTATTGGACGTAATAAAGAAATCCAAGAAACTTCTGAAATTCTTTCTCGTCGCACAAAGAATAATCCAGTTCTCGTCGGTGATGCTGGTGTTGGTAAAACAGCAGTAGTAGAAGGATTGGCCCAAGCTATCGTGAATGGTGACGTTCCTGCAGCAATCAAGAATAAAGAGATCATCTCGATTGATATTTCTGGACTTGAAGCTGGTACTCAATACCGTGGTAGCTTTGAAGAAAACATTCAAAACTTGGTAAACGAAGTCAAAGAAGCTGGAAATATTATCCTTTTCTTCGACGAAATTCACCAAATTCTTGGTGCTGGTAGCACAGGTGATGGTCAAGGGTCTAAAGGTCTTGCTGATATCTTGAAACCAGCTCTTTCACGTGGAGAATTGACAGTAATTGGGGCAACAACTCAAGATGAATATCGTAATACCATCTTGAAAAACGCAGCCCTTGCTCGTCGTTTTAATGAAGTAAAAGTTAATGCTCCATCTGCTGAAGATACCTTCAAGATTCTTCAAGGCATTCGAGATCTTTATCAACAACACCACAATGTTATTTTGCCAGATGAAGTCTTGAAAGCTGCCGTTGATTACTCTGTTCAATATATTCCTCAACGTAGCTTGCCGGATAAGGCTATTGACCTTGTGGATGTGACAGCTGCTCACTTGGCAGCACAACACCCAGTTACAGATGTACATGCAGTTGAGCACGAAATTCAAGCGGAAAAAACTAAACAAGAAGAAGCTGCGGCTAAAGAAGATTACGAAGCAGCTCTAAATGCAAAAGTCCGTATCGAAGAGCTTGAAAAGCAAATTGCTAATCATACAGAAGATCACAAGGTTACAGCTACTGTAAATGATGTAGCTGAGTCTGTCGAACGGATGACTGGAATCCCAGTATCACAAATGGGTGCAACCGATATCGAACGATTGAAAGATATGGGTCACCGTTTGCAAACGAAAGTTATTGGTCAAGACAAGGCTGTTGAGGCAGTAGCAAAAGCTATCCGTCGTAACCGTGCAGGTTTTGACGAAGGAAACCGTCCAATCGGTAGCTTCCTCTTTGTAGGTCCTACTGGTGTTGGTAAGACTGAGTTGGCCAAGCAATTAGCTCTTGATATGTTCGGAACGAAAGATGCTATCATCCGTTTAGATATGTCAGAATATAGCGACCGTACAGCCGTATCTAAATTGATTGGTACAACTGCAGGTTATGTTGGTTACGATGACAACAACAATACCTTGACAGAACGCGTCCGTCGCAATCCATACTCAATCGTCCTTCTCGACGAAATTGAAAAGGCTGACCCTCAAGTCATCACCCTTCTCCTCCAAGTTTTGGACGATGGTCGTTTGACAGATGGTCAAGGGAATACGGTCAACTTCAAGAATACTGTGATTATCGCAACTTCAAATGCAGGCTTTGGTTATGAAGCTAACTTGACAGAAGATGCGGACAAACCAGAACTCATGGATCGTTTGAAACCATACTTCCGTCCAGAATTCTTGAACCGTTTCAATGCTGTTATCGAATTCTCACATTTGAGCAAGGAAGATCTTTCTAAGATTGTTGATTTGATGTTGATTGATGTCAATAAGACTCTTTCTAAGAAAGAAATTGACTTGGCAGTGAGCGATGCAGCCAAAGAATACATGACTGAAGAAGGTTATGATGAAGTGATGGGTGTTCGTCCACTCCGTCGGGTGGTTGAACAACAAATCCGAGATAAAGTGACAGATTTCCACTTGGACAATCTTGATGCTAAACACCTAGAAGCTGACATGGAAGAAGGTGTTTTGGTCATTCGTGAAAAAGCCTAAATCAAGATTTTGAAAATAAAAAAAGGAACCAGTTCAAAAGCTGGTTCCTTTTCTATTATTAGATGACATGACGTTCAAAGGCATCGTCTGAGATTCCTTGTTGGAGAATCAATTTTGCCCATTCTTTAGCTGAAAATAGGCTGTGATCCTTGTAGTTTCCGCAAGATTCAATAGTTGTTCCTGGGACATCTTCCCAAGTTGTTGTTTCAGCGATTTCTTTCAATGAATCCTTGATGACACCTGCGATTTCAGCGCTAGAATGACGTCCCCACATAATCATATGGAACCCTGTACGACATCCAAATGGTGAACAATCGATCATACCGTCGATTCGAGTACGGATTAGATTAGCCAAGAGGTGCTCAATAGTATGAAGTCCAGCAGTAGGGATAGAGTCCTCATTTGGTTGAACCAAGCGGATATCAAAGTTAGAAATGATATCTCCTTTCGGTCCAGTCTCTTCTCCAATCAAGCGGACATAAGGAGCTTTTACAATCGTATGATCTAGTTCAAAACTTTCAACAATAACTTCTTTTGACATGGTATTTCCTTTCAACTTTCTTCTTTCATTATATCATAAAGATATAGTTGATAAACGGCTATAATAGAATTTTTCCTAAAAAGATTTTCATATTAGAAATAGAGGAAGAAAAAATTTTCAAATCAATTTGAAAAATTCTGAAAATTGTATTGACACATGGCTGAAAAGGGACTATAATGTATAAAAAGTTAAAAAGGAGTTTATTATGAAATTTTCAAAAGTAATGGCCTTAGCAGGAGTGACTCTGTTAGCGTCAGGTGTTTTGGCAGCTTGCTCAGGTTCAGGCTCTAGTGCAAAAGGTGAGAAAACTTTTTCTTACGTTTATGAAACAGATCCAGATAGCCTCAACTATCTGACAACAGGTAAGGCTGCGGTTGCTAATATCACAAGTAATGTTGTTGACGGTTTGATGGAGAATGACCGTTACGGGAACTTCGTGCCATCTATGGCAGAAGACTGGTCAGTATCTCAAGATGGTTTGACTTACACTTATACAATCCGTAAAGATGCTAAGTGGTACACTTCTGAAGGTGAAGAGTATGCACCTGTGAAAGCTCAAGACTTTGTAACAGGTCTTAAATATGCAGCTGATAATAAGTCAGAGGCCCTTTATCTTGTTCAAGAATCCATTAAAGGTCTTGACGCTTATGTCAAAGGTGAAGTAAAAGACTTCTCAGAAGTTGGAATCAAGGCAATTGATGATCAAACTGTTCAATACACTTTGAATAAACCAGAAAGCTTCTGGAACTCTAAGACAACCATGGGTATTCTTGCACCAGTCAATGAAGAATTCCTTACTTCTAAAGGAAGTGACTTTGCCAAAGCAACTGATCCAAGCAGTATTCTTTACAACGGTCCTTTCTTGTTGAAATCATTGGTAGCTAAATCTTCAGTAGAATTTGAAAAGAATCCAAACTACTGGGATAAGGACAATGTTCATATTGATAAAGTAAAACTATCATTCTGGGATGGTCAAGATACAGGCAAACTTGCAGATACCTTTAAGGATGGCGGCTTCTCAATGGCTCGTCTCTTCCCAACAAGTGCAGGATATCCTGAACTTGAAAAAGAGTTTAAAGACAACATCGTTTATACACCACAAGATTCTGCTACTTTCTTAGTTGGGACAAATATTGACCGTCAGTCTTACAAGTACACTTCTAAGACTACAGATGAGCAAAAGACATCAACTAAAAAAGCTCTCCTAAACAAAGACTTCCGTCAAGCCATCGCCTTTGGTTTTGATAGAACAGCTTATGCTTCTCAAGTTAATGGAGAAAGTGGAGCAAGCAAACTTCTTCGTAACTTGTTCGTACCACCAACATTTGTTCAAGCTGATGGTAAAAACTTTGGTGACTTAGTTAAAGAAAAATTGGTAACCTATGGTGACGAGTGGAAAGATGTTAATCTAGACGACGCTCAAGATGGTCTATACAATCCTGAAAAAGCGAAAGCAGAATTTGCTAAAGCTAAGACAGCTCTCCAAGCAGAAGGCGTTCAATTCCCAATTCATTTGGATATGCCAGTTGACCAAACTAATACTACAAAAGTTCAACGTGTTCAATCATTGAAACAATCGCTTGAAGCAACGTTAGGAACTGACAACGTTGTCATTGACATTCAACAACTTCAAAAAGATGAAGTTCTTAATGTTACCTACTTTGCTGAAACAGCTGCTGGAGAAGATTGGGATCTCTCAGATAACGTTGGTTGGTCACCAGACTATATTGACCCATCTACTTACCTTGATATCATCAAACCGTCTGTAGGTGAAAATACTAAGACTTATCTAGGATTTGATTCTGGTACAAACAACGCCGCTGCCAAACAAGTTGGTTTGGAAGATTACGAAAAGATGGTTGTTGAAGCTGACAATGAAGACACAGATGTTTCAAAACGTTATGATAAATATGCTGCTGCCCAAGCTTGGTTGACAGATAGTGCATTGATTATTCCAACAACTTCTCAAACTGGACGTCCAATGTTGTCTAAGATGGTACCATTCACCCTTCCATTTGCATACTCAGGTAACAAGGGTATGAGTGAAGCCCTCTTGTACAAATACCTTGAACTTCAAGATAAACCAGTAACTGCTGATGAATATCAAAAAGCTCAAGATAAATGGAAGAAAGAAAAAGAAGAATCTAATAAAAAAGCGCAAGAAGATCTTGCAAACCATGTAAAATAAAAGAAGATGGAGTTAGTGATTAACTCCATCTTTTGGTAAATAAAAACCTAGGAAGATGTTTCCTAGGTTTTTATTGATTATTGTTGTCCTTGAGAATTTTAATTTTGTTGAGGGTTTTGATTTGTATTTGGAGCAGTTGGATTCTGAGCGGTATTTGGATTAGTCGTTTCAGCTACTGAAGTTTGATTTTCAGTTGTTGAGCTGGAAGCTGTTGTTGAGGATTGTTGAGTTGTTTGGGGAATCCAGTTGCTACGTGCTCCATTCTTAAAGACGTAATCACCGCTTCTATAAAGTCCTTCTGGCATGGTCCAATCACCAGGGTGATCGTCCTCTGCTAGATATTGCATCATAGAACGATAGATGCTAGTGGCAACAGTAAAGCCATCACCAACTATTGGAGTAAGGCGGTTTGAGTAACCGGTCCAGACTGCCATTGAATATTTACGGGTATAACCAACAAACATTTCGTCTGGAGCAACAAATTGACTTGTTTTAATATGGTTTTCAATCTCTTCATCAGTATAGTTTGATGTACCAGTCTTACCTGCTTGTGGAAGCCATGAAATATAAGCATCTCGACCTGTACCAGAGTATAATACTGTTTTCATCATTTCTGTCATCATATAGGCAGTTGTTTCTTTCATAGCGCGAGTACCTTGATCAGAGAACTCTTTTGAACTACCGTCACTGAAGACAATTTTATTGATGTACATTGGTTTATAATAGATACCACCGTTAGCAAAAGCAGCATAGGCAGCAGCCATTTTTTCACTACTTGCACCGTACTGTTTACCTGATTCGGTCGTATTACTTGAAATTGCATTTGCGTATACCATAGTTGGATAATCAATGCCTAATCCATTTAGGAAACCTTTTGCTTTATCGAGTCCAACTCTATCGAGAGTTTCAACGGCTGGGACATTACGCGATTGTTGGATAGCAGTTTGAAGGGTAATATTACCATAATAACCCCTATCCCAGTTGTAGACTGGAGTGCTAGTACCTGGGAAGTTATATGGTACATCCTTGAGCATGTAGGCAGTAGAGTCATAAATGTCATACTCTAATGCAGGGGCATAGTCTGTGATTGGTTTCATGGTAGAACCCCAGTCACGGTTAGTTTCAACAGCTTGGTTAATACCGAAAGATACGTTACTAGCTTGGTGACGAGAACCAAGTTGAGCAATAACTTTACCATTTGATACATCAATAATGGTAGAAGCTGCTTGGATTTCATCATCTGGATAGTTTACATATTCATCCGTGTTGTATACATCCCAAAGTCGTTTTTGAACGTCTTGGTCGACGTTGGTATAGACTTCCATACCTGTTGTTAATAGATTATAACCTGTCTCTTGTTCTACTTGGTCAATAACCTCTTTAAGATAGTTATCCATGTACTGTGGATAGCTATTAACAGATTTTAGACTTTGAAGTCCATCTGTGATTGGAGTATTGATGGCTGTTTCATATTGTTCGGCTGTAAGGTATCCTTGCCTTTGCATTTCTGACAAAACGAGGTTTCGTCTTTCAAGGGCGGCTTCAGGATGAGAATAAGGATCGTATTGGTTTGGAGCCTGTGGCATTCCAGCTAGAAGAGCAAGTTGTGGAATTGATAGGTCTTTTAAATCTTTACCATAGTAACTTTGAGCTGCAGTTTGCATACCATAGTTACCATTTGACATGTATACCTTATTGATGTAATATGTCAAAATTTCTTGTTTGGTTGCAGTTCTTTCTAACTGAATAGCTAGCCAAGCTTCTTGGGCTTTACGTGAGATTGTTTGGTCTGACGAAGAAGTTGAAAAGTAAGTTAATTTTATCAACTGTTGCGTCAAGGTTGAACCACCTTGGAGGCCACCTCTACTAGTTAAGTTTCGCAGGAAAGCTCCAGCTATTCGAATGCTATCGATTCCTCTATGGTTAAAAAAACGGTGATCCTCGATAGAGACAATTGCATTGACCAATTCAATTGGAACTTCACTGCTTTGAGCATTGACACGACGCTCGGCTCCTAAGTCAGCAATCAATTCGTTTTTACTGTCGTAAATTTTACTTGAAGTTGTTGCGACTAGTTTGCTTTCCGAAAGTTCTGGTGCTTTAGATACATAATAAAAGAAGACACTCCCACCAATCAATATTGCAGCAATAAAGGCTGCTAAAAATCCAATTCCTAGATATTTAGCGATACGCCAGATAAGTTGTTTGTTCATATTGTTTTACCACCTAGTAAATGTTGTTTGACGATATCGAGATAAGGTATTTGAGGGAAGGCTTGTTGTTCAATTACAAAACCGTGCTCTCGGATATAATCAAGCGGCATTGATTTTTTCCCCATATCCTGTTGATAAAAACGGATAAGGTCAATCGCCGGTAATAAATATGTTTCCTGATAAGAAGAAAAATGGATTAGGACGAAGCAAATCCCCTTTTGTTCAAGAACCTGTTCCATATGCTGTATCTGATGAGAATGGAAGTTCTTCATCGGGAAAGCATTTTTTTGTCTGGTTTCCTTTGCTTCAAAATCAATGTAAAATCCTTCATAAACCCCCGAGTAGTCAGTAGTTGAAGCTTGTCTAAAATAGGCTTCAACAATTTTAGCGCGACTCCGTTGAGGGTAGTCGACCCGAACAATCTGAACTGGGGTTGGCTTTTTGTGAATAACTGCTTCTCCATGTGATAGATAGTAGTCATTGGTAGCATTTATCATCTTTTCAAAGCTCATTCCTCGATTTGCGAAATTTTTAGTTTTAGGTAGGGAATTTTTACTTGGTTTAGATGAAAGTTTATGTGGATAGTTGACCATAGTCCTCCTTATTGGTACAATAACATCACTCTATTATACCACAAAGGTTTTCAGAAAGGGTGAAAAAATGCATACAGCCTTGGTTTTGGGATACTCAGCTTTTGATTTAGGTTTATTTAATGATAAGGATATTCGCTTAAAAATTATCAAAAAAGCCATTCGTAGAGATTTGGAAAGATTGGCTGAGGAAGGGTTGCAATGGCTAGTATTTACGGGTTCTCTGGGTTTTGAACACTGGGTCTTAGAAGTGGCTAGAGACATGAAAGAAGACTATGGACTCCAACTAGCGACTATTTTTGATTTTGAAACACATGGCTCAAATTGGAATGAAGCAAATCAAATCAAATTGAGTGATTTTAAACAGGTCGATTTTGTCAAATATGCCTATCCAACTTATGAGCACAAAGGCCAATTGAGAGATTATCAGACTTTTTTACTCGAGAACACAGATGGAGCCTATCTTTTTTACGATGAAGAAAACGAAACAAAACTGAGATTTTTTTACGAACTGATGAAAAAGAAAGACAACTATATGACAAAAAGATTAACATTTGAGGAATTAAACGAAATAGCCGAAAATTTTTCCGAAAATTGAGGCTTTGACCTTGCTTTTTGTTTGCCTTTTTTTATATAATAATACTAGTAACTGAGAATGGAGAGAGACATGGCAAGTATTATTTTTACAGCAAAAGATATTTTTGAACAGGATTTTGGAAGAGAAGTACGTGGATACAGTAAAGCAGAGGTAGATGAGTTCTTAGATGATGTTATCAAGGACTATGAAACTTATGCTGCACTAGTTAAATCACTACGCATGGAAGTCGCAGAATTAAAAGAAGAATTGGCGAAAAACCCTCAGGCGGCACCTGTATCTGTAACTTCTGAACCTGCCGAGCTTGGAAGCACAACTTCTATGACCAACTTTGATATCTTGAAACGCTTGAATCGTCTTGAAAAAGAAGTATTTGGTAAACAAATCGTAGAAAACTCAGATTTCTAAGAATCATTCAGTAGTGCAATTTTTGGATAATCGCGTGGAGAGTTTATCTTTTCATGAGGAAAGTCCATGCTAGCACAGGCTGTGATGCCTGTAGTGTTTGTGCTAGGCGAAACCATAAGCCTAGGGACGAGAAATCGTTACGGCGAGTGAATAGACTAAGTTTTCGGATATGTTTTAGTAGCTCTGAAAGTGCCACAGTGACGAAGTCTCTCTGGAAACAGAGAGAGTGGAACGCGGTAAACCCCTCAAGCTAGCAACCCAAATTTTGGTCGGGGCATGGAGTGCGCGGAAACGAACGTAGTACTCTGACTGCTAGCAGCTTTTAGCTGTTAGTGGTAGACAGATGATTATCGAAAGAAGTGGTCCTAGTCACTTCTGGAACAAAACATGGCTTATAGAAAATTGCATATAGGTTGGGGCTGAGAAATTTTCTCAACCTCATTTTTTAAAGGTGAACAAGAGAAAGGTCTTTAAAGACTGACATGAAACAAACATTTAATTTAATCGCGACTGCTGCGGCAGGCTTAGAGGCGGTGGTAGGTCGAGAAGTGCGTGCACTAGGCTACGACTGTCAAGTTGAGAATGGTCGCGTTCGCTTTGAAGGAGATGTGAAGACAATTATTGAAAGCAATCTGTGGCTACGTGCTGCGGATCGGATTAAGATTGTTGTTGGAACTTTTCCTGCAAAAACATTTGAAGAACTTTTTCAGGGAGTATTTGCTCTTGATTGGGAAAACTATCTACCGCTCGGAGCGCGTTTCCCAATCTCTAAGGCTAAGTGTGTTAAATCAAAACTTCATAATGAACCGAGTGTCCAAGCAATTTCTAAAAAGGCTGTTGTCAAGAAATTGCAGAAACATTATGCAAGGCCAGAAGGCGTCCCATTAATGGAGAATGGACCAGAGTTTAAAATCGAGGTTTCGATTCTTAAAGATGTGGCGACAGTTCTGATTGATACAAGTGGCTCTAGTCTTTTCAAACGTGGGTATCGAACAGAAAAGGGTGGAGCTCCAATCAAAGAAAACATGGCAGCGGCTATACTGCAATTGTCTAACTGGTATCCAGATAAACCTCTGATTGATCCAACCTGTGGTTCTGGAACCTTCTGTATTGAGGCAGCTATGATTGCTCGTAATATGGCGCCAGGCTTACGCCGTTCCTTTGCTTTCGAAGAATGGAATTGGGTTAGTAATCGTTTGATTCAGGAGATTCGTACGGAAGCTAGCAAGAAGATTAATCGTGAGATTGAGCTAGACATTATGGGTTGTGATATCGATGGACGCATGGTGGAAATTGCTAAGGCAAATGCTCAGGCAGCGGGAGTATCGAATGATATTCTATTTAAGCAAATGCGTGTGCAGGACTTGCGTTCAGCTAAGATTAATGGTGTCATCATATCCAATCCTCCATATGGAGAACGTTTATCCGATGACGCTGGAGTCACTAAGCTCTATGCTGAGATGGGAGAGGTATTTGCACCACTTAAAACCTGGAGTAAATTTATCCTGACCAGTGATGAAGCTTTTGAAAGTAAATTTGGTAGTCAGGCTGATAAAAAACGGAAACTCTATAATGGTACTTTGAAAGTTGATTTATATCAATATTTTGGTCAACGAGTGAAAAGACAAGATGTTAAAACAGAAAGGAATGCAGATGAGTAAGAAAAGACGCGATCGTCATCATAAGGGTGAGCAAGAATCTAAATTCGAATTCGAGGAAGCTAAAGATTTAACGGTTGGTCAAGCCATTCGTAAGAACGAAGAAGTTGAAGCAGGTGTGACTCCAGATGATACCATCTTAGATAAATATATCAAGCAACACCGTGAAGAAATCGAAGCAGACAAATTTGAAAATTTACAAACGAAAAAAGAGGAGTCTACTCAAAGCTTGGATGATATGATCCAAGAAGTGAGAGAAACTACTGAACAAGAAAATGTGTTAAGTCCGGAAGAGGAAGCAATTGCTCTTGCAGTAGCCACAGATACAACTGAAATCGTTGCTCAAGAAGCCGAAGAAGAGGAAACGAGAGTTCTCGAGCAACCTTTTAAGGATGAATTGGAAGCTGTGGAAATGGCTGAGGTTGATAACTCCGAAGTTGCAGTGGTTTATGAGGAAAATGAAGATCAACTTCAACCCTTATCTCGTTCTGCTCAAGCAGATGATGAACCACAAAATAAAAAGAAATGGGCAATTTTGTCAGCTATTATTTTAGTAATCCTCTTAATTTTTGGAGGTGGCTATTACGTTTATCGTCAGATTACGCGTTCTTCTCAAGAGCTTCAAACGAAGGCGACAGATTCAGGCTTGGTAAGCAATCAGTCAGTCTATGAACAATTTAATACGCTTTACGATACGTTTTATACTGATGAAAACAAAACAGCTCTTAAAAATAGCCAGTTTAGTCAACTAAATCAATTGAAGGAACTTCTAGACAAACTTGAAGGAGCGAGAGAACACACTCTGGCTAAATCAAAATACGATAGCTTAGAAACCCAAATAAAAGCTATCCAAGAAGTGAATGCTCAATTTGAAACTCCAGCTATTACAGATGGTGTTTTGGATACAAATGCAAAAATCAAAGCGGATGCTAAATTTACAGATATCAAGACTGGTAATACAGAAATTGACAAACTTCTAGATAAAGCAATTAGCCTTGGTAAGAGTCAATTAGCAAGTACAACAACGGCCTCAACAACAGCAGCAAGCCAGGAAGCGTCAAGCCCAACAACAGAAAGCAGTCCATCTACTTCAACAAGTGATACTGCGGCATCTACTAATAGTGGCTTGTCAAGCGAAGGTGTTAATTTGCAAAGAAGTGTCAGTCGAGTACCGTATAATCAATCTGCTGTAAGTGATAGTAGTAATCCTGCCTGGACCTTTGCGGATGGTGTCCTTGAAAGAATACTTGAGACATCCCGTGCACGTGGATACATCACTGGAAACCAATATATCTTGGAACGTGTAAATATTGTTAATGGCAATGGTTACTACAATCTTTACAAACCAGATGGAACTTATCTCTTCACTCTAAACTGTAAGACAGGATACTTTGTTGGGAATGGTTCTGGCCATGCGGATGATTTAGACTACTAGTCAAATTGTTATAAAATTCTTTCTTTTCACAGATAAACGTGATAAAATAAAACTTATTAAATAAGAGGAGTGTCACATGACAAAAGCAAACTTTGGTGTTGTTGGTATGGCCGTAATGGGTCGTAACCTTGCCCTTAATATTGAATCTCGTGGATACACAGTTGCTATCTATAACCGTAGTAAAGAGAAAACTGAAGATGTGATTGCTTGCCACCCTGATAAAAACTTTGTGCCAAGCTATGATATTGAAAGCTTCGTAAACTCAATTGAAAAACCACGTCGTATTATGCTCATGGTTCAAGCAGGACCTGGTACAGACGCAACCATCCAAGCCCTTCTTCCACATTTGGATAAAGGCGACATCTTGATCGATGGAGGAAACACTTTCTACAAAGATACCATTCGTCGTAATGAAGAATTGGCGAACTCAGGTATCAGCTTTATCGGTACAGGTGTTTCTGGTGGTGAAAAAGGTGCCCTTGAAGGTCCTTCTATCATGCCTGGTGGACAAAAAGAAGCCTATGAATTGGTGGCTGATGTTCTTGAAGAAATTTCTGCAAAAGCACCAGAAGACGGCAAACCATGTGTGACTTACATCGGTCCTGATGGAGCTGGTCACTATGTGAAAATGGTCCACAACGGTATTGAGTATGGGGATATGCAATTGATTGCAGAAAGCTATGACTTGATGCAACACTTGCTTGGTCTTTCAGCCCAAGACATGGCTGAAATCTTCACTGAGTGGAACAAAGGTGAATTGGACAGCTACTTGATTGAAATCACTGCGGATATCCTTGGACGCAAAGACGATGAAGGTCAAGACGGACCAATCGTAGACTACATCCTTGATGCTGCAGGAAACAAAGGAACTGGTAAATGGACTAGCCAATCAGCGCTTGATCTTGGTGTGCCATTGTCACTGATTACTGAGTCGGTATTTGCGCGCTACATTTCAACTTATAAAGAAGAACGTGTACACGCTAGCAAGGTGCTTCCAAAACCAGCTGCTTTCAAATTTGAAGGAGACAAGGCTGAGTTGATTGAAAAGATCCGTCAAGCCCTTTACTTCTCAAAAATCATTTCTTACGCACAAGGTTTTGCGCAATTGCGTGTAGCTTCTAAAGAAAATAACTGGAACTTGCCATTTGCAGATATCGCATCTATCTGGCGCGCTGGATGTATCATCCGTTCACGTTTCTTACAAAAGATTACAGATGCTTACAGACGTGATGCAGATCTTGCCAACCTTCTTTTAGATGAGTATTTCTTGGATGTAACAGCTAAGTACCAACAATCAGTTCGTGATATCGTAGCTCTTGCTGTTCAAGCAGGTGTTCCAGTACCAACCTTCTCAGCTGCCATCACTTACTTTGATAGCTACCGTTCAGCTGACCTTCCAGCGAACTTAATCCAAGCACAACGTGATTACTTTGGTGCCCACACATACCAACGTAAAGACAAAGAAGGAACATTCCACTACTCTTGGTATGACGAAAAATAAGTAGGTCAGCCATGGGGAAACGGATTTTATTACTTGAGAAAGAAAGAAATCTAGCTCATTTTTTAAGTCTGGAACTCCAAAAAGAGCAATACCGAGTTGATCAGGTAGAAGAGGGCAAAAATGCTCTTTCCATGGCTCTTCAGACAGACTATGACTTGATTTTACTGAATGCTCATTTAGGGGATATGACAGCCCAGGATTTTGCAGAAAAGCTGAGTCGGACAAAACCAGCTTCAGTGATCATGGTTTTGGACCACCGAGAAGAGTTACAAAACCAACTTGAAACTATCCGGCGTTTTGCTGTTTCATACATCTATAAGCCAGTGATTATAGAAAATTTGGTCGAACGAATTTCAGCCATTTTTCGAGGTCGGGACTTCATTGACCAACATTGTAGTCAGATGAAAGTTCCAACATCCTATCGTAATCTGCATATGGATGTTGAACATCATACTGTCTATCGTGGTGATGAGATGATTGCTTTGACACGCCGGGAATATGATCTTTTAGCGACCCTTATGGGAAGCAAGAAGGTTTTAACTCGTGAGCAATTGTTGGAAAGTGTTTGGAAGTATGAAAGTGCGACCGAAACCAATATCGTGGATGTTTATATCCGTTATCTACGTAGTAAACTTGACGTAAAAGGTCAAAAAAGTTATATCAAAACAGTTCGTGGTGTGGGTTACACCATGCAAGAATAGAAAAGCAGTTGCAGAAATGCAACTGTTTTTTTGAGGATTGTATATATTGACATGTAGTTTAGTCTTTGCTACAATTGTTTTGGAGGAAACACGTATGAATTTTTTGAAAAAAATGATGCAAGTTAGCCTAACAGTCTTTTTCTTTGGTCTGTTAGCAACAAATACAGTATTTGCGGATGATGCTGATTCAGAAGGTTGGCAATTTGTCCAAGAAAATGGTAGAACCTACTACAAGAAGGGGGAACTCAAAGAAACCTACTGGCGAGTGATTGATGGTAAGTACTATTATTTTGATCCTTTATCTGGAGAGATGGTTGTCGGCTGGCAATATATACCTGCTCCACACAAAGGGGTTACGATTGGTTCTTCTCTAAGGCAAGATATTGCTTTTAGACCAGATTGGTTCTACTTTGGTCAAGATGGGGTACTACAAGAATTTGTTGGTAAGCAAGTTTTAGAAGCAAAAACTGCTACAAATACCAACAAACATCATGGGGAACAATATGATAGCTCAGCCGAAAAACGTGTTTATTATTTTACAGATCAGAATAGTTATCACACCTTAAAAACCGGTTGGGTTCATGATGAGGGGCACTGGTATTATTTACAGGAGGATGGTGGCTTTGATTCTCGCATCAACAGATTGACTGTCGGGGAGCTCGCACGTGGTTGGGTCAATGATAACTCAACTTGGTACTATCTGGATCCAGAAACTGGGATCACGCAAACTGGTTGGAAACAATTTGGCAATAAGTGGTACTATCTCCGTTCATCAGGTGCTATGGCAACAGGCTGGTATCAAGAAGGCTCCACTTGGTATTACCTAGATGATCAAAACGGTGATATGAAAACAGGCTGGATTTATGTCGATAATACTTGGTATTACCTCCGTTCGTCAGGAGCTATGGTGACAGGCTGGTTCCAAGTTAATGGTAAATGGTACTATGCCTATAGTTCAGGTGCCTTAGCTGTAAATACCACAGTAGGTGGCTACTACGTCAACTATAATGGTGAATGGGTCCAGTAATGAAAACAAGCGATTGTGAAGGAAACAATCGCTTTTTTTGTGAAAATATAATAAAATAGAAAGGAATAAAGTTCTAAAATTTTATCTAGAAAAAGACGCTTTTCGTCTGATAGAAGGATTAAATGACAAAAGAAGTTGGTGTTGGTCGGGCACATAGTAAAATTATTTTAATAGGAGAGCATGCAGTAGTCTATGGCTATCCAGCCATCTCTTTGCCTCTTTTAGAGGTTGAAGTGACTTGTCGGGTGGTTCCAGCAGCGACACCATGGCGTCTTTTTGAAGAGGACACCTTGTCCATGGCTGTTTATGCTTCTCTCGAGTATCTAAATATCAAAGATGCTTGCATCCGTTGTCAAATTGACTCGGCTATCCCAGAAAAACGGGGGATGGGTTCTTCGGCGGCCATTAGCATTGCAGCCATTCGAGCGGTATTTGGTTATTACCAAGCAGAACTTCCACATGATGTGCTAGAAATCCTAGTCAATCGGGCAGAGATGATTGCTCATATGAATCCTAGCGGATTGGATGCTAAGACCTGTCTTAGTGACCAGCCTATTCGTTTTATCAAGAATGTTGGTTTTGAAGAACTAGCCATGGACTTGTCGGCTTATCTGGTCATTGCAGATACAGGAGTCTATGGACACACTCGTGAAGCTATTCAAGTTGTAGAGAGCAAGGGTAAGGAAGCTTTACCTTTCTTGTATGCACTTGGAGAGTTGACCCAGCAAGCAGAAGAAGCAATAAAGACAAAAGATGCCGTGAAGCTGGGAGAGATTTTAACAAAAGCACATGAGAATCTAAAAGAAATAGGAGTTAGTAGCCTTGAGGCTGATGCCTTGGTTGAAACTGCTCTTCAACATGGTGCTTTAGGTGCTAAGATGAGTGGTGGTGGTTTAGGTGGCTGTATCATAGCCTTAGTAGCCGACTATCACCAAGCTCAAGATTTAGCTGAAAGATTAGAAGAGAAAGGAGCTGTTCAGACATGGATCGAAAGCCTGTAACAGTACGTTCCTATGCCAATATTGCTATTATTAAATATTGGGGAAAGAAAGCAGAAAAAGAGATGGTTCCTGCGACTAGCAGTATCTCTCTGACTTTAGAAAATATGTATACGGAGACGACACTTTCTCCTTTACCAACAGATGCAAAGGCGGATGCCTTTTACATCAATGGTCAGTTGCAAAACGAAGCTGAGCATGACAAGATGAGTAAAATCATTGACCGCTACCGTCCTGAAGGAGCAGGTTTTGTTCGTATCGATACTAAGAACAATATGCCAACAGCAGCAGGCCTTTCTTCAAGTTCCAGTGGTTTATCTGCCTTGGTCAAAGCTTGTAACGCATTTTTCCAACTTGGGCTGAATCGCAGAGAATTGGCCTTGGAAGCTAAGTTTGCATCGGGTTCTTCATCTCGTAGTTTTTATGGCCCCTTGGCAGCCTGGGACAAGGATAGTGGAGAGATCTATCCTGTTGAAACTGACTTGAAACTAGCTATGATTATGTTGGTCTTGGAAGACCAGAAAAAACCAATTTCCAGTCGAGATGGGATGAAACTTTGTGTCGAAACTTCTACGACTTTTGATGAGTGGATTCGTCAATCTGAACAAGATTACAAGGATATGTTAGTCTACCTCAAGGAGAATGACTTTAAGAAAGTTGGAGAATTAACAGAGAAAAACGCCTTGGCTATGCATGCTACGACAAAAACTGCAACTCCATCCTTCTCTTATCTGACAGATGCTAGTTATGAGGCTATGGATTTTATTCGTCAGCTTAGAGAACAAGGAGAATCTTGCTACTTTACCATGGATGCGGGCCCTAATGTCAAGGTTCTTTGCTTGGAAGAGGACTTGGAACATTTATCAGAACTTTTAGGTCAACGCTATCGCTTAATCGTTTCAAAAACAAAGGATTTGAGCCAAGATGACGATTGTTAAAACTTGTGGGAAGCTCTATTGGGCTGGGGAGTATGCCATTTTAGAACCAGGACAGTTGGCGCTAATAAAAGCTATTCCCATCTATATGACGGCTGAGATTAAAGCGTCTAATAATTATCGACTCTACTCAGATATGTTTTCCTATAGTGTAGACTTGCGACCGGATTCTTCATATGCCTTGATTCAAGAAACAGTTGCCTTGGTGGAGGAGTATCTAACTGCCCAAGGAGTTGAACTGCATCCTTTTTCTTTAGAGATTCGTGGGAAAATGGAGCGTGAGGGGAAGAAATTTGGCCTAGGTTCTAGTGGCAGTGTGGTTGTTTTGGTCATCAAGGCCATGCTTGCCTTCTATGAAAGATTAGCTGACAGAGAACTCTTGTTTAAATTGGCGAGTGCTGTACTTCTTAAACGTGG
Source organism: Streptococcus infantis (assembly GCF_047465185.1). Classification (GTDB taxonomy): domain Bacteria; phylum Bacillota; class Bacilli; order Lactobacillales; family Streptococcaceae; genus Streptococcus; species Streptococcus infantis_O. Next base: position 256,879 of record NZ_JASHAJ010000002.1, on the reverse strand, counting down.
GGACAATGGCTCCATGGGGGACATTGCCTGTATCGTATCAGAAAACCTCGTCCTCTATCAGTCATTTGACCGTGAGAAAGTGGCAGATTGGCTAGAAAAAGAAGATTTGCAGGCTGTATTAGCACGTGACTGGGGCTTTTCTATTAGGAGTGTTGAACCAGCTTTGAAATTTGATTTTCTGGTTGGTTGGACCAAGGAAGTGGCTGTATCAAGTCATATGGTTAAGCAAATAAAGGATAATATGAACTCTAGCTTTTTACAGGCTTCAAAAGAAACAGTAGCTAACTTGGTAAAGGCTTTGGAGGTAGGTCAAGAAGAAACCATTATTGACTTGCTGGAACAAGCCAGCCAACTTTTAGAAGGCTTGAGTTCAGATATTTACACACCTTCGCTCAGGCAATTAAAAAATGCCAGCCAAGACTTGAAAGCTGTTGCTAAGAGCAGTGGTGCTGGTGGTGGAGACTGTGGGATTGCACTTAGCTTTGACCAAGATTCGACCACATTACTGAAAAAACGCTGGGCTGATTTAGGAATTGAGCTCTTGTATCAAGAAAGGATGGGACATGACGACAAATCGGAAGGATGAACACATCCGCTATGCCCTTGAACAAAACAGTACTTATAATAGTTTTGATGAAGTTGAACTGATTCATTCTTCGCTACCCTTATATGACTTAGATGAAATTGATCTTTCGACAGAATTTGCAGGGCGAAAATGGGATTTCCCCTTTTATATCAATGCCATGACGGGTGGAAGCGATAAGGGGAGAGAAATCAATCAAAAGCTGACTCAGGTGGCTGAAGCCTGTGGGATTTTATTTGTAACAGGTTCTTACAGTGCTGCTCTCAAGGATCCTTCAGATGTCTCTTTTTCAGTCAAAACTAGTTACCCTGACCTCCTTCTTGGAACCAATATTGGCTTAGACAAACCTGTAGAACTAGGTCTACAAACAGTAAAAGAGATGAATCCCCTTCTATTACAAGTTCATGTTAATGTCATGCAGGAATTGCTCATGCCAGAAGGTGAGCGTAAATTTAGGTTATGGCAACATAATCTGAAAGATTATGTTGAGCAAATCTCTGTACCGCTTGTTTTAAAAGAAGTCGGCTTTGGCATGGATGTGAAAACCATTGCTAAGGCTTATGAGATGGGAATACGAACCGTTGATTTGTCTGGTCGTGGGGGAACGAGCTTTGCCTATATCGAAAACCGTCGCAGTGGTCAACGTGACTACCTCAATGATTGGGGTCAATCGACCATGCAAGCTCTTCTGAATGCCCAAGACTGGAAAGACAAGATGGAACTTTTGGTTAGTGGAGGAGTTCGCAATCCACTAGATATCATCAAATGCTTAGTGTTTGGAGCCAAGGCAGTTGGTCTATCACGCACTATGTTAGAGCTGGTTGAAAATTACTCTGTTGATGTCGTTATTTCCATTATTGAAAGCTGGAAGGAAGACCTACGCTTGATTATGTGTGCCCTTAATTGTAAAAAAATTGAGGATTTGCAAGAGGTTGACTATCTCTTATATGGAAAATTAAAAGAAGCAAAAGACCAAATGTAAAGAAAGAGGTCGGGATTTTAGTCCCGATCTCTTTATCATTCCTCAGACTGATGTGACTTTTGGGATTTGTGATACAATTAAATGGAGAGGACGGATACATGCGAAAATTTCAAATTTTTCTATTTATTGAAGCTTGTCTATTGACAGGAGCTCTGATTATGATGGTATCAGAGCATTTTTCCCGTTTTCTACTGATCTTGCTCTTGTTTTTACTGCTGATTCGATACTATACTGGAAGACAGGGGAACAATTTTATTTTAGTGGCGGTGAGCATCTTATTTTTCTTTATCATCATGCTCAATCCCTTTGTCATTTTAGCCATCTTTGTGGCCTTGATATACAGCCTGTTTCTGCTTTACCCTATGATGAACCAGGAAAGAGAAGATACCAATCTGGTTTTTGAAGAAGTAGTGACAGTAAAGAAGGAGAAAAATCGCTGGTTTGGGAATCTCCACCACTTCTCAAGCTACCAGACTTGCCGCTTTGATGATATCAATCTTTTTCGTCTCATGGGGAAGGATACCATTCATCTAGAGCACGTGATTTTGAGCAATCATGATAATGTCATCATCTTGAGAAAACTAGTAGGTACGACAAGAATTATCGTACCAGTGGATGTAGAAGTCAGCCTTAGTGTCAATTCTCTGTATGGAGATTTAACCTTCTTTGACCAGCCTAAGCGTGCTTTACGCAATGAACAATTCCATCAAGAAACCAGAGACTATCTCAAGAGTCCTAAGAGTGTTAAGATTTTCTTAACAACCATGGTTGGAGATGTTGAGGTGGTGAGAGGATGAAAAAACAACCCTATATTTTAATTGGACTCACCTCTGTTCTCTTTGTCGCTTTTCTATTTCGAAGTATTTTTAAGGTCTTAGATTTGGAGTGGACTTCTCTTTTCCAAGATATAGAGAAGACAGAAAAAGTCCTATTTCTAGCTTTGATGTTTAGTCTTGCTCTAGCCTTTTTATTAGTCCTATTTTGGACAATGGTTGACGAAATTTCAAGAAGAAGAATCCAAGCAAATCTTAAAAATCTGCTGACTGGTAAAGATATTAAAAGTCTTGGGGATGCCGACTTAGACGCAAGTTTTAAAAATTTATCAGGCAAGCTTGCTTTGTTGACAGAAGCTATTCAAAAAGCAGATAATCAAGTCTTGGTCAAGGAAGAGCAGGTTATTGAAAAGGAGCGCAAGCGAATTGCGCGTGACTTGCACGACACAGTTAGTCAGGAAATTTTTGCGGCCCATATGATGTTATCAGGACTCAGTCAACAAGCTTCCAGATTAGACAAAGAGAAGATGCAGACACAACTCCAGAGTGTCACAGCTATTTTGGAGACAGCCCAAAGAGATTTGCGTATTCTACTCTTGCATTTGCGCCCTATTGAACTGGAACAAAAGAGTCTGGTTGAGGGAATTCAGTTGCTTCTCAAAGAATTGGAAGAAAAAAGTGAACTCAAAGTCAGTTTTAAATATGAGGTAGACGAATTGCCTAAAAAGATTGAGGAGCATGTCTTTCGTATCGTCCAAGAATTGATTAGTAATACTCTCCGTCATGCCCAAGCTTCTTGTCTAGATGTTTATCTTTATCAAACGGAAACTGAATTGCAGTTGAAGGTAGTAGACAATGGTCTCGGTTTTCAGTTAGATGATGTTGATGAACTAAGCTATGGACTACGCAATATCAAAGAACGAGTGGAAGACATGGCAGGGAGCATACAACTATTAACAGCACCGAAGCAGGGTTTGGCAGTGGATATTCGTATACCCTTGCTGGATTGACTAACAAAAGGAAATAAAATGAAACTATTATTAGTGGATGACCACCAAATGGTGCGTCTTGGATTAAAAAGTTATTTTGAACTACAAGATGATGTAGAAGTTGTTGGAGAAGCAACTAATGGAGCCGAAGGGATTTCCATGGCCTTGGAGCTTCGTCCAGATGTGATCGTCATGGATATTGTTATGCCTGAAGTCAACGGAATTGATGCAACTCTAGCTATTCTCAAAGAATGGCCGGAGGCTAAAATTTTGATTGTGACTTCTTATCTAGACAATGAAAAAATCATGCCAGTCTTAAATGCTGGGGCTAAAGGCTATATGCTCAAGACATCAAGTGCCGATGAATTGTTTCATGCTGTTCAAAAGGTGGCAGCTGGAGAAATAGCTATTGAACAAGAGGTGAGCAAGAAGGTCGAATACCACCGCAATCATATGGAACTTCACGAAGAATTAACTGCGCGAGAACGCGATGTCCTTCAACTGATTGCCAAGGGTTATGAAAATCAGCGCATTGCAGATGAGCTCTTTATCTCCCTAAAGACAGTCAAGACCCATGTCTCCAATATCCTAGCCAAACTTGAGGTCAGTGATCGTACCCAGGCAGCAGTTTATGCTTTTCAACATCATTTGGTGGCTTCTGATGAATTTTAAGGGATATAGGATGTAACTGAAGCATGGACGAAAAGCGCATCCATTACTTGAAAAAGTTCGCTACTATATGGTATAATGGACTGTATTAAAAATTTTAAGGAGAAATGACAGAATGTCTGTATCATTTGAAAACAAAGAAACAAACCGTGGTGTCTTGACTTTCACTATCTCTCAAGACCAAATCAAACCAGAATTGGACCGTGTATTTAACTCAGTAAAGAAAACTCTTAACGTTCCAGGTTTCCGCAAAGGTCACCTTCCACGTCCTATCTTCGACCAAAAATTTGGTGAAGAAGCACTTTACCAAGATGCAATGAACGCTCTTTTGCCAGACGCTTATGAAGCAGCTGTTAAAGAAGCTGGTCTTGAAGTAGTTGCTCAACCAAAAATTGACGTAACTTCTATGGAAAAAGGTCAAGATTGGGTTATCACTGCTGAAGTTGTTACAAAACCTGAAGTAAAATTGGGTGAATACAAAAACCTTGAAGTATCAGTTGATGTAGATAAAGAAGTAACTGACGCTGATGTTGAAGAGCGTATCGAACGTGAACGCAACAACTTGGCTGAATTGGTGATCAAAGAAGGTGCTGCTGAAAACGGCGACACTGTTGTTATCGACTTTGTTGGTTCTATCGACGGTGTTGAATTTGACGGCGGAAAAGGTGAAAACTTCTCACTTGGACTTGGTTCAGGTCAATTCATCCCTGGTTTCGAAGACCAATTAGTTGGACATTCAGCTGGTGAAACTGTTGACGTTATCGTAACATTCCCAGAAGACTACCAAGCAGAAGACCTTGCTGGTAAAGAAGCTAAATTCGTAACAACTATCCACGAAGTTAAAGCTAAAGAAGTTCCAGCTCTTGACGATGAACTTGCAAAAGATATCGATGAAGAAGTTGAAACACTTGCTGAATTGAAAGAAAAATACCGCAAGGAATTGGCTGCTGCTAAAGAAGAAGCATACAAAGATGCCGTTGAAGGTGCAGCAATTGATAAAGCTGTAGAAAACGCTGAAATCGTAGAACTTCCAGAAGAAATGATCCACGAAGAAGTTCACCGTTCAGTAAACGAATTCCTAGGAAACTTGCAACGTCAAGGTATCAACCCAGACATGTATTTCCAAATCACTGGAACTACTCAAGAAGACCTTCACAAACAATACGAAGCAGAAGCTGAGTCACGCACGAAGACAAACCTTGTTATCGAAGCAGTTGCGAAAGCTGAAGGATTTGACGCTACTGAAGAAGAAATCCAAAAAGAAATCGAGCAATTGGCTGCAGATTACAACATGGAAGTTGCCCAAGTACAAAGCTTGCTTTCAGCTGACATGTTGAAACACGATATCACAATCAAAAAAGCTGTTGAATTGATCACAAGCACTGCAACAGTAAAATAATCTGAAAAGATAAAAAACCACCAGATTCGGTGGTTTTTTTGTGCTTTATTTTCCGAAAAACTCATCAAGGTCATCGTGGCTAATCCCAATCATAGCTGGAATATTAGACCAGTTTTCTTCGGTTAGGATGTAAGATTGATGAGGGGCCGTCGGTTCTGTGATTTCGAGAACAGGCTCGTTTCGTTCCTCAGAACTTTCAGTTAAGTCACTGAAACGTTCAATCAGATAGGTTTTACGAGCTGTTCCGATATGTTTGGTCGCATAGTCAAAGGCTTGAAGTTCACCGAGTAGGATGAGTTTGCTTTTGGCCCGAGTAATAGCAGTGTAGATGAGATTACGCTCCAGCATGCGCTTGCTAGCACTAGTAATTGGAAGAATCACAACTGGAAACTCGCTCCCTTGTGACTTATGGATACTCATGGCATAGGCAAGACGGATCTTGTACCATTCATTTCGAGGATAGGAAACCTCGTTTCCATCAAAATCAATCATCATTTCATCCTGTTTGGACTCGGTGTATTTAGCAGGGATGAGGTCCGTAATGTAGCCTAGGTCTCCGTTAAAAACATTGACTTCTGCATCGTTGACCAGATGAATGACCTTATCTCCCGTACGATACTGAAATTGGCTTGCTTCAAAACTAATTTGTCCCTTTTGAAGAGGATTAAGTAGTTCTTGCATGAGTTGATTGATGGCATCGATTCCTGCTGCACCACGATACATAGGAGCAAGAACTTGGATGTCTCGAGCAGGGATACCACTTCTAATGGCTGCGTCTAGGATTTTTTCAATGGTAGCTGGGATATGATTACTGGCGATTTCAAAGTAGGAACGGTCTGCTTTTTTCTTGGTGAAATCTGCAGGCAAAATTCCCTGACGAATCTGACTAGCAAGGGTGACAATGGTTGATTCTTCGCTCTGACGATATATTCGTTCCAATCTCGTCTGCGGGATACTTGGAATCTGGAGTAAGTCAGCCAGAACTTGACCAGGGCTAACCGATGGCAACTGGTCACTATCTCCAACGATGAGAATTTTACTATTAGAGGAGATGTTTGAGAAGAGTTGATTGGCTAACCAGGTATCTACCATGGAAAACTCATCTACGATGATAAAGTCAGCATCTAGATAATCTTCCAAATGGCTAGTGTCGTCGTCTCCAGTCATCCCCAAGTGGCGGTGAATGGTTGCACTAGGCAAGCCTGTCAGTTCATTCATACGACGCGCTGCACGACCAGTGGGAGCAGCTAGGAGAATCGGTAGACTACTTTTCTTTTTAAGGTCCAGTCCCTCTAATAGAGCATAGACAGCAATAATCCCATTGATAACAGTGGTTTTACCCGTACCAGGTCCACCTGTCAGGATAAAGACCTTGTTTTTGATAGCATCGCAGATGGCCTGTTTTTGAATGGTATCGTATTGAATGCCTAATTCTTCCTCAACCGTTGCGATATGCTCCTGGATAGTTTTTATTTCGTGTTTATTGGGGTCTTCTTTTTCAAGAATACGAATGAGGTGATTGTGAATTCCTTCTTCAGCGAAAAAGAGACTGTTGTCAAAGATTTTCGTATCAACCTGCTGAACTTTTTCTTCTTCAATGAGATTGGATAATTCTTGTGCAAGTTGACTGGGTTCTAATTCCACAGGTCGTGAGGATTCAAGTAGGGTTAGAGTCTTTTCTAATAGATCTCTGGCTTCAACATAAGTATCTCCACTTTCCATACATGCATTTAGAAGGCTATGAACAAGGCCAGCTCGAAAGCGTTCAGGTGCCTGACTTTCAATCCCCAATTCCTGCGCCAATTGGTCAGCGATGGTAAAGCCCAAACCCTTGATATCTTCTACCAACTGATAAGGATAATTTTCAACGATATCGATGGTTTCCTCTTTATAGGTATCCTGGATTTGAATAGCTAATTTATTAGGAATCCCGTAGTTTGCAAGCTTGGCCAAAACCATTTCAGTTCCGTAGTTGAGACGAAGTGTAGAAACGAAGGCCTCACGACTTTTAGAAGATAGTCCTGAGATGGTTTCGAGTTTCTCAGGATGCTCCAGGATTTCATCAATGGTATTTTCTCCATAGAGTTCCACAATCTTTTGGGCAGTTTTGAGACCAATCCCTTTGAAATGGCTACTTGAAAAATACTTGACTAAACCTTTACTAGTTGGCTTCGCTCGTTCGTAACGAGTCATTTGGAGTTGTTCCCCGTATTTGGAGTGTTGAACAATCTGCCCCCAAAAAGTGTATTCCTCTCCCTCAATGACATCAGCCATGGTCCCTGTAACAATGATTTCAAAATCATCAAAGTTTTCGGCATTGGTATCATCGATATCTAAAAGGAGAATACGGTAAAAGTTGCTGATATTTTCAAAAATAATACGTTCAATCGTACCTGTAAAATAAACTTCCATATAATTCCTTTACATTCATGAATGAGAGCAAATCATTCAGAATAGAATGAGAAGAGGCTGAGATTTAGATTTCTCGGCCTCTTAGTGTTCTTAAACTGTTCCAATACGTTTGAGTGGCCAGAAGCGGAATTTAGCCTCTCCGATGATATCTTTTGCTTTAAAGGTACCAACATGTCGACTATCGCTAGATACTAGACGGTCATCACCAAGTAGGAGGTATTGTCCCCCTGGGACAGTGAAGGTGAAACTAGTATTGAAATTAACATCTAAGGTAAAGGCCTCAGCTTTTTCAGCAAGGCTTCTGAAGTACTCACCTTTTTTTCCATCCCAGCTATCTCCAGCATAGGTAGATTGGAGTTTATCCTCTTTAAAGCGTTTGAGATACTCTGCTAGATAAGGTTCATCGGTTTCTTGTCCGTTGATATAAAGCTTATCATTTTCATAACGAATGGTATCACCTGGCAATCCGATTACCCGTTTCACAATATCTTTATTCCCTTCATCCTCATGAGCGACAACTATATCAAAGCGATCGATAGGGAGATGTTTGACAACGAAGAGAATTTCTCCATCAGCTAGAGTAGGGTCCATAGAGTGTCCTTCTACACGAACATTGCTCCAGAGAAAGAGACGGCTGAGACCTACTAATGCAATAATCAGGAAGAAAATTCCCCACTCTTTTAAAAATATTTTAAAATAATTCATACTTTTACCTTTCTAGAAGTTGCTTGGCTTTTTCAGTGTTTTTAAAATGAAGTTTGGCGCAGAAGTTGAGGCCTTTCATTCCATAAGCTTGCAAAATTTGATTGGCTACCTTGTCAGAAGCAGCACCAGCCCCACTCGGAAGTTGGTATCCCAGCTCTCGTCCTAGGTTTTCAAGATTTTCTAGGAAGAGATCACGCGCAATGATAGAGCTAACTGCGACGGCTAGGTACTTGCCCTCAGCTTTTTCCTCTAGCGTGATTGGATTGGGAAAATGGTTGGCTTCATTTTTTAGATACTTTTCATAATTTTGTGAACTGGTAAAGGCATCGATAACAATTTTTTCAGGCTGAACTCCCTTTTGAAGAAGGAGAAAAATGGCCTGATTATGCAGAGCTACTTTGACGGAAACGGCATTGTAGCGCTCACCAATGACTTCGTTATACTTACTCGGAGAAAGTAGGAGTGCTTGATGTTGGATTTTTTCCTTCAGAAGTGGAGCAAGCTGACGAATCTTTTGGTCAGTCAGTGTTTTGGAATCCCCAACTCCGAGTTTTCTTAAAAAGTCATGCTGATCAGGAGTTACAAATGACGCTACTACAGCCAGACCACCGAAGTAAGAACCATTTCCGACTTCATCTGTTCCGATTAAGGGGAAATTTTGCCCGCTAGTAACTTGCGTTACTTGATAACCAAAAAAGCTGGCATAGCTTTCAGCGGCTTCTCCCTGCAAAAGGACTTTCCCAGATGTATAGACAGAAACACTGGCTTGAGGAAGCTTTAAAAAGTAGCGAATATATGGATTTTTACTTGGAGCGAGGGCTTGTTCATGCTTTAGAACAAAAGCTTGAATGTCATTTTCACTCGGTGTTAATGTGATACTTGCCATAGTCTCTATTGTACCATAAAAGCAGTAGAATTGGTTAAAACTGACAAACTTAGTGAAATTTGGTATAATATCGTGAGGTGAATTTTATGGCAAATTTAAATCGATTCAAGTTTACATTTGGGAAAAAAACATTAACGCTGACAACTGAGCATGATAATCTTTTCATGGAGGAGATTGCTAAAGTTGCAACGGAAAAATATGAAGCAATCAAAGAACAAATGCCTGGAGCTGATGATGAGACAGTGGCGATTCTCTTAGCAGTCAACTGCTTGTCAACCCAGCTTAGCCGTGAGATTGAGTTTGATGATAAGGAGCAAGAGTTAGAATCGCTCCGTTATAAAGTGGTCGCTGCTAAACAAGAGCAGAGTAAGATTGAGGATTCCCTATGATTTCCATTCTACTCTTATTAATCCTTGCTTGGAGCTTTTATATTGGCTACCGCAGAGGAATTATTTTGCAAGCATATTATCTTGTAGCAACGATTGTCTCTGCTTATTTTGCAAGCAAATATTACCTAGCTTTAGGGCAGAAGTTCAATTTATTAATCCCTTATGCTAATCCGCAGGAAGGACAGGGAACTTTCTTTTTCCCATCCAATCAACTTTTCCAACTAGACAAGGTTTTTTATGCAGGTGTCGGCTTCCTCTTAGCCTTTACGATTTTTTACTGTATCGGCCGTTTGCTTGGTCTTTTTCTAAACCTAGTACCAAGTGAGATACTTGATGGGAAATACTACCGTATCGGCGCGGGTGTGCTATCAGTCGGTGTGACCTTGTTTGTCCTCCAGATGATGCTAACGATTCTCGCGACTGTGCCATTACAAATTGTTCAAAATTCACTTGAAAATAGCTTTGTAGCTAGACATATCATCCAAAGCATTCCATTCACAACTAATTTTATTAAACAGCTTTGGGTTACTAAAATAATCGGTTAAAAAGGGCGGGAACTATTCCTAGCCTTTTGTTTACAATTTCGAAAAGTAAGAGATTGATTTAAAGAGTTGAAAATAAGAAAAGCCATAACTTTTATACTAAGGAAATAAGATGAATACAAAAATACTAGAAACGTTAGAATTTAACAAGGTCAAGGCTTTATTTGAACCTCATCTTTTGACGGAACAAGGACTAGAACAGTTAAAAGAGCTAGTCCCAACAGATAAAGCTGATAAAATTAGACAGGCCTTTGCAGAAATGAAGGAGATGCAAGAACTCTTTGTTGAGCATCCTCATTTCAGCATTTCGGCAATAAAAGATATTGCGGCTACCTGCAAACGTTTGGAGATGGGTGCTGATCTCAACATAGAGGAATTTCTCCTTCTCAAACGTGTCATATTTGCCAGCCGTGAACTAAAAGACTTCTATGACAATCTTGAAAATGTACGCTTGGACCACTTGGCAAATTGGTTTGAGAAACTTCATGATTTCCCACATCTACAGGGCAATCTCCAGGCCATCAATGAAGCTGGATTTATTGAGAATTTTGCTAGTGAGGAACTAGCACGAATCCGTCATAAAATCCATGATAGCGAGAGCCAAGTTCGTGACGTCTTGCAAGACCTTCTCAAACAAAAGGCTCAGATGTTGACTGAAGGCATCATCGCTAGTCGAAATGGTCGCCAGGTTCTTCCTGTCAAAAACACCTATCGTAATAAGATTGCCGGTGTGGTTCATGATATTTCTGCCAGCGGGAACACTGTCTATATCGAACCGCGTGAAGTGGTCAAGCTGAGTGAGGAAATCGCCAGTCTTCGTGCAGACGAGCGCTATGAAATAATGCGTATCCTGCAAGAACTCTCTGAGCGAGTGCGACCTCATGCGGCTGAAATTGCTAATGATGCATGGATTATTGGGCATTTGGACTTGATTCGGGCTAAGGTTCGCTTTATCCAAGAGACAGGAGCAGTAGTGCCACAAGTCTCTGAAGGACAGGAGATTCAACTCCTTCATGTTCGTCATCCCTTGGTGCAAAATGCTGTTGCTAATGATGTATACTTTGGTAAGGATTTAACAGCCATCGTCATTACTGGTCCCAATACGGGTGGTAAGACCATTATGCTCAAAACCTTAGGTTTGACGCAATTGATGGCCCAGTCAGGTTTGCCGATTTTGGCGGATAAGGGAAGTCGTGTGGGGATTTTTGAGGAGGTCTTTGCGGATATCGGAGACGAACAATCCATCGAACAAAGTCTTTCAACCTTCTCTAGTCACATGACCAATATCGTTGATATTCTTGGTAAGGTCAATCAAAACTCGCTCTTGTTACTAGATGAGCTTGGAGCAGGAACAGACCCCCAAGAAGGTGCAGCCCTTGCTATGTCTATCCTAGAAGACTTGCGTTTGCGTCAGGTCAAGACTATGGCAACCACTCACTATCCTGAACTCAAGGCCTACGGAATTGAAACTGCCTATGTTCAAAATGCCAGCATGGAGTTTGATACAGCTAGCTTGCGCCCAACCTATCGCTTTATGCAAGGCGTACCTGGTCGAAGCAACGCCTTTGAGATTGCTAAACGTCTCGGCTTGTCAGATGTCATTGTAGGCGATGCTAGCAAGCAGATTAATCAAGACAATGATGTCAATCGTATTATTGAGCAATTGGAAGAGCAGACGCTTGAAAGCCGTAAACGTCTTGAGAATATTCGCCAGGTCGAGCAAGAAAACCTCAAGATGAACCGTGCGCTTAAAAAACTCTACAATGAGCTCAATCGTGAGAAGGAAACAGAACTCAATAAGGCGCGTGAGCAAGCTGCGGAGATTGTTGAATTGGCTCTAGTTGAGAGTGATGATATTCTTAAAAATCTTCACAGTAAATCTCAACTAAAACCACATGAAATTATCGAAGCCAAGGCCAAACTCAAGAAGTTAGCACCTGAAAAAGTAGATCTTTCTAAAAACAAGGTCCTCCAAAAGGCTAAGAAAAAACGAGCTCCAAAAGTTGGGGATGATATCATCGTTTTAAGCTATGGTCAACGAGGTACCTTGACCAATCAACTCAAGGATGGTCGCTGGGAAGCTCAAGTTGGCTTGATTAAGATGACCCTTGAAGAAAAAGAGTTTGACTTGGTTCAGGCTCAGCAAGAAGTACCAGTCAAGAAAAAACAAGTCAACGTTGTCAAACGGGCAGGTGGTAAAGGACCACAGGCTCGATTAGACCTTCGTGGCAAACGCTATGAGGAAGCTATGGAAGCCTTGGATGCCTTTATCGACCAAGCCCTACTCAACAACATGGCCCAAGTGGACATCATCCATGGTATCGGTACAGGAGTCATCCGTGAAGGAGTAACCAAATATCTCCAAAGAAACAAGCAAGTCAAGAGCTTTGGCTATGCGCCGCAAAATGCAGGTGGTTCTGGAGCGACTATCGTTACCTTTAAAGGCTAACCAAGCTATAGAATGAAATGTCAAAAGAGTACTTATCAAGTGATAGGTTCTTTTTTGATGAATTTATTTTAATCATTATTGTTAGTGAGTATTTTAAAAGTGGACAATATTATTATAGCCTAAAAAATGATAAAGGCTTGTCTAGCTGGGCTTTATTTATGCTATACTGATAGTAACGTCATTTTCGGAGGTTGGTATGAAAAAACTCCCCTTAGCCTTTTCAGGTTGCTTATTGGGATTGGCTGGAGCAGGAAATCTTATCTTGGATATTTTTCCGCTTTTATCACACATCTTAAGTTTGTCAGGCTTGATTTTTTGGTTTTATTTTTTGGTGAGCCACCTCAATAACTGGCATGAAAGTAAGAAAGAATTAAAGAAAGCCCCTGTTTTGTCAGGAATGGCAACCTTTCCCATGGCAGGGATGATTTTATCGACTTATTTGTTGCGCGTGTTACCTATGAGCTTGAGTATCATTGCGCAAGTTCTCTGGTGGTTTGCCTTTCTACTGGATGTCGGTTTAATCATTTACTTTACTATCAATTACGTTCAGGCTAAACCAAGGGCTAGTGCTACACCGACCTGGACTGTTCTTTATGTAGGAATAGCAGTAGCAAGCTTGACCTACCCCGTGGTGGGCATTGTTGGGATTGCCTATGGAGCTTGGATTTTTGGTTTTATCTTAACCCTTATCCTGTACCCTCTGATCTATAAAGATTTGAAAATAGATCCATTGCCACTGCCTTTACTAGGGCAAGAAGGGATCTATTGCGCTCCATTTTCTCTACTGTTGGCAGCACTGGTTCGGATAGGAGGCCCAGGTCTTCCTAACTGGGTTTTACTGGTCATGATTCTTGCATCACAGACTTTCTTTTTCTTTGTCCTTAGTCGCTTGCCGAGAATTCTAAAACAGGGATTTCAACCATCCTTTTCAGCTCTAACTTTCCCAACCATCATCACGGCAACTTCCTTGAAAATGGCCCAGGGAATCCTACAGTTTCCAACCCTTAACCTCCTCGTTTGGTTAGAAACTATCATTTGTTTAACAATCCTCATCTACGTATTAGTAGAATATGTGAGATATTTAAGAAAATAACAAATCCCCTAGCACTGAGAAGTGTTAGGGGGGTGTTTTTTAGAGCGATTAATAACATTCTTTTTGCTTAACTTCTTTAAAGAGTTGATAAAGAGTATAGAAATAGACCAAACTAAAAATGATACAGATAGTTAGAAATAGGAGATATCTCCAATCCATAGAATTCGTAATTAGTTGTGGGAGAGATACGAGGATAAAGCAGAGAGATGCGTTTAAGAGGCGTATTTTTTTTGATGTGATTTTCTGAAACCTTTGTCCTTTGTTCAAGACAGGAAGGGCTAGCAGGAAGATGATCAGAAAAGGACGTGTAATATAGCCATAAACTAGGAAAAAGGTCATAAAGATACTGACCAAAATATGACTGAGAATTAAAGTTTGTAATGATTTCATATGATTCCTCCTAATAGTCGTCTTGATCTTCCTTGGCTTTTCGAATGCGAAGCCAGACGACAAGTTGCATTATTAATCCGAAAAAGAAGGCTGCGAAAAGAATTGATGTGAAATGACCGAAATTGAAAAGAGAGGTGAAATAGTTCTTGCCATCATCCGTTAAGACATTGAGAAGTGGCATGCCAAAGAACATAAAAACTCCATAGACTAGACCAGCCTTAAGTCCAGGGTAGTGCAATTGTTTCTTTTCTTTACAAGTCAACATTTCAGGATCAATAGTAGTAATACCTGTTTTTTTAGTTTGAGTGGAAACATAGATAGCACAAGCCATAGAAACCAGAAAAATAATGATTGGATATCCGAAAGCGACCACTTGGGGATATTTATAAGCGAGGACAAAGGGAATGAGATTGCCAAAAACCATGAGGTAGAAGAGAACCATAAAGAGTTTATTTCCGATGCGGTCAGCCTCACGTTGTTTGTGTTCATCAAGTGGTCCAGAAATGCCGTATGTGCGTTTGATTAGTTTTTCAGTGAGAGTTTCTTTTTTCATTTTTCTTCTCCTTATTAAAATTCGTCCTCCCAAAAGAGACTGTTGAGGTCTGTTTGGAGGCTATGAGCGAGATTGAGACAGAGTTCCAGGGTAGGATTGTACTTGTCATTCTCAATCATGTTGATGGTTTGTCTAGAGACACCGATATCTTTGGCAAGTTCGAGCTGGGATATGCCCAATTCCTTGCGAAATTCTTTCACACGATTCATGCTTCCTCCTTATTTGATTATGTCACATATATTTGACTATAGTATATCTTTTAAAAAATAAAATGTCAACTATTTTTGACATATTTTTAAAAGAATCTTGGTGATAATATTTCTATGTGAAAATCTTCTACGATTTTATGCTATAATGAAGAAAAATAAGAGTGATTTGGATACCCTGAATGCTATCCAATAAAGAAAGAGCAGAAAATGAACCATAAGATTGCAATTTTATCAGACATTCATGGTAACACGACAGCCTTAGCTGGAGTGCTTGAGGACGCTAAAAAGTTGGGAGCGACTGAATATTGGCTTCTGGGAGATATTTTTCTTCCTGGGCCGGGAGCAAATGACTTGGTGGCTCTTTTGAAAGACCTTCCCATTACAGCATCTGTTCGAGGTAACTGGGATGATTGTGTGTTAGAGGCTTTAGATGGGCAATATGGTTTAGAGGATCCCCAAGAAATTCAGCTTATGCGATTGACCCAGTATCTGATGGAGCGTCTAAACCCAGAGCATATTGATTGGTTGAGAAATCTACCTATGGTAGCCAAGAAAGAAGTAGAAGGCTTGCGCTTTTCTCTTTCACATAATTTACCTGAGAAAAATTATGGTGGTGATTTGCTGGTTGAAAATGATACCGAAAAATTTGACCAGCTACTTGATGAAACTACTGATGTAGCCGTCTATGGTCATGTTCACAAGCAATTGCTTCGTTATGGTAGCCAAGGTCAACAAATCATCAATCCAGGTTCGATTGGTATGCCTTATTTTGACTGGGTAGGGCTGAAAAATCACCGTGCCCAGTATGCCTTACTTGAGGTTGAAAATGGTGAATTAGTCAATATCCAATTTCGTAAGGTTGTTTATGACTATGAAGCAGAGCTAGAATCAGCCAAGACCAAGGGCCTTCCCTTTATCGAAATGTATGAAGAATTGCGGCGAGAGGACAACTATCAAGGCCATAATAGAGATTTGTTAGCTAGTTTAATTGAAAAGCATGGCTATGTGGAGGATGTGAAGAATTATTTTGATTTTTTGTAAGAGTTGCTTTGATTAACAGATACTAAATAAACGATTGGACTAGCCAATCGTTTTTAATATATCTTATTGTAATTGAGATTGATCTGGTAGGTAGGAACCACCGAGATAGGTTTTGCTGAGTTTTTCAAGGGTTCCGTCTTGGTAGAGTTCTTTGAGGACCTTGTCAAATTGTTCTTTAATTTCTTTTCCATCGCTTGAGAAGATAATGTAGTTATTTGGATTATCATTGCTTTCCAAGTCGACTACGTTCAAGTCTAAACCTCGGTCTTGGATAATCTTTTGAACATTTTCGATAAATTTAATATAGATTTTAAAAATAGTGAACTCAATGAGTTTTTTAGCTTCAATAATTCGGTAAATGTTTGACAATAAAATTATTTTATTTTAAAATATAGGTATCATAAAACTATTTAAAGGAGATAGTCATGAAAAAACTTCTCACTGCGGGCCTTGTGCTCTTATCAGTTGCAACTTTAGCAGCTTGTGGAAATAAATCTTCTGATTCTGCAAGTAAAGTTTCAAGCACGACTGAACAAACATCAGCTTCATCAAAAACAGATAACTCAAAGACAAACACATCTGAAGTTACTCTTCTAACAGATGAAGAAATTGACAACGCTAAAACAATTGGAGATATGAAAACTCTTTTTGGTAAGTTGATTGACAACTATAAGAAATATGTTGAAGAAATCGGTGACAAAGTTCCTGAGGCTCAAAAAGATGCTTATAAACAACAAGTGGAACCTGCTCTTAACTCACTAGAAACTTCAAGAAAGGCATTTAATGATGGCTTGTCAAGCGCTGGTTCTGATGATACAGAAATGCCAGAAGAAGCACGTACTGTTTTCCTTCAACAATTGAAGACTGCACGTGATGCTATGAAACAAGCGATTGAATCTGCAAGTAAAATTGTATCAGCGCAATAATATGAGTAAAGTAGGCGACTAATCGTCTACTTTTTCTTGTGCAGAAAGTTTTTATTATGGCTTACAACTAAATCGAAAAGCTTGTAATTCCTGGTTAAGAGATGGGATAAAGATCTCTACATATGAAAAATCTCTGCAAGCTCTTTCAGAATGTGGTAAAATGGAAGCAATAGAAATAGAAAAGGAACTTGCTTATGAAATTTCTTGAGTTAAATAAAAAACGTCATGCGACTAAGCATTTTATTGATAAACCTGTCGATCCTAAGGATGTTCGTACAGCTATTGAAATCGCAACCTTGGCACCGAGTGCTCACAACAGTCAGCCTTGGAAGTTTGTTGTGGTTCGTGAGAGAAATGCTGAATTAGCAAAATTGGCTTACGGTTCAAACTTTGAGCAAGTAGCATCTGCCCCTGTAACCATTGCCTTGTTTACAGATACTGACCTAGCTAAACGAGCTCGCAAGATTGCCCGTGTTGGTGGAGCAAAGAACTTCTCAGAAGAACAACTTCAGTACTTTATGAAAAATCTTCCAGCTGAGTATGCACGTTACAATGAACAACAAGTCAGTGACTACTTGGCTCTTAATGCAGGATTAGTTGCGATGAACTTGGTCCTTGCATTGACTGACCAGGGAATTGGTTCAAACATTATCCTTGGTTTTGACAAATCAAAAGCTAATGAAGTTTTGGAAATTGAAGAACGCTTCCGTCCAGAGCTTTTGATTACAGTAGGATACACAGATGAGAAATTGGAACCAAGCTACCGCTTGCCAGTAGATGAAATTATCGAGAAAAGATAGGAAGTAAAAATGACAGTTATTGATTTTACAGCAGAAGTAGAAAAACGTAAAGAAGACCTCTTGGCTGACTTGTTTAGCCTTTTGGAAATCAACTCAGAACGTGATGACAGCAAGGCAGATGCGCAGCATCCATTTGGACCTGGTCCAGTAAAAGCCTTGGAGAAATTCCTCGAAATCGCAGACCGTGATGGCTACCCAACAAAAAATGTCGACAACTATGCAGGTCATTTCGAGTTTGGTCAAGGAGAAGAAGTTCTCGGAATCTTTGCTCACATGGACGTAGTGCCAGCAGGTAGTGGTTGGGACACGGACCCTTACACTCCAACTATCAAAGATGGTCGTCTTTATGCGCGTGGGGCTTCTGATGACAAGGGACCAACTACAGCATGTTACTACGGTTTGAAAATCATCAAAGAACTTGGGCTTCCGACTTCTAAGAAAGTTCGTTTCATTGTAGGAACTGACGAAGAGTCAGGTTGGGCAGATATGGACTACTACTTTGAACATGTAGGACTTGCAAAACCAGACTTTGGATTCTCTCCAGATGCTGAATTCCCTATCATCAATGGTGAAAAAGGAAATATCACAGAATACCTCCACTTTGCTGGTGAAAATACTGGTGCAGCGCGTCTTCATAGCTTCACAGGTGGTTTACGCGAAAACATGGTACCTGAATCAGCAACTGCAGTCGTTTCAGGTGACTTAGCTGACTTGCAAGGGAAACTAGATGCCTTCGTTGCAGAGCACAAACTCAGAGGAGAAATCCAAGAAGAAAACGGTCAGTACAAGGTGACTGTAATTGGTAAATCAGCTCATGGTGCTATGCCTGCTTCAGGTGTCAATGGCGCGACTTACCTTGCCCTCTTCCTTAGCCAATTTGCTTTTGAAGGACCTGCAAAAGACTATCTTGACATTGCTGGTAAGATTCTCTTGAATGACCACGAAGGCAAGAATTTGAAGGTTGCTCATGTGGATGAAAAGATGGGAGCCCTTTCTATGAATGCGGGTGTCTTCCGCTTTGACGAAACAAGTGCTGACAATACTATTGCCCTCAACTTCCGTTATCCAAAAGGAACAAGCCCAGAGCAAATCAAGTCAGTTCTTGAAAGCTTGCCAGTTGCTTCAGTCAGCCTTTCTGAACATGGTCACACTCCTCACTATGTGCCAATGGAAGATCCACTCGTTCAAACCTTGTTGAATGTTTACGAAAAACAAACAGGTCTTCAAGGTCACGAACAAGTCATCGGTGGAGGAACTTTTGGACGTCTATTAGAGCGTGGTGTAGCCTACGGTGCTATGTTCCCAGATTCTATCGATACTATGCACCAGGCCAATGAATTTATCGCCTTGGACGATCTTTTCCGTGCAGCAGCCATCTACGCTGAAGCTATTTATGAATTGATCAAATAATGATCTAGAAGTCTGAGATTCTATGCTTGGACTTCTTTTTGGAGGGAAACAGATGTCTCAAATCGAAAAAATCAAGCAAGCTATCATGGCGGATCCACAGAATGCCAGCTATACTGAGCAGGGTATCGAGCCTCTTTTTGCAGCACCAAAGACTGCTCGTATCAATATCATTGGGCAAGCTCCTGGACTCAAAACTCAAGAAGCAGGACTTTACTGGAAGGATAAAAGTGGTGACCGCTTGCGAGAGTGGCTAGGTGTGGATGAAGATACCTTTTATAACTCAGGTTATTTTGCAGTCATGCCTATGGATTTCTACTTTCCAGGTCATGGAAAATCGGGTGACCTACCACCACGTCCAGGTTTTGCAGAAAAATGGCATCCAAAACTCTTGAAGGAATTGCCAGATATTCAATTAACGCTCTTGATTGGTCAGTATGCTCAGGCTTATTATCTGAATGAAAAGGTCAGTGGAAAGGTAACGGACCGTGTTCATCGGTTTAAGGATTATTTGCCTGATTATTTCCCGCTGGTACACCCATCACCTCGCAACCAAATCTGGATGGCTAAGAATCCTTGGTTTGAGTCGGAAGTGGTGCCTGATTTGAAAAAAAGAATTAAAACAATTTTAGGAGAAAAAAATGAAAGAAATTTCCTTCGATGAATTTTACCAGCTTTATCAGAAAGAGTCACTTTCTGTGCTGGACGTCAGAGAAGTAGAGGAATTTGAGGCTCTTCATTTAGAAGGTGCTCATAATTTCCCTCTCAGTCAACTGACTGACACTTTTGAACAACTAGATAAAGATAATCTTTACTATGTGATTTGTAAATCAGGAATGCGTTCAGCACGCGCCTGTCAATTCCTTGCAGAGCAGGGCTACGAAGTTATCAATGTCCAAGGTGGCATGGATGCTTTAGAATAAGAAAAACTCCCTTTGAGACCGAAAATAAGAAAGGTTTTAAAGGGAATTTATTTGCTCTAAAATTCCGAAAATTGAAAACATTTTAGAATGATTTCCTGATAGCCTTTTCATGCCTTTAAACATGTTATACTAAGAAAGTATTTTAATTTTATAAGGAGAGTTTATGGCTAAAAAAGGTGCTTTAACAGGGTTACTCCTGTTTGGAATATTTTTTGGAGCAGGTAACTTGATTTTCCCTCCAACTCTAGGCGCACAGTCTGGAGAAAACTTCCTCCCTGCCATTGCAGGATTTGTATTTTCAGGTGTTGGGATTGCCGTCCTAACCTTGATTATCGGGACCCTTAATCCTAAGGGTTATATCTATGAGATTTCCAAGAAAATTTCACCCTGGTTTGCGACGATTTATCTCGCAGCTTTGTACTTGTCGATTGGTCCATTCTTTGCCATTCCTCGTACAGCAACAACATCGTTTGAGGTCGGTATTAGTCCCCTCCTAGCCGAAGCAGATAAGGGTTTAGGTTTGATTGTCTTTACCATTCTCTACTTTGTTGCAGCCTATTTAATCGCTCTTAATCCTTCAAAGATTTTGGATCGTATTGGACGAATCTTGACTCCAGTATTTGCGATTTTGATTGTTGTTTTGGTTATCCTTGGGGCCTTTAAATATGGTGGGAACGCACCGCAAGCAGCATCAGGTGCCTATCAAACTTCAGCTTTTGGTGCAGGTTTCCTTGAGGGATATAATACACTTGATGCGCTTGCTTCCGTTGCCTTTAGTGTTATCGCTGTTCAAACCTTGAAACAGCTTGGATTTTCAAGTAAGAAAGAATACATTTCAACTATTTGGGTCGTTGGAATCGTTGTAGCTTTAGGATTTAGTGCTTTATACATTGGCCTAGGTTTCCTTGGAAATCATTTCCCAGTACCAGCTGAAGTGATGAGTGAAGGAACTCCAGGAGTTTATATCTTGTCACAAGCAACGCAAGAAATCTTTGGATCGACAGCTCAGCTTTTCCTTGCAGTCATGGTAACTGTGACTTGTTTCACAACAACTGTAGGCTTGATTGTATCAACAGCTGAATTCTTTAACGGACGTTTCCCACAAATCAGCTACAAGGTTTATGCAACTGTCTTTACCTTGATTGGTTTTGCTATTGCAAACCTTGGTTTGAGTGCCATTATCAAGTACTCAGTGCCAGTACTAGTTGTCTTGTATCCAATCACCATTGTGATTGTTATGATTGTGATTGTGAACAAATTTGTACCACTTTCAAAACCAGGGATGCAGTTGACTGTTGGTCTGGTCACAGCTATTGCCGTTGCCAGTGTATTAGGGTCTACATTTAAGATTGACTTTCTTGCAAATATCGTGAACGCTCTACCATTTGCGGAGGCTTCTCTGCCATGGTTGGCACCAGCGATTATCGGAATTTTACTTTCTCTTGTTCTTCCAAACAAACAAGTAAGTGAAGCTTTTGAAATGGAATAATAAAAAAACCTTGGCTTATGCCAAGGTTTTTTCATTACTCTTAGTTAGTTTTTTCTGTAAATCCAAGATCTTTTAACATTTTCTTAGAAGCAGTAAGGCTAATATGGTTACCAATGCCTGAGTATTCTTCTGGCCTTGCTTTTCTAAGTTCGTCAAGACTTGCGACTGTATAGTCAACTTCAGCATCTTGAACGACCTTTCCATCTTTGATTTCAATGCTATGAGTAACACCTTTTAGGCCTTGATATCCTTTATAGGTTTCCTCAATGAATGCTTTAAGAGTCTCAGCAGTAGTGTCGAGAGCTTCTGGATCATAAACATTATGACCCGATTGTTTCAATACTTTGTCTCCATCTACAGTGTAGGTTAAAGTAGAATTAAGGCCAGTACGAGTATCATTTACAAAAGTAACAGTTTTTAGTTCTGATTTCTTTTCAGTTGTTTCAGCCTCAGTAGTTTTTACCTCAGTTGACTCTACTTTTGAAGAGTTAGAAGTTGTTGATGACTGTTTTGAACATCCCAACAAGAATGCCAACGGTAATGCTAAGAGAAGCGTCATTTTGAAATATCTGTTCATATTTTTTCCTTTCATCATAAGAACTACTTTTATTATACCATAACATACTTTCATTATCAAAGTATGTCAGTTTTTCCTTTTTACACATACTAAAATGGGAAAAGTGATATAATGGTAAGAAGAGGTGAAGAAATGAATCAAACTGTAGAATATATTAAAGAACTAACTGCTATCGCATCGCCAACAGGTTTTACCCGTGAGATTACTGATTATTTAGTTGAGACACTTGAAAAGTTAGGCTATCAACCTGTCCGTACTGCCAAAGGTGGTGTCAACGTTACTGTTAAAGGTAAAAATGATGAAAAACAACGTTATGTAACTGCCCATGTGGATACCCTGGGAGCTATCGTTCGCGCTGTTAAACCAGATGGTCGTCTCAAAATGGATCGTATCGGTGGATACCCTTGGAACATGATTGAGGGGGAAAACTGTACTGTTCATGTGGCTAGTACAGGTAAGGCTATTTCAGGTACCATTTTAATCCACCAAACTTCTTGTCACGTCTATAAGGATGCTGGAACTGCGGAACGTACGCAGGACAATATGGAAGTACGTTTGGATGAAAAAGTAACCAACGAAAAAGAAACACGTGCACTCGGTATCGAGGTTGGAGACTTTATCAGTTTTGACCCACGAACTGTGGTGACTGAGACAGGCTTTATCAAGTCTCGTCATTTGGATGACAAGGTCAGCGCAGCTATTCTCCTCAATCTCCTTAAAGTCTATAAAGAAGAAGGGATTGAGCTTCCAGTTACTACGCATTTTGCCTTTTCAGTCTTTGAAGAAGTTGGGCATGGTGCTAACTCAAGTATCCCTAGTCAAGTTGTCGAATATCTGGCTGTGGATATGGGAGCGATGGGAGATGACCAGCAGACGGACGAGTACACAGTGTCTATCTGTGTCAAAGATGCTTCTGGTCCTTACCACTATGAATTCCGTCAACATTTAGTTGCTTTAGCTGAAGAGCAAGACATTCCGTTTAAACTAGATATCTATCCATTTTACGGTTCGGATGCTTCTGCAGCGATGTCAGCTGGAGCAGAGGTTAAGCACGCTCTTCTAGGAGCTGGTATTGAGTCTAGTCATTCTTATGAGCGTACTCATATTGATTCTGTAGTGGCTACTGAGCGTATGGTAGATGCTTATCTCAAGAGTGACTTGGTGGAATAAGATGTGCTTGATTTGTGATCGAATTGAATTGATTAAGGCAGGGGAAAATCCCTACTTTGTCAAGGAATTAGAAACTGGCTATGTTGTCATCGGAGACCACCAGTATTTTGAAGGCTACACTCTATTCTTAGCCAAGGAACATGTCACAGAATTGCATCATCTACATCCAACTGTCAAATTCCGCTTTTTAGAGGAAATGAGTCTGGTTCAGGAAGCTGTCTCTAAGGCTTTTACTGCTGAAAAGATGAATGTAGAGTTGTTGGGAAATGGAGACGCTCATGTTCACTGGCATATTTTTCCAAGACGAGCTGGTGATATGAAGGGGCACGGTCTAAATGGACGTGGTCCAGTCTGGTGGGTTCCTTGGGAAGAAATGGTTTCTGAAGAATATCAAGTCAAGGGAAGCAAATTAGAAGACTTGATTGCAAGATTATCTGAGACTTTAAACCAGATGAATAAATGAAAGGATAACAGATGAAAAAAAGATACCTTATCTTATCAGGATTATTAGCCTTTACATTGGCAGCTTGTTCACAAGAAAAGCCAGCAACTTCAGAAACTCAGACTTCAACGGAAGAAAAAACTGTCCAAGAAGGAACCGCGGGAAGTAAGTCTCAGGAAGCTAGTCAAAAGAAAGCAGAAGTGGTTAACAAAGGAGACCACTACAGCATTCAAGGTAAGTACGATGAGATTGTTGTAGCTAATAAGCATTATCCAATGTCCAAAGATTACAATCCTGGAGAAAATCCTACCGCTAAGGCAGAACTGTTGAAACTCATTGCAGCTATGCAACAAGCAGGATTCCCGATTAGCGACAACTACAGTGGTTTTAGAAGTTATGAAACTCAAACTCAGCTTTATCAAAACTATGTAGATAAAGATGGAAAGGCTGAGGCTGACCGCTATTCTGCAAGACCTGGTTACAGCGAACACCAAACTGGCCTTGCCTTTGACCTAATTGGAACAAATGGAGACTTAGTCACTGAAGAAAAGGCTGCCCAATGGCTTTTGGACCATGCGGCTGACTATGGCTTTGTCGTCCGTTATCTCAAAGGCAAGGAAAAGGAAACGGGTTATATGGCCGAGGAATGGCACCTTCGCTACGTCGGCAAAGAAGCCAAAGAAATCTCTGCAAGTGGCCTCAGTCTGGAAGAGTATTATGGCTTTGAAGGTGGAGACTATGTTGATTAGTCGCAAAACATCTTGCAAGAATGCTTGAAATTTGATAAAATATTTAGTAATTAAATAGGAATCTGCAAGACTAGTAACTCAAGGGAAGTATATCAGGGAGGAGAGCCGTGACTGCAAGCTTTCTATATGAAAGTTGAGTGAATTCACTTGCGCATGGATTTAGAAATGAAGGTCTGACTTGTCAGATGAAAACGGATGGTACCGCGTGTCAACGCTCCGAGTGGAGTTTTTGGCATGTGGTTTTCTTTTTATCTACGAGCGACTGATGGAGGAATTATGTCAACTATTGAAGAACAATTAAAAGCGCTTCGTGAAGAAACGCTGGCTAGCTTGAAGCAGATTACTGCTGAAAATAAAAAAGAGATGCAAGACTTGCGTGTCTCAGTCCTTGGGAAAAAGGGATCGCTTACTGAAATTCTCAAAGGGATGAAAGATGTCTCTGCTGAAATGCGTCCTGTTATCGGAAAACACGTCAATGAAGCTCGTGATGTCTTAACAGCCGCTTTTGAAGAAACAGCTAAGCTTTTGGAAGAAAAGAAAGTCGCAGCTCAACTAGCAAGTGAGAGTATTGATGTGACTCTCCCAGGTCGTCCAGTTGCGACAGGTCACCGTCACGTCCTTACACAAACCAGTGAAGAAATCGAAGATATCTTCATTGGTATGGGTTATCAAGTTGTGGATGGATTTGAAGTAGAGCAAGACTACTACAACTTTGAACGTATGAACCTTCCAAAAGATCACCCAGCTCGTGATATGCAGGATACTTTCTACATCACAGAAGAAATCTTGCTCCGTACCCACACGTCTCCAGTTCAGGCGCGTGCTATGGACGCCCATGATTTTTCTAAAGGTCCTTTGAAGATGATCTCACCAGGACGTGTATTCCGTCGTGATACAGACGATGCGACCCACAGTCACCAATTCCACCAAATCGAAGGTTTGGTTGTTGGGAAAAACATCTCTATGGCCGATCTTCAAGGAACTCTTCAGTTGATTGTACAAAAAATGTTTGGTGAAGAGCGCCAGATCCGTCTGCGTCCATCTTACTTCCCATTCACAGAGCCATCTGTTGAGGTTGACGTTTCATGCTTCAAGTGCGGCGGAGACGGATGTAATGTATGTAAGAAAACAGGTTGGATCGAGATTATGGGTGCCGGAATGGTTCACCCACGTGTCCTTGAAATGAGTGGGATTGATGCAAGTGTTTACTCTGGTTTTGCCTTTGGTCTTGGTCAAGAACGTGTCGCTATGCTTCGTTACGGAATCAACGATATCCGTGGATTCTACCAAGGCGATGTCCGCTTCTCAGAACAGTTTAAATAAGATTGAAACCTGAAACACAGTCCTATACTGTACTAATCATTTTCTCTCAATGAGAAATGGTGAGGACTGCCTCAAAGAAAAAGAAAGGAATCGAAAAGGTCTCGCTCCTTGAGATCTTATACTCAGAATTATGTTAGTATCATACAAATGGTTAAAAGAATTGGTGGACATTGATGTGCCATCACAAGAGTTGGCTGAGAAAATGTCAACTACAGGGATCGAGGTGGAAGGTGTGGAATCACCAGCTACTGGTCTCTCAAAAATTGTTGTCGGTGAGGTCTTGTCTTGTGAAGATGTGCCAGAAACACACTTGCATGTCTGCCAAGTCAATGTAGGTAAAGAAGAAGCCCGTCAAATCGTCTGTGGAGCACCAAATGTGCGCGCTGGCATCAAGGTCATGGTGGCTCTTCCAGGTGCTCGCATCGCGGACAACTACAAGATCAAAAAAGGGAAAATCCGTGGTTTGGAATCTCTCGGAATGATCTGCTCACTTGGTGAATTAGGGATTTCTGACTCCGTTGTACCGAAAGAATTTGCAGATGGGATCCAAATCTTGCCAGCAACTGCTGTTCCAGGTGAGGAAGTCTTCTCCTATCTAGACTTGGATGATGAAATCATCGAGCTTTCCATCACTCCAAACCGTGCAGATGCTCTTTCTATGCGTGGAGTGGCGTATGAAGTAGCCGCTATCTATGACAAGGCAGTCAACTTTAAAGACTTTACTTTGACTGAAACTGATCAAGCTGCAACTGATGCTCTTTCTGTCAGCATTGACACAGACAAGGCGCCTTATTATGCAACTCGTATCTTGGACAATGTGACCATCGCACCAAGTCCACAATGGTTGCAAAACCTCCTCATGAACGAGGGCATCCGTCCGATTAATAATGTCGTCGACGTGACCAACTATATCTTGCTTTACTTTGGTCAACCAATGCATGCCTTTGACTTGGATACCTTTGAAGGGACTGACATCCGTGTGCGTGAAGCGCGTGCTGGTGAAAAATTAGTAACCTTGGATGGTGAAGAGCGTGAGTTAGAAATAAATGACCTCGTAATCACTGTCGCTGATAAACCAGTAGCCCTTGCAGGTGTTATGGGTGGTCAAGCTACAGAAATCTCTGAAAAATCTAGTCGTGTCGTCCTTGAAGCTGCTGTTTTCAATGGCAAATCTATCCGTAAGACTAGTGGTCGCCTCAACCTTCGTTCTGAATCATCTTCTCGCTTTGAAAAAGGCATCAACGTGGCAACTGTCAATGAAGCCCTTGATGCGGCAGCGAGCATGATTGCAGAGCTTTCAGGAGCAACTGTTCGTAAGGGGATCGTTTCAGCAGGTGAGCTTGACACTTCTGATGTGGAAGTTTCTTCAACTCTTGTTGACGTCAACCGTGTCCTCGGTACAGAGCTTTCCTACGCCGATGTAGAAGATGTCTTCCGTCGTCTTGGATTTGGCCTTTCTGGAAATGCTGACAGCTTCACAGTAAGAGTTCCACGTCGCCGTTGGGATATCACTATCGAAGCGGATCTCTTTGAAGAAATCGCTCGTATCTACGGTTATGACCGCTTGCCAACTAGTCTTCCAAAAGACGATGGGACAGCAGGTGAGTTAACAGCGACACAAAAACTCCGTCGTCAAGTTCGGACTATTGCTGAAGGGGCTGGATTGACTGAAATCATCACCTACGCTCTTACAACTCCTGAAAAAGCGGTTGAGTTTACGATTCAGCCAAGTCATTTAACAGAGCTCATGTGGCCAATGACCGTGGATCGTTCGGTCCTCCGTCAAAATATGGTTTCTGGTATCCTTGATACAGTTGCCTACAACGTAGCGCGTAAGAACAAAAACTTGGCTCTTTATGAGATTGGAAAAGTCTTCGAGCAAACTGGTAATCCAAAAGAAGAATTGCCAAACGAAATCAATAGCTTTGCCTTTGCCTTGACTGGCTTAGTTGCTGAAAAAGACTTCCAAACAGCAGCAGTTCCTGTTGACTTCTTCTATGCTAAGGGAATTTTGGAAGCCCTCTTTGCTCGCTTGGGTCTTGAAGTGACTTATACAGCAACCTCTGAAATTGCTAGTCTTCATCCAGGACGTACAGCCTTGATCTCACTCGGTGACCAAGTCCTTGGTTTCCTCGGTCAAGTACATCCTGTTACAGCTAAGGCTTACGATATTCCAGAAACGTATGTAGCAGAGCTCAACCTTTCAGCTATTGAGACAGCTCTTAAACCAGCCGCTCCATTTGTGGAAATCACTAAATTCCCAGCAGTTAGCCGTGATATTGCTCTTCTTCTCAAAGCAGAAGTGACTCACCAAGATGTAGTTGATGCTATCAAATCTGCGGGCGTGAAACGTTTGACAGACATCAAACTCTTTGACGTATTCTCAGGTGAAAAACTAGGACTTGGTATGAAGTCAATGGCCTACAGCTTGACCTTCCAAAATCCAGAAGATAGCTTGACCGACGAAGAAGTCGCACGCTATATGGAAAAAATCCAAGCATCACTCGAAGAAAAAGTGCATGCAGAAGTGCGTTAAAAGTCTAAAATCCATCCCTAGGGGTGGATTTTTTATCTTTGCAAATGCCGAATATTGGAAAGATAAATAAATGTAAATTTTATTATTTTTGGTATGAAAAAACCCAAGCAAATTCTACTAATAAAAATGTACATAAATCCTTGTAATGCCCCAAAAAAGGAGTATAATGAGGATAAGATTAGTAGGAGGTGGATTATGTTAGAAGTCCGCAATCTTGAAAAAAATTTTGGTCCCAAACAAGTCTTGTTTGGAGTTGACTTTCAAGCTCAGCCTGGAAGAATTTTAGGTCTAGTTGGGAAAAATGGAGCTGGGAAAACAACCATTTTTCATAGTATTTTGAAATTTTTAGAATATCAGGGCGAGATTCAGTTTGATGGTCAGGAAATTCGTCAGGAAACCTATGCTCGGATTGGCTATCTACCCGAAGAACGTAGTCTCATGCCTAAATTGACAGTTCTCGAACAAGTACGCTATCTTGCAACCTTAAAAGGCATGGATGCAAAAGAAGTCAAAGAAAAACTCCCTCAATGGATGGAAAAACTGGAAGTTAAAGGAAAATTGACAGATAAAATCAAGAGTCTCTCAAAAGGGAATCAACAAAAGATTCAGCTGATCATTACTTTAATGCATGAACCAGATTTGATTATCCTCGATGAACCCTTTAGTGGTTTAGATCCAGTTAATACCGAGTTGCTCAAGCAGGTTATCCTCAAAGAAAAAGAACGTGGTGCAACCATTATCTTCTCTGACCACGTCATGACCAATGTCGAAGAGCTATGTGATGATATCCTTATGATTCGTGATGGGCGTGTCGTCTTGCATGGACCAGTCCAAGATGTTCGTAATCAATACGGCAAAACGCGACTCTTTGTTGCAAGTGAAAAGAGTCAGGAAGACTTGGAAAAACTCCCACATGTCATTCATGCTAGCTTGACCAAGCAGGGAATTTGGAAGCTCATCCTAGATGATGAAAATGCTGGACAGGAGCTCTTTGCTATCTTGACTCAAGGACATTATATCGCGACCTTTGATCAGCAAGCTCCGACAATTGATGAAATCTTTAAACTAGAATCAGGGGTGGAAGTATGAGAAATATGTTGGTTGTAATCAAAGAAACCTATCTACGTCATGTCAAATCCTGGAGTTTCTTCTTTATGGTAATCTCGCCATTTCTCTTTATCGGCTTGTCTGGAGGAATTGGGTATCTCCAAGGTTCTTCCTTGGCTCAAAATAGTAAGGTAGCAGTAGTTAGTTCTGTTCCTCTTGTTACAGAAGAACTTAAATCGACCAATGGTCTTAACTTTGACTATAAGGATGAAGCAAGTGCCCAAGAAGCCATCAAGGATGAGAAAATAAAAGGTTATCTGACTATTAATCAAGAAGATAGTGTGTTAAAGGCGGTCTATCATGGAGAGACTTCACTAGAGAGTGGTATTAAATTAGCTGTGACTGCTAAGTTGAATGAACTTCAATCCCAACTCAACCGTTTAGAAGCAAATTTGTCTCAGGAACAGGAACAACACTTGGCGCAAACGATTCAATTCTCAGAGCAGATTGATGAAGCCAAGGAAAATAAAAAGATGGTCCAAACCTTTGCGGCTGCAGGACTAGGCTTCTTCCTCTATATGATTTTGATTACTTATGCTAGTGTCACCGCTCAAGAAGTAGCCAGTGAAAAAGGGACCAAAATAATGGAAGTGGTATTTTCAAGTATTCGTGCTAGCCATTATTTCTACGCACGGATGATTGCCTTACTTCTTGTCATTTTGACTCATATTGGTATCTATATTGTAGGCGGACTTGGAGCAATCTTATTCTTTAAAGATATGCCCTTATTAGCAAATTCAGGTATTTTAAACCACTTAGGAGAATCCTTTTCAGTCAATACCTTATTGTTTGTCTTAGTCAGTCTCTTTATGTATGTGGTTTTGGCTGCCTTTCTAGGTTCGATGGTTTCTCGGCCTGAAGACTCTGGTAAAGCCTTGTCGCCTTTGATGCTTTTAATTATGGTAGGATTTATTGGAGTAACTGCCTTAGGAACATCTGGAGATAATTTGGTTTTGAGGATTGGCTCATATATCCCATTTATCTCAACTTTCTTTATGCCTTTTAGAGCTATTAATGGTTATGCAAGTAGTTTAGAAGCATGGATTTCGCTTGCTATAACAGTCATTTTTGCAGTAACTGCAACAGTCTTTATCGGCCGTATGTATGCTAGCTTAGTTCTTCAAACAGATGACTTAGGCATCTGGAAAACCTTTAAACGAGCTTTGAGCTATAAATAAAGTAGTGGACCTGAGAGTGTATCTCCCAGGTCTTTCAATTAGCTGAAATATTTCACATTAATTTCTTCTAAACCTTTGACTAATAACGAAAATTATCGTACAATAAAGAGTACATGATAAAATGAGACCAGAGTTTATATGCTCTGGCGTTAGTAGTAAAAAATGAGGAGAAACGCTTTGGAATTAGAAGTATTTGCTGGGCAAGAAAAAAGTGAACTATCTATGATTGAGGTGGCTCGTGCCATCTTGGAACTCCGTGGTCGCGATCACGAAATGCATTTTAGCGATTTGGTTAATGAAATCCAAAACTATCTTGGTACCTCTAATAGCGATATTCGTGAAGCACTACCTTTGTTCTATACAGAATTGAACTTTGACGGTAGTTTTATCTCACTTGGAGATAACAAATGGGGTCTTCGTTCATGGTATGGAGTAGATGAAATTGATGAAGAAATCATTGCTCTTGAGGAAAGTGACGATGAAGAAGTAGCACCTAAAGCTAAGAAAAAACGCGTTAATGCCTTTATGGACGGAGATGCTGATGCCATTGATTATGGCGCAGATGATCCAGAAGATGAAGATGCCTACGAAGAAGATCCAGCTCTTTCTTATGATGATGAAAATCCAGATGATGAGAAGAACGAAGTAGAAGCATACGACGCTGAAATCAACGAAATTGCACCAGATGATCTTGGAGAAGATGTCGATCTTAATGAAGAAGATGACGAAGATTCTGAGGACGAAGAAGAATAATACAAAAAAGCAAGGGAAATTTCCTTGTTTTTTTAATGATTGTTCATACTTGAAGGTAAGATACTAAAATCTGATAGTCAATTTGATTTGACAAATGAGTCGAATTGAGGTAAGATATTGTTCGGGCACCTCTTTTAGAGGTCGGAGCTCCCTAGTTATTAGGGAGCTATTTTTGTTTTTCCGGGAATTTTTATCCTGGATTGTGGTTATTGATGAAGGTCTTGTTTCCTATCTCCCCTATTAGTGAGCAGGACTTGAGCATTTTAGAAAGAGGAATCTATGTCTACGAAATATATTTTTGTAACTGGTGGAGTGGTGTCGTCTATTGGGAAAGGTATCGTTGCAGCGAGCCTTGGACGTCTTTTAAAAAACCGTGGTTTGAAGGTGACCATTCAAAAATTTGACCCTTATATCAATATTGATCCAGGAACCATGAGTCCTTACCAGCACGGGGAAGTCTTTGTAACAGATGATGGGGCTGAGACAGATTTGGACTTGGGTCACTATGAACGTTTTATTGATATCAATCTCAATAAATACTCAAATGTGACAACTGGTAAAATCTACAGCGAAGTTCTGCGTAAAGAACGTCGTGGAGAGTACCTCGGTGCAACTGTCCAAGTCATTCCTCATATTACAGATGCCTTGAAAGAAAAAATCAAGCGTGCTGCTCTTACGACTGACTCTGATGTTATTATTACAGAGGTTGGTGGAACAGTCGGCGATATTGAGTCCCTTCCCTTCCTAGAAGCGCTCCGTCAGATGAAGTCTGATGTCGGAGCAGAAAATGTCATGTATATCCATACGACCTTGCTTCCTTACCTCAAGGCAGCTGGAGAAATGAAGACCAAGCCGACTCAACACTCTGTCAAAGAATTGCGTGGTTTGGGAATCCAGCCAAATATGTTAGTCATTCGTACAGAAAAACCAGCAGGACAAGGGATTAAAAACAAACTAGCCCAGTTCTGTGATGTAGCGCCAGAAGCTGTTATCGAGTCATTGGATGTCGATCACCTTTACCAAATCCCACTTAATCTGCAAGCTCAAGGCATGGACCAAATCGTCTGTGACCATTTGAAGATTGACGCACCTGCAGCAGATATGACAGAGTGGTCAGCTATGGTTGATAAGGTTATGAATCTAAAAAAACAAGTCAAAATTGCTCTTGTTGGTAAGTATGTCGAGTTGCAAGATGCCTACATTTCTGTCGTAGAGGCCTTGAAACATTCTGGTTATGCCAATGATGCAGAAGTCAAGATTGATTGGGTCAATGCTAACGATGTTACAGCTGACAATGTGGTAGAACTTCTATCTGACGCTGACGGAATCATCGTTCCAGGTGGTTTTGGTCAACGTGGGACAGAAGGTAAGATTCAAGCGATTCGCTATGCGCGAGAAAATGATATACCAATGTTGGGTGTCTGCTTGGGAATGCAATTGACTTGTATCGAGTTTGCCCGTCATGTTTTGGGACTTGAAGGGGCTAATTCAGCAGAGCTTGATCCGGATACAAAATATCCAATCATCGATATCATGCGTGATCAGATTGATGTTGAGGATATGGGGGGAACCCTTCGTTTGGGACTTTATCCTTCTAAGTTGAAACGTGGTTCTAAGGCAGCAGCAGCTTATCATAACAAAGAAGTAGTCCAACGTCGCCACCGCCACCGTTATGAGTTTAACAATGCCTTCCGTGAACAGTTTGAAGGTGCAGGATTTGTCTTCTCAGGTGTTTCACCAGACAATCGCTTGGTCGAAATTGTTGAAATCCCAGAAAATAAATTCTTTGTGGCTTGTCAGTACCATCCAGAGCTTTCAAGTCGTCCAAATCGTCCAGAAGAACTTTACACTGCTTTTGTAACAGCAGCTGTTGAAAATAGTAAATAGTGGAATAAACCTTTGAGAGTCATCTCAGAGGTTTTTATTTGTTTTCAGTATTATGAAAATCTGGAAAATCGGCTCTGAATTTGGTAAGATAAGATTATGGATTTTGAAAAAATTGAACAAGCATATACCTATTTACTAGAAAATGTCCAAATCATTCAAAACGATTTGGCGACAAGTTTTTATGATGCCTTGATAGAACAAAATGGGATCTATCTCGATGGTCAAACTGCTCTGGAGCAAGTCAAAAAAAATAACCAGGCCTTAAAACGTTTGGCACTTCGAAAAGAGGAGTGGTTACGGACCTATCAATTTTTGTTAATGAAGGCAGCTCAAACAGAACCTCTTCAAGCCAATCACCAGTTCACACCAGATGCGGTTGGACACTTGATGATTTTTATCATAGAACAACTTTTCCCTGCTGAAAATGTGAGCTTATTGGAATTGGGATCTGGGATGGGAATTCTTGGAGCTAGTTTCTTAACGTCTATGAACAAAAAGATAGATTACCTGGGAATAGAACTTGATGACCTCTTGATTGACTTGGCGGCAAGCATGGCAGAAGTAATGGATCTTCAAATGGGCTTTGTCCAAGGAGACGCAGTGCGTCCACAAGTATTAAAAGAAAGTGACATCATTGTGAGCGACCTGCCTGTCGGTTACTATCCAGATAATCAGACAGCCTCACGTTATCAAGTAGCGGCTAAGAATGAACATACTTATGCTCATCATTTGTTAATGGAACAATCACTCAAGTATCTCCGGACAGGAGGCTATGCGATTTTTCTAGCTCCAACAGATCTCCTGACAAGTCCTCAGAGTGACCTTTTGAAATCATGGCTGAATGAACAGGCCCAACTAGTGGCTATTGTGGCCTTACCAGAGGATCTCTTCGCTCAAGGAGCTCAGTCTAAGAGCATTTTTGTCCTACAAAAGAAGACAGGAGAAGGAGTTGAACCATTTGTTTATCCACTTACCAGTCTTCGTGACCCTGAAATTTTGATGGAATTTAAGGAAAATTTTCAAAATTGGTGTCAAGGGCATGAAATCTAGTGCAAATTTTGGTATAATAGTTGAAAACGCTTAAAAAGGGGAATAAATTTATGACAAAAACCATTGCAATTAACGCTGGAAGCTCTAGCTTGAAATGGCAACTATATCAAATGCCAGAAGAAAAGGTGCTTGCAAAAGGTTTAATTGAGCGAATCGGATTGAAGGATTCTGTTTCAACAGTTAAGTTTGATGGTCGTTCTGAAGAACAAGTTCTTGATATTGAAAACCATACCTTGGCTGTTAAGATTTTACTTGATGACTTGATTCGTTTTAATATTATTAAAACTTATGATGAAATTACTGGTGTCGGACACCGTGTTGTTGCAGGTGGAGAATACTTCAAAGAGTCTACAGTTGTTGAAGGTGATGTCTTAGAAAAAATTGAAGAACTAGGACTTCTTGCTCCATTGCACAACCCTGCTAATGCAGCTGGTATTCGTGCCTTCAAAGAATTGTTACCAGATATCACAAGTGTAGCAGTCTTTGATACATCATTCCACACAACAATGCCAGAAAAGGCATATCGTTATCCATTACCAACTAAGTACTATACAGAAAACAAGGTTCGTAAATATGGAGCACACGGTACAAGTCACCAGTACGTTGCTCAAGAAGCAGCAAAACTTTTGGGACGTCCACTAGAAGAGTTGAAATTGATCACTTGCCATATCGGTAATGGTGCTTCTATCACAGCTGTTAAGGGAGGTCAATCAATCGATACCTCTATGGGATTCACTCCACTTGGTGGTGTTATGATGGGAACTCGTACAGGGGATATTGACCCAGCCATCATTCCTTATTTAATGCAATATACAGAGGACTTTAACAAGCCTGAGGACATCAGTCGTATTCTTAATCGTGAGTCAGGATTGCTGGGTGTTTCAGGGAAGTCTAGTGATATGCGTGATGTGATTGCTGCAATGGAAGCAGGGGATCATGATGCTGCTTTGGCATTTGAAATGTATGTTGACCGTATCCAAAAACACATTGGACAATACTTGGCAGTCCTAAACGGGGCAGACGCTATTATCTTTACTGCTGGTGTTGGTGAAAATGCAACGCTTGTCCGTGAGAAAGTCATCTCAGGTATTTCTTGGTTTGGCTGTGATGTAGATCCAGAGAAAAATGTTTTTGGTGTAACTGGAGACATCTCTACAGATGCTGCAAAAATTCGTGTCCTTGTCATTCCAACTGATGAAGAACTTGTTATTGCGCGTGATGTTGAGCGTTTGAAAAAATAAACGATAAGAAAATCGACCTTCTCGATAGAGAGGTCGATTTTTATGTTATTGACGAGTGTTTACCATTTGGTAAGCGAAACTTCACCGCTATTGAGCCAAATTTTTTCACCACTAGCTAATTGAATCTGTAGTTGACCCTGGTCAGAGATATCACAAGCTTTTCCTGAGATGATTTCTTGATCTTTCTTAAAGGAAATTTCTTTGCCTAAAACAATTGATTGTTTTTTATAAAGGTAAAGCAGCTCTTCGGCCTCAGTTTCGTAGAAACATTTCCAGATTTCTGCAATCAGCTCGTTGCGAGTGATTGGGCTATTTTGAGAGAAGAGACTTCCAGCTTTCCCTTGTAGGTTTTTTGGAAAATCAGCGATAGAAAAGTTGATACTAACACCAATAATAACATCTGTGACAAGGCCTGTTTCAACTGAAGTGATGGCTTCGGTTAGAATACCGGCTATTTTTTTCTGATTTAGGTATAAATCATTTACCCATTTGATATCTAAATCAATCAAACAAAGGTTTTTAACAGCCTTATAAATTGCAGCTGCAGTCAGGAGTGTATAGGTTGGTAGATCTAGATAAGAGAGATTGGGCTTGAGGTGGAGAGACATGTATATCCCACCTTGTTCTGGAGAATAGTAGGGGCGTTGAAATCGACCACGTCCCATCGTTTGGCTAGTTGAGAGATAGAGTGTATCTCCTTTTGCGCCAGCTTCCATGGCCTCCTTGGCATCACTTTGGGTTGATTTGGTGATGGGTTTAAATTGAACTGAGATTGGGCTGTTAGCTTCTATTTCTTGAGGTAAGATTAGGTCACCATGAAGAAGTTTGTAGCCACGGTTTTTGATGCTGCCAATTTCTAAACCTTCCTGTTGGAGGCGTTGGATAGCCTTCCAAACAGAGGTGCGAGAGAGGTTTAATATTTCAGCGATTTTCTCTCCGCTTAAATAATCTGTTTCATGAGCTAAGATTTTGTAAACTTCTTGGTAGGATTTCATACTAGGTCCTTTCTGGAACAACTAGATTTATTGTACCATATTTTTAAAAAAGGATGCGCGCTTTGAGAGATATCTTAGCTCGCTATAAAATTTTACCTAGTTTTAGTCAGGTTGCCATGGACAAAGTGGTTTTCAAATCATTTGAAAAATGGTAAAATGTTTTAATAGTTTATTTATCTGAGCTTTATAGCGCAGAGAGAAAGGAACTGTTGTGAAATCAATAGGTATCATTGAAAAATTGAAAGGCTTATCCAAGCAAGAGCTAGTCTTACTAGCTGTTATTCTAAGTATTTTCTTGCCTTTTTATATTTTCGTTATTATTTTTATCGCCTACTTAATAGGTCTAATATTTACAGGAGAGATGAAGGGGATATTAAAACGATTATCCCACCATTCTATCTTACTTTTATTTATCGGCTATAGTGGTGTTATCTCTCTTTTAGCTCAAAATGTGATGGGGATGGTTTCCACTTTAGGAATGTTCCTCTTTGCAATTTTCTTTTATTATTACCAAGCCCATTTAACCCCTAAGTTTTTCAGATTAGTATTGCAATCGGTTATGTCGCTTAGTGTGCTAGCATCAGTTTTTGCAGCCTTAGAGCACTTTCAGATTGTAAAGAAATTTGATTATACTTTCTTATCACCTAAGATGCAAGTCTGGCATCAGAACCGTGCAGAGGTAGCCTTCTTTAATCCTAATTATTATGGGATTATCTGTTGCTTCTGTATTATGATTGGATTTTACCTAATTAGTACGACTAGATTGAGATGGTTGAGAATTTTCTCTCTCATTGCAATCTTTGCGAATTTGTTTGGCTTGAATTTCACCCAAAATAGAACAGCTTTTCCAGCTATTATCTTTGGTGCGATTATTTATCTTTTCACTACCATTAAGAACTGGCGTGCCTTCTGGCTCAGTATCGGAGTCTTTGGTGTTGGTTTAGCCTTTCTCTTCTCGAGTGATTTGGGAGTTCGAATGGGAACGCTCGATTCGTCTATGGAAGAACGAGTGTCGATCTGGAATGCAGGTATGACCTTATTCAAACAAAATCCCTTCTGGGGTGAGGGTCCCCTAACCTATATGCACTCTTATCCTCGTATTTTTGCTCCTTATCACGAACATGCTCATAGTATATACATTGATACGATATTGAGTTACGGTGTGGTAGGAACGGTATTGTTAGGAATAGCTTCTTCTGGTCCAATTCGAATGTTGATTGATATGAGTCAGGAGCCGAGCAAGCGTCCAATTGTTGGTCTTTATCTTTCATTCTTAACAGTAGTTGCTGTGCATGGAATTTTTGATTTGGCACTCTTTTGGATTCAATCCTCCTTCATCTTCCTTTTAGTAATGTGTAGTTTACCATTAAAACATAGTATGATTGGAGAATTTGTTGAATAAACTAAAAGATAGTAGAAATGAGATGTTCTACTATCTTTTTTATTATTGAATAGCTTGAAGTAAATCTTCAGCTTGTTGTTTAAGAGAAGCGGCGACGCTATCTTCAAGGACTAATTGACCATCTGCCCAGGCAGAATCATTAACACGGGCTGCGGTAAAATCACCAACAACCTGTGTACGGATAAATGGCAAGAGGTCTTTGTAAATCGCAAAGAGTTGATCATGTCCAGCATTAGCTACAGATGATACTGTAACAATCTTATCTTGAAGAGCAGAAGCTCCACGAGTGTCAGATAAGTCAATGGCGCGTGAAAGCCAGTCAAGTAAGTTTTTCACAGTCCCTGGAATTGAGAAATTGTAGACTGGAGAGAAGATCCAGATAGCATCAGCAGCTTGAACAGCTTCGCGAGCCGCTGTAACAGCTGGAAGTGTAGGAACTTCAAGGTCTTGGCTAAAGAGAGGAATGGCTGAGTAGTCAAGGTAACTTACCTCGGCTTTGCCAGCAAGTGCCTTTTCAGCTTCTAATGCCATTTGGTGATTGAATGAACCTTCACGAAGTGAACCAACGATAAATAATACTTTTTTAGACATAGGGAGTCTCCTTTAAATTTCAATCTTTTAATCAGAATCACTCTGTTGTTATAATATATGTTACAACACGATAAAATCATTTGCAAGGGATATGCTCAGAAAATAAAATCAATAGAATCTAAGTTTTTAATTAAAAATGAAGACCGTAGAAAAGTCTATAAAAACACGGCTTGAAGTTGTGTAATGATATCCTAAAAACGTATTGAAAATCCAGATTCCTCCCCTAACTTCACTTGTAATTCCCTAGGATAGATGGTAAAATAGACGAGTGAAAAAGAGACAGAAAAAAGAAAAAAATTCCCTATTATTTCAGTACATTATTGGTATAACTTTGTTAACTCTAGTCATCACTTCTTCCTTTCTCTACTTGGTATGGCTCGGCATGAAGCCATATCGGACTGCTAAGATTGAAGGAGAGAAGCTAGCTAAGCAGTATGCAAATCTAGAAACGGTTAACCAGATTGATATCTTCAATGGTTTAGAAAGCTATTATAGTGTTCTTGGCCAAGATAAGAACCAGAAACCAGTTGCTGTCTTAATAGAGAAAAGTAGCAACAATATTTACGTATATCAACTAGAAAATGGTACTTCTCAAGAAAAAGCAGAAACAGTTGTCAGAGAAAAAGGAGCAACTGAGATTGACAAGATTACTTTCGGACGGTACGCTAACAAGCCTGTCTGGGAAATCAAGTCCGGAGGAGACTATTATCTGGTAGATTTTGAATCTAGCGCCTTAGTCGAAAAGGAGAAACAATGAAATTATCCAAACGTGTCTTAGAGATGGAAGAAAGCGTTACTCTGGCTAGTGATGCAAGAGCAAAGAAGTTAAAAGCTGAAGGAAAAGACGTTCTTTTCTTGACTTTAGGTCAGCCCGATTTTCATACTCCTAAAAATATTCAGGATGCTGCGGTTGCAGCCATTCGAGATGGTCGCGCGTCTTTCTATACGGTGGCTTCAGGTTTGCCTGAGTTAAAAGCAGCAGTCAATACCTATTTTGAACGATATTATGGATATTCTGTGGCAGCTAATGAGGTCACTTTTGCGACTGGTGCCAAGTTCTCCCTTTATACTTTCTTTATGGCTGTGATTAATCCAGGTGATGAGGTTATCATTCCAACACCATACTGGGTCAGCTATGGGGATCAGGTTAAGATGGCCGAAGGCCTTCCAGTCTTTGTCCAAGCCAAGGAAGACAATCACTTTAAAGTGACTGTGGAGCAATTAGAAGCTGCTCGCACAGATAAGACTAAAGTCTTGGTACTAAACTCACCATCTAATCCGACTGGGATGATCTATTCTCGTGAGGAATTGTTAGCCATTGGAAATTGGGCAGTTAAGCATGATATTCTTATCCTGGCCGATGATATTTATGGACGTTTGGTCTATAACGGGAATGAGTTCGTTCCAATCTCTAGTCTGTCAGAAGATATTCGCAAACAAACTATTGTCATCAATGGAGTGTCTAAGGCCTACGCTATGACAGGATGGCGTGTTGGTTATGCAGTAGGTGATCCAGAAATTATTGCTGCTATGAGCAAATTGACTGGTCAAACAACTTCAAACCTAACCGCTGTTTCACAATACGCAACAATCGAGGCCTTAACTGGTCCACAAGACTCCGTAGAAACCATGCGTCAGGCTTTCGAGGAACGTCTCAATACCATTTATCCTCTCTTGTGCCAAGTCCCTGGCTTTGAAGTAGTCAAACCGCAAGGAGCCTTCTACCTCTTCCCAAATGTTAAAAAAGCTATGGAGATGAAAGGCTATACAGATGTAACAGCATTTACAACGGCTATTCTTGAGGAAGTGGGTCTGGCCTTGATTACGGGAGCAGGATTTGGAGCACCAGAGAATGTCCGTCTCAGCTATGCGACAGACCTAGATACACTCAAAGAAGCTATTCGTCGCTTGCACCAATTTATGGAAAATTAGGAAGTAAAACCTCTGCCTCATTGGCGGAGGTTTTTGTTGTTAAAACTTATGAATTTCTATCAAACTAGCTAGCTATCAGGCATTATTTGTGGTACAATAGTGGGTAATAATATCTTTAGACAAGTTAAACAAAAAAAGGAAGATAAAACATGACAAAACGTGTAACAATTATCGAAGTAAAAGACTACGTTGGTCAAGAAGTCACTATTGGTGCTTGGGTTGCTAACAAGTCAGGAAAAGGAAAAATTGCCTTCTTGCAATTGCGTGACGGAACTGCCTTTTTCCAAGGTGTGGCTTTCAAACCAAACTTTATCGAAAAATTTGGAGAAGAAGTAGGTCTTGAAAAATTTGATACGATCAAACGCCTAAGCCAAGAAACTTCTGTTTTCGTGACAGGGATTGTCAAAGAAGACGAACGCTCAAAATTTGGTTATGAGTTGGATATTACAGACATCGAAGTCATCGGTGAATCTCAAGATTACCCAATTACTCCAAAAGAACACGGAACAGACTTCTTGATGGATAACCGCCACTTGTGGTTGCGTTCACGCAAACAAGTAGCAGTGATGCAAATCCGTAACGCTATTATCTATGCAACTTATGAGTTCTTTGATAAGAATGGTTTCATGAAATTTGATAGCCCAATCCTTTCAGGAAATGCTGCAGAAGATTCTACAGAACTTTTTGAAACAGACTACTTTGGAACATCAGCTTACTTGAGTCAATCTGGTCAGCTTTATCTTGAAGCAGGTGCTATGGCTCTAGGTCGCGTCTTTGACTTTGGTCCAGTATTCCGTGCAGAGAAATCTAAGACTCGCCGTCACTTGACTGAGTTCTGGATGATGGATGCGGAGTACTCATACTTGACACACGATGAGTCACTTGACTTGCAAGAAGCGTATGTAAAAGCTCTTCTTCAGGGTGTTCTTGATCGTGCGCCTCAAGCTTTGGAAACATTGGAACGTGATACAGAGCTCTTGAAACGCTACATTGCTGAGCCATTTAAACGCATTACTTACGATGAAGCCATTGACCTCTTGCAAGAGCATGAAAACGACGAAGATGCAGACTATGAACATCTTGAGCATGGAGATGACTTTGGTTCACCACACGAAACTTGGATTTCAAACCACTTTGGTGTACCAACCTTCGTGATTAACTACCCAGCAGACATCAAAGCTTTCTACATGAAACCAGTTCCTGGGAACCCAGATCGCGTGCTTTGTGCAGACTTGCTTGCACCAGAAGGTTACGGTGAAATCATCGGTGGTTCCATGCGTGAGGAAGACTACGATGCCCTTGTCGCTAAGATGGAATCACTTGGAATGGATCGTACAGAGTACGAATTCTACCTTGACCTTCGTAAATATGGTACAGTACCACACGGTGGATTTGGTATTGGTATCGAGCGTATGGTAACCTTCGCAGCTGGAACTAAACACATCCGTGAAGCTATTCCATTCCCACGTATGTTGCACCGTATCAAACCTTAATAGCCATAAAAACGCCGTCTGGCGTTTTTATACTCTTCGAAAATCAAATTCAAACTACGTCAGCTTCACCTTGCCGTACTCAAGTACAGCCTGCGGCTAGCTTCCTAGTTTTCTCTTTGATTTTCATTGAGTATTACTTTAAATGAAAGAGGTGGAGAAAATGTAGGCAAATCTAAGTAAGTCTTTTAGAAATAATCATATTACATATTGAAAGAGAGAAAACAATGTTTAAAAGAACTTACAAACGCAATATTCCACTCCTAGCAGGTCTGGAATTTACATCTTATTTTGGAATTACTAGTTTTTGGATTTTATTTTTCATTCAGAATGGTCTTTCCTTGCTTCAAATCGGTCTATTAGAGAGTATCTTTCATGGGACAAGTCTCTTATGTGAAATCCCATCTGGTATGTTGGCCGATCGATTTAGCTACAAGACCAATCTCTATTTGGCTCGCTTGGCCAGTATTGTATCCTCTATCTTGATTTTGTTTGGTCAGGGGAATTTTTGGATCTATGCTCTTGCCATGATGGTCAGTGCTTGGTCCTATAATTTTGACTCGGGAACCAGCACCGCTTTCTTATATGATTCTGCGGTAGAAGCGGGTCAAAAGGACCGATATCTTCAGATTTCTAGCTTTTTGTCTGGTGTGGCAGAAGTCACCCGAACTCTAGGTACAGTTGTCGCAGGCTTCTTTATTCACGGAGCATTGGCTTGGACCTATCTAATTGCTATGGGATTATCTTTTCTTTCTATAATCTTGATTTATTTTATGAAAGAACCAATGGCTAAGAGAGGAAGAAATGAAGTCTTAACCTTTAAAACGATTGTCCTACAAGTTCGAAAAGAATGGCAGGAAAAACCAGTACTCTTTTACTGGATGATGACTTATCAGCTAGTCGGGACACTCATGTGCATGTTTTACTTTTACTATCAGCAGAAAATAAGTGACTTAGTAGGATGGCAGGTATCGCTGGTCATGCTGATTGGTAGTGGCTTAAATCTTATAGCAGTTTATGTAGCTAGTCAAATTGGTAAAAAATGGAATAGCAATCTAGTTTTTCCGACTCTTGTTGCACTAACGGGCTTGTCCCTACTATTGGTGTTTTCTGGAACACCCTTTGCTTTTCTTCTTGTATATCTTTTAACCAATACACTTTATGCAGTTTATCAGCCGATCTATTTCAATGACTTACAAGGTTATTTACCTTCCAGTGTAAGAGCAACTATGCTTAGTATCAATTCCATGCTCTTTAGTCTTTCCATGATTGTCATATTTCCATTGACAGGTTGGTTGATTGATCGTTGGGGTCTTGTAGCTGTCTTTTTAGTTCTAGGCCTTATCTTACTTTTAATTTATCCTATATTAATAATCAGTCTAAAAAGGATGGGCAAGCTATTAAATCAGGACTTAAAAACTGAATAAAGCACGAAACCCTATTTGCCCAAAGAGCCTTCTTGTGATAAAATAACAAGAAGAAAAGGAGAAGAGCATGATTGATGTAGAAGAAATTCTAAGTAAGATGAATCCCAATCAAAAGATCAACTATGACCGTGTCATGCAAAAGATGGTCCAAGTTTGGGAAAAAAATGAAGAAAGACCAACTATTCTCATGCACGTCTGTTGTGCTCCCTGCAGTACCTACACTTTAGAGTACTTGACTAAGTATGCCGATGTGACCATTTATTTTGCTAATTCCAATATCCATCCCAAGGCAGAATATCATAAGCGTGCTTATGTGACCCAAAAGTTTGTCAGTGATTTTAATGAGAGAACTGGCAACAATGTCCAATATCTAGAAGCACCTTATGAACCCAATGAATACCGTAAACTGGTTCGAGGTTTGGAAGAAGAACC
The DNA here is from genome assembly GCF_047465185.1 of Streptococcus infantis. Lineage (GTDB taxonomy): Bacteria > Bacillota > Bacilli > Lactobacillales > Streptococcaceae > Streptococcus > Streptococcus infantis_O. The sequence continues at coordinate 212,988 of NZ_JASHAJ010000002.1, read as the reverse complement.
TGAAGGTGGCGATCGTTGCAAGGTTTGTTTTGACTATCGTTTGGACAAGACAGCTCAAGTGGCTATGGACTTGGGCTTTGACTACTTTGGTTCAGCCCTAACCATCAGTCCTCACAAAAATTCACAAACGATCAATAGTATCGGGATTGATGTGCAAAAAATCTACACCACTCATTATCTTCCGAGTGACTTTAAGAAAAACCAAGGTTACAAACGTTCTGTAGAGATGTGTGAAGAGTACGATATCTATCGTCAATGCTACTGTGGCTGTGTCTATGCCGCTCAAGCCCAGAATATCGACTTGGTGCAGGTCAAGAAGGATGCAACAGCCTTTATGGTAGATAAGGATATCGAGAAAGACTATTCGCATATCAAGTTCACTGTTACGAAGTTAGATATTTAGACGAAAATCTGCCACATTAGGCAGGTTTTTTGCTAAAATGTACTGGGATAGAAATAGATGGATCAATATTTAAATTTTTAGTCCGTGTCTTGCGAGACTTCAATAAATCAGTTGATACTTAAGATTTGTGGATAAAAATGAAGTTTAGATTAAAAGTGTTTTTTGGAGTCTAGAAGACCAAAAAATAGTTCAATACTGTGGTAAAATTATTCCTTTTTGCATTTATACAACTTATTTTACACTACCTTTATTCTTGTGATATAATGTCAAATTATAGAGTGGAGGTCATTTAGAATGATTGATAAAGTAATTGAACAATATAAAAATCATGATAATCTTGATATTCGAGTAGAATTGCATAAGAAGTATTCAAAAAATAAACTGGGATTTAATAATTGGATATTTTCTAACTACCAAATCACTGATGAAGTAAAGGTTCTAGAATTAGGATGTGGTACAGGAGAACTGTGGAAAAGTAATCTTGATTCAATAGACAAGATGAAGCAATTGATTATAACGGATTTTTCTAATGACATGGTAGAAACTACGAAGTTAGTGATTGGGAATAGAGATAATGTCAACTATGAAAGAATGGATATCCAAAATATTTCTTTTAAAAATGAAACTTTTGATATTGTTATTGCTAATATGCTTCTACATCATGTAAATGACATTGATAAAGCTATCTCTGAAGTGAATAGAGTATTAAAAAAAGGAGGAATTTTTTATTGTGCTACATTTGGTGAAAATGGAGTTGTAGATTATTTGGCAAGCTTATTTAAAGATGTGGTTAATCAAAATTTGGAAAATAAAACTTTTACTTTACAAAACGGGAAGACTTTTTTAAATAGGTATTTTGACACTGTGGAAAAATTAATTTATGATGATGAGCTACAGGTGACAAGTATAGACGATCTAGTTCAATATATTCAATCCTTGAAAGGAATTTCCGAAATAGGTTCACTAGAAGAGGAAATAATTCGTAATAGATTAGAAAGTGAGTTTAATAATGGTATGTTGATTATTCCTAAAGAATATGGTATGTTTATCGCTCGAAAAGAAAGTTAAGGGAACGAAATTGTGAAAAATTACGGAGAAGCTTTTAGATATTTTAGAAAATTAAACGGATATTCTTTAGAGTATGCTGCAGCTGATTCTATATCTAAATCTCAACTTTCTAGATTTGAAAGGGGAGAAAATGAAATTTCTCTTTCAACGTTTTTTGAATTATTATCAAATATCAATGTTTCGATCGAGAATTTTTGTAATTATCTAGAACATTATAAAAGATCGGAGCTTGATGATTTTTTGGTTAATTTATCTCCAAATTTTTATAGTTTGAATACTAAAGGATTGGAGGAAATAAAAAATGAGCAACAAAAACTTTTTGAGAAGAGTGGAGAAAAAACTTATAGAATAAATACAATTATGGTTCAGGGACTATTAAATCAGATAGATTGTAATTATGTAGTTAGTAGAGATGATCTAAATTTAGTATATGACTATTTATTCCAGAAGGAACGATGGGAGTCCTATGAGATAGCGCTGATTGGTAATTTATATCATCTTTTTGAGATAGATTATATTTACAGGGTCGGAAAAGAAATACTAGAGCGTACACATTATTACGAAAAAATTGGCAAGAATAGAAATTTAGTCGTGTCAGCTTGTTTAAATTTTTGGTTCTGCTGCCTTGAGAATTCACATCTAATATATGCAGACTACTTTGAGATGAAATTAAAAAAATTATTAAAAGATGACACAAAAGTTTTTGAAAAATCTACATTCAAATTTGTAGAAGGATATAAAATATACCTGACAGAATCTAAAGAATCTGGAATTAAGCAAATGCAAAATGTCATTAAATATTTTGAGTTTATTGAGTCTAAAAATATTGCTTTATATTTTCAAAAACGATTAAATGAGCTGGTAGATTAAATAGCATTTTCTCTGTTAAGTCATTTTTTCCAAAGATTGTACTATAGGATTGATGCTATGCGGAAATACAATAACTAAATTTTTTGATAGGAAGGTGACCTGTATTTTTTATACTAATCATCTTCTTATTTTTTGTATTAGACGATAGAAGATTGTTGTAAACTTACAAGGAACAAAGACATTAAAAAAGTATTAGTATATCTATTTATTTTGTATATCTTTCTAATTCTATCATAATGGATTTATTCCTTTTTGTGTTTACACAACTTATTTTACACTACCCAAAAAACGAGGTCAGGATTTTGTTCCTGACCTCTGACAACTTTACCGATTCTTTAGTTCTACGTAGCGTTTGTACCAAATGTTGACATAGGCTTCTGAGAAGGGGCCTCGTTCATTGTTGATCCAATCAACAAGAATCTTAACATGTTCTTTCAAAATATAGTCTAAATCATCAGGATAATTCATCTTGCGCTTGTGGCGCTCATACTCTTCAACATCCAAGAGGCGTTTTTCGCCATCTGTAAAAACTTTAACATCTAAATCATAGTCGATGTATTTTAAAGCTTCTTCGTCTAGATAGTATGGGCTAGCCATGTTGCAATAGTAGGAAATCCCATTATCACGAATCATGGCAATGATATTAAACCAATATTTTTTGTGAAAGTAAACAATAGCCGGTTCTCGAGTCACCCAACGACGACCGTCACTTTCGGTAACAAGTGTGTGGTCGTTGACGCCGATAATAGCGTTCTCTGTTGTTTTTAGTACCATGGTGTCTCGCCAAGTACGGTGAAGACTCCCATCATGCTTATAACTTTGAATTGTAATAAAGTCGCCTTCTTTTGGAAGTTTCATAACTAACCAACTTTCTACAATTTATAAGTTTATCGTTTACTATTGTATCACATTTTTGTTTAAAGTTCTTAGTTTTTCATGAAAAAATTAAAGATATTCTCTGAGAGCGCTGGCTATATCCGAAAAATCATAACCTTTTCTAGCTAAAGCTTGGGTCAAGCGCTGCTTGAGTTCGTATCCTTCATACTTTCGTGAGTATTTTTGGTATTGCTTATCCAACTCTTTAAAAATTAGCTCTTGGACAGTTTCTTCATCGACCTGGCTATCCAGTTGGTCAAAGGCTGTTTTAGCTTCCGAGTAGGAAAAACCTTTGTTGGTAAGATTTTGGATTATCTTATCTTGTAGAGCGCGAGCAGGCAATTTACCCTGATATTTTTTCAGTAGTTTTTCGGCTGTACGCTCTGCGACTTCCGTCAGATCAAATTCTTGTAAGACGTCTTGGATAACAGCCTTAGCAACTCCTTTTTGAGAAATCTTTTGTATGAGCATGTAGCTTCCCTTGTCACCAGATAGCTGATTGGAATTGATGATCGCATAGGCATACTGACGGTCATTGATCCAGTTATCATCCTTGAGGGCTTGGATGACTTGTGGTATGATTTTCTCATCAATCTCATGTTTAACTAAATAGTCTCTGACTTCCTTTTCAGTACGGGCCTTGAAGGATAAGTGGTAGAGCGCCAAGTTTTTTCCGTAGGAAAATTGTGCAAAGGTCTGAATTTCTGCAAACTCTTGAGGACTAATTTCCTTATCCTTGGTCAACATAAAGCGAACGATGGTATCCTCTGTAATATAGCAGGTTTGGTCACTATCAAGTTCTAGCAGATAGAGACGTTTTTTCTTTTCTAGTTTTGTGATTTTCATGGTTTTCCTTTTATCCAAACGCTTCAAAGGCAGCAACGAGTCGAAGTTTATGCACATCGACCTGTTCTCTCCCATAATAGTCAAGAAATAGTTCAGCGTATTTAGGGTCATGTAGGTTATAGTTGAGGGACCAAACTGCCCAAAAGAGATCGATATGTCGGTCACTGAAATCAGCTAGGCCAAGGTCAATAAAGCAAGAGAAGTGGTCAGCATCCTTTAGAATAAAGTTCGGTAGACAGGCATCCCCGTGAATAAAGGCATCTGTCTTTAAAAGGTGCCCTTGTTCTTGGATGAGTTGGAAGGCCTCTTCGCGACCGTTAATCTGGAATTGGGGTAGGAGGGCCTTGGCATAGAACTCACCTTTTTCATAGTTTTTAAAGGCTCTGTCTTTATAGGTCTGCAAATGGTTTTCTGATGGAAAATTTTGCGGATAAAAGCTGTGAAGTTTTTTAAGAGCTTCGGCCATGGTTCGGCAAATTTTATCTGGCTGGTCTATAAAAGCGAGAGTATCATGACCAATAGCCTCTTTCGTCAGGAGGTAGTCTTTATCTGTAGATAGATAGTGGATGACTGGAGTTCCTATTCCCTCTTGTTCAAACAAGCTTGCAATTCTAGCTTCTCGCTCTAATCTTCCCTTTTGATTAATTTTCAAATAGTAACCTGAATCAAGATAGAGAACCCTTGCGCCTGAATGAGAAGAGCTGTCAGAAAGAGTTGCTCCCTCTATATAAGTTCGTAATTGCTCAGGAAAATCCAATGGGGAAAAATGAGATATCTTTGTATTCATGGTTTTATTGTAACATATTCTTAAACATTGAGAAACTACGTGGTATAATAGACTTATGAGTCTTAAAGTCAAACAAAAAATTCCATTAAAAATTAAGCGTATGGGGATTAACGGGGAAGGTATCGGATTTTTCCAGAAAACCCTTGTTTTTGTTCCAGGCGCCCTCAAGGGTGAAGATATCTATTGTCAGGTGACTTCCGTTAAGCGTAACTACGTTGAGGCTAAACTCCTTGAGGTCAATAAAAAATCTAAGTTTCGAGTGGTTCCAGACTGTACTATTTATAATGAGTGTGGTGGCTGTCAGATCATGCACCTACATTATGACAAGCAGCTAGAGTTCAAGACAGATCTTCTCCATCAAGCACTGAAGAAATTTGCCCCTGCTGGCTATGAAAACTTTGAAATCAGACCAACCATTGGCATGCAGAAACCAAAGTATTATCGGGCTAAACTACAATTTCAGACACGAAAGTTTAAAAGCCAAGTCAAGGCAGGTTTGTATGCTCAGAATTCGCATTATCTGGTTGAATTAAAAGACTGTCTGGTTCAAGACAAGGAAACGCAAGCGATTGCCAATCGCATTGCTGAACTCTTGACCTATCATCAAATTCCAATTACAGATGAACGGAAAATCCTTGGAGTTCGGACCATCATGGTTCGTCGCGCACGGAAAACTGGGCAAGTTCAGATTATCATTGTGACCAATCGTCAATTAAATCTGACTCAATTTGTGAAAGACCTAGTCAAGGATTATCCTGAAGTAGTGACTGTCGCAGTCAATACCAATACTGCTAAAACCAGTGAGATTTATGGAGACAAGACCGAGATTATTTGGGGTCAAGATAGTATAGGCGAAGGTGTTCTAGATTATGAATTTTCTCTTTCACCTCGAGCTTTTTACCAGCTCAATCCTGAACAGACAGAAATTCTCTATAGTGAAGCCATTAAAGCTTTGGACGTAAATGAGAATGACCATCTGATTGATGCCTATTGTGGTGTTGGTACCATTGGTTTTGCCTTTGCCAAAAAAGTTAAAAGTCTGAGAGGGATGGATATTATTCCAGAAGCTATTGAGGATGCCAAAGAAAATGCCAAGCGCATGGGTTATACCAATACTCACTATGAGGCTGGAACTGCAGAAGAAATCATCCCTCGTTGGTACAAGGAAGGCTATCGTGCTGATGCCTTGATTGTAGACCCGCCTCGTACCGGTTTAGATGACAAGCTCTTGGATACCATCGTCAAATACGCTCCTGAAAAGATGGTCTACATTTCCTGCAATGTATCTACCCTGGCGCGTGATTTGGTCCGTTTGGTTGAAGTCTATGATCTGCATTATATCCAGTCAGTTGATATGTTTCCGCACACGGCTAGGACAGAAGCAGTGGTCAAATTAACCAAGAGAAAGCCAGACTCTAAATAGAATTGATGACTGGAAAGTATTTGAAAAGAAGACTTCTAGTTACAGAGTAAAATTTGCAAGCTCCCTCTATTTATGATAAAATAAGTAGAAAATAAAATGAAAAAAGAGGTATGTGAAATGTCACGTAAACCATTTATCGCTGGTAACTGGAAAATGAACAAAAACCCAGAAGAAGCAAAAGCATTCGTTGAAGCTGTAGCATCAAAACTTCCTTCATCAGACCTTGTTGAAGCTGGGATTGCAGTTCCTGCACTTGACTTGACAACAGTTCTTGCTGCTGCTAAAGGTTCAGATCTTAAAGTTGCTGCTCAAAACTGCTACTTTGAAGATGCTGGTGCTTTCACTGGTGAAACTAGTCCACAAGTTTTGAAAGAAATCGGTACTGACTATGTTGTGATCGGTCACTCAGAGCGCCGTGACTACTTCCACGAAACAGATGAAGACATCAACAAAAAAGCAAAAGCAATCTTTGCGAACGGTATGCTTCCAATCATCTGTTGTGGTGAGTCACTTGAAACTTACGAAGCAGGAAAAGCTGCTGAATTCGTAGGTGCTCAAGTTTCAGCTGCTCTTGCAGGATTGACTGCAGAACAAGTAGCTTCATCAGTTATCGCTTATGAACCAATCTGGGCTATCGGTACTGGTAAATCAGCTTCACAAGACGATGCACAAAAAATGTGTAAAGTTGTTCGTGACGTTGTAGCAGCTGACTTTGGTCAAGAAGTAGCTGATAAAGTACGTGTTCAATACGGTGGTTCAGTTAAACCTGAAAACGTTGCAGAATACATGGCTTGTCCAGACGTTGACGGAGCTCTTGTTGGTGGTGCATCACTTGATCCAGAAAGCTTCTTGGCATTGCTTGATTTTGTAAAATAAGCTTCAAATATCTAAGACAGACAGTTCCCTCCCTCGAGGTTAAGACTGCCTGTCTTCTTTTTAGTAAAAAGGCGTGCGAAAGCACGCTCTTTTCTGCATTTTATACTCAATGAAAATCAAAGAGCAAACTAGGAAGCTAGCCGCAGGCTGTACTTGAGTACGGCAAGGTGAAGCTGACGTGGTTTGAATTTGATTTTCGAAGAGTATTAGAAGAAAAAGAAAGGAGAATCATGCTGTATATTTGGTCTTATCTCAAACGTTATCCCAAGTGGTTAGTGTTAGACTTCTTCGGAGCTATTTTCTTTGTGATTGTCAATCTTGGGCTACCGACTGTTCTTGCTCGCATGATTGACCAGGGGATTAATCAAGGTAATGAAGAAAAGCTCTATTTTTGGGCTATCGTAATGTTGGTTATTATCGTCTTGGGGACATTTGGGCGGGTTGTTCTATCCTATGCTGCTAGTAAACTGACCACCAATATGGTTAAGGACATGCGAAATGATGTTTATGCTAAATTACAAGAGTATTCTCATCACGAATATGAACAAATTGGTGTTTCTTCATTGGTGACTCGTATTACCAGTGATGCCTTTGTCCTTATGCAGTTTGCAGAGCAGACGCTTAAGTTGGGTGTTATCACTCCCATGATGATGCTGTCGAGTATTCTCATGATTTTCTTAACTAGTCCCTCACTAGCCTGGATTGTCGCTTTTTCAGTTCCTTTCCTAGCTGTAGTAGTCCTTTATGTGGCAGTGAAAACGCGCCCCTTATCTGAAAAACAACAGAAAACACTAGACAAGATAAACCAATATGTCCGTGAAAATTTGATGGGCTTGCGAGTGATTCGTGCCTTTGCTCGTGAAGATTTCCAAGAAAAACGTTTCAAAGAGAAAAATGCAATCTATGCAGATAATTCGAATCGTTTGTTCAAATTGACTGGTTTGACGGAGCCACTGTTTGTGCAAATCATTATTGCCATGATTGTAGCTATCGTTTGGTTTGCTCTAGATCCTCTCAAGCAAGGAAGTTTGCAGATTGGGGATTTGGTGGCCTTTATCGAGTATAGTTTCCATGCCCTCTTGTCCTTCCTATTCTTGTCAAACCTCTTTACCATGTATCCACGTACGGCTGTGTCTAGTGAGCGCTTGAAGGAAATCATGGATATGCCTATTTCCATTGATCCAAATGAGGACGGAATTCAAGAAACAGAAACACATGGTTACTTAGAATTTGATAATGTGACCTTTGCTTATCCTGGGGAAACAGAAAGCCCTGTTTTGCATAACATTTCCTTTACTGCTAAACCGGGAGAAACCATTGCTTTTATCGGTTCGACTGGGTCAGGTAAGTCTACTCTGGTTCAGTTAATTCCTCGTTTTTATGATGTTACACTGGGGAAAATTAAGGTCGATGGTGTTGATGTCCGGGATTACCGTCTCAAATCACTCCGCCAGAAAATTGGATTTATTCCACAAAAAGCCTTGCTCTTTACAGGGACTATCGCAGATAATCTCCGTTACGGAAAAGAGGACGCCAGTCATGAGGACTTGCACCAAGCAGCTGATGTAGCCCAAGCCAAAGACTTTATCGAGAGTCGAGAAGAAGGTTTTGCAACTCATCTGGCTGAAGGGGGAAGCAATCTATCAGGTGGTCAAAAGCAACGATTGTCGATTGCCCGCGCAGTCATCAAGGGTCCAGATATCTATATCTTTGATGATTCCTTCTCAGCCTTGGACTACCGTACAGATGCAATTTTGCGTCGTCGTCTCAAGGATGTGACTAAAGATGCTACGGTATTGATTGTCGCGCAACGTGTTGGAACCATTATGGATGCGGACCAGATTATCGTCCTTGATAAGGGCGAAATAGTTGGCCGTGGTCGTCATGAAGAATTGATGGAAACCAATGACATCTATCGAGAAATTGCTGAGTCGCAGTTGAAAAATGCGTCTCTGACAGAAGAATAGGAGGTAAAGGATGAAACAACAATCTAGCCTAGCTCGTCTATGGAGTTATTTAAAAGCCTACCGTTTCTCTGTTTTCTTTGCAGTCTTCTTGAAAATAGTCAGCGTCATAATGAGTGTTATCGAGCCATTCATATTGGGGCTTGCTATCACTGAGTTAACCAGCAACCTCCTTGCCATGGCAAATGGTGTTGCAGGAGCAGGGATTAATACCAGCTATATCGCAGTGATTCTGGTGATCTATCTCTTGCGTGGCCTTTTTTATGAGTTGGGTTCTTACTACTCAAACTATTTCATGACCAATGCTGTCCAGTCTATGATACAGGATTTGCGAAATGAAATGAGCGAAAAAATCAACCGCATCCCTGTGTCTTACTTTGACAAGCACCAATTTGGAGATTTGCTGGGACGTTTTACTAGTGATGTAGAGACCGTATCTAATGCACTCCAACAATCCTTCTTACAGATTGTTAATGCAGTCTTTACCATTATTTTTGTTATGGGAATGGTCCTCTATCTAAATCTTCAGTTGGCTATCATTGTTATCTTGTCGATTCCAGTGACTTATTTTGGAGCCAAAACGATTCTAAACCGTTCGCAGCCATACTTTAAACAGCAGGCAGCTATATTGGGACGTATGAATGGATTTGTACAGGAAAACTTGACAGGTTTCAATGTTTTAAAACTTTTCGGACGAGAAGAAAATTCTCAAGAGAGATTTGAAAAGATTACGGATGAATTGCAACAAGTCGGATTCAAGGCGAGCTTTATTTCAGGATTGATGATGCCTGCCCTTCACATCGTATCTGATTTAACCTACCTGATTGTTGCAGTATTAGGTGGATTGCAGGTTATTGCAGGGCGTTTGACGATTGGTAATATGCAGGCCTTCGTTCAGTATGTGTGGCAGGTCAGTCAACCAATCCAAAACATTACTCAATTAGCTGGGCAAATGCAAAGTGCTAAGTCTTCGCTTGATCGTGTCTTCGAAGTTTTAGATGAACAGGAAGAAGTTCAAACTGCTGAAGTGAAAGAACTAGCACCATTGACAGGTCAAGTTAGTTTCAAAAATGTCGATTTCCAATATGTGGAAAACAAACCATTGATTCGCAATTTTAATTTAGATGTTGAACCTGGAGAGATGGTAGCTATCGTTGGACCTACCGGAGCAGGGAAAACAACCTTGATTAACCTTCTCATGCGTTTTTACGATGTGACAGCTGGTGCCATTTTAGTGGATGGCCAAGATATTCGTGACCTGTCTCGTCAGGACTATCGTCGCCAGTTTGGGATGGTTCTACAGGATGCCTGGCTCTATGAAGGCAGTATCAAGGAAAATCTTCGCTTTGGAAATCTGAATGCAACAGATGAAGAAATCGTTGAAGCTGCTAAGGCGGCCAATGTTGACCACTTTATCCGCACCCTTCCTGGTGGCTATAACATGGAAATGAACCAAGAGTCAAGTAATATTTCTCTTGGGCAAAAACAGTTGTTAACTATCGCGCGTGCTCTCTTGGCGGATCCTACAATCTTAATTTTGGACGAAGCGACCTCATCAGTCGATACTCGTCTAGAACTCTTGATTCAAAAGGCTATGAAACGTTTGATGAAAGGGAGAACAAGCTTTGTCATTGCCCATCGACTTTCGACTATTCAGGAAGCTGACAAAATTTTGGTGCTGAAAGATGGGCAGATTATCGAACAAGGAAATCATGAAAGTCTCCTAGCTGCAAAAGGTTTCTATTATGACCTTTATCAAAGTCAATTTTCTAGTAAAAACAGAGAAAATAGCTAGGGTAAATAGCCACTCATTTTCTTAAATTATCAGTCAATTACAACTTTTTTAATATGGGTTAATTTTCTTGCTTTTGTCTACTTGGAGTAGTATAATGAGGTAGTAATCAATAAATATGGTTACAAAAATAATTTTACGAGGTGAGAAAAATGGTTGAATTGAAAAAAGATGCATTAAAAGATGTAACAACATTATCTAAGACAGCTCCTGAAACGCTAGTAAAAACGAAGGAAGTCTTGAATCAAGCCGTGGCAGACTTGTACGTAGCGCATATCGCTCTTCATCAAGTACACTGGTACATGCGTGGACGTGGTTTTATGGTATGGCATCCTAAGATGGATGAATACATGGATAGCCTGGATGGTTACCTTGATGAAATCAGCGAACGCTTGATCACTCTTGGTGGCAAACCTTACTCTACTTTGACAGAATTCCTTCAACACAGTGAAATCGAAGAAGAAGTTGGAGAGTTCCGTAACGTAGAAGAAAGCTTGGAACGTGTCCTTGAAATTTATCGTTACCTCATCACTCTTTTCCAAAAAGCATTGGATGTAACAGATGAAGAAGGTGATGATGTTACTAATGATATTTTCGTTGGTGCTAAGGCAGACCTTGAAAAAACAGTCTGGATGCTTGCAGCAGAATTAGGACAAACACCTGGTTTGTAAGATACTGTATTTTTCTAAAAATCCGTAGAAGTTTTCTACGGATTTTTTCTATTCAAGAGGGCATTCCAAAACAGTCTTTTTTGAAGATTTTTGATAAAATAGAACTATCAATGAAAAGGATGAAAGCATGACAAAGAAAATCGTAGCCATTTGGGCTCAAGATGAAAAGGGTGTGATCGGGAAAGAGGATCGTTTGCCTTGGCATTTGCCAGCAGAGTTAAAACATTTTAAAGAAACAACCTTGAATCATGCCATTTTAATGGGTCGTGTAACCTTTGATGGGATGGGGCGACGATTGCTTCCAGGACGTGAAACCTTAATTTTGACGCGCAATCCCGAAGAGTCAATTGAAGGAGCACTGGTTTTCCAAAATGTCGAGGATGTTTTAGACTGGTATCATCATCAGGCTAAGAATCTCTATATCATTGGTGGCAAGCAGATTTTTCAGCTTTTTGAACCTTATCTCGATGAGATTATTGTGACACAAATTCATGCTCAAGTTGAAGGGGATACCTATTTCCCAGAAGATTTTGACTTGACTGTTTTTGAGACTGTTGCAAGCAAATCTTATTCCAAAGATGAGAGAAATGTCTATGATTTTACCATCGAATATAGAAAGAGAAAGGAAGTCTAATGGAGCGCAGTATTTTTGGATTTTTTACAGCTCTTTTGTGTGCTGTCTGTCTTGTAGCTGGAACACACGCTTTTCGTAAAAAGCGCTTTGGACTTGCTACTCTGCTATGGCTAAATGCTTTCACAAACTTGGTGAATAGCATTCATGCTTTTTATATGACCTTATTTTAGATAGAATGAATAGTTAGAACGGAAGGGAATCATGTCTACAAATAGGAAAAATGATATGATGGTTTATTGCTCATTTTGTGGCAAAAGCCAAGAAGAAGTTAAAAAAATAATTGCTGGGAACAATGCCTTTATCTGTAATGAATGTGTGGAGTTGGCTCAGGAGATTATTCGTGAGGAGTTGGCTGAGGAAGTATTGGCAGACTTATCTGAGGTACCAAAACCAATCGAACTCCTAAATATTTTGAACCACTATGTGATCGGTCAAGATCGTGCCAAACGTGCTCTGGCAGTGGCTGTATATAACCACTACAAACGCATCAATTTCCATGACACTCGTGAAGAGACTGAAGATGTGGATTTGCAAAAGTCAAACATTCTAATGATTGGCCCAACTGGATCAGGGAAGACTTTCCTTGCTCAGACTCTTGCTAGAAGTTTGAATGTACCTTTTGCTATTGCTGATGCAACGGCTCTTACTGAGGCTGGTTATGTAGGTGAGGACGTGGAAAACATTCTCCTCAAACTCTTGCAGGCAGCTGACTTTAACATTGAACGTGCAGAACGTGGGATTATCTACGTCGATGAGATTGATAAGATTGCTAAGAAGAGCGAGAATGTTTCTATTACACGTGATGTTTCTGGTGAAGGTGTGCAACAAGCCCTCCTCAAGATTATCGAAGGTACAGTAGCAAGTGTTCCTCCACAAGGTGGACGCAAACATCCACAACAAGAAATGATTCAAGTAGATACCAAGAATATCCTCTTCATCGTGGGTGGTGCCTTTGATGGAATCGAAGAAATTGTCAAACAGCGTCTTGGTGAAAAAGTTATCGGTTTCGGACAAAATAGCAAGGCTATTGACGAAAACAGTTCTTACATGCAAGAAATCATTGCAGAAGATATTCAGAAATTCGGTATTATTCCTGAATTAATTGGACGCTTGCCTGTCTTTGCAGCCTTGGAGCAGTTGACAGTGGATGACTTGGTTCGCATTTTGAAAGAGCCAAGAAATGCCTTGGTTAAACAATACCAGACCTTGCTTTCATATGACGATGTTGAGCTTGAATTTGACGATGAGGCTCTCCAAGAGATTGCTAACAAAGCTATTGAACGTAAAACGGGTGCTCGTGGTCTTCGCTCAATCATCGAAGAAACCATGCTAGATGTTATGTTTGAAGTTCCAAGTCAAGAAAATGTGAAAACAGTTCGTATCACAAAAGAAGCAGTTGATGGAACAGCTAAGCCAATCCTAGAGACAGCCTAGAGGTGACTATGGAAATCAATACACACAATGCTGAGATTTTACTGAGTGCTGCCAACAAATCCCACTATCCGCAGGATGAACTCCCTGAAATTGCTCTTGCAGGACGCTCAAATGTTGGTAAATCGAGCTTTATCAATACCATGCTCAATCGTAAAAATCTAGCTCGTACCTCTGGAAAGCCAGGGAAAACACAACTACTTAATTTCTTTAATATTGATGATAAGATGCGTTTTGTAGATGTGCCTGGTTACGGTTATGCCCGTGTGTCCAAAAAGGAACGCGAAAAATGGGGACGCATGATTGAGGAGTACTTAACCACTCGAGAAAATCTTCGAGCAGTGGTTAGTCTCGTTGACCTTCGTCATGATCCGTCAGCAGATGATGTACAGATGTACGAATTTCTTAAATATTATGAGATTCCTGTCATCATTGTGGCGACCAAGGCAGACAAGATTCCGCGAGGTAAATGGAACAAGCACGAATCAGCCATTAAAAAGAAATTAAACTTTGATCCAAGTGATGACTTTATCCTCTTTTCATCCGTAACAAAAGAAGGAATGGACCAGGCTTGGGATGCTATTTTAGAAAAATTGTGAGGAATACATATGGCAAAAACAATTCATACAGATAAAGCTCCAAAGGCAATCGGACCTTACGTTCAAGGAAAAATCGTTGGGAACCTTTTGTTTGCTAGCGGTCAAGTTCCTTTATCTCCTGAAACTGGAGAAATCGTAGGAGAAACGATTCAAGAACAGACTGAACAAGTTTTGAAAAACATTGGAGCTATTTTGGCAGAAGCAGGTACAGATTTTGACCATGTTGTTAAAACGACTTGTTTCTTGAGCGATATGAACGACTTTGTACCTTTTAATGAGGTATACCAAACAGCCTTTAACAAGGAATTTCCAGCTCGTTCAGCTGTAGAAGTAGCTCGTCTTCCTCGCGATGTAAAAGTCGAAATTGAAGTCATCGCAGAGATTGGATAAGCGAGTTGAAGTTTGGTTTTCCAAACTTCTTTTGATATAAGGAGACTATGATGACAATGAAACAACTTCACCTGGTGATTGTAACAGGGATGAGTGGTGCAGGGAAAACTGTAGCCATTCAATCCTTTGAAGATTTAGGATATTTTACGATTGATAATATGCCACCAGCTCTATTGCCAAAGTTTTTGCAGTTGGTAGAGACCAAGGATGACGACCACAAGTTAGCCCTAGTGGTGGATATGCGAAGCCGCTCTTTCTTCTCAGAGATTCAGGCTGTCTTGGATGAATTGGAAAACCAAGATGATTTGGACTTCAAGATTCTCTTTTTGGATGCTGCTGATAAGGAATTGGTAGCACGCTATAAGGAAACTAGAAGAAGTCACCCTCTTGCAGCTGATGGTCGTATCTTGGACGGTATCAAGCTGGAACGTGAACTCTTGGCTCCATTAAAAAACATGAGCCAAAATGTGGTTGACACAACAGAGTTAACTCCTCGTGAACTTCGCAAGACTATTGCAGAGCAATTTTCGGACCAAGAACAAACGCAGTCTTTCCGTATCGAGGTCATGTCATTTGGGTTTAAATACGGCATTCCAATTGATGCAGACTTGGTATTTGATGTTCGTTTCTTGCCAAACCCTTACTATCTGCCAGAACTTCGCAATCAGACAGGTGAAGACCAGGCAGTTTATGACTATGTCATGAACCATGAGGAATCTGAAGATTTCTACCGTCATTTGTTAGCCTTGGTTGAACCAATCCTACCAGGCTATAAAAAAGAAGGCAAATCAGTCTTAACTATTGCGATTGGTTGTACTGGTGGCCAACACCGAAGTGTTGCTTTTGCCAAGCGTTTAGCGAATGACCTATCTAAAAGTTGGCCTGTAAATGAAAGTCATCGTGATAAAGACCGAAGAAAGGAAACGGTAAACCGTTCATGAGAAAACCCAAAATTACGGTAATCGGTGGAGGAACCGGAATCCCTGTTATTTTAAATAGTCTACGGGAAAAAGACGTCGAAATTGCAGCCATAGTTACCGTTGCGGATGATGGTGGTTCTTCAGGTGAATTGCGTAAGAATATTCAACAGTTGACACCTCCAGGGGATTTGCGTAATGTCCTTGTGGCCATGTCAGATATGCCAAAATTCTATGAAAAGGTCTTTCAATACCGTTTTTCAGAGGATGCAGGTGCTTTTGCTGGTCATCCATTAGGAAACATTATCATTGCTGGATTATCTGAAATGCAGGGTTCGACCTATAATGCCATGCAATTGCTGAGTAAATTATTCCATACTACAGGAAAGATTTTCCCATCAAGTGACCATCCTTTGACACTCCATGCTGTCTTTAAAGATGGTTCAGAAGTTGCTGGGGAAAGTCACATTGCAGATCATCCAGGTATGATTGACCATGTCTATGTGACAAACACTCTAGATGATGAAAAACCGCAGGCTAGCCGTCGAGTTGTCAATACCATTCTTGAGAGTGATATGATTGTCTTGGGACCAGGTTCACTCTTTACTTCGATTTTGCCTAATATCGTCATCGAAGAAATCGGTCAGGCTCTTCTAGAGACTAAGGCAGAGGTTGCCTATGTCTGCAACATTATGACTCAACGTGGAGAAACGGAGCATTTCTCAGATAGTGATCACGTAGCAGTCTTGCATCGTCATTTGGGCCGTCCATTTATCGATACTGTCCTTGTTAATATCGAAAAGGTTCCGAGGGACTATATGGATACCAACCGTTTTGATGAGTATTTGGTGCAGGTTGAGCATGATTTTGAAGGTTTGCGTAAGCAAGTCCCACGTGTCATTTCATCCAACTTTCTACGCTTGGAAAATGGGGGAGCCTTTCACGATGGTAATTTAATCGTAGATGAGCTCATGCGGATCATACAGGTGAGAAAATGAGTTTTACAGTAGCAGTAAAAGAAGAAATTTTAAGTCAGCATCACCTGAGTCGTCATGAATTGTCAGCTATTATCAAGATGTCGGGTAGTATTGGTTTATCGAGCTCTGGTTTGACCTTGTCCGTCATTACAGAAAATGCTAAATTGGCCCGTCATCTCTATGAATCTTTCTTGCACTTTTATGGCATCAAGTCTGAGATTCGTCACCACCAGAGAAGTAATCTACGGAAAAATCGCGTCTATACTGTATTTACGGATGAGCGAGTCCAGGAACTTTTAGCAGATTTGCGTTTGGCCGATTCTTTCTTTGGTTTGGAGACTGGGATTGATCCAGAAATTTTAGGAGATGAGGAAGCAGGTCGTGCCTATCTCTGTGGAGCCTTCTTAGCGAATGGCAGCATTCGTGATCCCGAGTCAGGGAAATATCAGTTGGAAATTAGTTCGGTTTATCTAGACCACGCCCAAGGGATTGCTTCGCTCTTGCAGCAGTTCTTGCTAGATGCAAAGGTTATCGAACGAAAAAAGGGGGCAGTGACCTATCTTCAGCGAGCGGAAGATATTATGGATTTCCTGATTTTAGTGGGAGCCATGGAGGCGAGAGATACTTTTGAAGGCGTCAAGATTCTCCGAGAAACTCGGAATGATCTCAATCGTGCTAATAATGCAGAGACAGCTAATATCGCTCGTACGGTTTCTGCGAGCATGAAAACCATCAACAATATCAGTAAAATCATTGATACCGTAGGTCTAGATAGCCTACCAGTAGATTTGCAGGAAGTAGCGCATTTGCGTATTCAACATCCGGACTACTCTATCCAACAATTGGCAGACAGTTTGACAAATCCACTCACAAAAAGTGGTGTCAATCATCGACTGAGAAAGATTAATAAAATTGCTGATGAACTATAGATAGGTACAATAGAAAATGACTAATCTTTATAATAAGTTGAATGAGCGTATATATGAGAATTGCAAGATGTATTATGATGAATACGCTAAGAAGATTGAACTGACTGAGAAACAATCCGGAATTATGGGCGGGTTATATCAGTCATTAAACATCGTTGCAAACGAATATCTTGTCAACAACGAAAAAGACAACTCAAAATATAGAGATTTACTCAACAAAATCGAAAAGTTATTAGGAATAATGTAAAACATCCCCTTTTTTACTATATACAATGAAATCATAAGTATAAAATATTTGTGATTTTTTTGTTTGAAAGGGGGGTGAAAATTATCTAGAGATGGGACTAAAAATTTAAAACCAGTTACAGAACGAAGCAAAGATGAAATAAGAGCTATTAGCTCAAAAGGAGGAAAAGTGTCTGGCATAGCTAGAAGAAAAAAATTGATCTAAAAAAGCATTTGAAACCCTCTTATCTTTGGATGTGACGGATAGTAAAATCAAGAAACAACTTGAAGAAATAGGTATGGCTGGCAACAATGAGGCATTACTAGCCTTTGCAATCTTTCAGCAAGCTGTAAAAGGCAATCAGAAAGATAATCAAGCTGACCAATACTAAAGATAAATACGATATACAAGAGCAGAAAGATTGCATCAAAGCGCTCAAGAACTATAAAACCACAAATCCTAGGATTCGTGGTTGTTTTTTATAGACTTGTTGAGTGTTTTGGTTGTACTTTTTGTTGAGGGTAGATATAGTTGATAGCATTGTTGACAGCAGTTGGTGCTTCACCAAGACCTGTTGCAATCAAGTCAATCTTACCATCGTAGTAGCAGCAGTCACCGATAGCGTAAATTCCAGCTTGGCTTGACTCCTGCTTGCTATTAACGATAATTTTGTGACGGTTAAGGTCAAGTCCCCAGTTTTTAAGATTACCAACTGATGATTTAAAGCCATAGTTGACAAAGAGGTGGTCCAACTCAATGGTTTCAGTCTCATCGGATTTGACTTTTGCGATTTCAAGCTTGTCAAGAGTTTTTCCATCTCCAAGAAGTTGACTTGGCACAAATGGTGTTTTGATGCTAACAGATGATTCTTGAAGAGCTTGGACACTATGCTCAAGCGCACGGAAGTTATCTCGACGGTGAACAAGTGTAGTTGGAGCAATCTTTTCAAAAGCTAAGGCCCAGTCCACAGCAGAGTCTCCTCCACCCAGGATGGTTACTTTCTTGCCAGCATATTGTTGAATGTTAGAAACGTGATAATGGATATTTTCATAACTATCAACACCTTCTAATTCAAGTGGACGCGGTTTAAAGGCACCTCCACCCATAGCGATAATAACAGCTTTACTACTATGAATACCTTTAGTAGTTGTTATCTTAAATACATCATTCTCTTTTTCAATGTCAAGAACAGTTTCATTGAGATATGCTGGTGTATCAAAACCTTTTAGTTGTTCTAAGAGGCGATTAGTTAGTTCTTCACCAGTGAGATTTGGGAAACCTGGGACATCAAGAATTTGCTTTTCAGGATAAAGAATGGCAGGTTGGCCACCTAATTGAGGAAGAGAGTCAATGATTTGTACTTTAGCTTGACGTAAATTTGCATAAAAGGCTGCGAAAAGACCAACTGGGCCACCCCCTATGATGGTAATATCATATAATTCAGACATGGTTTCTCCTTATTTCATTTTTATCATTTTATTCTATCATATTTTCTGCCAATTTAAAATGAGGTAGGGGGGAGAAAATTTCCATTAAAAATGGTATAATGAAGAGAAGCTTTTTTGGAGAGGGGACACAGGATGAATTTTCAGCAATTATCTAATCTTCAATACTGGTCTAGTTTGTTTTCCAGTCCTTGGAGTATTGCGATAAATGTGATTGATATTCTAATCGTTGCTTATATCTTATACCAATTTACAAAATCAATTGCAGGAACCAAGATTATGATTCTGGTTCGAGGCGTTTTAGTTTTTATCTTAGCTCAGATTGCGGCTAATTTTTTGGGCTTGACGACTATTTCCTGGTTGATTAACCAATTGATTACCTATGGAGTTATCGCAGCGGTTGTTATCTTTTCTCCAGAAATTCGGACAGGTTTGGAACGATTAGGTCGAGCTACGGACTTCTTTTCAAATACTCCTATAAGTTCAGAAGAGCGGATGGTACAGGCTTTTGTAAAATCGGTTGAGTATATGAGCCCACGGAAGATTGGAGCTTTGGTAGCTGTTCAACGTGTGAGAACCTTGCAGGAGTACATCGTTACAGGAATTCCTTTGGATGCTAAGATTTCTGCTGAGTTATTAATTAACATTTTTATCCCTAATACGCCTCTCCATGACGGTGCAGTCATTATCAGTGGAGATCGGATCGCAGTAACTTCTGCCTATTTACCACTGACTGAAAACACAGGTATTTCCAAAGAGTTCGGAACTCGTCACCGTGCAGCCATTGGTTTATCAGAAGTTTCAGATGCCCTTACTTTTGTTGTATCTGAAGAAACTGGAGGTATATCCATCACCTACAATGGTGTCTTCAAACATGATCTAAGTTTGGAAGAATTCGAGGAAGAACTACGTCGTATTCTGATACCTAAGGATGAACAAGAACTAAGCTTAAAAGAACGTCTATTAGGAGGCTGGAATAATGAAAAGAAATAGTCTTTATATCATCTCCTCACTCCTCTTTGCATGTGTCCTGTTTATCTATGCAACATCAATCAATTATCAAAACAATACCAATGCAAGGCAAACTAAAACTGAAACCTATACCAATACAGTAGTCAATGTACCGATTGATATTCAGTATGATAGTGAGCAGTATTTTATCAGTGGTTTCAGTTCAGAAGTAACGGTATTTTTGACGGGTTCGAATCGAGTCACCTTGGCTAGTGAGATGCAGGAAAGCACTCGTAAATTTAAAGTGACTGCTGATTTGACCCAGGCTACAGAAGGAACGATTGAAGTTCCCTTGACCATTGAAAATCTTCCAAGTGGTTTGACAGCTGTAGCAACACCTCAAAAGATCACAGTCAAGGTTGGTAAGAAAGTTACTCGAGATAATGTACCTGTTGTACCTCAAATTGATTCTAGTCAAATTGATGAGAAGATTATAATCGAACGTGTGACTGTTTCTGATGAAAAAGTTTCAGTAACTAGTGATGCGGATACACTATCTAAGATTGATCGGATTGTTGCAGTTTTACCAACGAGTGAACAGATTACAGGGAACTATTCTGGATCAGTTCCTTTGCAAGCTGTTGATAAAAATGGGGCTGTCTTACCAACAGTGATTACACCTTTTGAAACTACTATGAAAGTAACGACCAAAGCTGTAAGAACAACAAGTAGCACAACCACAACAAGTAATACTTCATCTACTGAAAACTCTTCAACGACAGCAGCAGAGACGAAGTCAGAATCTTAAAATAAACATTAAACTAGAAAAGGAATCTTAAAATGGGTAAATATTTTGGAACGGACGGAGTCCGTGGAGAAGCAAACGTAGAATTAACGCCAGAATTGGCCTTTAAATTGGGTCGCTTTGGAGGATATGTCCTCAGTCAACATGCGACAGAAGCGCCTAAGGTTTTTGTTGGACGCGATACACGTATCTCAGGTCAAATGCTAGAAGCAGCCTTGATTGCTGGTCTTCTTTCTGTGGGAATTCACGTTTATAAACTTGGTGTACTTGCTACGCCTGCAGTAGCATATTTGGTGAAAACTGAAGGAGCGAGCGCAGGTGTCATGATTTCAGCTAGTCACAACCCAGCCCTTGATAACGGAATTAAATTCTTTGGTGGCGATGGCTTTAAGCTAGACGATGAAAAAGAAGCAGAAATCGAAGCCTTGCTTGACGCCAGTGAAGATACTCTCCCACGTCCAAGTGCTGAAGGATTAGGTACTGTTGTTGATTACCCAGAAGGATTACGCAAGTATGAAGCCTACCTGATTTCAACTGGAACAGCTCTTGAAGGGATGAAGGTAGCCTTAGATACTGCAAATGGAGCAGCTTCTACAAGTGCTCGTCAAATTTTTGCAGATTTGGGTGCCCAAATCACTGTCATTGGAGAAAATCCAGATGGTTTGAACATTAACTTGAATGTTGGTTCGACTCACCCAGAAGCCTTGCAAGAACTTGTCAAAGAAAGTCAATCTGCCATTGGTTTAGCCTTTGATGGTGATAGCGACCGTTTGATTGCTGTTGATGAAAATGGTGAAATTGTCGACGGTGATAAGATTATGTATATCATCGGTAAATACCTTTCTGAAAAAGGTCAATTGGCACAAAATACAATTGTAACAACAGTTATGTCCAACCTTGGTTTCCATAAAGCCTTGGATCGTGAAGGCATTAATAAAGCTGTCACTGCTGTTGGAGACCGCTATGTAGTTGAAGAAATGAGAAAATCGGGCTACAATCTCGGTGGAGAACAGTCAGGTCACGTTATCTTGATGGACTACAATACAACTGGTGATGGTCAGTTGTCAGCAGTTCAATTGACTAAGATCATGCAAGAAACAGGGAAGAGCTTATCTCAATTGGCTTCAGAAGTAACAATTTACCCACAAAAATTGGTTAATATCCGTGTGGAAAACACCATGAAAGACAAAGCCATGGAAGTACCAGCTATCAAGGCTATTATCGATAAGATGGAAGAAGAGATGGCAGGTAATGGACGTATTCTCGTTCGCCCAAGTGGAACTGAGCCACTCTTGCGTGTCATGGCTGAAGCACCAACAACTGAAGAAGTAGATTACTATGTGGATACCATTGCTGAAGTTGTGAAAGCAGAAATCGGAATTTAGGAAAGTTAGCAGAAAATAAGAAAATATGTTACAATGTCAAAGTAAATTGTAACCATGGAGAATATGATGAATTTAAAACGTGAACAAGAATTTGTTAGTCAGTATCACTTTGATGCGCGTAATTTTGAATGGGAAAATGAGAACGGAATTCCTGAAACAAAGGTTGATGTGAACTTCCAACTACTTCAACATGACCAAGAAAATCAAGTGACTTCTCTCGTAGTTGTTTTGAGCTTTATGATTGTCTTTGATAAATTTGTTATCAGCGGTACTATTTCTCAAGTGAACCACGTTGAAGGTCGTATCGTAGATCAACCAAGTGACTTTAGTCAAGAAGAAGTTGAGACGCTTGCTCGTCCTTCTTTGGATATGCTAAACCGTTTGACTTATGAAGTAACGGAAATTGCACTAGACTTACCAGGAATTAATTTGGAGTTTTAAAAGAATGAAATTAGCGGTCATAACAGACTCATCTGCTTTTCTACAAGCGGAAACCTTGCGGAAAGAAGATTTATTTGTGCTAGAAATTCCTGTGAATATCGACGGACAGGAGTATGTTGAAGGTGTAAATCTAACCGCTCAAGAATTTTATGAAAAAATGGCTCGTTCATCTGAACTACCTAAAACAAGTCAACCAAGTATCGCAAAGTTGGATGAAATTTTATCATCATTGAAAGAAAAAGGTTATACTCATGTTCTGGGTCTCTTCCTTTCTTCTGGAATCTCAGGATTTCATCAGAATATCCAATATATGACGGATGAGTTCGAAGGTCTGACCATTGCTTTTCCTGATACTCGAATTACAAGTGCACCACTAGGTTTCATGGTAGAAAGTGTGTTTCAGTGGTCTGAGCAGGGAGATGATTTCCAGTCTATACTAGATAAGTTAACAGAACAGATTGAAAATACTTCTGCCTTTATCATGGTAGATGATCTTGATCATTTGGTTAAAGGTGGTCGTTTATCAAACGGCGCAGCCATTTTAGGAAATCTTCTTAGCATTAAACCAATTCTCTATTTCAATGACCAAGGTGTTATCGAAGTTTATGAGAAGGTTCGTACAGAGAAGAAAGCAACTAAACGTCTGGTTGAAATTGTCAAAGATGTGACAAGTAACGGAAACTACCAAATTATGGTGATTCATGGGAATGCCTCTCAAAAAGCAGCCGATTTACGTCAGCTTTTGCTAGATAGTGGAGTAGCTACAGATGTTGAGATTGCAACCTTTGGTAGTGTCATTGGAACCCACCTGGGAGAAGGAAGCATCGCTTTGGCATACACACCAATCGTCTAGATTTGTCTTACAGGCTTTGTATCTTAAAATTGAACACGGACTATCTGCCTCTTGAAAAAAGATGCCTGTCTTGCCTTTCGTGGAAAGTCAGCGCCATCCCCTATTTTTCATGGGCAGCTAACGTCCTTTGTATCTTAGCAATTGAACACGCCTGGAACCCTATGTGAAAAAGATAGTTCTTCCAAGGAGAAGAAACTCCTTGATCAGAACTCCTATTTTCACTTTGTGTTCTTACAGGCTTTGTATCTTAGATAGGAGTAAAGATGAGTATTCGAGTGATTATTGCAGGTTTTAAGGGAAGAATGGGACAAGCTGCTTGTCAGATGGTTTTGTCTGATTCTGAACTTAAACTAGTAGCAGTGTTGGATCCTTTCGAAACTGCAACAGAATGGCAGGGAATTCCAGTATTCAATGATAAGAATGACTTGGCAGGCTTTGAAGCAGATGTATGGGTGGACTTTACAACACCAGCTGTTGCATATGAGAATACCCATTTTGCGCTTGAAAATGGCTTTGCACCTGTCGTTGGAACAACAGGTTTCACTAGTCAAGAGATTGAAGAACTAAAAGAATTTTCTCGTTCTAAAAACTTGGGTGGCTTGATTGCTCCTAACTTTGCCTTGGGTGCTGTCTTACTCATGCAATTTGCAGCACAGGCAGCTAAATACTTTCCAAATGTGGAGATTATTGAACTTCACCATGATAAGAAAAAAGATGCGCCGAGCGGGACAGCTATCAAAACAGCTGAGTTGATGGCACAAGTTCGTGAGTCTATTCAACAAGGTGCTAGCGATGAGGAAGAACTCATTGCGGGAGCACGTGGAGCTAACTTTGATGGTATGCGAATCCATTCAGTTCGCTTGCCAGGTTTGGTAGCTCATCAAGAGGTCATTTTTGGCAATCAAGGAGAGGGATTGACTCTGCGTCATGACTCCTATGATCGTAGCTCCTTCATGACAGGGGTGAATTTGGGAATCAAAGAAGTTGTCAAGCGTCATGAGCTTGTCTATGGATTAGAACACTTACTATGAAATTAACAAAAATGCCTTCTGAATTTCAGAAGGCTTTACCAGTATTAGAAAAAATTAAAGAAGCAGGATTTGAAGCTTATTTTGTGGGTGGCTCTGTTAGGGATGCCCTACTCAATCGTCCCATCCATGATGTGGATATCGCGACTTCATCTTATCCTGAAGAGACCAAGCAGATTTTTCCACGCACAGCTGATATCGGCATTGAGCATGGGACCGTTTTGGTTTTAGATGGAGATGAAGAGTACGAAGTAACCACTTTTCGAACAGAGGATGTCTATGTAGACTATCGGAGACCAAGTTCGGTTTCTTTTGTTCGTTCACTCGAAGAAGATCTCAAACGCCGAGATTTCACAGTCAATGCCTTTGCCTTGGATGAGACAGGGGAAATCGTCGATTTATTTGATGGTCTCAAAGATTTAGAAAATCAAGTCCTGCGAGCCGTCGGTGTAGCTAGTGAACGTTTCAATGAAGACGCGCTACGCATCATGCGTGGATTTCGTTTTCAGGCTAGTCTTGGTTTTGAACTCGAGCAAGAAACGTTTGAAGCGATGATGGCCTTAACACCACTCTTAGATAAAATCTCTGTGGAGCGCACTTTTGTCGAGTTTGATAAGCTTTTACTGGCTCCCTATTGGCGAGTAGGTTTATCATCTATGATTGAGAGTCAAGCTTATGATTATCTTCCAGATATGGCTGGTAGTCAGGATAAACTCCAGTCATTATTTGATTTAGAAGATCATTTCACTTTTGAATCTTCTGAACAAGCCTGGGCAGCACTTTTATGGGTTTTAAAAGTGGAAGATGCTCAAAAATTTTTAAAACATTGGAAGACATCACGACAATTTGCCAAGCAAGTTCAAGATTTGCTAACAATCTTAGAACTTCGTGAAGAAGGAGAACTAAGCAAGCGCGATTGTTACCGCTTTGATCTAGATTTGCTTTTACAGGCTGAAAATCTTCGTCAGGCTCAAGGAAAAGAAGTCAATCCACAGGCTATTACAGAGACTTACCACAGCCTAACCATCCATGATAAGAAAGAAATTCAAATCAATGGTGGGATTTTGATCAAGGAATACGGCTATCAACCTGGACCAGAAATGGGAGATGTTTTAGAGGAAATTGAGTACGCTATTGTGGATGGTAATCTAGATAATGAAGTGGAAGCCATTCATGCATACTTAAGGGAGAGAAAATGAGTGATTTTATCGTTGAAAAACTAAGCAAATCAGTTGGTGATAAGACTGTTTTTAAGGATATTTCTTTTATCATCCATGACTTAGATCGTATCGGTCTTATTGGGGTCAACGGAACTGGGAAAACGACCCTTCTAGATGTGCTTTCTGGTGTTTCAGGTTTTGATGGTGACGTAAGCCCATTTTCAGCAAAGAGTGATTACAAGATTGGTTATTTGACCCAGAATCCGGAATTTGATGATAACAAGACTGTCTTGGATACTGTTTTATCCAGTGACCTCAAGGAAATCCAGTTGATTCGGGAGTATGAACTGCTTATGCTCAACTACAGTGAGGACAAGCAGGCGCGTCTAGAACGGGTCATGGCGGAGATGGATTCTCTCCAAGCATGGGAAATCGAAAGTCAGGTCAAGACTGTTCTCAGTAAACTAGGCATTCAAGAATTATCAACTCCTGTTGGAGCTTTGTCGGGTGGTCTTCGTAGACGGGTTCAATTGGCGCAAGTGCTTTTAGGAAATCATGATCTCTTGCTTCTTGATGAGCCTACCAACCATCTGGATATTGCGACCATCGAGTGGCTGACACTTTTCTTGAAGAATTCCAAGAAGACCGTCCTCTTCATCACCCACGATCGCTATTTCCTGGATGCTCTTTCTACGCGAATTTTTGAATTGGATAGAGGTGGATTAACAGAGTATCAGGGGAATTACCAAGATTATGTCCGTCTCAAGGCTGAACAGGATGAGCGTGATGCAGCACTTCTTCACAAAAAGGAACAACTTTACAAACAAGAATTAGCTTGGATGAGACGGCAACCTCAAGCTCGTGCGACCAAGCAACAGGCGCGTATCAATCGATTCCATGACTTGAAAAAGGAAGTTTCAGATACTAGCCTTGAGACAGACTTGAGCATGAATTTTGAAACTAGCCGTATCGGTAAAAAAGTTATCGAGTTTAAGGATGTTTCCTTTGCCTATGACGATAAACCAATTCTGAAACATTTTAATCTTTTGGTACAAGCCAAAGACCGTATCGGAATCGTCGGGGACAATGGTGTTGGGAAGTCAACCCTTCTTAACCTTATTGCAGGAAGACTTGAAGCTACTGAAGGACAAGTTATCATCGGTGAAACAGTTCGTATCGCTTATTTCTCTCAACAAATCGAAGGTTTAGATGAAAGTAAGCGGGTTATCAATTACCTGCAGGAAGTGGCAGAAGAGGTTAAGACGAGCGGTGGTACTACGACATCCATTGCAGAATTACTAGAACAATTTCTCTTCCCACGCTCAACTCACGGCACCTTGATTGAGAAGCTGTCAGGTGGAGAGAAGAAGCGTCTGTACCTCCTCAAATTACTCCTTGAAAAACCCAATGTGCTTCTCTTGGATGAACCAACAAATGACCTAGACATTGCGACCTTAACGGTTCTAGAAAATTTCTTACAAGGTTTTGCAGGACCAGTCTTGACAGTTAGTCATGACCGCTATTTCCTTGATAAGGTAGCAACTAAGATTCTTGCTTTTGAAGATGGGACCATCCGTCCTTTCTTTGGACATTACACAGACTACCTAGATGAAAAAGCTTTTGAAGCAGAAACGGTAACTCAAAACCAAAAAGCTGACAAGGAAAAAGTCGTCAAAGTTCGTGAAGAAAAGAAACGGATGACCTACCAAGAAAAGCAGGAGTGGGCATGTATTGAAGGTGACATCGAAGCCTTGGAAAACCGCATTGTAGAGATTGAAGAAGAGATGCAGGCAAATGGTTCTGACTTTGGGAAACTAGCCACCCTTCAAAAGGAGCTGGATGAAAAGAATGAAGCCTTACTTGAAAAATATGAACGCTATGAATATTTAAGTGAGTTGGTTTAATGGAAGAGAAAATCATCAAATGGTGCAGTAAGAAAATCATTTGGACTATTGTTCTCTGCTTAGTTGAGTTAGCTTTTCTTCTTTGGATCCTATCTTTTATGATGACCTATCCCGAAGAACTACCTATGGGATTGGTGGCCTTAATTCTCTTTATTTGTTTTTTAATCATCATCGTTGGTTTCATTTTATATCAACGTTTGCGACTTCTTTTTTCTGATAAAGAATATTTGAAATGTACGGCTCAAGGATTTTCCTATAAGCCATATCCGAAGAGAGACTGGCAGTTTTATTCCTGGGAACAGGTAGAAAAATTTGCTCTCATGAGAATTAAGGGTAGTAGAAATGCAAGGGATTTTTATATGATTGAGGTTCAGTTTTATGACAAGGAACTTTTAAAATCCAACTCTTTCTGGTATCGTCTTCGAAGTAGATTTACAAGTTCAAAACATTCTAACGTTTTGAAAATCCCAATCTATTTGCTGGATGTTGGTTTGCCAGAGAGAGTATTTGAAACCATGTCTTACTTTGAACGAGAGTGGCGCATTGAACAAAATCGTCATCGCAACCAAACCTCTAAAAGTAAATAGAAGTAGGAACTTCATTGAGCTAGTGAGTAGCAACATTGAAGAATAAAAGAGAAGTCTTGGACCAAGTTTCAAGACTTCTTTCTATTTTGCTTTTCTAGGAAATATGGTATAATAGGGAGTAAAAACTTAAAAAGAAAGAAATGCTATGAACTTAAAAGATTACATTGCAAGTATTGAAAATTACCCACAAGAAGGCATTACGTTCCGTGATATCAGCCCTTTGATGGCTAACGGAAATGCCTACAGTTATGCCGTTCGTGAAATTGTTCAATATGCTACTGACAAAAAAATTGATATGATCGTAGGACCAGAAGCACGTGGATTTATTGTTGGATGTCCAGTCGCTTTTGAGTTGGGAATTGGTTTTGCACCTGTTCGTAAACCAGGGAAATTGCCACGTGAAGTGATTTCAGCTGACTACGAAAAAGAATATGGTGTTGATACCTTGACTATGCACGCCGATGCTATCAAACCAGGTCAACGTGTTCTTATTGTAGATGACCTCTTGGCAACAGGTGGTACTGTTAAAGCGACAATCGAAATGATTGAAAAATTAGGTGGTGTCGTAGCAGGTTGTGCCTTCTTGATTGAGCTTGATGAGCTAAAAGGTCGTGAAGCAATCGGAGATTACGACTATAAAGTTTTGATGCATTATTAATGAAAAACAGTCCTTAGGGCTGTTTTCTCTTCATCGGATATAAAAATAGGCTATATCTAGTTAGAGAAAAACTATAATTGAAAACTATATCTTCTTACAGTATAATAAAGGGAAGAAGTGTCGTCAGCTGGATTATTCCATTTGATGACAGTCAGGTTACTTGAGTCCAGTATGATACAGTGAGGAGATTTCCATGCCGATTAGAATTGATAAAAAATTACCAGCAGTTGAGATTTTACAAACAGAAAATATTTTCGTCATGGATGATCAACGGGCGGCTCATCAGGATATCCGACCCTTGAAAATTCTTATTTTAAATCTAATGCCGCAAAAAATTGTAACAGAGACTCAACTCTTAAGGCATTTGGCCAATACTCCTTTACAGTTAGATATTGACTTTTTATATATGGAGAGTCACCAATCAAAAACAACTCGCTCAGAGCATATGGAGACCTTTTATAAGACCTTCTCGGAAGTCAAAGATGATTATTTCGATGGCTTGATTATCACAGGAGCTCCAGTTGAGCACCTTCCATTTGAGGAGGTTGACTATTGGCAGGAGTTTACCCAAGTGATTGATTGGTCTAAGACTCATGTCTTTTCAACCCTGCATATTTGTTGGGGGGCACAGGCAGGTCTATACTATCGCTATGGCGTAGATAAATACCAGATGGAGCAGAAGCTTTCGGGGATTTATCCTCAGGATGTTTTAAAAGAAGGTCACCTTCTTTTGAGAGGTTTTGATGATTTATATGTATCCCCTCATTCTCGCCATACAGAAGTTCACAAAGAAGATATTCTGAATAAAACAAATCTAGAGATTTTAGCATCAGGAAAAGAGGTGGGAATCTCTATCCTTGCGAGTCGAGATTTGAGAGAAGTTTATAGCTTTGGGCATTTAGAGTATGATCGCGACACGCTTGCAAAGGAATATTTTAGAGATCTAGATGCTGGTTTAGATCCCCATATACCAGAAAATTATTTCAAAAATGATGACATTCATGAGCTTCCTTGTATGCGTTGGAGTTCATCTGCAGCTCTCTTCTTTAGTAACTGGGTAAATTATGCGGTTTACCAAGAAACGCCGTTTGAGTGGAAGAGTGCGGAAGAAGATGTGTCTCATTTTGGATATTTATAAGAGGAATTATGACATATTTAGATGCTTTCAAATCAGGAAACTTAGTGTTACCGAGTGACCTGCTTTTACATTACAATCAACTGTTCTCATCAAGTGATGATTTCTTGGTTTGGCAATTCTTTTACCTACAGAATACAACGGCTTTAGGAGAATTGTCTCCAAGTCAGATTGCTGAGAAAATCGGCAAAAATGTCACTGAAGTCAATCAGGCTATTTCACGCTTGACAGAAAAAGGCCTGCTTCAATACCGTACGATTGAACTTAATGGCGAAATAGAAGTAATCTTTGATGCAACCCTTGCCTTGGAGCGCCTAGACCAACTGTTTGAAAAACAAGCTCCAAACCAGGTGCAATCTGCCCCAAATGATTTAAAGAGCTTGGTAGATACTTTCCAACAGGAGCTAGGCCGTCTATTGAGCCCCTTTGAAATCGAAGATTTGGAAAAGAGTTTGAAAGAAGACGGAACTAGTGCGGATTTGATAAAAGAAGCCTTACGAGAAGCTGTTTTAAATGGAAAACCAAATTGGAAATATATCCAAGCTATCCTTCGAAACTGGCGTCACGAAGGGATTAGGAGTGTAGCCCAGGTAGAAGCGAAACGTCAGGAGAGAGAGGCAACAAACCCTCAAAATGTACAAGTTTCATCTGATTTTAAAAATGCCATGGACCTTTGGAAAGACTAATATTTAGCAATAAAAAAAACTTGCCCATGGCAAGTTTTTTTGTGTTCTTAATAAGTAAGTCCCCAAACACTTACAGAACGTTCAGCAACTGGGAAATCACCATATCCTTCAGCATTAATAGTTACTTGGTCTGAATGGTTGCCAAGTAAATCAACAAAAGAATGATCAGCCCATTCTTGACCTACAAACATAGTTTTGTAATTGTCTTGAGCATTTGAGATAAGAATAGCTAAAGGTGCTTGATTGTCAGCTCCTGAACGGACCCAACCGATACAATTAGGGTCATCAAAGTAGTCCGTCTGCTCTCCATAAGCTAACTCTTTTCGGATAGCTAGCAAATGGTCAAGAACTTCTTTAAAATCTTGCTGAGCATATTGACCAGAGATACCGTAGTAGTCTCCATAAAAGACACAAGGGAGACCCTGCTCACGCAAAAGAATAAGAGCATAGGCTGCTGGTTTGAACCATTCTTCTACAGTAGATTCTAAAGCTTGTCCTCGTTGAGTATCATGGTTTTCGACAAAGGTTACAGCCTTATCTGGTTTGATTTGAACCAGACTATCATTAAAGATGGTACGCAAGTCGTAGTCTGCACCAGCCTGGCTTGCTTCAAAGAGATTCATATGGAGTCGGACATCGACAAGGTCAAAGCGCTCTTCAATCTTTTCGAGGTAGTCCAAGTTGGTTTCCTTGTCTGGATTCCAGAATTCTCCAAAGACATAGAAGTCTTGTCCATATTTCTCTTTGATGTCACGAATGAAATTACGCATAAAGAAAGAGTCAATATGCTTTACAGCATCTAAGCGGAAACCTGTTACACCAGTCGTTTCGATAAACCAATCAGCCCAATCGTAGATATTTTTTATGACTTCTGGATGCTTGAAATCTAGGTCCGCATACATGAGATAGTCATAGTTACCATTCTCGTTATCAACTAATTCCTCGTTAGCCCAGCCTTTATTATCACCTTGAATGAGATAGATGCCAGACTTACGACGTTTAGCATCATAGTCAGTTCCAGTGAAATGGTACCAGTGCCAGTGGAAATCATTGTAGGTATTTTGTCTTCCATCAAAAGTAAAGTTTGTCCAACCATTGATAGTAAAAGGTTCTCCAAGTTCAATTGTGCGATCTTCTGGGTCGACTTCAATAACCTGGAAGGATTCTAAACGATCTGCAGCTGCCTTGTGGTTTAAGACGACGTCAGCCATAGGTTGAATCCCATGTGATTTAAGTGTTTGAATGGCTTGAAGATAGTCTTCTTTAAAGCCGTATTTGGTACGGATAGTGCCTTTTTGGTCGAATTCTCCGAGGTCAAAAAGGTCATAGACACCATAACCGACATCTTTTTCGTTGGTAGCTTTAAAGGCAGGTGGCATCCAGACGTGGCTAATTCCTAGATTTGCAAGATGCTCAGCATCATCGGTAAGTCGCGTCCAGTGTTGTCCATCGTGGGGAAGGTACCACTCAAAATATTGCATTAGGGTTTGATTTTTCATAGAAAGTCCTCATACTTAACAATTTGACAATCATTTTACCACAAAGCTAAGGAATACGCAAACGTTTGCGCTACAAAAATAGACCTCAGGATGTGAATGTCTATTTTTACGGTAATAGAATGAAATTTCTCAACACAAATGACCATTCTCATTTAGAAATCATCAAGCAGAAACAAAAAGCTTGGATAGTTCCTATGACATCAATGGAGAAATCACTTTCTACTTTGTGAATTTTCAACAAATTTGATATAATTGTATCTATGAATAAAATATTCGTCAGTCGGCGTGTCGAAAAAAAGCTTCGCAAAGGTCAGGTTCTTTTGGAAGAAGTTGATTTTCCAGACTTATCTGAAACTGATCAGGAAGTTGAACTTTTCAGCCAAAGCAAAGAATTTTTAGGGAAGGCTTATTTATCCCGTCAAAATAAGGGAATTGGCTGGTTTGTATCTAACCAGAACATTTCTTTTAAACAAACCTTCTTTGAAAGTTTGTTTAAGCAAGCCAAAAAAAAACGTTCTTCCTACTATCAAGATGAGTTGACAACTGCCTTTCGTTTGTTTAATCAAGAAGGTGATGGTTTTGGTGGAATGACGCTGGATCTCTATGGAGATTATGTTGTTTTCTCTTGGTACAACTCCTATATTTATAGTCTTCGCCAAGAGATTATTGCAGCCTTCTCTCAGGTATTCCCGGAAGTCTTAGGTGCCTATGAAAAGATTCGCTTTAAAGGTCTAGACTATGAGTCTGCCCATATCTATGGTCAAGAAGCAGCTGAATATTTCACTGTTCTCGAGAATGGAGTCTTGTACCAAGTCTTTATGAATGACGGCCTTATGACAGGAATTTTCTTGGATCAGCATGAAGTTCGTGGGAGCTTAGTTGATGGTTTAGCAATGGGGAAATCCTTACTCAATATGTTTTCCTACACAGCGGCCTTCTCAGTCGCTGCAGCTATGGGAGGAGCTAGTGAAACAACCTCTGTAGACCTAGCCAAACGTTCAAGAGAACTATCAGAAGCTCATTTTCATGCCAATGGTTTGAGTCTAGACAATCATCGACTGCTTGTCATGGATGTCTTTGAATATTTTAAATATGCTAAAAGAAAAGGTTTAAGCTATGACGTGATTGTTCTGGATCCGCCTAGCTTTGCCCGAAATAAAAAACAAACATTCTCTGTAGCTAAGGATTATCATAAGTTGATTTCCCAAAGCCTAGAGATTTTAAACCCAGGTGGAATCATTATTGCTAGTACCAATGCGGCTAATGTTTCCCGTCAAAAATTCACAGAACAAATCGACAAAGGATTTGCAGGTAGAAAGTATCAGGTCCTTCATAAATATGGACTTCCAGCAGACTTTGTCTACAATGAAAAAGATGAAAGTAGTAATTACCTCAAAGTGATTACCATGAAGGTTAGTAAATGAAATTAATTGTTTCTGTCATGCCAAGAAGTATAGAAGAGGCTCAGGCTATTGATGTTATGCGGTATCATGATGCAGATATCATTGAGTGGAGAGCAGACTTCTTACCCAAGGAAGCTATCTTGCAGGTAGCGCCAGCTATTTTTGAAAAATTTGCAGGTCGTGAGCTTGTTTTTACTTTACGTACTCGTTCTGAGGGTGGTCAAATTGAGCTCTCTTCAGAAGAGTATGTTCAAATTATCAAGGAAGTGGCCCAGCTTTATCAACCAGATTATATTGATTTTGAGTATTTCAGCTACAAGGATGTTTTTGATCAGATGTTGGACTTTCCAAATCTTGTCTTGAGCTACCATAACTTCCAAGAGACACCTGAAAATCTAATGGAAATATTGTCTGAGTTAACAAGTTTAAATCCTAAAGTTGTGAAAATAGCTGTTATGGCTAATACAGAACAAGATGTGTTGGATCTGATGAACTTTACACGTGGCTTTAAAACACTGAATCCTGAACAAGAATATGTAACGATTTCTATGGGAAAAGTGGGCAAGGTCTCTCGTATTACTTCAGATGTGACTGGTTCTAGTTGGTCTTTTGCAAGTCTAGATGAAGCTAGTGCTCCAGGACAAATTTCACTATCTAGCATGAAAAAAATTAGGGAGCTTCTAAATGAAGATTGATGGCTACACACGTTTAGCAGCTGTAGTCGCAAATCCTATCAAACACTCCATTTCTCCCTTTATTCACAATAGCGCTTTTGAAGCAACCAATACCAATGGTGTTTATCTTGCTTGGGAAGTAGATGCGACTGAACTAGCAGAAACAGTTGCTAATATTCGTCGCTACCAGATGTATGGAATCAATCTTTCCATGCCTTACAAGGAACAAGTGATTCCTTATCTGGACCAGTTGAGCGAAGAGGCTTGTTTAATTGGTGCAGTTAATACAGTTGTGAATCGAGAAGGAACATTAATTGGATATAACACAGATGGCAAGGGATTCTTTAAGAGCTTGCCTTCTTTTAAAATATCAAGGAAAAGACTGGTTTTGTTAGGAGCAGGCGGTGCAGCCAAGGCAATTTTGGCACAGGCAATCTTGGATGGAGTGAGTCAGATTTCTGTCTTTGTTCGTTCTTCATCCATGGAAAAAACAAGACCTTACTTAGAAAAAATACAGAATACGACTGGATTTAGAGTAGATTTATTGGCATTAGAGGATGTTCAAGAGCTTCAAGACAGCATCACTCAAGCCGACCTCTTGGTTAATGCTACTAGTGTGGGCATGGATGGATTCTCTCAGCCGATCCCGACCAGCATCGTTTTACCAGAGAAGCTCTTGGTAGCAGATGTGATTTATCAACCCTTTGAAACACCGTTTTTAAAATGGGCAAGAAACCAGGGAAATCATGCTGTTAATGGCCTGGGCATGTTGCTTTACCAAGCTGCTGAAGCTTTTGAGTTATGGACAGGCAAGGAAATGCCAACAGATCAAATCTGGGAATTATTAAAACAAAAGTACCAATAAAGAAAAAGGAGACCTGCTATGAAAATTAGAATAGACCTTCCACATCATCCTTACGATATTCAGATTGAAAAAGGATGCTTGTCTCAAGCAGGAAAATGGTTGCGTGAACTTTGGCAACCACAAAAGATTGTTATCATAACGGATAACCGTGTGGCTTCACTCTATGCAGAAAAGGTTAAATTGAGTTTGGCGGATGCTGGCTTTCAAGTGGCAGTTTTTGACTTTCTAGAGGGTGAAGGGCGAAAAAATCTAACCACGGTTCAAAAGGCTTATGAATTTCTAGTTAAGCAAGACTTGACTCGCAGTGACGGAATCGTAGCTTTAGGTGGTGGTGTAGTTGGTGATTTAGCTGGATTTGTAGCCTCAACCTATATGCGAGGTATTCACTTTGTTCAAATTCCGACTAGCTTGACAGCTCAAGTTGACTCTTCAATCGGGGGTAAGACAGGAGTGAATACTCCTTTTGCCAAGAATATGGTGGGGACTTTTGCTCAACCGGATGGTGTTTTGATTGACTCAACTGTTCTTGAGACCTTGGGTAAGAGAGAGTTAATTGAAGGAATGGGCGAAGTCATCAAGTATGGCCTCATCGAAGATCCTGAGCTTTGGGACCTATTATCTGATATGGATGGTTCTGTCGAAAGCATATTGGAACATTCCGAGAGTTTGATTGAGCATTCTTGTCAGGTTAAGCGCAAGATGGTGGTTGAGGATGAGTTGGATAATGGCATTCGTTTATATCTCAACTTTGGTCACACAATTGGCCATGCCATCGAAGCAACTGCTGGTTATGGAAAAGTCATGCACGGTGAGGCAGTAGCTATGGGAATGGTTCAGGTCTCTAAGGTAGCAGAAGAAAAAGGACTCATGCCAGCTGGAATAACTCAGTCTATCCGAGAGATGTGTCAGAAGTTTGGTCTTCCTGTTGATTATGAAAACTGGGATGTTGACAAGCTCTATCAGGCTTTGACTCATGACAAAAAAGCGCGTGGCAATACCATGAAATTAGTTTTGGTGCCAGAACTTGGTTCAGCGATGATTCACCCAGTTTTTCTCGAAGAAATGAAAGATTACTTAGTAAAATAAGGAGAATGTATGAGATATTTAACAGCAGGAGAGTCACATGGTCCTCGTCTGACAGCAATTATTGAAGGAATTCCAGCAGGACTGCCTTTGACTGCAGAAGATATTAATGAGGATCTCAAACGTCGCCAAGGTGGATACGGACGTGGTGGACGAATGAAGATTGAAAGTGACCAAGTTGTCTTTACTTCTGGTGTTCGCCACGGGAAGACGACAGGGGCTCCCATTACCATGGATGTCATTAACAAAGACCATCAAAAATGGCTAGATATCATGTCTGCCGAGGATATTGAGGACAAACTCAAAAGTAAACGAAAAATCACACATCCTCGTCCAGGTCACGCGGACTTGGTTGGGGGCATCAAATACCGCTTTGATGATTTGCGAAATTCTTTGGAACGTTCATCTGCCCGTGAAACAACTATGCGGGTTGCAGTTGGAGCAGTAGCCAAGCGGCTTTTAGCTGAGCTTGATGTCGAAATTGCTAACCATGTTGTTATCTTCGGTGGTAAGGAAATCAATGTTCCAGAAAACTTAACAGTCTCAGAGATTAAGAAACTGGCTGCCCAGTCTGAAGTTTCTATCGTCAACCAAGAACGTGAGCAGGAGATTAAGGACTATATTGACCAGATTAAGCGAGATGGGGATACCATCGGAGGTGTTGTAGAAACAGTTGTCGGAGGTGTTCCGGTTGGTCTTGGTTCTTATGTCCAATGGGATCGTAAACTAGATGCAAGGCTAGCTCAAGCTGTTGTTTCTATCAATGCCTTTAAGGGAGTTGAGTTTGGTCTTGGTTTTAAAGCAGGCCATCTTAAGGGTAGCCAAGTCATGGATGAAATCCTCTGGTCATCAGAAGATGGCTATACTCGTCGGACTAATAACCTTGGAGGTTTCGAAGGTGGTATGACCAACGGCCAACCGATTATCGTTCGTGGAGTTATGAAGCCAATTCCTACTCTTTATAAGCCGTTGATGAGTGTCGATATTGAAACTCATGAGCCTTATAAAGCAACAGTAGAGAGAAGTGATCCTACTGCTCTTCCAGCAGCAGGTGTCGTTATGGAGGCAGTCGTAGCAACGGTTTTGGCTCAAGAAATCCTTGAGAAATTCTCCTCTGATAATCTGGAAGAATTAAAAGAAGCTGTTGCAAAACATCGGGAGTATACAAAGAATTATTAAGGAGTTCTTATGGCAAAAACCATCTATATTGCAGGACTAGGTTTGATTGGTGCTTCCATGGCACTCGGAATCAAGCGGGATCATCCTGATTATGAAATTTTAGGATATAATCGTAGTCAAGCGTCTAGAGATATTGCCTTGGAGAGAGGAATGATTGACCGAGCGACGGATGATTTTGCCAGTTTTGCTCCACTTGCAGACGTCATCATTCTTAGCCTGCCAATCAAGCAAACTATTGCCTTTATTAAGGAATTGGGCAACTTGGACTTGAAAGAAGGTGTCATTATTTCTGATGCTGGATCGACCAAGTCAGCTATCGTGGCTACAGCTGAAAAATGTTTTGCTGATAAGTCTGTTCGCTTTGTGGGGGCCCATCCTATGGCAGGGAGCCATAAGACAGGAGCGGCCTCTGCAGATGTTAATCTTTTTGAAAACGCCTATTATATCTTCACGCCATCTAGTCTGACAACTCCGGCTACGCTCGAAGAAATGAGAGACTTGCTGTCAGGTCTTCATGCTCGTTTCATTGAAATTGATGCTGAAGAGCATGACCGAGTGACTTCTCAGATTAGCCATTTTCCGCATATCTTAGCATCAGGTCTGATGGAACAAACTGCAAGTTATGCTGAAGAGCATGAAATGGCGCGACGCTTTGCGGCCGGTGGATTTCGAGATATGACTCGGATTGCCGAAAGTGAGCCTGGTATGTGGACTTCTATCCTCTTATCCAATCGGGATACCATTATTGAACGCATCGAGGACTTCAAGGGTCGTTTGGACGATATTGGACAAGCTATCAGTGTAGGTGATGAAAGCCAAATCTGGAATTTTTTCAATCAAGCGCGTGAGCAACGTCAAGCTATGGAAATCCATAAACGCGGAGGAGTAGACAGCTCATTTGACCTTTATGTAGATGTTCCCGATGAGGAAGATGTGATTTTACGCATCTTGGAATTGCTACGTGGAACTTCTTTGGTCAATATCCATATCAATGAGGAAAACCGTGAGGATGTTCACGGGATTCTGCAAATTTCCTTTAAGAATGCTCAGGACTTGGAAAGAGCTGAGCAAGTCATTACAGAAAATACTGACTACACAGTCGTTATTAAATAAGGAGGACAATTATGTCAAATATTTATGATAGTGCAAATGCACTAAGTCGTGGACTACGCGAATTGCCTGAATACAAGGCAGTTAAAGAAGCTAGAGATGCCATCCAAGCGGATGCAGAAGCAAGCAAAATTTTTGCAGATTATATTGCTTTTCAACATGAAATCCAAATCATGGCACAAACTGGTCAAATTCCAGATGCTTCTTTCCAAGAAAAAATGGAAAGTTTTGGCAAGCAGATTCAAGGGAACTCTCTCTTGTCAGAATTCTTTGCCAAACAGCAACAACTTTCTATCTACCTTTCTGATATTGAAAAAATTGTCTTTGAACCAATTTCAGAACTTTTAAAATAAGAATTCACCTCATAAAGTCAGGAATTTTTAAGAAATTTCTGACTTTTTATGATAAAATAAGAAAAAGTATTGTCAGTATGAGGGCCCGTATGAAATTAAAAACAAACATTAAGCACTTAAATGGTAGTATTCGCGTACCTGGGGATAAGTCCATCAGTCATCGCTCGATTATTTTTGGAAGCTTAGCTGAGGGAGAAACCAAGGTTTATGATATCTTGCGTGGTGAAGATGTCTTGTCAACCATGCAGGTATTTCGTGACCTCGGCGTAGAGATTGAGGATAAGGACGGTGTCGTTACAATTCAAGGTGTTGGGATGAATGGATTGAAAGCACCTCAGAAAGCTCTGGATATGGGGAATTCTGGGACATCTATTCGTTTGATTTCAGGCGTACTTGCTGGTGCAGACTTTGAAGTAGAGATGTTTGGAGATGATAGTCTTTCTAAACGCCCCATGGATCGTGTGACCCTTCCCTTGAAAAAGATGGGAGTTAGCATTTCTGGTCAGACAGAGCGAGACTTGCCACCGTTGCACTTAAAAGGAACAAAAAGCTTAAAACCTATTCAATATGAATTGCCAATTGCCTCTGCTCAAGTCAAGTCAGCCTTGATTTTTGCAGCATTGCAGGCTCACGGCCAGTCAGTCATTATCGAGAAGGAGTGCACTCGTAATCACACAGAAGATATGCTCCAACAATTCGGAGGTGATTTGAGTGTCGATGGTAAGAAAATCACTGTTCAAGGGCCACAGAAACTAAGTGGACAAAAGGTTGTCGTGCCAGGAGATATTTCTAGTGCAGCCTTTTGGTTAGTAGCAGGTTTGATTGTGCCAAATTCTCGAGTGGTACTTAAGAATGTCGGTATTAATGAAACACGTACAGGTATTATCGATGTTATCCGAGCTATGGGTGGGAAATTAGAGATTACTGATATGGATCCAATTGCCAAATCTGCAACCTTGACTGTTGAAACTTCAGATTTGAAGGGAACAGAGATTGGCGGGGCCTTGATTCCACGTTTAATTGATGAATTGCCGATTATCGCGCTCCTTGCTACCCAAGCTCAAGGTCAAACAGTTATCAAAGATGCAGAAGAACTCAAGGTTAAAGAAACGGATCGCATTCAAGTTGTTGCGGATGCTTTAAATAGCATGGGAGCAACTATTACTCCTACAGCAGACGGAATGATTATCAAAGGGAAATCTACCCTCCATGGCGCTAGAGTCAATACCTTTGGAGACCACCGTATCGGTATGATGACAGCCATTGCAGCTCTCTTAGTTGCGGATGGAGAGGTCGAATTGGATCGTGCCGAAGCTATCAACACAAGCTATCCAAGTTTCTTTGATGATTTGGAGACTTTGATTCATGGCTAAGGTTTTACTAGGTTTTATGGGTTCAGGAAAAACTACTATTGCTAGAAAGCTGGATTCTGACTTCGTAGATATGGATGCCTTGCTGGTAGACCGACTGGGGATGCCGATTGCTCGTTTCTTTGAAGAAAAAGGAGAGGCAGCCTTCCGCCAACTAGAAGAAGAAGTCCTAGCTGACTTGCTAAAGACAGATAAAGTTATTTCTACAGGCGGAGGGATTGTTATTTCGCCACGTAATCGTGCCTTGCTCAAGCAGAACTCAGACAACATCTACCTCAAAGCCGATTTTGAGATCCTGTACCAGCGAATCTCAGCTGATAAGGACAATCAACGTCCACTATTTTTAAAAAATAGCAAGGAAGAATTGCTTGCAATTTTTAAAGAAAGACAGGCTTGGTATGAGGAAGTGGCTAGTCAGGTTGTAGATGTATCAAGTTTAAACCCAGATGAAATTATAGAGGAACTGAAATGAAAATTGCCTACCTAGGTCCCAAAGGGTCTTTTTCGCACCATGTAGTGCAAACGGCTTTTCCTCATGAGGAACTAGAGCCATTTTCAAATATTACAGATGTTATCAAGGCCTATGAACAGGGCTTGGTAGATTATTCAGTAGTGCCAGTTGAAAACTCCATAGAAGGTAGTGTTCATGAAACCTTGGACTATCTTTTTCATCAAGCTCGAATTCAGGCTGTAGCAGAGATTGTTCAGCCAATTCATCAACAGCTAATGGCAGTGC
The DNA here is from genome assembly GCF_047465185.1 of Streptococcus infantis. Classification (GTDB taxonomy): domain Bacteria; phylum Bacillota; class Bacilli; order Lactobacillales; family Streptococcaceae; genus Streptococcus; species Streptococcus infantis_O. The sequence goes on along the minus strand of NZ_JASHAJ010000002.1, from coordinate 171,999 downwards.
CAGGCCAGTCTAGAATTGAAAAAATCTTTTCTCATCCACAGGCATTGGCTCAAGGGAAGAAATTTATCGATGAACATTATCCGAATGCTCAATTAGAAGTCACTGCCAGTACAGCCTACGCCGCGCGGTATGTTTCCGAACATCCGGATCAACCTTTTGCAGCTATTGCTCCCAAGAGCTCTGCTGAGGAATATGGACTAGAATTAGTCGCTCAAGATATTCAAGAAATGGAAGCTAATTTCACGCGTTTTTGGGTTTTGGGACCTAACTTACCACAAATTCCCTTGAATGCAGATTCTGAAAAGATGAGCTTAGCCTTGACCTTGCCAGATAATCTACCTGGTGCATTGTATAAGGCTCTTTCTACCTTTGCTTGGCGCGGAATTGATCTGACGAAGATTGAGAGTCGTCCCCTAAAAACTGCCTTGGGGGAATACTTTTTTATCATTGATGTCGCTTATACTGATAAAGAACTGGTCCATTTTGCTCAAAAAGAACTAGAAACGATTGGTATCCAGTATAAAATACTTGGAGCTTACCCTATCTATACCATACAGGATAAAGGGAAGGAGAAGGAATGACTAGAGAAAATCCTCTGACACACCATGAAAAATTACGCTATGACTATCTCTTGAAAAATATTCATTATTTGAATGAGAAAGAAAAGAGAGAGTTTGCTTTTTTACAAGCTAAGCTGGATGGTCCACAAGAAGCTCGTTCAGTTGTCGTAGAAGAAGCAGAAAATCAAGACTATCAGGACTATACGGAATCTAATACAGGTCTACCGAGTTATACAAATCGTAGCCGAGCTAGTCGACGTAGTAGTCTACCTCAACCAAAAGCCAAGATTCCTAAGCAGAAGAAACCAAAGAAAAAAAGAGTCTTTCGATTTAAACGCATACTTGCTTGGTTAGGAATGCTATTGCTTTGTGCTGCAGTAGGAATGATTTTCATGTTCCTGAAAGGTTTCCAATCAGCCAATCCGAATGGCTCAAGTGGATCAAAAGATGCCAAGGCTGCTCAAGTTGAAGTCTTCAATGGACAGGATACAAGAGATGGTGTCAATATTCTTATTTTAGGGACAGACGGCCGTATTGGACAGAATAGTGCAGAAACACGGACAGATTCCATTATGGTTCTAAATGTAAGTGGTAAGGATAAAAAACTTAAGCTTGTAAGTTTTATGCGAGATAACCTAGTTTATATTGATGGTTATAGCCAAGTTATTAACGGACAAAAACAAACTGACCACAAGTTGAACTTGGCCTACGAATTGGGGGAACAAGAAGGAAAACAAGGGGCTGAAATGGTGCGTAAGGTCCTTAAAGATAACTTTGACCTAGATATCAAATACTATGCCCTTGTTGATTTCCAAGCTTTTGCGACTGCCATTGACACCCTTTTCCCCGATGGTGTGACTATTGATGCTCAATTTTCAACTCTAAATGGAGTTCCAGTTACAGAAGCAACAGTTGGTGATGACTTGCATGCGACAGAAACAGAATCACCAACACAAACTATTAAAGTCGGAACACAACAAATGAATGGTTCAACTCTCCTTAACTATGCACGTTTCCGCGATGATGATGAAGGGGACTATGGTCGTACTCGTAGACAGCAACAAGTCATGACAGCTGTTTTACAGCAAATTAAAGATCCAACAAAACTTTTCACAGGTTCAGAAGCTCTTGGTAAAGTATTTGCTATGACATCCACAAACCTTCCTTATACTTTTATATTGACCAACGGATTATCCGTTCTTGAGGGAGGTCAGAACGGTATTGAAAGACTAACAGTACCGGAACTTGGAGACTGGGTAGATGACTATGATGTCTATGGAGGTCAGTCACTTCGTATTGACCAAGAAGCCTATCAGAAAAAATTAGCTCAAATGGGATTTAGATGATAATAAAAACTAAATCAAAGCTTGAAACATCTAATAAAATAGGTGTTCTCGGGCTTTGATTTTTCACATGGTTAGATGGATTTTTTGACCATTTTTATGGTATAATGAAATGATGTAATTCTATAGAAGAGGATGAGAACGAGATGAGTGATTTAAAGGTAATTCAAGCCCGTAGCTTAGAGATGGCTGAATATTTTGTCGCCTTTTGTAAAGAACATGGCTTGCTCTGTTATTTGTGTGGCGGAGGAGCAATTGGAGCTTTACGACATAAAGGTTTTATCCCATGGGATGATGATTTGGACTTCTTTATGCCCCGTAAGGACTATGAAAAACTAGCAGAGCTATGGCCTCAATATGCAGATGAACGTTATTTCCTATCAAAGAGTTCTAAAGACTATGTAGACCGTAACCTCTTTATCACCATTCGCGATAAGGAGACGACTTGTATCAAGCCTTATCAAAAAGATTTGGATTTACCACACGGCTTGGCTTTAGATGTTCTTCCCTTGGACTACTACCCTAAAAATCCAGCAGAGCGCAAGAAACAGGTCCGTTGGGCTTTGATTTATTCCCTCTTCTGTGCACAAACTATTCCGGAAAAGCATGGGGCTCTTATGAAGTGGGGTAGTACCATTTTACTAGGAGTAACTCCTAAAGCCCTTCGCTATCGTATCTGGAAAAAGGCTGAAAAAGAAATGACCAAGTATGGACCAGCTGAAAGTGATGGCATCACAGAATTATGCTCAGGTCCAGGTTACATGAAGAAGAAATACCCAATTCAAGCCTTTGAAGATAGCATTTTCTTACCATTCGAAGGGACAGAAATGCCTATTCCAGTTGGTTACGATGCCTATCTCAGTACAGCTTTTGGTGATTACATGACGCCGCCTCCAGCTGATAAGCAAGTCCCTCACCACGATGCCGTCATAGCAGATATGGATAAGAGTTATAGAGAATATATGGGAGAATATGGTGGATAAGAAAAAAATTTTATTTTTTATGTGGTCTTTCTCTCTAGGCGGAGGTGCAGAAAAAATCCTTTCAACGATTGTTTCAAATTTGGATCCTGAAAAGTATGATATTGACATCCTTGAAATGGAACATTTTGACAAAGGATACGAACAAGTACCTAAAAATGTGAGAATTTTAAAATCCTTACAAGATTACCGCCAACCAAGATGGTTAAGAGCGCTTTTGTGGAGATTGAGAATTTATTTCCCAAGATTTACAAGACGATTGCTTGTAGAAGATCAATATGATGTAGAGGTGTCTTTTACCATCATGAATCCTCCTCTTTTATTTTCTAAACGAAAAGAAGTGAAGAAAATTTCTTGGATTCATGGAAGTATTGAAGAATTTTTAACAGATAGGTCGAAACGCGAATCTCATAGACATCAGTTAGATGCTGCTGATACGATAGTAGGAATTTCAAAGAAGACCAGCAATTCTATCATAGAAGTTTATCCAGATTACTCACAGAAATTGACTACAGTCTATAATGGTTACGATTTTGAAAGTATTTTGGAAAAATCAAGAGAGAAAGTAACCATAAACATAGCCTCTCAAAGCATCTGCACAATTGGTCGTATTGAAGAAAATAAAGGTTCTGACCGAGTAGTAGAAGTTATACGACTTTTGCACCAACAAGGCAAGAAATATCACCTCTACTTTATAGGTGCGGGTGACATGGAAGAGGAGCTGAAAGAACGAGTCAAAGAGTATCACCTTGAGGATTACGTTCATTTCCTGGGTTATCAAAAAAATCCGTATCAGTATCTTTCTCATATGAAAGTCCTCTTATCCATGTCAAAACAGGAAGGTTTCCCTGGGGTTTATGTTGAAGCCTTGAGCCTGGGAGTTCCTTTTGTGTCTACCGAAGTTGGGGGAGCCGAGGAATTATCTCAGGAAGGACGATTTGGTAAAATCATTGCTAGCAATGAAGAAGCAGCTCAAGCGATTGATAATTACATGACATCAGCATCAAATTTTGATGCCAATGAGGCCAGCCAATTTATTCAGCAATTTACGATTGCTAAACAAATTGAACAAGTAGAAAAACTAATAGAGGAGTAGCATGGAAACTGCATTAATTAGTGTCATTGTTCCTGTTTATAATGTGGCGCAATACCTTGAAAAATCAATAGCATCCATTCAGCAACAAACCTATCAAAATCTTGAAATCATTCTCGTTGATGATGGTTCTACGGATGAAAGTGGGAAAATTGCAGAAGAACTTGCATTAGCAGATAGACGAGTAAAAGTTCATCACCAAATGAATCAAGGACAATCGCAAGCAAGAAATTACGGAAGAGATCTAGCGAATGGCCAATACTTAATTTTTATTGATTCAGATGATTATATTCATCCTGATATGATTGCTACCTTATATCAACAATTAGTCAAAGAAGATGCGGATGTTTCTAGTTGTGGTGTTATGAATGTATACTCGAATAGTGAAACACCACAGTCATCAAATATAGACGATTATTTTGTTTGTGATTCAAAAAAATTTTTGAGTGAATATCTTGTTGGAGAAAAGATTCCAGGCAGCATTTGTAATAAATTAATAAAAAGAGACATAGCAAAACATCTATCGTTTCCTATAGGAAAAATATATGAGGATGCTTATTATCACTTTGATTTGATTAAAGTAGCCAAGAAGTATGTCGTAAATACTAAACCTCACTATTATTATTTTCATAGAGGTGATAGTTCCACAACAAAACCTTTTTCGGAAAAAGATCTATCCTGCGTTGATGTATATGAAACATTTTATAACTATGTAATATCTTACTATCCAGAATTAAAAAAAGAGGCTTTTTTTAGACTTGCTCATGCTCATTTTGTAGTTTTAGATAAGATGCTTTTAGATGAGAATTTCAAAGAGTTTAAAGATTATCCAAAGATTTATGGGTATTTAAAAAAACATGCCTTTGCTATTTTTAAAAATACCATTTTTAGAAAAGGAAGACGTATTAGTGCTTTAGCCTTATTTGTAAATGTAAGATTGTATAGAATATTATTGTTTAAAAATATTGAGCAGTCGAAAAAAATTAATTAGAAAAGGAGGGCTGAGATGGTTGATGGCAAACGAATGTTGCTAACGGTTACGATTCTAAGCTATATCGTAACCATAATAAGTGGAATCACTTATTTGTTTACCAGTAACAACGTAGGACTTCTGACAACTTTGCTTTTGCTCTTAATTAGCAGTCTGCTACTTTGCTGGAATAATATTAAATACTATTTGATTCACTTTATATTCTTTATCACAATTTTTATATTTTTGGTATCCAGACCCACCATTGATTATTTTAGAGATGGAGCGCTAGATACCTATCAACCAATTGCTTATCGATTTGCTTTCCTAGTTGTCATTGTTTCTATCTTAGGATTGACTATAGGTGGCTTTATAGCGAATTATTATCTTGCTCGAAAAAGCAAGACTCCTGTAAAAGTAGAAAAAACAGTAAATATCAATTATATAAAAAAATTACGTTTTGTTTCATTGAGTGTATTTCTACTCACTTATCCATTTTATTTTCTTAGACTATTTGAGCGCTTGCTATACCGTTTGCAAACTTCTTATTACAATTATTATGCAAATTTTGAAAGTCAATTGCCCTACTTTACCTATATCTTATCGACTTTCACGGTTTATGCCATGTGTGTTTACTTAGCAACCAAACCTAAAAAGTCACATGCGACAATGGTTTTAGTTGCCTATATCGCGGCTAACTTGATTCACTTAGTAATTGGTACCAGAAATCCCTTTATTCTAAGTTTGATTTTTGCCTTTGTTTACTACTTTATGCGTGAACAAACGGAGAAAGGTAAATGGATCGGTTTCAAAGAAAGAATGGCTATTTATCTTGGAACACCTGTTCTCATGCTTGCGATGGGAGCATTAAACTATGTTCGTGATAATGCTCAAGTGTCCCATAGTGGAGTTTTTGATTTATTACTCGATTTCATTTATAAACAAGGAACTAGTTTTGGAGTTTTAGCTAGAGGATTCCTGTACAATAGTAGTCTTCCTTATAGAGACTTCCGAAATTTCACTTTTGGTCCGGTTGTTGACTATTTTGCGAGAGGTAGTATCGGAATCATATTTGGTGCCAAACCATTTGAACATACGACAAATAGTATTGAACTAGCGATTGACAGTAATAGTTATGCCCACAATTTATCTTATCTTGTTCTAAATAAAGAATATTTAAGAGGCCATGGTATTGGAAGTAGTTATATCATGGAATTGTATACTGATTATGGTATGTTGGGACTATTTCTACTAAGTATCTTACTTGGTATGCTCTTTATAGCTATGTTGCAAGTGGCATATCGCTCAAGAACAATCTTATTTGCATTATCTTTGCTAATCTTGAATAATTTATTCTTTATGCCTAGAAGTAGCTTCTCAGAAAGTTTCTTTAATCTTTTTACAATGCAATTCTGGGGAATTGTTCTTATTATCATTTTCGTGGCAAAAATGCTTACAAAAGAAAATCATCACTTAATCAAAAAAGGGGAAATACATGTTTGAACATTATTCTGTAGCTGATTTGTTCGCAAATCTTTATAAAAAACGTAAAGTGAATTTGCTAGCTTTACTAGCCTTATTTGCTCTCATAGCTGTACCATTTAGTTTAAAAGCTGTTAAAAGTAAAAATACAGTCAAAGATTCTACTAGCTATTCAACTTATATTACCTATAAGATAACTGCTCCAGAAGAATCATCAAAGACAATTTTAAATCATCAAGTTGGTGGCTATAGTGACTTCTATGCAAAACTAATTGATGGTAATCTCAATGGTGCCTTTCTGTTTAATGATGTTGATTCTGATAAGATGAAAGAAATCGCAAAAGATTTAGATACTACAGAAACAGCATTGAAGAATTCTGCAAGTGACTATTGGACAAAAAAATTAACGATCAATCCATTAATTGATGATGCAGGTGTAACTGTTAAAATTTTAACTCCAAGTAAGGAAGTAAATGATTTCCTTGAGAGTAAATTTGACTCTTTGATTGATAAGTTTAAGTCTACTTTTACAGATGTTAAGATTGAGAAACTTGAAACGGTCAACTCTACAGAATTGACTCCGAATGGAGAAGTTGCTCTTGGATTTAACTTGAAAAATCTTATTTTACGCTTAGTGATTATTGGTGTCCTCTGTGTAGTCTTAGTTATTTTAGCAAATATCCTAGTATATCTCTTTAATCCAACTATCAATCGTGCAGGTGATTTTTCTGCTTATCAAGTAGATTTCGTTTCAACTATCACAACTCTTGAAAATCTTTCTGAACTCCTAAATTATGTGTGCCAAGGCCAACCATTAGCAATTGTAAGTTCAGATAAGCATATCTTGAATAAATTGAAGTCAGAATACAAGTTGAATCTTGAAGGAGTTCAATTTGTTAATTTGCAGAATATCAAAGATCTTTTATCATTTGAGAATGTTTTATTCGTAGAAGAATATGGTGTCACTCGCTATAAGAAATTTGAAGAAAGTATGCAAGAAGTGAGAAATCTCAATCGTTCAGTTTTAGGTGTTATCGCTTTTGCGATCTAAAATCGTTTTACATAAAAATAAAAAGAGGACTGAAAGGTCTTCTTTTTATTCACCATTGAGGGAATAAATAGAATTCTTAGCTGAATAGGCTTTTTAACTAACTTTATGATATAATAAATCGACGAGGTAAATTGAATGAAAAGTATTAAATTAAATGCCCTAGCTTATATGGGTATTCGTGTTTTAAATATCATTTTCCCAATTTTGACGGGTACTTATGTAGCGCGTGTTTTAGATCGTACAGATTATGGTTATTTTAACTCTGTCGATACTATTCTGTCTTTTTTCTTGCCTTTTGCGACCTATGGAGTCTATAATTACGGGCTTCGTGCTATTAGTAATGTAAAAGATAATAAAAAAGAATTAAATAAAGTTTTTTCAAGCCTTTTTTATTTGTGTGTAGCTTGTACGATTTTGACAAGTATTGTCTATCTGTTCTCCTATCCCTTATTCTTTAATAGTAATCCTGTCATCAAAAAGATCTTTTTGGTAATGGGAGTTCAACTGATTGCTCAAATCTTCTCCATCGAATGGGTGAACGAGGCACTTGAAAATTATAGCTTTTTATTTTATAAAACAGCTTTCATACGTGTTCTCATGCTTGTCTCTATCTTTATGTTTGTAAAAAATGAGCATGACATTGTTGTGTATACACTGATTATGAGTCTTTCAACTCTGATCAATTATCTCATTAGTTATTTTTGGATTAAGAGAGATATTCAGTTTGTTAAGGTTTCGTTAGAAGAGTTTAAACCACTTTTCCTACCTTTGACAGCCATGTTGATTTTTGCCAATGCCAATATGTTATTTACCTTCCTTGATCGTCTATTCTTGGTAAAGACGGGTGTTGATGTGAACGTCAGTTACTATACGATGGCACAACGGATTGTAACGGTTATCGCAGGTGTTGTTACGGGTGCGATTGGAGTCAGTGTTCCTCGCTTGAGCTACTATCTAGGTATTGGAAAAAAAGAAGAGTATGTAAATTTGGTAAATCGAGGAAGTCGCATTTTCAACTTTTTCATCATTCCACTTAGTTTTGGTTTGATGATTTTAGGACCTCAAGCAATACTTTTATATGGGAGTGAAAAATATATTGGAGGGGCAAATCTAACTTCTCTATTTGCAGTTCGTACAATTATCCTTGCCCTTGATACTATTTTGGGATCACAAATCCTCTTTACAAATGGATTTGAAAAAAGAATCACAGTCTACACAGTTTTTGCAGGTGTTTTGAACCTAATTCTAGATAGTTTACTTTATTTTAATAATATTATTACACCAGAGTATTATCTAATTACTACCATGTTATCGGAAAGTTTTCTCCTAATACTTTATGCTATCTTTATTCATAAGAAAAAACTAATTAGTTTAAGACATATCTTCAAATATACTGTACGTTATTCACTTTTCGCATTGACATTTGTTCCTATCTATTTCTTGGTCAATGCTATTTATCCAGTCAAGATGGTTATCAACCTACCTTTTTTGATTAATATGCTGATTATCATGGCCTTATCAGCTCTTAGTTATATTGGTTTACTCATTTGGACAAAAGATAGTATCTTTTATGAATTTTTAGGACACTTTGTTTCGCTTAAAAGACGTATAAAAAAATCTTAGGAGGATTAGATGAGAAGATTAAGTATTGAAGAAGCTAAACAAATTGAACTTGATATTTTAGCTTTTATTGATTCATTTTGTAAGAAGCATGGTATTGATTATTTTATCAATTATGGTACCCTGATTGGAGCTATTCGTCACAAAGGTTTTATTCCCTGGGATGATGATATAGACCTTTCGATGACACGTGAAAACTACGAACGTTTTATCCAGTTATTTAATCAAGAACAATCTAAATATAAGATTTTAGCGTTAGAAACTGATGATCACTACTATAATAATTTTATTAAGGTTGTAGATTCAACAACAAAAATAGTGGATACACGAAATACTAAAACCTATGATTCTGGAATTTTCATTGATATTTTTCCAATGGATTCTTTCAACGATACTAAAGTTATCGATGTTTGCTATAAGTTGGAAAGCTTTAAGTTATTATCTTTCAGTAAGCACAAGAATATTGTCTATGGAGATAGCAAGCTAAAAGACTTGATTCGTACCTTCTTCTGGTTTATCCTTCGTCCTATTTCTCCCCGTTATTTTGCGAGTCAAATTGAAAAGCAAATTCAAAAGTATAGGGTAAAAGATGGTAAATATATCGCTTTTATTCCTTCCAAGTTTAAGGAAAAAGAAGTCTTTGACAAAGAAATTTTTGAAGATTTAGTGGAAGTTCCTTTTGAACATCTGACTCTTCCAGCACCGAAACAATATGATGCTATTTTGAAACAGTATTATGGTGATTATATGACTCTCCCACCAAAAGAAAAACAGTTTTATAGTCACGAATTTGAAGCCTATAAATTGGAGGATTAAATGCAGTACTTAGAAAAAAATGAAATTAAAGAAATTCAACTAGGTATTTTGGACTATGTTGATGACATTTGTAAAAAAAATAATATTTCTTATTTCCTCAGCTATGGAACCATGTTGGGAGCTGTTCGCCATAAGGGAATGATTCCTTGGGATGATGATATCGATATTTCACTGTATAGAAAAGACTATGAGCGTCTATTAAAAGCGATTGAGGAGGATAATCATCCTGTTTATCGTGTTCTTTCTTACGATACTTCTTCATGGTATTTCCATAATTTTGCAGTTATTTTAGATACAACAACAGTTATTGAAGATAATGTAAAATACAAACGTCATGATACAAGTTTGTTCATTGATGTCTTCCCAATTGATCAATTTTCAGATTTAAGTATTATTGACAAGAGTTATAAGTATGTTGCCTTGCGTCAACTTGCCTATATAAAAAAAGAGCGTGCTGTTCACGGAGATAGTAAATTAAAAGATTTTCTCCGTCTGTGTACTTGGTATCCTCTCAGACTTGTTAATCCGAGATATTTCTATAAGAAAATTGACAAGTTAGTTAAGAAAAGTGTGACAGATAATCCTGCTTATGAAGGGGCTATTGGAGTTGGAAAAGAAAAAATGAAAGAAGTCTTTCCAGTCGGAACCCTTAACGAACTGATTTTAACAGAGTTCGAAGGACGAATGGTGCCTATTCCAAAGAACTATGATATTTTTCTAACTCAGATGTATGGAGATTACATGACTCCGCCGTCAAAAGAAATGCAGGAATGGTATAGCCATAGTATAAAAGCCTATCGAAAATAAACATTTTATAGGCTAGATAGATGTTCTAAAGATGCTCGCTTGATTCATCAAGTGAGCATCTTTAGACTCAATTCCAACGCCATTCTTTTGATAAAATCATTTAAATCTTGTATAATAGATAGAACTGAAAGTATGAGGTTACGAACTATGAAAATGAAACAAATCAGTGATACGACTTTAAAAATCACGATGTCTTTAGAAGATTTGATGGATCGTGGAATGGAAATCGCAGACTTTCTCGTTCCACAAGAAAAAACAGAAGAGTTTTTCTATGCAATCTTGGATGAGCTAGAAATGCCAGATAGTTTCTTGGATACAGGTATGCTTAGTTTCCGAGTGACACCGAAACCTGATAAGGTTGATGTCTTTGTGACGAAATCTAAGATTGACCAAAACTTGGATTTTGAGGATTTAGCCGATCTTCCTGACATGGATGAGTTAGCGAAAATGTCTCCAGATGAATTTTTGAAAACGTTGGAAAAAACCATGGCAGAGAAAACTAAAGAGGATATTGAAGCGATTCAATCTTTAGAACAGGTTGAAAAGGAAGAGGAAGCAGCGCTTGATGAAGCCCTCGAAGAAGAAGGGAAAAGAGAACCCTATATCTACTACATCCTACGCTTTGACGACTTAACTAGTTTGGTTTCTTTTGCGAAAACCGTTGATTACCAAATGGAGACTTCAGAACTTTACAAAATGAACGACCAATATTATCTAACTGTCTTGGTTGATGTAGAAGATCATCCAAGTCTTTATCCAGCTTGGTTATTGGCTCGTATGCGGGAATTTGCGGATGACAGTGACATCAGCCGTTCGGTACTACAAGAATATGGTCAAGTACTCATCAATCATGATGCGGTTCAAGGACTCCAAAAAGTTTAAAGTATTTGAAAAAAGACAGAGAAATAGAATTCTCTGTCTTTTTTGTTTTAGATTTGGATTTGCTTAGGCTTAGACTATACGATAATTTTTGTAAACTCAATTGAGGTGCTATAGATAAATACTTTCTATTACGTCACTTAGCTTGCTAAAATAATGAAAAAACGATATCATAGAAAGAAATAAGCGAGGTAATGTATGGACCAAGGACATTTACAAAAAGAGGTAGAGGAAATCCTAGAAGATGTGTTGGCAAAGGCTTCTCTCCATGAGGGGGCTCTCTTTGTTTTGGGCTTATCTTCCAGTGAGGTGATAGGAGGACACATCGGGAAAGCATCTAGTCAAGAAATTGGAGAATTAATTGTTCAAAAGTTCTTAGACATCTTATCATCTAAAGGAATCCATCTTGCCGTCCAAGGATGTGAACATGTCAATCGAGCCTTGGTTGTGGAACGAGAGGTTGCAATCAAACACAATCTCGAAATTGTGAGTGTTCTACCGACTCTGCATGCTGGAGGATCAGGTCAATTGGCGGCTTTTCGCTATATGAAAGACCCAGTTGAGGTCGAATTTATCAAAGCTGATGCAGGACTCGATGTTGGAGATACGGCTATTGGGATGCATATCAAACATGTTCAAGTACCGATACGTCCAGTTTTGAGATCAATCGGCCAAGCCCACGTAACTGCCCTAGCTAGTCGTCCAAAACTGATTGGAGGGGCGCGTGCTCAATACCCACAAGATGCTATTAGGAAATCGTAAAATGGAAAAGAAACAAGTTGAAAAGGTTATAAAATATTCTATTAGAAAGTTCTCTGTTGGAGTCGGTTCTGCTGTTATCGGAGCCGTACTTTTCGGTGCTAACAACCTCTTGCTTGATCCAGTAGTGGCTAATGAAGTTTGTGAGCCAAATCAGGTACACTATCGTTATTTAGCAGAGCAAGAGCTAACAGAAGCTGAAAAGGCCCTTATTCATAAGGAACTTCCTTCTGATTTAAAACAAGATGATGTTGTTTATCTTGTTTACCGAAGGAAAGCCACTATTTCTCAGGAATTACCAAAAACTGGAAGTAAAGAATTAGCACTTGCTGGCCTTGGCCTTACGACAGCATCGCTAGCTGTTTTGGTAATTTCAAAGAAAAATCGTAATAAGATTGCGGGTCTTCTCGTGATTGGTGCTTTAGGTGGAAGCTACTTCATTCCTCAGACTATTCAAGCTTTTGAAAATCAAATTCTTTTATCTTATAACCAAACAATTTCTGCTTGTAGTAAAGAAGATTTAGCGAATGGAGTTATTCAAATTGATGGGTATGACTACATTGGGTATTTCAAAGAAGCAGATTTGAAAGTCTCTATCCCAGATAATACTCATGATGAAAAATTGACTACAGGTCAAGTAACACAAGAAGAAACTCATGAAGGTGAGCCTCTTGTTCAACCGAATCAACCCGCTCAAACCGAGGAAACTACAGCTAAAGGAACTCAAGAAGAAGGCCATGTAGGCGAATCTCTTGTCCAGGAAGAACTTCCAGAATATACAGGCGAAGTAACTGCTAAAGGGACTCAAGAAGAAGGCCATGTAGGCGAATCTCCAATCCAACCGGAACTTCCAGAATATACAGGCGAAGTGACAGCCAAGGGTACCCAAGAGGAAGGTCATGTAGGCGAATCTCCAATCCAACCGGAACTTCCAGAATATACAGGCGAAGTGACAGCCAAGGGTACTCAAGAGGAAGGTCATGTGGGTGAATCTCTTATTCAGCCAGAACTTCCAGAATATACAGGCGAAGTAACAGCCAAAGGAACTCAAGAAGAGGGCCACGTAGGTGAACCTCTTATTCAACCGAGCTTGCCAGAATACAAGGTGACAGAGTCAACTGTGACTGAATCAGAAACGGTTACAATTCCTTACACTACAGAATACCTCTCGGATGCTAATCGCTATACTGATGAAGAAAGTGTTGTTCAAAAGGGTGAAACTGGTAGTCAACTCATTCATCGTGTCTACAAAACGGTTAATAGCGAAAAAATCGGTGAGCCTATAAGTACAACTACAGAGACTGTTAAAGCTCCTGTAGCTGAAAAAATCAGTCGCGGAACCAAACCAAGAGAAGGCCAAACCGAAGAAGTTTCTTTTGAAGAAGTTCCTTTTAAAACGATAATGGAACAAGATTCTAGTCTACTCAAGGGAACTGAAACAGTTGCTCAGGTAGGTAAGAATGGTAAAAAGAAAATTACCAAAGTCTACAAGACTATCAAGGGTGTGAGAACTGCAGATGCCCCGACTGTTTCAGAAGAAGTTGTTGAACAGGTACAAGACCACATTATCAAAAAAGGTACTAAGGAATTAGAAAAACCTACTCTAACATTAACTAAAGTTGATACAGAAGAATTGAATCGAAGTGCAAAAGCCACTTATAGCCTTAAAAAACCAGATGGTGTAACGATTAAGTCTATTCAAGCAGTATTGAAAAAAGGCGATCAAGTTATTAAGACCTTTAGTCTTTCAGAGTCAAATCTTGCGACAGCTTTAGCTGATTTAGATTATTACAAGGATTATACACTTGCGACGACCATGGTGTATGATCGTGGCAATGGTGACGAGGAAGAAGTTCTTAAGGAAGAACCATTGAGAATCGACCTTAAAAAAGTTGAAGTCAAAAATATTAAGGAAACAAGCTTAATCAGTGTAGATGACCAAGGAAATGAGGCCGATAGTAGTCTCTTGTCCGAGAAACCATCGAATGTTAAGCCTTACTACTTAAAAGTTACCACTTACGATAACAAGGTTACGAAACTAGCTGTTGATAAAATCGAAGAAGTTACTGTAGATGGAAATAAACTTTACAAAGTAACTGCTAAAGCACCAGATTTGATTCAACGTACTGCAGAGAATCGTTTCACTGAAGAGTATATACACTATTTACCTAAACCTAAAGCTCATGAAGGTGATGTTTACTACGACTTTAATGAACTTGTAAAAGCTATGCAAGCTAATCCGACTGGTACATTCAAGCTTGGTAGCAATATGAATGCTAATAATGTACCAGCTGCTGGCAAATCTTATGTAACCAATGCCTTTAAAGGTTCGTTGGGAAGTACTGAAGGTAATAAATTTGCTATTCATAATATCACTAAACCATTATTTGGAAACATTGAAGGTGGTTCAGTTAAGGATCTCATACTAGAAAATGTCAACATTGATATGTCCGGAGTTGATCGAGTAGCTCCAATTGCTAATGTCATCAAAAACAATGCGACTATCGAAAATGTCAAAGTAACAGGAAGTGTTGTCGGTAATAATGATGTAGCTGGTATTATCAATAAAATTGATGGTAGTGGAAAAGTAAGTAATGTCGCCTTTATCGGTAAACTTCACGCTGCTGGTAGTAGAGGAGGTTATTTAGCTGGTGTTCTTGGTGAAAACTGGAAGGGTATCGTTGAAAAAGCCTACGTTGATGCTGAAATTACTGGTAATAAAGCAAAAGCTGCAGGTTTAGTTTATTCATCTCAAAATGGTGCTAACAACTACACGGTCGGTAAAGAAGGTGTCCTTAGAAATTCAGTTGCTAAAGGTTCTATCGAACTGAAAGAAGCTGTTCAATCTGGTGGATTGCTGGGTACCAACTGGGCCTTGGGTACTATTGAAGACAACATCACTATGATGAAAGTCAAAACAGGTGAGATGGTATTTGGTCACTCAGATATTGATGCTGACGATTACTTCACCTATTCAAGAACCAAACGTAATTATAGTGTTGATGGCGTGAGTGAAGGTAAGAAATCCTTTAACAATTCACGTAAAATTCCAAGTATCTCACTGGCAGAAGCTGAGCAGAAAATTGAAGCGATGGGAATCACTGCTGATAAATTTACCAGCAGCAAACCTATTGAAGACAAGCTTAATAATAGTCTTAACAAAGACGATCAATACAAAGCAATTGATAGTTATGATGCGACTCGGGAGCTAGCTTACCGTAATATCGCAAAACTTCAACCTTTCTATAATAAAGAGTGGATTGTCGACCAAGGTAATAAACTTGCTGCAGGAAGTCCTCTCCTAACTAAAGAAGTATTGTCTGTCACTGCCATGAGGGGCAATACCTTTGTGACGGAATTAGCTGATGCTGATCATATTATGATCCACTATGCAGATAAGACAAAAGATGTCTTCAGCATTACGCCGAAAGACTCTAAAGTCAAACAAGTGAAAGAGTATGGTATTGCAGAACTTGGTGAAGTTGTTTACACTCCAAACATGGTTGACAAAGACCGTAGTGATCTCATCAATACTATTGTTGAAAAATTGAGTCCTGTAGAATTGCAATCTGATCCAATCTATACACACCTTGGTAGAACTGGTCCAAACAAAGTTAATGCGATTAAGAACCTTTATCTTGAAGAAACCTTCAAAGAAGTTAAGGATAATCTTACTAAATTTGTCAAACAGTTGGTTGAAAATGAGGATCATCAATTAAACACAGATGAAGCTGCTAAACGTGCTTTGATCAAGAAAATTGATGACAACAAGGCAGCGCTTCTCCTTGGCCTTTCTTACCTTAACCGTTATTACGGGGTGAAGTTTGATGATTTCAATATCAAGCAACTCATGTTGTTCAAGCCAGACTTCTATGGTAAGAACGTCAATGTATTAGACCGTTTGATTGAAATTGGTTCAAAAGAAGACTATGTAAAAGGAACTCGCACACATGATGCCTTCCGTGAAGTAGTTGCTAAACATACTCTATCAGGCAATTTAAATGACTTCCTGAAATATAACATGGAACTCTTCACAAAAGATACAGACTTGAATGATTGGTTTATAAAGGCAACTAAAGATAATGTCTATATCGTGGAACCAAAAACAACAAATCCTGATTTTGCTGATAAGAAACATAGAGCTTACGAAGGCTTAAATAACGATATGCATGGCAAGATGATTTTACCACTCTTGAACTTAAAAGATGCCCATATGTTCTTGATTTCAACATATAATACCATGGCCTACAGTTCATTTGAAAAATATGGTAAGAACACTGAAGCAGAGCGTAATGCCTTCAAAGCTGAAATTGATAAGGTTGCTAAAGGACAACAGAATTACCTAGATTTCTGGTCACGTCTATCTCTAGATAAAGTACGTAATCAGCTCTTGAAGAGCAATAATATGGTTCCAACACCTGTACTGGACAACCAGAATTATAAAGGCATTAGTACTGATCGTTATGGCCATACAAACAGTGGTAAAGATGTGGCGCCTATCCGTGAATTGTATGGACCTACCGACCGTTACCATGCGACTGATTGGCGTATGGGAGCTGTGGCTCGTGTTTATGCGAATCCATATAAGGATGATTCTGTCTTCTTTATGGTGACGGACATGATTAGTGATTTTGGGGTATCTGCCTTTACTCATGAAACAACTCACGTCAATGACCGTATGGTCTACTTGGGTGGCTCAAGACACCGTGAAGGAACAGATCTTGAAGCATTTGCTCAAGGAATGTTACAAACTCCGTCAGTAACAAATCCAAACGGTGAATACAAAGCCCTAGGTCTCAACATGGCCTATGAACGTCCAAACGATGGAAATCAATGGTATAACACTAATCCAAATGACCTTAAATCACGTGACGAAATTGATCGTTACATGAAGGGCTATAATGACACTCTCATGCTTCTAGATTATCTTGAAGGAGAAGCTGTCCTCAATAAAGCAAGTCAAGATTTAAACAATGCTTGGTTCAAGAAAGTAGACAAACAGTACCGAGGAAATAATACCAAGAATCAATTCGATAAGGTTCGACCTTTAAGTGATGATGAAAAGGCTATTCCTTTGCGTACAGTTGATGACTTAGTGACCAATAACTTTATGACCAATCGTGGACCTGGAAATGGAGTCTATAATCCATCCGACTTTGGTTCAGCCTATGTTACTGTACCAATGATGACGGGTATCTATGGTGGAAATACCAGTGAAGGTGCTCCTGGAGCGATGTCATTCAAACATAATACTTTTAGAATCTGGGGTTACTATGGCTACGAAAAAGGCTTCTTAAACTATGCTTCTAACATGCTAAAAGCTGAATCTAAAAAAGCTGGTAAAGATACTCTAGGTGATGACTTCATCATTAAGAAGATTTCTGAAGGAAAATTCAACAATCTCGAAGATTGGAAGAAAGATTACTTCAAAGAAGTTGTGACAAGTGCTAAAAATGGAATACAATCTTTTGAAATTGATGGTAAAACATACAATAGCTATGAAGACTTGAAACAAGCCTTTGCTGAAGCAGTTGATAAAGATAAGGCTACTCTAAGTAACGGATCTGTTAAATTTGATAACACCGTATCACTTAAAGAAAAAGTCTTCAAGAAACTTCTTCAACAGACAGATAGCTTTAAAACATCTATCTTTAAATAATCCAAAGCTCTCATCTGTTCAGCAGATGGGAGTTTTTTGTCATCAAGAAGCGCTATTAATTTCCAAGCAGATTTCAAGTATTTTTAGGATGCTAGGTATATAATAGAGCTATAATACAAAATCTATATTCATATAATAAACTAGAAAGGTGATGGAAATGAAAAAATGGCAAACATCTGCATTGGTCTGTGCTAGTTTGCTTTGTCTATCGGCTTGTAACAATCAGATGGAGAAGCAAGTTGATAAGCAAAATGGGGACAAAAATGCACAAGTTAGCTCTCAAACTGCAAAAATAGGAGAAGAAGTTCCAGACTTTGAGCTTACGGGAGTTAATGGTAAAACTTATCGCCTATCAGATTATAAAGGCAAAAAGGTCTATCTCAAATTTTGGGCATCTTGGTGCTCTATTTGTCTAGCTAGTTTACCTGATACCGATGAACTGGCAAAAGAAGCAAGTGATGACTATGTCATCTTGACAGTGGTTTCTCCTGGTCAAAAAGGAGAGCAAGCAGAAGGAGACTTCCAAAAATGGTATCAAGGTTTGGACTATAAAGATTTACCAGTATTGCTAGATCCTTCGGGACAACTTTTAGCGAGTTACGGAGTTCGTTCTTATCCGACTCAGGCTTTTATTGATAAAGAAGGTAAACTAGTTAAGATCCAGCCAGGTTTTATGGATAAGGAAACTATTTTAGAGAATTTAAAGACTATGAATTAGAGGCTTATTATGAGTGATAAATTAAAAACAATACTCTTAATTGGAGGCATCATCATCGGAATTTTGTTTCTTTTGGAAAGAAGAAGCGCTAGCTACACAGATACCTCTCAAATTGAGAAGGCAGCAGTTAGTCAAGGGCAAAAAGTCACGAAAAAAACTAAGCCAAGTAAAGATGCTGACTTACATGATATCTATCTAGCTGGAGGATGTTTCTGGGGTGTCGAAGAATATTTTTCTCGAGTGGCAGGTGTGACAGATGCTGTTTCTGGCTATGCGAATGGGAGAGGAGAAACAACCCAGTATGAATTGATCGGTCAAACAGGCCATGCTGAGACTGTTCATGTGACCTACGATGCCAACCAAATTACTCTAAAAGAGATCTTGCTCCATTATTTCCGCATTATCAATCCAACCAGTAAAAATAAGCAGGGAAATGATGTGGGGACTCAGTACAGAACGGGAGTCTACTATAAGGACGATCAGGATCTAGAAGTCATCAATCAAGTCTTTGAGCAAGTTGCTCAAAAGTATGACCAGCCTCTAGCGGTTGAAAAGGAAGCCTTAAGAAATTTTATCGTGGCTGAAGACTACCACCAAGATTATCTCCAGAAAAATCCAAATGGATATTGCCATATCAATGTCAATCAAGCAGCCTATCCTGTTATTGATGCGAGTAAATATCCAAAACCGAGTGACGATGAATTGAAAAAACTCCTCTCTCCTGAGGAATATGCAGTGACTCAAAATAGTCAAACAGAACGGGCCTTTTCAAATCGTTACTGGGATAAATTTGAAGCAGGTATTTATGTGGATGTAGCAACAGGTGAACCTCTCTTTTCTTCGAAAGATAAATTTGAATCGGGCTGTGGTTGGCCAAGTTTTACCCAGCCTATCAGTCCAGATGTTGCGACCTACAAGGAAGACAAGTCTTATAATATGGTCAGAACAGAAGTCAGAAGCCGAACTGGTGATTCCCACTTAGGACATGTCTTTACAGACGGACCTCAGGACAAGGGAGGTCTACGCTATTGTATCAATAGTCTATCCATCCGCTTTATTCCAAAGGATCAAATGGAAGAAAAGGGTTATGCTTATTTGTTGGATTATGTTGAGTAAGTTTTCTCAACCATATTAGTTAAAAAGCCAGATCTCCTGTTTGGGGTCTGGCTTTTATGGTATACTTAGGATATGCATAGAAAAACAGTGATTGATTTTAGGGCTTTGGGCGAGAGATACACCTTTACCAAGCCTATCAAAGAGTTAAAAACCAGAGATTTAGCAGAAGTGACAGACTTACTGGCACAAGTGGAAAGCTACCAAGAGAATGGCTATTATGTAGTTGGTTATGTCAGCTACGAGGCTGCACCTGCTTTTGAGAAAAAATTAGTAGTACACTCAGGTCCCTTGTTAGGAGAGTATCTCCTCTATTTCACCGTTCATGAAAGCGTAGAAAAATCAAGTATACCTTTGACTTATGAGGAGGTGGATTTGCCGTCAAACTGGCAGGAAGTAACATCTGCAGAGGACTATGAAAAGGCTATTGACCAGATACATCATCATTTAAGACAAGGCGATACTTATCAGATCAACTATACTGTTAAACTCGAACAGGAGTTGTCTGCCAATCCTTTTGCTATCTACAATCGCATGGTGGTTGAGCAGGAAGCGGGATACAATGCTTACATAGAGCACGACGACATGGCAGTGATTTCCATGAGTCCAGAACTCTTTTTTGAGCAAAATGGTCGTGAGTTGACCACTCGTCCTATGAAGGGGACAACTAAACGTGGTTTGAATGACTATAATGACTTGAAAGAGGCAGTTTGGTTGGAACAAGATCCCAAAAATCGCTCAGAAAACATGATGATAGTAGACCTCTTGCGAAATGACATGAATCGTATTTCTGAGGTTGGTAGTGAGCATGTGGAACGTTTATGCCATGTGGAACAGTATTCAACAGTTTGGCAGATGACTTCGACCATCAAGAGTCAGTTACGATCGGATGTTAATCTAGTAGAAATCTTCCGTTCTCTCTTTCCATGTGGCTCCATCACTGGGGCTCCCAAGATAGCGACCATGGAAATTATCAAGAACTTAGAACCACAAGCTAGAGGAGTCTACTGTGGGACTGTTGGTCTCTTACTTCCCAATGGACGACGAATTTTCAATGTCGCCATTCGAACCATTCAACTGCATGGAGGGCAAGCCATCTATGGAGTCGGTGGAGGCATTACATGGGATAGCACTTGGGAGTCAGAATACCGCGAAGTCCATCAAAAGGCTGCTGTTCTTTACCGAAAACAGCCTCGTTTTCAACTAATTACTACAGGGAAAATTAGCCAGAAAAAATTACTCTTTGAAACTCAACATCTGGAAAGACTGCAAAAGGCTAGTCGATACTTTGCATTTCCATTTGACCAAGAAGTTCTGAAACAAGAGATAGAGAAGGAGTACCAGTCTTGTGATCTACTTCAAGATTATCGGGTACGAATCAGTCTCAGCAAATCTGGAGCGATTGAAATCGATCGGCAAGTATTGACACCGCTTAGCTCTAGCTTCTGTCAGGCCAAACTTTGTCTACAGGAAGCTGATTTACAGCAGGCCTTTACCTACTTTAAGACGACATACCGACCACATTTGACAGTGGGAAATCAGGAAATCATCTATCACACTGCTGATGGAAAATTGCTTGAAACCTCTATTGGGAATCTGGTCTTAAAAATGGATGGCAAGCTCTATACCCCACCTAGTACTCTTGGCCTGTTACCAGGGATTTATCGCCAGCATTTACTTGAAAACAGGCAGGTAGAAGAGAAGGTCTTGACAATAGAAGATTTGGCACAAGCAGAAGCCATCTATGGCTGTAATGCAGTAAGGGGCTTGTATGAGTTGTCAGTAAAGGAGCACTAAATGAAACTTATATTTTTACACGGTTTGGGACAGTCAGCAGATAGTTGGAAAGAAGTTCAGGATTTGCTAACAGATTATCCCTCTGAAGCACTGGACTTATTTCCTTCAGGAGTTGGGACCTACCAAGAAGCCAAGGAACGCATTTATCAGCACTTATCAAAGGAAACAGAGCCTTTTGTCTTAGTTGGCTTATCTTTAGGGGCTGCACTTGCATTGGAGATTTCAAGTTATGATCTACCAAATCTTCAGGCCTTGGTTTTGTCAGGATGTCCACTGAAATTAGCAGGTAACATTCCTTTTTACATTCAGTTGCTGATATTCAAATTGCTTCCTAAGAGTATATATGAGAAGCAGGGAGCAGACAAATCGCTTTTAGTTGGAGTATCTGAAGAATTAAAAACACTTGATTTAAGAGAGATTGCACGGAATTGTGCCTATCCAAGCTTGTTAATCTGTGGTAGTCAGGATAAGCCTAATCTAAAGTCTATGAAAGGTCTGCAACAACTGATTCCAAATTCTCAGATTCAGATTATTCCTGATGGACCTCATGTTCTGAATAGGGCCAAACCAAAAGAGTTTGCAGAAATAACTAGAAGTTTTCTTGAATTGCTGAAACAAGTTTGATAAAATAATATTGAGATTGATATTGATATTATAATTTTAGGAGAAAATCATGAACAAACGTCATTTATTAAAACTAGGCCTAGTTTCTTTACCTGTCCTTACTCTGTTTTTACAACCTGTTATGGCAGATGAAAGTATCCACTTTTCGAGCTGTAAGGAAGCTTGGGAGAATGGATATGCAGATATTCATAAGGGAGAACCAGGTTATTCTGCTACTCTGGATAAGGATCATGATGGAATCGCTTGTGAATCGAAGAATGCGCCTAAGGGAGTTTTAAAAGAGAAAAAGACGAGTACATCTCAAGCTAACAACAATGTAGCACCAAATAGTGCAGCACCTGCTCCTAGTGCAGAAGCTGTAAGTGGTTGGGTTCGTCAAAATGGATCTTGGTACTATTTTTCTGCAAATGGGAAACCAGTAACAAATACTTGGCAGGGTGCATACTATCTCAAGTCAGATGGAAGAATGGCTGAGAATGAGTGGGTATACGATAACTATTACCAAGCCTGGTATTACCTTAAATCAGATGGATCTTATGCACGTAATGCTTGGCAGGGAAGTTACTATCTCAAATCAGATGGTAAGATGGCTCAGGGTGAATGGATTTATGATTCTTACTACCAAGCCTGGTATTACCTCAAATCAGATGGAGCTTATGCGCATAATACTTGGCAAGGTTCATATTACCTCAAGTCAAATGGGAAAATGGCTCAGAATGAGTGGATCTATGATTCTTCTTACCAAGCCTGGTATTACTTGAAATCAGATGGATCTTATGCTCGCAATGCATGGCAAGGAAATTACTATTTGAAATCGGATGGTAAAATGGCTAAGAATGAGCGAGTGGATGGTGGACGCTATTATGTAGATGCTTCTGGTTTGTGGAAACCATAGAGTAGAAATAATCTGGAAAGGTAATGCAAAGCTTTGCACAAATCTAACGATTTTGTTATACTATGTCTGTAAGCATTTCCATTAATAAATATAAAGGAGAAAAAGATGAGTCAAAAGATTATTGGGATTGACCTTGGTGGAACTTCTGTCAAGTTTGCAATTTTAACTCAAGAAGGAGAAATCCAAGAAAAATGGTCTATTAAAACTAACATTTTGGATGAAGGAAGCCATATCGTAGACGATATGATTGAATCAATTCAACATCGTTTGAACTTGCTTGGATTGTCAGCTACGGATTTCCAAGGGATTGGTATGGGTTCACCTGGTGTAGTTGACCGTGAAAATGGAACTGTTATCGGAGCCTATAACCTCAACTGGAAAACTCTTCAACCGATCAAAGAGAAAATGGAAAAAGCCTTGGGTATTCCATTCTTTATCGACAATGACGCTAACGTAGCTGCTCTTGGTGAGCGTTGGATGGGTGCTGGTGAAAACCAACCAGACGTTGTCTTTATGACTCTTGGTACAGGTGTTGGTGGCGGTATCGTGGCAGAAGGTAAATTGCTTCACGGTGTTGCAGGTGCTGCTGGTGAGCTTGGTCACATCACTGTTGATTTTGACCAACCAATCGCATGTACCTGTGGTAAAAAAGGCTGTCTTGAGACAGTGGCTTCTGCAACAGGGATTGTCAACTTGACTCGCCGTTACGCGGATGAATATGAAGGGGATGCAGCCTTAAAACGCTTGATTGATGATGGTGAAGAAGTAACTGCTAAAACTGTCTTTGACTTGGCAAAAGAAGGGGACGACCTCGCTTTGATCGTTTACCGTAACTTCTCACGTTACTTGGGTATTGCATGTGCCAACATTGGTTCTATCCTAAATCCATCAACAATTGTTATCGGTGGTGGAGTTTCAGCTGCCGGAGAATTCCTTCTCCAAGGTGTGCAAAAGGTTTATGATGAAAATACCTTCCCACAAGTACGCACAACAACTAAATTGGCTCTTGCGACTCTAGGAAATGACGCTGGAGTTATCGGAGCAGCATCACTTGTCTTGCAATAAGAAGCAAAAGAAGGAGAAAATCACTATCTTGAAGCGAGTGATTTTCCTCCTTTCTTTTTTTATGCTATACTAGTTAAGAATAAACGTTGAGGAGAGAGTAAATGACAAAAGCAGATAAGATTTTTAAAGAAAATATTGAGCGAATTCTCAATGAAGGAGTCTTTTCAGAACAAGCTCGTCCCAAGTATAAGGATGGAACAGTGGCTAACTCCAAGTACATCACAGGTGCTTTTGCGGAGTATGATTTGTCCAAGGGTGAATTTCCCATCACAACCCTACGTCCAATTGCTATCAAATCAGCTATCAAGGAAGTACTCTGGATTTATCAAGACCAGTCTAATAGTCTAGAAGTTCTTAATGACAAGTACAATGTCCACTATTGGAATGATTGGGAAGTGGGAGACACAGGGACAATTGGCGAGCGTTATGGGGCTGTGGTTAAGAAGCATGACATTATCAATAAAATCCTCAAACAGTTAGAAGCCAATCCTTGGAACCGTCGCAATATCATCTCACTTTGGGATTATCAAGCTTTTGAGGAAACAGATGGCCTTCTTCCTTGTGCCTTTCAAACCATGTTTGATGTCCGTCGAGTAGATGGGGACATCTATCTAGATGCGACCTTGACCCAGCGTTCTAATGATATGCTGGTAGCTCACCACATCAATGCCATGCAGTATGTGGCTCTTCAAATGATGATTGCCAAACACTTTGGTTGGAAGGTAGGAAAATTCTTCTACTTTATCAATAACCTTCATATCTACGATAATCAATTTGAACAGGCAGAGGAATTGCTCCGTCGTGAACCTTCAAATTGCCAACCACGTTTGGTCTTGAATGTACCAGACAAGACCAACTTCTTTGATATTAAAGCAGAAGATTTTGAGTTGGTTGACTATGATCCAGTGAAACCGCAGTTGAAGTTTGATCTAGCTATTTAATACTCTTCGAAAATCTCTTCAAACCACGTCAGCTTCGCCTTACCGTAGATATATGTAACTGACTTCGTCAGTCATATCTACAACCTCAAAGCAGTGCTTTGAGCAACCTACGGCTAGCTTCCTAGTTTGCTCTTTGATTTTCATTGAGTATAAAAGAATAGAAAAAAAGAAGTTGGAATTTCCAACTTCTTTTTTATTAATTAGCGTGATACGCGACGGCGAGCTGCTTTTTTACGATTTTCTTCGATGAAAGCTGCTTTTTGTTCTTCTGGTTCAATCACTTTCTTTTTGAATGCGTATACTGCACCTGCAACAGCAGCAACAGTTCCTGCAACACCTGTTACGAGACCTTTAGCAAATCCTTTAGCCATGAGTCTTCCTCCTTTTATTTATAAATCAGACGGAAATAGCTTAAGATATAGCATTTTTCTGCCTGTCTATTTTGTGATATAATAATAGTAACGAAAAAATGGGAATTTTTCAAGGAAAAACGATGAAAACAAAAATAATTGTGATTGTTGGTCCAACAGCTGTTGGAAAGACTGCACTTGCCATTGAAGTTGCTCAGCGATTTAATGGAGAAGTAGTTAGTGGAGATAGCCAACAAGTCTACCGAGGCCTAGATATTGGGACTGCCAAGGCTAGTCCGGAGGAGCAGGCAACTGTCCCTCATCATTTGATTGATGTGAGAGATGTAACCGAGTCTTACTCGGCTTTTGATTTTGTTTCAGAAGCTAAAGTAGCCATCGAGAATATTCAAAGTCGAGGTAAGCTTGCTATTATTGCAGGTGGGACAGGTCTTTATATCCAGAGTCTGCTAGAAGGATATCATTTAGGTGGGGAGACACCACATGAGGACATTTTAGCTTATCGTGCTAGTCTAGAGCCTTTTTCAGATGAGGAGTTAGCCCAGCTCCTAGAGCAAGCAGGCCTTGAAATTCCCCAATTTAATCGTCGTCGTGCCATGCGTGCCTTGGAAATTGCCCATTTTGGTCAAGATTTGGAAAATCAAGAAAGTTTATATGAACCACTGATTATTTGCTTGGATGATGAGCGCAGTCAACTCTATGAGAGGATTAACCATCGTGTGGACTTGATGTTTGAGGCTGGATTATTGGATGAAGCTAAGTGGCTGTTTGATTATTATCCAAATGTGCAAGCTGCTAAAGGCATTGGCTACAAGGAACTCTTTCCTTATTTTCGAGGGGAGCAAAGTTTGGAGGAGGCTAGTGAGAGTCTCAAGCAGGCGACTCGTCGTTTTGCCAAGCGTCAGTTGACCTGGTTCCGTAACCGCATGCAGGTAACCTTTTATCAGATTGGAGAATCTGGCGTGAAAGAGTGTATTTTCAGCCAGATTGAGGAGTTTTTAGATGATTGAAACGGAGAAAAAAGAAGAGCGAGTCCTGCTGATTGGTGTTGAACTCCAGGGCATGGACAATTTTGATCTCTCCATGGAAGAACTGGCTAGTCTAGCTAAAACGGCAGGGGCAGTTGTAGTCGATAGTTACAGACAAAAACGTGAAAAATACGATTCCAAGACCTTCGTCGGTTCTGGTAAGTTGGAAGAAATTGCTCAAATGGTGGACGCAGAGGAAATCACGACAGTCATTGTCAACAACCGTCTGACACCTCGTCAAAATGTCAATTTAGAAGAAGTTCTAGGGGTCAAAGTTATTGACCGTATGCAGTTGATTTTGGATATCTTTGCCATGAGAGCTCGAAGCCATGAAGGAAAGCTTCAAGTTCATTTGGCTCAGCTCAAGTATCTCTTGCCTCGTTTGGTGGGTCAGGGGATTATGCTTAGCCGTCAGGCAGGGGGAATTGGCTCCCGTGGTCCAGGTGAGAGTCAGCTGGAGCTTAACCGTCGAAGCGTTCGCAACCAAATTACAGATATCGAGCGTCAGCTCAAAGTCGTTGAGAAAAATCGAGCGACAGTTCGAGAAAAACGTTTGGAGTCAAGCACCTTCAAGATTGGTTTGATTGGCTACACCAATGCTGGGAAATCAACTATCATGAACACCTTGACCAGTAAGACCCAGTATGAGGCGGATGAGCTCTTTGCGACTCTGGATGCGACAACTAAGAGCATTCATCTGGAGGGCAATATTCAGGTTACCTTGACTGACACCGTTGGGTTTATTCAAGATTTGCCGACAGAGTTGGTGTCTAGTTTCAAGTCGACCTTGGAAGAAAGCAAGCATGTAGATCTTCTGGTTCATGTTATTGATGCCAGCAATCCTTACCATGAGGAACATGAAAAAACAGTTCTGTCTATCATGAAAGATTTGGATATGGAGGATATTCCTCGTTTGACCCTTTATAATAAAGCGGATTTGGTGGAGGATTTCACGCCGACTCAAACGCCTTATGCACTGATTTCTGCCAAGTCTGAGAATAGTCGCGAACAGTTGCAGGCTTTATTGCTGGATAAGATTAAGGACATTTTTGAACCCTTTACCTTGCGTGTACCTTTTTCTAAATCCTATAAGATTCACGATTTAGAGAGTGTTGCTATCCTAGAAGAAAGGGATTATCAAGATGACGGCGAAGTCATCAGAGGCTACATTTCTGAGAAAAATAAATGGAGATTAGAAGAATTTTATGACTGATATCAAAACATTAGCACTCAAGTATGGTGGCTATACAAGTCTAGACAAGGTCTATTTGGACCAGCTACTAGCTGGTAGGTCTGAAGAGGAGCAGCTAGCTCTCATCACACCTCCACCAAGCGTGGTCAATGCTTACTTTGCAGAACTTTATCAGAAAAAGAGCCCTCAAGCTGCGACAGATTATTTTGCTGAATTGACTAAGGAGTTAAACCTTTATAATACTGAACCAAGTTTCACTGAAGAAAGCAAGCCTTTTATTCGCCTTAACCTATCTGGTAAATCCTTTGGATTTTGCTACGAGAAAGAAGGACTAGGTCGCATTTTCTCAGAGAACAAAGAAGCAATTACGGATGAATTACTCTTTGAGATTGCGCAAATTTTTCCTCATCAGTTAGTTTTTGTAGAGTCTGGTAAGATTTACATGAAGGCGATTGGTGAAGAGGAAGTAGTCAGCCTGGAAAATCTCACAGCTTTGACAGATTTGGAAAATTTAGCAGATGGAAGAAAGCGACTTAAGGGATATAGCCAAGAGGATTTACTGCAAGAAGCTAGAGCTTTTTCTGGCAAATTTTATTATCGCTCAGAAAATCGCACTGCTATGTTATATATTGATTAATTAGAAAGTATCGAATGGATATTCAATTTTTAGGAACGGGGGCTGGCCAGCCCTCTAAAGCCCGCAACGTTTCCAGTCTCGCTCTGAAACTCTTGGACGAGATTAACGAAGTTTGGCTTTTTGACTGTGGAGAAGGAACGCAAAATCGCATTCTGGAAACCACGATTCGACCACGTAAGGTCAGCAAAATCTTTATCACACACTTGCATGGAGACCATATCTTTGGATTGCCTGGTTTTCTCTCTAGTCGTGCCTTTCAAGCCAATGAAGAGCAAACAGATTTGGAAATCTATGGTCCCCAAGGCATCAAATCTTTTGTCTTGACCAGTCTACGAGTGTCAGGTTCACGCCTGCCCTATAAGATTCATTTCCATGAATTTGACCAAGCTTCTCTTGGGAAAATTCTTGAAACAGATAAATTTACAGTATATGCGGAAGAGTTGGATCACACTATTTTCTGTGTCGGCTATCGTATCATGCAAAAGGACCTAGAAGGCACTCTGGATGCTGAAAAGCTCAAGGCTGCCGGCGTACCATTTGGACCGCTTTTTGGTAAAATCAAAAACGGGCAGGATGTAGTCCTAGAAGACGGCACCGAGATCAAGGCAGCAAACTACATCTCAGCTCCACGACCTGGTAAGATTATCACTATCTTAGGTGACACTCGAAAAACTAATGCCAGTGTGCGTCTGGCTGTCAATGCAGATGTTCTTGTCCATGAGTCCACTTATGGTAAAGGTGATGAGAAAATCGCTCGTAATCATGGCCACTCAACTAATATGCAGGCTGCCCAAGTAGCGACAGAAGCGGGAGCCAAACGACTCTTGCTCAACCATATCAGCGCCCGTTTTCTTTCAAAGGACATTAGCCAGCTTAAGAAAGATGCTGCAACTATTTTTGAAAATGTCCATGTGGTCAAAGACTTGGAAGAAGTGGAAATCTAGAATCTCGAGAAAGGAAAAGTATGTCTACTATTCTCATTACAGGTGCTAGCGGGGGTCTAGCCCAAGAAATGGTCAAACTCTTGCCAAATGACCAACTCATCTTACTCGGCAGAGATAAGGAAAAACTAGCTCAACTATACGGAAATCATCCTCAGGCAGAATTGATTGAAATTGATATTACCGACGCTCAAGCCTTAGAAGAACTAGTTGCTGAACTCTATCAGCGTTATGGTAAGATTGATGTTTTAATTAACAACGCTGGTTACGGAATTTTTGAAGATTTTGACAAGATTTCTGATCAAGACATTCATCAAATGTTTGAGGTTAACACCTTTGCTCTCATGAATCTATCACGTTTGCTTGCAGCTCGTATGAAGGAGATTCGAAAAGGTCATATCATCAATATCGTCAGCATGGCAGGATTGATTGCGACTGCTAAGTCTAGTCTATATTCTGCGACCAAGTTTGCGGCCATTGGTTTTTCAAATGCTCTTCGCCTTGAGCTCATGCCCTATGGTGTCTATGTGACAACTGTTAATCCAGGACCTATCCGTACAGGATTTTTTGACCAGGCAGACCCAGATGGGACCTACCTCAAATCGGTTGACCGTTTTCTATTGGAACCAGATGCTGTCGCGCAAAAGATTGTTAAGACCATCGGAAAAAACAAACGCGAGCTCAATCTCCCGGCCTTGCTAAATTTAGCTCATAAATTTTATACCCTCTTTCCCAAGTTAGCAGATAAGTTGGCAGGAGAAACTTTTAATTATAAGTAAAAAAGCTGTTCCCTTGAGGAATGGTTTTTTGTTTTAATTCGGAGAAGTTGTTCGTCAAAAATAATCCCTGAAAATACTGGTAGTTTATCCCTATTTGATAGCTTTGTAGTATAATTGTGATAAGAAAGTTCATCGGAAAAAAGAAGACCTAAACTAGCTAGTTTGCTGTAGAAAATGGATTATTTATAGTCGGAGGTCGACAATGGAATTATTGACAATTGACCAAATCATTTCCCTTACCCAAGAAGAAATACAAGGGCTTGACCCTGAGATAAGAGAAGGAATTGTCTTGAACCAAACGGAACTGCCTGTGTCTGAACTGGATCGTTTGAAAAGCCAACTTCAAATCCAAGAATTGGATCCGATTTTTAGGAAAAATATTTTGGCCTATAACTGGGGGCAGATAGGTTTTTTAAGTTACCAGTTTGGATATGGGGACGGCACTAGTCTTACTTGGCTGATCAATCGCAATTTGGAATACCATGATTACTCGACTCTACAAGAAAGTGTCTTGATCATCATTGCAAATGGAGATCCCTACACTATTTTGCTGGATTGTCAATCTGGGGCGGTCTATGCTCTTGATGCAGAGATGTCCTATGATGAAAAAATATGGCTGGCACCAGATTTTCTAGCATTTGTTAGAGCCATGGGAACGGCTCAATCTGCAGTTTGGAAGGGTTGTGAAAGTGACTTCATCCATTTGATGACTAGAAAAGGCCATGAGTCCAGTTTGATATTCTGGCAGAGTCTGGTCGGATTTTATGATTGAAAATATAAGGAGCAGGTCATGGAATTTATTGTAGCTGAGGAGGGAATTCCTCAAAATATCGGATGTCAGGGAGCCTTGATTGCCTATTATGGCAGCGAGATAGAATTTCATTATGAAACCGTGCCACCGCACGGTGATGAGATTTTTTCTGCCAAGTTGCCTTTGTTAGAGCTTGAACTACCCTTTTGGATCTATGGGAGAAATCTCATATTCTTAGACGCTTACTACCTTTTAGCCGAAACTGTTAAGAAAGGAACGTGGGATCCGATAACCAGTATGCTCATCAACATTCATATGGGGGAATACGCCAGCCTAGACCACTGGTACAATCATATATCTATTGAGCAAAACGGTCTTGAGTTGAAAAATGATTATGATGGACAAGTCCTGACTTTGAAAACTATTGACAATCTTCATTGGCTTGTCCTAGATGCTGAATCAGAAGAAAGGAACTAAATATGGCAAAGAAAAGAGTTACATTACCAAAAGAGTTTAAGGATTTAATGGATGAAGGAAATATTGAAGCCCTTAAAGCAGTCTATGACCGTTGTGAATTAACCGCTCATGATGGAAGATTTAGCTTATGTACACCTCTGCATATGGGAGGAGTCCCGGATGAATTGGTTATCTGGCTTGTCGAACAGGGCTTGGATATCAATATCCCTGATTATTATGGAGCGACTCCTTTATACCGTCAAGCAATCTTGGGTAGAGATACAGTAAAACTCTTGTGTGAATTGGGGGCAGACATTGAAAAGCCCAATACCTATGGCGATACCCCTCTACATATGGCAGCTGAATTTTTTCATCCTAAGACTGTCAAATTTTTAATTGACAAGGGAGCAAATGTCAATGCTAAAAATGATATGGGAAGAACCCCACTAGCTTCAGTCTTGATGGTTTGTCGGGGGATTTATATTGCCCAAACTGCTGAAATCGCATCTATGCTTCTGGATGCTGGTGCTAAGAAAACCTCTAAAATGAAGGAAAGAGTTGAGCAAATCGGCAAGGATTTTGAATTTCATAGAGAAAGTATCCACCCAGACTACATCGAGGGAGCAGATAAAGGCTTAGCGAAGCTCTATGAGCTCTTTGATGTCAAGCCGGTAGCCAAACGAATAACCCACGATGGAGTTTCACCGATTCTCGTAAAAGAAGGTAGCTGGGAGGAGCAGTATGAGGAACTTTGGTCCTTCTTGATTCCTTCAAGTGGAGCAGCCAAAACTGTTCAGGGAGAAGTTATCCGTATACCAGGTCGAGTCCGAGATGAACTGGATCGCAATGGTGGGGTCAACTGGGACAGGGACTATAGAAAAATGCTTCAGGCTCTCCCTAAATACTTGTCTCTAGGAAGCTCTCTTTCAGATCAAGAATTAGCAGAGACTAAAGAGCTTATTGCTCAAGTTCATGGGAAAGATTTTGATGACGAGCCTCGCCTGGACCGCCTCTGCCAATTGGCTCTTGCATGGATTAAGCAAAATCCTAACCCAATTGACTTAAAAGAACCAAGTTATAATCGGTAAAAAGCATTGGAAGACAGATAAAATAAAGAAATCATGGTGGGATTATGCAACTAATTGACCAAGTTAAAAAAATAGAAACTTATATTTGTGAGTGTTTTGAAGACTGGGATTTGGATGATCCTGTAGAGGAAGGATATCTGGAAGATTATCAGGATATTTCTGGTGCTTCCGAGGAAGAGCTTCAAGGCTTTGAGGAAAGATTTGGTATTCGTCTACCTAGTGACTTCAAAGAGCTTTATAGCTATAAGAATGGGAGTAAATACCTCTCTATTTTACCTTGTGTGATTGACCAGAGAGATCTGACTTTTTCTCTCATGAGTCTACAGGAAATTGAGACTTGTAAAAAGTACTTTCAAAATAGAGATGCTCTGTTAACCGAATTTCCCGACTATTTTTCTAGTCAAGACCTGGAAAATATGCGTGATAGCAGGATTAAGCCTTATCTTTTTAATAAAAAATGGCTTCCTTTTGCCCAGTATTGTGACTCTTGTTATCTTATGCTGGATTTTGATCCAGACCAGGAGGGTCAGGAAGGGCAGATTATTTGCTACATCCATGACCCTGATGAAATTATCTATGTAGTAGAAAGTCTTACAAAACTGATTGAAGGGATAATGGAAGAAATCATATGAATGGACAAATGTATCAGATAGCCTGTATCGTGGCAGCAGCTAGGAAGGCTTTAAAAAGTGGTAAAGAAATATGTTATAACCCCGAAAAATATACAAATAAGTTGAGCTTTCAAATTTTGCCGTCAGAAAATGGGGAAGCTACAGAACTTTCTGTATCTGATTGGTTTGAAAACCTTAAGAAAAAAGGTCTAAAGGACTTACAATTATTTTGTCCTATTTCAGTTGAAGACAGAGGGATTTTAGGCTTTTCCAATACGACACAGAGTTCAATTCTCTGTTTTTATAAAGATGGGAAGGCAAGTTATTTCCTACCAAATTGGGAATCTGCTTCCGCAGGTAGGGGCTGGGATGTGACCTACACTGAGTATGAATGGGAAAGGTCTTCTCAAGACATTCCCCACTATGAAGATAATATCGAAGAATTTAAGGGCATATTGGCTCGTATAGAAGATCTAGCAATTAAAATTGAATGTGACAACTTTGCCAAAGTCTTTCACTCTGCTAGAAACTTTTTGCTAGACCCAGAATCTGGTAAAGGACTGGCAGAACCTCAAATTCCACCGCAACATCTAAGCATATTTAGAGCTGCAAGTGCAGCGGATGTTTTTGGAGCAATGGGCTCCTGGAATGATGAACCTGGATGGCTGGCACAAGATAAGGGACTTGGTCAACAATACGATGACCTTTCGGATCAGTTGCTAAGAAATATTCGATTAGCCATTCTATTTGCCATCAACGAGTGGTGATGGATTAGGAGAGAGAAAATGAGGAAGCTAAAGTTAAGCCTATTGAACAAATGGGAACTTGACAAGAATTATAGTATTGTCCTAAGCTCAGCCATGCTACATGATGGTCGAGCCGTTGTCTTGACCAGTGAGAAGGAAGCTTTCAATCGCTACTGTCTGCTTGAAGTATCGCCTTTGGGTGTGAAGGAGATAGATGCTTGGAATTGTGACCATGTTTGGGAGGAAGAGCCTCTGCTCTATAAAGATGGACAAAATATTGGCATCATCAAGTCTGGCAAGGAAATAGTCTATTATGCTGGTGATTTTTCTCATCCAGAAATCATTGCCCTAAAGGATCCGCAAGGTATACTTCCTAAAAAGGCACAAGAGAGATATTTTCAAATAGTATCAGATAGCGACCAGATACCCGTGTGTTTTGAAGAGCAAGTTTATACAAATCAGGCAAGAAACTTTGCCTTTTTAGAATTTGATAGAGAGAAAAAGCAGGCGACGTGGACCACTTATTCGCATATTGATAAAAAAGCTTTAAACTACCACGACACGAGCTCAGATGCTTGTCCTAAAATCGATAGTCTGAAATATTGGCAGCAAGAGCTCTATGCCTTTAGCTCTGGAGAAAGTCAAACTTCTGTCAATAAATGGGGCATGGACTATTATGCCCTTGTTAAAATCTCTGGTGATGGTCGTATTATCGAAAAGTTATTAGAATCTGAAGATTTAAAGGCTTCAGGCAAAAAAGCTGGTGTCAATGGAATTTTTACGGATTCGCCTTATCTTATCCTGAGCCCCCTATTTAAAAATGATGACTGGAAGGGCAAGCAAAAGCTATTTTCTCTGGCAACAAGAGAATTGTGCGATATAGCCTTGCCTAGAGGAATGAGTAAACACAAGGTTCAAAATATAACAGACAACTTTTGTTTAACCTTCCTGTACGACAGAGGATTAAAAGAACTTGCTCTTTGTCAGATTGACTAGGCTGTGAGGCTGAGTTTGGGAGCTTTTTATTGATAGGTGCTGAAATTTCTTGATTAGTCTACAGTATCTAGTTTGAGCTGTTTTCTTGTGAAACTTGACCAAGTATTGCAAATCGAATTTTAAAGTAGTATACTGGAAACAACGACTATAAAAACGTTTGCGTTTTTATTAATTTTAGGAGACAAGACATGGAATTAACAGCCATTTATCATAGACCAGAATCAGAGTATGCTTATCTTTACAAAGAAGGTCAGCTACATATCCGAATTAGAACGAAGAAAAATGATGTCCAGAAGGTTATCTTACACTATGGAGATCCCTTTATTTTCATTGAGGATAAGTATGAAGCCAAGAAAGAAATGACCAAAGTAACCTCAGATGCCCTATTTGACTATTGGCAGGTTACGGTATCGGTTGATTTTGCTCGCATTCAGTATCTCTTTGAACTTCTTGATACAGAAGGTCAGGGTGTCTACTATGGCGATAAGGGTTGTGTAGAATATACTCAGGAAAACTTAGATGCTGATGGAAACGGCTTTAAGCTTCCTTATATTCACGAAATTGACGGTTGTCAGGTTCCTAGCTGGGTTTCAAATACCGTTTGGTACCAGATTTTCCCAGAACGCTTTGCGAATGGAAATCCTAATCTAACTCCAGATGGAGCTCGAGAGTGGGATGCTGCCATTGCACCTAATAGGGATGACTTTTTTGGTGGAGATTTACAAGGGATTATTGACCATCTTGACTATCTTAAAGATTTGGGAATCACTGGACTTTACCTATGTCCGATTTTTGAAGCAACAACCAATCACAAGTACGATACGACGGATTATTTTGAAATTGACCGTCACTTTGGGGACAAGGAAGTTTTTCGTAATTTAGTCGAGGAAGCCCACAAACGGGGCATCAAGATTATGCTAGATGCTGTTTTCAATCATATAGGCTACCAGTCTGCCCAATGGCAGGATGTTCTAAAGAACGGCGAAAAATCACCATATAAAGATTGGTTCCATATCCAAGAATTTCCAGTTACTGAGGATAAACTTCAGAATCCAAGAGAACTCCCTTATCATACCTTTGCCTTTGCTAGCTATATGCCTAAGTTGAATACAGCTAATCCGGAGGTTAGGGACTATCTTTTAAGTGTTGCGACCTACTGGATTGAGAATTTTGATATCGATGCTTGGCGCTTGGACGTTGCCAATGAAATTGACCATCAGTTCTGGAGAGATTTCAGAAAGGCAGTTCTCACTAAAAAGTCTGATTTGTATATCTTAGGTGAAATCTGGCATACCTCACAACCTTGGCTACAAGGGGATGAGTTCCATGCAGTCATGAACTACCCACTCTCTGAAAGTATCAAGGATTATTTCTTGCGTCAGCGTAAAAAGACGGAGCAATTTATTTCAGAAATCAATAGCCAGTCTATGTACTATAAGCAACAAATCTCAGAGGTGATGTTTAACCTTCTGGATTCTCACGATACAGAGCGTATCCTTACAACTGCAAAAGGAAATATCCAACATGTCAAGGCTGCCCTAACTTTCCTCTATCTTCAAAAAGGGAATCCTTGTATCTATTACGGAACAGAGCTAGCATTAATAGGTGGACCAGACCCTGATTGCCGTCGTGTCATGCCTTGGGATCGTGTTTCTAAAGACAATGACATGCTGAATTTTATGAAGAAATTAATCAAGATTCGTAAGGAATCGGCAAGTATGATTCAGCATGGAAATTATCGCTTGGAAGAAGTGGAACCAGATGTTCTTGCCTTGAGCTGGAACTACCAAGGAAAAGAAGTTCAGGCAATCTTTAATCAGTCTTCTGAGGATTTTATCTTAGACAGAGATTCAGTTGACTTAGCGAGTCATTGCCAGTTTGAAGATGGTCAGCAAGTCATCTTACCAGATGGATTTGTAGTTACTATTTCTGAGTAAAAAGGATTAAAATAATGGCACTCAAGGAAGTTTATGAGTATTTTCGTCACTATGATAAGGAAACTTATCAGGTTGTCGCCTGCATGGGCAATGAACCATCGGAAGAAGATGTTCAGGATTTTGAAAATCAATACGGCATTCGTCTGCCAGAAGATTTCAGGGAATTCACCATGTCATCTCTGGGAGGTCTCTTTATGGAAGTTAGAGAAGAGCTATGGCCAAGAGCCAAGGCTTACGATGTAGCACCATTTTGGACCTTCTGTCGAGGTATTAAAGTCTTGGGAATTGCAAATGGCATCCCAGATTTCTTAGACATTCGTCTTAAAACCAAGGAATTACACGCTCTGGGTTTTGTGGATTATATTCCATTTCTGTCTATCATCGGGGATGGAGATGTGGTTTTTTGCTTTGATAAGGACAATCATATTGTTGCTCTAGATTGGTATAATAGTGGCGAATCGGAAGAGCTTGAATGTGATTTTTCAGGACTTTTACTCCATCAAATTGCCGAGCTAGAAGAGCGTAAAAATGAGATGGTCAAGATGTTAAAAGAAGGATAATCAGTAATCGAAGGTAAATTCAGAATAGTTTTTCAGTAACAGCTGTTTCTATAAGTGAAACAGCTGTTTTGACGTATTTTTCTAAATGTACATTCAGATTTTTATAGTTTTCTACAAAATATAGAAAAAACAATCAAAAGTATGATTTTTACAGTCATAGTATTGAAGTTTCCTATATTATTTTATAAAATAGAAGTAATAATTACAAAAAAAGTATAGCGCTTTCAACAAAAAATGGAAGCGGTTACTTGACAAGGAGAACCCTATGGGAAAAGATTATTGGAATCGCAAAAGTATCTATAGCATCCGTAAATTTACGGTCGGAACGTGCTCGGTACTTATCGGGACTTGCTCTGTTTTATTTGGAGCAAATCTAGTAGGTGTAAATTCTGTATCTGCGGATGAGACACCAGTCGCTGTTGCTACAGAAAAAGTGGAGAAAGAAACTCCTAAAGAGGAAGCTGTAGATTCAAAAGCTTCTGAACAACCTGTAACAACAGAAACTGTTAACAGTGAAGCAGTAGAAACTAATCATGAAGTAGAGAAAAAAGTGGAAGCCCCAACTACTGAGACTACTCCTGAGAAAAAAGAAACCTCTGATGTAGAAAAGCAAGCTCCAGCTGTGACTCAGGATCAATCTGCTCAAACAGAAAAACCAGAGCTCAAACCTGCAACTAATGATGAGGTAAAACAGTTGATTGAGGATAGAAAAGTAGAATTCAACCAAAACTGGCATTTCAAGCTCAATGCCAATGCTAAAGATGCGGTCAAGCCAGATGCCGATGTTTCTAGTTGGAAGAAATTAGACCTTCCTCATGATTGGAGTATCTACAATGACTTTGACCATGACTCACCTGCCCAAAACGAAGGTGGGCAACTCAATGGTGGTGATGCTTGGTATCGTAAGACCTTTAAACTCGATGAAGAAGACCTCAATAAGAATGTACGTATCACATTTGACGGGGTTTACATGGATTCTCAGGTTTATGTAAATGGACAGCTAGTTGGTCACTATCCAAATGGTTACAACCAATTCTCATATGACATCACTGACTATCTCCATAAAGACGGTCGCGAGAATGTCGTAGCAGTGCATGCCATCAACAAACAACCAAGTAGCCGTTGGTACTCAGGAAGCGGGATTTACCGTGATGTTACCCTTCAAGTCACAGATAAGGTCCATACTGAGAAAAATGGAACAACTATCTTAACTCCAGACCTTGAAAAACAACAAAATGGTAAGGTAGATACTCATGTAACAAGTAAGATCGTCAATACTGATGATAAAGATCATGAAATTCTTGCTGAATACCAAATTATCGAACGTAATGGTCAAGCTGTAACGGACCTAGTTCGTACAGCTAGTCAAGTATTGAAAGCTCATCAATCAGCTAGCTTGAATGCTATTTTACAAGTTGATAAACCAAAACTTTGGACAGTTCATAGCGACAAGCCTGCCCTTTACGAATTGGTGACACGTGTATATCGTGATGGTCAATTGGTAGATGCTAAGAAAGATTTGTTTGGTTACCGTTATTACAACTGGACTCCAAATGAAGGCTTCTCTTTGAATGGTGAACGCATTAAATTCCATGGGGTTTCTCTTCACCATGACCATGGAGCTCTTGGAGCTGAAGAAAACTATAAGGCTGAATACCGTCGTCTGAAACAGATGAAGGATATGGGTGTAAACTCTATCCGTACAACTCACAACCCAGCTAGTGAGCAAACTTTACAGATTGCTGCTGAGCTTGGTTTGTTGGTCCAAGAAGAAGCCTTCGATACTTGGTATGGTGGTAAGAAACAGTATGACTACGGTCGCTTCTTTGATAAAGATGCTACTCACCCAGACGCTAAGAAAGGTGAAAAATGGTCTGATTTTGACCTTCGTACCATGGTTGAACGAGGAAAGAACAACCCTGCTATCGTTATGTGGTCTATCGGTAATGAAATAGGTGAAGCAGACGGGAAACCTCGTTCTCTAGCAACTGTTAAACGCTTGGTTCAAGTGATCAAGGCTGTTGATAAGACACGCTATGTCACTATGGGAGCAGATAAGTTCCGCTTTGGTGATGGTAGTGGTGACCATGAAAAGATTGCCAATGAACTGGATGCAGTTGGTTTTAACTATTCAGAAGACAACTACAAGAAACTTCGTGCGAAACATCCAAATTGGTTGATTTACGGATCTGAAACTTCCTCAGCTACTCGTACACGTGGAAGTTATTTCCGTCCAGAACGTGAATTGGTCCACAGCAATCAGGCTTACCGTAATTACGAGCAATCAGACTACGGTAATGACCGTGTTGGTTGGGGTAAAACAGCAACAGCATCTTGGACTTTTGACCGTGACAATGCTGGTTATGCAGGTCAGTTCATCTGGACAGGTACGGACTATATCGGTGAACCGACTCCATGGCACAACCAAAACCAAACTCCAGTTAAGAGTTCTTACTTTGGTATCGTAGATACGGCCGGAATTCCAAAGAATGACTACTACTTGTACCAAAGCCAATGGGTTTCTGCTGAGAAGAAACCAATGGTTCACCTTCTTCCTCACTGGAACTGGGAAAATCCTACCCTAAAAGAGAATGTAGCGGATGCAGATGGTAAGATTCCTGT
This sequence comes from Streptococcus infantis, assembly GCF_047465185.1. GTDB lineage: Bacteria > Bacillota > Bacilli > Lactobacillales > Streptococcaceae > Streptococcus > Streptococcus infantis_O. The sequence continues at coordinate 132,115 of NZ_JASHAJ010000002.1, read as the reverse complement.
TCGTGCCTATTCTAACGCTGCAAGTGTAGAACTATATTTGAATGGTGAAACTCTAGGCAAGAAGACATTTACTAAAAAACAAACAAGTGATGGACGCACTTACCAAGAAGGTGCCAAACCGAATGAACTTTACCTTGAATGGAAAGTTGCTTTTGAAGCAGGTACTTTGGAAGCAGTAGCTCGTGACGAAGCTGGTAATATCATTGCTCGTGATAAGATTGTGACTGCTGGAGAACCTGCAGGGGTTCGTTTGGTCAAAGAAGAAAATGCTATCGCAGCTGACGGAAAAGACCTCACTTATATCTATTACGAAATTGTTGACAGTAAAGGTAACGTAGTTCCTACAGCCAATAATCTTGTTCGCTTCCAGTTGCATGGACAAGGTCAGATTGTCGGTGTGGATAACGGGGAACAAGCCAGCCGTGAACGTTACAAAGAACAAGCAGATGGTTCATGGATTCGCAAAGCCTTTAATGGTAAGGGTGTTGTGATTGTCAAATCAACTGAGCAAGCAGGTAAATTCACCTTGACTGCTCACTCTGATTTCTTGAAATCTGGTCAAACAACTATCTTCACAGGTAAGAAAGACCAAGCTGAAAAAACTATTTTAGGTACAGAGGTGCCTAAAGTTCGTACAGTAATCGGTCAAGCAGCGAAAATGCCTTCAAAAGTAGGATTTATCTACAGTGATGGTAGCCGTGCAAAACTTCCAGTAGAATGGTCTGCAGTTGATGTCAACCAACCTGGTATTTTTACTGTTAAAGGTGTGGCAGAAGGAAGAGATGTAGAAGCGCGTGTTGAAGTCTTGGCACTCGAAGCAGAATTACCTGTAGTTAAGAGAATTGCACCAACTACAGATCTAAGTAAGGTTGATCCATCTGTAACCTATGTATTGTCAGATGGTACTCTAGGAAGCTATGACGTTGATAGGTGGGAAGTTGTAGCTGAAGACCAAGCTAAATTAACTATCCCAGGCTCTCGTATCCAAGCTAAAGGAATTTCAGGTGATGATGAAATCGCTGCTACATTCGTAGTCGCAGAAGGTCAAGCGGCTTCACCAGTAGTACCGACTGTAACTGTTGCAGACCAGCCTGTAGAAGGGCTCTCAACTGACAAACCGGTTCTATACCATAAACTTGCTTATGGAGCTACTTTGCCTGAAGTCAAAGCTTTAGCTGAAAATGCGCAAGTTACTGTTATTCAAGCTAACGAAGCAAATGGTATGCGTGCTAGTATTTATGTTCAACCAAATGATGGTGGAGCACTTCAGACTTATGCTATCCAATTCTTACAAGAAGCTCCTCAGATTGAGCGTTTAAGCCTAGAAGTTGAAAATGCAGACGCACTGAAAGAAGACCAAACAGTTGGTATCAAAGTCTTGGCTCATTATCAAGATGGAACTCAGGCCGTATTAAAAGCTGACAAGGTAACCTTCTCAACATCAGGTGAAGGAGACGTAGCTGTTCGTAAAGGTATGCTTGAATTGCATAAACCTGGTCAAGTAACTTTAAAAGCTCAATTTGAAGGAGCAGAAGGTCAGATTGACTTGAACATTCAGGCAAATACTGAAAATAAAGTTGTCCAGGCCATTCGTCCAGTAAGTGTCGTGACAGGTTTGAACCAAGAACCAAGTCTACCTGGTACAGTAACGGTAGAGTACGATAAAGGATTTCCAAAAGTTCACAAGGTGACTTGGCAAGCAGTTGCTAAGGAAGACCTTGCTAAATACCATAGCTTTGATGTTCTAGGTAAAGTAGAAGGAATTGAAAACGAAGCTCATGCTAAAGTTTCTGTAGAAGGTATCATTGCAGTCGAAGAAGTGACTACAACAACTCCAGTTTCAGAAGCTCCTCAATTACCAGAAAGTGTTCGTACTTACCACTCAAACGGCCAAGTATCTTCAGCTAAAGTGACTTGGGATGCTATTGACCCAAGCCAATATGCAACTGAAGGTAGCTTTACCGTTACAGGACATGTGGAAGGGACTCAGTTACCAACGAAACTTCATGTCCGTGTTTCTGCTCAGACAGAAACTGGTGCAAACATTTCTGACCAGTGGACAGGTTCAGAGTTACCACTTGCCTTTGCATCAGACTCAAATCCAAGTGACTCGGTAGCAAATGTTAATGATAAACTAATCTCATACAACAACCAACCAGCTAACCGTTGGACAAACTGGAACCGTACAAGTGAAGCGTCAGTGGGAATCCTCTTTGGTGATTCTGGTATCCTGTCTAAACGTTCGGTTGACAATCTCAATGTTGCCTTCCACGAAGACCACGGTGTTGGTGCACCTAAGTCTTATGTCATCGAATACTATGTAGGAACAGATGTTCCAACAGTTCCTAAGAACCCAAGCTTTGTAGCTAGTGAAGACCACGTCTTTAACGATGACAATAACTGGAAACAAGTGACAAATCTTAAAGCTCCAGATCAAGTAAGAGCGGGAGAAATGACCCACTTTAGCTTTGATAAAGTCAATACCTATGCGGTTCGTATCCGTATGGTTAGACCAGATGGTAAATGGGGTACTTCCATTACAGAAATTCAAATCTTCTCTAAACAAGTAGTTGCAGCTAAGAAAGCTCAAGCTCAAATCCAAGTAGATGGAAAAGATTTGCCAAACTTTAACCCTGGCTTGACTGACTATTATCTAGAAACTAAAGAAGACCAAGCAGCAACTGTAACAGCAAGTGTATCAGATAATGGTATTGCTACAGTGATTCCAAGCGTGCGTGAAGGGGATCCAGTTCGTGTTGTCGTTAAGGCTGAAAACGGAGATATTCTAGGTGAATACCGTCTCCACTTTACAAATGATAAAGACTTGCTAGCAAGTAAACCTGTTGTTGCTGTGAAATCATCACGCTTGGTTGCTAAGGGCCATACTCTTGAGTTACCTGCGAAAGTCGCTGTTTACTTCACAGGTAAAGATGGCTATGAAGTCAAAGACTTGGCAGTTGAATGGGATGAAGTTCCAGCTGAAAATCTAGCGAATGCAGGTGAATTTACAGTTCGTGGTCGCGTTTTAGGTACTGATTTGAATGCCGAAGTAGCAGTACGTGTGACTGATAAACTCGGTGAAAACCTATCAGACAACCCAGACTTCGACGACGATAGCAACCGTTCATTTGCCTCAGCAACTAACGATATTGATCCAAACTCTCATGACCGTGTGGACTATGTTAACGATGGTTCTGATGATGAAACCCGTCGTTGGACCAACTGGTCTCCAACTCCATCTGATAATCCAGAGGTTTCAGTAGGGGTTATCTTTAGAGAAGCTGGCAAGATTGTTGAACGTACAGTCGCTGAAGGAAGCATTCGATTCTTCTCAGATGGTGGTACAGATGCACCTTCTAAACTAGTCTTAGAGCGCTATGTGGGACCAGAATTTGACTCGCCAGAATATTACTCTAACTACCAACCATACGATCCAGAACATCCATTCAACACTCCTTCTAACTGGGAGAAAGTTGAATACCGTGCTGATCAAGAGATTCAAGCAGGTACTGATATCCATGTAACCTTTGCTCCAGTTAAAGCTAAGGCTATGAGATGGCGCATGGATAGAAAAGCTGATACCAAGGGTGTAGCTATTACAGAAATGACCTTCATTGCTCCAAGTGAAGAACCTAAGGATAGTACAGCTGCAAAACTTCTTGTGGATGGTAAAGAGATTGCTGACTTCTCTGAAGATCGTGTAGATTACCAAGTAACCTATAGTGGAAATCGTCCTCAAGTAACAGTTGAAGCTGGCGAAAACGTAGCAGCAACTATTGTTGATAGTGGAGATGATAAACTTCCAGTCTTGATTCATCTTGTTTCAGAAAGTGGTAAACATATTAAGGAATATCGCATTCAATTGACTAAGGCAGATGCTGAAAGCGCTAAGACAGAACCAGCTGTACACGAAGTACCAGAATACACTGGAGGCGTGAATGGAGAAGAACCGGCTATACATGAAGTTCCAGAGTTCACAGGCGGTGTGAATGGGGAAGAACCAGCAGTTCACGAAATTCCAGAATACACTGGAGGCGTGAATGGAGTTGAAGCAGCGGTGAACGAAGTACCAGAATACACTGGAGGCGTGAATGGAGTTGAAGCAGCAGTTCATGAAGTACCAGAACATACTTTAGGAGCGAATGTAGTCGAACCAGCAGTTCACGAAGTTCCAGAATACACTGGTGGTGTGAATGCAGTCGAAGCAGCGGTTAACGATGTGCCAGAGTACAAAGGTGGTGCCAATGCAGTCTTTGCAGCAGTTCACGAAGTTCCAGAATATACTGGTGGCGTGAACGCAGCCGAAGCAGCTGTCAATGAAGTACCAGAGTACAAAGATGAGCAGTCGATTGTAGCCCTCGCTATGTCACAAGATAAGACTTATCAGGCGCCTGCAAGCCGTCAACATATTCTCCCTGAAACAGGTACTAAGGAAAATGCAACCCTTGCAACAGCAGGTGTTGTGGGAGCACTACTTGGTCTCTTTGCAATGGGAAAGAAGAAAGACGAAGAATAAAATAATCTGACAGTATTTAGATTATAGAGATTGGACAAGAAAACAATCTCAACTATAAAAAGTGGACAAACTAGTTTCAAGAAACAGAACTAGATCTTGTCCGCTTTTTTATGTTTTATATTTAGGGCTTAACTTTCTTTCTATTATTAAAAGAGTTATAATAAGGGTGAAATAAGGGGTAGGAAAGGAGGAAATAAGATGTCCTATATTGAAATGAAACATAGCTATAAGAGGTATCATACTGGAGAAACAGAAATCGTAGCCAATCGTGATGTCAACTTCGAGATTGAAAAGGGAGAACTGGTCATTATCCTTGGTTCATCTGGAGCAGGGAAGTCAACAGTCTTAAATATTCTTGGTGGTATGGATACAAACGATGAAGGACAAGTCTGGATAGACGGAACCAATATCTCGAATTTTACTTCCCATCAGAGAACCAACTATCGTAGGGATGATGTTGGTTTCGTCTTTCAATTTTATAACTTGGTTTCTAACTTAACTGCCAAAGAAAATGTCGAGTTGGCATCAGAAATTGTCTTAGATGCCTTAGATCCTGAGCAAGTTCTAAAGGACGTAGGTCTAGGCCATCGTCTCAATAATTTTCCAGCTCAGCTATCAGGTGGTGAACAACAACGGGTAGCAATAGCTCGAGCTGTGGCTAAAAATCCCAAAATTCTCCTCTGTGATGAGCCAACGGGAGCTTTGGACTACCAGACTGGTAAGCAGGTTTTAAAGATTCTTCAAGAAATGTCATGTAAGAAGGGCGCTACCGTTGTCATCGTGACCCACAATGCTTCCCTAGCTCCTATAGCTGATCGGGTGATTCAGATGCATGATGCCAGTGTCAAGAGCGTTGTTATCAATCCTCAACCACAGGATATTGATGATTTGGAGTACTGATATGAAAAGGAAGATATATTGGAAAGACCTGCTCCAGTCTTTCACAGGTTCAAAAGGGCGATTTCTATCCATTCTAACTTTGATGATGTTAGGTTCTTTGGCCCTAGTCGGTCTCAAAGTGGCCAGTCCCAATATGGAGCGAACAGCTTGGACTTTTCTGAAAAATACCAATGCGGCAGATGTGACCGTCATAGGAGATTATGGACTTGATCAAGCAGACCAGGCAGAATTGCAAACTCTATCAGGAGCAGATGTCGAGTTTGGTTATATGACAGATTTGACTCTGGCAAATAGTGAAGATGCCATACGAATCTTTTCAAATACTGATAAGATTTCAAAATTTCAAGTAACGGAAGGGCGCTTGCCTGAGCAAGAGGATGAATTGGCCTTGGCGGACTTTTTGAAAGATCGCTATCAGATTGGTCAAGTTATTCATCTGAGCCAGAAAAAGGGCAGTAATTCTCAATTAAAGCGGGATAGTTATACCATTACAGGCTTTGTCCACTCTCCAGATATTTTTTCAAAATCAGATATGGGGAGTTCAGCCAGTGGTAATGGGAACTTAGTAGCATATGGTGTTGTAACTGAAGAAAATTTTAAGAGCTCTGTTTACACGATTGCCCGCCTGCGTTTTGCTAGCCTAACAGATGTTAATCCTTTCTCTAGTGATTACGAAAAGAAGCTAGAGGAAGAAGAGGAGACTTTAAAGGAACTAGTTGCTGATAATGGACAAGCGCGGCTAGAGAAAATGAAGAAGGATGCCCAAGAGTCCCTTGATGAGGGCAAGAAACAACTAGACGAGGCAGAGAGCAACTTGACAGCTGGCAAGAAACGCCTGCAAGAAATCGAAACGCGTTTACAAGCTCAAGAAAATCAAGTGAGCCAACTTCCAGAACCGCAAAAGAGCCAAGTTTCGAGCCAGATAGAAGAAGCTAAAGAACAATTGAAACAAGAAAAGGAAAAACTAAGTCATGCTGAGTCAGATTTTGCTAGTGAGAAGGCTAAATGGCAGACCAGTCAGGATGAAGTCAATGCTCTGACAGAGCCAACCTATCATGTTTACAATCGAAAAAGCTCTCCTACTGGTCAAGGTTATCTCATGTATAGTAACTCAGCCATGAGTATTCGTGCCGTAGGGAATATTTTTCCAGTTGTTCTCTATGCCGTCGCAGCCATGGTTACCTTTACCACCATGACACGATTTGTAGACGAGGAAAGGACCAATGCTGGTATCTTTAAGGCTTTAGGCTACCATAGCAAGGATATCATTGCTAAGTTTGTAATTTATGGTCTGGTTGCTGGTACTCTTGGCACCCTTCTAGGAATTCTGATTGGTCATTATGTCTTAGCACCCACAATCTCGCATATCATCACTGAACGAATGATCGTTGGTGAGAGTCAGCAGCATTTCTACTGGACCTATAGTTGTTTAGCTCTGGGACTAAGTTTAATAGCTAGCGTTTTACCTGCCTACCTTGTATCTCGCAGAGAATTGCATGAAGAAGCAGCACAATTATTACTACCCAAGCCACCAGTCAAGGGCTCAAAGATTCTCTTGGAGCGGATAACCTTTATCTGGTCTCATTTGAGCTTTACCCAAAAGGTAACTGCCCGCAATATTTTCCGTTACAAACAACGCATGCTGATGACCATTTTTGGGGTTGCAGGTTCAGTAGCCCTCCTCTTTGCAGGACTTGGTATTCAATCCTCTGTGGTAGGCGTTGCTGACAGGCAGTTTAAGGATCTGCAACAATATCAGATGATTCTCTCTGTCAATTCTCGAGCTTCAGATTCTGATAAGGCCAAACTAGAAGAAAAATTGCAGAGTGATGAAGTTGAAAACTATCGTTTAATTTCTTTCAAACAGGTTGAGGAAAAGTATGCAGGCAAGGCTGGAGTTCAGACAGTGACCATCATGGTAACGGATAAGGATGACCTGGAACCTTTTGTCCATTTAGAAAAAAATGGAGAAAAACTGAGCTTATCAGGTGGAGTCATCCTAACAGATAAATTAGCTCAGTTGGCTGGAGTTTCTGTTGGTGACAACTTTACAATAGATGGGAAAACCTTTAAAGTAGGTGCTATTACTGAGCACTATGTAGGTCACTTTGTTTATATGAATCAGGCGACCTATGAGGAGATATATGGTCAAGCTCCCAAGATGAACACCTATCTGGTCCAACTTAAGGATAAAAGTGAAGGGAATACTGAAAGAGTCGCGGGAGAATTTATGGACCAGGTAGCTGTCAGTGGCCTCGTTCAAAACGCCTCCACCATTCAGCTCTTTGAAAGTTTTGCTAATTCTCTGAATCATACCATGGCGATTTTGGTGCTGGTATCGGTACTACTAGCTATTGTGATTCTCTATAATTTGACCAATATCAATGTTGCTGAACGGATTCGGGAACTCTCAACCATCAAGGTTCTTGGTTTTCATAACAAAGAAGTGACCCTTTACATCTATCGGGAAACTATCATATTGTCACTAATTGGAATGATTGTAGGATTGGTATCAGGTTTTTATCTCCATCAATTTCTCATTCAGATGATCGCACCCGGTACCTTCCGCTTTCAACCAAAGGTCGGCTGGGAAGTTTATCTCATTCCAGTTCTAGCTGTCAGTGTCATTTTGACCATCCTAGGAGTTTTTGTCAATCATTATCTCCGAAAGGTGGATATGTTAGAAGCCCTCAAGTCGGTAGAATAGTTTTTTATACAAAAAACAAATAAGAAAGCCCTTTGTGGCTTTTTTATTTTCATAAAAATGGTAAAATAGTAAGAGTAGAAATGGAGTTCTAGATATGAAACGAATTGATCAATTTGAAAATAAGAAAGTATTAGTCCTAGGTTTAGCTAAATCAGGTGAGTCTGCAGCTCGTCTCTTGGACAAGCTAGGAGCCATCGTAACGGTGAATGATGGTAAGCCCTTTGAGGAAAATCCAGCTGCGCAAAGTCTCTTGGAAGAGGGCATCAAGGTTGTAACTGGTGGTCATCCCTTGGAATTGTTGGACGAAGATTTTGCCTTGATGGTAAAAAATCCAGGAATTCCTTATAGCAATCCTATGATTGAAAAAGCTCTAGAAAAAGGCATTCCAGTTTTGACTGAGGTTGAGTTGGCCTATTTAATTTCTGATGCACCAATCGTCGGTATTACTGGTTCAAATGGTAAGACAACGACCACAACCATGATTGGGGAAGTCCTGACTGCTGCAGGACAAAATGGACTCTTATCAGGTAACATCGGTTATCCTGCTAGTCAGGTTGCTCAAACAGCGACAGATAAGGACACCCTTGTCATGGAACTTTCTTCTTTCCAATTAATGGGAATCCAGGAATTCCATCCTGAAATTGCTGTTATCACAAACCTGATGCCAACACATATTGACTATCACGGTTCTTTTGAAGCCTATGTGGCAGCCAAGTGGAATATCCAAAGCAATATGACAGTAGCTGATTACCTAGTATTGAACTTCAACCAGGAATTAGCCAAAGAACTTGCGGCAAAGACAAATGCGACTGTAGTACCATTCTCAACACTTGAAAAGGTTGACGGAGCCTATCTTGAAGATGGTCTTCTCTACTTCCGTGGTGAAAAAGTCATGGCAGCTGATGAAATCGGTGTTCCAGGTAGCCACAATGTGGAAAATGCTCTTGCAACCATTGCCGTTGCTAAACTTCGTGGTGTGGACAATGAAATCATCAAGGAAACCTTGTCAGCCTTTGGTGGAGTTAAACACCGTCTCCAGTTTGTAGACCAAATCAATGGCGTTAAATTTTATAACGATAGTAAGTCAACCAATATCTTAGCAACTCAAAAAGCCTTGTCAGGATTTGATAATAGCAAGGTTATCTTGATTGCTGGTGGGTTGGACCGTGGCAATGAGTTTGACGAATTGGTTCCTGATATTACTGGACTTAAGAAAATGGTCATACTCGGTCAATCTGCAGAACGTGTCAAACGTGCAGCGGATAAAGCTGGTGTGGCTTATATCGACGCGGCTGATATTGCAGATGCAACTCGCAAGGCTTCTGAACTTGCGGAAGAGGGAGATGTTGTTCTCCTCAGTCCTGCCAATGCGAGCTGGGATATGTATGCTAACTTTGAAGTACGTGGAGATCTTTTCATCGACACTGTAGCGGAGTTAAAGGGATAATATGAAAAAAATAGTATTTACTGGTGGGGGAACGGTTGGACACGTTACCCTCAACCTTTTGTTAATGCCTAAGTTTATCGAAGATGGCTGGGAAGTCCACTATATTGGTGATAAAAATGGGATTGAGCATCATGAAATTCTCAAGTCAGGTTTAGATGTTACCTTCCATTCGATTGCAACAGGGAAATTACGTCGATATTTCTCATGGCAAAATATGGTTGACGTCTTTAAGGTTGCTTTTGGAATTCTTCAATCGCTCTTTATCATGCTTCGAGTTCGTCCACAAGCCCTCTTTTCTAAGGGTGGATTTGTATCTGTTCCGCCTGTTATCGCAGCGCGGGTATGCAGAGTACCAGTCTTCATCCACGAGTCTGATCTCTCTATGGGATTGGCCAATAAAATTGCCTATAAGTTTGCGACTAAGATGTACTCTACTTTCGAGCAAGCGTCTAGTCTCACTAAGGTAGAACATGTAGGAGCTGTGACCAAGGTTTCTGGTCCAGTTATGGAAGAACCTGAAGAAATGGTGGATATCCGAACTTCTTTCAACGACAAGTTACCAACTCTTCTTTTCGTCGGAGGTTCTGCTGGTGCGCGTGTCTTTAACCAATTAGTCACAGACCACAAGGAAGAGCTGACTAGTCGCTATAATATCATTAACCTGACAGGTGATGCTAGTTTAAATGAACTAAGTTCAAACCTCTACCGTGTTGACTATGCGACGGAACTCTATCAACCACTCATGAATATGGCTGATGTGGTCATCACTCGTGGTGGTGCCAATACGATTTTTGAACTCCTTGCTATGGCTAAATTGCACGTCATTGTACCACTGGGTCGTGAAGCCAGCCGCGGAGATCAGATTGAAAATGCAGCCTATTTTGTGAAGAAAGGCTATGCTGAGGAGTTGCAAGAGAGCGATTTGACTTTGTCAACTTTAGAAGAAAAAGTAAATCAACTCTTGACCAACAAAGAGATTTACCAAAACAAGATGAAGAATTCTCAGGAATTAAAATCTGTGGCAGATTTTTATGAGTTACTAAAAAAAGATTTATCATAAGGAAAATTGATGTCAAAGGATAAAAAGAATCAGGACACTCAAGGCAAGGAATTGTCAGAGTGGCAAAAACGAAATCAAGAATATCTTCAAAAAAAGGCTGAAGAAGAGGCGAAACGTGCCGAAGAAGAAGCTCGTGAAAAAGAAGAACAAGTATCAGAGTCTTCTGAAAGCATTCAAGAAGTGTCAGAATGGCAAAAACAACACCACGAGTATTTAAGCAAAAGAACGGAAGAAGAATCTACGAGTTCTGAAGAAGTGGACGAAGAATCCGAAAAATCTGAAGAGAAGGATTCGGATACTAGCGATGAGACTTCAAATGAAGAGAAAGATTCGGAGGAAACTCCTCAAGAAGACTCTAAGAGTCAGGATCAAGTAGAGAAAGAAAAAGCTGACGAAAAGGTTAAGAAACAGAAAAAGGTAAAAACCAAGAGTAAACCTCCAAAACCGGCCATTCCTTCTATACATATCTGGCGAGCAGTTACGATCCTCGTCCCTAGTTTTATAATCTTATTCTTGTCTATTTATCTACTAAGTCCTCTAGCTACAATGAAACATATTGAGGTTACGGGTACTGTTCAGACAAGTGCAGACCAAGTTAGAGAAGCGTCTGGCATTCGTGACAGTGACTATACAATCAGCTTGCTCTTAAATAAAGATAAGCATGCGGAAATGGTCAAATCAAATCACTGGATTGAATCGGCTAAGATAGTTTATCAATTCCCAGTTCACTTTACTATTGAAGTTAAAGAATTTGAAATTGTAGCCTATTCAGTTTCAGGAGATAACTATTATCCAATCTTATCTAGTGGAAGCATTGAATCAACTGCCGTTAGTTCTGATAACTTACCTGAGAAATACATATCTGTTTTATTTAACGATGAGGAACAGATTAAAACCCTAATTTCTCAGTTAAATGAAGTTAGTCCAGAAATTAAGCAAGAGATTGAGAAGATTGAACTTGCACCAAGTAAGGTAACAAGTGACCTTCTAAAGATTACCATGTATGATACTGACGAGATTTTGGTGCCATTATCAGAACTAGGGAAGAAGTTACCTTACTATAGTAAGATAAAACCACAGTTGACAGTTCCTAGTGGTATTGACATGGAGGTCGGTATCTATAGCTATAGTCTAGTGGATAAGGCTCTGGATGACGAAAGAGTCAAAGCCAAAGAAGAGGAAAAGAAGAAGCAGGAAGAAGAGAAGAAAAAACAAGCTGAGCAAGGAAATCAAGATCAAACAACACAGACGACTCAAACAACACAGAGTCGCTAAGTTTCAGATGATTCGTTCAGTTACTGTTTTTTACTTGACAAGTACCGCTTTAAATAATAGAATAGTAAAAAACCTTTAAAGCAGTCCAGAGAGGCAGCTAAGGTTAGACGGTGAAAGGGTGGAGACTACCCATTTTTCGTGGAACCTTGCTGTAGGCAGGTTCCTTTTTTCATGCTCTCTAGCTCACAAAGGTAAAAGGAGAAAAGTATGCGCGAAGCTCGTCCAGTTATTGCTCTTGATTTTCCAAGTTTTGAGGCAGTCAAGCAATTTTTAGCTCTTTTTCCAGCAGGAGAGAGCCTCTATCTAAAGGTAGGTATGGAACTCTATTATGCTACAGGACCTGAGATTGTATCTTATCTGAAAGGTTTGGGACATAGCGTCTTTCTGGATCTTAAACTCCATGATATTCCCAATACGGTCAAATCAGCCATGAAGGTCTTGTCTCATCTTGGCGTTGATATGACAAACGTTCATGCAGCAGGTGGCGTAGAGATGATGAAAGCTGCGCGTGAAGGCCTTGGGAAAGAAGCCAAATTGATTGCTGTCACTCAGTTAACTTCAACCTCTGAGGAGCAAATGAGAGACTTTCAAAATATTCAAACCAGTCTTCAAGAATCGGTTATTCACTATGCCAAGAAAACTGCTGAAGCGGGATTAGATGGTGTGGTTTGTTCAGCTCAGGAAGTGAAGCTCATCAAGGAAGCTACAAGTCAAGACTTTATTTGTCTGACACCAGGCATCCGTCCATCAGGAGCTGTTCTTGGGGACCAAAAGCGAGTCATGACACCAGCAGATGCCTATCAAATTGGTAGTGACTATATCGTTGTCGGACGCCCAATCACTCAAGCTACTGATCCAGTAGTAGCTTATCATGCTATCAAGGATGAATGGACACGAGACTGGAAATAAGAATAAAGTTTAAAATACAAAGGAGAATCCCATGACACTTGCTAAAGACATTGCTAGCCATCTATTGAAAATTCAAGCCGTATATCTCAAACCAGAAGAGCCCTTCACTTGGGCATCGGGCATTAAATCACCGATTTATACAGACAATCGTGTGACGCTTGCTTATCCAGAGACACGTACCTTGATTGAGAATGGTTTTGTAGAAGCCATCAAGGCAGAATTCCCTGAGGTAGAAGTGATTGCAGGAACAGCGACTGCGGGTATACCACACGGTGCCATCATCGCTGATAAGATGAATCTACCCTTTGCTTATATCCGCAGCAAACCAAAAGACCACGGAGCAGGAAACCAAATCGAAGGCCGTGTAGCTCAAGGTCAAAAAATGGTCGTTGTTGAAGATTTGATTTCAACTGGGGGTTCGGTTCTTGAAGCTGTAGCAGCTGCGAAACGTGAAGGAGCAGATGTGCTTGGTGTCGTGGCTATCTTCAGCTATCAATTACCAAAAGCAGATAAAAACTTTGCGGATGCTGGTGTCAAACTAGTGACTCTTTCAAACTACAGCGAGCTCATCCACCTAGCCCAAGAAGAAGGCTACATCACACCAGAAGGACTTGACCTCCTCAAACGCTTTAAAGAAGACCAAGAAAATTGGCAAAATGCTTAAGGTATATAAAAATCAGGTAACCCTTAGGGTTACCTGATTTCTTTTTGTTACATTTATTAGATGTTAGTCAACTTTTCCACCTTCAACAACAAGGTCATCTGCTTTAGCCGCATCACCGTATGTTGGGTGAAGTGTTTTTTCATAGGCCTTGTGGAAGAAGTTTTCTTTACCTAATTTTTCGATTTCTTGGTTGATGTAGTCAAGAAGTTCTTGGTTACCCTTTTGGACTGCTGGTGCAATAGTATCTGGATCACCTAGAGAAGAAATTCCTACCTCATATCCTTTATTTTCAAGCGCCCAAGCTAGAACTTCAGTATTGTCAGTAGAGAAGGCATCTCCACGTCCATCAAGAAGGGCTTGGTAGGCATCGCTATATTGGTCGTATTTTTGGAGTTTTACTTCTGGGTGATTTTTCTCAAAGTAAGTTTCAGCAGTAGTTCCTTTTGTAACAATCAAGGTTTTGCCTTCAAGTTCTTTAACGTCCTTGATGACTTTATCTTTTGGTGATACAACACCGAGAGAAACTTTCATGTAAGGAAGGGCAAAGTCAACTTGTTTCTTACGTTCGTCAGTAACTGTAAAGTTAGCCAGGGTGATATCAACTTTGTTTGAAATCAAGTATTCAGCACGGTTGGCAGCATCGACAGAAACGTATTTGACCTTTACACCAAGATCTTGTGCTAATTGGTTACCTAGTTCGATATCATAACCTTGGTAAGAACCGTCGTTGTCAACATAACCAAATGGTTTTTTGTCTCCAAATACCGCGATTCGAAGTTCACCACTTTTCTTAATTTCATCAATAGTACGAGCTTTGGCAGTTGCTTTTGTAGATGAAGCATCAGAGCTTCCACCTGAACTACAAGCTGTGACGAAGATAAGCGCAAATGCTAGAGCAAAAACAGTTAGAATTGGTTTAAGTAGTTTCATAATAATCTCCTTTGTTGATTATAGATATGAGCCAAACTGGCTAAAGTCAAAGACGTTTAAAAATTCTTGTGCTCGTTTTGTTTGTGGATTTGTGAAGAATTCTTGAGCAGTTCCTTCTTCAGTAATTTTTCCCTGGTCTAGAAAGATGATGCGATCCGCAATTGCTTGGGCAAACTGCATTTCATGGGTTACCAGTATCATGGTACGCCCTTCTTGTGCTAAGTCATTGATAAGCTCTAGGACCTCACGCACCATTTCTGGATCCAGTGAAGCAGTTACTTCGTCAAAGAGGATAATTTCTGGATGCATGAGAAGTGCACGAACGATGGCTACCCGTTGCTTTTGTCCTCCGGATAATTGACGAGCGAAGCTATGTTTTTTGTCTAGAAGTCCGACACGTTCCAGTAGTTGCAGAGCTTCTTCCGTTACTTCTTTTTTGTCTCTCCCCTGAGCCTTGATAGGTCCTAGGATGAGGTTTTGAAGGACATCTAGGTGAGGAAAGAGTTCATAACTTTGAAAGACCATACCGATCTTTTGGCGAACCAGGTGAAAATCTTTTTTATTTTCAACGATGGACTGACCATCAAGCAGGATATCTCCTCCTTGAATACTTTCTAAACCATTGAGGCAGCGAAGTAGCGTACTTTTACCACAACCAGATGGTCCTAGGATGACGACGACTTCTCCCTTTTTAATATCTAGGGAAAGTCCTTGGAGGATTGGATTGTCTCCGAAGGATTTTTTTAGTTCCTTGATTTCTAAAATAGTTTCAGACATTTAGTTCCTCCAATGTTTTTCTAGATGAGTAGATAGTTTGGAAATAGGGAAGCAAACTGCGAAATACAAGACTAGGATGGTTCCATATATCCAAAAGGAAGCGGTTGGGATGGTTAAGCGATTGCTATCAATGATTTGTTGTCCAACCTTGGTAACCTCAACAACTCCAATCAAAACAACCAAGGAAGTCGTTTTGATCATACGAGTGACAAGATTGATGGCTTGCGGTAGAAGCCTTCTCAAAACTTGAGGGATAATGATATGGTAGTAGAGTTGTACTTTAGTTAAGCCAAGCGCTTGTCCGCTCTCAAACTGATGTTTAGGCAAGGAAGTGATAGCGCCACGAACCAAGTCACCCATCTCAGCTGTTCCCCAGAGGGTGAAAACGATAATAGCAGAAGTTTCCCCAGAGATATTGATATTAAAGTTTCGAGCTAAGCCAAAGTAAACGATGAAAAGGAGCACTAGCTGCGGCATAATCCGGATAAATTCTAGATATAAGCGTGTCAATAAGCGAATCACTCTAGAATGAGAGGTCATGATAATTCCCATAACCGTTCCGAAAATTATGGATAAGAAGACAGACAGGATAGAAATCCCAATTGTGACTCCCAATCCCTGTAAAATTCTCAAGAGATTATTTCCCTGAAAGAGTACTTGCATTCCCGAATCCTGCATGACGGAGCCTCCTTTCTATCCAACTAAAGACTAGTGAAATAGGTAGAAGCATGATAAGGTAAGCAACCACCAACATGGCTAGTGCGATATCTGTTTCATAGTAGAGTCCAATCAAATCCTTAGCAACATACATTAGGTCAGCAAGGGCGACTGCCGAAAAGACAGAAGTTTCCTTGATGAGGAAAATAACATTGGCGCTAAAGGATGGTAGAGCAACCGCAGTCGCTTGTGGAAGGACCACGTAGCGAAATACCTGAAATGGAGTAAGCCCAATGGCTAAACCGATTTCATGCTGGGTTTGACTGACTGCTTCTAGCCCGCTACGGAAGGATTCTGCCATGTAGGAACCACCTAAGAAGATGAGCCCGATTGTTGCACAGACTTCTGAAGAGAGAACAATCCCTATTCGAGGTAGACCGAAGTAGAGAAAGAAAAGTTGTATCAAAAGGGGTGTATTTCGTGACAATTCTATATAGGCTGTTGCCAGTTGGGAGAAAACAGGAACGCGGTAATGCCGGATGACGCTGACGATGAGCCCCAGCAAAAAAGAACCTAGAATTCCCCAGACTGCAATATGCAAGGTCAGAAAAAAAGCCTTTTGATAGAGTGGTAGATATTGTTCAACAATGGACCAATCCAAAAGTAGAACCTCCTATTTAGGAAAATAATACAGTTATTGTAGCATTAAAATAGAACTTTGAATAATATGTATTTTTTATCACAATGATAGACAAAATCTATTGGAAAGGGAAATTTTAAAATTTTTAGGAAATTTAGTTGACAAATGTAGATTTTGAGAGTATACTGATAATTGTAATTGACAAATGTAGATTTTGGAGGTGTGCTGATGCAGATTTCGGATGCAGAATGGCAGGTCATGAAGATTATCTGGATGCAGGGGGAGCAGACCAGTACTGATCTCATAAAAGTATTAGAGAAAAGGTTCAGTTGGTCCAAATCCACGATCCAGACACTCTTGGCCCGTCTGGTTGAGAAAGAATGTTTGACTCGGGAAAAACAGGGCAAGTCCTTTATCTATTCAGCGTTGTTGACGCAGGAAGATAGTAGGAAGTTACTTGTCCAGGATATCAAAGATAAGGTTTGTTCCCGCAGGATCAAGCAGTTACTTGCTGATTTGATCAAAGAATGTGACTTTACCCTAGCTGACTTGGAAGGCTTGGAAGAAGTGATTTCAAAGAAAAAAGCAAGTGCTGTAACAGAAGTAAGATGTAATTGTATGTAAAGGAGACGCTATGTTAAATCTATTTGTATCTATTGTTGTTTTAGGAATGATTGCTTTTATCATCTTTTGGTTTTTCAAAAAACCGCAAGAAGATGCTAAGAGAGCCCAGCAAAAAAATGGCTATCAAGAAATTCGAGTGGAAGTCATGGGGGGATACACTCCAGGAACTATTATCCTCAAAAAATCGCAACCTGCTCGCATTATTTTTGATCGAAAAGATCCTTCACCTTGCTTGGATCAAATCGTTTTTCCAGACTTTGGAGTGCATGCAGATCTGCCTATGGGAGACCAATATGTGGTTGAAATCACACCTGAAGAAGCAGGTGAGTATGGTTTCTCTTGTGGCATGAACATGATGCACGGTAAGATGATTGTAGAATAGGAGAAGAATATGACTGAAATTGTAAAAGCAAGCCTTGAAAATGGTGTGCAAAAAATTCGTATCACGGCAGACAAAGGCTACCATCCAGCCCACATTCAACTGCAAAAAGGGATTCCTGCTGAGATTACCTTTCATCGTGTGGCACCATCAAACTGTTATAAAGAGATTCTCTTCGAAGAAGAAGGACTTCTAGAACCAATCGCTCAAGACGAGGAAAAAGTCATTCGCTTTACGCCTCAAGAATTGGGTGAGCATGAATTTTCATGCGGCATGAAGATGCAAAAGGGAACCTATACCGTTGTTGAAAAAACTAAAAAATCTCTAAGCCTTTCACAGCGTTTTTGGATTACTAGTATCTTTACTGTGCCTCTTGTGATTCTCATGATTGGGATGTCTACAGGAGGAATTAGTCACCAAGTCATGCGTTGGGGCACCTTTTTAGCCACAACACCCATTATGCTGGTAGCTGGAGTTCCATATATCAGAAGCGCCTGGGCTAGTTTTAAAAAGCACAATTCCAACATGGATACCTTGGTTGCTCTGGGAACCCTAGTGGCCTATTTCTATAGCTTAGTTGCCCTCTTCACTGGTCTGCCCGTTTACTTTGAAAGTGCTGCATTTATCCTCTTCTTCATTCTTTTGGGAGCAGTTTTTGAGGAAAAAATGCGAAAAAATACTTCGCAGGCAGTCGAAAAATTATTAGACCTACAAGCAAAAACAGCAGAGGTTTTGCGTGATGATGCTTATGTTCAAATCCCTCTAGAGCAAGTCAAAGTTGGGGATCTCATTCGCGTTCGACCAGGTGAAAAAATTGCCGTTGATGGGATTGTCTTAGAAGGTGAAACGAGTATTGATGAATCAATGGTGACTGGGGAAAGTATTCCAGTCGATAAATCAGTTGGAGATGCTGTCATTGGTTCAACCATCAATAATAGCGGTACGATCATCTTTAGAGCTGAAAAAGTTGGTTCTGAGACTATGCTGGCTCAGATTGTGGACTTTGTGAAAAAAGCGCAAACGAGTCGTGCTCCTATTCAAGATTTGACAGACAAGATTTCTGGGATTTTTGTACCAGCAGTTGTCATTTTAGGACTTCTTACTTTTTGGGTCTGGTTTGTTTTACTTGGAGATAGCTTTGTGACTTCACTTCTCTATGGAGTTGCTGTTTTGATTATTGCTTGTCCTTGTGCACTAGGACTCGCGACACCGACAGCACTCATGGTTGGAACAGGACGAAGTGCCAAGATGGGGATTCTTCTCAAAAATGGTACAGTTTTACAGGAAATCCAAAAAGTCCAAACGGTTGTTTTTGATAAGACAGGAACCTTGACCGAAGGGAAGCCAGTAGTGACAGATGTTATTGGCGATGAAAGAGAAGTGCTAAGTTTGGCTGCTTCACTGGAAGATGTATCTCAACACCCGCTAGCTCAAGCTATTGTTAATCGTGCATCTGAACTAGGAATTAGCCTTTACCCAGTGGAAAACTTCCAAGCCTTGCATGGAAAAGGTGTGACTGGGATTATTAATGGTAAACAAGTCTTGCTGGGTAATGCTAAACTTTTAGCTGACCTTGCTATTCCACATGATTATCAAGAACGATTTGATTTGCTTGAGAAAGAAGCAAAAACAGTTGTCTTCCTATCCGTAGATGGTCAGTTAAAAGGCTTAATTGCCTTGCAGGATGTCCCTAAGGAAACTGCTCAAGAAGCTATTGCTAAATTGAAAAAACGTGGTCTTAGAACGGTCATGCTTACCGGAGATAATGCTGGAGTAGCGCATGCGATTGCAGAGCAAATTGGAATCGAGGAAGTGATCGCAAATGTCTTGCCAGAGGAAAAGGCACATGAAATTCACAAGCTTCAAAAGAATGGCAAATTGGCCTTTGTTGGAGATGGTATCAATGATGCTCCGGCCCTCAGTGTAGCGGATGTTGGAATTGCCATGGGCTCTGGAACAGATATTGCCATTGAATCAGCAGATCTTGTCCTTACAACCAATAATTTACTAGGATTGGCACGTGCTTTTGATATGAGTAAGAAGACCTTTAATCGTATTCTACTCAATCTTTTCTGGGCTTCTATCTATAACCTCATTGGTATTCCGATTGCAGCAGGAGTTTTTTCAGGACTTGGTTTAGTACTCAATCCAGAACTTGCAGGATTGGCCATGGCCTTTAGTTCAGTATCTGTTTTAATCAGCTCTCTTATGCTTAATTTTACTAAAGTCGATTAATACTCTTCGAAAATCTCTTCAAACCACGTCAGCTTCACCTTGCCGTACTCAAGTACAGCCTGCGGCTAGCTTCCTAGTTTGCTCTTTGATTTTCATTGAGTATAAAAAAGCGGTCTTAACCGCTTTTTTCTATTCTAAAACAGATTTTCAAAACGCTTCCAAACTGTACTGTAATAGAGAATGAAAGTTTCTGAGCACATTCTTATGAATCTGAAAACAAATGTGATAAATTAGGATTGTAAATTTACTGAATCGTTTTCAAATAACATATAAAAGCGTTTTTTGTAAAAATATGAAATTATTTTGAAGGAGAGTTATCATTATGACTCAAGGGAAAATTACTGCATCTGCAGCAATGCTCAACGTATTGAAAACATGGGGCGTAGATACTATCTACGGTATCCCATCAGGAACACTCAGCTCATTGATGGACGCTTTGGCTGAAGACAAAGATATCCGTTTCTTGCAAGTTCGTCACGAAGAAACAGGTGCTCTTGCAGCGGTTATGCAAGCTAAATTTGGCGGATCTATCGGTGTTGCAGTTGGTTCAGGTGGACCTGGTGCAACTCACTTAATCAACGGTGTTTACGATGCAGCTATGGATAACACTCCATTCCTTGCTATCCTTGGATCACGTCCAGTTAACGAATTGAACATGGATGCCTTCCAAGAATTGAACCAAAACCCAATGTACAACGGTATCGCTGTTTACAACAAACGTGTAGCTTACGCAGAGCAATTGCCAAAAGTAATCGACGAAGCTTGCCGTGCTGCCGTTTCTAAAAAAGGTCCAGCTGTTGTTGAAATCCCAGTAAACTTCGGTTTCCAAGAAATCGACGAAAACTCATACTACGGTTCAGGTTCATACGAGCGTTCATTCATCGCTCCTGCTTTGAACGAAGTTGAAATCGACAAAGCTGTTGAAATCTTGAACAATGCTGAACGCCCAGTGATCTACGCTGGTTACGGTGGTGTTAAAGCTGGTGAAGTAATCACTGAATTGTCACGTAAAATCAAAGCACCAATCATCACAACTGGTAAAAACTTCGAAGCTTTCGAATGGAACTACGAAGGTTTGACAGGTTCTGCTTACCGTGTTGGTTGGAAGCCAGCCAACGAAGTGGTCTTTGAAGCAGACACAGTTCTTTTCCTTGGTTCAAACTTCCCATTTGCTGAAGTATACGAAGCATTCAAGAACACTGAAAAATTCATCCAAGTGGATATCGACCCATACAAACTTGGTAAGCGTCACGCCCTTGACGCTTCAATCCTTGGTGATGCAGGTCAAGCAGCTAAAGCTATCCTTGATAAAGTAAACCCAGTTGAGTCTACTCCATGGTGGCGTGCAAACGTGAAGAACAACCAAAACTGGCGCGATTACATGAACAAACTCGAAGGTAAAACTGAGGGTGAATTGCAATTGTATCAAGTTTACAATGCAATCAACAAACATGCTGATCAAGACGCTATCTACTCAATCGACGTAGGTGACACTACTCAAACATCTACTCGTCACCTTCACATGACACCTAAGAACATGTGGCGTACATCTCCACTCTTTGCGACAATGGGTATTGCCCTTCCTGGTGGTATCGCTGCTAAGAAAGACAATCCAGATCGCCAAGTATGGAACATCATGGGTGACGGTGCATTCAACATGTGCTACCCAGACGTGATCACAAACGTTCATTACGACCTTCCAGTTATCAACGTTGTCTTCTCAAATGGTAAATATGCCTTCATCAAGGACAAATACGAAGACACAAACAAACACTTGTTTGGTTGTGACTTCCCTAATGCTGACTATGCGAAAATCGCTGAAGCGCAAGGTGCTGTAGGATTTACAGTTGACCGTATCGAAGACATCGATGCAGTTGTTGCAGAAGCTGTTAAATTGAACAAAGAAGGTAAGACAGTTGTGATCGATGCCCGCATCACACCACACCGTCCACTTCCAGTAGAAGTACTTGAATTGGATCCAAAACTTTACTCAGAAGAAGCTATCAAAGCCTTCAAGGAAAAATACGAAGCTGAAGAGCTTGTACCATTCCGCCTCTTCTTGGAAGAAGAAGGATTGCAATCACGCGCAATTAAATAATTCCTCTCGTCGAAAATCAAAAGTAAACATTGTAGATTTTATGCATTGATTTTCTTAGAGAGAAACTTAAAAGATCGGAGCAATCCGGTCTTTTTGTGGAGGACAGTAAATGAATTTAAATCAATTAGATATTATCGTGTCAGATGTTCCCCAAGTCTGTGCTGAATTAGAGAGTATCTTGGATAAAAAGGCGGACTATGTTGATAACAGTTTTGCTCAGTTCACGATTGGCAGTCACTGTCTCATGTTATCCCAAAATCATTTGATTCCTTTGGAAAATTTTCAGTCAGGAATCATTCTACACATTGAGGTTGAGGATGTCGACCAGAACCAAAAGCGGTTAAAAGAGATTGGTGTTGAGATTTTACACGGTATTTGTGAAACGGATTGGGGAACAGAATCCCTGTTAGTTGAAGGCCCTGCTGGTCTAGTCATTGATTTTTATCGTATGAAATAGGATGCCTAGTCATTTGAAGTTAACCTTAATGATTCTTAAAACAGAATATGAGAATATAAACTATTAAAAGATCGGAGCAATCCGGTCTTTTTCTTTTTATGTCTTTTCTGTTAAAATAGATGCATCATGATATTTTAAGGAGAAAAAAGATGCCAACAACTTTCTTTCTATTATTTGGCTTAATGATGTTAGGCTTTGCTGTTTTTACTTATTTTATGTTCGACATTTTTATCTTTAGTAATTACAGAAATGCCAAGAGATGCACCGAAAGAACGGAAGGAGTTATTATCCGATATTCCTATACTCTTTATAACGGAATTAGTCTCCCAGTGGTTGAGTACACTGTTGATGGGAACCGATACAAGGTTTTAGGGCCGAAATTTCTATATGCGATTTCAAATACAATCAGTACTCCCTTAGGTTCAATCGTATCTGATGTCAAAATGGATAATTTTGAAGATGGGGAAATTCCTCAGGTTTTAAGATACAAGATTTATAGGAACAGTTTCATCTCTTTAACAAAATCACCTTTAATGGAACGATTTCCAATTGGAGGAAAGGTAACTGTTTATTATGATCCTAAGAAACCAAAACATTCCTATGTAGAAAGACCTTTAAAACCAGGTCGTTACGCATGGCTGACTAAATGTTTAGTTTATTTCCTTGTTTTTCTGATGGTTGCTCTAGCTTTCTTTATAGTGTTCATTCTTCCAAATCTTGTGAACTAAGAGTTTCTGGTAGATTTTTCAAAAGTATGAAATCCATATCGTTACTATTTTTATAAAATCTTCTCCCTACTTTATAAGATATGAAAAAGAGTTCAACTGGAACTCTTTTTTTGCTATAATGAAGGGAGAAAAATCAGACAGGAGATTAACATGTCAGAACCGTTATTTTTAAATTCTGTAATGCAAGAAAAAATCTGGGGTGGGACTAAACTACGTGATGAGTTTGGCTACGACATCCCAAATGAAAAGATTGGTGAGTATTGGGCGATCTCAGCTCATCCAAATGGAGTGTCTAAGGTAGCTAATGGCCGCTATGAAGGAACAGACCTAGCTACTTTGTATGAGGAACACCGTGAGTTGTTTGGCAACCGTCCTGAGCCTGTATTTCCACTCTTGACCAAAATCCTCGATGCCAATGACTGGCTCAGTGTCCAAGTTCACCCAGACGATGCTTATGGACTAGAGCACGAAGGCGAGCTTGGAAAAACAGAGTGCTGGTATATCATCGCAGCAGATGAAGGTTCAGAGATTATCTACGGTCACAATGCTAAGTCTAAGGAAGAACTTCGCCAGCAAATCGAAGCTAAAGACTGGGATGGTCTATTAACAAAAGTCCCTGTCAAGGCTGGAGATTTCTTCTATGTACCAAGCGGAACCATGCACGCTATCGGGGCAGGCATCTTGATTCTTGAAACGCAACAGTCTAGTGATACAACTTACCGTGTCTATGACTTTGACCGCAAAGATGATAATGGTAACTTGCGTGAACTTCACCTCGAAAAATCAATCGATGTTTTGAATATTGGTGAGCCTGCAAATAGCCGTCCTGTGACTGTCAAAGCAGATGATTTGCGTTCAACTTTACTTGTCTCTAATGAATTCTTTGCTGTCTACAAGTGGGAAATCACAGGAAAAGTTGAATTTGAGAAGACGGCTGATTACAGCTTGTTGAGTGTCTTGGCTGGTCAAGGGAAACTGACTGTAGACGGAAAAGATTATCCATTTCAAAAAGGTAGCCACTTTATCTTGCCAAGTGATGTTGAAGCTTGGACCTTGGAAGGGCAAGGTCTAGAATTGATTGTTAGCCACCCATAAAAAGAAAAGACTTGAGAGATATTCTCAAGTCCTTTTTTGTATTTACATAAATTGGGCAATAAAAACTACGTTGATGATGATTGGTATGATATAACGAAGAAGGAAGAGCCAAACTTGGAAAAGTATTTATCTTCAAGTTTTTTAAGAATAAGTCATGGTTTCTAGGAAAGATTATCTTATATGGATAAAGATGAAATTTCAAATAAGCAAAAATCGGCGGAGCTACTTCTGCTGATTTACTGTTATTTGAGTTGGTAAGACCAGTCTTCCCCATCCTTATAGTAAAAGAACTCACTGAGATCTTCTTCAAGAAAAACACGAAGCATATCAGACATATCCTCAGTAGCCAGTTTAAGATGAGATAGATTTTCAAAAGCCTCCCACCAGACTTTTCCTTCGTCTGAAGATTGGAGCTCACCAGTAAAGTGTTCTGTTTTGTAAAAGAGGACAACATAACGATAGTCCTCGTCATCATACCAATCTTTGATACCACAGAGTTGAGGATTAGAAATGGTCAGACCAGTTTCTTCCTTCACTTCGCGAATGACAGCATCGACAAAGGATTCGCCACGTTCAACATGGCCACCAGGAAAAGTAATGCCAGACCAGTTAGGACTAACTCGGTCTTGAACTAGAACCTTGTCCCCATTTTTAATCATACACATGTTAACAAATTCGACTGATTCTCTTCTGTTCATAGGCTTCTCCTTCGTATTTTTTAATCATAATGTAGACTTCCTGCCACCCATCCGGTGCAGAGGGCAGAAGTGATGTTAAAGCCACCTGTGTGGGCATTGATATCTAGTACCTCGCCAGCAAAGTGAAGTCCAGGAACCAATTTACTTTCCAGTGTTTTAGGATTGATTTCCTTGAGACTAACACCTCCCTTAGTCACAAAGGACTTGGCCAAGGACATTTTGCCAGTTACGGGAATTTTAAGAACTTTGATAGACTGGACAAGTTG
This sequence comes from Streptococcus infantis, assembly GCF_047465185.1. GTDB lineage: Bacteria > Bacillota > Bacilli > Lactobacillales > Streptococcaceae > Streptococcus > Streptococcus infantis_O. The sequence continues at coordinate 107,053 of NZ_JASHAJ010000002.1, read as the reverse complement.
GTCGTGTTCTTTTTCTGTTAGTTGTTTGACTTTTTCCGGATAGCCTTGTACCAAGAATTCTGCCAAGCGTTCCGGGAGCAAAGTCTTCAAGGCATTTTTTAGGGATTTTTCACGGTTTTCTTCTAGAAGATTTACTAAGTCGCCTTCAGAAAGTTGTGGCAAGACATCTAAAGAGAGGATTTCGCCACCCTTGACAAAGCTAGACATACGCAAAGCAGCAGGACCAGATAAACCAAAGTGGGTAAAGAGCAGATCATGAGTAATGACGTACTTGCCATAACTGAGAGTCACATCATCTAGGGAAATTCCCTGCAAGGCTTTATGCGGGAAATCCGTTAATAAGGGACTTTCAGCAGCCTCAAGTTCGGTAATGGTGTGTTTGAAGTGGCGAGCGATATCGTGGCCAAAACCAGTCGAACCAGTGGAAGGATAGGACTTGCCACCTGTTGTGACGATGAGTTTATCACAAGTGAAGGTTTGGTCTGCGGACTTAAGGACAAACTGGTCGTCTATCTTTTTAACAGAAACAATCTCTGTTTGAGTGGCAATTTGCCCGCCTAGTTCCGTAATTTTTTTCTCCAGAGCCTCGATTATGGTACGAGATTTATCGCTGGCTGGAAAGACACGGCCGTGGTCTTCGACCTTGAGTTTGACTCCATTATCCGTGAAAAAATTAATGATATCATGGTTATCAAACTGGGAGAAGACACTGTAAAGAAATCGCCCATTTCCAGGTATTCCAGCTAGTAGGTCATCTAGAGTTCCGTTGTTAGTTACATTACAACGACCACCACCTGTACCAGCTAATTTTTTTCCAAGTTTCCGATTTTTTTCAATGAGAAGGGTTTTCTGCCCGTAAAAGCTACTGGAAATCGTAGCCATCATACCAGCAGGGCCTCCTCCGATGACAATAGTATCAAAATGTTTCATAAGAGTATTGTACCATAAAAAAACAAGAGATGATTAGACATCTCTTGTCAGATTTATTAGTTGATTTCGTATCCCATGAGGAGCCCGCCTTCTTCCGCATAGAAACTGCAGAGTCCAGAAGTTGGGATGACTTTAATGTCAGCTTGTGGGTATTTTTCTCGTAAGAGCTCTGAGAGCTGTTGGCAGAATTTTTCATTGCTACGATGAGCCATGACGATACGCCCACCAGCGTAGCCAGCTTTGATTAACTCTTCATAAGCAGCCTGAAGGGACTTTTTAGCACCACGAGCCTTTTGGAGTAGTTCCAATGTTCCGGTTTCACTTGCTTCCCCAACCATTCGAATATTTAGGAGTCCGACAACCGCACCAATAAGCTTGCTTAAACGACCGTTTTTAACCAGGTTATCCACTTTAGCAAGAACGAACAACAACTTCGTTTTTTCTTGGTAAGTAGTAATAACTTCAACCACTTCTTCAAAAGAAAGTCCTTGGTTGATCAAGCCATTGATCTTTTCAACGATTAAGTCAACTTCCCCACCAGCTGATAAGCTATCGATGACATGAATCTGAGTATCAGGGTGTTCTTCGAGATAGATATTCTTAGCTAATTGAGCACTATTGTGGCTACCAGAGAGAGTTCCAGTGATAGTCACTACAAAAATATGTTTTGCACCTTCGAATGCTCGTAAGTAATCATCAGGACTAGGGCAGGCTGATTTTGAAGCTTCAGAAGTCGCATACATAGTTTCCATCATCTTATCGATATCCAGATTGGCATCATCGACAAAGACTTGATCTGCTACCTGAATCTTTAAGGGAACACTGACAAATTCAGTATCAAAAGCGGGGTTTGCCAGTTGACGATAATCACAACCAGAGTCAGCTACAATCTTCCAAGTCATAGAAATTCTCCATCTTTATCACTTATACATTGACAAAGGTTCTGTCTTTTTTTACAATTATATCATGAAAGCCCTTGAAACAAAAGTAGTACCTCTCTGTTGTCACAAGTAGAAAGAAATTGTTATGTCTGAACGTAAAATATCTGAAAAATCGCTTGAAAATCTTAGAAAATCAAATCAAGAATCTAATTTGCTAACCAGAGAAGCGATTGAAACAGCTCTTTTGCAACTCTTGGAGAAAAAAGAATTGGCTAAGATTAGTATTTCTGAGTTAGTCAAGCGTGCTGGCGTTTCTCGTGCAGCCTTTTATCGAAATTATGAATCCAAAGAAGAAATTTTAGAAAGTGTCTTTAAACGTAGCGTCCATAATATCATGGAGCAACTAAGTCATTACGATGTTAAAACAGACCTTTATCTCGTATGGGTTCACCTCTTTAGAGAAGCCAAGAAAGAAGCTAAGGTTATTCAGCTTGCCTTGGACTATCACTTAGAAAAAATCTTTGTGCAAGCTATGCAAGAATTTCTAGAAAAATACTATGGAAAATCAAAAGGAGTCAGCTCTTACCTGCATTCTTTTTGGAGTTCTGCCATCGTATCAGTTTTGCTCAAATGGATCAAGGATGGGATGAAGGTTCCCGCTGAAAAAATTGCAGATCTGCGCTTGCCATTTTTCAAAAAATAAATCAAGAGGAGAGAAGTTATGACTGAAAAAAGACTGGCTTGGGATGAGTACTTCGCTGCTCAAGCCCTATTGATTGCTAATCGGTCGACCTGTAAACGTGCCAAGGTAGGAGCTGTTTTAGTCAAGGACAATAAGGTTATTTCGACCGGCTATAATGGATCAGTGTCGGGGACAGAGCATTGTATTGATCATGACTGTCTTGTGATTGAGGGGCACTGTGTCCGTACCCTTCATGCAGAAGTAAATGCCATTTTACAAGGGGCAGAACGTGGCGTTCCAAAAGGATTTACAGCATATGTTACACATTTCCCATGCCTCAATTGTACCAAACAATTACTTCAAGTAGGATGCGAGCGTGTTGTGTATATCAATCAATACCGCATGGACGATTATGCTCAGTATCTTTATCAAGAAAAAGGGACAGAATTAACACATTTACCACTTGAAACTGTTCAAACAGCACTTCAAGAAGCAGATTTGATATAGAAATATAAAAAAATAAATGGTTTAGAAAGATTTTTAAACCATTTTTTGGTATAATAAGTAGAATAAATTGAAAGAAGGAATTCAGAAAATGGGAAAACTTGAAGTTATTAATCATCCACTGATTCAACACAAATTGTCAATCTTGCGTCGAACTGACACTTCTACAAAAGCTTTTCGTGAGCTAGTTGATGAAATTGCAATGTTGATGGGATATGAAGTACTTCGTGATCTTCCACTTGAAGACGTAGAAATCGAAACACCAATCACAAAAACTGTTCAAAAACAATTGGCTGGTAAAAAATTGGCGATTGTCCCAATCTTGCGTGCTGGTATTGGTATGGTTGATGGACTATTGAGTTTGGTTCCAGCAGCTAAAGTTGGTCACATTGGTATGTACCGTGATGAAGAGACCCTTCAACCAGTAGAATACTTGGTAAAATTACCTGAAGATATTGACCAACGTCAAATTTTTGTAGTTGATCCTATGCTTGCAACAGGTGGATCAGCGATTTTGGCTGTTGACTCCCTCAAAAAACGTGGTGCTTCAAACATCAAGTTTGTCTGCCTTGTATCAGCTCCAGAAGGTGTGAAGGCACTTCAAGCAGCACACCCTGATGTAGAAATCTTTACAGCAGCTTTGGATGAACGCTTGAACGAACATGGTTACATCGTTCCAGGTCTTGGAGACGCTGGAGACCGCTTGTTCGGAACAAAATAAGATTCTAAAGTGATATTGAGACTAAAGCCTAGTCTTAGCTTTGAAAGGAGGTTGAATTTTTGTATCTGTTAGTAGGATAGAGCAAAAATTTGACCTTTTTTGACCAAAAATATATAATAATCCTATTAACAAAGAAATTAGAAATCAAAAGGAGAAATGAATGATTCCTGTAGTTATTGAACAAACAAGTCGTGGAGAACGCTCGTATGACATTTACTCACGTCTTCTTAAGGACCGCATTATCATGTTGACTGGACCAGTCGAAGACAATATGGCAAACTCAGTTATCGCCCAATTGCTTTTCTTGGATGCTCAAGATAGTACAAAAGATATTTACCTTTATGTAAACACTCCTGGAGGTTCTGTATCAGCTGGTTTGGCAATCGTTGATACTATGAACTTTATCAAGGCAGATGTCCAAACTATCGTTATGGGAATGGCAGCCTCAATGGGAACAATTATCGCTTCAAGTGGAGCAAAGGGTAAACGTTTCATGCTTCCAAATGCAGAATACATGATTCACCAACCAATGGGTGGTACAGGTGGTGGTACTCAGCAGACTGATATGGCCATCGCTGCTGAACACTTACTTAAAACTCGTAAGACTTTGGAGCAAATCCTAGCAGATAACTCTGGCAAATCTATTGAGCAAATTCATAAAGATGCTGAACGTGATTACTGGATGAGCGCTCAAGAAACTCTTGACTACGGTTTTATTGATGAAATTATGGCCAATAATTCTTTGAATTAAACTACTAAAGCAAGCTCGACTGAGCTTGTTTTTTTTGATATAATAGAAGGAAGATTGTAAGAAGGAAGTTGAATTATGTTTCAAAAAGAGAATCGGTCTGGTCTGATTATCTATTTATACTATAATCGCGATGTTAAAAAACTCGCAAATTATGGTGATATTTGTTACCACTCAAAAAAACATCGTTACCTACAACTTTATGTCCCAACAGAGGAAGTAGAAGAGCTGGTAAATCGTTTAGGAAAAGAGAAATTTATCAAGAAAGTGAGAGTTTGTCATATTCAAGAATTGGAAACTCCTTTCGTTGGGAACCTATATAAAACTAGCGAAAACGTTATCATTTAAAAAACTGAGAGAAACTTGTTGACAATTTTCTGATAATTCGGTATATTCTTAACATGTAATTTAAATTGAACATTAAAAGGAGATAAACATGAAGAAAAAATTTGCATTGTCACTTGTAGCTCTTGCAAGTACAGCTCTTTTAGCAGCTTGTGGGGAAGTGAAGTCAGGAGCTTCAAACACAACTGGTAACCCAATTGATGAAAAAGTTGTAAAAATTGGTTTCAACTTCGAAGAAACTGGTGCTGTAGCATCTTACGGTACTTCTGAGCAAAAGGGTGCTCAACTTGCAGTTGATGAAATCAACGCAGCAGGTGGTATCGATGGAAAACAAATCGAAGTAGTCGACAAAGATAACAAATCTGAAACTGCTGAAGCTGCTTCTGTTTCAACAAACCTTGTGACTCAATCTAAGGTAGCAGCTATCGTAGGACCTGCGACATCAGGTGCAACTGCAGCGGCAGTAGCAAATGCTACACAAGCTGGAGTTCCATTGATTTCTCCAAGTGCTACTCAAGATGGTTTGACAAAAGGTCAAGATTTCCTCTTCATCGGAACATTCCAAGATAGTTTCCAAGGAAAAATCATCTCAAACTACGTTTCAAACAAATTGAACGCTAAGAAAGTGGTCTTGTATACAGATAACTCAAGTGACTACGCTAAAGGTATTGCAAAATCTTTCCGTGATTCATTCAAAGGTGAAATCGTAGCAGACGAAACATTTGTATCAGGTGATACAGACTTCCAAGCAGCTTTGACAAAAATCAAAGATAAAGACTTTGATGCAATCGTATTGCCAGGTTACTATACAGAAGCTGGTAAGATTGTAAACCAAGCTCGTGGTATGGGAATTGATAAACCAATCATCGGTGGTGACGGATTTAACGGTGCAGAATTTGTTCAACAAGCAACTGCTGAACGTGCATCAAATATCTACTTCATCTCAGGATTCTCAACGACTGTTGATGTTTCAGATAAAGCAAAAGCCTTCCTTGAAGCTTATCGTGCAAAATATAATGAAGATCCTTCAACATTTGCAGCTCTTGCTTATGACTCAGTTTACCTTGTAGCTAATGCAGCAAAAGGTGCAAAAACTTCAGTTGATATCAAGAACAATCTTGCTAAAACACAAAACTTCGAAGGTGTTACAGGTCAAACAAGCTTTGATGCAGATCACAACACTGTGAAAACAGCCTTCATGATGACCATGAATAATGGTAAAGTAGAAGCGGCAGAAGTCGTAAAACCTTAATCTTATAGATATCGTAAATGGGGAATGAGCTTTTACTCACTCCCTGTTTCGGTATTTATAAAGGGATTATTTTTTTATAAAATCCTAAAAATAAAACTTAGAAAGAGTGAACCATATGCTTCAACAACTTGTCAATGGTTTAATCTTGGGTAGTGTCTATGCCTTGCTAGCCCTGGGTTATACTATGGTTTATGGAATTATCAAGCTGATTAACTTTGCCCACGGTGATATCTATATGATGGGTGCTTTCATGGGTTATTTCTTGATTAATGCCCTCCATTTAAATTTCTTTTTAGCCTTAATTTTGTCCATGATTGGTTCAGCTATTCTCGGCGTAATCATCGAGTTTCTAGCCTACCGTCCACTCCGACATTCAACTCGTATCTCTGTATTGATTACTGCTATCGGGGTATCCTTCTTACTTGAGTATGGAATGGTCTATCTAGTAGGTGCCAATACACGTGCCTTCCCTCAAGCAATCCAAACAGTTCGTTATGACTTGGGTCCAATCAGTCTAACAAATATTCAATTGTTGATTTTGACGGTTTCGATTGTTTTGATGATTCTTTTGCAACTCATCGTGCAAAAAACAAAAATGGGGAAAGCCATGCGTGCCGTATCTGTAGATAGTGATGCAGCTCAGTTAATGGGGATCAACGTAAACCGTACAATCAGTTTCACCTTTGCCTTAGGTTCAGCTCTGGCTGGTGCAGCAGGTGTCTTGATTGCCCTTTACTACAACTCTCTTGAACCATTGATGGGAATGACTCCGGGTATTAAATCATTCGTGGCTGCCGTTTTAGGTGGAATCGGTATTATTCCTGGTGCAGCTCTTGGAGGTTTTGTAATCGGACTATTGGAAACTTTTGCAACAGCCTTCGGAATGTCAGATTTCCGTGATGCTATCGTGTACGGAATCTTGCTATTGATCTTGATTGTTCGTCCAGCTGGTATCCTTGGTAAGAATGTGAAAGAGAAGGTGTAAACAATGAAAGAAAATTTAAAAGTTAATATTCTCTGGTTGCTCCTTTTGTTGCTTGGATATGGTGTGATTAGCTTATTAGTTTCGTTTGGTATTTTAAACCTTTTCCATATTCAGATTTTAGAACAAATCGGTATCAATATTATTCTTGCAGTAGGACTTAACCTTATCGTTGGTTTTTCTGGTCAATTTTCTCTTGGACATGCTGGGTTCATGGCTATCGGTGCCTATGCAGCAGCCATTATTGGTTCTAAATCTCCAACTTATGGTGCCTTTTTTGGAGCTATGTTGCTTGGTGCTATCATTGCTGGTTTGGTTGCCTTGGTCGTTGGAATTCCTACCCTTCGTTTGAAGGGGGACTACCTTGCAGTTGCGACACTTGGGGTTGCTGAAATTATCCGTATCCTAATCGTCAATGGTGGTGATTTAACAAACGGAGCTGCTGGTATCCTTGGTATTCCAAACTTTACTAATTGGCAAATGGTATACATTTTTGCCGTGATTACGACAATTGCAACGCTGAATTTCCTTCGTAGTCCAATCGGTCGTTTAACCTTGTCTGTTCGTGAAGATGAAATTGCAGCTGAATCTGTCGGGGTCAATACAACAAAAATCAAAATTATCGCATTTGTCTTTGGAGCTATGACTGCAAGTATTGCAGGTTCCCTTCAAGCAGGATTTATCGGTTCTGTTGTGCCAAAAGATTATAGCTTTATCAACTCTATCAACGTTTTAATTATCGTTGTATTTGGTGGCTTGGGATCAATTACAGGAGCAATTGTCGCTGCGATTGTTCTTGGTATTTTGAATATGTTCCTTCAAGATGTGGCTAGCGTTCGTATGATTATCTATGCTTTGGCCTTGGTACTCGTTATGATTTTCAGACCAGGTGGTCTTCTTGGAACCTGGGAATTGAGCCTATCAAGACTCTTTAAAAAAGGTAAGAAGGAGGGACAAAACTAATGGCATTACTTGAAGTAAAACAGTTAACCAAGCATTTTGGTGGTCTGACTGCTGTTGGAGATGTAACTCTAGAATTGAACGAAGGTGAACTTGTTGGCTTGATTGGACCGAACGGAGCTGGGAAAACAACTCTTTTCAACTTGCTGACAGGAGTTTATGAACCAAGCGAAGGAACAGTAACCTTAGATGGCCACTTATTAAATGGTAAGCAACCTTATAAAATCGCATCTCTTGGTTTAGGGCGTACCTTCCAAAACATTCGTCTCTTTAAAGACTTGACAGTTTTGGATAACGTTCTTATTGCATTTAGTAACCATCACAAACAACATGTTTTTGCAAGTTTCTTGCGTTTACCAGCTTTTTATAAGAATGAACAAGAATTGAAAGCCAAAGCTTTAGAATTACTAAAAATCTTTGATTTAGATGGTGATGCTGAAACCTTAGCTAAAAACTTAGCCTATGGCCAACAACGTCGTTTGGAAATTGTTCGTGCCCTTGCCACTGAACCTAAAATCCTCTTCTTGGATGAGCCTGCAGCAGGTATGAACCCACAAGAAACTGCAGAATTGACTGAGTTGATTCGTCGCATCAAGGATGAATTCAAGATCACTATCATGCTGATTGAACATGATATGAACTTGGTCATGGAAGTCACTGAACGTATCTACGTACTTGAGTACGGTCGTTTGATTGCTCATGGGACACCAGATGAAATCAAGAACAATAAACGAGTTATCGAAGCTTATCTTGGAGGTGAAGCCTAATGTCTATGTTAAAAGTTGAAAACCTCTCAGTACACTACGGCATGATTCAAGCTGTACGTGATGTGAGCTTTGAAGTCAATGAAGGGGAAGTTGTTTCTCTTATCGGTGCTAACGGTGCTGGTAAAACAACTATCCTTCGTACCCTATCAGGCCTTGTTCGTCCAAGCTCTGGTCGAATTGAATTTTTGGGACAAGAAATCCAAAAGATGCCTGCGCAAAAGATTGTGGCATCAGGACTTTCTCAAGTACCAGAAGGACGTCATGTCTTCCCTGGTTTGACTGTTTTGGAAAACTTGGAGATGGGAGCCTTTCTTAAGAAAAATCGTGAAGAGAATCAAGCAAATTTGAAGAAAGTCTTCTCTCGTTTCCCTCGTTTGGAAGAACGTAAAAATCAAGATGCGGCTACTCTATCTGGTGGTGAACAGCAGATGCTTGCCATGGGACGTGCACTCATGTCAACGCCTAAACTACTTTTATTAGATGAACCATCAATGGGTCTTGCTCCGATTTTTATCCAAGAAATTTTTGATATCATCCAAGATATTCAAAAACAAGGAACAACAGTTCTCTTGATTGAGCAAAATGCTAATAAAGCACTAGCTATCGCTGACCGAGGATATGTTCTTGAAACAGGAAAGATTGTCCTATCAGGAACAGGAAAAGAACTCGCAGCATCAGACGAAGTCAGAAAAGCATATCTAGGTGGCTAAAAAGGTCTGGGGGACCTTTTTAGTCGGCGGATAAAAATTGCGTCAGCAATTAACATCTAGTCTGGGGGACCTTTTTAGTCGGCGGATAAAGATTGCAAAGCAATCATACAATCTACATAAGTATAAGATTAAGGGCTCTAAGTTGAGCTCTTTTTCGTAAAGTCCTTCAGATTTTTCTGAATCTTGAAAAAGAAATGAAAGCGTTTGATAGCTTTCCGTAAAAAGTGTATAATAAAACTATAAACATAAAGGAGATTTCCTATGGCAGTTAAAGATTTTATGACACGCAAGGTCGTTTATATCAGTCCTGATACAACTGTTGCACACGCAGCAGATTTGATGCGCGAACAAGGCTTGCACCGTCTCCCTGTTATTGAGAATGATAAATTAGTAGGCTTGGTAACAGAAGGGACAATCGCTGAAGCTAGTCCTTCAAAAGCGACTAGTCTTTCAATCTTCGAGATGAATTATCTGCTTAATAAGACCAAAGTAAAAGACGTCATGATTCGAGATGTTGTTACTGTCTCAGGCTATGCAAGTTTAGAAGATGCAACTTATCTCATGCTTAAAAATAAGATTGGTATTTTGCCAGTTGTTGACAATGGACAATTGTATGGAGTCATTACAGATCGTGATGTATTCAGTGCCTTTCTTGAAATCGCTGGTTATGGGGAAGAGGGAATCCGTGTTCGTTTTATCACAGAAAATGAAGTTGGAGTTTTAGGTAAGATTGTTTCTTTAATCGTTGAGGAAAATCTTAATATTTCTCATACCGTTAACATTCCACGTAAAGATGGTAAAATTGTTATTGAAGTTCAAATTGAGGGAAGCATTGATCTTTCATCATTGAAAAATAAATTCGAGGATGAAAATATTCTCGTAGATGAAATTACAAAAACTTCTGCAAAAAAACTCTAAAAAGAAAAATATAACTTACTTTAAGCTTGCGAAAAAAACTTTTTTCTAGTATAATAGTTTATTGTGAGCAAACCTCACTTACCCCTTGCAAAGGCTTGGGGTCATTAGACCAAAAGGAGGAACATATCAATGGCTAAATACGAAATTCTTTATATCATTCGTCCAAACATTGAAGAAGAAGCGAAAAACGCTTTGGTAGCACGTTTTGACGCTATCTTGACTGACAACGGTGCAACTGTTGTTGAATCAAAAGATTGGGAAAAACGTCGTCTTGCATACGAAATCCAAGATTTCCGTGAAGGACTTTACCACATCGTTAACGTTGAAGCAAACGATGACGCAGCTCTTAAAGAGTTTGACCGTCTTTCAAAAATCAACGCTGACATTCTTCGTCACATGATCGTCAAACTTGACGCGTAAGAAGGTAGATTATGATTAACAATGTTGTACTTGTAGGGCGTATGACACGTGACGCTGAGTTACGTTATACCCCATCAAATGTAGCAGTTGCGACTTTTACTCTTGCAGTAAACCGTACATTCAAGAGTCAAAATGGCGAACGTGAGGCTGATTTTATCAATGTCGTTATGTGGCGCCAACAGGCTGAAAATCTTGCTAACTGGGCTAAAAAAGGCTCTCTTGTCGGGATTACAGGTCGTATTCAGACTCGTAGTTACGATAACCAGCAAGGACAACGTGTCTACGTGACAGAAGTCGTAGCTGAGAATTTCCAAATGTTGGAAAGCCGTAGTGCTCGTGAAGGACAAAGTGGTGGAGCTTATTCTGCACCAACTGCCAGTCATTCAGCACCTACAAATTCAGTACCAGACTTTTCACGTGATGAAAATCCATTTGGATCAACCAATCCTTTGGATATTTCAGATGATGATTTACCATTCTAATGGACAATTAATACTATAAAGGAGAAAAAACATGGCTCAACAACGTCGTGGCGGATTCAAACGCCGTAAAAAAGTTGATTACATCGCAGCAAATAAAATTGAATATGTTGATTACAAAGATACTGAGCTTCTTAGCCGTTTCGTTTCAGAACGTGGGAAAATCCTTCCACGTCGTGTAACTGGAACTTCAGCTAAAAACCAACGTAAAGTAACAACAGCTATCAAACGCGCTCGCGTAATGGCTTTGATGCCTTTCGTAAACGAAGATTAAAAAAGAGGTCCGGGGGACCTCTTTTTCAGACCCGGGTGGGTCTTTTTTTCACGAGCATTGAAATGTGAGAGCGAGTTGAGGTCCGGTGGACCTCTTTTTCATGAGCTTGAAAATAAGAAAGCGAATTAAGATCCCGACGGGTCTTTTTTTCACGAGCATTGAAATGTGAGAGCGAGTTGGGGTCCGGTGGACCTATTTTTCATGAGATAGTTTTTTTTGACCTTGGCGTGCTATAATGGTAATAGAAAGAGTAAAGGTGGGTAAGTCAAAGATGAATTGTACGATTAGAAATATGATTAAGTCTGATATTGAATCCTTATCTCATGGATTTATGAATCAGGGTTGGCCTGGTAGAGAGGAAATTTTGGCTAGATATTTTCTGGAACAGGAAAGTGGGGAGAGAGAAGTCTTAGTTGCAGAGATTGATGGTGCTGTAGCGGGCTACGTTACCATTTTGCCCTCTGCTAAACATGGTCCTTTTGCAGAAGTCTATCCAGAATTATCAGATTTTAATGTGTTTGAGCCCTTTCAAAATCAAGGAATTGGAAACCTATTGATGGAAGAAGCAGAAAAACGAGTCAAGTTTGTTTCGAATAAAGTCACTCTTGGTGTAGGTTTGCACTTAGGCTATGGCCCTGCCCAGAGATTGTATATCAGACGGGGCTACATTCCAGATGGGACAGGTGTCTGGTATCGAAATCAACCCTTGGAAATGAATGCAACTAGCCAAAATAATGATGATTTGGTGTTGTATCTAGTAAAGGAATTCGGATAAGAGACAAGGATTTTCTTGGGGATGTGGGATTTTTCTACTTTATGGTATAATGGAAAGAGTGAATTGAAGGAGGTATTGTAATGGATGCCAAGTTAAGATACAAGGCTAAGAAGATTAAAATTATCTTTTTTGATATAGATGATACTTTACGAAATTCAAAGACTGGCTTTATTCCAAGCACTATTCCAACAGCCTTTAAACAATTACGCGAAAAAGGAATCTTGACAGGAATTGCGACTGGTCGAGGCATTTTTGGTGTAGTCCCAGAGATTAAAGCCCTCAAACCTGATTTCTTTGTAACCTTGAATGGTGCTTATATTGAGGACAAAAAGGGCAATGTCATTTATAGTAACAAAATTGCTAAAGATAAGGTTGAAGAGTATATTACTTGGACCAAAGAAGTTGGGATTGATTATGGTTTGGTGGGAAGTCATGCCGCTAAACTATCAAGGCGAACAGAGATGATTAGCCAGGCGATTGACCCGATTTATCCTGATTTAGAGGTGGACCCTGATTTTTACCAAAAAGAAGATATTTATCAGATGTGGACCTTTGAGAATCAGGGAGATGATTTGATCTTGCCTGAAAGTTTAGCATCGACTTTACGTATGGTACGTTGGCATGAACATTCATCAGATGTGGTGCCTATTTCTGGTTCTAAGGCAGCTGGAGTTGCCAACGTGGTAGACCAATTAGGTCTTAAACCTGAAAATGTGATGGTTTTTGGGGACGGACTTAACGATTTAGAGCTCTTTGATTATGCAGGTATTAGTATTGCCATGGGTGTTTCTCATGACAAAATAAAAGAAAAAGCAGATTATATTACAAAAACATTAGAAGAAGATGGCATCTTTGATGCCTTAGAAGGATTTGGTATGGTAGAAAAAGAATTACATTTTCCACAAGTTAACATTGAAACAGTAGAAGGTCCAATTGCGACTATTAAGACAAATCATGGTGATATGCGTATCAAACTTTTCCCTGATCACGCACCAAAAACAGTAGCCAACTTTATTGCTCTGTCAAAAGATGGATACTATGACGGTGTGATTTTCCACCGTATTATTAAAGATTTTATGATTCAAGGTGGAGACCCAACTGGTACTGGTATGGGTGGTGAATCTATCTATGGTGAGTCATTTGAGGATGAGTTTTCAGAAGAACTTTACAATGTCCGTGGAGCCCTTTCTATGGCTAATGCTGGGCCGAATACAAATGGTAGCCAGTTCTTTATCGTGCAGAATCAACACTTGCCATATTCTAAGAAAGAAATTGCTCGTGGTGGTTGGCCAGAACCAATTGCGGAGATTTATGCAGAACAAGGTGGAACTCCTCACCTAGACCGTCGTCATACTGTATTCGGTCAACTTGCGGATGAAGCTTCTTATGAAGTTCTGGATGCAATTGCAGGTGTCGAAACAGGTGCAATGGACAAGCCAGTTGAAGATGTCGTAATTGAAACTATTGAAATTGAGGACTAAAATGAAAATCGGTGATAAGCTAAATGGCCGTATTACTGGGATTCAGCCCTATGGAGCTTTTGTTGAGTTAGAAACAGGAGTGACAGGACTGATTCATATTTCGGAGATTCGGACAGGATTTATCGAAAATATTTACGAGGTTTTAAAAATCGGTGATGAAGTCCAGGTACAAGTAGTAGATTTTGACGAATATACAGGGAAGGCTAGTCTTTCCATTCGTACCTTGGAAGAAGAAAAACATCAACTTCCTAGACGGAGACGTTTTTCGAATGATCGCATCAAACATGGATTCGCGCCGCTTGGTCGCATGATGCCTGTTTGGACACGAGAAGCCTTGGAACATTTAAAGAAAAACAGTAATTGATATCCCCTCAAATTATTGTGATGTTATTATATTTTGCTATAATAGAAGTATGAACGAAGAACAATTATTAAAATCAGGAGAGCGCATTAATCAACTCTTCTCTACAGATATCAAGATTATTCAAAATAGTGAGGTTTTCAGCTATTCAGTGGATAGTGTACTTTTGTCACGCTTTCCTCGTTTTCCTAAAAATGGGTTAATTGTGGATTTTTGTGCGGGCAATGGAGCTGTTGGACTGTTTGCCAGTAGCCGGACCAAGGCTAAAATTCTATCTGTAGAAATTCAGGAACGTCTTGCTGATATGGCCGAACGCTCAGTACGTTTAAATGGGCTGGACGGACAGATGCAGGTCATCTGTGATGATTTGAAGAATATGCCTAGTCACATTCAGGGGAGCAAGGTTGATTTGATTTTATGCAATCCGCCCTATTTTAAAGTGGATCCAAATTCTAATCTGAACGAAAGTGAGCATTACCTTTTAGCTCGGCATGAAATTACAACCAATCTTAAGGAAATCTGTCGTAGTGCTCAGAGTATTCTCAAATCAAATGGGCGTTTGGCGATGGTTCATCGTCCTGACCGATTATTAGATATCTTAGCTACGCTCCAACAGCATAATTTGGCTCCAAAACGTCTGCAATTTGTTTACCCTAAACGGGAGAAGGAAGCCAATATGCTTTTGATTGAGGCTATTAAGGACGGCTCCACTAGTGGCTTTAAGGTTTTGCCACCACTCATTGTTCATAATAGTGATGGTACTTATACACCAGAAATTCAAGAGATTTACTATGGATCATAAGGCTTATATGTATGTGGTAGAGTGCCGTGATGGTTCCTACTATACAGGCTATACAACAGATGTGAAGAAACGAATCGCCGTGCATAATAGCGGTAAAGGAGCCAAGTATACACGCGCTCGATTGCCGGTAAAACTCATCTTTGCGGAAGGTTTTGACAGCAAGGAAGAGGCCATGTCTGCTGAAGCTCTTTTCAAGCGCAAGACACGCATGCAAAAAGAACATTATCTCAAAGAGTGTCAAAATAAGAATTTAGTCGATGCTTTTGATATGTAATGAGGAGTCCTTTGGCTCCTCTTATTTTTGTCAAAAATTGAAAAAAATGCTACAATAAAGAGAATAAAGAAACGAGGTATTATCATGTCTAAGATTCTAGTATTTGGTCACCAAAATCCAGACTCAGATGCTATTGGTTCATCTGTAGCTTTTGCTTATCTTGCAAAAGAAGCATACGGTTTGGACACAGAAGCGGTGGCTCTTGGAACTCCAAATGAAGAAACAGCTTTCGTCTTGAACTATTTTGGTGTAGACGCACCGCGCGTGATCACATCTGCTAAAGCAGAAGGTGCAGAACAAGTCATCTTAACAGACCACAATGAATTCCAACAATCTGTTTCAGATATCGCTGAAGTAGAAGTTTACGGTGTGGTGGACCACCACCGTGTGGCTAACTTTGAAACTGCAAGCCCACTTTACATGCGTTTGGAACCAGTTGGATCCGCATCATCTATCGTTTACCGCATGTTCAAAGAACATGGTGTAGCTGTTCCAAAAGAAATCGCAGGTTTGATGCTATCAGGTTTGATTTCAGATACCCTTCTTTTGAAATCACCAACCACTCACCCATCAGATAAAGTCATTGCTCCTGAATTGGCTGAATTGGCTGGTGTGAACTTGGAAGAATACGGTCTTGCCATGCTCAAGGCTGGTACCAACTTGGCAAGTAAATCTGCTGAAGAATTGATTGATATCGATGCCAAGACATTTGAACTCAATGGAAACAATGTCCGTGTGGCTCAAGTGAATACAGTTGATATTGCTGAAGTCTTGGAACGCCAAGCTGAAATCGAAGCAGCTATCCAAGCCGCAAATGCAGCTAATGGCTACTCTGACTTTGTCTTGATGATTACAGACATCGTCAACTCAAACTCAGAAATTTTGGTTCTTGGTGCTAATATGGACAAGGTAGAAGCTGCTTTCAACTTCAAACTTCAAAACAACCACGCTTTCCTTCCAGGTGCTGTTTCACGTAAGAAACAAGTGGTACCACAATTGACTGAAAGCTTTAATGCATAATCATAGATGGGGAAGCCCATTGTTAAAAAGGAGTTTCGACTCCTTTTTTTCTAGGAGAGAAAGATGTTAGAAAATGGCGATTTGATTTTTGTGAGAGAAGATACAGAAATGGGGCATGCTATACAGGCTTCTACAGGTAACTACAGTCACGTGGCTATCTTTTTGGACGGACAGGTCTATCATGCTACGGTGGAAGGTGGCGTCCTTACCCAGGCTCCTGAGGACTTCTTTGAAGCTGGAAAAGTCTATGATCTTTATCGCTATGAGCAGATTGATTGTATAGAGGTCAAAAAGCGAGCAGAGAGTCTTTTAGGGGCTCCCTACAATGCGTCCTTTTATCCAGATGGAGATGGTTTCTATTGTTCCCAGTTTGTAGCAGAAATCCTCCCTATTTTTGAGACCATTCCCATGAAGTTTGGGGATGGTGAGCAAGAAATCAGTGATTTCTGGAGAGACTATTATCGAGAGTTGGGACTTCCTGTACCTCTGAATCAGCCTGGCACTAACCCGAGTCAATTAGCGACATCACCACTTTTAGTTTGTAAAGAAAGGAATCTTCATGATTCAGATTTTTAATCCCTCTCGCATAACGCGTCAACCATTCTTTAGAGATTTAATTGATTTTCTAGACCAGAATGATGATGTGATCTTACGCGAAATCAAGGCTCAGTTTCCAGAGGTCGCAGTTGACAAGTATTTGGAGGAATATATTAAAGCGGGTTTGATTTTGAGAGAAAACAAACGCTATTATCTCAATCTTCCCTTTCTAGAATCTACAGAATCTCTTGCACTAGACCAAGAAGTCTTTGTGAGGG
The DNA here is from genome assembly GCF_047465185.1 of Streptococcus infantis. Lineage (GTDB taxonomy): Bacteria > Bacillota > Bacilli > Lactobacillales > Streptococcaceae > Streptococcus > Streptococcus infantis_O. Next base: position 89,952 of record NZ_JASHAJ010000002.1, on the reverse strand, counting down.
ATGATAGTCCTGTTTATCAAGAAATCCTGGAGAAAGATTTTAAGACAGAATTGCGCAATCAAACAAATGCAGCTATCCTAGAAGAGCACACCGATTTTGCAAGGGAAAAGATGACCTTGTCTAATTACTTCTACAAGGTCAAGTTCCAGTATCCACTGACGGAAGAACAGCAGAGACTGTATGAAATTTTAGGGGATGTCAATCCTGAGTATGCCCTCAAGTATATGACAACATTTTTGCTCAAGTTTCTTAAGAAAGATCAACTTATGCAGAAACGTCGTGATATCTTTGTTGATAGTTTAGTCTTGTTAGGTTACATCGTTCAAAACGAAGATGGGAAATATGAGTTAGCTGTAGAATTTGATAAGGAAAGATTCATCTTTAGAAAAAAATAGAAGAGAGAGTGGGACAGAAATCGGTAATTCGTTAGAATTCGATTTCGTCGTCCCGCCTCCGCACAGTTGAGTAGGGCTGTAAAAGCTGATGAAATCAGCGTAGTAGAGCCCACTCAACCACTGCGTCTTGCTCGATAATCCAAAGACAATTGAGAGGCTAGGACTTTTGTCCCAGCCTCTTCTTTAAATATACTATAGATAACGTTCTGCAACAGCAGCATCTCCAGGATAGTCTTCTTTCTTACCTTGAATGATTTGGTAGCAGTCAGCTCCTTTGCCAGCGATAATGACCGCATCTAGTTCTTGACTTGTAACTGACATCGCAGTCTTGATGGCTTGTTCACGGTCAGCAATTTTTTCAACAGGACGATGGATGTAGCTACTAATTTCATCTGCAATGGCCATCGGATCTTCATAGTTTGGATCGTCAGCCGTAAGGAATACTTGAATTTCAGGATGTTGATTGAGGAGAAGTCCAAAGTCCTTGCGACGGCTTTCTCCCTTGTTTCCTGTTGATCCGAGTACTAAAGCAATCTTTCCAGTCTGATGTGTTTCAACGACTGAGATCAATTTCTTCAAGCTATCACCATTATGGGCGTAGTCGATGAAAACTTTTGCGCCATTTTTCTGAGTGAGAACTTCCATACGGCCAGGAACGCGTGTTGTAGCAATCCCTTTTTTAATGTCTTCAAGACTAGCACCTAAACGAAGGCAGGCAAGTCCAGCAGCCACGGCATTTTCTTGGTTAAAATGTCCAATCAACTGGATGTCATAATCACCAGCTAATTTACCAGTAGCTGAGAAGCTAAAGGCTTTGGAGTTTTCGATTTGGTTATCAGATTGGCTACCGTAGAAGTCATGTTCTTGATTTTCTACTTGTTCTTTTAGAACAGAGAAGTGGTCCATATCGCTATTAATGACAACTGCTCGGCTATTTTTCATCAAGAGACGCTTGTGGTAGAAGTAGTCTTCAAAGGTTGGATGCTCAATAGGACCAATATGGTCAGGACTGATATTTAGGAACACACCTACATCAAAAGTGAGGCCGTAGACTCGCTTCACCAAGTAGGCTTGACTAGAAACTTCCATAATAAGGTGGCTTCTTCCATTATCAACTGCCTGCGCCATCATATCAAAGAGGTCGATGCTTTCAGGTGTTGTCAGAGCAGACTTGAAGAAAGTTTTTCCGTCCAAGGTCGTGTTCATGGTCGATAACATAGCTGGATGATGTTGCTGATTTAAGATATTGTAGGCAAAGTAAGCTGCCGTAGTTTTTCCTTTAGTACCAGTGAAAGCAAGAAGTTTTAGTTTTTCCTGCGGGTTACCATAAAATTCCATGGCAATCAAACTCATGGCCTTCTTAATATCGCTAACAACGATGACAGGAATGCCTACTTCGTAGTCCTGCTCGGCTACATACCAACCGAGTCCTTGTGAGATTGCCGAAAGAAGAAATTCCTTCTTAAAAGCAGCTCCTTTTACAAAAAAGAGGCTATTATCTTTTGCTTTTCGGCTATCGTAGCAGATGCTATCAAAAGTTACATCATTAAAATTATAGTGGTAATGTCCTTGGTCGATAATCTCACGGAAGAGATCGTCTTTCTTTAAAATATCTAATACGGTTTCAATCTTTATCATACTTTCTATTGTAAACTGAAAGTCTGAATTTTACAAGTAACAAGGAAAAGTTTATAATGGAAGATAAGGAACATTTCCTAGTTATTAAAATTGAATGAGGAAGTTATGTCTAACGAAAATAATCATCAGCAGGCCCAGATGTTACGCGGGACTGCCTGGCTTACAGCTAGTAACTTTATCAGTCGCCTGCTCGGGGCTATTTACATCATCCCTTGGTATATTTGGATGGGAACATATGCTGCAACGGCTAACGGTCTCTTTACCATGGGTTACAATATCTACGCCTGGTTCTTATTGATTTCGACAGCAGGTATCCCAGTGGCGGTCGCTAAGCAGGTCGCTAAATACAATACCATGCATGAGGAAGAGCATAGTTTTGCCCTGATTCGAAGCTTCTTAGGCTTTATGACTGTATTGGGACTTGCCTTTGCTTTGATCTTATATCTCTTTGCGCCTTGGTTAGCGGATCTTTCGGGTGTCGGTAAGGACTTGATTCCCATTATGCAGAGTTTAGCTTGGGCTGTCTTGATTTTCCCGTCTATGAGTGTTATCCGTGGATTTTTCCAAGGAATGAATAATCTCAAGCCTTATGCTATGAGCCAAATCGCTGAGCAGGTTATCCGTGTTATTTGGATGCTCTTGGCAACCTTTATCATCATGAAACTTGGTTCAAGAGATTATCTATCGGCGGTTACCCAATCTACCTTTGCGGCTTTTGTGGGAATGGTAGCTAGCTTCGCTGTCTTACTTTATTTCCTTTACAAGGAAGGTTTGCTTCAAAAAGTATTTGAAACTCGAGATAAGATTGATAGTAAGAGTCTACTGGTTGATACGATTAAGGAAGCTATTCCTTTTATTATAACAGGTTCAGCTATTCAACTTTTCCAAATCTTGGACCAAATGACCTTCATTAATAGCATGAAGTGGTTTACCAACTACAGTAATGAAGATTTGGTTGTCATGTTTTCTTATTTCTCTGCCAATCCTAATAAAATCACCATGATTTTGATTTCCGTAGGAGTATCAATCGGTAGCGTTGGTTTGCCCCTCTTGACCGAGAACTATGTCAAGGGTGATTTACCAGCAGCTTCTCGGTTGGTGCAAGATAGTATTACTATGCTCTTCTTATTCCTACTACCTGCAACGGTTGGAGTAGTCATGGTAGGGGAACCCCTCTATACAGTCTTTTACGGTAAACCTGATAGTTTGGCTTTGGGCTTGTTTGTCTTTGCAGTCTTGCAGTCAACAATTCTAGGTTTGTACATGGTCTTGTCTCCAATGCTTCAGGCTATGTTCCGTAACCGTAAGGCAGTTTTATATTTTGTCTATGGTTCACTTGCTAAGATCGTTTTACAACTACCATCAATAGCGATTTTCCACAGTTATGGACCATTAATTTCAACGACCATCGGTCTCATTATCCCAATTGTTTTAATGTACCGTGAAATCTGTCAGATTACTGGTGCTCGCCATAAGATTATCTTGAAGAGAACAATTTTAGTCACAATTTTGACTTTAGTGATGTTCATCCTAGTTGGATTCTTGCAGTGGATTCTTGGATTTGTTTTCCATCCAACTGGACGTTTCTGGAGTTTTATCTATGTCGCCTTTATTGCTGTAATCGGCGGTGGCCTCTACGGAATCATGAGTCTTTATACTCGACTCTTGGATAAGGTTATTGGAAAGGCAAAAGCTGACCAGTTGAGAGCACGATTAAAATTATCATAATGCTTTATAAATAAAACGAACAGTTTGAACTTTTAAAGAAAAAAAGTTTAGATTGTTCTTTTTTTCTTTAAAAAATATAAAAAAATATAAAAAATGTAGAAAAATGTAAATTTTTAACACATAAATGCTTGACTAAAAAAAACTTTAACTGTATAATGATACAAATATTTAAATTTGGAGGTTCTGGAGATGAAAAAGTCTAAGGCAAAATATCTGACGTTGGCAGGCGTCGTCTTAAGTGCTGGTTTACTATTGACTGCTTGTGGTAGTTCAGCTAGTTCTACAAAGACTTACAATTATGTATACAGTAACGATCCTTCTAGTCTTAACTATCTAGTAGAAAACCGTGCAACAACAGGTGATGTTGTCACAAACTTGGTAGATGGCTTGATGGAAAATGACCAATATGGGAACTACATTCCTTCATTGGCAGAAGATTGGTCTGTTTCCCAAGATGGTTTGACTTATACATACAAACTTCGTAAGGACGCCAAATGGTACACAGCAGATGGTGAAGAGTATGCGCCTGTAACAGCACAAGATTTTGTGACAGGTTTGAAATATGCTGCAGATAAAAATTCAGAAGCCTTGTATTTAGTGCAAGATTCTGTTGCTGGTTTGGCAGACTATGTTAGCGGAAAAACTAAAGACTTTTCAACAGTTGGAGTAAAAGCTATTGACGACCAGACTGTTCAATATACTTTGACTCAACCAGAACCTTATTGGAATTCAAAAACAACTGCAACTATTCTGTTCCCAGTAAATGCGGACTTTTTGAACTCAAAAGGGGATGATTTTGGTAAGGTGGATCCAGCAAATATCTTGTATAATGGTCCATTCATCCTAAAATCATTCACATCTAAATCTGTACTTGAATACAAGAAAAATCCAAACTATTGGGATGCAAAAAATGTATTTGTAGATGATGTCAAGTTGACATACTATGATGGAAGCGACCAAGATGCGCTTGTTCGTAACTTTAGTGAAGGTGTCTATAGTTTTGCCCGTCTCTATCCAAATAGTTCAAGTTTTGCAGGTGTGCAAGAGAAATACAAGGATAATATTATCTACAGTATGCAAACTGCGACTTCTTTCTACTTTAACTTTAACTTAGATAGAAAATCTTATAACCACACATCAAAAACGACAGACGCTGAAAAGACAGCTCAACAAGAAGCAGTTTTAAACAAATCATTCCGTCAAGCCATTAACTTTGCCTATGACCGTACAGCTTATGGAGCTCAGTCACAAGGGGAAGAGGGAGCAACAAAGATTATCAGAAACTTGCTCGTTCCACCTTCATTTGTAACTCTTGATGGTAAAGATTTTGGGGATGTCGTCGCTTCTAAGATGGTTAACTACGGCCAAGTATGGCAAAATGTGAACTTTGCGGATGCACAAGATGCCTATTATAATGCTGATAAGGCCAAAGAAGCTTTTGCACAAGCCAAGAAAGAATTGGAAGCTAAAGGCGTACAATTCCCTATTCACCTAGACTTGCCAGTAGACCAATCATATAAGAAGGGTGTCCAAGAGGCAAGTTCCTTCAAACAATCTATCGAGTCCGTCTTGGGTGCAGATAATGTCGTCATCGATATTCAAATGCTTACTACAGAAGAAATGGATAGCATTGGTTATCTTGCTAACACAGCTGCCCAAAAAGATTATGACCTCTACAATGGTGGTTGGAGCCCTGACTACCAGGATCCATCAACTTATCTTGATACACTTAGCTTAACAAGTGGTGGTTCATTGCAAAACCTTGGCTTAGAACCTGGTGAAAGTAATGCTAAAGCAACTGCGGTTGGCTTAGATACCTACACTAAGATGCTAGAAGAAGCCAATGCTGAACAAGATTTGACAAAACGTTATGACAAATACGCTGAAGCACAAGCTTGGTTGGTGGATAGCTCTCTCACGCTTCCAAGCGTATCTCTTGGTGGAACACCAGGAATCAGAAAAACAGTTCCATTCTCTGCTGCCTTCTCTCAAGCGGGTAACAAGGGTGTTGAGTCCTACAAATACGTTAAGTTACAAGATAAGATTGTCACAACAGCTGAGTATGAAGAAGCTAGACAAAAATGGCTGAAAGAAAAAGAAGAATCTAATAAAAAAGCCCAAGAAGAATTAGCAAAACACGTTAAATAATCAGTCTATTCAACAGGAAAAACGATAGTTTCTCAGGAAGCTATCGTTTTTGTATAGTTTGAAACTATAACTAGCTCTTGAAAACAAGAAAACGAAGGATCCAAAATAAGTGGTACAATAGTTACTATAGATTTGGAGGTAAAGTATGAGCAAATCATTTCATATCAACACAATTTTAGCCCAAGCAGGGATCAAGTCTGATGAAGCAACAGGTGCTTTGGTAACACCAATTCACTTTTCAACGACTTATCAGCACCCAGAATTTGGTCAATCAACGGGATTTGACTATACCCGCACAAAAAATCCAACTCGTAGCAAGGCAGAGGAAGTCTTGGCAGCTATTGAATCAGCCAAGTATGCTTTAGCGACTAGTTCAGGTATGTCTGCGATTGTGTTGGCCTTTAGTGTCTTTCCAGTAGGAAGTAAGGTTTTGGCTGTCCGTGACCTTTACGGTGGTTCTTTCCGCTGGTTCAATCAAGTGGAACAGGAAGGTCGCTTCCATTTTACCTATGCAAACACAGAAGAAGAGTTGATTGCTGAGCTAGAAAAGGATGTGGATGTACTCTATATTGAAACACCAACCAACCCTTTGATGTTGGAATTTGATATTGAAAAATTGTCAACATTAGCTCATGCTAAGGGTGCTAAAGTTGTCGTGGACAATACCTTCTACAGTCCAATCTATCAACGTCCAATTGAATACGGGGCAGATATAGTCCTTCATTCAGCGACAAAATACCTTGCAGGACATAATGATGTTCTAGCTGGTGTAGTTGTGACAGATAGTGCTGATTTATACGAAAAACTCTTTTACAATCTCAACACGACAGGGGCTGTTTTATCACCATTTGATAGTTATCAATTGATTCGTGGGCTTAAAACTTTGTCACTTCGTATGGAGCGCTCAACAGCCAATGCTCAAGAAATCGTAGCCTTTCTAGAACAATCGCCTGCTGTCAAAGAAGTCTTGTATACAGGACGTGGGGGGATGATTTCATTTAAAGTAGCAGATGAGAAGCGTATTCCTCATATCTTAAATACCTTGAAAGTATTCTCTTTTGCTGAAAGTTTAGGTGGGGTTGAAAGTCTGATTACATACCCAACTACTCAAACCCATGCTGACATTCCTGCAAAGGTTCGTCATTCTTATGGTCTAACAGACGATCTCTTGCGCTTGTCTATTGGTATTGAGGATGTTAGAGATTTGATTGAAGACTTGCGTCAAGCCTTGGAAGGATGATAAAACTATGGGAAAATATGATTTTACGACCTTGCCCAATCGTTTTGGACATCATACCTACAAATGGAAAGAAGCAGAGAATGACCGAGAAGTATTGCCAGCCTGGATTGCTGATATGGACTTTGAAGTGTTACCTGAGATTCGTCAGACTGTTCATGACTACGCTGAGCAATTAGTCTATGGCTATACCTATGCTAGTGATGGGTTGATTGAAGCTGTTCAAAACTGGGAGGAAAAACATCATGGATATCGCTTTGATAAGGATGCTCTAGTCTTTATCGAAGGAGTAGTACCTGCCATTTCAACAGCCATTCAAGCTTTCACCAAGGAAGGTGAAGCAGTCCTCATTAACACACCGGTTTATCCTCCTTTTGCTCGCAGTATTAAGCTCAATAATCGTAGACTAATCACCAACTCTCTAGTAGAAAAAGACGGACTTTTTGAAATTGACTTTGATCAATTGGAGAAAGATTTTGTCGAAGAGGAAGTGAAACTCTATGTTCTCTGCAATCCTCATAATCCTGGTGGACGTGTTTGGGAGAAGGAAGTCTTAGAGAAGATTGGACAACTGTGTCAAAAACATGGAGTCTTGCTAGTTTCAGATGAGATTCACCAAGACTTGGCCTTGTTTGGACATAAACACCAGTCATTCAACACGGTAAATAAAGACTTCAAAGAATTTTCACTGATTTTAAGTAGTGCTACCAAAACTTTCAATATTGCAGGAACCAAGAATTCCTACGCTATTATCGAAAATCCTAAGTTGAGACTTGCTTTCCAAAAACGCCAGCTTGCGAATAATCAACATGAAATTTCAGGATTAGGATACTTAGCAACAGAAGCTGCCTATCGCTATGGTGAAGATTGGTTGACAGAACTCAAAGAACTAATCGAGAAGCACATTAATTATGTAGTCGATTTGTTTGGTAAAGAAACTAAAATCAAGGTCATGAAACCTCAAGGGACCTATCTTATTTGGCTTGATTTTTCAGCCTATGATATTAGCGATGAAGAACTAAGAAAACTCTTGAGAGACGAAGCCAAGGTTATCCTGAATAGGGGCTTGGACTTTGGTGAGGAAGGAGCCCTTCACGCTCGCTTGAATGTAGCCATGCCGACATCTGTGTTGGAAGAAGTTTGCCAACGAATCATTGCCACTTTTTCAAATCATTAAAAACTAGCCTTTTAGGAGAAAAGTCTTCCTAGAAGGCTATTTTCATAGGCAGAAATATGGTATAATTAAGAGATAAAGTAAAGGGGACACTATGGCTAAATTGATTCCAGGAAAGCTTCGAATGGAGGGAGTAGAACTCTACGAAACTGGTCAGATTGAAATCATCAAAGAACAAGACCATCGCATCTATGCGCATGTAGCGGATGAAGAAATTCGCTATAGTTTGGATGATGATTTGATTTTTTGTACCTGTGCTTTTTTCAAAAAAAGAGGCTACTGTGTTCATTTGGCAGCACTGGAATATTACCTTAAAAATGATCAGCTAGGACAGGAAATCTTGCTCAATCTGGAGGCTAATCAGGAAGAGAAGGAGACTGTTGAGACACAAGTGACTTTCGGAGGAAAATTCTTGGAGTCTATCCAAGTTCCACGCCAAGCCAATATCTATCAGCTTTCTGCTCAAGGACAGGTAGAAGCAGGTACCAATCGCATTGTTTGGACTTTAAGAATTGGCCTTTCTCAGCAAGAAAAGTTTTATGTGATTAGGGATATCCCTCTTTTCTTAAAAGTCATAGAAGCTACCAAACCCTACATGATTGGAAAACATTACGAGACCTCATTAAGACTTGAGTATTTTGATAAAGCCAGCCAAGAAGTTTTGAGTTTCTTGCTAGGACTGGTTGAGGAGAAAACGGACAATTCTATTTTTTTCCAAAATCAAGGGCGACATCTTTATTTCCCTAAGACTTTTTTTGAGCAAGGTGTCAGTCTTCTGATGGGCTTAGATGTATTCCAATTTGATCACCAGCTTGCAACTTATCACCATCTTCTTTTCCAAGATTTTGATGGCCAAGCAGGTTTGTTTTCTTTTGAGATTGAAGAAAAATCCAACTATTATGAGATGGAAATCCTCGAACGGACAGGGGTCAATGTCTTTTATGGGGGACAAGTTTTATTCTCTAAAGGCAATTTTTACCTATTGACGAAAAAACAGGCTAGTTTATTAGATGCGCTTAGAAAAGTTCCTTTAGATCATAGTGGTAGGAAGATTTTACAGTTTGATACTAGCGATCGAGATCTCTTAGCTTCGACCTTGTCCCAGTTTAAAGAGCTCGGAAAAGTAGAGGCTCCTGAGTCGCTTCATATCCAATCCTTCCGTCCGTCTTTTTACATGGATCGTGAAGAGGATGGTTCTATTCGATTAGATATGCAATTTCAATATGAAACTTGCCTAGTAACCAATCGTAATGAACTAGAGAAGCTCCCTTTTGCTAGTGACATTCAATTGGAAAAACAGATTTTTCAGTTGGCCTTATCTGCTGGATTTGAAGCAGATTTTCGTTCATGGCGTCAGAGTTTGAAAGCCGAAGCAGTCCATACGTTCTTTCAGGAAGTATTACCAGCCTTTGAAGCACTAGGAGAATTAAAGATTTCTGAGAGCTTGCAAAATCTTTATCAGGTTCAGAAACCTCAAATTCATATCTCATCCAAGGGGAGTCTTTTAGAAATTCAATTTGATTTTCAAGATATAGATCAAGAAGAAATCAATCGAGCAATGAAGACTCTGGTTGAAAAGCAAGATTATTATATTTCTTCCACTAACCAGGTTTATTATTTCGACGAAGAGACCAAACGTATCCGTCAGAATTTGGATGATTTGGGAATGGAAGAGATAGAGAGTGATTCTTTCCATGCACGGAAATCTTTGGCTTATACCCTTTCTCATCTTTTTAAGGATCAAGACCAAGTAACATTTACCGAAGAATTTCGTCATTTGGCCCACGATTTGACGCATCCAGAGGATTTTCCGATGACAGCTCTGAATATCAAAGCTGATCTCAGAGATTATCAGAAAAAGGGGATTCAATGGCTTCAAATGCTTCACCATTATGGATTTGGTGGGATTTTAGCGGATGATATGGGACTTGGTAAGACCTTGCAAGCTATTGCCTTTCTGAGTAGCCAGCTTCAGGAGAACAGCCGTGTCTTGATTCTTGCTCCATCGGGTCTCATCTATAATTGGGCCGATGAGTTTCAAAAATTTGCACCAAATTTGGATGTAGTTGTTGTGCATGGATTGAAGCCTTATCGCGAGACTATATTAGCAGAAAAACATCAGGTCTATGTGACCAGTTATGCCACTTTCCGTCAGGATAGTGAAATCTATCGAAATTTATCTTTTGATTTTCTATTTCTAGATGAAGCCCAAGTGATGAAAAATGCCCAAACCAAAATTGCTAAGATTTTGAGAAAGTTTGTGGTTCCATCAGTCTTTGCTCTTTCCGGAACACCAATTGAAAATAATCTAGGGGAATTATGGTCTATCTTTCAGATTGTCTTGCCAGGACTTTTGCCAGCAAAAAAAGACTTTATGAAATTGCCTGCTGAGAGAGTGGCACAGTTTATCAAACCATTTGTCATGCGTCGAAAAAAAGAGGATGTTCTTACAGAGTTACCTGATCTGATAGAAGTCGTTTATAAAAATGAACTGGAGGACCAGCAAAAGGCTATCTATCTAGCTCAACTTCAACAGATGCAAGAGCGTTTGGGACAAGTGACCGATGCAGAATTTCAACGAAATCGAGTTGAAATTTTAACAGGACTCATGCGTCTTCGACAGATTTGTGATACTCCAGCTCTATTTATGGAGGATTATAAGGGAGATAGCGGGAAGCTTGATAGTTTACGAGATCTGCTAAGTCAAATTGCTGAGGGAAATCATCGTGTACTCATCTTCTCTCAATTTAGGGGAATGCTTGATCGGATCGAAAAGGAGTTGCCTCAGCTTGGCTTAACTTCCTTTAAGATTACTGGCTCTACACCATCACAGGAGCGTCAAGAAATGACCAAGGCTTTTAACCAAGGTGAGCGCGATGTGTTTTTGATTTCTCTAAAAGCTGGTGGAGTTGGTCTCAATCTTACTGGTGCGGATACAGTTATTCTGGTAGATTTATGGTGGAATCCGGCAGTTGAATCGCAGGCTATTGGCCGGGCCCACCGTATGGGACAAGACCAAGCTGTTGAGGTTTATCGTCTGGTAACCAGAGGCACAATCGAGGAGAAGATTCAAGAGTTGCAGGAACAGAAAAGAAATCTGGTATCAGAAGTATTGGATGGAACAGAGTCTCGTGGAAGTCTCACACTTACTGAAATTCAAGAAATATTAGGAATTTCTGAAGCCAAGACTTGAAAAATCAAGACTTTACGCTATAATGGAGTATTGAAAGGAAATAAAAATGAAGCTAGAACGATTTCCAATAGTGTCAGATGATGAAATTATGCTGACAGAGATGCCATTTATGAATTTATATGATGAGTCGGATCTCATTAGTAATATTAAGGGAGACTACCAAGATAAAAACTACTTGGAATGGTCGCCAATTACTACTGAAAAAAAGTCATCGACTAAGGCGCCAGAGAAACTGACTGAAAATAAGGAAAAATCCTACGCTGAACTTGCTCGTGAGGAAGCTAGAGCTGATTTGAAACGAAAACGTTCAGCAAAGTATTTGACACAAGATGTTAGTTTTACAAAACGCCATAAATCTTCAAATAATGTAGTAAGACAGGCAAATCAGCCAACAGCTCCTTTCCAAAAGGAAAATCCTGGTGAGCTTGCCAAATATAGTGACAAATTAACTCAGAGCCATTATATTTTGGCTGAAATAGCTCCACAGATCCAGGAGACAAGCAAAGAAGAGTATCTTGGACCAAAGAGAAATAATTATGATTTTTTAAAGAAAAGCCAGATTTATAACAAAAAAGAAAATCAATCAGAAAAAGTGCGTAAAATTGCTCAAGAGTTGAACTTGACAAATATGACAGAGTAAAGGGGAAAAAGATGGCAAAAACCTATCATTTTATCGGAATTAAAGGATCAGGGATGAGTGCCCTGGCCTTGATGTTGCACCAAATGGGGCATAAGGTCCAAGGATCTGATGTAGAGAAATACTACTTTACACAACGTGGCTTAGAGCAAGCAGGAATCAAAATTTTGCCTTTTGATGAGAACAATCTTCAAGGGGATATAGAAATTATCGCTGGGAATGCCTTTCGTCCAGATAACAATGTTGAAATTGCTTATGCAGACAAGAATGGACTAAGCTATAAACGTTATCATGAATTTCTTGGTAGCTTTATGCGTGACTTTATCAGCATGGGTGTTGCCGGAGCACACGGTAAGACTTCAACAACAGGTATGCTTTCTCACGTTTTGTCACACATCACTGATACAAGCTATCTAATTGGAGATGGTACAGGTCGTGGTTCTGAAAATGCCAAGTATTTTGTCTTCGAATCAGACGAGTACGAGCGTCATTTCATGCCATATCACCCAGAGTACTCTATTATTACTAATATCGACTTTGACCATCCTGACTATTTCACAAGCTTAGAGGATGTCTTCAACGCCTTCAATGATTATGCGAAACAAATCAGTAAAGGTTTGTTTGTCTATGGTGAAGATGCTGAGTTGCGTAAGATTACATCTGATGCTCCAATTTACTATTATGGTTTTGAAGCAGAAAACAATGACTTTGTAGCAAGTGACTTGCTTCGTTCTACTACTGGTTCAACCTTCACAGTTCACTTCCGTGGTCAAGAATTGGGTCAATTCCACATTCCAACTTTCGGACGCCACAATATCATGAATGCAACCGCAGTGATTGGTTTGCTTTATACTGCTGGCTTTGACTTGGATTTAGTACGTGAACACTTGAATACTTTTGGAGGCGTTAAGCGTCGCTTTACAGAGAAGATTGTTAACGATACAGTCATCATCGATGATTTTGCGCATCACCCAACTGAAATTATCGCAACCCTAGATGCTGCACGTCAAAAATACCCAAGCAAGGAAATCGTTGCTATTTTCCAACCTCATACTTTTACTCGTACAATTGCTTTGTTGGATGATTTTGCACAAGCTTTGAATCAGGCTGATGCAGTTTACTTAGCACAAATCTATGGATCAGCTCGTGAAGTTGACCATGGTGATGTTAAAGTTGAAGATTTAGCAGCTAAGATTGATAAAAAACATCAAGTTATCACTGTTGAAAATGTGTCTCCACTCTTAGACCATGACAATGCTGTATACGTCTTTATGGGAGCAGGTGACATTCAATCATATGAATACTCATTCGAACGTCTCTTGTCTAATTTGACAAGTAATGTTCAGTAAGGAACACCATGGAATTTCCAATTAAAATAAGGGAAGTTCAGCAATCTGATATCGAGCAGGTTTGCTTGATACAGGAGAGTACTCAAAACTTCCAAGAAACATTTAATAGAGAAATAATAGAAGAACGTATCCGTAATTTTGCGGATACGTTTCTCTTAGCTAGTTTGGATGATCAGGTGATTGCTTATATTTCAGCGACAGATTTTGCTACATCCTCAGTAAGTAGATGGATAGTAGAGATGGCAGATGGAGAAGCTATTAGTAATGGAAATCTTGTGATTGATGCTTTATCTGTTCATCCGAATTATCAGGGGCAAGGATTTGGAACCTTGTTGCTTGCAGCCATGAAACAAGTTGCTCTTCAACAAAATAGTCCAGCTATTTATCTGGTCTGTAAAGATGAATTGCTGTCTTATTTTGAGATGAATGAATTTATGGAGCAAGGAATAGTAGACCTGGGAGTCGGCAATGAAGTTGATTTTCTCATGTGGTGGAAGAATCCCTTTTATCAGGAGGAACTATGATTATTCGACAAGCTAGACTGAGTGATTTAGACCATATTTTAGAGATTGAATTAGAAAATTTTTCAATTGAGGAAGCCATACCTCGATCTGTCTTTGAAGCACACTTAAAGGAAATAAAAACGAGCTTTCTAGTGGCTGAAAAAGAGGGGGAGATACTCGGTTATATCGAAGGTCCGGTAATCCCTCATCGTTATTTAAAAGACCAGTCTTTCACTGAAGAAATAAAAGACCATAGTCATCAAAAAGGCGGATATATATCTGTGACTTGTCTTTCTATAGCCAAAAAAGCTCAATCTCTAGGACTAGGGAAAAAACTCCTGACCGCATTGAAAGAAGTGGCTTTTAAGCATGAACGAGAGGGGATCAATCTAACCTGTCATGACTACCTTATTGAATACTATGAGAAGCATGGTTTTGTCAATGAAGGAAAGTCTAAGTCCCAATTTGCGGGAGAAGAATGGTATGATATGGTCTGGGAAAACAAGAATTAGTGAGTAGAAAGGCTTCTAAGGTTGCTTTTCTCTGGTTTTTAAGATATAATATTAAGGATTATTAACAAGGAGGTAAATACCTTTGAGCGAAAATTCAAATGAAGAAAAGTTGAGTTTTAAAGAGCAGATCTTGCGAGACTTAGAACGATTAAAGAAAGAGGAAAATTTAACAGAACAAACAAATGACCTCTTATCAAATTTGATGAACTCTTCTGATGCAGAAACGGAAGAACGAGTAATAACTCCTGAAGAAGAACTGATTGCTAATTCTGTTTCAAATGTTGAACAATTGATTGAGAATGCACCTGTGGTTCCTCCTCGCCCAGACCTTAAAGAGGAAGTTGCAGAAGAAGCTGCGAAAGAAGTATCCGTTGAGTCACCTCAATTAATCTCAGATAACGATGAAATTAATTCGATACCAACTAAGGTTTCAGTTTCCTACCGTACTCATGAAAAATCACTTGAAGATAAAGGAACTGTAAGTTTTGCAACTAACCAAGAAGAATTAACATCTGGAAATGCTCATCCGGAGAATACTGAGGCAGATGAACTTCCTAAAAGAAGTCGGAGAGAGTCTGCGAAACCAGCTAAGAAAAAGAAAAAATCCCACTTGAAAGGATTTTTAGTCACAGTATTGGTATTGCTGATCCTACTTGGTGCTGGTGGTTTCTTTGGACTTCGCTATGCTGAATCAGCCTTGCAACCAGTGGATCCAAGTTCTAAACAATATATGACTGTTCAGATTCCAGATGGATCTAATGCTCAAGAAATTGGTTCAACGTTGGAAAAATCTGGTGTCATTAAAAATGGTTTGATCTTTACACTTTATGTCAAGTATAAAAACTATAATGAATTAAAATCTGGTTATTATAATCTTCAAAAGAGTATGAGCGTTGAAGATATCATTAAAGAGTTGCAAAAGGGTGGTACACCTGAACCTCAAGAGGTTACACTTGCAAGCTTGACTATTCCAGAGGGATATACTTTAGAGCAAATTGCTCAAACTATTGGGCAACTTCAAGGCAACTTTAAGGAACCTTTGACAGCGGAAGCATTTTTGGCTAAAGTTCAAGATGAGACCTTTATTGCTCAAGAGGTTGCCAAATATCCAAACCTGCTTGCAAGCTTGCCAGCCAAAGATAGTGGTGTTCGTTACCGTTTAGAAGGTTATCTTTTCCCTGCGACTTTTACAATCAAAGAAAGTACAACTGTTGGAAGTTTAATTGATGAAATGCTAGCTGCTATGGATAAAAATCTATCTAGTCACTATGCTACAATCAAAGAAAAGAACTTAACAGTAAATGAGCTCTTAACAATTGCCTCTCTTGTTGAGAAAGAAGGAGCAAAAACAGAGGATCGCAAGCTGATTGCTGGTGTATTTTATAATCGTTTGAACCTGGGTATGCCACTTCAAAGTAATATCGCTATCCTTTACGCAGAAGGAAAACTTGGTCAAAACATCAGTCTTTCTGATGATGCAGCTATTGATACTTCAATTGATTCACCATACAATGTCTATACAAAAGTAGGTCTAATGCCTGGACCAGTTGACAGCCCTAGCTTGGATGCTATCGAATCAAGTATCAATCAAACAAAGAGTGACTATCTCTACTTTGTGGCCAATGTTCAAGATGGTAAGGTTTACTATTCAACAACACTGGAAGAACATGACAAAAATGTTCAAGAACATATTAATAGTAAATTAAACCAATCAAATAGCACAAACTAAAATTATGTGGTTTTCCACATAATTTTGCTTTAAAAAAGTAAATTTTATTAAAACAATCAAAAGAAAGTTGAGAAAAATGGTAGAAAAAACTTATCCAATGACATTTGAAGAAAAGGAAAAACTCGAAAAAGAATTAGAAGAATTAAAATTAGTACGTCGTCCAGAAGTCGTAGAACGTATCAAGATT
Organism: Streptococcus infantis; assembly: GCF_047465185.1. Classification (GTDB taxonomy): domain Bacteria; phylum Bacillota; class Bacilli; order Lactobacillales; family Streptococcaceae; genus Streptococcus; species Streptococcus infantis_O. The sequence goes on along the minus strand of NZ_JASHAJ010000002.1, from coordinate 73,522 downwards.
GCTCGTTCATACGGTGATTTGTCAGAAAATAGTGAGTATGAAGCAGCTAAGGATGAACAAGCCTTTGTTGAAGGACAAATATCAAGCTTGGAAACAAAAATTCGTTATGCAGAAATCGTTAACAGTGATGCCGTTGCTAAAAATGAAGTTGCTATCGGAAAAACTGTAACAATCCAAGAAGTTGGAGAAGACGAAAAGGAAGTATACATTATCGTTGGTTCAGCTGGAGCAGATGCTTTTGCAGGAAAAGTGTCAAATGAAAGCCCAATTGGTCAAGCATTGATTGGTAAGAAAAAAGGTGATGTTGTTACGATCGAAACACCTGCTGGAAGCTATGATGTTAAAATCTTAAAGGTTGAAAAAACCGCTTAATAGGATAAAAAGGAGGAGTGGATTTAGGGAAAGCGTTTTCTATCACTCCTTTTCTTATTTTTTAAAAACTTAAGGAGACTAGATGAATTCAGAAAAAAAGCACAAAAAGAAAAGTAAAATGGAGCGTGGCCTAACCAATCGCCATGTTCAGGTTATGGCAATTGCAGGAACGATTGGTACGGGATTATTTCTTGGGGCTGGTCGGTCTATCAGTTTAACTGGACCTTCGATTGTCTTGGTCTATATGATTACAGGTGGCTTCATGTATCTCATGATGCGTGCTATCGGGGAAATGTTGTACCAGGACCCAGAGCAACACACCTTTATTAATTTTATTACTCGCTATCTTGGAAAGGGCTGGGGATATTTCTCGGTATGGTCTTATTGGTTATCAGTAGTCTTTATTGGTATGGCTGAGATTACAGCTATTGCTCACTATGTTCAGTTTTGGTTTCCATCTTGGCCATCTTGGTTGATTCAGGTTGTTTTTTTAACAATTTTAGGATTGGTCAATCTGATTGCAGTTAAAATATTTGGTGAAGTGGAATTTTGGTTTGCCATGATTAAAATCGTTGCTATTCTTGCCATGATTGCGACGGGTATTTTTATGGTCTTGACTGGCTTTGAAACTCCTTATGGATCAGCAAGTCTCACCAATATTAGTGAGCAATTCTCCCTTTTCCCAAATGGAGGAATGAACTTTGTCATGGCCTTTCAAATGGTTTTCTTTGCTTACTTGATGATTGAATTTATCGGTGTAACCACATCTGAAACTAAGGATCCTCGGAAAGTATTGCCCAAGGCGGTTAAGGAAATTCCTTTGCGAATTATCTTCTTCTACGGTGGGGCTTTGCTTGCAATCATGTCTATTATTCCTTGGCGTGAGCTTTCTGCGACGGATTCACCATTTGTAACGGTATTTGAACTTGTTGGTCTTAAGTGGGCGGCGGCCTTGATTAACTTTGTTGTCTTGACTTCCGCTGCGTCAGCCTTGAATTCAACTCTTTACTCAACAGGTCGTCACTTGTACCAAATTGCCCATGATTCACCAAATCGTTTCTTGAAAGCTATTAAGGCAGATACACTTTCACGCCACAACGTTCCTCAGAATGCTATCATTGCTTCTGCGGTATTGATTGGTCTAGCAGCCTTCATCAATGTACTTCCTGGCGTATCAGATGCCTTTGCTTTGATTACAGCTTCTTCATCAGGTGTTTATATCGCCATCTACATCTTGATCATGGTGGCCCATCTTAAGTATCGCAAGTCAAAGGACTTTATGGCAGATGGCTATCTCATGCCCCAATATCGCTTGCTAAATCCTCTGACTATGCTCTTCTTCATCTTTGTATTCGGAACTCTCTTTTTACAAGAATCAACTGTAATGGGAGCCAGAGGTTCAGCTATCTGGATTGTTGCTTTTGGTATTTATAGCCAATGGAAATTTAGAAAATAAGTTATAAGCTCATCAACTCTGGTTGATGAGCTTTCTAGTTTGACAGTTCTTGGTAATAAGACTATAATCAAGCTATAAGTATCTTCGAGGAGGTTTGGATGCAGGTAAGATTGGAAAATACAGAGTCTCAGAAATCGCAAATTATAGGAGACTTGATTCGCTCCTATAATCGTTCCAAAAGAGAAGTTGCTGAAAGTGAGCCACTAAACCTTTATGTCGAAGATGAATATGGTGAAATCATGGCTGGCTTAGTAGCAGAGACTTTCGGGAATTGGTTAGAAATTGAGTATTTGTTTGTGAAGGAGGACTTGCGAGGACAAGGAATCGGATCCCAACTATTGCACCAAGCAGAAAGTGAAGCTAAAAAGAGAAACTGTCGCTTTGCTTTTGTGAATACCTATCAGTTTCAAGCGCCAGCCTTTTATCAAAAGCAGGGCTACAAGGAAGTCTTTACCTTAAAAGACTATCCCTACACTGGACAAAGGCACTATTATCAAAAAGATTTGTAAACAGAGAACTCTCTATCATGTAAGTGGTAGAGAGTTTTTTGTAAAAAAAATCTCACAAAATGACAGATATATATTGCATAATGTAAAATATATGATATAATAAAGTTAAAAAAAGAAGCGCGACTTTTAAAATTAAGGAGGAGGTAACAAGTGGCTAAGAATTTAAAATTAAAGTTAGCTCGAGTGGAGCTTGATATGACACAAGGTGATTTGGCAGAAGCTGTGGGTGTCACTAGGCAGACTATCGGTTTGATAGAAGCTGGAAAGTACAATCCTTCGCTTTCACTTTGTCAATCCATTTGTAGATGCTTAGGGAAAACGTTGGATCAATTATTTTGGGAGGAAGAAGATGAAAAATAGATTTTTTTATTATCAATTACTAGACGAAAGAGAAGAACAACTGATGAATAAAGCTAGTGCAGAGAGTTTTTATATTTCTATCGGATTATTGTTTCTAACTTATTTCATAGCAGTGTTAGCACCAAGCCTTTTTAATCCAAGTATGCTTCTCGTTATTATTATCATAGGGACTTTTTACTTTATCAATCGTGCTAGAAGTCTAGGTGTGACTTACTATAGTCGTTTTCATTTTACAATTTTAGGATGTCTGTTATTAACTCTAGTGATTACAGCTACCTTGATGCTACAGAACTACCAGTTCAATATCGAAATATATCAGCATAACCCTCTACATCTTAAATACATTTTTGCTTGGGTATTTACCTATATCTTTTATCTTCCTTGGGTCTTTATTGGTAACTTAGGTTTGAAAAGTTATGGTGAATGGGCTCAGAAGAAGTATGAAAAAGATATGGATGAGCTCGAGAGCATGGAATAGCTTGTTAGCTTTTTCTCCATCTTGGTAAAATGTGTTATAATAGTACTAATTTATGAGAAAAGAAGAAATATTTTCTTCTTTTTACAAATAAGGAAGAAGGACAGTATATGTACCCAGATGACAGTTTAACATTGCACACAGATTTGTATCAGATTAACATGATGCAGGTTTACTTCGACCAAGGAATTCATAACAAGAAAGCAGTTTTTGAAGTTTATTTCCGCCAACAACCGTTTAAAAATGGTTATGCTGTTTTTGCAGGTTTGGAACGCATTGTGAACTACCTAGAAAACCTGCGCTTTTCTGATAGCGATATAGCTTATTTGGAGTCACTTGGTTATCATGGTGCCTTCCTGGAATATCTCCGTAATCTCAAGTTAGAGTTGACGGTGCGTTCTGCTCAAGAAGGGGACTTAGTATTTGCTAATGAACCGATTGTTCAAGTGGAAGGACCTTTAGCGCAGTGTCAATTGGTTGAAACAGCTCTTTTGAATATTGTTAATTTTCAAACCTTGATTGCGACCAAGGCTGCTCGTATTCGCTCGGTCATTGAAGATGAGCCTTTGATGGAGTTCGGTACACGTCGTGCGCAAGAGATGGATGCAGCTATCTGGGGAACTCGTGCCGCTGTCATTGGTGGTGCCAATGGAACTAGTAATGTACGTGCAGGTAAGCTCTTTGGAATTCCGGTTTTAGGGACTCACGCCCATGCCTTGGTTCAAGTCTATGGGAATGACTATCAGGCTTTCAAGGCTTATGCCTCAACTCACAAAAACTGTGTCTTCCTAGTGGATACCTATGACACCCTTCGCATCGGTGTTCCAGCAGCCATTCAGGTTGCGCGTGAACTCGGTGACAAGATTAATTTCCTTGGTGTTCGTATTGACTCTGGTGATATCGCCTATATTTCTAAAAAGGTTCGTCAACAACTGGACGAGGCAGGATTTACTGATGCTAAGATTTATGCATCCAATGACCTTGATGAAAATACCATCCTTAACCTCAAAATGCAAAAAGCTAAGATTGATGTTTGGGGTGTAGGAACTAAGCTCATTACAGCCTATGACCAACCAGCTCTAGGAGCAGTTTATAAGGTTGTTGCCATTGAAGATGAAAATGGTCAGATGCGCAATACTATCAAACTCTCTAGCAATGCTGAAAAAGTTTCAACTCCAGGTAAGAAACAAGTTTGGCGCATTACCAGTCGTGAAAAAGGAAAATCTGAAGGTGATTATATTACCTATGACGGCGTTGATGTGTCAAGTATGACTGAACTCAAGATGTTCCACCCAACCTATACTTACATCAAGAAAACTGTCCGCAATTTTGATGCCGTTCCTCTTTTGGTAGACATTTTTAAGGAAGGTAAGCTAGTCTATGATTTACCAAGTCTTCCTGAAATTCAGGCCTATGCTCGCAAGGAATTTGATAAGCTTTGGGATGAATACAAACGTGTTCTTAACCCACAACATTATCCAGTAGACTTAGCGCATGATATTTGGCAAGATAAGATGGACTTGATTGACAAGATGCGTAAGGCAGCTCTAGGTGAAGGAGAAGAAGAATGAGTTTGCAAGAGACCATTATCCAGCAATTAGGGGTTAAACCTGTCATCGACCCTCAAGAAGAAATCCGTCGTTCCATTGACTTTCTAAAAAGATATTTGAAGAAACATCCCTTCCTTAAAAGTTATGTATTAGGAATTTCTGGTGGTCAAGACTCGACTTTAGCTGGTCGCCTTGCCCAACTAGCTATAGAAGAAATGCGAGCTGAAACCGATGATGATTCTTATAAATTTATAGCAGTTCGCCTGCCTTATGGAGTGCAAGCTGATGAAGCAGATGCCCAAAAAGCCCTAGCTTTTATCCAGCCAGATGTCAGCCTGGTAGTGAATATCAAGGACTCTGCTGATGCTATGACAGTAGCAGTCGAAGCAACAGGAAGTCCTGTTTCAGATTTCAACAAGGGGAATATCAAGGCTAGAAGCCGGATGATTGCCCAATATGCACTCGCTGGAGCTCATAGTGGAGCAGTTATTGGTACTGACCATGCTGCGGAAAATATCACAGGTTTCTTTACCAAGTTTGGTGACGGTGGTGCAGATATTCTTCCTCTCTATCGCCTCAATAAACGCCAAGGGAAACAACTCTTGAAGGAACTTGGAGCTGATCCAGCACTTTATGAAAAAGTTCCAACAGCAGATTTGGAAGAAGAAAAACCAGGTATTGCAGATGAAGTAGCCTTGGGAGTCACTTACAATCAAATCGATGATTACCTCGAAGGTAAGCAAGTAAACCCAGAAGCGCAAGCAACCATTGAAAAATGGTGGCATAAAGGCCAACACAAACGCCACCTACCAATCACCGTGTTTGATACGTTTTGGGAGTAAAAAAGTCCGGGGGACTTTTTTAGCCCGAGCCTGAAAATAAAAAAGCGAGGAAGGTTCGGTAACTCGAAGAGTTCGATTTCGTAGTCTCACCCCCGCAAGGCTGACTAGGCTTGAAAAAGCTTGATAAAGCGTATTTCAAGCCAGACAGCTACTGCGTCATGAAATTAGAGGAAACTGTTGTTTTCTCAATGTTTATGAGTAAAGTGTTTTTACCCTCTCACCTAGAAATAAGAAAGCGAAGAAGGTCCAGTGGACCTTTTTAGCTTGGGCATTCAAATAGAAAGCGAGTTACGATTATGAAACCACTAGGTACACAACCTATAGAAACTGAACGATTGATCTTGAGGAGATTTGTGGAAGGTGATGCTGAAGCCATGTTTGATAATTGGGCTTCACGCTCAGAAAATCTGACTTATGTGACTTGGAATCCACACCTGAATGTCGAACAGACTAGAAATTCTATTGGCAATTGGGTAGCATCCTACGACAATCCTAACTATTACAAATAGGCCATTAGTCTCAAAGAAAATCCAGAATATGTCATTGGAGATATTAGTCTGGTCAGTGTGGATGAAGAAAACTCTAGCTGTGAAGTCGGATATATCTTAGGGATGGACTACTGGGGACGAGGACTCATGACAGAAGCCTTGAAGGCTGTTTTATCATACTGTCTAGATGAGATTGGATTTGAAGAGGTTGATGCTTGCTATGCAAGTTTAAATCCCGCCTCTGGTCGTGTGATGGAAAAGGCGGGTATGACTTTTTGGAAGACAATTCCAAATGCAGTTGAACGAAAAGGTTATATCGCTGATAAAATTTATTATCAAATCAAAAAATAAGATGGAAAAGAATAACTTTTCCATCTTATTTTTTGTAATATACTTTTTAATCAAAATAAAGTAAATCCTTGCTGGTGCTTGTAAAGAGGTCGAAGCCATCCTTCGTAACAACACCGCAGTCTTCGATACGGACACCGACTTTACCAGGGATGTAGATGCCGGGTTCAACTGAGAAGCACATACCCTCTTCGATAACCATGTCGTTTCCTTCCATGATTGAAGGGAATTCGTGTACATCCATACCGATACCATGACCGAGACGATGGTTGAAGTACTCACCGTAGCCAGCTTTTTCGATCACTTCACGAGCTGCGCGGTCTACTTCATGAGCTGTCACACCAGGTTTGATAAAGTCAAGGGCAGCTTGTTGGGCTTCAAGAGTCAAGTTGTAAATATCTTTCTTGAATTGATCAGGTTTACCGACAGCGACTGTACGAGTCATATCTGATGCATAACCATTGACCATTACACCGAGATCAAAGAGGAGAAGGGCGTTATTTTCAACCTTGTTGGCCCCAGGAATACCGTGTGGATTTGCAGCGTTATCACCTGTCAAAACCATAGTATCAAAACTCATTTCATAGCCTTCGCGTTTCATGGCAAAATCGATTTGCGCAATGATATCAGTTTCCGTATTATCAAGAGAGATATTGTCAAAACCAACTTTGACAGACTTATCAGCATAGGCACCTGCAACCATCATCTTTTGCACTTCATCTGCTGATTTGATGAGGCGCATGCGTTGGATCAATGGAGTCAAGTTATCAAACTCAGCACTTTCAAAGACAGTTTTCAAACCGTGGTATTTAGTCAAGATGAGATTGTCAAACTCAACTGCTACACGTTTGAAATCAAGATGTGGCAAGGCGTTTTGGATTTTCTTCCAAGGGTTTTCAGAGTCCACATAACCAACAACTGGGAATGAGACAGTGCTGCTTGCACGCTCAACCTCAAGGGCTGGAACGAAGAGAAGTGGTTCTTGATTTCCAAGGACAAAGAGGAACATTTGGCGTTCGTGTGGATCACTGTAAAAGCCAGTGAGGTAATTAATTGTGACGGGGTCAGATACGACAGCGACGTCTAGCTTTTCTGATTCAAGATAAGTTAAGATTTGTTGTAATTTAGACATATGCTACCTTCTTTCTACCCCTCTATTTTTGCAAAAATTAGTAGAAAATGCAAGGGAGAAGGGGAAATGAAGGTAAAAAAAATTCCAACAGCTAATAGCATGTTGGAATAGAAAGATTAGTTGAATTCTGCCTTGCTTTTCACATCGCTGTATTCTTCAGCTACTTCTTGGCTGAGGATATCTCCATAAGCTGGAAGGACAATGCTCTGACCATATTTTTTCTTGAGTGCAGTAGTGACCAAGCGATAGGCTAGATTTGCATTACGGGATAAAATAGGTCCGTGGAAATAAGAACCGAAAACATTTTTATAGTGAACGCCTTCACCGATTTTTTCTTCGTTGTTTCCATTTCCGTAAACGACCTGACCGAGTGGTTTTTGGTCATCTGAGAGGAAGGTACGGCCTTGGTGGTTCTCAAAACCATAGTAGATTTCATCAAATTCTTCGTTATGAATTTTAATATCACCGATAAAGCGGTTGTTAGTTTGATTGAGAGTGTAGTGTCCCATGACACCTAGGCCTTCGATACGTCTTCCAGAAGCTTCGATATAGTATTGACCCAATAGTTGGAAGCCACCGCAGATAGCAAGGACAACACCATCATTTTGGATAAAGTTATCGATACTTTCTTTTTTAGCAGGTAAATCACCAGCAATGATACTTTGTTCAAAGTCTTGGCCACCACCGAAAAAGGCGATATCGTAATGATTTTCATCGAAATCATCATGAAGTGAAACGATGTCAACTGTTACATGGGCACCAAGCTTTTCAGCTACGTACTTAAGCATAAGAATATTCCCATTATCTCCGTAGGTGTTCATGAGGTTACCATAGAGGTGGGCGATATTTAGCTGGTAAGGATAGTTGCCGTCTTTTGAGGAAAGTGAAGTATAAACCATTAGTTCATCTCCTTTCTAACAAGCTGACGATTGGATAGTAATTCTCGGAATTCCAGCATGGCCGTATAAGTCGCAAGGATATAAGCATGCTTGCAGTCTTGAGCTTCAATCGTTTTAAGAACTTGTTCCAGACTGCTTGTTTCAGTGATTTTATCAGCTGGATAACCAGTTACTCGAAGACGACGAGCAATTTCAGAATGACGAACGCCACCGGCGTTGATTTCTGGGATATCCATCTCAGTAATTTGTTCAAAATCAGCATCCCAAATCCAGCTGGTATCAATTCCGTCTGCATAGTTGGCATTTAGGAGAACAGAAAGGCTAAACGGATAAGGAGCTAATTTTATCATCTCAATAGCTTGGGTAGCACCAACAGGATTCTTGATGAGAACCAGCGTGCACTCCTTATCACCGATATGGAAGGTCTCCTGGCGACCGAATACAGCGCGACTCTTGTCAAATCCTTGCTTAATCAGTTGAGAATCCGCTCCAAGGTAACGAGCAATAGCGACTGCAGCGAGAGCATTATAGATATTATAAAGCCCACCGATTTGGATACCGTATTCCTGACCATCGATAACAAAGCGGGAACGATTGTTGGTCAGCTCAACCAATTCTGTCAGACGATAGTCTAAGTCAAGACGTTTACATCCACAGTTTTCGCAGATATATGCTCCTAAGTTGGCATAAGTATTAAGCTCATATTTCAAAATACTTTGACAGTCTGGGCAGAGAATACCTTCAGTATTGTAGTGAGCAAGTTTTGCTGGACCTTTTTCCAAATCAAAACCAAAATACTGAACAGGATTTGGAATTGCAGGCTTGTAGAAAAGTGGACTGTCACCGTTAAGGAGGACAGTAGCAGTAGGAACTTTTCGAATAGCGTCCAAAATCATGTTGTAGGTCGTATAAATCTCTCCGTAGCGGTCCATTTGGTCACGGAAGATATTGGTAATGACAAAAAGACTTGGTTGGATGTAGTCACAGATGTGTGAGAGACTAGCTTCATCGATTTCAAGCACTGCAACATTTTTTCCAATTTTTGACGATTTTGCAGTCAAGAAAGTCGTTGTAATCCCTGTTATCATGTTGGCACCACTTGGATTAGTTAAAACTTGACCATAAATTTCCTTTAGGATACCGACAGTGAGAGCGGTTGTCAAGGTTTTCCCATTGGTACCAGTTACCACTACAATTTCGTAGTTCTTTGCTAAATGTTGTAAAATATCTTTATCAAATTGAAGGGCGAGTTTTCCAGGAAGCGTACTTCCACGGCCAAGACGGCTCAAAATAAAGTGAGAAGAACGCCCAGTAAGAAGGCCCAAAGTAGTTTTTAATTTCATGTTTCTATTATATCATAAAAGCTAGAAAAGATAGGTTTGAGATTTCAGTGAAGAAAAAACAGCCCTATATCGGACTGCTTTCTAAAATTAAATCGCAAACAAATCGTTTAGGTTCTCAGCCATAGTTGGGTGAGTAAAGATTTGTTTAGCCAAATCTGTGTATGGGATATGATGGTTCATAGCAAGAGTAATCAAATTGATAATTTCATGAGATTCTTGACCAAAGAGGGTCACACCCAAGATTTCCTTAGTTTCAGGGTTTACCACAGCTTTGAAGGCACCACGCAAATCGCCATTAACATGACCACGAGGCATGCCAGCAACTGGAAGTTCCTTGACAGCAACTGGTCCACCTGCTGCTCTGGCTTGGTCTTCAGTAAGACCAACTTGTGCCAAAGGTGGGTTGAGGAACATAGCGGTTGGAACAGCTCCACGTGTTTCAAGATTATAGCTACCATCCCCTGTCAAGTAATTAAAGACAATACGGAAATCATCTAATGAAATATAAGTGAATTGAAGACCACCATTGACATCACCCACTGCAAAGACACCTGGAACGCTTGTTTCCAAATGCTTATTAACCTGGATACCGCCACGTTCAGTCAAGGCAATATCAGTGTTTTCCAAGTGAAGAGGTTCAATATTAGGCTTGCGTCCTGTTGCATAAAGGAGCGCATCAAAACGGAAGTCTCCTTTATCAGTAACAACGACAACTTCATCGCCGTCATTCTTAACTTCAGATGTTTTAACACCTTGCTCAAAGACAATGCCGTCCTCTTCCATGTATTCCTTAGCCAACTTAGCAATAGATGGCTCCACACGTGGCAAGAAGCTAGTCGCTGCATCCAAGACAGTCACTTGGCTACCCAAACGGTTATAAAGGCCAGCAAATTCAAGACCGATATTACCGCCACCAAGAATTCCAAGTTTTTCTGGCAATTTGTCCAAGTTTTGGATGCCTGTTGAGTCAAAGACGTTCTTACTTGTAGCAAGACCTGGGATTGGTAATACATTTGAAACAGCACCAGTGTTGATGACGATAGTCTCAGCTGTAAGCTCTTGGCGGTCATCACCAGCTACTACTTCGATGACCTTATTTGACACGAAATGTGCCTCTGCATCAATGACATCAACGCCATTGTCTGCCAACATTTTATAATTCTTAGCATTAAGACGACCAGTCACCGCGCCACGCTCTTTCATGGTATCGTCAAATGACCAGCCTTTCTCAGCCGCAACAATCATAGTCTTGGTTGGGATACACGCAATATTAATGCAAGTACCACCATACATCGCTTTACTGCGCTCGATGACAGCAACTTTCTTACCAGCCGCATTCATCTTAGCAGCCAATGTTTTACCGGCCTTACCAAATCCAATAACAATTAAATCGTATGTTAACATTTTTAAATCCTCCTGTTTGATTTCATTCTAGCATAAGAAAAAGATTTTTTCACAATTCTGCTACGGGAAAAAATTTTGGACTAATTTAGTCTCACGAAAGCTTTTGGGAATCAAGCTCAAAAAATAGAAAAATCGTTTACATGATTTAATCAAGTGGTTAGACTATCTTTTGGCCCTCTCTTGTGTTATACTAGATAGGTTGCAAAGAAAGCAGTACTTTTCTTTAGTGGAAAAGAAGCAACACGATCTTTCATATAAAGATATGGAAAACCGTCATGAAAAGAAAAGTATAAACTAAGCGCTATAGGGTGGCTTCGCACCATCTTTAGAAAGAAGAATAACGTGAAATTTAATGAATTTAATCTTTCTGCTGATTTGTTAGCAGAAATTGAAAAAGCAGGATTTGTAGAAGCAAGTCCTATCCAAGAGCAAACTATTCCTTTGGCTCTTGAGGGAAAAGATGTTATCGGTCAAGCACAGACTGGTACAGGGAAAACTGCAGCCTTTGGCTTGCCAACTCTTGAAAAAATTCGTACAGAAGAAGCAACTATCCAAGCTTTAGTAATTGCCCCAACTCGTGAACTGGCTGTTCAAAGTCAGGAAGAACTCTTCCGCTTTGGCCGTAGTAAAGGTGTGAAAGTCCGTTCAGTATACGGTGGTTCAAGTATTGAAAAACAAATCAAGGCTCTTAAATCAGGTGCTCACATCGTTGTAGGAACACCGGGACGTTTACTTGACTTGATTAAACGCAAGGCTTTGAAATTACATGATATTGAAACCTTGATTTTAGATGAAGCAGATGAAATGCTGAACATGGGATTCCTTGAAGATATTGAAGATATCATCTCTCGTGTACCGGAAAATCGTCAAACCTTGCTTTTTTCAGCGACTATGCCAGATGCTATCAAACGTATTGGTGTTCAGTTCATGAAAGAACCTGAGCATGTGAAGATTGCTGCAAAAGAATTAACTACAGAATTAGTAGACCAGTACTATATCCGTGTTAAAGAACAAGAAAAATTCGACACCATGACTCGTCTTATGGATGTTGATCAACCTGAGTTGTCTATTGTCTTCGGTCGTACCAAACGTCGTGTAGATGAGTTGACTCGTGGTCTGAAAATCCGTGGTTTCCGTGCAGAAGGGATTCATGGAGATTTGGACCAAAACAAACGTCTTCGTGTCCTTCGTGATTTTAAAAATGGTAATCTTGATGTCCTCGTTGCAACAGACGTTGCTGCTCGTGGTTTGGATATTTCAGGTGTGACTCATGTCTACAACTACGATATTCCTCAAGACCCTGAGAGTTATGTTCACCGTATCGGCCGTACAGGACGTGCAGGTAAGTCAGGTCAGTCTATTACCTTCGTTTCACCTAATGAAATGGGTTACCTACAAATCATTGAGAACTTAACTAAGAAACGCATGAAAGGTCTTAAACCTGCAAGTGCAGAAGAAGCCTTCCAAGCTAAGAAGCAAGTCACTCTTAAGAAAATTGAACGTGATTTTGCTAATGAGGAAATTCGTAGCAACTTTGAGAAGTTTGGCAAGGATGCTCGTCAATTGGCCTCAGAATTCAATCCTGAAGAATTGGCTATGTATATCCTTAGCTTAACGGTTCAAGACCCAGATAGTCTTCCAGAAGTTGAAATTGCGCGTGAAAAACCTTTACCATTTAAACCATCTGGTGGTGGCTTCGGTGGCAAAGGCAAGGGTGGTCGAGGAGGCCGTCGTGGAGACGACCGTAGAGACCGTGAACGCCGTGGCAATGGCCGTCGTGATGACTATCGTAAAGGTGGACGTTCAAAGGATCGATTTGATAAAGAGAAGCGTTACCGTAAGGATAATAAAAAACCACGAAATACTTCAAGCGAGAAGAAAACAGGCTTTGTGATTCGTAACAAAGGAGATAAATAACAAAAAAAGCGGTTCACTGAGGTGGATCGCTTTTATATATAAGGAGACCGAGAGTCATATGAAAAGTAATACGAGAAGTTTGTATTTATAAATTTGTTATCTTGTAATATTATCTTATCAAAAAAATAAAATACTGTCAATAAGAAAATAATAAAAAAATAGGAAAAATTTTCGAATACACTTGAATTGCAATTCAATAAACAATTTTCAGATAATTGTTGAAAAAGTCAGAATTTTATGATATAATGAAAGCGATTATATGCGAGGTAAAAAATGGCACATTTATTAGAAAAAACAAGAAAAATCACATCAATTTTAAAGCGTTCGGAGGAGCAATTACAAGATGAGCTTCCTTATAATGCCATTACACGTCAATTAGCAGATATTATTGACTGTAACGCTTGTATTGTGAATAGCAAGGGTCGTTTGTTGGGCTACTTTATGCGCTACAAAACTAATAATGACCGAGTAGAGCAATTCTTCCAATCAAAGACTTTCCCGGAAGATTATGTGCAAGGTGCGAACATGATCTACGATACGGAGGCCAATCTTCCAGTAGAGCATGATTTGACAATTTTCCCAACTGAGAGTCGTTCTGATTTCCCAGATGGTTTGACAACGATTGCTCCAATCCATGTCTCTGGTATTCGCTTGGGTTCATTGATTATTTGGCGTAATGATAAAAAGTTTGAAGAAGATGATTTGATTCTGGTTGAGATTGCCAGTACAGTAGTAGGAATTCAACTCTTGAACTTCCAACGTGAGGAAGATGAGAAAAATATTCGTCGTCGTACGGCTGTAACTATGGCGGTTAATACCCTTTCTTACTCTGAACTTAGAGCAGTATCGGCTATTCTAGCTGAATTAAATGGTAATGAAGGTCAATTAACAGCTTCAGTCATTGCAGACCGTATCGGTATCACTCGTTCTGTAATTGTTAATGCCCTTCGTAAACTAGAATCGGCAGGGATTATTGAGAGTCGTTCTCTTGGTATGAAAGGAACTTATCTCAAAGTTCTAATTCCAGATATTTTTGAAGAAGTGAAAAAGAGGGACTATTAATGGCTAAGGCTTTAATTTCTATTGACTATACAGAAGATTTTGTAGCGGATCATGGGAAACTGACTGCGGGCGCTCCAGCTCAAGCAATATCTGATGATATATATGGGGTGACCCAAAAGGCTTTTGAACGTGGCGATTACATCTTTTTCACCATCGATGCCCATGAAGAAAATGATGTTTTTCATCCTGAAAGTAAACTATTCCCTCCACATAATCTTATTGGGACTAGTGGACGAAACTTGTATGGCAAACTAGCTGAGTTCTATCAGGAATATGCTAATGATAGTCGTGTTTTCTGGATGGATAAGCGTCACTATTCTGCTTTTTCTGGAACAGATTTGGATATCCGTCTCAGAGAGCGTAGAGTAGATACAGTCATTTTGACAGGAGTTCTTACAGATATCTGTGTCTTGCATACAGCCATAGATGCTTATAATCTTGGTTACCAGATAGAAGTTGTGAAACCAGCAGTAGCATCCATTTGGCCTGAGAATCATGCCTTTGCACTTGGACATTTTAAGAATACACTTGGTGCGAAATTGGTTGATGAAAATTTGCTTGAAATTGCAGAATAATACATTTCAATATGAAAAAATCTGAAAAAAGTCTTGACAATTTTTTTCAAAGTTGATATACTAGTAAAGTAATCGACGCGGGGATGGCGGAATTGGCAGACGCGCAGGACTAAGGATCCTGTGACCGCTTTAGGTCGTGAGGGTTCAAGTCCCTCTCTCCGCATAATAGTGAGCTAGCTTTGGCTAGCTTTTTATTTTTTTGAAAGATGTATAGTGAAAAACATACAAGCTAGTTTATTTGTATGTTTTTTGTTTTCTTTTAAAAAGTGCTATAATATAGATAGAAAAGATGGCAAAAAGTTCAGTATTGAAAAATTAGAGAGGTAGTAGTCTAGAAAAGTTTAATCTATCCTAGTTTATAACGGTTATTATCGGGAAAGCTTTTATAGTTTAAGTCTTGTATTTCCTGATTTAAAATAAGTTTTTCAAATATGTAAAGGAGAATTGTTATGGCTAATGAACTACAACGAATCATAAGTGCCTTTATTCAATTTCTTTTTGTTATTATACTACCTTATATCTGGTGGTTTTTAATAGTGAGAGGTAAAGTATCTTTTGGGGAATGGATTGGTTTAAAATCTATTAAAAGGGTTAAAGATTCTGATCTGATCTCATGGATAATTGGTGGATTTCTCTTGTTTACTATTTTTTATATGTTTGTCTTTCCTCTAACACGTAGTATAGAAACGGCTACTTCGGCTTTTTCTGGTATGGGTTATAAGGCTTTACCAAGTATTCTAATTTACAGTATTTTGCAAACATCTTTGCCAGAGGAACTGCTATTTAGAGGATTTCTACTGAAACGAATGGCAAATCACATGCCGTTTGTCTTTGCAAATACGATACAGGCTATCGCTTTTGGATTGCTTCATGGAGTATTATTTGCTTCAGTAGTAAGTTTAGAAGTCACTTTTTTCATTATATTTTTTACGGGAGCAATAGCAGCTTATCTTGGTTTTGTTAATGAAAAGAAAGCTGGAGGGTCCATTTTAACAAGTTGGATCATACATGCACTAGCTAACATCCTGTCTGGTTTAGTTGCTGCATTTTCTCTGTTTTAATCTGGGTGATTTATAAATATAAAGTCAGTAGAAATACTGGCTTATTTTATTTCAAAAATTTTCCTTATTTCATAAACATTTCATATTTGAATATTATAATAGTCTTACAAATATGGAGGTACTCTATGAATCCCACTCAAAGAGCTTGGGCTTACGTCAGCAGAAAACGACTGAGAAGTCTCATATTATTCCTGATTCTATTTGTCTTATTGGCTGGAATATCGGCTTGTTTGACGCTCATGAAGTCCAACAAAACAGTAGAAAATAATCTCTATCGCTCATTGAATACATCTTTTTCGATTAAAAGAATAGAAGCAGATCAGACCTTTCAACTGTCTCAACTAGACGAGCTTAAACAGATAAAAGGTCTTGAGGAGATTTCCCCAGAGCTTGAGACAATAGCTAAATTGACTGACAAAGAAGTGGTTACTGGAGAACAAAGTATCCAAAGGGATGATTTGACAGAGGCTGAAAAGAATCTTATCACTTTGATTGCTTTGGAAGATTCTTCCAAGGATGTTTCTTTTACAAGTTCCGCCTTTAGTCTTAAAGAAGGAAGACACCTACAAAAAGGAGATAACCAGAAAATATTAGTCCACGAAGATTTAGCCAAGAAAAACAATCTAAAGCTAGGAGATAAGATTAACTTAAATTCTGGACCAGTAGAAGATAGTAGTGGACAAAGGCTAGACTATGAAATCGTAGGTATTTTCTCAGGTAAGAAGCAAGAGAAATTCACTGGTCTTTCGTCAGACTTTAGTGAAAACACGGTCTATACAGACTTCGAAAGTAGCCAAACTCTTCTTGGAAATAAGGAAGCTCAAGTAACTGCTGCTCGTTTCTATCTAGAAAATCCAAAAGATATGGATAGTATCATTCAAGAGGTTGAAAAGTTATCTCTGGAAACGAAAGGTTATCAAGTCGAAAAGGAAAATAAGGCATTTGAGCAAATCAAGGATTCAGTTTCGACCTTCCAAACCTTCCTACAGATTTTCCTCTATGGCATTATGATTGCTGGTGTAGGAGCGCTGATCTTGGTCTTGTCACTTTGGTTACGAGAACGAGTCTACGAGGTTGGTATTTTATTGGCACTAGGTAAGGGAAAAGGAGCAATCTTTAGCCAATTCTGCCTGGAAGTCATCCTAGTTTCATTGGCAGCTATTCTGCCGGCATTTGTGGCTGGAAATGCCATTACTTCCTATCTCTTGAAGACTGTACTAGCAAGTGGTGACCAAGCTGCCCTACAAGATACGCTAGCAAAAGCAACGAATCTTTCAACAAGTCTTCTATCATTTGGAGAATCTTATATCTTCCTACTTATAATCAGCTGCTTGTCAGTTGCACTTTGTTTCCTATTTTTATTTAGAAAATCACCGAAAGAAATTTTATCATCCATCAGTTAATAAAGGAGAAATTATGACTTTACTACAACTACAAGATCTTACTTATCGTTATAAAAACACTGCAGAAGCAGTCTTATATAAAATCAATTACGATTTTGAACCTGGCAAGTTTTATAGTATTATTGGAGAATCTGGGGCAGGGAAGTCAACACTCTTATCTCTATTAGCAGGACTTGATAGCCCAGTCGAAGGAGCTATCTTATTCGAAGGCAAGGATATTCGTGAACAAGGTTATTCTTATCATCGCATGCACCATATCTCGCTAGTTTTCCAAAACTATAACTTGATTGATTATCTTTCTCCATTAGAAAATATCCGCTTGGTTAATAAAAAAGCTAGCAAGGATACCCTTCTTGAACTTGGTTTAGATGAAAGTCAAATCAAGCGGAATGTTCTCCAATTATCAGGTGGACAGCAACAACGTGTTGCCATTGCTCGTAGCCTTGTATCAGAAGCACCAGTGATTTTAGCAGATGAACCAACAGGAAACTTGGATCCTAAGACTGCTGGAGATATTATTGACCTGCTCAAATCTCTTGCTGAGAAAACAGGCAAGTGTGTGATCGTTGTGACCCACAGCAAGGAAGTAGCACAGGCGTCAGATATTACACTTGAATTGAAGGATAAGAAACTGACTGAAACAAGAAAAAATAGTAACTAAAACATTTAAACATATTAAAAACGGAAGTAAATCTAGAAAGGAATCTTATGTTACACAACGCATTTGCCTATGTCACAAGAAAATTTTTTAAGTCGCTTGTGATCTTTCTTATCATTCTCTTGATGGCTAGTTTGAGTTTGGTCGGCTTGTCTATCAAGGGAGCAACAGCCAAGGCTTCTCAAGAAACCTTTAAAAATATCACCAATAGTTTCTCCATGCAAATCAACCGCAGGGTCAATCAAGGTACTCCACGTGGTGCGGGGAATATCAAGGGTGAAGATATCAAAAAAATTACCGAGAATAAGGCCATTGAATCCTACATCAAACGAATTAATGCTATCGGTGATTTGACAGGCTATGAACTGATTGAAACGCCTGAAACCAAGAAAAATCTAACTGCAGATCGAGCTCAACGTTTTGGAAGTAGCTTGATGATAACAGGTGTAAATGACTCTTCTAAAGAAGACAAGTTTGTGTCAGGCTCTTACAAACTGGTCGAAGGAGAACATTTAACAAACGATGACAAATACCAGATTCTCCTGCACAAAGATTTGGCGGCTAAACATGGCTGGAAGGTAGGAGATAAGGTCAAACTGAACTCTAATATCTACGATGCAGATAATGAAAAAGGAGCAAAGGAAACGGTAGAAGTAACGATCAAAGGACTTTTTGATGGACATAACAAATCTGCTGTGACCTATTCACAAGAACTTTATGAGAATACAGCTATCACAGATATTCACACAGCTGCCCAACTCTATGGTTATACAGAAGATACAGCTATTTATGGAGATGCTACCTTCTTTGTAGCTGGAGATAAGAATCTAGATACTGTCATGCAAGAATTAGGATCTATCAACGGCATCAACTGGAAGATGTATAGCTTGATTAAGAGTTCATCTAACTATCCTGCCCTCGAACAATCTATCTCAGGCATGTACAAGATGGCTAATCTTCTCTTCTGGGGTAGCTTGAGCTTCTCAGTTCTTCTACTGGCTCTCTTACTCACCCTATGGATTAACGCGCGTCGTAAAGAGGTTGGAATCCTCCTTTCAATTGGTCTAAAACAAGCAAGTATTCTAGGACAATTTATCACAGAAGCAGTTATGATTGCAATCCCAGCACTTATTTCAGCTTACTTCTTGGCTAACTATACTGCTCGTGCCATTGGAAATACAGTTCTTGCAAATGTCACATCAGATGTGGCTAAGCAAGCTAGTAAGGCAGCCCAGGCCTCTAATCTTGGTGGTGGTGCAGAAGTTGATGGCTTTAGCAAGACTCTTTCAAGTTTGGATATTTCCATTCAACCTTCTGACTTTGCTATCATCTTTGTACTTGGCTTGGTTCTAGTAGTACTAGTTATGGCACTTGCTTCAAGTAATCTCCTCTTTAAACAACCAAAAGAACTCTTGTTGGATAGTGAATAAAAAAACCTGCTACCTATTCTCACTCAAATGAGATATAATATAGGTAGCATTTTTGATAGAAAAGGATTTATATGAAAATTCTAATTGTAGAAGATGAAGACATGATCCGTGAGGGAATTAGTGACTATTTGGCGGATTGTGGCTATGAAACCATTCAGGCAGAAGATGGCCTTGAGGCCTTAGAACAATTTTCCAATCACCAAGTTGATCTGATTCTCTTAGATATTCAAATGCCGAAACTCAATGGTTTAGAGGTTTTGTCAGAAATTCGAAAAAGTAGCCAAGTTCCGGTCTTGATGTTGACAGCCTTTCAGGATGAGGAGTATAAGATGAGTGCCTTTGCTGCATTAGCAGATGGTTATTTGGAAAAGCCTTTTTCTCTATCTTTGTTAAAAGTACGAGTGGATGCCATCTTTAAACGTTATTATGATACCGGTCGTATTTTTACCTATAGGGACACCGAGGTAGACTTTGACAGTTATAGCGCCAAAGTAGCTAGTCAAGAAGTTGCAGTGAATGCAAAAGAGCTGGAAATTTTAGACTATCTGGTTAAAAATGAAGGTCGAGCCTTAACACGGTCGCAGATTATCGATGCTGTATGGAAGATGACAGATGAGGTTCCTTTTGACAGAGTGATCGATGTCTATATCAAGGAACTACGGAAAAAATTGGATTTAGACTGTATTCTTACCGTGCGCAATGTTGGTTATAAATTGGAGAGAAAATGAGACGTTCAGGTTTATTTAAAAAAATTTTTATCTATACCTTCTCGGTATTTTCTACCTTGGTCATTTGTTTGCATTTGGCCATCTATTTCCTCTTTCCTCCGACCTATCTCAGTCATCGTCAGGAGAGCATAGGGCAAAAGGCTACAGAAATTGCCCAGTCCCTCCAAGGAAAGGACAGTCAAGCGATTCAGGAAGTCCTTGAACTTTATTCTAAAAGCAGTGATATTAAGGGAGCTGTTAAGGGAGAGATGACTCAGGATAAGTTGGAAGTCAATGATAATCTTCCCATTGATAAACAACGACAAACGGCCTCCTTGGTTATTGAGGAAAGAGAAGTTCAAACTAAGGATGGTCAGACGATGACCTTGCAGTTTTTAGCTTCTATGGATTTGCAGAAAGAAGCAGAAGACATCAGTCTGCAATTTTTGCCTTATACGCTATTAGCGTCTTTCATCATTTCGCTCCTCATCGCCTTTATCTATGCTAGAACCATTGTTGCTCCTATTTTGGAAATCAAACGAGTGACTCGACGGATGATGGATTTAGATGCAGAAGTGAGGTTGCGCGTGGATTCTAAGGATGAAATTGGCGATCTCAAAGAACAAATCAATAGCCTTTATCAGCATCTCTTGACGGTCATTGCAGATTTGCATGAGAAAAACGAGGCCATTCTCCAGCTGGAAAAGATGAAGGTTGAGTTTTTACGAGGTGCTTCCCACGAACTGAAAACACCTCTAGCTAGTCTAAAGATTCTTCTGGAGAATATGAAAGCCAATATTGGACGCTATAAAGATCGTGACCATTATCTGGGAGTTTCTTTGGGTATTGTGGATGATTTGACTCACCACGTTCAGCAAATCTTATCCCTTTCTTCAGTGCAGGAGTTGCGAGATAAGAAGGAAGTAATCAACCTTCTTGAAATGACAGATTTTCTCTTGAAGGATTATGATTTATTAGCCAAAGAGAGGGAAATCTCAGTTGTGAATCAACTCACAGACCAACAAACTTATCTAAATCCTTCGGTACTCAAGCTGATTCTTTCAAATCTTATCAGTAATGCTGTGAAACACTCTGTCCAAGGTGGTTATCTAAAAATTGGGACAGAAGATGGCTGGGTCTTCATTGAGAACGCCTGTACACCTGAGGAGCAAGATAAGTTTGAACAATCCTTTACGGTTTCTAGTCGACAAAGTAAGGGAGCTGGCTTGGGACTATTCGTAGTTAAAAGTTTATTGGAAAACGAAGAAATTGACTATCGATTTGAACGCTATGAAGACCACTTAGCCTTTTATATGAACCTACCTAAAGACCTATAAAATTAGGACTTTTAGGAGAGTTCCATATTTTTAGATAGAAGAAATTCAATTCAAACTACAGGAAAAACTAGATTTTTTTGTCAAAAAGTGATAAAATGAACAATGTAAATGGGATATCCCATAAAAATATACAGGAGGCCTGATAAAATGGCAATCGTTTCAGCAGAAAAATTTGTCCAAGCAGCTCGTGACAACGGTTATGCAGTTGGTGGATTTAACACAAACAACCTTGAGTGGACTCAAGCTATCTTGCGCGCAGCAGAAGCTAAAAAAGCTCCAGTTTTGATCCAAACTTCAATGGGTGCTGCTAAATACATGGGTGGTTACAAAGTTGCTCGCAACTTGATTGCTAACCTTGTAGAATCAATGGGTATCACTGTACCAGTAGCTATCCACCTTGACCACGGTCACTACGAAGATGCACTTGAGTGTATTCAAGTTGGTTATACTTCAGTTATGTTTGATGGTTCACACCTTCCAGTTGAAGAAAACCTTGAAAAAGCTCGTAAAGTTGTAGAATTTGCTCACGCAAATGGTGTATCAGTAGAAGCTGAAGTTGGAACTATCGGTGGTGAAGAAGACGGTATCATCGGTGACGGTGAATTGGCACCAATCGAAGACGCTAAAGCAATGGTTGCTACAGGAATCGACTTCTTGGCTGCAGGTATCGGTAACATCCACGGTCCTTACCCAGCAAACTGGAAAGGTCTTCACCTTGACCACTTGCAAAAATTGACTGAAGCTGTTCCAGGATTCCCAATCGTATTGCACGGTGGATCAGGTATTCCTGACGACCAAATTCAAGCAGCTATCAAACTTGGTGTTGCCAAAGTTAACGTTAACACTGAATGCCAAATCGCATTCGCTAACGCAACTCGTAAATTTGCTCGTGACTACGAAGCAAACGAAGCAGAATACGACAAGAAGAAACTCTTCGACCCACGTAAATTCTTGGCTGACGGTGTAAAAGCTATCCAAGCATCAGTTGAAGAACGTATCGACGTATTCGGTTCAGAAGGTAAAGCTTAATCTAGCTGAACAATACAAAATGAAACTCGCCTATGAAGGTGGGTTTTTTGTTTCTGGATATATACAGATTATACTGGAAAATTCTTAAACTTAAGTTGCTAAAAGAGTCTAATTTTTGTACAATAATGCTATGAAAAAACTGAAAAAATGGTGTCTAGGGCTTCTTAGTTTCCTTATCTTGTTTTTAGTAGGGACATTTATCTTTCATCGTATCAGCTTAGAAAAGGAACAAGCCTCTCTAACTCCTATGGGTAAAACTGTCCTCGTTAATGGGCACAAAATCAATGTTTACGTTGAGGGGGATGGTCCAGAGACAATAGTAGTTCTATCAGGTGCTGGAATTGCTTCACCTATATTAGACTTTAAGAATCTAACAGATTCCCTATCAAAAAAATATAAGGTAGTCATCGTGGAGCGGGCTGGCTATGGTTATAGCGAGGATAGTAATCAATCCAGAGATGTGATGGAAGTTTTGTCTGAGACACGTCAAGCTCTATCACAAGCAAATATATCAGGACCTTTTATCATTCTGTCTCATTCCATGGCTAGTCTTGAAAGTCTGGCTTGGCAGGAAAAGTATCCTGATGAAGTGAAAGCCTTGGTTGGTCTGGATTGGGCATTACCAGCAAGTTATGAGGATTTAAAGGATAATCAGGCCTTGCTTACTGTGGCTTATTGGAGCAGTAAGATTGGCTTATTACGCTATTTCCCTGAGTCCTTTTATATAAAAAATCCAACTCTGACTGAAACTGAACGACAACAATATAAATTACTAGCATATAAGCAGTTGATGTCACAAGCCATGCTTCATGAATCACGTTTGGTAAAGGAAAATGCCAAGAAAGTTCCATCTAGCATTAATCCGAAAATTCCCACCTTATTACTGGTTTCTAACGGTGATGGTACTAGCTTTAGCCAATCAGAATGGCAGCATTATGCAGAGAGATTTGCTAGTGGTCAGTCTAATGTTCAAGTCATCTATATGGATGCGCCTCACGACCTCTATCATTATCAAAATAATGAACTTGTTTCTCGAATTGAAGAATTTTTAACAGAGTAACTGTGATTTAGAAAGTTATTTTGAACGGATGCCAATAATTGAGAGGTGACATTTTATGAAGAACACTTATATTGTACTTAGACATGCTCATTCAAGATTCTCGAGTGATGATTTTAATAGAACATTGTCGGAAAAAGGATTTTCTTCTCTTGAACAGTTGGAGTTTTTAAATGCTTGTAAAATAGATTACTTTATTTCAAGCCCTTATAAGCGAGCTTTTGAGACAGTAAATAGTTCTCCCGTTCAATTTGATAAGATAGTACTTGATAATCGTTTACGTGAAAGAAAATTATCTTCAAGATTTATTGAAGATACTGAGTTTGAAAAAACAATTCAATATTTATGGCAAAATCCAGATAAATCTCTCATTGGAGGCGAGTCCAATCGAGAAGCATTAAATAGAATTTTAGATTTATTTTCGGACTTGGAAGAAAGGTATTCAGGTAAAACCATATTACTGAGTTCTCATGGAAATTTGCTAGGAATCTTAATCAATCATTTTGATTCAAGTTTTGATTATAAAAAATGGGAACAGATGACCTTTCCAGATTGCTTTCTAGTTGACAAAGATGAGAGTGTGAAAAGAATTATGCCAGATACTTTTAGGTAATCATTTAGCTCAATCTATGTGATTTTTATTTTCTGTTATTGTAAATAGAATAGAAGGGAAAATAGCCATGATATTCGATCAGACCTTGCAAGCTTACATACATGAAGTAGATGATGTTCTTGTAGCTTGGGAAGAAAAACCAAGTGGAAACTTTGAGATGGAAGCTCAGTTGCTTGCAGCCAATTATCATAAAAATAGATCTCGTATTCTTGCTTTTATACTGCCTCATTTACAAGAATTTTATGGGTATTTCACAGATGAAGAAGCTACTGAAAAATTGGGTAAACCCATCATCGAGCCAGAAAGACAAACCGTTACTTTCTGCGATCAAACTTTTGATGATATTCATATCTTTTCTTTTGACTATCAGGGGCAGTCATTTGAGAGTCTGGAGAATTTTGCCATTGATGGTTAAGGTCTGTTTTCAGTTTTAAAAAGAAGGAGAGAGACTGATGAGTACTGCTGATTTTGTCTTTATTGAGAGTAAAGACCCCATATTCCTAGATTTACAAGCCTTTTGTACTGCTTTGAGAGAAAAATTCCCGGGTATTTTGATCATAGAAAGGACGAATCCTGAAAAAGCTTACTCGCTTTCTTGGGATTATCAAATTCCTCAGCTTACTTTGGGAAGTTCACTGAGTAGCAAGAAAAATGTTTTTGTGATTGATTACTTTGATTCAACGAACAGGTTACAAGATTATGCCTCCTATATCATCTGGCTTCGGAAATGGTTTCCACCTGAAGAGAAAGTTTCCTTTTGTGATGAAGGTTATGAGTATGTGTTTGAACTTCCTAGTGATTTATCCCAAAAGGAGTTGGAAAACTACTTACGAACAAGGTTTGATGAGTGAAGAAGAAGTTCGAAAACGAATAATGATATGGAACAGTTGAAAAGGAGAATCAGATGCTTACTAAAGATGATATGTTAGTTGCTTTGCATGATGCAATTACTGAAGACCAAGAATTTGAGTTGGCAGACGAGATTGTAGATGCCATGGAGGCTTACCCTCAACCCTTTGATTTGGTTCCCCCCGTCTTAGACTTTATTTCCAAGCATCCAGAAGTAGATTTTGGGGCTCCAGGTGAGTTGGTTCACTTTGTGGAGCGATTTTATCATCAAGGCTATGAGGAATTATTGATGGAGTCAGTTCTAAAAAGTCCAACTGTGCATAACATCTGGATGCTTCATCGATGCTATAATGACAATGATCCAAATCTAGTCCGGCAGATTCAGACTTTGGTTGGAGAACTGAAGAAGGATAAGACTCTTGATTCACAAGTAAGAAGCATGATTGAAGACTTAACTTGGTAGAGGGAGGTGATGTAGCATCACCTTTTTATCTTTTCTTATGTTGAAAAAGAAGGCAGTTTTTTTGGGTGTTTTAAGGAAACTAATAAACATAATTTTTGATTAAAAGTATCATTTTAAGAGAGAAATCTCTAATTTCATAATCAATAAGCAAACGCTTGCATTCCTTTTTTTATTGGATTATAATAGGTTGGTATAAATCCTTCTGTAATAATATTGAAAAGGTGTAGAAAGTAAGGATTTAGAATTTTTGTAGTCAAAAATACAATGTTGTTTCTTATGATAGGGAGATAGATATGGCAATGATAGAAGTGCAACATCTTCAGAAAAATTTTGTGAAGACAGTAAAGGAGCCAGGATTGAAGGGAGCTTTGCGCTCCTTTGTTCATCCTGAAAAGCAGACCTTTGAAGCGGTCAAGGATTTAACTTTTGAAGTTCCAAAAGGGCAGATTTTAGGATTTATCGGGGCAAATGGTGCTGGGAAGTCAACCACCATCAAAATGCTGACAGGAATTTTGAAGCCCACATCTGGCTTTTGTCGGATTAACGGCAAGATTCCCCAGGATAATCGCCAAGATTATGTCAAGGATATTGGAGTCGTTTTCGGACAACGCACCCAGCTATGGTGGGATTTGGCTCTGCAAGAGACCTACACGGTTTTGAAAGAGATCTATGATGTGCCAGACTCGCTTTTCCATAAACGCATGGACTTTTTGAATGAAGTTTTGGATTTGAAGGAATTTATCAAGGATCCTGTGCGGACTCTTTCACTAGGTCAACGGATGCGGGCGGACATTGCGGCTTCCTTGCTTCACAATCCCAAAGTTCTCTTTTTAGATGAGCCGACCATTGGTTTGGACGTTTCGGTCAAGGATAACATTCGACGCGCTATCACCCAGATCAATCAAGAGGAAGAGACAACTATTCTCTTGACTACTCATGATTTGAGTGATATTGAGCAACTCTGTGATCGGATTTTTATGATTGACAAGGGGCAAGAGATTTTTGATGGAACGGTTAGCCAGCTCAAGGAGACCTTTGGCAAGATGAAGACTCTTTCCTTTGAACTGACGCCAGGTCAAAGTCATCCCATCTCTCATTATGAGGGCTTGCCTGATATATCCATTGATAGACAAGGAAATACTCTCAATATTGAATTTGATAGTTCGCGCTACCAGTCGGCTGATATTATCAAGCAAACCTTGTCTGATTTTGAAATCCGTGATTTGAAAATGGTGGATACGGATATTGAGGATATTATCCGTCGCTTCTACCGAAAGGAGCTCTAAGATGGTCAAATTGTGGAGACGTTATAAACCCTTTATCAATGCGGGGATTCAGGAGTTGATTACCTATCGAGTCAACTTTCTTCTCTATCGGATTGGCGATGTCATGGGGGCCTTTGTTGAGTTTTATCTCTGGAAGGCAGTCTTTGATTCCTCGCAGGAGTCTTTGATCCAGGGTTTCAGTATGGCGGATATCACCCTCTACATCATCATGAGTTTTGTGACTAATTTATTAACTGAGTCAGATAGCTCCTTTATGATCGGTGATGAGGTAAAAGATGGCTCTATTATCATGCGCTTATTAAGACCAGTCCATTTTGCGGCCTCTTATCTTTTCACCGAGCTTGGTTCCAAGTGGTTGATTTTTATCTCTGTTGGACTGCCATTTTTAAGTGTCATTGTTTTGATGAAAATCTTATCTGGGCAAGGGATTGTAGAAGTGCTGGGACTAACTACCCTTTATCTTTTTAGCTTAACGCTGGCTTATCTGATTAACTTTTTCTTTAATATCTGTTTTGGTTTTTCAGCCTTTGTGTTTAAAAATTTATGGGGTTCTCAAGTATTTAAGGCTTCACTAGTATCCTTTATGTCTGGAAGTCTGATTCCTTTGGCTTTTTTTCCAAAGGTCATTTCAGATATTCTCTCCTTCTTGCCATTTTCATCCTTAATTTACACTCCGGTCATGATCATTGTTGGGAAATACGATACCAGTCAGATTCTTCAAGCACTTTTGCTTCAGCTTTTCTGGCTTATAGTGATGGTGGGCTTGTCTCAGTTGATTTGGAAACGGGTCCAGTCATTTATCACCATTCAGGGAGGTTAGTATGAAAAAATATCAACGCATGCATCTGATTTTTATCAGACAGTACATCAAGCAAATCATGGAATACAAGGTAGATTTTGTGGTTGGTGTGTTGGGAGTCTTTCTGACTCAAGGCCTGAACCTCTTGTTTCTTAATGTACTCTTTCAACACATCCCCTCGCTAGAAGGTTGGACCTTTCAAGAGATTGCCTTTATCTATGGATTTTCCTTAATTCCAAAGGGATTAGATCATCTCTTTTTTGACAATCTCTGGGCTTTAGGTCAACGGCTAGTTCGAAAAGGGGAGTTTGACAAGTATCTGACTCGTCCTATCAATCCTCTCTTTCACATCCTCGTTGAGACCTTTCAGATTGATGCCTTGGGTGAACTTTTGGTCGGTGGAATCTTACTAGCGACAACGGCGACTAGCATTGCTTGGACTCTTCCCAAATTCCTGCTTTTCCTAGTCTGTATTCCTTTTGCGACCTTGATTTATACTTCCTTGAAAATTGCGACAGCCAGCATAGCTTTTTGGACCAAGCAGTCAGGTGCCATGATTTACATTTTCTATATGTTTAATGATTTTGCCAAGTACCCGATTTCTATTTACAATTCGCTCCTTCGTTGGTTAATTAGCTTTATTGTGCCTTTCGCCTTTACCGCCTACTATCCTGCCAGCTATTTCTTGCAGGATAAGGATGTCTTATTTAATATTGGTGGTTTGATTCTGATTTCCCTTGTTTTCTTTGTTATTTCCCTCAAACTTTGGGATAGGGGATTAGACGCATACGAAAGTGCGGGTTCGTAAGAGCTAAAGTAAGACTAAAATCAAGAAAGGAACTTATGATGCTTGTTATTAAAGAAGTTAAGGATGAAGAGCAAAAAATGGCAGTTGTCGCTGAGGTTTTAAAGGATTTGCCAGAATGGTTTGGAATACCAGAAAGCACGCAAGCCTACATCGAAGGAGCCAAGGACTTGCAAGTCTGGGCTGCCTATCAGGAGAGTGATTTGACTGGCTTTGTAAGCTTGTCCTATTCTAGTGAAGATTGTGCAGAGATTGATTGTCTCGGTGTAAAAAAAGCTTATCAAGGTAGAGGAATTGGGAGTCAATTGCTTGCTGCTTTTGAAAGTGAAGCACGCAAAAACGTTGATTATTTACAAGTGAAAACAGTAGCAGAAGGCTCTAATAAAGATTATGACCGAACAAATGTCTTTTATCGCAGTCTTGGCTTTAAAAAATTAGAGATTTTTCCACAACTTTGGGGGCCTCAAAATCCTTGTCAGATTTTGATTAAAAAGATGGGTTAAGAATTCCTTGACATCCTTCCTTATAGTGCTATACTATAAGGGTAATCGCCGATTTAGCTCAGTTGGTAGAGCAACGCACTCGTAACGCGTAGGTCACAGGTTCGATCCCTGCAATCGGCAGTGTGAAAGAAGTCCTCTTGGACTTCTTTTTTTGATAAGATTTTGACCACCTAGTCTACCAAATCTACCACATAGGCAAAAGCTATTGTTTGCGATTTTTATTTTTGTTATAGTAGTAATTGTCAAAGGGAGATAAAGCTTCCTAACAAAATAGAAAATGAGGTTATATCATGAAAAAAGTATTAGGTATTGGATTTTTAGTTGTTGCAGTAGCAGTTTTGTATTTTGGCTTTGTTGGATGGCCGAGTTTGGATGTTAACATCTGGGCACTCTTTCCAGTTGGTCTATTTCTATTTTTCACTCTTGAAAATCTAGTCAAGAAAGATTATAAGGCCAGTCTCATGAGCTTGATTATTGCCTTTATCATCGCCAATGCCATTCTTGATATCTTGCCACTTTCAAGTGGTTTAGTTATCGGTGCTGGTGTGCTAGCTTGTGTGGGAATTGGATTTCTCTTTCCTGACGCTAATAAGAAAGAAGCATAATACAAAAAAGCCTCGAGATTTCTCGAGGTTTTTTCTTTATTTGCCTGCGTAATATTTTTGAATACCTTTGACAATACCTGCCACCAATCTATTTTGGTAAGCATCGCTACGAATTTGTTGGTTTTCGTTGAAATTGTCAATGTAACCAAGTTCCAATAGAACAGCTGGTTTATCCGTTTCTCGAAGGACAGCAAAGCTACTTTGGAGGAGACCTGCATCCTTGGCACCTGTTTCAGCTAGAAGAGAATAGTGGATATCAGCAGCCAGGCGATTACTTTCACTGATACGATCAGGATGGTTATGCCAGTATGGATTAATCTTAGAGCGATAGCCCGGGTCGTCTTCGTAAGAATAGGTCTGAATTCCAGAACGGTTAGAAGCAGGAGCTCCACTTGCATTGAAGTGAATACTTATGAAGATATCTGAGTTAGTATTATTGACCATTTTTGAACGTTCAGTAATAAAGTCAACATAGACATCACTATCTCTCGAAGAAAGAACGGTATAACCAAGACCTTCTAGCTCTTTGCGTAGTTTTTTGTAAACTTGCATAGTGAGGTCTTTTTCATTCGTGTTATAGTAAACAGCACCAGGATCTTTACCACCGTGTCCTGGATCTAAGAAAACAGTCTTCGTGTATTTTCCTTTTTCAAACCCACGACTTACTGGAACTTCACCAATCCATTTCCCATTACTTTGGAACTGATGTGCTTTTCCATCGATTTTACGAGTTCCTGTGACATAGACACCATTTTCATCTAGATAGTAACGGGCATTGTAGTAGCTGTCGTCAATCCATTCACTCTTAGCCATGTACCCACCTGACTTGAGGTAGTATGAGCCAATCCATTCACGCGCTGCATAAGTACCACCTGATTTTAAGTAGAACCAACTATTATAGCCTTTATCGAAAATCCATTCTTTCTCAGCCATGGCACCGCTAGCTTTTAGGTAGTAGCTCCCTTGCCATTGATTACTTGCCATAGTGGCATCTTTATTAAAGTAGTACCAAGTACCACCAATTTTATCCCACTTATTTTTACTTAATTGTCCAGAAGTTTGGGCATAGTACCATTTACCATCTTGTTTGACCCAAGCGCTCTCAGCCATAGCCCCACTATTGGTAAAGATATAACCATCAAAAATGGTGTTGCTGAGCATGATTCCATCTTTGTCAAAGTAGTACCATACACCACCAACTTTTTCCCATTTTTGCTGAGAGATTTTACCAGATAGCTTTGCATAATACCATTTATCTTTAATTTTAGCCCAGCCACTATCGACCATAGCACCGCTACTAGTCAGGATGTATCCATCATAAATCGTATCACTGAGCATGATACCGTTCTTATCGAAGTAGTACCATTTTCCTTGAATTTTTTTCCAGTTAAGAACAGGGGCATTGTTTTCATAGAAACGCCAGTGGTTTTCCTCTAATACCCAACCTTCTTTTTTGACTTCTGGAGCCTTGTCTTCCTCTTTCTTAGCTGGAGTTTCACTTGGATTTGTTGTAGAAGTTGTTGGTACGCTTGAACTTGCTTCAGTAGAAGGAACTGCTTCCTTCGTTTCAACCTTGTTAGCTGTTGTAGACTGTTGCGTTGTTTCTGCTGAAGTAGTTTGTACTTTACTTTCTTCAGCAAAAACTGAATTTGTTGCAAATCCTAGAAATGAAAGCGTGATGGCACTTGCCAAGAGTTTTTTTTTCACTTGTTTGATCTCCTATTTTTTTAATAATCTCTTTTTAAAATGTCATTAGAAAAGCACCTCATGTGGAAAAACTAGTCGCCAACTGGTGAGGTGCTGGCATGATTTATTTTTATTTCATCATAAAGATTTGAACAATCATGATGATGTAGATGAGTAATGTGAGTAGAAATCCAGCTCTCCAAAAGAATTTAAGGAATTTTGGATAATAAAAGCTGCGTTTTTTGCTCAGGAAGAAAAAAGCTAGAATAATGGCTAGCAAAGATAGGGCTGCCCCCAAAATGGGAAGTTGATTATGGGTAAAAACCTTTGCACTGATTAAATAGTATTCAAAAATCAGAAAAGGAAAAGCCAAATCTGCAAAGTTAATCCCCTTTTTCTTTAACTTAAAAAATCTACTAAAGATAATAGCCAAAGCCAAGGTTAGTACCAAAAGCAAGACGGAAGCGAGTTTCATTAAAATCATAACAATATTGTATCATAAAATTTGAATAAAAGGAAAGCATATTCCTTGATTTAACAGTGTTTTTCTAAAAATTTTTGTTTAGAAACTGATTTTTTATACTTTATTAAAATTCAATGTATGTTGAGTACAAAAAAGGGAATGGTTTGAGCTCTCAATATAAATCTTTTTTATGGTGACAATAAAAAATATATATTAGTCAGGAAAGAAGAATAGTAGTAGAATGAGTAGCAAATAAAACAAAGGAGTTTCTTATGAAATTAGTTACTTTATGGTCAAAACTCTCACTAGGCATTCAATTATTGGTGGCTTTGGTCTTGGGTGTTATCGCTGCCCTTATCTGGCCACAATTCGCAGGCTTTTATCAATTTTTAGGTCAAGCCTTTATTAAATTGATCAATATGGTTATCATTCCGCTAATCTTCCCAACCATCGTTGTTGCAGTAGCTGGAGTTATCGGAAAAAAATCTTTCGGAAAAATCTTGACCAAGAGCTTGGTTTACTTTTTTGTTGTAACAACTGCCATTACTCTTTTGTTTGTATTTGCTAGTTACTATTTAGGATTTGGTCAAGGAGTGAATATCGGTCAAACTGGTGGAAACCTTGATGGGATTGCTAACAATGTCAAGTTCAGCGAATTTTTGCTTGGTTTCATTCCATCAAATATCGTTAAATCTCTTTCAGATGGCGCTCTATTGCCAATTATCGTTTTTGCAATCTTTCTTGGTTACGGAATTGGGAATCTTAAGTCTGATAAATCTCAGAAGATTATCGAAGGTTTCCAAATCTGGATTGAAGCCATTTACAAGATTGTTGCAGTAATTATCAAACTATCACCGATTGGTATTTTTGGATTTATCGCTAAAGATGTTGCAACTACGGGTGTCGACAAGTTGATTGGGCTTGGTCAGTTTGTAATTGGAACTTATCTGGCTTATGCTGTTTTGGTTCTCCTTATTTTTCCTTTGATCGCCGTCTTCTTCAAAGTACCGTATTTATCAGCCTTTCGTGAAAATTGGAGTCTCTTAACTCTGGCCTTTGTTACTGGAAGTTCTAGTGTGGTCTTGCCATCACTTCTTAAAGATTTGAAAAAACAGGGGCATGACGAGCATACAATTGATTTAGTTGTTCCTTTAGGATATACTTTTAACTTAGAAGGAGCAGCGGTTTATTTCTCAGTAGCGACAATTTTTATCGCCCACGCCTATGGTATTCAATTTTCTTTATCAAGTCTCTTGTTTACTGTTTTATTGTTGACTTTGATTGGAAAAACTGCAGCAACTGTGCCATCAGGAGCTATCGTAGTTCTATTAGCTGCAGCACCTCAATTGGGCTTGCCAGTTGAAGGAGTGGCCTTGATTTTTGCAGTTGATTTCTTTGTCAATGCAGGCCGTACTATGATCAATGTTTTGGGGCAAATCTTAACAGTCAGCGTTATTGAAAAAACAGAAGGATACATTTTAGAAGAAGAAAAGGAAAGCCAATTATCAGTCAGCTTTTCTTAAGGAGATATGAATAATGAGTGAAGCAAAAGTTTATGTGATTCATGAGAATCTAGAATGGACTCAACATTTAGTGAAATGGTTGGAAGAATTAGAAGTCCCTTATGAACTATGGGATTTGTCTAGTGGGATTTTAGATTTGCAAAGCCCACCGCCGCAAGGTATCTTTTACAATCGTATGTCTGCCTCTTCACACACAAGAGGACATCGTTATGCGCCAGAATTTACAGAGCAAGTGATTACTTGGTTAGAAGCACACGGACGCAAAGTTGTGAATGGTACCGGTGCTATCAACCTTGAAATTAGTAAAATCAAACAATATTTGAAGTTAAACGAATCTGGTATCGAGACTCCTGCAACAGTTGCGGTTTTGGGTCAAGAGAACATTATTGAAGCAGCAAGAAAATTAAACATTTATCCTTTGATTACCAAGCACAATCGAGCAGGTAAGGGATTAGGGGTTCAACTCTTCCAAAATGAAGAGGAACTGGCAGCTTACGTCAATAGTCCCCTCTTTGAACCATCGGTTGACGGGATTACCTTATTACAAGCCTACATTAAACCAAGTGATGGACGTATCCGTCGTTCAGAGTTTATCGATCAAAAATTCCTCTATACTGTTTCGATCGATTCTTCAGATGGTTTCCAACTGTGTCCAGCAGATGGTTGCCAAATCGGCAAGAGACCAGAGCAACTAGAAACGTCTGAAAAATTCCAGATTACAGAACCTCTACCAGATGACCGAAGAGAAGCTTATGAGAATTTCTTGAAAAATGCTCAGATTGAAGTTGCGGCGATTGAATGGGTTCAATCAGAGAGTGGAGACATTTATGTCTATGATGTAAATACCAACACCAACTACAATCCTACCGCAGAAAAGAATGCCAATATTTTTGCCCACCAACACTTGGCTCAGTATCTAAAAACAGAATTGCAAGCCCTAACGAGTGAACAATAAAGTAGGAAATTCAAAAATCCCCCAGTATTAAATGACTGGGGGATTGATTTGTAAAATCGGTGAAATCTTATTGACTTGCTTTAAAGCCTGGATCCTTCAAGCTTTGAACACTAGCATTGATGACGGCACCGATGATCAATATCTTGGCAATGATAATGAACCAGAACATCATAACAACAACGACGATCGAACTGAAAAATCTGACGTCAACGAGATAATTGACATAATTGTTGAAATAAGCTGCAAAGATGTTTAATAATGCAATAGTGGTAACTAGTACAAAGAGACTTCCAGGTATGACGTATCGAATCCGACTTACTTTAACATTTGGTAGGAAATAATAGAGCATAATCACGGTAGCAAAAAGAAAGGCATAAATCAGCGGACCTGTAAAATCTTGTAGATAAGAAAACAGAGCACTCTCGGATTTCCAGTAGTTTTTAAGCAAATCCAATAACATATGGCCAAACATACTTAGGAATAAGGCAAGGGCAAAGAGAATTTGAAGGCCAAAGCTAACCAAGAGGCTCATCAGTTGGTGTGAGATGATTCCTCTGTTTTTTGCAACTCCATAAGCCTTATTAAAGGCTTTTTGAAGAAAATCCATGGATTTTGAAAAGGTCCAGAGGGCTGATAAGATAGCAAAACTCAGTAAGCCAGTTGATGGCTGAGTCAGAACTTCTCTGGCAATTTTTGCAACAACTTCATAGATTGTATCTGGTAAAAATTCCTTGATTGTTAATAGAAAGTTTGAGATGGGAATTTGAAAGTAGGGTAAGATATTGACCACTATCATGAGTAAGGGGAAGATAGAAATCAACCAATAGTAGGCAACAGCAACGCTAGTTAACTCACTATCGGAGGCTTGATAGTAGTGCAAAAAAGCTTTTAATAATGGTCTATCGTTCAGCTGTTTCCACAACTTTTTCATTTCACAAACCTCCAGTTTTTCTTGTTTTGTATAGACTTTAATTTCTTCGAACTAATTCCATCATATCGTAAGGTAAGGTATTAGCAGATTCTTTTAAGGAATAGGTTTCTAAATTATTGACATTTTGGCGTAGCTTTTTGGCATACTGAGCTGAGATGAGTTTTTGAGCTTCGTATTCAAAGATACACTTACGTTCAAGGTAGTAACCTCTAAGCATTTCATCGATGTTATTGGGTTTGATACGATTGATAACCCGTTCCACAAAGGCGCCACTCGTAATATGACTGGTTTCACGGAGACGAGATTCCTGCATGAAGCTGATCAGAGAACTCTTATAAATCCCTTTGAGGTTTTCTAAACTCTCGATGATAATTTCAGTATTAGCTAGGTAGAGTTCTGCAATCTGGTCATAATCAATGGCAAGAAGTCTTTGGGTTTCTTTGTTCTTCAAGGAACGGAGGGTTTTGCCAAATGTGAGCAACTCGTGTAGGAGAAAACGTACAATCCGAATAGAAACAAGGAAGTAGTAGGTTAGTCGAGAAGCGAAGTTTCGTTTAATATTTTTCTCCATGCTTTTCAGATAACGTTGGTAGACACGATATCCTCTTTCGCCGATTTTGCCTTCTTCGTAGGCCTGCTCCAAACCATCGCTCTCGATACTGAGAATCAATAGTTTCAGAGCTTCCCAGTCTTCCTGAATTTCCTTATTTTCCTGGCTGAGGATGAGGTTTTCAATCCGTCCATGATAATTATCGATCGCCGCATAGAGGGGAACCTTGTTTTTGGTATTGTCCAAATCCTTCTCTAACTCCATGGCGACATCATTTAAGATAGCGATGTGCATGAGCTGATCCTTAGATGGTTCTTGTTCTTCGGAAAGGTGTGGAAGTACCAGTAATCCTGTAAGGAAACTTATAAGTGTTACACCAGCTACGAGGAAGAGAAGAAGAGGATATTCCTGTTCCAGATTAGACGGTATCAAAAGGATAGTGGCAATGGATACAGTTCCCTTGACGCCAGAAAAGGTAAGGAGAAGCATATCTTTGACATACTTGTCTAAGCTTTTATGAAGTTTCTTAATCCGAAAAGCGTAAAAGCCGTAAATCATCACAAAGCGAATGGCAAAGAGTAGGAAGGTCAAGAGGAAAACGCTGAGTAAGAGAAGCACTTTGTTGTAAAATGCACTCTTAAGAATTGGTTCAGCAATCATTTCCAGTTCCATCCCAAGAATGACAAAGACAGAACCATTGAGCATGAAGGTTACAGTGTGCCAAACGGTCTCGGTAACAGTATCCACCTGGGCTTCGAGAAGATTTATCTTTTTAAAACGACTCGCTTTTAAAATACCAGCAACAACGACTGCGATAATTCCAGAAACATGAATTCCTTCAGCGATGAAAAATGTCAAGAGGGGCAAACTGAGTTCTAGCAAGAGCTCACTTGCGATATCTGTTGCGCGGACACTAAGTAAAAAGGTATGGAGGAAGCGATTGATTAGGGCTGTTATAAGGCCGACTGCAAAACCTCCAACAATGGAAATAGCTAATGAAGTTCCGGCTTGAGCGATTGAAAAGGTTCCTGTTGTCCAAGCGATGAGAGCCACACGAAAGGCTACTAGACCAGAAGCATCATTAAGAAGACCTTCCCCCTTTAAGATATTAGAAACCCGTTTTGGAAAGGAAAAACGTTGAGAAAGGGAAGCGAAGGCAACTAGGTCTGTAGGCCCTAAGGCAGCACCAACTGCTACACAGGCGGCTAATGGTAGGCTAGCCCAAAGGACATGAGCGAGTCCCCCCATGCTCAGAGCTGATATAAAGATAACTGGGAAAATCAAGTAGAGAACGATTCTCCAGTGCTTTAAGATAGAGGTTACATCTGCTTCTTGAGCTTCACGAAAGAGTAGTGGACCAATGACTAAAGCTAGAAACAACTCCGTATCTAAGTGATATTGGTTGTTGGGTAAGCAAAGCCCAATTCCAATCCCTAACAATATTTGAATCAGGGGCATGGGTAAAAAGGGCAGAAGTTTATTGGTCGTGCTAGAAACAATAAGAACTAGCAAAAATACTAAGAGATAAAAAAGTAAATTCATCTTCTACCT
The DNA here is from genome assembly GCF_047465185.1 of Streptococcus infantis. Taxonomy (GTDB): domain Bacteria; phylum Bacillota; class Bacilli; order Lactobacillales; family Streptococcaceae; genus Streptococcus; species Streptococcus infantis_O. Next base: position 36,526 of record NZ_JASHAJ010000002.1, on the reverse strand, counting down.
CCTTATTTTTGTTTGCGACAAGCTTCAAAAAGTTCCTTTTGTTCTTGGATTTTTTGATCAATCTTCGAGCAATCCTTGTGCTCAATTTTCTTTTGACAACGCTCCATTTCAAGTGTTATCATTTTTTTCTTGATTTTTAACATCTTCTTGCTCATATGGGCTTCATCTAACATACCAACTGCACGTTCATGTTGGGTTGATTCAACGAATTTGTGGCGAAGTCCTTCTATTTTATCTCGTAGGTATTGTTTATCCATGGCGATACCTTTCTAATTTTTCAATCATAACTAAAAATGGTGGATTGTTGATTTGGTTGAGGGTACGATAGATCGTAGCAGTGTATTCTTGTTGTGGCAACTGACTGACAAAATCCATGACTGAATCCCGTTCGATATCTCCGCCTTCATGCCCGTAGTAAATCATAATGGCTATACGTCCGCCCTTAACCAGCATTTGGCAAAGCTTATCCAGTGCTTCAATGGTTGTTTGTGGCTGGGTAATAATGCTTTTATCAGCTGAAGGAAGATAACCTAGATTGAAGATAGCCGCCTTGACTTCTGTCACATATTGATCCACAGTTTCGTGGCCCTGCAGGATTAAGTCTACATTGGTCAAACCTGCTTCTTGGATACGTTGACTTGTTTTTTCCAGAGCTTGTTCTTGGATGTCAAAAGCATAGACTTGTTTAGCCAACTTGGCAAGAAAAAGTGTATCGTGGCCATTTCCCATGGTCGCATCTACAACAACATCATCTTTTGTGATGACTTGGGCAAGAAAATCATGCGCTATTTCAAGTGGTCTTTTCATTCATAAACTCCTGTTTTACAGCCTTGCAACCTTGTACACTTCCTCGACGTCTCATTTCGGCTTCAATGCTATTTAAAACTTCCCATTTGTTGAGACTCCACATAGGACCAATCAACATATCTCTAGGCGCATCACCCGTAATTCGATGGATGACGATATGTTTGGGAATAATTTCTAGCTGGTCGCAGATGACTTTGACATATGCATCTTGACTCATCAGTTGCAATCGCCCTTCATGATAATCCCGTTGCATTCGAGTGTTGGTCATGAGGTGAAGTAGGTGAAGCTTAATCCCTTGAATATCATTATCTGTCACACAACGTCGAACATTCTCAACCATCATCTCATGGGTTTCACCTGGCAAACCATTGATTAAATGGGCAACAATCTCAATCTTTGGATATTTTCTCAAGCGCTTGACAGTCTCCACGTAGAGTTCATAGGAGTGGGCACGGTTAATCAATTCAGAAGTTTCCTCATAGGTAGTTTGTAAGCCTAACTCTACAGTAACATGCATTCGCTCTGATAACTCTGCCAAGTATTCAATCGTTTCATCAGGAAGGCAATCTGGTCGAGTCCCGATATTGATTCCAACCACACCTGGTTCATTGATAGCTTGCTCATAACGCTCGCGAATCACTTCCAATTTTTCATGGGTGTTGGTGAAATTCTGAAAATATACCAGATATTTTTGGACATCTGGCCATTTACGGTGCATAAAGTCAATCTCTTTATAGAATTGCTCTCGAATAGGAGCATCAGGAGCAACGATTGCATCACCAGAACCAGAAACCGTACAAAAAGTACAGCCTCCATGAGCTACTGTACCATCACGGTTGGGACAATCAAATCCAGCATCAATCGGAACTTTAAAAGTCTTTTCTCCAAATAAATTTCGATAATAATCATTCAAGGTATTATAGGATTTCATAGCTAATATTATATCAGAAAAGACTCGCAAACTCAAAGTCAGCAAATAAGTGAGAGATATTGAAATGATTGGACAGAAAAAAATTTTAAAAAAAGCCTTTACAAAAAAATAAAAAGTGGTATAATTAAGTCACAAACAAGTGCAAACGTTTTCGTAAAACGTTTGCCTAATAAATATAAAAGGAGATTTGAATGATGAAAGATACATTCAAAAATGTCTTGTCTTTCGAATTTTGGCAGAAATTCGGTAAGGCTCTAATGGTGGTTATCGCTGTTATGCCAGCGGCTGGATTGATGATCTCAATCGGTAAGTCACTTGCAATGATTGACCCAAACCTTGCTCCCCTAGTTATTACTGGTGGCGTACTAGAGCAAATTGGTTGGGGAGTTATCGGTAACCTTCATATTTTGTTTGCCCTCGCTATTGGAGGAAGCTGGGCTAAAGAACGTGCTGGTGGTGCTTTTGCGGCAGGTCTTGCATTTATCCTTATTAACCGTATCACTGGTACAATCTTCGGTGTATCAGGGGATATGTTGAAAGATCCTAACGCTATGGTTTCATCAATCTTTGGTGGATCTATCAAGGTTGCTGATTACTTCATTAGTGTACTTGAGGCACCAGCCCTTAACATGGGGGTATTTGTAGGGATTATCTCAGGTTTTGTAGGGGCAACTGCCTTTAACAAATACTATAATTTCCGTAAACTTCCTGATGCCCTTTCATTCTTTAACGGGAAACGTTTTGTACCATTTGTAGTTATTCTTCGCTCAGCAATCGCTGCAATTCTTCTTTCAGCTTTCTGGCCAGTTGTACAAACAGGTATCAACAACTTTGGTATTTGGATTGCTAACTCACAAGAAACAGCTCCAGTTCTAGCACCGTTCTTGTATGGTACTTTGGAACGTTTGCTCTTGCCATTTGGACTTCACCACATGTTGACTATCCCAATGAACTACACAGCTCTTGGTGGTACTTATGATGTCTTAACTGGTGCAGCAAAAGGAACTCAAGTATTTGGTCAAGATCCACTTTGGCTTGCATGGGTAACAGACCTTGTCAACCTTAAAGGTACTGACGTGGCTCAATACCAACACTTGTTAGATACAGTACATCCAGCTCGTTTCAAAGTTGGACAAATGATCGGTTCATTCGGTATCTTGATGGGTATCATTGTTGCGATTTACCGTAACGTTGATCCAGATAAGAAACACCAATACAAAGGTATGATGATCGCAACTGCTCTTGCAACATTCTTGACAGGGGTAACTGAACCAATTGAGTACATGTTCATGTTCATCGCAACACCTCTTTACCTTGTTTACGCTCTTGTTCAAGGTGCTGCCTTTGCAATGGCTGATATTGTGAACCTTCGTGTTCACTCATTCGGTTCAATCGAATTCTTGACTCGTACTCCGCTAGCTATCAACGCTGGTCTTGGTATGGATATCATTAACTTTATCTGGGTTACAGTACTCTTTGGATTTATCATGTACTTCATCGCTAACTTCATGATTAAGAAATTCAACTATGCAACTCCAGGACGTAACGGTAACTACGAAAATGCAGATGGTACATCTGAATCTTCAGCTGCTGGTGAAACTAAAGTTGCAGAAGCTTCTCAAGCAGTTAACATCATCAACCTTCTCGGTGGACGTGCCAACATCGTTGATGTCGACGCATGTATGACTCGTCTTCGCGTTACTGTACAAGATGCTGAAAAAGTTGGAACAGAAGAACAATGGAAAGCTGAAGGAGCTATGGGACTTGTCATGAAAGGACAAGGTGTCCAAGCTATCTACGGACCTAAAGCTGACGTTTTGAAATCAGATATCCAAGATATTCTTGACTCAGGTGAAGTGATTCCTGAAACTCTTCCAAGTCAAATGGCAGCTTCTCAAAAAGACGCTGTTGTCTACAAAGGTGTGACTGAAGAAGTTTACTCAGTTGCTGACGGTCAAGTTATTGAATTGGAACAAGTTAAAGATCCAGTCTTCTCACAAAAAATGATGGGTGATGGATTTGCAGTAGAACCAGCAAATGGAAACATTGTATCTCCAGTTTCTGGTACTGTATCAAGCGTCTTCCCAACTAAACATGCTCTTGGTCTTGTAACTGAAGCAGGTCTTGAAGTTCTTGTTCACATTGGTCTTGATACTGTAAGTCTTGAAGGAAAACCATTTGAAGTAATGGTTTCAGAAGGTCAAACAGTCGCTGCTGGTGATCTCTTGGTCAAAGCTGACTTGGGTGCTATCCGTGAAGCTGGTCGTGAAACTACAACTGTAGTTGTCTTCACAAATGGTGACGCGATCAAATCAGTTAAATTAGAACAAACAGGTTCTCTTGCAGCTAAAACAGCAGTTGCAAAAGTAGAATTGTAATATTTAGGAGGTTGGAAGCTATTTCCAACCTCTTGTTTAATAGGAGAAAAGCATGAAGTTTTTAACACTCAATACTCATAGTTGGATGGAAAAAGATCCTGAACAAAAGTTTCAACTTTTACTTCAAGATATACTTGAAAACAGTTATGATTTGATTTGTTTTCAGGAAATTAACCAGGAAATTACTTCAGCGCAAGTAGAAGCTGGTGCACTTTATCAGCCATTACCATCTGCTGAGCCGATTCATCAAGACCACTATGTTCGTCTCTTGGTAGAACACTTAGCTGAGCAAGGTCAAAACTATTATTGGACTTGGGCCTACAACCATATTGGTTATGATCGTTACCATGAAGGTGTTGCAATCCTATCTAAAACACCAATTGAAGCGCGTGAAATTTTGGTTTCAGATGTAGATGATCCGACAGATTACCACACTCGTCGAGTTGCTCTAGCAGAGACAGTAGTTGAAGGTAAAGAACTTGCAGTTGCGAGTGTCCATCTCTCTTGGTGGGATAAAGGCTTCCAAGAGGAATGGGCGCGCTTTGAAGCAGTTCTGAAAGAATTAAAGAAGCCACTCTTGCTAGCAGGTGATTTTAATAATCCTGCAGGCCAAGAGGGTTACCAAGCTATTTTAGCTAGTCCACTAAACTTACAAGATGCATTTGAAGTTGCAAAAGAAAGAAGTGGTAGTTACACTGTTCCGCCTGAAATTGATGGTTGGAAGGGAAATACAGAACCACTTCGAATTGATTATGTCTTTACGACAAAGGATATACAGGTAGAAACATTACAAGTTGTCTTTGATGGAAAACAAAGTCCACAGGTCAGTGATCACTATGGTCTTCAAGCAGAACTTTCTTGGAAGAACTAACAAATAATTTTACTAAAATAAAACAAGACCCCCTTCGGATATGCGAAGGGGGTTAACTACTCAAGGGGTTAATATAGTTAAAGTTTTTAGTTGAATAACTTGTAAAATGAAATAAAATCCTTTAAAATAAAAAGTGTTGGAGGAATTTATGAATGTAAATCAAATTGTGCGTATGATCCCGACGCTAAAGATAAATAATAGAAGATTAAATGAATTGTTTTATATCCAAACCTTGGGTATGAAACCCTTGCTTGAAGAGTCGGCTTTCTTATCGCTAGGAGACCAGTCAGGCATTGAAAAATTGGTTTTAGAAGAATCACCAAGTATGAGAAGCCGTAAGGTTGAAGGGATCAAAAAATTAGCTAGATTGATTGTAAAAGTAGCGAATCCATCCGAGATTGAAGCCTTACTAGCTAGAATGGAAAAACTTCCTCAACTCTATAAAGGAAATAAGGGATTTGCTTTTGAAGCTCTTTCTCCGGAAGGGGACCTTGTCCTAATCCATGCGGAAGATGACATCAAAGATTTGAGAAAGTTTGATGAAACTGTTACTTTCTCAAAAGATGAGAATATGCAGTATTTGACAGCATTTGATATTTCAGTAGAGATTAACTTGCCTGATGAAACGACGAGCCTGCTTGAAAAAGAGGAAATCGAAACTAGCCTAGCTTTTAAACAAGCTCAAGGTAGTGATTTGCTCGTTGAAAATAATGTTACTTGGGATTTGTCTATGTTGAAATTCCAAGTAAAAGAACTTGAATTGGCTAGTCTCCGTCAACGTTTTGAAACTGCAGGTTACTTTATTCCTAAGTCAGAGAAGTTTTTCCTAACCAAGGATACCAACAATATCGAATTGTGGTTTGAAGAAGTATGAGAGAATTAGTTATCCAAAAAATAAAGCAACAAATTGAGGCAGGGATTTATCCTGGTGCCTCTTTTGCGTATTATCGGGATGGTGAATGGTCTGATTGCTACCTCGGAGAAGCAGATCCAGAAATTGGAGAGCAGACTTGTCAAGGTTTAGTCTATGATTTGGCAAGTGTGAGCAAAGTCGTCGGAGTTGGAACTGTCTTAACCTTCTTGTGGAAGCAAGGCAAGATTGAGGTCGATCAATCCATAAAGACCTATCTTCCAGAGGCGGATTATCCAGATATCACCATTCGTCAATTGCTAACGCATGCAACTGATTTGGATCCTTATATACCTAATAGAGATCAACTCTCAGCAGGCCAGCTAAGAGAAGCTATGTTTCATCTTAGTCGACGAGAGAAGAGGGCTTTTCTATACTCAGATGTTCACTTTCTCTTGCTAGGTTTTCTCTTGGAAAGATATTTTGATAAGGACTTGGATCAGATTTTGCAAGAGCAAGTTTTGGATCCATGGAAGATGAAGGAAACGAGGTTTGGTCCTGTTAGCAGTGCCGTTCCGACTGTTCGTAATCAGAAAGCAGGAGTGGTGCATGATCCAAAGGCACGTTTGCTTGGGAAACATGCAGGGAGTGCAGGTTTATTTTCAACTGTTCATGATTTAAAAATCTTCCTAGAGCATTATTTACAGGATTCCTTTGCTGAAGACTTAAGTCAAAATTATTCAGACTTGGATGATAAGGAACGTTCATTGGCTTGGAATATAGAAGGTGATTGGCTGGATCACACAGGCTATACTGGAACTTTTATCATGTGGAATCGTAAGAAGCAGGAAGCTGCTATTTTCTTGTCCAATAGAACCTACGAAAAGGATGAGCGTAGCCAGTGGATACTAGACCGTAATCAGGTCATGGACCTGATTCGTGAAGCAGACTAGGGAGGAAGTATGTCAAAAGCCTTTAAAGGAACTCTTTTTACAGTGATTGCAGGTATTGCCTGGGGACTATCTGGAACCAGTGGTCAGTACCTGATGGCTCATGGGATTTCAGCTCTAGTCCTAACCAATATTCGTTTGATTGTCGCAGGTCTCCTCTTGGTTCTATTATCCCATATAAAGTCTAAGGAACAATTTCTAGCTTTTTTAAAGGATAAATCAAGTCTCTTTTCTCTCTTGCTATTTTCTTTATTTGGTCTCTTTTTAAATCAATTGGCCTATTTATCAGCTATTCAGGAGACAAATGCTGGTACAGCGACGGTGCTTCAGTATGTCTGTCCTGTGGGTATTCTAGCTTATACTTGTATAAAGGATAAGGTAGCACCTACTATAGCTGAAATTATTTCTATGATTTTGGCTATAGGAGGGACCTTTCTCATTGCAACTCATGGACAGTTGGATCAGCTCTCTATGACACCGGCAGGTCTATTTTGGGGCTTGTTCTCTGCCTTAACCTATGCTTTGTATATCATTTTACCCATTAAACTGATTCAAAAGTGGGGGAGCATTTTGGTTATTGGTGTTGGAATGACCATTTCTGGTTTTGTGGCAGTTCCATTTACTGGAATTATCGGCGCTAGAATTCCTATGTCATTTGATATTTTTCTAGCCTTTGCTGGAATTATTCTTATTGGAACGGTTTTTGCCTACACAGCTTTTCTCAAGGGAGCTAGTATGGTTGGACCAGTCAAATCTAGTCTTCTGGCCTCGATTGAGCCAATCTCTGCGGTGTTTTTTGCCTTCATGATTATGGGAGATATTTTTTATCCTGTAGATTTTCTTGGTATGGCAATGATTTTACTGGCCGTGACCATTATTTCTTTAAAGGATTTAATGCTAGAAAAGAAACAAAAGTCTATTTAAAGACAGAACAACCTTATAAAGAGGTTGTTTTTTTATGTTCTGCATTAATTTATATAATTTTAAGATTGAAAGTTTATAATAAAGTTACAAAAATAAGCTAAACGGAGGAAATATGAATTTTATACAAAGTATTCATCCTGCTAAACCTTTAAGATACTTAAAATGGTTTGATATCTTAATCGTCACTGTTTTAATGTTTGGAGAGTTTATCATCCGTTCTACTCAACAATTTATGGAGAGTCTATCACCTTCAACTCTTGCTAGTGTTGCGGAAACTACAACAAATGTAGCAAGTGATGGGGCGGCCTATTCGGGTAATTTTACTTTCCAGTTGATTATGCTAGGAATTACCTTGCTCTACCTCCTGATTCGAAACTATGATTTTAAGCAGCTTCCAATTCGCTTTTCCTGGTCAGTTTTCATCTGGGTTCCCCTTATCTTTGCAGTTGTTGGAATAATTGGAGATATTGTAACAACCCTTAGCGGTGAGTACAATTATTTTAATCCTCAGTTGATTCCTTTTATAGATCCCATGGAGATTATTAGAAAATTCATGGCCTTAACACCAATGGCCATTGGTTATGCTTTATTAAATGGTTTTTACGAAGAATTTTTCTTCTTGGGCTTACTGACTTCAGTCAAAGAAAAACATAAGTGGTTAGTACTAGTTTACTCCGTAATTATCAGGATTTCTTTTCATACCTACCAAGGATTACTCTGGGCCTTAGTTATTGGGCTTGTATATGGACTATTCTATTATTTCTTGTACAAGTATGTAGTTAAGAATTTACTGCCATTCTTTCTTATGCATGCTCTTGCAGATATGTTTGGTTCAAGTCTCTTGTACCTCTTGATTGCTTGGGGAACTTAAACAAAAAATCCACTCACTCGAGTGGATTTTTTTATGAATGAAATTTATTCTTTATTTTCGTATGGCAAGATCAAGTTCAAAAGGATACCTGTCATTGCTGATAGGGCAGTACCTGAAAGAGTAACTGGACCGAGTTTAAGGATTGCTCCACCAAGTCCAAGTACCAACATGGCACTTGCAATGATAAGGTTACGCATTTGACCAAAGTCTACACGTTCCTTGATCAAGACTTTCAAACCGTTGCTTGCGATAACCCCGTAAAGTAAGATAGACATACCACCAAGTACGGCGTTTGGAATTGTAGAAATCAAGGCAGTGAATTTGCCAAGGAAGCTAAGGGCGATAGCGATAAAAGCAGCGTTACGAATAACAGATACAGAAGCGATGCGAGTCATACCGATAACCCCTGTATTTTCACCGTAAGTTGTATTTGCTGGTCCACCAAGGAAGGCAGAAACAGAAGTTGCGATACCATCACCGAGAAGAGTGCGGTGAAGACCTGGATCTTTCAAGAATTGGCGTCCACAGATTTGACTTAGAACGGTGTGGTCACCGATATGTTCAGAAATGGTTACGATAGCGATTGGTAAGATTGCGATTGTTTCCGGACCAAAGTAAAGGTCGTATTGTTTGAAGGCACCACCTGTATTAAATGGTAGGTAGAAACCAGGAATTTCAAACCAGTTAGCTTGAAGAACAGGAGTGAAGTCAACTAAGCCAAGTGCTAGCGCGAAGAGATATCCACCAATAATTGCAAAGAGGAAAGGAATGATACGAAGGAAACCTTTTCCTTTTGTATTGATAAAGGCAGCGATGAGGAAGGTAACCACAGCTACAAGAGCATTTTTCCAGTTGCCGTCAGCTACAAGACCAGCATTGGTTACGGCAGAACCAGCAAGCCCAAGACCGATAACGATAATCATAGGACCAATAATGATTGGAGGCAAGAGTTTATCAATCCATTTTGTACCTGCGAAGCGAACACTTGCAGCAACAAGGACATAAACAAAACCAGTTAGGATAACCCCTGTCTGAGCAGCAGATACATCACCCCCCATTTCTTTCATGGCAAGTGACATGGCTGTAATAAAGGCGAAAGAAGAACCAAGATAAACAGGAACTCTAAAACCTGTTGCAAACATATAGATGAGGGTACCAACCCCTGAAGCGAAGAGGGCAACAGATACAGGCATTCCCAAAATCAATGGTACCAAGATGGTTGCACCAAACATGGCAAACACGTGCTGGAAACTGAGTAGGATTCCCTTACCAAAAGAAGGACGTTGGTCAACGTCGAGTAACAAATCAACAGTTGATTCTTGTTTCATAAATACCTCACTTTTTGGGCATCAAAAAAGAGCCCATTATTTTACAGCAATAGGCTCTCAGAGTAAGACTTCTTCAAAAAGAGAATTATCTCATTCTTAAAGAATTTCATATATTTCTGCGTCTTCGTCACCTCACGGGATGACATTAAAAACCTTTGCTTAGGATAGTATAGCAGAAAAAATTCGTTTTGTAAACGAATTTTTCCTGAGCCTTGAAATGAGAAAGCGAGGCAAGATTTTGTAAATCGTTTTTTCCCGAGCCAAGAAATAAAAAGCGAGGTCTGAGTCACTATGGAATATATTTTGTATCAGGATAGAGTTGAATGATAGACGCAGTGGTTGAGTGGCCCATCTTACGCTTTGATTCTAGCTTTGATGGACCTACTCAACTTTGCGGGGGAGAGACGACGAAATCGTCATTCCAAATGATAATCGATTTCTGTCCCTCTCCCTTTTCCAGAGATAAGAAATAAAGACGCGATTTATAATCTTGTGAGTATCTATTTAAAATATCCTAAAGTGGTCGTTTGTTGGGCATACCAGCCTTACGTGGATATTTGTTTGGAGTTTCTTTTTTCTTTTCTACAATGGTGATGTAGCGAGGGTCTCCATTAGGAAGTGTGTAGCTGATGTTATCTTCAACCTTACTAAAGAGAAGGTTGAGAGCATTTTTGGCTTCTGTCAATTCCTCAGGAGCATTACTGGCCTTAAGTGCCAAAAGTTTTCCACCAACTTTAAGGTAGGGAATGGTTAACTCTGAGAGAACTTGCATGCGAGCAACTGCACGAGCTGTCACAATGTCGAATTGGGCACGGAAGTTCTTGTCTTGGGCAAAGTCTTCGGCGCGTCCATGGTAGAAATGAACCCCTTCTAAATCAAGCTCCTCAGCTAAAAGCTGAAGAAAGTTAATGCGCTTGTTCAGAGAATCAATGATAGTCACATCTAGCTGAGGGTAGAGAATCTTCATAGGGAGACTTGGGAATCCTGCACCAGCGCCAATATCAAGTAACTTAATTTCTTGGTTTGCAATCAACCCTTGTAGGATAGGAGCGATGGAATCATAAAAGTGTTTAAGATAAACTTCTTCCTTTTCAGTAATAGCAGTCAGGTTGATTTTTTGGTTCCACTCGACTAAGAGTTCGAAATAGCGCTCAAATTGTGCTTTTTGCTGGTCAGTAAGATTAATATTCTGTTGGTCAAGTAATGAGTAAAAAGTTTCTGGTTTCATAGTTATATCCTTCTTGTATATCATCTTATTTTACCACAAAAACATGGAAATTTGATATACTGGTACTAATCTTAAATGAGAAAGGAATCCTACTATGCCTTGGATTATTCTTGGAATTTCTACTCTTATTGTTCTCTTTGTGATTGTTAGTTATAACAGCCTAGTCAGAGGGCGTATGCAAACAAAGGAAGCTTGGAGTCAGATCGATGTTCAGTTGAAGCGTCGAAATGATCTCTTACCAAACTTAATTGAAACAGTAAAAGGTTATGCTAAATACGAAAGTTCTACTCTTGAAAAGGTGACTGAACTCCGTAGACAAGTAGCTGCAGCAACTACACCTGCAGAAGCCATGAAAGCTAGTGATGCACTGACTCGTCAGATATCTGGTATCTTTGCGGTTGCAGAGAACTATCCTGACTTGAAGGCTAGTGGCAACTTTGCTCACTTACAAGAAGAACTGACTAACACAGAAAACAAAATATCATATTCTCGCCAACTTTATAACAGTGTCGTTAGCAATTACAATGTTAAATTAGAAACTTTCCCAAGTAATCTAGTTGCGGCTATCTTTGGCTTCAAGGCAGCGGATTTCCTTCAGACTCCAGAAGAAGAAAAGGCTGTTCCTAGAGTTGATTTTAGTGGTTTAGGTGACTAAGATGCTGTACAAACAAATCGCTAGTAATAAACGTAAAACTTGGGTTTTATTAATTGTTTTCTTTCTTTTGTTAGCCATAGTCGGATATGCGGTTGGATATCTTTTCATGAACTCAGGTATCTGGGGCGTGACCGTAGCCATGATTATCGGTTTCATCTATGCCTTGACCATGATTTTTCAATCTACAGAGATTGTCATGAGTATGAATGGTGCGCGTGAAGTTGATAGGAATGAAGAACCTGTTCTCTATCATGTTGTTGAGGATATGGCTATGGTGGCGCAAATTCCTATGCCACGAGTTTATGTCATTGATGATGCTGGCTTAAATGCTTTTGCTACGGGTTCGAATCCTCAAAATGCTGCTGTTGCAGCGACATCAGGACTTCTAGAGATCATGAATCGTGAGGAGTTAGAAGCTGTAATTGGGCATGAAGTTAGTCATATACGCAACTTGGATATTCGAATCTCTACGATTGCTGTTGCTCTTGCCAGTGCTATTACCCTTTTATCGAGTATGGCTGGTCGTATGATGTGGTGGGGTGGGGCATCACGTAGTAGAAGAAATAGTGACCGTGACAGTGGAGGGCTTGAAGTGATTATGTTAGTCATTTCTCTCTTAGCCATAGTTCTGGCACCTCTTGCAGCAACTTTGGTGCAGTTAGCTATTTCACGCCAACGAGAATTTTTAGCGGATGCTTCAAGTGTGGAATTAACACGTAATCCTCAGGGAATGATCAATGCCCTCCTTAAACTAGAAAATAGTCAACCAATGACTCATCATGTGGATGATGCTAGTAGTGCGCTTTATATCAATGATCCTCAAAAACGAGGTTTCTTGAAAAAACTATTTTATACTCATCCGCCCATTTCAGAGCGGATTGAACGTTTGAAAAATATGTAAAAAACATCCAGAGGTTTTCCTCTGGATGTTTTAATTCCAAAAGTTAAAGATCTTGTAAATCCACTACTTCTAAACCATGCTCTGTCAGACTATAGATACTCGTACAGACTTCTTTTAAGAAACGTCGATCATGCGAAACAGTGACAAGACCACCAGGATAATTGGCAAAAAGTTTTCTGATTTCTGGTTGAGAAGTTGGAGAAAAGTTTCGTGTGGGTTCATCCAGAAGGAGAAAGTTTGGTTTTCGCAGAACTAAATTCAAAAGAAGGAGTTTACCTTGTTGCCCGCCAGATAGCGAGCGGATTTGGTGGTGCATCTCTGGATAGTTGAAATTGAGACTGGCTAGGTGAGATTGGATTTTCTGTATTTCCTCTTTGTGTCCAGTTTGGCTGAGAAATTCTACTGGGGATAGATCCAATTGCAGTGTTTCTTGGTAATCTTGTGGCATAAAACAAAGCGAAATCTCTCTTTTGCCGCTGAGCAGTTGTTGAAACTTGGCTAACAGAGTGGATTTGCCAACGCCATTGGGACCGATAATGCCGATTTTATCTTGACCACGGACAGTTAATTGTAGCCCTTGAGACAGAACACGCTCACCAATGGATAAAGTCTCATTTTCTAGTCGAACTAAGACTTTTGAAGCCGCTAATGGCTCTATATCTGAAAAGAAAAGTTGGATTTGTTCCTCTTCAAGTGGCTTTTGGGTCATGGACTGAGCTGCTTTTTCGTAGCGTTTTTCTTGTGAAATAACATTTTTCATCTTTTTAGCTAATAGGCGACCAGCAGTACTGTCTTTGGTAGCTCGAAGTGCAGTTTCTACATTTTGCTTAACTCGGCGATGTTTTTCCATGGTTTTGTCATAGGCTCTCTGGTCGTTGGCAGCTTGCTGGCTTTGTCTGACAAAATTAGCCTTTCTCTGGTCACTATAGCTATCGTAGTCTAAATGCTCTATTAGCGTTTCCGCTTCTTTCCGGTGCTTGACCACTCGCAAGTGGATAATGGTGTCTGCAGTTTGAGAGAGAAAATCTTCATCATGAGAAATGAAAATAACGGTTTGTCTGGTTTTATGTATCTGTTTTTTTAGCCAATCAACCGTCTCTATATCCAGGTCATTTGAAGGTTCATCTAAAAATAAAATCTCAAAGGGTTTGGCAAATTCATGGATGAGCTGAATTTTCAAAGCTTCACCACCCGAGAGACTACCAATTTCTTGATCGCTTGCAAAACGACTGCTGTCAAAGTGTAATTCATCAGACAAGCAATAGAGGATACTGTAGTCCAAATCTGTAGACTCTAAAAAGAAGTAGTCCTGTAGAGATTTTTTCTTCAGTTCTTCAGGAAGATGTTGGGGAATGTAGGCCAGGGACTGAAGGTCACACTGGATTTCTCCCCTGATAGAGAAATCAGCTAATTTTTCTCCCATTAAAGTTCGAAGTAAGGTTGATTTTCCATTTCCTTCTTCGCCTATAATAGCGATCTTTTCTCCGTCTTGGATGGTAATGTTTAAATCGGAAACAAGGTCTCTTAAATCTTTGTTTTGTGTAATGGTCAGATGATTGATTTTTATCATATTATTGCCCTTCCTAGAATGTTCATATTGCATAACAAAAAGCTCTACTTTACCTAGTAGAGCTAATCGTCTATGTCAAAAAAACTCTTTTAAAAGGGCTGAAAATCCAGCAGAAAAAGAGCACACAAAAAAGAGACAGAAACAAGATCTACTAAATAAAGGTTCTTTATTTGATAGACTTAGTTGTTCATGTCTCCCTTACCTCCGAATATTGTTGCAATCATCATACTCTTTTTGTGAAAATTTGTCAAGATTAAGCCAGAAAATCCTCTATTTTTAAAGACCAAAAACAGGTCCATAGAGTGTCAACGTATGTTTAACGTGATCGTAGTGGAACTTATCATAGTTTCGCCAAGCAGTGCGAGCCTGGTCGTTTAGTTTTAGACTACCAAGTCCAATCAAAAGGCTAGTCCGTTGGTAAAAAGTTTCCAGTTCAATTAAGACGGCATTGTCTACTTTCTCAGCTTTTTTAAGTGCTCTGAGAATTTCGTCTATATTTTGCTGTAAGCGTAGATCATCAGGTAATCCCTGTTTACAGCTTTGTATTGTTTGGTTTAATTTTGAAACGAGTTGATAGGCTTCTGTTAAAAGAGCTTTGTCTTCCATATGAGCGTCCTCCTTTACTCATGTATTGATGCCTATAGTATAGCACAAAAAATAAATTTGTCATAATAAATATATCAAAAAACACAGAATGATGTTTTAAAAGTTTAGAGGCTTTACTTGACCTCCTTTCATGGTATAATCAAGTGAGTAAATCTTTATGGAGGAAGTATGAAATTAAATATTCAAGAAGTTCGTAAGCAGCCTGAAGGCATGCATTTTGAAGTAGCCTTAGACTTAGCAGCCGACTTACGTGAGCGTAACCAAGAAATTTTAGACGTAAAAGATATTGTCGCAGTTGGGAAGGTTCAGTATGAAGACCGTATGTTTTTCTTAGATTACCAACTGTCTTATACCATCGTACTTGCTTCTAGTCGTAGTATGGAACCTGTTGAGCTAGCAGAGTCTTATCCAGTGACAGAAGTCTTCATGGAGGGAGCAACCAATCAACTAGACCAAGAAGTTCTAGATGATGACTTGGTTTTACCCATCGAAAATGGTGAAATTGACCTTGCTGAGAGCGTTTCGGACAATATCTTGCTAAACATTCCAATCAAGGTATTAACAGCAGAAGAAGAAGCTGGTCAGGGATTTGTTTCTGGAAATGACTGGCAAATCATGACTGAGGAAGAGTACCAAGCTCAACAAGCAGTCAAGAAAGAAGAAAGTAGTCCTTTTGCAGGTTTACAAGGGCTTTTTGATGGAGATGAATAGATGGTTTTATCCAAGAAACGTGCCCGTCATGTCATTGAGGAAATTATAGCTCTTTTTCCAGATGCAAAACCTAGTCTAGATTTTCGCAATCATTTTGAACTTTTAGTTGCAGTGATGTTGTCTGCTCAGACGACGGATGCAGCAGTAAATAAAGCAACCCCAGCTCTTTTTGAAGCCTTCCCTACACCGCAAGCCATGGCTTACGCAAGTGAGAATGAGATTGCTAAACATATTTCTCGTCTAGGCCTTTATAGAAACAAAGCCAAGTTCCTTAAGAAATGTGCCCAACAGTTATTAGAAGATTTTGACGGTCAAGTTCCTCAGACTAGAGAAGAATTAGAAAGCTTGGCGGGAGTAGGGCGTAAAACAGCTAATGTAGTCATGAGTGTGGGCTTTGGAATTCCAGCTTTTGCGGTAGATACCCATGTGGAGCGCATTTGCAAACACCATGATATTGTTAAAAAATCAGCTACACCATTAGAAGTTGAAAAACGTGTCATGGATGTCTTACCACCAGAAAAGTGGTTGGCGGCGCATCAAGCCATGATTTACTTTGGTCGTGCTATCTGTCATCCGAAAAATCCAGAATGCGAACACTATCCACAATTGTATGATTTTAGTTCATTATAAGGTCAAACATTGAATGTTTTTACTTGCTTTGAACTGGGCTTTGTGATATAGTAAGGACAATAAAATATTCCTTTAAACCTGTCCCGTGAGGCAGGCAAGGAGCTCGATAAAGTAGAAGGGTAAGTCTATGCTGTTTCCAGTATGGCTCGCTTAATGATACATTCTCAAGTCTCCTTGTCTAAGGAGACTTTTCTTTTTGGAGGTTTGTCATGAAGACAAAAGAAGTTGTAGACGAATTAACCGTCAAGCGAGCAATTACGCGTATCACTTATGAAATTATCGAACGCAACAAAGATTTGAACAAAATCATTTTAGCGGGAATTAAAACACGCGGTGTCTTTATCGCCCACCGCATCCAAGAGCGCTTGGAACAATTGGAAAACATCTCTGTTCCCGTTGTAGAATTAGATACCAAACCTTACCGTGACGATGTCAAAAGTGGTGAAGATACATCCTTGATTTCTGTGGATGTGACAGACCGCGAAGTTATCTTGGTGGATGATGTTCTTTACACAGGTCGTACAATTCGTGCCGCTATCGATAACATTGTCGGACATGGTCGTCCTGCCCGTGTGAGTCTAGCGGTACTAGTGGACCGTGGACACAGAGAATTGCCAATTCGTCCAGATTATGTTGGGAAAAATATTCCAACTAGTCGTTCTGAAGAAATCATCGTTGAGATGACAGAACTTGATGGCCAAGATAGAGTTTTGATTACTGAAGAAGCTTAAAAGCTAAAGGAGTAGCCATGTCAGAAAATCAACAAGAAATCAAACATGTGGTGTCCATGGAAGATCTCACTGTAGATCAGGTTATAAAATTGATTAAACGAGGGATTGAGTTTAAAAATGGAGCCCAGTTGCCCTACGAAGACCATCCCATTGTTTCCAATCTTTTCTTTGAAAATTCGACAAGAACGCATAAATCCTTTGAAGTTGCTGAGATTAAACTGGGATTGGAACGACTTGACTTTGATGTGAATACAAGTTCGGTAAACAAGGGTGAGACACTCTATGATACAATCCTGACCTTGTCTGCGCTTGGTGTAGATATCTGTGTTATTCGGCACCCAGAGGTTGATTACTACAGGGAATTGATTGCGAGCCCAACCATTACGACATCGATTATCAATGGTGGTGATGGCTCAGGGCAACATCCTAGTCAGAGTCTGCTTGATTTGATGACAATTTACGAAGAATTTGGCCGTTTTGAAGGACTTAAGGTTGCCATTGCTGGTGACTTGGACCATTCACGTGTTGCCAAGTCCAATATGCAGATTTTGAAACGTTTAGGTGCTGAACTTTACTTTGCAGGACCTGAGGAATGGAGAAGTCAAGAGTTTGCAGATTATGGTCAGTTTGTAACTATTGACGAGATTGTTGACCAGGTGGATGTTCTGATGTTGCTTCGAGTTCAACATGAACGCCACGAAAGTGGAGCAGTCTTCTCAAAAGAAGAGTATCACGCTCAACATGGCTTGAACCAAGAACGCTATAATCGCTTAAAAGAAGAAGCAATCATTATGCATCCAGCTCCAGTGAATCGAGATGTGGAAATTGCTGACCACTTGGTTGAAGCTCCAAAATCACGCATTGTTCAACAAATGACCAATGGAGTCTTTGTTCGAATGGCAATCTTAGAATCCGTATTGGCGAGTAGAAAAGCCAAATAAGACACAAAACGTTAAAAGACGCCAGTGAGCGTCCACGAGAGGTGAAAATATGACAAAACGACTTCTAGTTTTAGAAGATGGCACAGTTTTTGAAGGTAAGGCCTTCGGTGCAGATATTGATGTAACAGGGGAAATAGTCTTTAACACTGGAATGACAGGATATCAAGAATCCATTACAGACCAATCTTATAATGGACAAATCTTGACCTTCACATATCCACTGGTAGGGAATTATGGAGTTAACCGTGACGACTACGAGTCTATCAGTCCTACTTGTAAGGGAGTTGTGGTTTTCGAAGAGGCTCGTAGAGCCAGCAACTGGCGTAACCAAATGACGCTGGACGAATTCTTGAAAGCTAAGAAAATTCCTGGAATTTCAGGTATTGACACTCGAGCTCTTACAAAGATTATCCGTAAACATGGAACAATGCGTGCAACTTTGACACATGCTGGAGATAGCATGGATCATATCGCAGATCAACTTCAAGCAACTGTTTTGCCAACTGATAATATCAGACAAGTTTCTACAAAGACTGCTTATCCGGCTCCAGGAGTTGGCTTGAGCGTTGTTTTAGTAGACTTCGGTCTTAAACACTCTATTTTACGAGAGCTATCTAAACGTGATTGTAACGTAACTGTAGTTCCATACACAACTACGGCTGAGGAAATCTTGCATTTAAACCCTGACGGAGTTATGTTGTCAAATGGTCCTGGAAATCCAGAAGATGTACCAGAAGCTCTTGAGATGATCCGTGGTATTCTCGGGAAAATTCCAATCTTTGGTATCTGTATGGGGCACCAGCTCTTTGCGATGGCAAATGGTGCTAAGACCTATAAAATGAAGTTTGGTCACCGTGGCTTTAACCATGCTGTTCGTGAAATTGCAACTGGGCGCGTGGACTTCACAAGTCAAAATCATGGTTATGCAGTTAGCCGTGAGGATTTACCAGAGCACTTAATCATCACACACGAAGAAATCAATGACAAGTCAGTTGAAGGCGTACGTCACAGATATCTACCAGGTTTCTCTGTGCAATTCCACCCAGACGCAGCTCCTGGGCCACATGATGCAAGTTATCTATTTGATGAGTTCATCGAGATGATGGAAGCATTCAAACAAACAAATTAATGACGAGTGAGAAATCGTCGGAGAATTTATTTAATGGCAATCAGAGAGTTGCCGAATAGAAAGGAGAAGATACATTGTTCGCGGAAGTGAACACGCCCTAAGAACTGTGTGAAAAAGATAAACATTGATTTGACGCTGAAGGCGTCTGCACCAAGTTTCCTATTTTCACTGTGTTCTTGACGGGCTTTGTATCATAAACTATGCCTAAACGTACTGATATTCAAAAAATTATGGTGATTGGTTCTGGTCCAATCATTATTGGTCAGGCTGCTGAGTTTGACTATGCTGGAACCCAGGCCTGCTTGTCTTTGAAAGAAGAGGGGTATGAGGTTGTCTTGGTTAACTCAAATCCTGCAACCATCATGACAGATAAAGAGATTGCAGACAAGGTCTACATCGAACCGATTACACTTGAGTTTGTGACTCGTATTCTCCGTAAGGAACGTCCAGATGCTTTGCTTCCAACTCTTGGAGGGCAAACGGGGCTTAATATGGCCATGGAATTGTCAAAAAATGGTATCTTGGATGAGCTTGGTGTTGAACTTCTCGGGACTAAACTGTCAGCCATCGACCAAGCGGAGGACCGAGATCTCTTTAAACAATTGATGGAAGAACTTAAGCAACCAATTCCAGAATCAGAAATTGTCAACACTGTGGAAGAAGCCGTAGCCTTTGCAGCTACAATTGGCTACCCAGTGATCGTCCGTCCAGCCTTTACCCTAGGTGGTACTGGTGGTGGTATGTGTGCCAACGAGGAAGAATTGCGTGAAATTGCTGAAAATGGTTTGAAGTTGTCACCTGTTACCCAGTGTTTGATTGAACGTTCAATCGCAGGTTTCAAGGAAATCGAGTATGAGGTCATGCGTGACTCAGCTGATAATGCTCTTGTTGTTTGTAACATGGAAAACTTTGACCCTGTCGGGATTCACACAGGGGACTCTATCGTATTTGCCCCTGCGCAAACCATGTCCGACTATGAAAACCAAATGCTTCGTGATGCTAGTTTGAGCATTATCCGCGCTCTCAAGATTGAAGGCGGATGTAACGTTCAGCTTGCACTTGATCCACACAGTTTTAAGTACTATGTCATCGAAGTAAATCCTCGTGTATCTCGTTCTTCAGCTCTGGCCTCTAAGGCAACAGGTTACCCAATCGCCAAATTGGCTGCCAAGATTGCGGTAGGGTTGACCTTGGATGAAGTTATTAACCCAGTTACAGGTTCAACCTATGCCATGTTTGAACCAGCCCTTGACTATGTGGTGGCTAAGATTCCACGTTTCCCATTTGACAAGTTTGAAAAAGGGGAACGTCGTCTTGGTACCCAGATGAAGGCAACTGGAGAAGTTATGGCCATCGGTCGGAACATCGAGGAATCTCTCCTTAAAGCTTGTCGCTCTCTAGAAATTGGTGTCCATCATAATGAAATGCCTGAGCTTGCAGATGTTTCAGATGATGCCTTGATTGAAAAAGTTGTCAAGGCTCAAGATGACCGTCTCTTCTACGTATCAGAAGCTATTCGTCGTGGTTATACACCAGAAGAGATTGCTGACTTGACTAAGATTGATATCTTTTATCTGGATAAACTCTTGCATATCTTTGAGATTGAGCAAGAATTGGGCGCACATCCTCAGGATGTCGATGTCTTGAAAACAGCAAAACTCAATGGTTTCTCAGATCGTAAAATCGCAGAACTTTGGGGAACTACAGCTGATCAAGTTCGCCAACTTCGTTTAGAAAACAAGATTGTCCCAGTTTACAAGATGGTAGATACTTGTGCCGCAGAATTTGAATCAGAAACTCCGTACTTCTACTCAACATATGGATGGGAAAATGAGTCTATCAAGTCTGATAAGGAATCTGTACTAGTCCTAGGTTCTGGTCCAATCCGTATCGGTCAGGGGGTAGAGTTTGACTACGCAACAGTTCACTCTGTTAAGGCAATCCAATCTGCTGGCTACGAAGCCATCATTATGAACTCAAACCCAGAGACAGTTTCAACAGACTTCTCTGTATCTGATAAACTCTACTTTGAACCATTAACGTTCGAAGATGTGATGAATGTTATCGACTTAGAGCAACCAAAAGGTGTTATCGTTCAATTTGGTGGTCAAACAGCTATCAACCTTGCGGAGCCATTAGCAAAAGCTGGTGTGACTATCCTTGGTACTCAAGTTGCGGACTTGGACCGTGCGGAAGACCGTGACCTCTTTGAGCAAGCCCTCAAAGACTTGGATATTCCACAACCTCCTGGACAAACAGCAACCAATGAAGAAGAAGCAGTACTTGCTGCACGTAAAATTGGTTTCCCAGTTCTCGTTCGCCCTTCATATGTTTTGGGTGGACGTGCTATGGAAATCGTTGAGAATGAAGATGATCTTCGTTCTTACATGCGTACTGCGGTTAAGGCAAGTCCAGACCATCCTGTTCTTGTCGACTCTTATATCGTTGGACAAGAATGTGAAGTTGATGCTATCTCAGACGGACAAAATGTTCTCATTCCAGGTATCATGGAACATATCGAACGTGCTGGTGTCCACTCAGGTGACTCAATGGCTGTTTACCCTCCACAAACCTTGTCTCAAAAGGTGCAAGACACGATTGCAGATTACACTAAGCGTCTGGCAATTGGCCTCAACTGTCTTGGTATGATGAACATTCAGTTTGTTATCAAGGATGAGAAAGTCTACGTCATTGAAGTAAACCCTCGTGCCAGCCGTACCGTACCATTCCTATCAAAAGTAACCAATATCCCTATGGCACAGGTAGCGACTAAGTTGATTCTTGGTCAAAGTCTCGAAGAACTTGGTTACCAAGATGGACTTTACCCTGAAAGTACACGAGTTCATATCAAAGCGCCAGTCTTCTCCTTTACCAAGCTAGCGAAAGTAGACAGCTTGCTCGGACCTGAAATGAAGTCAACAGGGGAAGTTATGGGTTCTGATACGACTCTTGAAAAAGCTCTCTATAAGGCGTTTGAAGCTTCTTACCTTCACTTGCCAACCTTTGGGAATGTTGTCTTTACCATCGCAGACGATGCAAAAGAAGAAGCTTTAGAATTAGCGCGTCGTTTCCAAAATATTGGTTACGGAATCCTTGCAACTGCAGGAACAGCGGAGTTCTTTGCAAGTCATGGATTGCAAGCCCAACTCGTTGGTAAGATTGGTGATGATGAACACGATATCCCAAGCTATGTCCGCAAAGGAAAAATTCAAGCTATCATCAACACTGTTGGTACCAAACGGACAGCCGATGAAGATGGAGAGCAAATCAGACGTTCAGCTATCGAACATGGGGTGCCTCTCTTTACAGCTTTGGATACAGCAGATGCCATGCTAAAAGTATTAGAAAGCAGAAGTTTTGTCACAGAAGCGATTTAAAAAATAAGATTCTCTTTGGAGAATCTTTTTTTATGAAAGCGTTGCTATCATTTTTCACAAATAATTAAATGCAAAACCTTGATCTAAGTAAATATATAAAAATAGTATAATTTTAAATTAATTGATTTTAAAAGATAGACATAATATAGAGTGGCGTACATTTACATATAAGTATATATAATAAATCAAAGGGTGTTGAAAAGGCCTAAAATATAACAAAGTAAACGATTTCAGGAGCACATAATTATTTGAAGTTAGGTCAGAGTTATGGTATGATATAAGGGCTAAAGTTAGAGAAAAATATTGTATTTTAGATTCAAATATGGTATAATTCCTCTGCTAATAGTAAAATAATATAAAAGGAGAACTTATCAAAATGATAAGAAAGGAACAACAACGTTTTTCTTTGAGGAAATATAAGGTAGGTGTTGCATCCGTATTTTTGGGAACAACTCTTAGTTTTATGTTAGCAAATGGAGGTACGGTAAAAGCTTCTGAACTTCCTACACAACCAAGTTCTGAAGAAAAAACAGAGTTGGTGAAAAAGGATAGTAGCGAGGGTTCCTCTAAAAAGGAACAGAATATTGTAGAAAATGTTGCAACAACTGAGCTTGCTGAAGGAAACAAAGCAGAAGAAGCTACACCAGCAGTAACTGAATCAAAACCAGCTACAGAAGAAACTGCCAAAGTGGAAGAGTCTGCTAAACCAGAAGTTGCTGAAGGAGAAGCTAATAAAGCAGAAAACACTGAAGAATCAAAACCAGCAGCAACTGAATCAAAACCAGCTACAGATGAGTCAAATAAACCTAAAGTTCGTAACCGTCGTGCGACTACGGAAGATGCAGTTTCTGGAGATCACAACACTAAACCAGTAAGTGTTAGTACTTATTTAAAAGACGGTGAGACTGTTGATCCATCTATCACTAGTCCTAACGGGGCTACTGTTAAATCACAAGATGTACCAGCTGGTTATTCCAGAAAAGAAGGTGACTACTATACATATAGTATTGTAGACCTTACTAAGTTCAATGAACGTTATAATACAAACTACTATACACGTGCATATAAGAATTTTGATGTTACTACAGACACTACGGTTGAATTGATTGATAAAAACACTGGTAATGTAGTAGAGACTAGAAAAATCACAGCAACAAGTGGAATTCAAAAATTCACTACTACTAAAACGGCATCAAATGGTGAACTAACTTGGCAAGTTGATTACAACCCAGGTACAGGAGCAGGGCCGGGTAAAACTGACCAACCATTTATCCAATTAGGTTATGAAGTTGGTGCAAGTATTCAAGCTTTAGTAAATCCAAAGAATGAAGCTGAACAAAAATTATATCAAGATGTTTATAACGCTCGTACATCAACTGATATTATTAACGTTGTAGAACCAGCTTATAATGGTCGTACAATCACAGATACAAACGCTAAAATTCCAATATTCGTTGATAAAACAACTTACTACAGAGTAGTTGATAAAAATAACCCAACATTTAACGCTAATAAAACAGATAAAACTGTTCAAGATTACGTACCAAATGGTAATGAAGTAGACTTGGCTAGATATACAACTAAAGCCATGGAAGGACAAAACTTCACAGCATCTGGTGAGCGCCAATTTGATGGCTACAAATTGTATCAAACAGCTGATGCAAACGATAAATCAGGTTATGTGAGTCGTCCTTACAAAGTTGGAACTAAATTCATGGACGCTGAGCGTGCAGGGATTAAACGGATTAAAGAAATCGTAGGGGAAGATGGAACTGTAGTCGTTCGTGTTTATCTTCTAGATCCAAAACAACAAAGCAAACGTTCTGATGGTACATTGAGCACTGATGGATACATGTTGCTAGCAGAAACTAAACCGATTAAACCTGGTGATTATAACAAACAAGAATTAAATGTTAAGAAATCACCTCTTAACACAATTGCCTTCACCGGTAATGACGGTGTAAACCATCCTAATGGAGTAGAAGTTCCATTTGACTTCCAAAAAGCTGCTGGATATACACCGTATAAAACGGTATTCGTACCATTCTTAGGAGATGGTATCGGACACCTTTCACCAAATAGTCAATTAGGAAATGGTGCATATGTACAAATAGGTACAAACGTTGACTTGCTCAACTCATTGACACCATACAAGCAACCAATTTATTACTATGTCAAACAAGAACCAGTAACAGTCACTCCAGAAGTTGAAAAACAATTGGACGGACGTGTCTTGACAGACGGCGAGTTTACTTTCAAATTAACAGAAGAGAAAAGTACTCCTGATAAGCACGAAGAAACTGTTACCAACAAGGATGGAAAAGCTACATTCAGCAAGCTTACTTTTAACAAAGCTGGTACTTATAAATACAAGATCACTGAACAAAAAGGTTCTGATACTAACGTTGACTACGATGCAATGACTGTTACCATGACAGTTACTGTAACTGAGAACGCTCAAGGTGATTTACAAGCTTCAGTTAAATACAGTGCTGAAGGTGGATTCAAATCAAGTGATGATGATAAAATCTTCAACAACTATGTTGTAGCTCCTGTTAAAGTGAAATTTGACTTCACTAAGAAATTGGCTGGTCGTGAACTTAAAGATGGCGAATTCAAGTTCATCCTTAAAGATGCAAACGGTCAAGAAGTTGAAACTATAGCTAACAAAAAAGATGGAACTGTAACATTTACTGAATTGTCATTTGACAATACGAAGATTGGTACACATACCTATACTGTAGAAGAAGTTGTTCCAGCATCGAAAGAAGCTGGTATGACTTACGATACGATGAAGGCAACTATTACAGTCAAGGTTGCTAAGAACGGTCATACACTTACTACAGTAACAAGCGTATCATCAACTGGTGGTGTAGATGATAATGGAGCATCAACTGAAGGAACGGAAGATAAAGTATTCAACAACAAAATCACTCCTCCTGAAACACCTGTTTTCCAACCAGAAAAATTTGTACTCAACAAAGAAAAGTATGACATCACTGGTACTAAGTTGGTTGATGATGACAACGAGTTAACGGATGAGTACACAGAAACGAATGCAGATCCGTATGCTGATAAAACTACTAACAACGAAGCAGAAAACATCAATACTAAGACAGTTGAACGTGGTGAAAAATTAGTTTACCAAGTATGGTTAGATACTAGAAACTTCTCAGAGAAGAACAATATCCAATCTGTTGGTATTTCCGATACTTATGATGCTGGAAAAGTAACAGTTAATGCTAGTGATATTAAGGCATATGATAGTGTAACTGGCGAAGATGTAACGGCTAAGTTTGACATTAAGGTTGAAAATGGTGTCATCACAGCAACTTCTAAGTCTTCTATGAACAAGTCTTTAGGTGATGCTGATAATACTCAAGTTATCGACACAACTAAATTCGCCTTTGGTCGCTACTATAAATTCGATATCCCAGCTACTGTTAAAGCAGATGTTAAGGCAGGAGCTGATATTGAAAACAAAGCCAACCAAATCGTTCATGTCTACAACCCAGTAAGTAAATCTGTAGAAAAACCTGAAAAACCAACTCAAAAACGTGTCAACACTGTACCTGTTACAGTTGATCTCAAGTTCACTAAGAAGTTGGAAGGTCGTACTCTAGCTGCTGGTGAATTTAGCTTTGTTCTTAAGAAAGACAATGTTGCAGTTGAAACTGTTCAGAATGATGCAGAAGGTAAAATTACCTTTAAGACACTCAAGTTTGGTAAAGATGATTTTGGCAAGACCTACACTTATACTGTTTCAGAGGTTGCAGGTACTGATTCAACAGTAACCTACGATGATATGGTTGCAACAGTTACAGTGAAGGTAGACCATGATGGTACTGCTAAGGCAATCGTAGCAACTGTTAAAGACGCGCCAGATAAAGAGTTTAATAACACTGTGAAACCTCCAGAAGAACCTAAGTTCCAACCAGAGAAATACGTTGTTTCTGAAGAGAAATTCGATATCACAGGTGACAAGCTTCTTGACGATGATAAAGAGTTGGCAGATAAGTACGCAGACACAAATGCGAACCCATATGCGGACGATGCGTCAAACAACGAAAAAGAAAACTTGAATACTAAGACTGTTAAACGTGGCGCTAAATTGGTTTACCAAGTATGGTTGGATACTACTAAGTTTGACGCTAACAACAAGGATAACATCCAATCAGTAAGTATTTCTGATGACTTCGATGAAACTAAGGTTGATGTAGATGCTTCAGCTATCAAGGCTTACGATTCAGTAACTGGTGCTGATGTGACTGACAAGTTCGATATCAAGGTTGAAAATGGTGTCATGACCGCAACTCTTAAAGCTGACTTCACCAAGTCACTTGGAGACGCAGACAATACGCAAATCATCGACACAACTAAATTTGCCTTTGGTCGCTACTATAAATTCGATATCCCAGCTACTGTTAAAGCAGATGTTAAGGCAGGAGCTGATATTGAAAATACTGCAAGTCAGTTAGTACATTATTACAATCCATCAACTAAGAAGGTTGAAAAACCAGTTAAACCAACTGAAAAACGTGTCAACTCAGTTCCAATTGAAGTCGAATTCAACTTCACTAAGAAACTCGAAGGTCGTGAATTGAAAGCTGGTGAGTTCAGCTTCGTATTGAAAGACTCTGAAGGAAACGAAATCGAGACTGTCAAGAATGATAAAGATGGTAAAGTGAAATTTGAACCACTATCATTTATGAAGGGTGACGAAGGTACTCATAAGTATACTGTAGAAGAAGTAGCTGGAACAGATGCGACAGTAACTTACGATACAATGAAAGCTGAGATTACTGTTGAGATTTCTTACGATGGAAAAGCGAAAGCACTTGTGAAGACAATGACAGACGCTCCAGATAAAGAGTTCAATAACACTGTAACTCCACCAGAAGAACCTAAGTTCCAACCAGAGAAATATGTATTGGATACAGCTAAATTCTCAATTACGGATAACAAACTTCTTGATGATGATTCTGAATTGGCAGACAAGTACGGAGATACGAATACAGATCCGTATGTAGATAAAACTGATAATAACGAAGCAGAAAACATCAATACCAAGACTGTTAAGCGTGGTGCTAAGCTCTACTACCAAGTATGGCTTGATACTACTAAGTTCGACGCAGCTAACAAGGATAACATCCAGTCAGTAAGTATTTCTGATGATTTCGATGAAACGAAGGTTGATGTAGATGCTTCAGCTATCAAGGCTTACGACTCAGTAACTGGCGCTGATGTGACTGACAAGTTCGATATTAAGGTTGAGGCTGGTGTTATGACCGCAACTCTTAAAGCTGGTTTCACTAAGTCACTTGGAGACGCAGACGATACACAAATCATCGATACAACTAAATTCGAGTTTGGTCGCTACTATAAATTCGATATCCCAGCCACTGTAAAATCAGACGTTGAAGGTGGAGTAGACATCGAAAATACAGCAGCGCAAATTGTAAACTACTACAACCCATCTACGAAGAAAGTTGAGAAACCAGAAAAACCAACTGAAAAACGTGTCAACTCAGTTCCAATTGAAGTCGAATTCAACTTCACTAAGAAACTCGAAGGTCGTGAATTGAAAGCTGGTGAGTTCAGCTTCGTATTGAAAGACTCTGAAGGAAACGAAATCGAGACTGTCAAGAATGATAAAGATGGTAAAGTGAAATTCGCTAAACTTGAATTCACTAAAGCCCAAGTTGGAACTCATAAGTACACTGTAGAAGAAGTTAAAGGATCTGATGCGACAGTCACTTACGACTCTATGAAGGCTGAAATCACAGTAGAAGTTAAATACGATGGTACAGCTAAAGCACTTGTGAAGACACTAACTGATGCTCCAGATAAAGAGTTCAATAACACTGTGACTCCTCCAGAAACTCCTGAGTTTAACCCAGAAAAATATATTCTTAACGAAGAGAAATTTGACATTACTGGAACTAAACTTCTGGATGATGATAAAGAGTTAACTGATAAAGTAGCTGATACCAACAAAGATCCATATGTGGACAATGTTGATAATAATGAAAAGCAAAATATCAATACTCAAACACTCCATAAAGGTGATAAGGTTGTTTACCAAGTATGGTTGGATACAACTAAATTCACAGAAGGTCACAATATTCAATCTGTAGGAATTACAGATAAATATGACAGCGAAAACTTGGATGTTAATGTATCTGAAATTAAGGCTTATGATTCAGTAACTGGTGAAGATGTAACAGCTAAGTTTGATATCTCAATTGTGGATGGTGTCATTACTGCTACATCTAAGGCTGACTTGACTAAGTCTCTTGGAGATGCGGAAGATACACAAGTAATTGATACTACTAAGCTAGCGTTTGGTCGTTACTATAAGTTTGATATTCTTGCACGTATCAAGGACACTGCTAAGGAAGGTGTAGATATTGAAAATACAGCTTCTCAAATCGTTCACCAATACGATCCAACTAAGAAATCAGTTGAAAAACCAGAAAAACCAACTGAAAAACGTGTTGTTAATATCCCAGTAAAAGTTGAATTCAACTTCACGAAGAAATTGGAAGGTCGTGCGTTGAAAGCTGGAGAATTCAGCTTCGTATTGAAAGACAAAGATGGCAACGTAATTGAAACTGTAAGCAACGATGCAGAAGGTAAGATTAAGTTCTCAGCTCTTGAGTTCAAACGTGGTCAAGAAGGCACTCATATCTATCATGTAGAAGAAGTGAAAGGTACAGAGGCTGGAGTTGAGTATGACAATATGGTAGTGACTGTTGGAGTTACTGTAACTAAGGATGGTAAAGTGTTGACCCTTACTTCACAAATGCCTGAAGATACTGAGTTTAACAACAAGGTAACACCACCAACACCACCAACACCACCAACACCACCAACACCACCAACACCACCAACGCCGCCAACGCCGCCAACGCCGCCAACACCGCCAACGCCACCAACACCACCAACACCACCAACACCACCAACACCACCAACGCCGCCAACGCCGCCAACACCGCCAACACCGCCAACACCGGTAGCACCACCAACTCCGGAAAAACCTAAAGGTCGTGAGTTGCCAAATACTGGTGAGCAATCTAAAGTTGGATTAGTGGCTCTAGGTGCAGCACTTGGTCTAGTAGGTCTTGGTTTAATTGCAAAACCAAAAAGACGTGAAGACTAAGATTGAGATAAGATCAATATTTTGGTATTGAAATAGCAATTTTAGCTCTAAAATGAAGAGGCTTTGCTCGTAAGAGCAAGGCCTCTTTGTTATTTTCTTAAAAAAACCCGAGGACTTATTCCTTGGGTTTTTAAAATTATAGTAGTTTAATCTTGTTTCTTTTTATAACCGACAAGACCTGCAAATCCAGTGAGAAAAGCAAATCCAAGATATGCTAATTGGGAATTTTGCTCTCCTGTTGCAGGTAGCTGACTACCAGGTTTAATCAAAGTTCTTTCTGATTGTATTGACTCTTTTTGGCGTTCAGAACCTTGAACTTGAACTTGAGTTTGAGGTTGAACTTGAGTTTGAGGTTGAACTTGAGTTTGAGGTTTAGGCTGAGTTTGAGGTTTAGGCTGAGTTTGAGGTTTAGGCTGAGGTTTAGGCTGAGGTTTAGGCTGAGGTTGAGGTTGAGGTTGAGGTTGAGGTTTAGGCTGAGGTTGAGGTTGAGGTTTAGGTTTAGGTTTAGGTTTAGGTTTAGGTTGAGGTTGAGGTTGAGGTTGAGGTTGAGGTTGAGGTTGAGGTTGAGGTTGAGGAGTTGGTAATTCTTTGACTTTGTATTCAAAAATCAGATCTGTAGTTCCTACTCCGACTTGGCCTGATTGTTGTGCACTGCTAATACGTTCGTATGTTTGACCATTATAAGAAATTTCGTCCGGTGCAACAGCAATGTAGGCAGAACCGTTATCTGCATTTGAAGCAATAACGATAGCTGGTTGCAATTCAGTTGTGGTGTTTTGAAGGACAAATCGTGCTATTACATTTCCTAAAGCAAGTTTGTAGTCATAAATGACTGTTTTATTTCCCTTAGATACTGTTCCTGAAACATCAGCAGAACCCTCACGATGACCAACTAAATTATAGACTAGACCGTCTTTGGTAATGACTTTTGGTGCATCTGTAATATAGTTCGTACCAAAGTCTGCGTTTTCAGAAACTGTTTGAGAGTCTTGTAATTCGGTATCACTGCCTATAATGAGGAATTGTACCGTCACTGATCCTTGAGAAATGGTATAAGTAATTGATGTATCATTAGTAGCAGAAGTTGCAGTTGGAAGAAGGTATCCCTTTGTTTCATCAAGTGGATCTACAAAGGTTAAGATTTTTCCAGTTGCATCTTTTGGTTCTAACCCTTCAATATATGGTAAAGTTGCAGTTGGCGCTGAAATAGCAGTTGGATTAGAAGAATTATTTAAATATGGAATCTCTTTAATAGCATTTGATGGTTCTTTTCCTGATGCATAACTAATTGTATAAACACCGACTGGTCGGTAGACAACAATATCAGAAATGTCATCAGATTCAGCTAGGATTCCAGTATGACCTCCAGATTTATTAAGATCAGGAGAGATTGTTGCATTTGATTCTTTAGATACGACAACATATCCATTTTTGACTGGATTTTCATAATCTGCGAAAGTAGTACCGTCTTTAGACACCCAATCTTCAAGTGTTGTTTCTCCAGTTACCAAATTGATAGTTCCTTTTCGGCTAAAGTTTAAACTATCTGTTTTTGAAACGATGTCAGCTTCTTGACGATTGTGTCCATTCTTATCTTCAGTAACATAGGTGATAGTACGAGTTACTTTTTCTGATAAATGATTGAGATCACTAATAGATTTTCCATTTGGAGCTTTAGGAGTTGGATAGATGCTACCATCGATATCTCCTGGAACAACTTGGCCAACTTGAATTGGTTGTGTTTCAGAAAAATCTACAATTTTTGGTGTAAAGCGAACGATGAATTCCTGTACGCCATCACCATTAATGTTTGAAGCATCTCGGTCAAATTTTACTGGTCCATTTTTATCAAATTCGTTCTCAACTAGTTTATAACCTTGTTTCAGGTATTTAGCAATCGTATCTTTTGTTGAGTAGTCAATTTTTTCACCAGTATGACCAACAAAGTCTTTTGAACGTTCCAGTTCCTTGCCATTTTCATCTTGATAAATTACACGGGCAACCTCATTGAGTTTGACATAGAGCATATCCCACACATCCAGGCTAGGAACATCAATTGCAGCCATCCATTGTCCCGCACCGCTATCGTAATATACGTTGGCAGTAGTTTCACGAAGTTTAATATTATACTTTCCTTCTACAGCATCTGGGGTAGCCCAATAGATATTAGCATGTTCAGCCTGATCTTTTGAAATTTTACCAAGTGGCACAAAAGCTTGGATGTTAGTCAGTTTGGTAGTGGAATTAACAGCACTATTCCATTTGTTTTCAGTAATTCCAACAAGATTAATTAAATGAGCAATTCGGTCACCAGTTTTAGTTTCTTTTGTGATGGTATAGACAGTGCCTGGTCGAACACCATCTGAATTATCAAGATTAGAACCGATAAAGTTACCATCTACAAGAACATTTGTATTGTCTCCAATACGGCGAGTATCATGTGCTAAAGTTTCGCGTCCACGAAGGAGTTCTTGGTAGGCAACGATAAATTCTTGGTAGTTGAATTCTGCATTAGCAAAATCAGCATTGACTGGTAAGTTTTGATTGAGGTACCATTCAGCCTGAATAACACCAAAACCTTTTTCATCTTGAGATGTATTGAGAGCAGCAGTGGTCATATGATAACCTCCACTTGCTGCAATAATTGCATCTGTTAGTAATTCATTGTCTTTGCTGAGTTTTGTTGCATTTTTTTCACGGTGAGTATAAGCAGCGATAATTGGAGATTTTCCGTTGTATAAATCTCGCATACGCTCAGTCAAGCGTGTTAAGGCTTGATAGGTAGAATCATAGGCGATGCTATCTCCCCAAACTTCCGCGTAAGGTGCAGAGACATTGGTTTTTCCTAATCGATCAGCATCTCCAGTAGAGATATCGTTGATCATGAAGTCATAGCCTTCTTTTTTGAGGGCCTCTGTTGCAGCTGCGGCTAGTTTTGGATAGTTTTCACTTAAAGAGAAAGCTTTTCCAGGTTCGTTAACTTTTTCAACCAAGTTAGTCCCCATAGTGTCCCCTTGCCAACCATCGAAGCCGCCTTCTTTCATGGCTTTTAACATCACATTGATGATAAAGTTTTGCCAGTTTGGATCTCCTGGATCAAGAAATTGTTGGATATCAGTCGCTGTAACATCACCAGTCTTTCCAAAGTTGAAGTGATCTTGCAAGTTGCGTACGATCGCACTTTTTACTTGGTCTGGGATTTTCTCATCAAGAGACACAGCGTAAATCATATTATAAAGCATAGCTTTAGCGCCAGTTGAATGGACATGAGAAACCAACTCTTTTACAGCTTCTGTGTCAATAACCGGTAAGTATGTTTTACGTTTTTCGGGATCTGTTTCATCTTTCGGAATCAAGAAAGTAGCCCAATCTTGTGTGAATCGTTCAACATTTGCTGGGAATGGGTTAGCAGGTGTATTATAAACGTCGTAGAAGAAGTAGTTATTGATGTGCATATTGGCCAATTGGTCAATACTATTTTTATATCCTTCCACTTGCTCTTTAGTGATCGAATTGTGATTGTCTTTTGAACCTGCTACAACACCATAACGTGGATATACAGTCCAATCATCTTCGACTGATAGCCCAGCTACTTTGTGAAATTCTTGTTTTCCATCAGCATTCTTTCCAATAATGTCAATGAGATAACCAGAATTTGGAGAGAAAACAGAGTTTGGAATGACAAGTGAATTTCCTGGAGCATTTTTCAACTCATAAATAACTTTGTCTAAATGAGACACTGTCAAATCAGACGAAGTTACGTCAGGATTATTGATTGAGATGCTAACATCCTCGCCACTTTTATAT
Organism: Streptococcus infantis; assembly: GCF_047465185.1. Classification (GTDB taxonomy): domain Bacteria; phylum Bacillota; class Bacilli; order Lactobacillales; family Streptococcaceae; genus Streptococcus; species Streptococcus infantis_O. Next base: position 3,168 of record NZ_JASHAJ010000002.1, on the reverse strand, counting down.
GTGGCTTTGTTAAATGTTACATCGTTTTGGATTTTTGGAGTGTTATAAGTGCTTGTTGTAGATGAAGTACTAGCCGTTGTGGGTTCAGTTGCACTTGCAGTTTGAGGCAAAGATGATGTCTCTTCACTTGAAGAAGTCTTTGGGGTTTCCTCACTAGTTGTTGTAGTAGGTTGCTCACTAGTGGTCTCAGTACTAGTGGCTGGTTGACTTGATGTAGTTACGTTTGTTGTTGAAGTTGTAGTTGTAGTTGTAGTTGAAGCAACTTCATCTGCCATAGCAACAGAACTTAACATCAAAGAACCAAAGACCGTAATCATAGATACAAGTACTTTATTTCGCTTACGGAAATAGCCGTGACCTTTTTCTTGAGAAAAGTTATTTGAAGATTTCATTATATCCCCCAATCATTAAATTTTGTTAGTTGAAATTATACGACATATCATAGGAAAATGTCAACAAAAACGTAAATTTTTTGAAATCAAAATGAAAAACCCCTAAAAAAACCCCTAAAAATAAAGTGAAAAAAGTTTGAAAAAAATATATAAAAATACTTGACTTTTTAAATTATTTTTGTTACGATTTTTCTGACTTCGAAGAACAAAAATTCTTTTTGCTTGAGAAGCATAAAAAAACCATTTAAAAAGGAGTTTGTCATGTCATCGTTAAAGAATAATAAAACGATTAAATATGCCTTGAGAAAAACCTCAGTTGCCTTTGGTTCTGTTGCAGTTGCAACAGTGATTGCTGTTGCAGGTATTGCTACAGTATCTGCCGATGAAACTTCATCAGCAACTACACCGGTTACTTCAACTACAACAGTAGCTGGAGAAGAAACAAAAGAAGTTGCGGTTCCAGAGAAGTTGGAAGAAGCTAAAACTTCTGCCACAAAAGAAGGTCTTGAAGTTAAAGAAACTGAGACTAAAAAGCAAGACTCTGAGGAAGTTGCTGCTAAAGATTACGAAAAACAAGTTACAGCTATTAATAAAACTGTAGCTGATTACAAAGCTGAAGTAGCAACAAATCAAGAAGCTTACGAAAAAGAAAAAGCTGAAGTTGATGCTAAAAATGCTGTTGCACAAGCAAACTACGATAAAGAGCTTGCAGCTTACAACGAAAAACTTACTGCTTATAAAAAAGAATTGACTGAAAAATCAGCAGAAAAAACAGCAGTAGAAAAGAGTAATGAAGAAGCACGTGTTGCTTATGAAAAAGCGCTTGAAGAATATAACACAGCTCTTGCAGCATATAATGCATCTGTAAAAGCAAATCAAGAAGCTACTGAAAGTAATAAATTAGCTCAAGCAGATTATGAAGCTAAATTAGCTGAATACAAGACTAAAAAAGCTGTTTATGATGAAGCGCAAGCTGCTTACTTGATTGAACTTGAAATTTACAACAAGAAAAAAGCACAATACGATGATGCTAAAGATGCCTTCAATAAGATGGTTGCAGAGCGTGGAGGAAATCCTGAGAAATACAAACAAGATTTGACATTCCTCTCTGAAGAACTTGCTGATGGCGAAACAACTAAAATCACACACCAAACAACTGGATTAACAACTTACTTGACAAAAGAAGGTCAATCTCGTATGTACGGCGATGGGAAAGCTACAAAAATGTATGAAACAAAGAATCTACAAGATTCTGATTTGACAACTACAAACCCATATGCTAACAATGAAATTGAGTGGGGAGTAGTAAAAGTCGGAGACAAATTTGATGTTACATACACAGGACTTACTCAAGCTAAAATTGTAAAAGGTAGCGAAGAAAAACGTATTGCAAAAGTTGTTTATAAATACGAAGTGAAGAGCCTTCCATCATCAGATGGAAAAGGAATCGTTCAAATTTATAACGATCCAGCGGTTACAATGACAATTGGTAGCTCAACTGATACTGAAAACCCAGTTACAGTTGGTGTTGACATTGAGTTTTATGATGAAAATGACCAATTAATTGATTTGTCACAACATAATGCAATCCTTGCCCTTAACTCACTTAACCACTGGAATGGTGCATCTTATGTTGAAAATGACAAACCTCGTCCTCTAGTTGTTGAAGCTAAAGATAGCGAAGGCAATACAGTTCGTGGAACTTGGGATCCATATTCAGATGGAAGTGAACCAAAACTTGATGGTGCAGACGTTGTTGTGAAAAGCGGTAAAGCTGACTTCGGTAGTGCAGAAGTTGATATCAATGCTGATAATCCTTTGAAAATTGTTGCTCAAAAAGCAACATGGGATAATGATGCTTTTAAAGTAACTGAAGAAACAACAGTTGATGCTACAACAGTGAACGCATCTGGTGGCGGAAATGGTCACTCAGTTGGTACTGAAGATTACACATTTGGTGATAAATCAGATGTTATCGGTTCTTACACTGTAGACGCTACATCAGGTGTTTTGAGATACACACCAAAAATGAAACACCAAGATACTCCTCACGTTGAGTCTGTAAACATTGGTGACAAAGAGTTTATTAAACTTCCAAATTCAAGTGTAGACCAAGATTCATCTACAAAAGAAGTATCTGCTAAAGAACAAAACCAATACATGGATCAAGGTGCTACATTTAATGCAGACTCTTCAAGTCAAACTAAGGGTTGGGATGATCCTACGAGCCCTTACCTTTACTATGGTGGTGCTGCTGTTATTTTGAAAGATGGTCATCTTGAATTTACAGCAAAAGGTGCTAACGCAACAGGCGAAGCAACTCTCTATTGGTTCTCTATCAACTCAAACGTTGGCTTCCCTCAAGATCCAGGTGAAGAGCCAGTTAAACCAACAGAACCAACACCTCCAGTTAAACCTGAAAAACCAGAATTGACAGAAGTACCAACTGTTAAAGAAAAACCAGTTCCACCGACAGAACCAGAATATAAAACTGTACCTGTCTTACCAAGTGAACCGGTTAAACCAGAAGCACCTGAGTTGGTGAAGGATCCTGTTAAGAAAGAAACAGAAAAACCAGTTGTTGAATGGAATAAAAATGTTGTGCTTATCAAGGAAAATGAAAAACCACAACCTAAGCCAGAACCAAAACCAGAGCCTAAGCCAGAACCAAAACCAGAGCCTAAGCCAGAACCAAAACCAGAGCCTAAGCCAGAACCAAAACCAGAGCCTAAGCCAGAACCAAAACCAGAGCCTAAGCCAGAACCAAAACCAGAGC
>NZ_JASHAJ010000001.1:0-698684 GCF_047465185.1 Streptococcus infantis | reverse complement strand
CAGAGCCTAAGCCAGAACCAAAACCAGAGCCTAAGCCAGAACCAAAACCAGAGCCTAAGCCAGAACCAAAACCAGAGCCTAAGCCAGAACCAAAACCAGAGCCTAAGCCAGAACCAAAACCAGAGCCAAAACCAGAGCCAAAACCAGAATCATCTAAGAAATCATTGCCAAATACTGGTTCAGTTGAACAATCATTCATGACTTATTCAGCACTTATTGGTTTAGCTACTGCCGGTTATGCTTTGTCAAGAAAGAAAAAAGAAGACTAATTCATTCTGACAGTTAAAAAAGAGAAGACTAGTTTAGTCTTCTTTTTTTACTTAACTTTATCCTATAAATTTAAAATATTAAACCATTTACACTTGACAAAAATTGGTCTATACCATATAATAAAATAAAGAAATATGGAGGAACAATTATGAAAGTTATTCAAGTAAAAAATCCTGAAGAAGGTGGAAAAGTAGCTTTTGAAATTTTAAAAGAAAAGTTAGCAAACGGTGCTCAAACATTAGGACTTGCGACAGGTAGCAGTCCACTTGAGTTTTATGGAGAAATCGTTAAGAGTGACCTTGATTTTTCAAATCTTACAAGTGTTAACTTGGACGAATATGTAGGTCTTGATGGAGATAACCCACAATCTTATCGTTACTTTATGCAAGAAAATCTATTCAATAAAAAGCCATTCAAAGAAAGCTTTTTACCTCGTGGTGTCAAAGATAATGCAGAAGAAGAAGTAGAACGTTATAATCAAATTCTTGCAGATCATCCAGTAGATTTACAAATCTTGGGAATTGGCCGAAATGGACATATTGGATTTAATGAGCCAGGAACTCCATTTGATAGTCAAACCCACCTTGTAGATCTTGATCAGTCTACTATTGAAGCAAATGCTCGCTTCTTTGATAAGATTGAAGATGTACCAACACAGGCTATCTCAATGGGAATTAAAAATATTCTAGATGCAAAATCTATTCTTCTCTTTGCTTATGGTGAATCTAAGGCAGAAGCCATCGCTGGAACTGTTGAAGGTCCAGTTACTGAAAGTCTTCCAGCAAGTAGTTTGCAAAACCATCCAGATGTAACTATTATTGCAGATGCTGGAGCACTTAGCCTACTTGAAAAATAAAAAATTCACGAACCACTTGCTCTTTGTAGTGAGTGGTTTTTTACTTCAAATGTTCACTATCCTGCTAAAGTGTTATAATATAGCTATATAGAGGAGGTTCGAACTTTGATTTATATAATCGGTTTTATTTGTTTTTTACTTTTAATGTTACTGTTTTGTCGTCTCATTCAGCAATCAAAGAACCCTTCAGGTACTCTAGGAAAACGAATGATGAAATTGTGGAATAGAGCCTATCTCCCCATGTTTGTATGGGCAATTCGTCATCTGGATAGGACATTTTACCCTGTAATCTTAGATGTAGGAGTTGGGAACGGCCGTTCAACCATCCTACTGAAAGAAATTTTTCCGCAAAGTACTATAACTGGAATCGATATTTCAGATACCGCAATAGCTCAAGCCAAACAGATAGAGATGACTAATCTAAATTTTGAACGAAGAGACGTTAGGGAGACAGGTTTTTCTGATGAAAGTGTTGATTTAATCACAGCCTTTCAAACTCATTTTCATTGGCAGAATCTAGAGGCTTCTTTTATGGAAATTCGAAGAATACTCAAATCAGACGGGATGCTCTTACTGGCTTGTGAATATAACAAGTTATCTTACTTTTTACCAGAGGTTCAAAGTGAAGAAGCATTTAGACGATTCTTGTTATCAGTAGGCTTTGAGCTCGTAACTAGTCAAAGAAAGGGATCGTGGATCCTTTATAAAATTCGTAAAGGATTTGTTAAAAAGTAGCTTTTTTAAAATCTTTTACAGGAGGAATCAGAATGAATACGAAGAATAGGAATTTGATAGAAGATAATAAAAAGGCTGAAAACCAAAGCTTTCTCTATTATTTACACGAGGAAAAAGTATTTGATAGGCAGTCGCTGGCTAATTTATGTCACTACGTAGAAAAGATCGATTCTATTAGTATAGATCAGCTGAGGGATTTGCATTTTATTGAAAATCAAATTCTTCGTCATCTGGTATATCATTTTGATAGCAATGACTTGAGTAAGATTTCAAATCTTCCTGATGAATATTGGGAATATATTGAATCTTTTGAACAAGCAGTAACAAAGTTGTATGATTTGATAAAGTATAGGTAAGAAAGTAATTAATAAACTGGAAAATAGGAATAAATGTAGGCTTCCCCTTGACATTTATTCATTATCCATGTAAAATAGAATAGATCTTGAACTTGAAGGGAGTGAAAAAAATGTCTAAAACAGTAGTACGTAAGAATGAATCTCTTGACGATGCACTTCGTCGTTTCAAACGTGCGGTTACTAAAGCTGGTACTCTTCAAGAAACACGCAAACGTGAATTCTATGAAAAACCTTCTGTAAAACGTAAACGTAAATCAGAAGCAGCTCGTAAACGTAAAAAATTCTAATTTAAAATGAAAGGCTAGGCTTGTCTAGTCTTTTTTGTATTCTTAAGACCCGAATAATTTTACATGTTTCAATGATTATTTAGGAATTGGATAAAAATCAAACTTAAGGGTGTAATAACTGAATATTATAACTCTATTTACTTTTATTTGGCATTTAAAATAATCATTCGTTTTAGTTGATTTTAATTGAAAAATAGAGTAAAATTATGCTAAAATAGTGTAATTTTACACGGAGGTAAATAGGGATGAAAAACCAGAAAAGGTTTGGAAAATTATTGATCACTTTGTTGTCTACTGGAGTGCTTTTGGCTGTGCTTCAAAGTCAAGAAATTATCACTGCCGAAGAAACAACGACGGCTGAGCAAATTTCTACAACAAGTGCTGAAGCAGCAACAACTATAGAAACTCCTGCACGTGAAGCTAGAGAAGTAGCTGCAGAAGTGACTGGTACCATAAAAAACCATGACATTAAATACTTTGAATACTATACAGATGTAGACCTTTCTTTTTCAATTACAGAAGATGATGTGAAAGAAGGCGACTATGTTACAGTTACATTAGAAAACGTCGCTATCTTAAATCAATTAAATGGCAAGGATGTCACTTACGAAGGTAAGACAATTGGTAAAATTTCAATTGTTTCGTTTGAAAACGTCAATAAAGCACGTCAAGGTTCAAACGATACAGCTCAAATGCGACAAGCTCAATTGGAATCAACACGCGCGACATTAAAAATTACATTTACGAAAGCTATTGAAGCTGAAAAACCAGATGTATTGAAACAAGTCAAGTTCCAAATTAAATCAGATAACGCTTATAATGGAGCCGTAATCGCAAATAAAGACTACACTTTAAACCAAGTGATTAAAGTGGGGTCTTCTTCTGTGACAAGTACAGTAGATATTCCGAAAGTAGAACAATTTGCAACCGATACAAACTCAATTAACATGCCACCTTCTGGAAATACAATTAAGTTCAATGCAGATGGCTCATATGAAACATATACAGAATTCCAAGTTCGTGGAAGTGAAGGTATGAAAGTTGGTTCAACTGTTGAGTTAGAATTCAATGATGCTTCAGGTATCGAGTGGAAAACAAGTGGTGATACTGCACTCAAAGTTGGAGATACTTTTACTTCAAGATTTATCTTGCCTGTATATAGTACATATGAAGTCAATGAATATGGCGCATATGTATTCCCGACAGGTGTTGAGCCAACATTCAAAGTAACTTCTATCTCTGAAAAGAAAATAACAATGGAAATGATTTCAGGAGATGTTCCAAAAGAATTAGGTGTATTCTTCGGTGTTGGTCAAAACCGTATTAATATCATCGATAAATCTAAGATTGATCTTGAAAAAATGCAATATGATGTTTCGAAAGTAGCTACGGCAACTATTGATTGGAAAGATTCAAAGGGTATCTATATTTACCGTATCATTAATGATTCTGCAGGTGCACAATTAGTTCTTGATACGCTTGTAACAGACTACAAAGATATCGATACAAAAGAAAATCTTAAACCACAGGATAAGGGTTGGAAAGATCCAGCTACCATTGATGGTTATGAGTTTGTAAAAACAGAAAAAGATCGTGAAGGAAATCGTATCCACTGGTATAAAAAAGTTGAACAAACTACGACAACAACAACTAGTACTACAACTACCACGACAACAACAGTAGAGCCAACGACTACTTCAACAACCACAACGACAGAAGAGCCAAGGACTACTTCAACAACTACAACGACAGAAGAGCCAAGGACTACTTCGACAACAACTACAACAACAGAAGAGCCAAGGACTACTTCAACAACCACAACGACAGAAGAGCCAAGGACTACTTCAACAACCACAACGACAGAAGAGCCAACAACAACTACAACAACTACAGAAAAATCAACTACCACTACTACAACAGTTGAGACAACTCCAGGTAAATCAAGTGAAGAAACTCCTTCAGGTAAAACAACTGAAGAAACAAGACCTGAAACTACGTCTACAACATCTGAACCTAAAAAGGAATTACCAAATACAGGTTCTAAGGAATCATTGTTTGCAACTGGTGTAGCACTCTTGGTAGCTGGTCTTGGAGTCTTGGGCTTAAAGAAACAAGATAACTAAAGTGCATTATTTATGATTTAATTAAACTGTTAAAAAATTAGAAGGGATTAGGCAATATTTTATTGTCTAGTCCCTTTTTTGTAATTTTTTTGGTATAATTAATTATATGAACAGGAAATCTTTATGGGGGCTTTACAATGAAAAAAGTGAAAACCGCAGTAGCTTTGGGAGCATTTATAATCCTAGGTATGGGAGCAAAAGTAGAAGCAGATACTGTTTCGCAATCTGGTGTGAATAGAGTTCACTTTATCAATACAAAGGGGAGTCCAGGAACAGATGCCATTTTGCTTGAAAGCAATGGGCATTACGCGCTGATTGACATGGGGGAAGACTATGATTTTCCGGATGGTAGTAATCCACTATACCCATTAAGATTTGGAACAACGACATCGAATTTCTACGCAATTGAAGATAGACTTTTCCGCCACTTAGATCAATTAGGTGTTAAAAAGTTGGATTTTATACTTGGTACTCATGTTCACAGTGATCATATTGGTGGTGCAGATGAAGTTCTACAAAGATATAAGGTGGATAAGTTTTATCTAAAACGATATTCAGATGATCGTATTTCTAGTCAATGGGGATTGTGGGATAATCTCTTTAATTATAATAATGCATTAAATGCTGCAAAAAAATATGGGGTTAATGTTGTACAGGATATCTCTGAAAAAGATAGTCATTTCAAATTTGGCGACATGGATATCCAACTCTATAATTATAAGAATGAATATGGCCCAGATGGAAAATTAAAGAAAGTATATGATGATAATCCAAATTCCATTGTTTCTGTGATTACAGTTAATGGCAAGAAAATTTATTTAGGTGGGGACCTTGATAATGTTTATGGAGCTGAAGATCGATTAGGACCAAAAATTGGGAAAGTTGATTTGATGAAATGGAACCATCACCTTGACGGAAAAGTTTCAAATAGTATTAATTTTCTTAATAATCTTTCGCCATCTATAGTTGTACAAACAACGGGGTTGGATATTAACGTTCAAGCAACTAGAGATAAATTGAAGCAAATGAATGTTCAACTCGTTCATGCATCAAGCGACCGAAAAGATGCGACAGTATTTGATATCACAAAAGATGGCATTAATAACATTTCTCAAGAATTTCCAGATATTCAAAGTACAAGTGCACGTTGGGTAACTGAAGATGGATTTAAGAAATATTATTTTGGTGATGGACAAATGGCTACTGGCTGGCATACATTTGATGGAAATCGTTATTTCTTCAATGGTAAAGGTCAGTTGCAGCAAAATAAATGGATTCAAGATTTTGATGCGGAGGGAAACCTTAAATCCTTGTATATGGATAAAGAGGGGCGCTTAAGAACATCTGAATGGCTCCTTCTTGATGGTCATTGGTATTATGTTAATACTAAAGGATATCGAATGGAAGCTGAATTGGCTATTATCAATGGAAAAACTTACTATTTTGATGAAAAAGGAGTCATGCAAACCGGAACTAGAACCGTCAATGGCACAGCCTTGTTCTTTGATAATACAGGAGCTCTCTCTAATGAAGGTAAACCATTATCTTGGAACAAAATTGGAAACAAATGGTATTACCTTGATGAAAATAGGAATATGACCATTGGTTTCAAAGAGATTGATGGAAAATTTTACTATTTCAATCAAATCGGTGAAATGGGGACAGGATGGCAGTACAGTCAGAATAAATGGTATTACTTTAGTGCTTCAGGTGAAATGAGACGTGGTTGGATTAAAGATGCAGGTAAATGGTATTATCTAGATCCAAAAACTGGAGAAATGGCTACTGGGGTGAAGAAAATTGATGGCATCCAATATCGTTTTAATGACGGTGGAGTTATGGCGACAGGTTGGGAAACTTCAAATGGTAAATGGTACTATTATGCAACTAGCGGTGAACTCAAAAAAGGCTGGCTAAAATATAATAATGAATGGTACTATCTAGAACCAAAAGACGGAGAAATGGTCACAGGCATTAAAGAAATCGATAGTCAAAAATATAGCTTTAAAGATAGCGGTGCTATGGCGACAGGCTGGAAGCAAACAGATGGCAAGTGGTACTATTACGCAACTAGCGGTGAAATGAAAAAAGGCTGGATTAAAGATGCTGGTAAATGGTATTACCTAGATCTAAAAGACGGAGTCATGGTCACAGGCGTCAAAGAAATCGATGGTCAAAAATATAGTTTCAAAGATAGTGGTGCTATGGAAACTGGTTGGAAACAAACCGATGGTAAATGGTACTATTACGCAGCTAGTGGCGAAATGAAAAGAGGTTGGATTAAAGATACCGGTAAATGGTACTTCTTGAATTATAAAGACGGTGCAATGGTTACTGGTCGACAAGAAATTGACGGTATTCAATATAGTTTCAATGGAAGTGGTGCTATGGAAACTGGTTGGGTATATGACGGTAAAGATTGGTACTATCATAGAGCTTCTGGTGCTATAGAAATCGGTTGGTTCAAGTACACTGGCAAATGGTTCTTCTTAGACCATGAAACTGGAAAAATGGTTACAGGAATTCATGAAGTTTCTGGAGAAAACTATTACTTTAACAACGCTGGCGAAATGAAAACAGGTTGGATTCAAGAAAAAGGCGAATGGTATTACTTCAAAGCAAGTGGTGCAATGCTTCGCAATGGAACAACTCCTGATGGCTACAAAGTTGACGGTGAAGGTAGATGGTTGCCTAATGGTGTAACGACAACAACAACTACTACTTCTACAACAGAAACAACTACTGCTGAGGAAACGACTCAGGAACAGACAACACAGGAAACAACTGTTGAACCTAAAGCTGGAATAGCAACAACTAGTGAAGATAAATCAATTCCTGCTAGTGGTGATAAAGCCTCTTAATATTTTCTTAAGAAAATAAAGATTGCGGGTATACATTTTAAGAAAGAATCAGCTAACATTATGTAGCTTGATTCTTTTTTGTATAGCATTTATATTATGAAAGCTTATTTTTAAATAAATAGTGTAAACGCTGTAAAAAATACGAACTTCCAGCTACAATTTGATATAATGGTAGAGAGAACTCAATTGAAGGAGGAATATATGTCGGTTTCAGTCAAAGAAGTAATTGAGAAGCTTAGACTGGACATTGTCTATGGCGAACCTGAATTACTGGAAAAGGAAATCAATACTGCAGATATAACGAGACCAGGTCTTGAAATGACAGGCTATTTTGATTACTACACTCCAGAGCGGATTCAACTGTTGGGAATGAAGGAGTGGTCTTACCTGATCAGCATGTCTTCTCACAACCGTTATACTGTTTTGAGAAAAATGTTCCAGCCAGAAACACCAGCAGTTATTGTTGCACGTGGTCTAGTTGTTCCTGAAGAAATGTTAAAAGCTGCTAGAGAATGTAAAATTGCAATCTTAACAAGTCGTACAGCTACAAGTCGTCTCTCAGGCGAATTGTCTAGTTATCTTGACTCTCGCTTAGCTGAACGCGCAAGCGTACATGGTGTTTTGATGGATATCTATGGTATGGGTGTTCTGATTCAAGGAGATAGCGGTATTGGTAAGAGTGAGACTGGTCTTGAGCTCGTAAAACGTGGCCATCGTTTAGTCGCAGATGATCGTGTAGATATCTATTCTAAGGATGAGATGACACTTTGGGGAGAACCTGCTGAAATTTTGAAACATTTGTTAGAAATTCGTGGAGTTGGTATCATTGACGTCATGAGCCTTTATGGGGCTAGTGCTGTTAAGGATTCTTCACAGGTTCAGTTGGCTGTCTATCTAGAAAATTACGATACAAATAAGGTCTTTGACCGCTTGGGGAACAATGCTGAAGAGTTGGTAATTTCAGGTGTTTCTATTCCGCGTATTCGGATTCCTGTAAAAACAGGACGTAATATTTCTGTGGTCATCGAAGCTGCTGCCATGAACTATCGTTCTAAGGAAATGGGCTTTGATGCGACACGTCTCTTTGAAGAAAGATTGACGAAACTAATTGAAAAGAATGAGGTGCAAAATGATTGATCCAGTTGCTTTTCAAATTGGTCCGTTAGCTATTAGATGGTATGCACTCTGTATCGTTTCTGGCCTTATCTTAGCGGTATATTTAGCAAGTAAAGAAGCGCCTAAAAAGAATATCTTATCGGAAGATATTCTGGACTTTATCTTAATTGCCTTTCCTTTGTCAATCATCGGCGCGAGACTGTACTATGTCATTTTTAGATTTGACTATTATAGTCAACATTTAGGAGAGATATTTGCTGTCTGGAATGGTGGTCTTGCGATTTATGGTGGTTTAATTACTGGAGCGATTGTACTCTATATTTTCGCTGATCGTAGATTGATCAACACGTGGGATTTCTTAGATATAGCAGCTCCGAGCGTTATGATTGCTCAGAGCCTTGGACGATGGGGGAACTTCTTTAACCAAGAAGCATACGGTGCAGTTGTTGAAAATCTTAACTACTTGCCTGGTTTTATTAAGAATCAGATGTATATTGATGGCTCATATCGCCAACCAACCTTCCTGTACGAATCTGTTTGGAACCTGATTGGTTTTAGTTTAATTGTTATTTTTAGACGCCGATTAAAGGGTATTCGTCGTGGTCATATCACAGCTTTTTATCTAATTTGGTATGGATTTGGGCGTATGATTATCGAAGGCATGCGCACAGATAGTCTCATGTTCTTAGGAATTCGAGTATCTCAGTTGTTATCCGTCTTCTTAATTGGTCTTGGAATTTATATTATTATTTATCAAAACCGGAAAAAAGCACCATTTTATAATGTAAAAAAGGAGAATTAAAATGTTAGAAGTTGCTTATATTTTTGTGGCTATTGCCTTGATTGTATTTATTGTTTATTTGATTATTACCCTTCAAAAAGTTGGACGTGTAATCGATGAAACTGAAAATACTGTTAAAACGCTAACTTCAGATGTAAATGTTACTCTACATCACACAAACGAACTTCTTGCCAAGGTCAATGTTCTTGCTGATGATATCAATATCAAAGTTGCAACCATTGATCCACTCTTTACAGCAGTTGCAGACCTTTCTGTTTCTGTCTCTGACTTAAATGACCAGGCTCGTGTCTTGAGTAAAAAAGCATCATCTGCAGGTTCAAAAACATTAAAGACTAGTGCAGGCTTATCTGCCGTTCGTATTGCAAGTAAATTTTTTAAAAAATAAAAAGGAGATAACTCATGGGTAAATTATCATCAATCCTTTTAGGAACTGTTTCAGGTGTGGCTGTTGCCTTGTTTCTAACAAGTGAAAAAGGGAAACGTGTTACTAGTCAGGCACAAGACTTTATTGAAGATCTGAGAGAAGATCCAGAATATGCTAAGGAACAAGCAATTGAAAAATTGACAGAAGTCAAAGAACAAACCAGAGATTTTGTTCTAAAGACAAAAGAACAAGTAGAATCAGGCGAAATTACCTTGGATTCAGTTCTTGAAAAATCTAAATCTTTAGCTCAACAAGCTACTGAAGCTTCAAAAGAGACCTTGAACAATCTCAAGGAACAATTGGAAGAAAAAGTAGTTGTTGAAGACCCAGAAGACGGTCAAGAAATCATCATCGAAATCAAAGAAGATTAAAATAGAAATCACCATTTTTGATTCCCTTAGAGTCGGAGATGGTGATTTTTTTCTTGAGGGAAGTCTTTGTGGTATAATAAATACTATGCAGAAGAAACCAACATCAGCTTATGTGCACATTCCATTTTGCACACAAATCTGTTATTATTGTGACTTTTCTAAGGTCTTTATTAAAAATCAACCAGTAGACAGCTATCTAGAACATCTACTGCAAGAATTTCATTCTTATGACATTCAGAAGTTGCGTACTCTCTATATTGGGGGAGGGACACCGACAGCCTTGTCTGCGCCGCAGTTAGAGGTGCTTCTGGATGGATTGACTAAAAACTTAGATTTGTCAGTCTTAGAAGAATTAACCATTGAGGCTAATCCTGGTGATTTGGATGAGGATAAGATTGCAGTTTTGAAAAATTCAGCAGTCAACCGTGTTTCATTGGGTGTCCAAACCTTTGATGACAAAATGCTGAAAAAAATTGGTCGTAGTCATTTAGAGAAAGATATCTATGAAAATATTGATCGTCTCAAGTTAGCAGGGTTTGATAATATTTCCATTGACTTGATCTACGCTCTTCCAGGTCAAACCATGGAGCAAGTAAAAGACAATGTTGCCAAGGCCATCGCTTTGGACATTCCCCACATGAGTCTCTATAGCTTGATTTTGGAAAACCATACGGTCTTTATGAATCGTATGCGTCGTGGGAAATTACCACTTCCTAAAGAAGAAGTAGAAGCTGAAATGTTCGAATATATCATTGCTGAATTAGAGCGTGCTGGTTTTGATCATTATGAAATTTCAAATTTTTCAAAACCTGGCTTTGAAAGTCGTCACAATCTTATGTACTGGGATAATGCTGAGTATTATGGTATAGGTGCAGGTGCGTCTGGCTATGTAAACGGTGTTCGCTATAAAAACCATGGGCCTATCCGCCATTATCTAAAGGCAGTAGAAGAAGGCAATGCTCGCATCAATGAGGAACACCTGAGTCTAAGGGAACAAATGGAAGAAGAGATGTTTCTTGGACTTCGCAAGAAGACAGGAGTTTCAAAAGCAAGATTCGAAGAAAAATTTGGACGGTCTTTCCAAGAACTTTATGGGGATATCGTCAAAGACTTGATTCAAGAAGGTCTCATGCAGGTTGATGGCGATCATGTTCGTATGACTAAGAGAGGTCTCTTCTTAGGTGATACTGTAGCAGAACGATTTATATTGGAGTAGAATTATGGGCTTAACTTATCAAATGAAGATGAAAATTCCTTTTGATATGGCTGACATGAATGGTCATATCAAACTACCAGACGTTATTTTGTTGTCCCTGCAAGTATCAGGAATGCAATCAATTAATCTAGGAGTGAGTGACAAGGATGTTTTAGAGCAGTATAATCTGGTCTGGATCATCACAGACTATGACATCGATGTGGTTCGTTTGCCTCGTTTTGCTGAGGAAATCACAATTGAAACGGAAGCCTTGACTTACAATCGTCTATTTTGCTACCGCCGTTTTACGATTTATGATGAAGCTGGTCAAGAAATCATTCGCATGGTAGCTACCTTTGTCCTTATGGATCGTGATAGTCGGAAGGTCCACCCTGTAGAACCAGAAATTGTCGCCCCTTATCAATCTGAGTTTTCTAAGAAACTCCTTCGCGGGCCAAAATACGCAGAGCTGGAAGAAGCGATAAGAAAAGACTACCACGTTCGTTTTTATGACTTGGATATGAATGGCCACGTCAATAACAGCAAATACCTAGACTGGATTTTTGAGGTCATGGGGGCAGATTTCCTAACCAATCATATTCCTAAAAAAATCAACCTCAAGTATGTCAAGGAAGTTCGACCAGGTGGCATGATCACTTCTAGTTACGAATTGAATGGGCTAGAAAGTAATCACCAAGTCACAAGTGATGGCGACATCAATGCTCAGGCAAAGATAACTTGGCAAGAAATTAAAAAAGATTAGAAGGAAATATATGACTTATAAAGGTTATTTAATTGATTTAGACGGAACAATATACAAGGGTAAAGATAGAATCCCAGCGGGAGAAGCTTTTGTACATGAGCTGCAGAAAAAGGGAATTCCTTATCTTTTTGTAACAAACAACACTACTCGTACACCTGAAAGTGTCCAAGAGATGTTGGCCAATCAGTTTAATATTGACACGCCTGTATCGACAATCTATACTGCAACCTTAGCGACCATTGATTACATGAATGATTTAGGTCTTGAAAAGACAGTTTATGTGATTGGAGAAGCAGGGCTCAAGGATGCCATTCGAGCAGCTGGTTATGTTGAAGATAAAGAAAATCCAGCCTATGTGGTTGTAGGCTTGGACTGGCAAGTTGACTATGAAAAATTTGCTACTGCAACCCTAGCTATCCATAAAGGTGCTCATTTTATCGGCACCAATCCAGATTTAAATATTCCAACAGAACGTGGACTTTTACCTGGTGCTGGTTCACTGATTACTCTTCTTGAAGTGGCAACTCGCGTAAAACCAGTTTATATTGGGAAACCAAACGCGATTATTATGGATAAGGCTGTTGAACACCTAGGACTTGAACGCCAAGAAATTGTCATGGTGGGGGATAATTATCTTACTGATATTCGAGCTGGTATTGACAATGGTATTCCAAGTCTTTTGGTGACGACAGGATTTACAAAACCTGAAGAAGTAGCAAATTTACCAATCGCCCCAACCCATGTCCTCTCAAGTCTAGCGGAGTGGAATTTCGATGAAAACTAAATTTACTTTTGTAGGATGTCTTCTCTTTCTCCTCTCGCTTGCAATTTTATTGACCATCTACCTGTCCTGGTTGGTTTACCCTCTGGAAATTTCTTGGTTAAACTTGACTAGTCGTGTTCATGTCCAACCTCAGACCATCCAACATAACTTTAATGTTTTGATGGATTATTTGACCAATCCATTGAGTCAAGTATTAGCAATGCCAGATTTTCCTTCGTCTGTCTCTGGAATTCACCACTTTGTGGTTGTAAAGGGACTCTTTCACCTAGCGCAAGGAGTAGCAATCGTAACTCTTCCGATTTTCTATCTTTTTTGGAAGCAAGTCGTTCAGAAAGGTTTTCTGTCTCTATATCGCAGAGGTCTCTTGATTATGCTGTCTTTACCTTTGGTTCTTGGTTTAGTTGGTGTCTTCATTGGGTTTGAACAATTTTTTACATTGTTTCATCAAATTCTTTTTATAGGTGATGATACCTGGCTTTTTGATCCCGCTAAAGATCCAGTTATTCTTATTCTGCCAGAGGATTTTTTCCTGCATGCCTTTCTCCTATTTTTCTGCTTGTATGAGTTAATTTTTGGATTTGTTTATCTACTAAGTTGGAAAAAATTACCGAAAAGAGAATAAATGCATAAAAATGTTTTAAAAATTTTACGAAAAACCTATTTTTCTTTAAAAAGTAGGTTTTTTTACGGAAATAACTAGTCAAGCGCTTTATTTTTTTGTATAATAGAGTTAGAAAAGTATGCAAAGTAGAGAATAGCATGATTACACTATTTTTATCACCGAGTTGTACATCATGTCGTAAGGCAAAGGCCTGGCTTGACAATCATAAAGTGCCTTTCCAAGAGCACAACATTATGACCAGTCCTTTATCAAGAAAAGAATTACAACACATTCTTTCCTTGACCGAAAACGGTACCGATGACATCATTTCAACTCGTTCAAAAATTTTCCAAAAGTTAAATATCGATGTGGAAAGTATCTCGGTGACAGAGTTGCTTAATTTAATTGAGCAATACCCTAGTCTTTTGCGTCGTCCTATTATCATTGATGATAAACGTATGCAGATTGGCTTTAATGAAGATGAGATTCGTGCGTTTCTTCCTCGTAGTTATCGTAAACAAGAATTGAAAGAGGCTACATTGAGAGCTGGTATTAATTAGATGAATAAACAGTATAGTTACCCACTAGATTTGTCGTGGAGCACTGAAGAACTTGCTTCAGTGCTTTCTTTTTTTAATGATGTTGAAGCTGCCTATGAAACTAAGGTAGAAGCAAAAAATCTTTTAGATTCCTACAAGATATTCAAGTCAGTCGTTCCAAGTAAGAGTGAAGAAAAACGCTTGGGACGTGAATTTGAAGCAGTTAGTGGATATTCTTTCTACCGTGCAGTCCAATTGGCAAAAGAAAAAGGAGAAGGGAAGATTTCACTTGGAAAATAAATTTACATTTGCCAAAGAAATTGTTAGGGAAGCTGGAGAGTATATTCTTGAGCATATGAAAGAGGATCTCCATGTTGAGAGAAAATCTTCGCCTACAGATTTGGTAACTAAGTTAGATAAAGAAGTTCAAGCCTTACTCATTGAGAAAATTCGTTCTCGCTATCCAGATGATCTATTTTGTGCAGAAGAAGGCTGTATGCGTGCAGCAGTTGGACAAGGTTCTGTTTGGGTTATTGATCCTATAGATGGAACCAACAACTTCGTAGCACAAGGTGAAGATTTTGCCGTTATGCTGGCCTATTTTGAGGATGGTATTGGTAAGTTTGGTATTATTTATGATGTCATGAAAGGTGATTGTTACCATGGTGGAGGAGACTTCCCACCCTGTCGCAATGATGAACCTTTACCACCATTTAAAAAGAAACCCTTGAGAGAATTTTTGGTAGCTGGTAATTCTGGAATGTTAGCGACTAATGAATGGGGCTTAGCGGATTTGGGAAATGCTGCACTTGGAACACGAGTTTATGGCAGCGCCGCTATTAGTTTTGCCAAGGTGCTATCAGGTCGACTTTTAACTTATATCACTTATTTACAACCTTGGGACTATGCAGCTGCAAGTATCCTAGGTGAGAGTTTGGGTTATAAGGTTCTTACAATTGCTGGTGAGGAAGTCGATTTTCAAACACGACAGGCCGTTATGATGGTGCCAGTCGAAATGAAAGATGAGATTCAATCCTATATCTATGAAAGGAAATAAAGGTACATGCAATTTCCAGATGGATTTGTAAAAAAATACGAAACAATCTTGGGAGATGAGGCAAGAGCTTTTCTTGCCTCTTTTGATGATGAGGCTGTTTCTGCTTTTCGTATCAACCCTTTAAAAGAAAGACAGCTTTCTTTCTCAGATGCTATTCCCAATACACCTTGGGGTCATTATGGCAAGATTTCTGGAAAATCACCTGAACATGTAACAGGCTTGGTTTATTCTCAAGAACCAGCTGCACAAATGGTTGCACAAGTAGCTCAGCCAAGACCAGGTATGAAGGTACTGGACTTAGCAGCAGCACCAGGTGGGAAATCAACTCAGCTGGCAGCTTATCTTGCTGGTGAGGGGATTTTAGTTTCTAATGAAATTTCAAACAAACGAGCGAAAGTCTTGGTTGAAAATATGGAACGCTTTGGTGCGACTAATGTCGTTGTGACCAATGAATCTGCAGACCGTTTAGCCAAGATTTTTAAAGGGTACTTTGACCTGATTGTTTTAGATGCGCCATGCTCAGGAGAAGGGATGTTTCGTAAGCAGCCCGATGCTATGGAATATTGGAGTGTCGATTATCCTAGTCAGTGTGCTAGTTTACAACGTGAGATTTTAGCAGTTGCAGTTACTATGTTGGCTGATGGTGGTCGACTTGTCTACTCTACTTGTACTTGGGCTCCAGAAGAAAATGAGGAAATCATTCACTGGCTTCTAGATAGCTATGATTTTGAATTGATTCCAATCCAACATATCAATGGTATGGTTCCAGGAATTGATTTGCCTGAAACAGCTCGGATGTACCCACATCATTTTAAGGGAGAAGGTCAGTTTGTTGCCTATCTTCAGTTTAAGGGACAAAACAAGTCTAGGAAGTTCAAGCCTTCTAAGACGAATCTCAGTCGTGAACAGTTGAGTTTGTGGCAAGATTTTGAGAAGAAGCATTTAAAAGAAAAACTGCTGGGAGTCCTACAAGTTTTTGGGGACCAACTTTATCTCTTACCAGAAATCCTACCAGATATTAGTAAACTTAAGATTGCTCGTAATGGTCTTCATCTTGGGACTTTTAAGAAAAAACGCTTTGAGCCAAGTTTTGCTCTTGGACTAGCTTTGAAACCGAGTCAAGTCAAGCAAACGATTGAAAATTATCAAGAAGACTTTGTTAAATACGTAGCAGGTGAAACAGTTCAATTATCTGAAACTTTGCCAAATGGCTGGTACCAAGTTTTAGTTGGTGGAAATGGTCTAGGTTTTGCAAAAGTAACCGGAAATACCTTGAAGAATTATTTTCCCAAGGGCTTGAGGTTTCAGGTGAAAAACTAGTCAAAAACAGTATTCTATGTTATAGTGGAAGTATGGATTTTCCCTGAAAACAATAGAAAATAAGGGCGAAAATTCAAGCTATTCATCATTATTTTCAAGGAGACAAATAGTGAAAAAATTTAAAAAACTCACCCTCTCTCTTGCGACTCTTTTACTTGCTGGTTCACTGGCAGGGTGTGCAAGTTGGATTGATCGTGGGGAGTCTATGACTGCTGTTGGGTCAACGGCCCTTCAACCTTTAGTCGAGGCATCAGCAGATGAATTTGCATCAGCCAATATTGGTAAAACAGTTAACGTTCAAGGTGGTGGTTCTGGTACTGGTCTGTCTCAAGTCCAGTCAGGAGCAGTAGACGTTGGGAACTCTGATGTATTTGCGGAGGAGAAAGATGGTATCGATGCCACAGCCCTAGTTGACCACAAGGTAGCTGTTGCGGGTATAGCTGTTATCATCAACAAAGAAGTAGATGTTGATAATCTTACGACAGAACAGCTCCGACAAATCTTTACAGGTGAAATTACCAACTGGAAAGAAGTTGGTGGTAAAGATTTAGCTATCTCTATTATCAACCGAGCTGCTAGCTCAGGTTCTCGTGCTACCTTTGACAGTGTGATTATGGATGGAAAGTCAGCAATACAAAGTCAGGAGCAAGATTCAAACGGTATGGTGAAGTCCATCGTTTCCCAAACACCTGGAGCTATCTCATACCTAGCTTTCGCCTATGTTGATGATTCGGTTGGGACCATCAAACTTAACGGCTATGAACCAATTTCTGAGAATGTAACCACGAATAACTGGCCTTTGTGGTCTTATGAACATATGTATACACTTGGTGAGCCAAATGAATTGGTTGCCGAGTTCTTAAACTTTGTTCTTTCGGACGAAGCGCAGAATGGAATTGTTAAAGGAATGGGTTATATTTCTGTTAAGGAAATGAAGGTTGAAAAAGATGCTGCAGGTACTGTGACAGCGATAGAAGGGAGTTAATAATGAATCAAGAAGAATTATCTAAAAAATTGCTCTCTCCTTCAAAGAACTCTCGTCTTGAGAAATTAGGGAAAGGTCTAACTTTTTCCTGCCTCTCTTTGATTGTTATCATTGTGGCTATGATTTTAATCTTTGTAGCCCAAAAAGGTTTGTCAACCTTCTTTGTTAATGGTGTGAATATCTTTGATTTTCTATTTGGTGCAACTTGGAATCCATCAGGTAAACAATTTGGTGCACTTCCAATGATCCTAGGTTCCTTTATTGTCACCATCCTATCAGCTTTGATTGCAACACCATTTGCCATTGGAGCAGCAGTCTTTATGACAGAAGTATCACCAAAAGGAGCAAAGATTTTGCAACCGGCTATCGAACTTCTAGTTGGGATTCCTTCAGTAGTTTATGGATTTATCGGTTTGCAGGTCGTCGTACCTTTTGTACGTACTGTCTTTGGTGGAACAGGTTTTGGTATTTTATCAGGGATTTTCGTTCTCTTTGTCATGATTTTACCGACTGTTACCTTTATGACAACGGATAGTCTACGTGCTGTTCCTCGACACTACCGTGAGGCTAGTTTAGCGATGGGTGCAACTCGTTGGCAAACCATTTGGCGTGTGACCTTGAAGGCTGCTCGTTCAGGTATTTTCACAGCAGTAGTCTTCGGAATGGCGCGTGCTTTCGGTGAAGCCCTTGCGATTCAAATGGTTGTTGGTAACTCAGCAGTTGTTCCAACTTCATTGACAACGCCAGCAGCGACTTTAACATCTGTATTGACTATGGGAATTGGAAATACAGTTATGGGAACTGTTGATAATAATGTTCTTTGGTCACTAGCCTTAGTATTGCTCTTGATGAGCTTGGCCTTCAACAGTGTGATTAAATTGATTACGAAAGAAAGAGGAAAGAAAAACTATGCACGCTAAGAAATTAGATAAACTTGCAACAGCTGTCCTCTATACCATCGCAGGAATCATCGTGACAATTCTAGCTTCTTTGATTCTTTATATTCTAGTTCGAGGCTTGCCTCATGTTTCATGGTCATTTTTGACAGGAAAATCATCTTCTTATCAAGCAGGTGGTGGTATTGGAATTCAGCTTTATAATTCCTTTTTCCTTTTGGTGATTACCTTATTTATCTCAGTACCTCTATCAATGGGAGCTGGAATTTTCCTAGCAGAGTATGCTAAAAAAGGTCGTGTTACCAATTTCGTTCGTACCTGTATTGAAATCTTATCTTCTCTACCATCTGTTGTTGTAGGTCTCTTTGGTTACCTCATCTTTGTAGTCCAGTTTGAGTATGGATTTTCTATTATTTCAGGTGCCTTGGCTTTAACAGTCTTTAATCTTCCACAGATGACTCGTAACGTTGAAGACAGTTTGAAACACGTTCACCATACGCAACGTGAAGCTGGTTTGGCGCTTGGACTTTCTCGTTGGGAAACAGTCCTTCATGTCGTGATTCCTGAAGCCCTTCCCGGTATTGTAACTGGGATTGTGCTTGCATCAGGTCGTATCTTTGGTGAAGCTGCAGCCCTTATCTACACAGCAGGTCAATCTGCACCAGCTCTTGACTGGTCTAACTGGAATGTTCTCAGCGTAAGTAGTCCAATCTCAATCTTCCGTCAAGCAGAAACCTTGGCTGTCCATATCTGGAAAGTCAACAGTGAAGGAACTATTCCTGATGGAACACTTGTTTCAGCAGGTTCTGCTGCAGTGCTCCTCATCTTTATCTTGATCTTTAACTTCGGAGCACGTAAACTCGGAAGCTATCTACATAAGAAATTAACCGCAGCCTAAAGGAGAAGCCATGTCAAAATATAATTGGGATGAAAGGCATATCATTACTTTTCCAGAAGAAAAAGTGGCACTCTCTACGAAGGATTTACATGTTTACTACGGTAAGAATGAATCCATCAAGGGCGTGGATATGCAATTCGAAAAAAATAAAATTACGGCCTTGATCGGACCGTCAGGTTCTGGGAAATCAACCTACCTACGCAGTCTCAACCGTATGAATGATACCATTGATATTGCAAAAGTTACAGGACAAATTCTCTATCAAGGAATAGATGTCAACCGACCTGAAATCAATGTTTATGAAATGCGTAAACATATCGGAATGGTTTTCCAACGTCCAAACCCATTTGCTAAATCAATCTACCGTAACATCACCTTTGCACATGAACGTGCAGGAGTTAAGGACAAGAAGGTTCTTGATGAAATTGTAGAAACCTCACTTCGCCAGGCTGCCCTCTGGGATCAGGTTAAAGATGACCTTCACAAGTCTGCCTTAACGCTTTCAGGTGGTCAGCAGCAACGTCTCTGCATTGCTCGTGCTATTTCTGTAAAACCAGACATTCTCTTGATGGATGAGCCGGCATCAGCCTTGGATCCGATTGCGACAGCTCAGCTTGAGGAGACCATGTTGGAGTTGAAGAAGGATTTTACCATTATTATCGTGACCCACAGTATGCAACAGGCTGCGCGTGCAAGTGACTACACTGGATTTTTCTACTTGGGAGATTTGATTGAGTACGATAAAACGTCAAACATTTTCCAAAATGCGAAGCTACAGTCTACCAATGACTATGTAACTGGACACTTTGGTTAGAAAGGAAACAGTATGACAGAACCGATTTTGCAGGTCAAAGACCTGTCTGTTTATTACAACAAAAAGAAGGCCTTGAATAGTGTTTCCTTATCTTTCCAACCCAAGGAAATTACAGCTCTTATCGGTCCATCAGGATCAGGGAAATCAACCCTGCTCAAGGCTATTAACCGAATGGGTGACCTTAATCCTGAAGTGACCACTACTGGTTCAGTGGTTTACAATGGTCACAATATTTATAGCCCTCGTACTGATACCGTTGAGTTACGTAAGGAAATCGGAATGGTTTTCCAACAACCCAATCCATTCCCAATGTCTATCTACGAAAATGTTGTTTATGGACTAAGAATTAATGGAGAGAAAGACAAGCAAGTCTTGGATGAAGCTGTGGAGAAAGCTCTACAGCGTGCTTCAATCTGGGATGAGGTCAAGGATCGCTTGCATGATTCAGCTATTGGACTTTCAGGTGGACAACAACAACGTGTTTGTGTAGCCCGTGTATTGGCGACTAGTCCAAAGATTATCCTTTTGGATGAGCCGACCTCAGCCTTAGACCCTATTTCAGCTGGGAAAATCGAAGAAACCCTATATAGTCTCAAGGACAAGTACACCATGCTATTGGTTACTCGTTCCATGCAGCAAGCATCTCGAATCTCTGATAAAACAGGCTTTTTCCTCAATGGAGATTTGATTGAATTTAACGATACCAAGGAAATGTTCCTCTATCCACAACATAAGGAAACAGAAGATTACATTTCAGGTAAATTTGGATAAGGAGAAAAAGATGTTACGATCCCAATTTGAAGAAGATTTAGAGAAATTGCATAACCAATTCTACGCCATGGGACAAGAAGTTCTTTCCCAAATCAATCGTACTGTACGTGCTTTTGTCACTCATGACCGTGACTTGGCTAAAGAAGTCATCGAGCAAGACGCAGAAGTCAATGAATACGAATTGAAACTTGAAAAGAAATCATTTGAAATCATTGCCCTTCAACAGCCGGTATCGCAAGATTTACGTACAGTTCTAACAGTTCTAAAGGCTGTTTCTGACTTGGAACGTATGGGTGACCACGCTGTATCCATTGCTGAGGCAACCATTCGTATGAAGGGGGAACAACGCATCCCAGCAGTCGAAGAAGAAATCAAAAAGATGGGACGTGATGTTAAAGATTTCGTAGAAACAACCCTCGAACTTTACCTAAACGGATCCGTTGATAAGGCCTATGAAGTTGCAACAATGGATGAGAAAATCAACCATTACTTTGAAAATATTCGTGATCTGGCAACTGAAGAAATCAGAAAGAATCCAGATGCCATTGTCACAGGTCGCGATTACTTCCAAGTGATTTCATACTTGGAGCGCATCGGTGACTATGCTAAAAATATCTGTGAATGGGTTGTTTACTTTGAAACAGGTAAGATTGTCGAATTGTAAAATTGATTAAATATACAGAAAAAGGAGCCGAATAATGAATAAAAGCTTCTTTTTTTGTTTAAGAAAATGAAAAAATAAATAAATATTAAATTTATACTTGACAAACAAGGTTTGCTGAGTTATAATTATACAAAATCGACAGAGAGGTTGTTTATTTATGAAATTAAAAAAATGGATATTTGTTTTATGTAGTTTTCTTGCAAGTTTCTTTTTAGTTGCTTGCCAATCATCTAGCTCAAGCTCACAGTCTGCAGTAGAGGCAATCAAACAAAAAGGTAAATTAGTTGTCGCAACTAGCCCAGACTATGCACCATTTGAGTTTCAAGCACTTGTGGATGGCAAGAACCAAGTCGTAGGTGCTGATATTGATATGGCACAAGCTATCGCTGACGAACTTGGAGTGAAATTGGAAGTTTCCAGCATGAGTTTTGATAATGTCTTGACCAGTCTTCAAACAGGGAAAGCAGATTTGGCCATTGCAGGAATCAGTGCAACTGAAGAAAGAAAAGAAGTCTTTGATTTCTCAATTCCTTACTATGAAAACAAAATTAGCTTCCTAATCAGAAAAACTGATCTTGAAAAATACAAAGATTTGGATTCTCTTGCTAGTGTAAATATTGCAGCTCAAAAAGGAACTGTCCCTGAATCTATGGTCAAAGAGCAACTTCCTAAAGCACAGTTGACTTCATTGACAAATATGGGTGAAGCTGTTAATGAACTTCAATCAGGTAAGGTTGATGCTGTTCATATGGACGAGCCAGTAGCCCTCAGCTATGCAACAAAAAATGCTGACTTGGCTGTCGCAACAGTAAGCTTAACTATGAAAGATGGCGAAGAAAATGCAGTTGCTATCAAGAAAGGCAACTCAGATTTGAAGGAAGTAGTTGATAAGGTTATTCAAAAACTGAAAGATGACGGTACTTATCAAACATATCTTGAAAAAGCTGCCAAGTTAACAGAAGTAGAGCAATAAAAAATAACAGAATTGGACTTAGTCCAGCTCTGTTTTTAAGTAATTTAATGTTGTTTCAAGATTTTCTAAAGGAACCTTAGCAAATTGATAAGGGCAAGTCTCAATGTAGGACGATTCGAAAAAGTCTAGATTTAAAGAGCTATGTTTGAGCCTTGCAATCTTAGGATAGTTCCTGAGATCAAGCAGAAGTCCATCATGGAGAGGATAGTTTGGTAGGGAAAGGGGATAAGATTTTAATAGCTTATGAATGAATTCTTGACTTTTCTCTTGCAGTGCCAATCTTGCTACTCTATTTTTTTCAAAGAGTTGACTATCAATATAGAGTGATAAAGCCTTTTGCATAATGAGGTTGTTATCATAGTCCAGAATGTTTTTATAAGAGACAAAAGCATCTTTCATAACATTTGGAAGTATGAGAGCAGTGATTCGAAGTGCAGGGAAAATACTTGTTGAAAAAGACTTAATGTAAATAACCAAATCATTTTGATCCAGATAATGAAAGGTTTGTCCCATTTTAGGATCTAGATCCCCAAGATAGTCATCTTCAACTATATAAATTTGATATTTGGCTGCTAGATCAAGGATAGCACGTTTCTCCTCTTCAGAATATGAATGACCCAGCGGATAATGGAATCGAGGAATGGTGTAGAAAAATTTAATGTTACCACTTTTAAAATGTTTCTCAAGTTCTTTCAGGTCAATGCCATCCACGCGACGTTCAATGGTTTGATAGGGAATATTTTGAGCCAGCAGAAGTTGGTTCATTCGGTGATAAGTTGGTTGTTCGACCAGTATTTCTTGGCTCTTACCTGGAAAGTCAATTTGAGAAAGAATAAACAGTGCTTGCTGGGTTCCAGTTGTCATGACTAATTGATCGGGTTTACTATAGATAGCTTGGTCAAACAGTAGTTTCTGAACAGACTTTCGTAATTCTTCCAACCCCTCTTGGTGTTCATAGTAGTTGTAGAGATAATTTTCTCGACCGATCAAGCTTTCATTGACACAAAGACGAAAATCATCATAGGCAGCAGCATGTTCGTCATTGACCGAGATAACGAGGTCTTCGTGGCTAGCTTGTTGTTCTAAAACATAATAGCCACTTTGAGGTTTGGAGTAAATGTATTTCTCGTATCGGAGTTCCAAAAGTGCACGCTGCACAGTATCTTTACTACAGTGGAAGTCTTGACTGAGTTTTCGGATAGAAGGTAGACGACTTCCTGTTTGAAGTTTTCCTGATTCAATCTCTTCTTTCAGATAGTGAACAACTTGTTCGTACTTACTTTCTTGCTTCATTCCAGACCTCTCTTGATTTTGTTACATTGTACCTTTTTTTTGGACGTTTGACAATGTTAAAAGGTGGTCTAGCATTCAATTCTAAGAAGAAATGTGATATACTTAGTAAGTAAATTTTCAAAGAAGAGTGAGATGATAAAGGTGCAAGAACCAGTTAAATTATTCCAATATAATACTTTGGGAGCCTTGATGGCAGGACTTTACGGCGGGACTATGACAGTTGGTGAGTTACTTGAACATGGAGATTTAGGGCTAGGAACCTTGGACTCTATTGATGGGGAGTTAATTGTCTTAGATGGTAAAGCCTATCAAGCTAAGGGTTCAGGTGAGAAGCCTGAAATCGTTGAAGTTTCACCAGACGCGCTGATTCCCTATGCAGCAGTTGTACCCCACCAGGCAGAAGTTATTTTTCGCCAGCGTTTTGAAATGACTGATCAGGAACTAGAAAAACGTATTGAGTCCTACTATGATGGAGAAAATCTTTTCCGTTCGATTAAGATTCATGGTGATTTTAAACACATGCATGTTCGCATGATTCCAAAATCGACAAGCGAAACGAAATTTGCTGAGGTTGCGACTCATCAGCCTGAATATAGTTGCGAAAATGTCTCTGGGACTATCGTTGGATTCTGGACACCTGAAATTTTCCATGGTGTCAGTGTCGCAGGCTATCATTTGCACTTTATTTCAGATGACCTAACCTTTGGTGGTCACGTCATGGACTTTGTCATCAAGGAAGGAATCGTAGAGGTTGGAGCTGTCGATCAGTTGGATCAACGTTTCCCTGTACAGGATCGTCAGTACCTCTTTGCTAAGTTCAATGTTGATGAGATGAAAAAAGATATCGATCAGGCTGAATAAAAGGAGAAAAGTATGAAAATTCATGTAATAATCACAATGATAGCTTTAGTTGTATTTCTCATAGCTGCCATTTGGTTCTCAAAAAAGAAGTACAAGATTAACCTTTCAGTTTTAGGACTTGGGGCAGTTGCATTTTTTGTCTCATCTCAGGTCTTAGAGAAAATCGTTCATCTCTTGGTTCTTCATCCACAAAAGGATGGGACAGTTCCACTCATGACGGAAAATCCCCTTCTCTATGTGATTTACGGGATCTGTATGGCTGCTTTGTTTGAAGAAACGGCTCGACTTGTCTTCTTTAAATGGTTAGAGAAGAAGAGAGCTTTGAAAGATTCGGATGCCCTCGCCTATGGACTTGGTCATGGTGGCTTGGAATTACTCTACCTCGGAGTGGGGAGCTTGATTAGTCTTTTGATCCTCTTTTCATTATTAGAGTCTTCAAATCCAGATTTGGCAAATCTCCTTCCCAAAAATACACTTGAAACAGTACAATCTCTATCTGGATGGCAGGTTTATTTACTCGGTGTTGAGCGTGTACTTGCTCTTGTTATGCAAATTGGTCTCTCTTTCTGGGTTTATCAAGCAGTCCGTCAAAAGAATTGGATTTATCTAGTAGTTGCCTATGGTCTACATGCCTTCTTTGATCTGGCTCCGAGTCTATCTCAGGTTGGTTGGATTTCAAATCCGCTTCTTGTTGAAGGATTGTTAGCAGTGGAAGTTGTTCTATTTGTATACTTTACAAAAACTGTCTTGTATAAAAAATAATCATGCAAAAGAGGTCTGACCTCTTTTTTATTTGTGTGAATAAAAAAGCTTTTCAAATCGTCGAAAAAAATCGCTAAAAATGGTATAATGGAATGAATTTTATAAAAGGATAAGAAAGATGACTGTATTAGATAAATTAAAAGAAACCTTAGAAGGAATTGACATTCGATTCGATGAGCCATTGAAAACTTATACCTATACCAAAGTCGGAGGGAAGGCAGATTACTTAGCTTTTCCTCGCAATCATTATGAGATGGCCCGTGTGGTTAAGTTCGCTAATCAAGAAAATATCCCATGGATGGTTCTTGGAAATGCCAGTAATATTATCGTCCGAGAAGGTGGAGTCCGTGGCTTTGTAATCATGTGTGACAAACTCAATAATGTTTCGGTCGATGGTTACACCATTGAAGCAGAAGCGGGAGCTAACTTGATTGAGACCACTCGCATTGCTCTACGCCATAGTTTGACAGGATTTGAGTTTGCCTGTGGAATTCCAGGAAGCGTCGGTGGTGCAGTCTTTATGAATGCTGGTGCTTATGGAGGTGAGATTGCTCATATTTTGCAGTCTTGCAAAGTATTGACCAAGGATGGGGAAATCGAGACTTTATCATCCAAGGACTTAGCCTTTGGTTATCGTCATTCAGCTATTCAAGATTCTGGAGCAGTAGTCTTATCAGCTAAATTTGCACTATCTCCAGGTAATTATGAGACTATTAATCAAGAAATGGAACGTTTGACCCACCTTCGAGAACTCAAACAACCTTTGGAATATCCATCATGTGGTTCTGTCTTTAAACGTCCAGTTGGGCATTTTGCAGGGCAATTGATTTCAGAAGCTGGTTTGAAGGGCTCCCGTATCGGTGGTGTCGAAGTCTCAGAAAAACATGCAGGCTTTATGATTAATGTAGCCGATGGGACAGCTCGAGATTATGAAGACTTAATTGAATCTGTCATTGAAAAAGTTAAAGAACATTCAGGTGTTACCTTAGAGCGAGAAGTTCGTATCTTAGGTGAGCACGAATAGCATTATTATTAAACATTATACAAAAGATTGGGATTTTATCGCTAGATATGGTTTGGGTCAATTCCTTACCGTTATTGCTAGCATTTAACAAGGTCCCAATCTGTTAATTTACGAAGAAAAAGGAATTTATAGGAATTGAAAAAACCAATTATCGAATTCAGAAACGTTTCTAAAGTTTTTGAAGATAGTGACACTAAGGTTCTCAAGGATATTAACTTTGAGTTGGAAGAAGGAAAATTTTATACACTGCTAGGAGCTTCTGGTTCAGGAAAATCAACCATTCTCAATATTATCGCCGGTTTGCTAGACGCAACGACGGGTGATATTTTGCTAGACGGTGTTCGTATCAATGACATCCCGACCAATAAGCGCGATGTTCACACGGTCTTCCAATCTTACGCCTTGTTCCCTCACATGAATGTCTTTGAAAATGTTGCCTTTCCATTGCGATTGCGAAAGGTCGATAAAAAAGAAATCGAAAAACGTGTCTTAGAAGTTCTCAAGATGGTACAGCTTGAAGGATATGAAAAGCGATCTATCCGTAGGTTATCTGGAGGACAACGTCAGCGTGTAGCTATTGCGCGTGCGATTATCAACCAGCCTCGAGTGGTGCTCTTGGATGAGCCCTTGTCAGCACTGGACTTGAAGTTGCGGACAGACATGCAGTACGAACTACGTGAACTGCAACAACGCTTGGGTATCACCTTTGTCTTTGTTACTCACGATCAGGAAGAAGCCTTGGCCATGAGTGACTGGATTTTTGTCATGAATGACGGTGAGATTGTTCAGTCTGGGACACCAGTTGATATCTATGATGAGCCTATTAACCACTTTGTAGCCACCTTTATTGGTGAATCAAATATCTTGCCAGGAACCATGATTGAGGACTACTTGGTCGAGTTCAATGGCAAACGATTTGAAGCGGTTGACGGTGGGATGAAGCCAAATGAACCAGTCGAAGTCGTCATTCGTCCAGAGGACTTGCGCATTACTCTGCCAGAAGAAGGAAAACTTCAAGTGAAGGTCGATACGCAGCTCTTCCGTGGGGTTCACTATGAGATTATTGCTTATGATGAACTTGGCAATGAATGGATGATCCACTCAACTCGTAAGGCCATCGTTGGTGAGGAAATTGGTCTGGACTTTGAACCAGAAGACATCCACATCATGCGTCTCAATGAAACAGAAGAAGAGTTCGATGCTCGTATTGAAGAATATGTAGAAATTGAAGAGCATGAAGCAGGTTTAATTAACGCTATCGAGGAGGAGAGAGATGAAGAAAACAACCTCTAAACTCTTTGTAGTGCCCTACATGCTTTGGATTG
Organism: Streptococcus infantis; assembly: GCF_047465185.1. Lineage (GTDB taxonomy): Bacteria > Bacillota > Bacilli > Lactobacillales > Streptococcaceae > Streptococcus > Streptococcus infantis_O. The sequence goes on along the minus strand of NZ_JASHAJ010000001.1, from coordinate 670,958 downwards.
CACTCTTTGTATTGGCACCCTTGGTCTTGATTTTTGGACAATCCTTTTTCAACATCGAAGGCCAGTTCAGTTTAGAAAACTATAAATCCTATTTTGCGTCACAAAACTTAACCTATCTCAAAATGAGTTTTAACTCAGTGCTCTATGCAGGAATTGTAACTCTGGTGACTCTTCTTATCAGCTATCCAACAGCCCTCTTCTTGACTCGTCTCAAGCACCGTCAACTATGGCTCATGCTAATCATTTTGCCGACCTGGATTAACCTGCTCCTTAAGGCCTATGCCTTTATCGGGATTTTTGGACAAAATGGTTCTATCAACCAATTCCTCGAATTTATCGGAATCGGTTCGCAGCAGTTGCTCTTTACAGATTTCTCATTTATTTTTGTCGCAAGCTATATCGAGCTTCCATTTATGATTTTGCCCATCTTCAATGTTTTAGATGATATGGATAATAATCTCATCAATGCCAGCTATGACCTCGGTGCGACCAAGTGGGAAACCTTCCGCCATGTCATCTTCCCTCTGTCAATGAACGGAGTACGAAGCGGAGTCCAATCCGTATTCATTCCGAGTCTGAGCCTCTTCATGTTGACCCGTTTGATTGGGGGGAACCGAGTCATTACCTTGGGGACTGCCATCGAGCAGAACTTCCTAACCAACGACAACTACGGTATGGGTTCAACTATCGGTGTTGTTCTTATCCTGACTATGTTCGTCACTATGTGGGTAACTAAGGAAAGGAGAGAACGATGAAAAAATTATCGAATCTTTACCTAGCCTTCGTCTTTATCGTCCTCTATCTGCCAATCTTCTACTTGATTGGTTATGCCTTCAATGCTGGGGATGATATGAATAGTTTTACAGGTTTTAGCTTATCTCACTTTGAAACTATGTTTGGTGATGGAAGGCTCATGCTGATTTTGGTTCAAACTTTTTTACTTGCCTTTCTATCAGCCTTGATTGCGACAGTGATTGGTACTTTTGGAGCTATCTACATCTACCAATCACGCAAGAGATACCAAGAAGCATTTCTATCACTCAATAACATTTTGATGGTTGCTCCAGACGTTATGATTGGTGCTAGTTTCTTGATTCTCTTTACACAACTTAAGTTTTCACTTGGATTTTTGACAGTTCTGTCTAGTCATGTGGCCTTCTCCATTCCAATCGTAGTGCTTATGGTCTTGCCTCGATTAAAAGAGATGAATGGAGATATGATTCATGCAGCCTATGACCTTGGAGCTAGTCAGTTCCAGATGTTCAAGGAAATTATGCTTCCTTACCTAACGCCTTCTATCATTGCAGGCTACTTCATGGCTTTCACCTATTCACTAGATGACTTTGCCGTGACCTTCTTTGTAACGGGGAATGGTTTTTCAACCCTCTCAGTTGAGATCTACTCTCGGGCTCGTAAGGGAATTTCGCTGGAAATCAATGCTCTTTCTGCCTTGGTCTTTCTCTTTAGTATTATCTTGGTTGTCGGCTATTACTTTATTTCGCGTGAGAAGGAGGATAAAGCATGAAAAAGCTCTATTCATTTTTAGCAGGAATTCTAGCCATTATCCTCGTCTTGTGGGGAATTTCTTACCATCTTGATAGTAAAATCAATAGTCGTGATAGTCAAAAATTGGTTATCTACAACTGGGGAGACTATATCGATCCTGAACTTCTGGAGAAATTTACAGAAGAAACGGGAATCCAAGTCCAGTACGAAACCTTTGACTCTAACGAAGCCATGTACACGAAAATCAAGCAGGGTGGAACAACCTATGATATTGCTATCCCAAGTGAGTACATGATTAACAAGATGAAGGATGAAAATCTTCTGGTTCCACTGGATTATAGTAAAATTGAGGGAATTGAGAATATCGGTCCAGAGTTTCTCAACCAGTCTTTTGACCCAAACAACCAGTACTCAATCCCATATTTCTGGGGAACTTTGGGAATTGTCTACAATGAAACCATGGTGGAAGAAGCGCCTGAACATTGGGATGACCTCTGGAAACCAGAATACAAGGATTCGATCATGCTCTTTGATGGGGCGCGTGAGGTTCTTGGTTTAGGTCTTAACTCACTAGGCTATAGCCTTAACTCAAAAAATCCAGAGCAACTGTCACAAACGGTTGATAAACTGTATGAGTTGACTCCTAATATCAAGGCTATTGTAGCCGATGAGATGAAGGGTTACATGATTCAGAATAATGCTGCTATCGGTGTGACTTTCTCAGGGGAAGCTAGCCAGATGTTGGAAAAGAATCCTAACCTCAAATATGTCGTTCCAACTGAAGCAAGTAACCTCTGGTTTGATAATATGGTTATTCCCAAGACTGTTAAGAACCAGGATGCAGCTTATGCCTTTATCAACTTCATGTTGAAACCCGAAAATGCTCTCAAGAATGCTGAGTATGTCGGCTACTCAACACCAAACAATACAGCTAGGGAAATGCTCCCAGAGGAGACAAAAGAGGATAAGTCCTTCTATCCAGATGCAGATACTATGAAACACCTAGAAGTTTATGAGAAATTTGACCATAAATGGACAGGTATCTATAGTGACCTCTTCCTACAATTTAAGATGTATCGGAAGTAGGACTATATAAAAGAAAACGAATCAGTTAAACTGGTTCGTTTTTTGAATAGTTGTATAGCTGTTTATTTTTACTATCCTATTTGCTTATTTTATAGCCTCGTAGTATACTAAGTTTATGCGAATAGAAAGCGGTAACAAAAAATTTTGAAAAAATATTTAAGCTCTTGACCGTTATTAAGCCCTTCTGTATAATGATATAGGAGAGGGATTATGCAAAGTTCTCCATATAAATAAAAGATAAATACAATATGAATGAAAAGATATATTTGAAGGACATTTTCAGATTTAATGAATTATTGTCACAACCAGAATACAAAGGATATCGTATTAAATTACGATTTAATAAGAATTGGGATGATTATAGTTTTGTTGATGATTATATCAGTGAATCTGAAGATTTTTTGCCTTGGATTTTGAGTAATGGTTCAGATAAAAAAAGTCGAAATCGTAGAAATGAAATTCAGTTTCAATTTATAGAAGTAGAGTACCATAAATGGCTTTTTGTTGGTGCCTATCTTATAAAAGAAAAGAATAGTCAGATAAAGAAAGTGGCCTATGGGAACCATCATGTCAAGTTTGCTTTAGCTGAACGATTAAAAGAGTATGATAAGTTTATAGAAAAAGTTTTGGTCAATCATGCCAATACTGGTCAATCATGGTTTTATGTTAATCCTAAAATAATTGAATCAGTTGTAGTAGAATCTGTAAACAGTATTTCCTATTTTAATCAAACGTCTCATTTTCCAGGTTATGAAAATATTTCATTTTCTTATCAAGAATTAAAGAAAAATTGGTCAAATAGTTCTTGGAGACGATATCTTTCAGCTGTTTATGGTGTCTATGTCATTACTGATGCTAAGACAGGAAAGCTCTATGTCGGTTCTGCTTATGGAGATAATGGAGTTTATGGAAGATGGTCTACATACTTAAGTGAAGGCTATGATAAATCCGAAATGGAAGAAAATCGTTATCCAAATAAAAGATTGTATGAAATAGTCGAAAAATATGGAATAAGTTATATTAAAAAGTATTTCCAATATAGTTTATTAGAGATTTTTCCAAAGAATGAAGTTGGAAAACAAAAAGCACTCCAACGTGAACGATATTGGAAGAAAGTATTAAAATCTAAAGAACATGGTTATAATGCAAATTAGGAGAGGCTATGAATAATTTGAATGATTGGGAAAAAGCTCGTCGAGAAGAAGAATTGAATCAAGAGCTAAAAAGACAAAATAATTTGTTGGAACAGCAGAGATGGGAACAGCAGTTTTCTAACCAAAAGCAACAGGCAGCACTAGATGAACAAAATCGCCTTGCTCGAGAACAACAAGAAACATTAAAAGAGAGAAATGAGTTAGAACGTCAGAGGCAATGGGATGAAGAATCTCGTCATCAAAGAGAGTTAGAATTACGTATAGAACAACAATATAAAGATAATATTTTTGATTTAAAAAAACTGTGGGCTAAAGCTGAATCAGAAGATGAGAGAGTTAGGATACAGATACTTCTAGCAGAAGCAGAAGCTGAATATGATGAGTATTTACTTGAGAAAGAGAGAGAAATAGAACGACAACGTTTGGCTTCGGAGCAATTTCAATTAAAACAACAGGAAGAAATAGAACAGAATGAAATATTAGAGCGTCGTAGACAAAAAATAAGTAGAATAAAGTGGCTTTTCGGAATAGCTATAAGCTTACTTTTATTAGTGATAATTGGAACTTTTTTCATAGGTATGACCAAGTCTAAATCATCTTATACTCATAACAGTAATAATCATTCAACTCAACCAACTACTTCAGAAACCTCGACTAGTACAACAACCACAAGTTCTCCTAGTACTAGTAAATCTCAAGATAAACAAAGATCAACAACATCTCCCACTACTAGACCACAAGCTACAAAAGTATATATTGGAAACTTTATTGGCCGAAAATCAATAGATGTGGTTGCTGAGCTCAAGGAGAAAAAAGTTCCTGAAAATCTTATTAAGATTGTAGAAGAAGAATCAAGTGAAACAGAGGCAGGTCTTGTTATGAAACAAAGTCTGCCAGAAGGAACCACTTATGATCTTAGAAATGCGACGGAGATTACTTTGACCGTTGCCAAGAAGGTAACAAGAGTTCCTATGCCAAGTTATATTGGATCAAGCCTTGAATTTACCAAGAATAACTTGATTCAGATAGTAGGTGTAAAAGAGGCTAATATTGAAGTGGTAGAAGTCTCCACAGCTCCAGAAGGAACTGCTGAAGAGACTGTAGTTAGCCAAAGTCCAAAACCAGGTGAAGGTGTAGATTTGAACAATACACGAATTAAAATTTCAATATATAAGCCCAAAACTACTCAAACATCACAAGGCAACTCTAGGTAAATTAAGAGATTTAAAGCTAAATTTATGATTCATGGCATTTACCTTGACCCCAAGATAAAAAAACAGTATAATAGGAATGTTGAGAATTGATTTTCTCCCCATCTTAGTTCAGAGAATTGGCGGTGCTGCGAGCCATCTAAGATAGAAAATCATGCTACTCAATCACACAATTGCATAAGAATAAGAGAATGACAAGTTCATTGAATGAAGGTGGTACCGCGGTTTTTCGCCCTTCGTGATATGGATTTGTCTTTTATTTTTGGAGGTGTTTATGAGAACATTTCATGTCAAACAAAAATTCCGCATAGGTGGTGAACGTTTTGATATCAAGGATGATAGGGGAGAAATCGCCTATCAGGTAGAAGGTTCTTTTTTTAATATTCCCAAAACATTTACTATCTATGATGCAGATAACCAAAAGGTCAGTGAGATTCGAAAAGAAGTCATGACCTTCTTGCCCCGTTTTGAAATTCAACTGAGTAACGGAGATAGCTTTTACATCCGCAAGACATTTACTTTCTTTAGAGATAAGTATGAATTTGACAACCTGGGTCTTCGCATTGAAGGAGATATTTGGGATTGGGATTTCAAACTTTTGGATGACCGAGATCAAGTGATTGCAGAGATTACCAAGGAACTTTTCCATTTAACCTCTACCTATACTGTAACAGTCTATGACGAATCTTATGCAGACCTAGTTATTTCCCTCTGTGTCGCTATCGACTATGTGGAAATGCTAGAAAGAGACTCAAATTAGTAAAAAGGAGATACATATGAAACAATTATCTAGTGCACAAGTCCGCCAAATGTGGCTTGATTTCTGGGCTACAAAAGGCCACTCAGTAGAACCATCCGTTAGCTTGGTTCCAGTAAACGACCCAACCCTTTTGTGGATCAACTCAGGGGTTGCCACTCTTAAAAAATACTTCGATGGAACTATCAAACCTGAAAATCCACGTATTACCAATGCTCAAAAAGCCATCCGTACCAACGATATCGAAAACGTAGGGAAGACTGCCCGTCACCATACCATGTTTGAAATGTTGGGGAACTTCTCAATCGGGGATTACTTCCGTGACGAAGCAATTACATGGGCATATGAGCTTTTGACAAGTCCTGAGTGGTTTGACTTCCCTAAAGACAAACTTTACATGACATACTATCCAGATGACAAGGATTCATACAACCGCTGGATTGAAGTGGGAGTAGATCCAAGTCATTTGATCCCAATTGAAGACAACTTCTGGGAAATCGGTGCGGGACCTTCTGGACCTGATACAGAAATCTTCTTCGACCGTGGAGAAGCCTTTGACCCTGAAAACATTGGTCTTCGTCTTCTTGCAGAAGATATCGAAAATGACCGTTATATCGAAATCTGGAACATTGTATTGTCACAATTTAACGCTGATCCAGCTGTACCTCGTAGCGAGTACAAGGAATTGCCACACAAAAACATTGATACGGGCGCTGGATTGGAGCGTTTGGTAGCTGTTATCCAAGGTGCTAAGACCAACTTTGAAACAGACCTCTTCATGCCAATCATTCGTGAAGTTGAGAAATTATCTGGTAAGGTTTATGACCAAGATGGCGACAACATGAGCTTCAAGGTTATTGCAGACCACATCCGTTCTCTTTCATTTGCTATCGGTGATGGTGCCCTTCCTGGAAATGAAGGTCGTGGTTATGTCCTCCGTCGTCTTCTCCGCCGTGCCTCTATGCATGGTCAAAAATTGGGCATCAATGAGCCTTTCCTTTACAAACTGGTTCCAACTGTTGGAAAAATCATGGAAAGCTACTACCCAGAAGTGCTTGAAAAACGTGACTTTATAGAAAAAATCGTTAAGAGCGAGGAAGAGTCATTTGCTCGTACCCTTCACTCAGGTCAACATTTTGCAGAAACCATCGTGGCAGACTTGAAAGAAAAAGGTCAATCTGTCATCGCTGGTCAAGATGTCTTCAAACTCTACGATACATACGGATTCCCAGTAGAATTGACAGAAGAAATCGCTGAAGAAGCAGGAATGACTGTTGACCGTGAAGGTTTTGAAGCGGCTATGAAGGAACAACAAGAACGTGCGCGTGCATCTGCTGTCAAAGGTGGATCTATGGGGATGCAAAATGAAACCCTTCAAAACATCACAGTGGAAAGTGTCTTCAACTACAATGCTAGCCAATTGTCTTCTAAGTTGGTGGCTATCGTAGCTGACAATGCTGAAGTAGAAGCTGTAGCTGAAGGAACTGCGTCACTTATCTTTGCAGAAACTCCATTCTACGCTGAAATGGGTGGACAGGTTGCGGACCATGGTCAAATCATGGATGCTCAAGGAAATGTTGTAGCGACAGTGACAGATGTTCAAAAAGCACCAAACGGACAAGCACTCCATACCGTTGAAGTTCTTGCGCCACTTGCTTTGAACCAAGAATACACATTGGCTATCGATAGCAATCGTCGTCATCGTGTCATGAAGAACCACACAGCCACTCACTTGCTCCATGCAGCTCTTCATAATATCCTTGGCCACCATGCTACTCAAGCAGGTTCACTTAATGAAGTAGAATTCCTTCGCTTTGACTTCACTCACTTCCAAGCTGTCACTCCTGAAGAATTGCGTGCTATTGAGCAACAAGTCAATGAGAAGATTTGGGAAGCTATCGCAGTCGAAACGATTGAAACAGATATCGATACTGCTAAAGAAATGGGAGCGATGGCCCTTTTTGGTGAGAAATACGGTAAAGAAGTCCGTGTTGTAACGATCGGGGACTATTCAGTGGAGCTTTGTGGTGGTACCCACGTTGGCAATACTTCTGAGATTGGTCTCTTCAAGATTGTCAAAGAAGAAGGGATTGGATCAGGAACTCGTCGTATCTTGGCAGTGACTGGTAAGGAAGCCTTTGAAGCTTACCGTGAACAAGAAGATGCACTAAAAGCAGTCGCAGCAACCTTGAAAGCCCCTCAACTCAAGGAAGTTCCTCATAAGGTTGAAGGACTTCAAGAGCAACTTCGTCAATTGCAAAAAGAAAATGCAGAATTGAAGGAAAAAGCAGCGGCTGCAGCAGCCGGTGATGTCTTCAAGAATGTTCAAGAAGCAAATGGTCACAGCTTTATCGCAAGCCAAGTTTCTGTATCAGATGCAGGTGCCCTTCGTACCTTCGCAGATAACTGGAAACAAAAAGACTACTCTGATGTCCTTGTTCTTGTCGCAGCCATCGGTGACAAAGTGAACGTCCTTGTAGCCAGCAAGACAAAAGATGTACACGCAGGTAATATGATTAAAGAATTGGCTCCAATCGTTGATGGACGTGGCGGTGGAAAACCAGACATGGCCATGGCAGGAGGAAGCAACCAAGCGAAAATCCAAGAATTGTTGGATGCGGTAGCAGGTAAATTGTAAGAAAGCAAAGATCTATCCAGTAGGGTAGGTCTTTTTTTATGAATAAGAAAAAACTCCTCACTGGAGTGAGGAGTTAAGTAGTTACTTGAAATTAAACAATCCCTTGCGCAATCATAGCGTTTGCTACGTTTTCGAAGGCAGCGATATTTGCACCTGCAAGGTAGTCAGTTCCAAGACCGTAAGTTTCTGCAGTTGTTTTAGCTGTGTTGAAGATGTTAGTCATGATATCTTTCAAACGACCGTCAACTTCTTCACGTGTCCATGAAAGGCGAAGGCTGTTTTGGCTCATTTCAAGAGCGGATACAGCTACCCCACCAGCATTGGCAGCTTTAGCAGGTCCGTAAAGGATTCCATTTTCCTTGTAGACTTTAATCGCTTCAAGGTCGCTAGGCATGTTAGCTCCTTCAGATACACAGATAACTCCTTGAGCAACCAAGCGTTTCGCAGCTTCACCGTTGATTTCGTTTTGAGTCGCACATGGAAGAGCGATATCGTAGTTTCCAGTGTAAGTCCATACAGAACCTTCGTGGTATGTAGCAGTTGGTTTTTCTGCAGCATACTCTGTCAAACGAGCACGGCGTTTTTCTTTAACGTCTGTAAGAAGGTCGAAGTCGATACCATTTTCATCAATAACATAACCGTTTGAGTCAGAAACTGAGATAACAGTTGCACCAAGTTCAGTTGCTTTTTGAAGAGCGTATTGAGCTACGTTACCAGAACCTGAAATAACAACTTTCTTACCTGCAAAGCTGTTGCCGTTTGCTTTAAGCATTTCTTCAGTGTAGTAAACCAATCCATAACCAGTTGCTTCTGGACGAATCAAGCTACCACCAAATCCAAGAGGTTTACCAGTCAAGACACCAGCATCAAATTGGTTGAGACGTTTGTATTGTCCGTAAAGGTAACCAATCTCACGTCCACCTACACCGATATCACCAGCAGGTACGTCAAGAGATGGTCCGATGTATTTTTGCAATTCAGTCATGAAGCTTTGGCAGAAGCGCATCACTTCAGCATCAGTTTTGCCTTTAGGATCGAAGTCTGATCCCCCTTTACCTCCACCGATTGGAAGTCCTGTCAAAACATTTTTAAAGATTTGTTCGAATCCGAGGAATTTCAGAATCCCTTGGTTAACAGTTGGGTGGAAACGAAGTCCGCCTTTATATGGTCCAACAGCTGAGTTAAATTGAACACGGTAACCACGGTTAACTTGAACTTTTCCGTCACGGTCAACCCAAGGAACACGGAAGCTAATTACGCGCTCAGGCTCAGTGATACGTGCCAAGATATTTTCTTCAATATACTCAGGGTGTTTTTCAAAGACAGGCTCCAAAGTGCTGAAAAATTCTTCAACCGCCTGGAGAAATTCAGCCTCATGCCCGTTACGAGCTTTTACAGTTTCAAACACGCTTTGGATATATTCTTTAGCAGATGTCATATCGTTCTCCTTTTTGTTGTCATATTTTATTACATGAGACATTATAGCAGAAAAATTTTTCACTGTAAAGAAAAAAACATAAATTTTCTAAAAATTCTTTCAATTTGGATTAGCTAGTTTTATTAGCTGAATAAGAACCTTTTCATATGATTAGTTTTATTAAAAGAGTCCTGCCAAAGTATGGTATAATAGTAGCAATATAAAGGAATCTGGAGGAATAGAATCATGGTATCAACTAAAACACAGATCGCTGGTTTTGAGTTTGACAATTGCTTGATGAATGCAGCAGGAGTTGCTTGTATGACAGTTGAGGAATTGGAAGGTGTTAAAAACTCAGCAGCAGGAACCTTTGTCACTAAAACAGCAACCTTGGAATTTCGTCAGGGGAATCCTGAACCACGCTACCAAGATGTTCCACTTGGCTCTATCAACTCTATGGGTCTGCCAAATAATGGTTTAGACTATTACCTGAACTACCTTTTGGAATTACAAGAAAAGGAACCAAATCGTACCTTCTTTCTATCTTTAGTTGGAATGTCTCCAGAGGAAACTCATACCATTTTGAAGAAGGTGCAAGAAAGTGATTTTCGTGGTCTAACTGAACTCAATCTCTCATGTCCCAATGTTCCAGGAAAACCTCAGATTGCCTATGATTTTGAAACAACAGACCGTATCTTGTCAGAAGTCTTTGAGTATTTTACAAAACCTCTAGGAATTAAGCTACCACCTTATTTTGATATAGTTCACTTTGACCAGGCTGCAGCTATTTTTAACAAATATCCGCTCAAATTTGTCAATTGTGTCAACTCTATTGGAAATGGTCTTTATATAGAAGACGAGTCTGTCGTGATTCGTCCTAAGAACGGCTTTGGTGGAATTGGTGGAGAATACATTAAACCAACTGCCCTTGCCAACGTTCATGCCTTTTATCAACGCTTAAATCCTCAGATTCAAATCATCGGAACTGGTGGAGTATTAACGGGGCGTGATGCCTTTGAACATATCCTATGTGGTGCCAGCATGGTACAAGTAGGAACTACCCTACACAAAGAAGGTGTGGGTGCTTTTGAGCGTATTACAAAGGAACTCAAAGAAATTATGTCGGAAAAAGGATACCAAAGCCTAGAGGATTTCCGTGGAAAATTGAATTATATGGATTAAACGGAAGCTAAATTAAAAAGAAAGGAGAATAAATGCTAGCCATAGAAGAAAGTCGAAAGCTATCCTTAGCGAACCTTCCTAGTTTGACCCTGTTTACAGGGGCTGATCAAGGACAGTATGACGTCATGAAAGCACAAGTTCTAAAGCAAATCGGATATGATCCTGCAGATTTGAATTTTGCTTATTTTGACATGAAAGAAGTAGACTACAAAAGCTTGGAGCTAGAGTTGGTCAGTCTTCCTTTCTTTGCGGATGAAAAAATTGTTATTTTAGATCATTTTCTCGATATTACAACTGCTAAAAAACGCTATCTAACTGATGATGAGCTAAAGGCCTTTGAAGACTATCTGGAAAATCCAGTACCCTCAAGTAAATTAGTAATCTTTGCTGAAGGCAAGTTAGATAGCAAGAGACGTTTGGTCAAATTACTTAAGCGTGATGCGACAGTATTTGAGGCTCTTGAACCTAAAGAGCAAGAGTTGCGAGCCTATTTTCAAAAGTGGGCTCAGGAACAAGAACTTTCCTTTGATGGAAATTCCTTTGAACAGTTGCTTATCAAATCTAGTTTTCAATTCAGTGAAATTCAGAAAAACTTGCTCTTCTTACAGTCTTATAAGGATAGTGGTCTGATAACAGAAGAAGATATTGTTGAAGCCATTCCAAAGACTTTGCAGGATAATATTTTTGATTTGACCCAATTAATATTAACTAAGAAAATTGATCAGGCACGAGATTTAGTTAAAGATTTGACCTTACAGGGTGAAGATGAGATTAAACTGATTGCCATTATGCTGGGGCAGTTTAGACTCTATACCCAGGTAAAAATATTGCAAGAGTCTGGTCAGACAGAATCACAGATGGTCAGCAGTTTGGGGCACTATCTTGGTCGCAATCCGAATCCCTATCAAATCAAATTTGCCCTTCGTGATACGCGAGGATTGTCCCTGAAATTCCTGCAGGATTCTATTCGTTATCTCATCCAGGCAGATTATCAAATTAAGACTGGTGTTTACGAAAAAGGGTACTTGTTTGAGAAAGCTTTATTGCAGATTGCGAGCCAGTCAAATTGAGCAAATAACTTGAAAAAAAAGGTTGTTTGTGTTATCATTTTTATATAGAAAGAAAAGAGGTATTACAGATGGCTATTATCTTACCAGATCTTCCATACGCTTACGATGCATTGGAACCATACATCGATGCTGAAACAATGCACTTGCACCATGACAAACATCACCAAACATATGTCAACAACGCAAACGCAGCTCTTGAAAAACACCCTGAAATTAGTGAAGACCTTGAAGCATTGCTTGCTGATGTAGAATCTATCCCAGCTGATATCCGTCAAGCGCTTATCAACAACGGTGGTGGACACTTGAACCATGCTCTTTTCTGGGAATTGATGACTCCTGAAAAAACAGCTCCTTCAGCAGAACTTGCAGCAGCAATCGATGCAACATTTGGTTCATTCGAAGAATTCCAAGCAGCATTTACTGTGGCAGCAACAACTCGTTTCGGTTCTGGATGGGCATGGTTGGTTGTTAACAAAGAAGGTAAACTTGAAGTGACTTCAACAGCAAACCAAGATACACCAATCTCAGAAGGTAAAAAACCAATCTTGGGCTTGGACGTTTGGGAACATGCCTACTACGTGAAATACCGCAACGTTCGTCCTGACTACATCAAAGCTTTCTTCTCAGTTATCAACTGGAACAAAGTAGACGAGCTTTACGCAGCAGCTAAATAATCGCATTTGATAACACCCCTTTTTAGTTGGATTTTGGGTCTAGCTTTAAAGGTGTTTTTTTGTTTCCTTTTTTAGAAGTAACTGTCTCATGATTTTCCTTTGTTGGATAGGCTTTATTTATGGTATAATGATAAGATAGAAAACGAAGGAGAAATCATGAATATTCAACAATTACGCTACGTTGTTGCTATTGCAAATAGTGGTACTTTTCGTGAAGCTGCTGAGAAAATGTACGTTAGCCAACCCAGTCTATCTATTTCTGTAAGAGATCTGGAGAAAGAGCTAGGATTCAAGATTTTCCGCAGAACTAGTTCGGGTACCTTTCTTACTCGCCGTGGAATGGAATTTTATGAAAAGGCCCAAGAGTTAGTAAAAGGGTTTGATGTATTTCAAAATCAGTATGCTAATCCTGAAGAGGAGAAGGATGAGTTTTCAATAGCCAGCCAGCACTATGATTTCTTGCCACCAACCATTACAGCATTTTCACAACAATATCCTGAATATAAAAATTTCCGTATTTTTGAATCTACAACTGTTCAGATTTTGGATGAAGTAGCCCAAGGTCATAGTGAGATTGGGATTATTTACCTCAACAATCAAAACCAAAAGGGTATCATGCAACGGGTTGAAAAGTTAGGCCTTGAAGTGATTGAGTTGATTCCTTTCCAGACGCATATCTATCTTCGTGAAGGACATCCTTTAGCCAAGAAAAAAGAGTTGGTTATGGAGGATTTAGTTGATTTGCCAACAGTTCGATTCACACAAGAAAAGGATGAATATCTCTATTACTCAGAGAACTTTGTGGATACAAGTGCTAGCTCTCAAATGTTTAATGTAACTGACCGTGCTACTTTAAATGGAATTCTTGAAAGAACAAATGCTTATGCGACTGGTTCTGGATTCTTAGATAGCGATAGTGTGAACGGAATCACCGTTATTCCGCTAAATGATAATCTCAATAATCGCATGGTTTATGTGAAACGTGAGGAAGTAGACTTGAGTCAAGCAGGGACTTTATTTGTAGAGGTCATGCAAGAGTATTTTGATCAGAAGAGGAAAGCATGAAAAAAAGAGGAATAGTAGCAGGAATTATAGCTGCCTTGATTGTATTAGATCAATTGGTAAAGGCTTATGTCGTTCATAATATTGCTCTTGATGAAATCAAATCATGGATTCCAAATCTAGTTAGTTTAACCTATCTGCAAAATAGGGGAGCAGCTTTTTCTATGCTTCAAGATCAACAGTGGTTTTTTGCGGTGATTACTCTAGTAGTTATGGCAGGGGCTATCTGGTATTTGCACAAGCATATAGAAGATTCCCTCTGGACAGTCTTTGGATTGGTTCTGATTATTGCAGGTGGTCTGGGAAACTTCATTGATCGCATTAGCCAAGGATTTGTCGTGGATATGTTTCACTTAGACTTTATCAATTTTGCGATTTTCAATGTGGCTGATAGTTATCTAACAGTAGGGGTCGTTGTATTATTGCTTGCAATGCTAAAAGAGGAAATGAATGGAAATTAAAATTGAAACAGGTGGACTACGTTTAGATAAGGCTTTGTCAGATTTGACAGAATTGTCTCGTAGTCTCGCCAATGAACAAATCAAGTCTGGTCAAGTCTTGGTCAACGGCCAGGTTAAGAAAGCCAAGTATACGGTCCAAGAGGGGGATATGATCACTTATCAAATTCCCGAACCAGAAGTTTTAGAGTATGTAGCTGAAGATATTCCTCTTGAAATCATTTATCAAGATGAGGATGTAGCAGTAGTCAATAAACCTCAAGGCATGGTTGTTCATCCAAGTGCTGGTCATACCAGTGGTACCTTGGTGAATGCCCTTATGTATCATATTAAGGACTTATCAGGAATTAATGGTGTGCTGCGGCCAGGGATTGTCCATCGTATCGATAAGGACACATCTGGGCTTCTCATGATTGCTAAAAACGATGAAGCTCACATGGCACTGGCTCAAGAATTGAAAGACAAGAAATCTCTTCGAAAATATTGGGCTATTGTTCATGGTAATCTTCCAAATGACAGAGGTGTCATTGAGGCGCCGATTGGTCGTAGCGAAAAAGACCGTAAGAAACAGGCTGTGACTGCCAAAGGGAAACCAGCAGTGACACGTTTCCAAGTCTTAGAACGCTTTGGTGACTATTCTTTATTAGAGTTGCAACTGGAAACAGGACGAACTCATCAAATCCGTGTGCACATGGCTTATATCGGTCATCCTGTCGCTGGTGATGAGGTATACGGTCCTCGTAAAACCCTAAAGGGACATGGACAATTTCTCCATGCCAAGACGCTAGGATTTACCCATCCAAGAACTGGGGAAACGCTGGAATTTACTGCTGATATCCCAGATATCTTCAAGCAAACCTTGGAGAAACTTAGAAAAGAACAATAAAAAAAGGACTCAATTGAGTCCTTTTTTATTTGCGTTTTTTCTTAGCTTTTTTCATTTTATTAGCCATGCGTTTCATGGATTGCTTCATAGCAAATTCACCGATTTTACCCTTGAGACCTCCACCAAGCATCTGGCTCATATCAGGCATTCCGGCTCCTCCAAGAGCAGACATATCCGGCATACCGCCTTGTCCCATCATACCTTCAAGGGCTGAGATATCCATGCCACCAGGCATATTTTTAGGAAGGTTGTTAGGGTTGATGCCCATTTGCTTCATCATCTTGTTCATGTCACCAGACATGACACCTTGCATGAGTTGTTTGGCTTGGTTAAAGTCTTTGATGAACTTGTTGACATCGATAAAGGTATTACCAGAACCAGCTGCAATACGACGACGACGGCTTGGAGTGAGCAAATCTGGATTTTCACGTTCTTCAGGAGTCATAGATGAGACGATGGCACGTTTGCGAGCAATTTGTTTTTCATCCACCTTCATATTTTGAAGGGCAGGATTGTTGGCCATACCAGGAATCATCTTGAGCAAATCTTCCATCGGCCCCATATTTTGCACCTGATCCAACTGATCGATGAAATCGTTGAAATCAAAGGTGTTTTCCCGCATCTTTTCAGCCATTTCTAGGGCTTTTTGCTCATCGTATTCTTGGGAAGCTTTCTCAATCAGAGTCAGCATATCTCCCATACCGAGAATACGGCTTGCCATACGGTCAGGGTGGAAGGTTTCAATGTCGGTAATCTTTTCACCAGTACCAGTGAATTTGATTGGTTTTCCTGTGATATGACGAACAGAAAGGGCCGCACCACCACGAGTATCCCCGTCAATCTTGGTAAGGATGACACCGGTAACTTCTAATTGAGCGTTAAATTCTCGCGCAACGTTAGCAGCTTCTTGACCAATCATGGCATCGATGACGAGAAGGATTTCATTTGGTTGAGCAAGAGCTTTAACATCACGGAGCTCGTTCATGAGGAGTTCATCAATTTGCAAACGACCTGCCGTATCAATCAAAACATAGTCATTATGGTTGGCTTTAGCTTGCTCCAAACCTTGGCGAACAATCTCCACTGCAGGAACTTCAGTTCCAAGAGCAAAGACAGGAACATCAATTTGTTGTCCGAGAGTTTTTAGCTGGTCAATAGCTGCAGGACGATAGATGTCGGCTGCAATCATCAGAGGACGAGCATCCTCTTCCTTTTTAAGTTTGTTAGCAAGTTTTCCAGCAAAGGTTGTTTTACCAGCACCCTGCAAACCGACCATCATGATGATTGTAGGAATCTTAGGAGACTTGATAATCTCAGCTGTATCAGAACCAAGAACTTCCGTCAACTCCTCATTAACAATCTTGATGATTTGTTGAGCTGGATTGAGGGTATCAATGACTTCATGCCCGACCGCGCGTTCACGAATTTTTTTGATAAAATCCTTAACTACAGGTAAAGCAACGTCGGCTTCTAAAAGCGCCAGACGAATTTCCTTGGTTGCTTCTTGGATATCACTCTCTGTGATTTTTCCTTTTTTACGTAGATTTTTAAAGACGTTCTGTAAACGTTCTGTTAAATTTTCAAATGCCATATTTTTCTCCTATTTATTCAATTCAGTGGAAATCGTCCGAAATGTTGCAAACACTCTAGTTCTTCAGGTGTGACTTCTTTCATGATTTCATTTGGATATCCCCAACAGCTAAAACCTATTTGCATAGCTTTGGAGATATCATTGGGCGAGATAATCTGTAGTCGAGTAGGAAATGGTTCCTCTGCGGCTAATAGTTTGCAAGGTATTCCTTGATAATTAACTAGACTGCCCATGATTACTCCCGATTGTCAATACTTGTTAAAATCTCAACTTGCTCTTGGAGAAAAGCATCTTCTGGATAGCGCTCAATGATCTGATCAAAAATCTGACTGCGGACAATGTAATCAGAGTACATATGAAGCTTCATCTCGTAATCTTCCAGTATTTTTTCTGTGCGTTTGATATTATCATAAACAGCCTGACGACTGACACCGAATTCTTCAGCAATTTCAGCTAAACTATAGTCGTCTGCATAGTAGAGCTCGATATAGTTCATCTGCTTATCAGTCAAAAGGGCTGCATAAAATTCAAACAGAGCATTCATTCGATTGGTTTTTTCAATTTCCATAAGATTTATTATACCAAAAAATAGCTTGAACTGCTAGTAATGGATTGATTTTAAACACAAGTCAGAAAAAGGACTTTTAACGGTTATTTTCTGACTAAGAAACCTTTTTTTGGTATAATGGAGTGTATTATAATGTTTTAGAAAGAGGTTCTTATGAAAGAATTAGAAACCGTGTTAGAGCAACGTTTTGGGCTTGTTTTTTCAGATAAACAGTTACTTGAAACAGCTTTTACTCATACTAGTTATGCCAATGAGCACCGCCTCTTAAAAATTTCACACAATGAACGCTTGGAATTTTTAGGAGACGCTGTTCTGCAATTATTGATTTCAGAATATCTGTACAAAAAATATCCTAAAAAACCAGAAGGTGACCTATCTAAACTCCGTGCCATGATTGTACGTGAAGAGAGTTTGGCTGGTTTTGCCCGTGACTGCCAGTTTGACCAGTTTATCAAGCTAGGAAAGGGAGAGGAAAAATCTGGAGGCCGTAATCGAGATACCATCTTGGGAGATGCTTTCGAAGCCTTTTTGGGTGCCCTGCTTTTAGATAAGGATCTACTTACGGTAAAAGAGTTTATCTATCAGGTCATGATACCGAAGGTTGAGGCTGGTGATTTTGAGATGATTAAAGACTACAAGACTCACCTCCAAGAATTACTCCAAGTCAATGGTGATGTCGATATTCGTTATCAGGTGATTTCAGAGATTGGACCTGCCCATGATAAGATGTTTGAGGTTGAAGTCCTCGTCGAGGGTCAAAGTTTAGGTAGGGGTCAAGGACGATCTAAAAAATTGGCCGAACAAGAAGCCGCTAAAAATGCAGTTGAGGAAGGACTGGATTCATGTATTTAAAAGAAATTGAGATTCAGGGGTTTAAGTCCTTCGCTGACAAAACCAAGGTTGTCTTTGACCAAGGAGTAACAGCAGTTGTAGGACCCAATGGTTCTGGAAAATCTAACATCACAGAAAGTTTACGCTGGGCTCTTGGGGAATCCAGTGTCAAAAGTCTTCGTGGCGGGAAGATGCCAGATGTTATCTTTGCAGGAACAGAAAGTAGAAAACCATTAAACTATGCTTCTGTAGTTGTTACTCTAGATAACCAGGATGGTTTCATCAAGGATTCAGGACAGGAAATCAAGGTGGAGCGTCACATCTATCGTACGGGAGATAGTGAATACAAGATTGATGGGAAAAAAGTCCGTCTTCGTGATATTCATGATCTTTTCTTAGATACCGGACTTGGTCGCGACTCCTTCTCTATTATTTCCCAAGGGAAGGTTGAAGAAATCTTCAACTCTAAACCTGAGGAACGTCGCGCAATCTTTGAAGAAGCTGCCGGAGTTTTAAAATATAAAACTCGTCGCAAAGAGACGGAAAGCAAACTTCAACAAACTCAAGACAATTTAGACCGCTTGGAAGATATCATCTATGAGTTAGACAATCAAATCAAGCCCTTAGAAAAGCAAGCAGCAACAGCTCGTAAATTTATAGACTTGGACAGTCAGCGTAAAGGCATCTACTTAGATGTTTTAGTTGCACAAATTCAAGCCAATAAGGCTGAATTGAATCTAACAGAAGAAGAATTAAACCAAGTTCAAGAACTGTTGACTAGTTATTATCAAAAACGCGAGTCACTAGAACTTGAAAATCAATCTCTCAAGAAGCAGAGACAAGATTTACAAGCAGAGATGGCTAAAGATCAAACTAGTTTGATGGATTTGACTGCTCTAATCAGTGATTTAGAACGGAAATTGGCCTTGTCTAAACTGGAGACAGAGCAGGTTGCTCTCAATCAACAAGAGGCTCAAGCTCGTTTAGCTAGTTTGGATGAAAAGAGAAATGTTCTTATTCAAGAGAAGGAAGAAAAAGAAGCAAATCTCAGTCAGTTAGAAGAAAATCTTGCAGTCAATACCAAGGAGATCAATCGTTTAGAAGCTGAGTTAGTAGCATTTTCTGATGATCCAGATCAGATGATTGAGCAATTGCGTGAGCGCTTTGTTGCTTTCTTGCAGGAAGAAGCGGATGTCTCTAACCAATTGACACGGATTGAAAATGATCTTGAAAATAGTCGCCAACAGACTCAAAAGCAAGAAGAACAATTGGAGTCCTTGAAGGAACAATTAGCTTCTGCCAAATCTAAGGCAAGTGAACAAGAAACTGCTCTTAAATCAGCAAAAGAAAAAGTACAGACCTTGCTTGCTGACTATCAGACGAATGCTAAACAGGAAGAAGAACAAAAGCAGGCTTATCAAAGTCAGCAAAATCAACTTTTTGACCGCCTAGATAGTTTGAAAAACAAGCAGGCCAAGGCGCAAAGTCTGGAAAACATTCTTAAAAATCATAGTAATTTCTATGCGGGTGTTAAGAGTGTTCTACAAGAAAAAAATCGCCTGGGCGGTATTGTCGGAGCGGTCAGTGAACATTTAACTTTTGATGTTCGTTATCAAACAGCTCTTGAAATTGCCCTCGGTGCAAGTAGTCAACATATCATCGTTGAAGATGAACAGGCTGCGACTAAAGCTATTGATTTCCTTAAGCGAAACCGAGCTGGTCGTGCTACCTTCCTGCCTTTGACAACCATCAAGGCTCGTAGCATTTCTGGTCAGAACCAAGATGTGATTGCCTCAAGTCCAGGTTTTCTTGGAATGGCAGATGAATTGGTTACCTTTGATGCCAAGCATGAAGCTATTTTTAAAAACTTGCTAGCTACAACAGCAATCTTTGATACGGTAGAGCATGCGCGTGATGCTGCTCGTAAGGTACGTTATCAAGTTCGGATGGTAACCCTAGATGGTACAGAATTGCGTACAGGTGGTTCTTATGCTGGTGGTGCCAATCGTCAAAATAACAGCATTTTTATCAAGCCTGAATTAGAAGAGTTGCAAAAAGAAATTGCTAAGGAAGAGAAGATTCTTGGTCAGGAAGAAGAAAATCTGAAATCACTTCAAGAAAACTTGAGTGCTCTCGCTCAAACTTTGGAGACTATTAAGTCTCAAGGAGAGCAAGCTCGAATAGAGGAGCAAGGCTTATATCTGGCTTATCAACAAACTTGCCAACAAGTCGAAGAACTCGAAACACTTTTAGAACTTCAGGAGCAAGAGTTAACTAATCTCAGAGGTGGAGATTGGCAAGCTGAAAAAGAAAAATGTCAAGAACGTCTTGCAGTTATTTCAACTGAAAAGCAAAAGCTGGAGTCTGAGATTGAAGAAATCAAGTCCAATAAAAATGCGATTCAAGAACGTTATCAAAGCTTGCAGGATAAACTTTCTCAAGAACGTCTGCTCAAAACAGAAATGGTAGGGCGAAAACGTTACGAAGTTGCAGATATTGAACGGATTAACAAAGAGCTTGAATACCTTGATATGGAGCAAGATGAAATCGAACGCCTTCTCCAAGAAAAGGTAGACAATCTTGAAAAGGTTGATACGGAACTTTTGACCAAGCAGGAAAGAGAAGCCAAGAGTCAGAAGGAAGAAATTCAACAAGGGCTTATTCGTAAGCAGTTTGAGCTGGATGATATTGAAGGTCAATTGGATGATATTGCTAGTCATTTAGAACAAGCTCGTCAGCAAAATGAAGAATGGATTCGTAAGCAAACACGAGCGGAAGCGACCAAAGAGAAGATTACGGACCGCCTTCGCTATCTTCAAGGTCAACTGACTGAAGAATACCAGATTAGTTATACGGAAGCTTTAGAACAAGCCAATTCCTTAGAAGATTTGGCTATCGCTGAACAAGAGGTCAAGGATTTAGAAAAATCCATCCGTTCACTTGGTCCAGTCAATTTGGATGCCATTGAACAGTTTGACGAAGTTCACGAACGTTTGGAATTCTTAAATAGTCAGCGTGATGACATTCTTTCTGCCAAAAATCTTCTTCTTGAAACCATTATAGAAATGAATGATGAAGTGAAGGAACGATTTAAATCAACCTTTGAAGCTATTCGTGAATCCTTCAAAGTGACCTTCAAGCAGATGTTTGGTGGTGGTCAAGCGGACCTAATCCTTACCGAGGGAGATTTATTGACAGCAGGTGTTGAAATCTCTGTTCAACCGCCAGGTAAGAAAATCCAATCTCTCAACCTCATGAGTGGTGGAGAGAAGGCCTTGTCTGCCCTTGCCTTGCTTTTCTCAATCATTCGTGTCAAGACCATTCCATTTGTTATTTTGGATGAAGTAGAGGCTGCACTCGATGAAGCTAACGTTAAACGCTTTGGGGATTATCTCAATCGATTTGACAAGGATAGTCAATTTATCGTTGTTACCCACCGTAAGGGAACCATGGCAGCCGCAGACTCTATTTATGGGGTAACCATGCAAGAATCTGGTGTTTCTAAGATTGTCTCTGTTAAACTAAAAGATTTAGAAAATATGGATGCTTAGTTTGTTTTTGATACAACATTCAAGCTAAAGTATTTAGAATAACCTTCAAGAAGTCAGAAAGGTTACAAAAATAAATTGAGGAGCTTATATGGATTTTGACCTATTCCTAATGATTTGTAATTATATTGGGACTATAGCCTTTGCGGCGTCAGGAGCCATCAAAGGATTTGGTAAACGTTTAGATATTTTTGGAATTAGTTTATTGGCAATTGTAACAGCAGTAGGCGGAGGGATTTTAAGAGATTCTATTATCAGTCGTTTTCCATCCGCTCTCGCAGATCCTGGACCGATTTATGTCTCTATTCTAGTAGCTGTTATTATGTATGCCTTTGTGACATCAAAACAAGCCAATGCTAGTCAAGAAAAAAAATTCTATAAGTGGCTGAGAGAAGCTTATCTTATCTTTGATTCGATTGGATTGATTATCTTCTCTCTAATCGGGGCTACAGCCTTGGCAGATAGTAAGTTGAATTTAATGTCTGCTGGGATTTTGGCCTGTTTAACAGGTGCTGGCGGAGGTATCATCCGAGATCTCTTGATTAATGAAGTTCCAAGTGTTCTAAAAGAGGACATCTATGCCCTTCTATCTTTTGTAATTGGCGTTATTTATTACTGGTTGGCCTTTGTCCTTCACTTTCCAAGAATCACTGCTTTTATCATTCTCTCAATTGTCGGTTTTGTGATTCGACTCTGTATTATTAAGTTTAAGCTCTCTTTGCCAAATATGGATAAAAAGACTTGGAATTGATTGATGGTAGGAAAGCTCAATCACTCGATTGATAAATATTTTATAAACTACAAGTTTAATCAGGCGTCTAATCTTATATGGATTAGACGCTATTTTATTTTTGCAAATACGGGAAATATTTGATGAAATTAATATTTTTTGGTATTATATCTAAAATTTTAAATAAGATAGGAGCTACAATGAGTAATTTAAAGAATTCAGTCGATTTTATTAAAGAAATAGAGAAATTAAAGGCAGTAACAAGATTTAATAGAACTCTTGATGGAAGATTTGAAAATAGTGCCGAGCATTCTTGGCAAGGTGCTATAGCTGCTATAGTTCTTCAAGATTATTATCCTGAAAAGTTAAAAATGGAAAAAGTTATTTCTATGTTATTGATTCATGATTTAGGTGAGATTTATGCCGGAGATACTTGGGTTTTTGATGATGAAAAAAAGATTCATTCTCATGATAGAGAGTTAGAATCTATAGAAAAAACAATGAGCCTCCTTCCAGAAGATAAATATTTGAATATGAAAAATTTGTGGTTGGAATTTGAAAAAGGACAGAGTGCTGAATCAAGATATGCAAGAGTAATCGATGCATTGGTACCACTGATAAATCACTTAGAAGTGTCAGAATTAAATTATAACCCTGATAATATCAGTGCAGACATGGTATTAGATAAGAAAAAGTTCATAAAAAGTGAATCAGAAGAATTATGGAAACTGACGGAAGATTTGATTCAGGAAAGTGTGGAGAGGGGCTTATATTTTTAATAATTGGCTCTATAGATACAATAGAATATAGAGAAAGCCTTGGAATAAGCTGTTTCCAAGGCTTTTTAGCTATCAATAGATACAAGAAAGAATTGTCAGATTAGATGATTTTTATTAGATACCATTATTTTGTAAAACTCTAAACTATATGTTATTAAAGACAGATTGTATTGAGTACTGAATTATACAAAAATTACTAATGGATTGAGAATTTTGCATTTGATTATACTGTAGAGAATATTAGTCAAATAAAATTGTTTTGTTTTCACTAATGCATTTCTTATTATCATCCCAATAGTTAATACTTTCAAAGCTTCCTTTTCTTAAATAAAGCGGTAGCCTTTTTCTTATTTCATCTTGCATTGGTATTTTATCGATTTCTTTTAGATTCCACCATTTTGGCTCACCTTCGTCGGATGTGCTTAGTTCACCAGTAAACTGAGTACATAAAAAGTCATAGAAGACAAATCTCTCATTACCAATTGAATTAGTAAAGCCTGAAATTCCCTTTAATTCAAGATTTAATGCAGTGAGTCCAGTCTCTTCCTTAAGTTCCCGTAATGCAGCTTCAAAAAAACTTTCAGGGAATTCAACTTTTCCCCCCGGTGGAATCCAGCCAGGAAAATTATCGTGTTGTCTATTAAGTAATAAAATTGCTTGATTTTTCAAAACGCAAATATTAACCCAGTTTTTGATTTTTTCAGTCATATTATTAACCTCCAACAAGTATTTTTTCATATGCAAGATTATATGTCAAGAACTATATGCTATTTATGATTGTGACAAATGTATCTCAGCCAAAGATTGATAATTTTTACGCAATAGCTGATGAACTCTCAGAATAGACTTCAATCAAGAACTTTGGAAGAAAAGAGTTGAGAGGTTGGATATAAAAGAAAGTAAGCAAATCAGCCTGGCCTTTAAATTGGCCCTACGGGATTATTTATAGAAGACAAAGACGTGTCAATTCAGCGCGTCTTTTTTTACTTTTTCTATGGTATAATAGAAGATAGATTTACAACTGGAGAATAGAAGTATTTATGATTAAACTAGTCGCAACTGATATGGACGGGACTTTTTTGGATGAAGCTGGCCAATTTGATAGGGAGCGCTTAAAAGCTCTTCTCTCATCCTACAAAGAGAGAGGTATCTATTTTGCTGTAGCATCAGGACGTGGTCTTTTGTCCTTAGAGAAACATTTTGCGGATGTCAAAGATGAGATTATTTTTATTGCTGAAAATGGAAGTCTGGTTCGTTTTCATGGACAAGACCTCTATGAAGCGACTATGCCTAGAGATTTTTACTTATCAACATTTGAAAAGCTAAAGACTTCACCTTATTTTGATGAGAATAAGATGCTCTTGACTGGTAAGAAAGCTTGCTATGTTTTAGATACTGTAGATGAAACCTATCTCATGTTTAGTCATCATTACAATGAGAATATTCAAAAAGTAGCTAGTCTAGAAGATATTACCGATGAGATTTTCAAATTCACAACTAACTTTACAGAAGAGACAGTAGAAGCTGGTGAAGCTTGGGTTAATGAACATGTTCCTGGTGTTAAGGCAATGACGACAGGTTTTGAATCCATTGATATTGTTCTAGATTATGTGGACAAGGGAGTTGCGATTGTCGAATTAGCTAAGAAGTTAAATCTGAATATGGATCAAGTGATGGCCTTCGGTGACAATCTCAATGACCTTCACATGATGCAGGTTGTAGGACACCCAGTTGCGCCTGAAAATGCTCGCCCAGAGATTTTGGAACTTGCCGAAACAGTTATCGGTCACCATAAAGACCAATCAGTTATCGCTTATATGGAGGGGTTATAATGGCAGATATTAAATTAATTGCCCTAGACTTGGATGGAACCTTGCTGACGACAGACAAGAAATTGACTGATCGTACCAAGGCAACTTTAAAGGCTGCGCGTGAACAAGGGGTCAAGGTAGTCCTAACAACTGGACGTCCTCTCAAGGCTATGGATTTCTTCCTTAAAGAGCTTGGGACAGATGGTCACGATGACGAATATACTATCACATTCAACGGTGGATTGGTTCAGAAAAATACAGGTGAGATTCTTGATAAGACAGTCTTTTCAATTGATGATGTGACACGTATTTATGAAGAAACTGAAAAATTAGAAATCCCCTTAGATGCAATTTCAGAAGGAACAGTTTACCAAATTCAGTCTGATCAAGAAAGTTTATATGCTCAGTTTAACCCGGCTCTAACTTTTGTTCCAACTGCTTTTGAAGATTTGTCTAGTCAGGTAACATACAATAAATGTGTGACTGCCTTTCCTCAGGAACCTTTGGATGCAGCTATTGAGAAGATTTCACCAGAATTATACGACCAGTATGAGATTTTTAAATCACGTGAACTCTTGCTAGAATGGTCACCAAAGAATGTTCATAAGGCGACAGGATTATCTAAACTGATTGAACACCTGGGAATTGACCGAAGTCAAGTCATGGCCTGTGGAGATGAGGCTAATGATCTTTCGATGATTGAGTGGGCCGGTCTCGGTGTCGCTATGCAAAATGCTGTGCCAGCAGTTAAGGCTGTGGCAAATGTGGTAACACCAATGACTAATGACGAAGAAGCTGTCGCCTGGGCAATTGAAAAATATGTACTGAAGGAGAACTAAAGAATGGGATTATTTGACCGTTTATTTGGAAAAATAGAAGAACCTAAAATTGAAGATGTTGTCAAAGAAGCTCTAGAAAACATTGATTTATCGGATGATAGTCAGCAAACTGAGACGCTAGAATCTGAAAATATCGAAGACAAAGAGCAAGATGGGACTGTCGTAGCCGAAGAAAATGGTGAAGACTTATTTGAAGCAGGGGTTGACGAAGAAACTATTGTCGAATCAGTTAACGAAGTGAAGGTTTCTCAAGAAGAGTTAAATCAAGTCCAAGAGGCAGATAGTCCTCAAGAGGAATCGACTCATGTTGAAGATATTCCTTCAAATGATAGTGACGAGGAAGAAATTGTTCAGCCTCAATCTGACGAAGCAGAAACAGAGTTTTTTGAAGAAGAGGAAGCAAACCAAGCAATCGAAGAAACTCCTCAAGTGCAAGAGACTGTACAGGAAAAATATGACCGCAGTCTCAAGAAAACTCGTACGGGATTTGGTGCCCGTTTAAATGCCTTCTTCGCTAATTTCCGATCAGTTGATGAAGAATTCTTTGAAGAATTAGAAGAACTACTCATCATGAGTGACGTTGGTGTCCAGGTGGCTTCAAATCTTACGGAAGAATTGCGTTATGAAGCCAAGCTAGAAAATGCTAAGAAACCTGAAGCACTTCGTCGTGTTATCATCGAAAAATTGGTGGAGTTGTATGAGAAGGATGGCAACTACAACGAAAGCATTAATTTTCAAGATGGTTTGACTGTCATGCTCTTTGTAGGTGTTAATGGGGTCGGGAAAACAACTTCAATTGGTAAATTAGCTAATCGATACAAACAAGCTGGTAAAAAGGTTATGCTTGTTGCTGCTGATACCTTCCGTGCGGGTGCGGTTGCTCAGTTAGCAGAATGGGGACGTCGTGTGGATGTTCCTGTCGTTACTGGTCCTGAGAAAGCAGATCCAGCTAGCGTTGTCTTTGATGGGATGAAACGAGCAGTAGCAGAAGGTATTGATATTCTCATGATTGATACAGCTGGCCGTCTGCAAAACAAAGAAAACTTAATGGCAGAATTGGAAAAGATTGGTCGTATCATCAAACGCGTAGTGCCTGAAGCACCTCATGAAACCTTCCTAGCTCTAGATGCCTCAACTGGTCAAAATGCTCTTGTACAAGCTAAAGAATTTTCAAAAATCACTCCTTTGACAGGTATTGTATTAACCAAGATTGATGGAACTGCTCGAGGTGGTGTCGTTCTTGCTATACGTGAAGAGCTCAATATCCCTGTTAAGTTGATTGGATTTGGTGAAAAAATCGATGATATCGGTGAGTTCAACTCTGAAAACTTTATGAAGGGCCTTCTAGAAGGTTTGCTATAAAAGAAAATCCTGCAAGAATTCTTGCAGGATTGTTTTTGATTATTCTAAACGACCATCTTTACGATAGGCGATATCTGGTTGCCAGGTCCACTTAGCTCCGTATTTTTCAAGTAAATCAAAGCTAGCTTGAGGTCCCATTGTACCAGCCTTGTAGTCATGAAGTGGAGCTCCATTTTCAGCCCAAAGTTTCTCAATACGGTCAATCAATTTCCATGATGCGCTTACTTCATCCCAGTGGCTAAAGTTGGTTGAGTTATTGTTCAAAACATCATAAATCAGTTTTTCATATGGGTCTGGTGAAGCACCTGTAGCAGTCGCATCTGTTCGATAGTCAAGAGAATTTGGCGCAAGGCTAAACTCTTCACCCACCTTTTTACCGTTAAGGCTGAGAGAGAAACCTTCAGTAGGTTGGATATAGATGGTAAGCACATTTGGTGCTAGTGGTTCACCGAAAATAGAATCCATTTGTTTGAAGACAATGTTTACGTGTGTTCCTTTTTCAGTTAGGCGTTTACCTGTACGGAAGAAGAAAGGTACATCACGGAAGCGATCAGTATCTACAAAGAAGGCACCTGAAGCAAATGTTTCTGTCATAGATTCAGGGTTGACATTTGGTTCGCTACGGTAAGAAATGTACTTCATGCCATCTACTTTACCAGAACGATATTGACCACGGATGAAGTGCTCTTTAAGTTCCTCGTCTGTAGGGTGGTAAAGGTTCTTGAAGACTTTGATTTTCTCTGCGCGAATGTCATCCTTTGTAAAGCTTGCAGGCTTGTCCATAGCAAGGAGTGACAGAAGCTGAAGTGTGTGGTTTTGAACCATGTCTCGAAGGGCACCAGACTCATCATAGTAGCCACCACGCTCTTCAACACCTAGACGTTCTGCAAAGGTAATTTGCACATTATCAATATGTTCTCGATTCCAAACATTTTCAAAGATCATATTGGCAAAACGAATGGCAAAGATACTCTGAATCATCTCTTTACCAAGATAATGGTCGATACGATAGATTTGCTCTTCGTTAAAAGTAGCTAGAAGCTCTTCGTTTAGTTTGCTTGCGGTTTCATAATCCGTACCGAAAGGCTTCTCAACAATCAAACGTTCAAAGCCTTTACCGTCAACGATTTGCTCAGACTTGAGGTGTTTGGCGATGGTACCGAAGAATTGTGGTGCCATTGAGAGGAAGAAGAGCTTGTTGTGTTCAGTTTGATACTTTTCATTTAACTCA
Source organism: Streptococcus infantis (assembly GCF_047465185.1). Taxonomy (GTDB): domain Bacteria; phylum Bacillota; class Bacilli; order Lactobacillales; family Streptococcaceae; genus Streptococcus; species Streptococcus infantis_O. The sequence goes on along the minus strand of NZ_JASHAJ010000001.1, from coordinate 642,567 downwards.
GCCTGAAGCTTACGTAATTCGATATAGTGTTCGGTATCATTAACATCGTGGCTTTGATAGTAAAAATGACTAGCAAAAGCTTGAGCCTCTTCTGCGCTATCTGCCAAGTCTAAAATAGATTCGACAACAACAGATTCGAAATATTCCTTACTCCATGGTCTACGAGCAGTTCCAATAACAGCAAAATGATCAGAAAGATTACCACATTTATAAAGTCTAAAGAGTGAAGGGTAAAGCTTGCGTTTAGCCAAATCTCCACTAGCACCAAAAATTGTAACAATAACTTTAGATGACATCCAGCTACCTAATTTCTATTTACTTTCCTAGATATCCTAGGCATGAGGAATCCCCATTTTCATACCCTTTATTTTATCATAATTTTCTAAAAAATCCAAAATTCAAATACAAGTGAGAAAAAAACTGCAAGGTTTACCTTGCAGTTTTTTAAGCATTGAGAACCTTGTCTAAAAATTCTTTTAGTCGAGGGTGTTGTGGGTTATCAAAGATTTGATCAGGTGTACCATCTTCTAGGAATTCACCGTCTGCTGTAAAGATAACTCGATTGGCAACCTTACGAGCAAATCCCATTTCATGGGTTACGATAATCATGGTCATGCCTTGTTCAGCCAACTCTTTCATAACATTCAGAACGTCGCCGACCATCTCAGGATCAAGGGCAGAAGTTGGTTCGTCAAAGAGCATGATATCTGGATTCATAGCCAAACCGCGAGCGATAGCCACACGTTGTTTTTGACCACCGGATAGACTTTCAGGATTGGCATTGGCCTTGTCAGCAAGCCCAACTTTTTCGAGGAGTTCCATACCCAATTTTTCAGCTTCAGCCTTAGTCATTAACTTATGTTCTACAGGAGCAAAAGTAATATTTTCCAATACAGTCATATGTGGAAATAGATTGAAGTGCTGGAAAACCATACCGACATTTTCACGAACATGGTCCACGTTGGTTGCTTTGTCAGTCAAATCATAACCATTAACTGTGATATGACCTTTTGTCCCCTCTTCGAGGAGATTCAAGCTACGCAAGAAAGTTGACTTACCTGACCCAGAAGGACCGATGATACAAACAACATCACCTTCGTAGAATTTTACAGAGATTCCTTTTAGAACCTTGTTTTTTCCATATTGTTTATGTAAATTATCGACATCAATTTTTAATTTTGCCATTATTGAATCCTCTTTTCTAAGCGTTTTGCTAGTCTAGTTAGAAGAGTGATAATCACAAGGTAAAAGACTGCGAGAATTGCATACATTTTGAAACTTTGGTAGTTACGAGCAATGATAATTTTACCAGTTTGGAAGAGTTCTACAAGACCGATTGCAGATACGATTGTTGTATCTTTCAATGCAATAACAAATTGGTTGACGAAGTTTGGAAGCATGAGTTTGGTTGCTTGAGGCAAGACAATCTTACGCATGGTTTTTCCATATGAAATACCAAGACTTCGACTGGCTTCCATTTGTCCAACAGGAACAGCCTTGATACCACCACGAACAATTTCAGCGATGTAGGCTGCTGAGTTTAAAGAGAGTGCAATAGTACCAGCGACAAAGTCATTGATTGGACTTTGTTGGCCTGTAAGAGACTCGATAAAGTTAGGAATACCCCAGAAAATGAAGGCTGCGAGAATCATCAATGGAATACCACGGATAACGTCAACGAAAATCTCTGAAATCAAACGGAGTGATTTATAAGGGCTGACACTAAACATACCAAAGATTATACCGATGAAAATCGCAATTACAAATGAAATAAGTGCTAATGAGAGGGTAATTCCAAGTCCGCTGAGAAGTTGTTTGTAGTTGTTTTTCAACAAGCCCCAAATAGTTGTTTCATCAGCGGTTGAACTTGTAGTAGTAGAATCGCTAGCTAAATATTTATTAAGAATCTTTTGGAATTCTCCATTTGCCTTAAGATTTGCAAGTCCTTTATTGAACTTCTCTAGCAATTCTGGATTACTTCCTTTTTTAACAGCAAAGGCAGTTTCGCCAATTGGTGTACCTGCGATTGGTGTTTTTAGTTTTTGTCCTTGACTGATAGAGTATTTAATAACAGGTTCGTCGTCCATAACGGCATCTATTGAACCGGCATTTAAACTATCATACATAGAGGCAGCATCGGAAAAAGTTTTGATCTTATAACCATATTTGCTTTGATTCTCTGTTAGGAAGGTTTGTGAAGCAGTACCGTTTTTCACACCTACAGTTTTACCGTTCAAATCTTCATAAGAAGAAATGGTACTTGATTCTTTCACACCGAGAATGGTGTTTGCTGTATAGTAAGAGTCAGAGAAATCAAAAGTTTCTTTACGAGCATCAGTCACTGACATACCTGCAATGATACCGTCTGCTTGTCCAGACTGGACTGCGTTAATAGCAGCATCAAAACCAGGATTGGTAATCTCGACCTCAAAGCCTTGGTCTTCAGCGATAGCCTTGATTAGATCCATATCGATACCAGTGTATTGATTGCTTGAGTCTTGGAAAACAAATGGTGCAAATGACGAGTCACTGGCAATGACATACTTGGTTTTCTCAGTATCAGCTTTTACTAGTCCTAATGAGAAAATAGTAAATAAAATAAGCAAACAAGCTAGAATTTTTTTCTTCATGTGATGTCTCCTTTCAGGGTATTTTCAAATTATAGCAGAAAAAATTGAATCCGGCAAATATTTTATATTTCGATGTTAGAAGATATAACATATGAATGACAAAGGTATAAAATTGGTAATCGGAAAGTCTTCCCTTTTTTATGGTAAAATAGAAGGATAGAAAATGTATATGAGGCTATTATGATAAATAGAATTACAGACAATAAATTTAAACTCGTATCTAAATACCAACCCTCTGGTGACCAACCGCAGGCTATCGAGCAGTTGGTGGATAACATCGAGGGAGGAGAAAAGGCTCAAATCCTGATGGGGGCGACTGGAACAGGGAAAACCTATACCATGAGTCAAGTGATTGCGCAAGTTAATAAGCCAACCTTGGTCATTGCCCACAATAAGACACTAGCAGGCCAGCTCTATGGGGAGTTCAAGGAATTTTTCCCAGAGAATGCTGTTGAGTACTTCGTTTCTTACTATGATTACTACCAGCCAGAAGCTTATGTGCCCTCTAGCGATACCTACATTGAAAAAGACAGCTCGGTCAATGACGAGATTGATAAATTACGCCACTCAGCAACATCAGCTTTGTTGGAGCGTAATGATGTTATCATTGTGGCATCAGTTTCTTGTATCTATGGTTTGGGTTCTCCAAAGGAATATGCTGATAGTGTGGTAAGTTTGCGTCCGGGTCTTGAGATTTCTCGAGATAAACTGCTGAACGACTTGGTAGATATCCAGTTTGAGCGCAATGACATCGACTTTCAACGGGGGAGATTCCGAGTCCGTGGGGATGTGGTGGAGATTTTCCCAGCCTCTCGTGACGAGCATGCCTTTCGTGTAGAGTTTTTTGGGGATGAGATTGACCGTATCCGTGAAGTCGAAGCTTTGACAGGGCAAGTTCTTGGTGAAGTGGACCATTTAGCAATTTTCCCAGCCACTCACTTTGTGACCAATGATGACCACATGGAAGTAGCGATTGCTAGGATCCAGGCTGAGTTGGAGGAACAATTAGCTGTTTTTGAAAAGGAAGGTAAACTCCTCGAAGCGCAACGTTTGAAACAACGGACAGAGTACGATATTGAAATGCTCCGTGAAATGGGTTATACAAATGGTGTCGAAAACTACTCACGTCACATGGATGGACGAAGCGAAGGGGAGCCTCCGTACACCCTTCTTGACTTCTTCCCTGATGATTTTTTGATTATGATTGATGAAAGTCACATGACCATGGGGCAAATCAAGGGCATGTATAATGGAGACCGTTCACGCAAGGAAATGTTGGTCAATTACGGTTTCCGTTTGCCGTCTGCCTTGGACAACCGTCCTCTTCGTCGTGAAGAGTTTGAAAGTCATGTCCACCAGATTGTCTACGTTTCAGCAACGCCTGGTGATTATGAGATGGAACAAACGGACACTGTGATTGAGCAAATCATTCGTCCGACTGGTCTTTTGGATCCAGAGGTGGAAGTGCGTCCAACCATGGGACAGATTGACGATTTGCTTGGTGAAATCAATGCCCGTGTTGAAAAGAACGAACGTACCTTTATTACAACCTTGACCAAGAAAATGGCAGAAGACTTGACGGATTACTTTAAGGAAATGGGCATCAAAGTCAAGTACATGCACTCGGATATCAAGACCTTAGAGCGGACAGAGATTATCCGAGATTTACGATTAGGAGTTTTTGATGTCTTGGTTGGAATCAATCTCCTTCGTGAAGGGATTGACGTACCTGAAGTAAGTTTAGTTGCCATTCTCGATGCTGACAAGGAAGGTTTCCTCCGTAATGAACGTGGTCTGATCCAAACCATCGGTCGTGCAGCCCGTAATAGTGAAGGACATGTGATTATGTATGCGGACACCATAACTCAGTCTATGCAAAAAGCCATTGATGAAACAGCTCGCCGCCGTAAAATCCAGATGGCTTATAATGAAGAACACGGTATTATTCCACAAACGATTAAGAAGGAAATCCGTGACCTTATTTCTGTTACCAAGACAGTTGCTAAGGAAGAAGACAAGGAAGTCGATATCAATAGCCTTAACAAACAAGAACGCAAAGAATTGGTCAAGAAACTGGAAAAACAAATGCAAGAAGCTGTCGAAGTGCTTGACTTTGAGTTGGCAGCGCAAATACGTGATATGATGTTGGAAGTCAAGGCGTTGGATTAGATAGGATAAAGCGAATGAAGATTATCATTAAAACAATGGAAACTCCTGAAGAGATAGAAGGGAAATCTCTCGTTCACTGGCAAACGTGGAGAGAGGCTTATGACGATCTTTTACCCGCGGAATTTCAGGAGACGATGACATTAGAAAGATGTCGATTCTTTAGTCAAAAATATCCAGAAAATACCTTGATTGCGATGGATGGAAAGCAGGTCGTTGGATTTATCAGCTATGGAAATTTTCGTGATGAGGCCATTCAAGCTGGTGAAATCATTGCCTTATATGTTTTAAAAGATTACTATGGAAAAGGTGTGAGTGAACAGTTAATACATGCTGCATTTGTTGCTCTCAATCATTTCTCTGAAATTTATTTATGGGTATTGAAAGATAATAAGCGAGCCATTGCTTTCTATCAAAAAATGGGTTTTACTTTTGATGGCCAAGAAAAAGTACTTGACCTTGGAAAACCTGTTAAGGAATTGCGAATGATGTGTTCTTCAAATAAAAATTCCTAAAGGACCTATCTATCAATCTTTGAACCATTATCAGCTAATCAAGTATAAAAAGTGAAATAGATAGAATGAAACAAAGAGATGAAGGTGAGAACGAATGAAAATTTTAGTCATTAATGGGCACCCTGATAGGGAAAGTTACTGTCAGGCTATTTTTCAAACCATTGTAGAAAATATTGACTCAGGTCGCCATGAGCTTGAAGTCATCAACCTTAATGAAGAGGACTTTGATCCTGTTTTACGTTATGGCTATCGAAAACGTATGGAAGAAGATTCTTTTATCCTTCGTTCCCAAGAATTAATCCAGTGGGCGGATCATCTGATCTTTGTTTATCCCATCTGGTGGAGTAGTATGCCGAGCCTTATGAAAGGTTGGATTGATCGTGTCTTTACACCGGGGATTGCCTACTCTGCTAATGATCAGGGGAGTTTTATCTGGAATTACGTCAGAGGCAAGCAGTTTAAAAAGTTATTAAAAGGGAAAACAGCCAGTATTTACGCAACCTCAATGGCACCTACTTGGTGGTACAAGATCTTTTCAGGTCCTCTCAACATTCCTGATAGTTATGGTATCTCTGTTTTGAAAAATGCCGTCTTGAACCACTGTGGGATTAAAACCAAGCGCGTCTGCATCTTAGGAGAAGTCGGCCGGGATGTGAATACCGCTAGTATGCGAGAACAGCATCTCAAAAAGGTCGCAGCAGAAGTGAAGAAACTATCATGAAACAAGAAAATAAGAGTCAGAAAAAATCAAAAAAACACCAGAAATCAAAGCGAAAGATTGGTCTACTGGACCGCATGAATCTGTGGTTTATGCAACATTCAACAATTGCCTGGATCCTTGATGCAAGCGTTCTTTTGTTTTCTACTCTAGGAATATTATGTCTATTGTACGGAACAACCCTTATTCCAAGTTCCTATCGGGAACTGCATTATAGTTTTCCACTTTTTTTAAATCTTTTTGTATTGGTGAATGCATCTTATCATACTTTCTTTCGTACCTTTAGAAAAGATTGGATTTCCTTGCGAAATTTTGCAGATATGTTTTTATATCCTAACGGAATTGCTTGTGTATTCCAGTTAACGATTGGGATGACCTCTAAAAGAGGAACAAGATTACTTCCGATATGGGCATTAGACTATCGCTATATCTGGTTTCCAATTCTTACTTATATAACCTTCTTCTTAGTGCCTGCTTTGATTATTTTAATTTCCAAGTATATTGAAAAGAAAAAAGGGAAAAAAGAAAATAAGGAAAATCCACTCAAATGAAAAAGAATAAAAGAAATTCAAATACAAAAAAGAATCTCTCAGTGAAAGAAAGTTTTCATCTTTGGCTAGATTCTCATAAATTTTTAGGATTCTTCTTGATCCTCGGTCTTATCCTAGCAATAGGACTAAGTTTGAATCTAATTTTTGAAAGTCTTCCTATTCCTTCGCCATACAGAGATATCAACTATAGTTTTCCAATATATATAAATCTTTTTTGTCTGGTCTATGGATTATTTGACTATTGGTTCCTAGACTTGACTAGGACAAGAATGACGATAAAAAGATATGCAGATTTATTTATCTATCTTAATAGTATCGGTTTAATAGTTCATCTCTTTATTGGGATTGGTGGGAAAAATAGTAAAGGGATTTTACCTTCTCTCTTATCTCTAGATCACCGCTACATCTGGTTTCCAATTCTTACTTATATAACCTTCTTCTTAGTGGCTACTTTGATCATTTTAATTTCCAAATATATTAAAAAGAAAAGGAGTTAATCATGCTAAAACATCTAACTATATTTAGGATTCTTTACCTTATGTTTCTTGTATTTGTCCTGATTCATTTTATCTTAGGCTTGTTCGGTTTTGCTTTTACACCTATTGTGTGGAACATCTGGTTATTTAGTCTTTGCCTTACTTTATTTATCCATCCGTGGACTATCTTCTATAAATCTAGAATCTTTCAATGGCATCACCTGATTTTTCAGGCTCTCAGTGGCTTTTTCGCTCTTTTAATCTGGTTGATGATATTCTTTTTTCTATCTTTTATTCCAGACTCAGCCATGCCTATCAGTATAGACTATCAAGTTAATAGTAAAGACAAAGAGATAAGGATTAATAGAGGATTTTTTCTTGATGATATTCGAGAGTATCACGACTGGATTAATCCTTTGATTATGAAATCTAAAGTTAAGTACATGATAGAAAATAACCCTTAGAAAGTGAATCCTATGTCTCGAGCACAATTAACGATTTTAACAAATATTTGTCTGATTGAAGATCTAGAAAAGCAGCGCGTTGTTATGCAGTATCGTTCGCCCGAAACCAACCACTGGTCTGGTTATGCTTTTCCAGGAGGTCATATTGAAGATGGAGAGGCCTTTGCAGAGTCTGTTATTCGTGAAATCTATGAAGAAACAGGTCTGACGATTCAAAATCCTCAACTTGTCGGCATTAAAAATTGGCCGTTAGATACAGGTGAGCGTTATATTGTCTTTTGTTATAAGGCGACTGAGTTTACTGGTACTCTACAATCATCTGAAGAAGGAGAAGTTTCCTGGGTACAAAAAGACCAGATTCCAAATTTGGATCTGGCCTATGATATGTTACCTTTGATGGAGATGATGGAAGCTCCAGACAAGTCTGAATTTTTCTACCGTCACCGTACAGAGGATGGGTGGGAAAAGAGAACCTTCTAATCTTTTACTAAATAACCAAGCTGGTCCAAGGCCTTCTCGATATAGAGGAGGTCTTGTTCGTTTTCAGCTTCGACTAGGTGATAATGGACGCCATCTGTTAATTCAGATAGGGGGCGAAAATCAGACGTCTTAACTTGGTTTAAAAAGTGCTCCACATCGCGTCTACAACTTAGTTTGAGGAGGGTTTCGATTTCCCCGTAGACAGGATGGTCAATAAGGATATTTTGAACCCGTCCTCCGTTATCAACGATAGCAAGTAATTCTTGCCCCATATCTTCCTCTTTATGTTTGACCTTAAAGAGTTTATGAACAAAAGAATTGGCTTTGTTTTCTTTATAGATATACCCACGATTGGTTGATAGGATAGGAGCACCATCTGCACGAAGCACAGCTATATCCTGAACAATAATCTGACGAGTTACATGAAAATGTTCTGCTAAGCTTTGTCCGTTTAGAGGTTTTGGAGCTTCTTTTAAGAGTTGTAAAAGGGTTTCTTTTCTATTTTTTGTCATAGTCTCTTTCTTAATGGCGTTTTTTTAGTGCTTTATAAACAGCTAATGCTAAGTAATAGTCTATCATACTATGAACAATAGTTCCAAAACCAACTAATACAAAGAGAACATAGAACATATTTTTTAGGTCTGTTCCTGTACTAGCATAGAAGATGATACAAGCAAAGACTTCGGCGATAGCATGTACTAAACCAAGTACAAAGTTAAAAATCAAGGAAGATTTCTTGTTGTCCAAGGTTTGAGGATGTTTTTGAAGGTAGAAAGCTCCCAGGGTTCCAAAGAAGATATGAGAAAAAGCTCGAAGTACGATAACAATCGGATAACCGGATAGTAAGAATCCAATACTAGAAGCAATAATGACAAAAATAGCCATCCATGGAGAGAGAAACATAGCAATGAAGATGGCCACGTGGCTTCCAAGAGTGTAGGAAGCGGGAGGAATAACGATTTTAAATGGCATCACTATAGGAATCAAAATAGCGATAGCGGTTAGCAATGCGGTTACAGTCATGAATTGGGTTTTCTTTTTTGTATTCATAATAACTCCTTTTTCTGTATATACAGTTGTATAGTACACTAAAATTTTAAACTAGTCAAGGAGCAAATTGCATTTCTGGAGAAAAATCGTTAAAATATAGTAAATAATCTTATTAAAAGTGGAGAGTTGAGATGGTAGATATTCTTTACCCGATTTTTGTCATTTATTATACATCTAAGCTGAAGAAAACTGGATTACGAGTATCAAAATTTACCGCATTTTCAGCCTATAGTTTCTTAATGATTTCGATAATAAGAATCGCATTTGGTTCCTTAGCTCTGATTGTTTTATCGATACCCATATTCGGATTCCTCTATTTCAGTATCATAGGACTCATTCTTTATCACATTAGCATTATTTATGGCATAATCCTACTTTTCTTGTCATTAACTTTTTTCTTAGACAGTCAAAAATCTAATCAGGACATTCAAACTACGGAAAATACTCCATTCATATTTCATGTGTTAATGTTGTTCTTTCATGCGCTCTTAATCTATAATACCTTGGTACCAATCTTTTCCATTTACTAAGAAAATATTTAAATATTCTTCTCTAAGTGGCAGTAGAATTGAGAAAAAACTTAAATTTTTTTAAAAAATACTTGCTTTGATAGAATTCTTGTGATATACTTATAAACGGTTTGAAAAAACTGCCTAAGACAGTAGGGGAGCAAGACTCATAAATATCCTACCGAGGACAAAACGTATCATGTAAAAAGAAGCGTATTGTACTTTCGTGTCTAGGTTTGGGCGCGTTTTTCTTTTGGAAAAATTCCCCAAGCAAAATAATTACGGAGGTGAACACACTAATGAGTGAAGCAATTATTGCTAAGAAAGCGGAACTAGTTGACGTAGTGGCTGAGAAAATGAAAGCTGCTGCATCAATCGTCGTTGTAGACGCTCGTGGTTTGACAGTTGAGCAAGATACAGTTCTTCGTCGTGAGCTTCGTGGAAGCGAAGTTGAGTATAAAGTTATTAAAAACTCAATCTTACGTCGTGCAGCTGAACAAGCTGGACTTGAAGATCTTGCATCTGTTTTTGTTGGACCATCTGCAGTAGCATTTTCTAACGAAGATGTTATCGCACCAGCGAAAATCTTGAACGACTTTGCTAAAAACGCTGAAGCACTTGAAATCAAAGGTGGTGCAATCGAAGGCGCTGTCGCATCAAAAGAAGAGATTCTTGCTCTTGCAACTCTTCCAAACCGCGAAGGACTTCTTTCTATGCTCCTTTCTGTACTTCAAGCGCCAGTGCGCAACGTTGCTCTTGCAGTCAAAGCGGTTGCAGACAACAAAGAAGACGCAGCTTAATCATAAGCTACGCAGCGTAGCCTAGCTACAAAAAAACAAAATTTAATTTAAACTTATTTGGAGGAAATAACAATGGCATTGAACATTGAAAACATTATTGCTGAAATTAAAGAAGCTTCAATCCTTGAATTGAACGACCTTGTAAAAGCTATCGAAGAAGAATTTGGTGTAACTGCAGCTGCTCCTGTAGCTGTTGCTGCAGCTGGTGCTGCTGACGCTGGTGCTGCTAAAGACTCATTTGACGTTGAATTGACAGCTGCTGGTGACAAAAAAGTTGGCGTTATCAAAGTTGTACGTGAAATCACTGGTCTTGGACTTAAAGAAGCTAAAGAACTTGTTGATGGTGCACCAGGTGTCATCAAAGAAGGCGTTCCAACTGCAGAAGCTGAAGAAATCAAAGCTAAATTGGAAGAAGCTGGAGCTTCAGTTACTCTTAAATAATAGAGCGACTACATTTGTAGCTTAAAAACATGATTAAACCGCTATTCTTAGGAGTAGCGGTTTTTCTTTTTGTTCAAAAAGGGGCATGAAAGGGGATGACTTTAGATTAGTATTTCTATTTTAGGTGAATTATTGGAGATTCCTTAAGAAAAAAATTTACTTTTTAATTGCATTTTGTTATAATAGACGCAAGAAAGAATATCTTATCGGTAGATCTTAAGCGAGCCTGAGATAGTGAGAGTCAGGTGATTGAGTGATAAGTGTGGCGCTTTTGGTAGTATTTTCAAAAACAATGAAGTAATAAATTAGGGTGGAACCGCGTTTCTGACGCCCCTAGTCGCAAGGCTTGGGTGTTGAAATTCGGTTCTTTTTGAATTCGTCTAATGCCTAAGTAGAAAGGAGTACAATGCTTAAAGGATCTTGTTTATGTAAAGCAGTGACTTACACTCTGGATGAGGAATTATCTGAATTAGTTTTTTGCCACTGTTCATTCTGTCGGAAAGCAACTGCGTCTGCCTATACAGTTAATGCCAAAGTTAGTAGTAAAAATCTAGTATTGCATGGAAAAGAAAAGCTTGTTACGTATAGTTCTTCTCCAGGAAAACAGCGTTATTACTGCCAGAACTGTCATAGTCAAATTTTCACTGTTCAAGAAAATATACCAGAAGTCTGTGCTTTGAAATTAGGTACAATAGATGAATGCGATCAGAATTTACAAACTGTTCCTAAACGTCATATTTTTCAGGACCCAGCCTTTTCTTGGTTGCTTGATAAATAAATATAAGAAGATAATATAAATTAAAGGAGAAAACAATGTCTAAAAAATTGACTTTCCACTGTGTCAGTGGCAGAGACCTCCTTACAGTCGGACTGCCCCACGCTCAGCACTAAGGTGCCTGAGCTAGACGCAGTACTAACTCGTCTTGCCTCGTATAATCGACGAGGCAGACTCGTGTCGCAAGAAATCATTTTTAATTAAGGAGTATTCAATGTCTAAGAAATTAACATTTCAAGAAATAATTTTGACTTTGCAACAATACTGGAATGATCAGGGTTGTATGCTTATGCAGGCTTATGATAACGAAAAAGGTGCGGGAACTATGAGTCCTTATACTTTCCTTCGTGCCATTGGTCCTGAGCCATGGAATGCAGCTTATGTAGAGCCATCACGTCGTCCTGCTGACGGTCGTTACGGAGAAAACCCAAATCGTCTCTACCAACACCACCAATTCCAAGTGGTTATGAAGCCATCTCCATCAAATATCCAAGAGCTCTACCTTGAGTCTTTGGAAAAATTGGGCATCAACCCATTGGAACACGATATTCGTTTCGTTGAAGATAACTGGGAAAACCCATCAACTGGATCTGCAGGTCTTGGTTGGGAAGTTTGGCTTGACGGTATGGAAATCACACAGTTTACTTATTTCCAACAGGTCGGTGGCTTGGCAACTGGTCCTGTAACTGCTGAGGTGACTTATGGATTGGAACGCTTAGCTTCTTATATCCAAGAAGTAGATTCTGTTTACGATATTGAGTGGGCTCCAGGAGTTAAATACGGAGAAATCTTCCTTCAACCTGAATATGAGCACTCAAAATACAGCTTTGAAGTTTCAGACCAAGACATGCTTCTTGAAAACTTCGAGAGGTTTGAAAAAGAAGCAGGACGTGCTTTGGAGTTGGGGCTTGTTCACCCAGCCTACGACTATGTTTTGAAATGTTCACATACCTTTAACTTACTCGACGCTCGTGGAGCGGTATCCGTTACAGAACGTGCTGGGTATATCGCTCGAATCCGTAACTTGGCCCGTGTAGTAGCTAAGACCTTCGTAGCAGAACGTAAGAAACTCGGTTACCCACTGCTAGACGAAGCAACCCGTGCAAAACTCCTAGCAGAAGAGGAAGAATAAAGAGAGTATATTAAATAGGATTTGGTTATAGAGCAATCCTACAGAACCAGTTGCCGCAGTGATAGAGGTATCATTAAAGAAACTAACGATACCAGGCAAAATTGGAGACCTTAGGCTCCAATTTTAGCAATGAAACGACGCAGTCGGTTGCTTGCGTGCCAATCACATAAGGCAAACTGGCAAAAAAGATATTTTTCGGAGAAAAAACATGACAAAAAACTTATTAGTAGAACTAGGACTCGAAGAGTTACCAGCCTACGTTGTCACACCAAGTGAAAAACAACTAGGTGAAAAAATGGCAGCCTTCTTGGATGAAAATCGCCTTTCATACGAAGGAATTCAAACTTTCTCAACTCCACGTCGTTTGGCTGTTCGTGTACTTGGTTTAGCAGACCAACAAACAGATTTGACTGAAGATTTTAAAGGACCTTCTAAGAAAATTGCTTTAGATGCAGAAGGAAACTTTTCTAAAGCAGCACAAGGTTTTGTCCGTGGAAAAGGCTTGACTGTAGATGACATTGAATTCCGTGAAATCAAAGGTGAAGAATATGTCTACGTAACCAAGCATGAAGCTGGAAAACCAGCTGAGGAAGTATTGACAGGAATTCCAGAAGTCTTGGCTAGCTTAAGTTTCCCTGTTAGCATGCATTGGGCAAACAATACTTTTGAATATATCCGTCCAGTCCACACTTTGACAGTACTTTTGGATGATGAAGCTCTTGAACTAGATTTCTTAGATATTCATTCAGGCAGAGTGAGTCGAGGACATCGTTTCCTTGGTCATGAAGTAGAAATTCGTCATGCTGATAGTTACGAAGAAGACTTACGCAAAGTCTATGTCATTGCTGATAGCATTGAACGTGAAAATATGATTCGCGAACAAATTAAGGAAATTGAAGCAGAACAAGGCGTTCAAGTACAGATTGATGAAGGACTTTTAAACGAAGTCTTAAACTTGGTCGAATATCCAACCGCTTTTATGGGTAATTTTGATCCTAAATACCTAGAAGTTCCAGAAGAAGTTTTAGTAACTTCAATGGAAACTCATCAACGTTATTTTGTTGTCCGTGATCTTGAAGGAAATCTAAAACCAAACTTCATTTCAGTTCGTAACGGAAATGCTGAACACTTGGAAAATGTCATTCGAGGAAATGAGAAAGTTTTGGTTGCCCGCTTGGAAGATGGAGAATTCTTCTGGCGTGAAGACCAAAAACTCAAGATTGAAGATTTAGTTGCTAAACTTTCACACGTTACCTTCCATGAAAAGATTGGATCACTTCGTGAACACATGATTCGTACAGGGCAAATTGCTATCCTGCTGGCAGAAAAAGCTGGTCTATCAGTTGATGAATCTATTGATCTTGCTCGTGCTGCAGCCATTTATAAATTTGACCTCTTAACCGGTATGGTTGGTGAATTTGATGAGCTTCAAGGGATCATGGGTGAGAAGTATGCGCTTCTTGCAGGTGAAAATGCTACAGTGGCGCAAGCTATTCGAGAACACTACCTTCCAGACTCAGCAGACGGAGCTCTTCCTGAATCTAAAGTTGGAGCAATACTTGCACTAGCCGATAAATTGGATACTCTCTTATCTTTCTTCTCTGTTGGTTTGATTCCATCTGGTTCAAACGACCCTTATGCCCTTCGTCGTGCAACACAAGGGATTGTTCGAATCTTAGAAGACTTTGGATGGAATATTCCAATGGACGAGTTGATTGCTAGTCTTTATGCTTTATCGTTTGATAGTTTAACTTACGATAACCAAGAAGAAGTGCTTAACTTCATCAAAGCTCGTGTTGATAAGATGATGGGTTCTACTGCAAAAGATATTAAAGAAGCTGTTCTCGCAAGTTCAAACTTTGTTGTCTCTGATATGATTGAAGCAGCAGAAGCTCTTTCAGAAGCTGCGAAAACTGAAGATTACAAATCATCAGTTGAGTCATTATCTCGTGCCTTTAACCTAGCGGAAAAAGCAGAAGGCTCAGTCAAAGTTGATACTAGCCTCTTTGAAAATGAACAGGAAAAAGAACTAGCTCAAGCTGTCGAAAGTCTTGAATTGAAAGGTTCAGCAAGCGATAAATTAACACAACTATTTGCTCTTAGTCCAGTGATTGATGCATTCTTTGACAATACCATGGTTATGGCAGAGGATATTGATGTTAAGAATAATCGTTTGGCTATTCTAGCTGAACTTGTCAATAAAGCAAAAACAGTGGCTGCTTTTAACCTTCTTAATACAAAATAGTAATTGAAAAGTAGATTGGAGGTCCAAATATGACACCAGAAAAAATCGCTCGTATTAATGAACTTGCTAAAAAGAAAAAAACAGAAGGCTTGACTGCGGAAGAAAAAGTAGAACAAGCCAAACTTCGTGAAGAATACATCGAAGGCTATCGTCGTTCAGTTCGTCATCACATTGAAGGAATCAAAATCGTCGATGAAGATGGTAATGATGTGACTCCTGAAAAACTTCGTCAAGTACAACGCGAAAAAGGTTTACATGGCCGTAGTCTTGATGATCCGAATTCATAAATAAAAAAATCTCGGTTTGTGAGTGCGAACCGAGATTTCTATTATAAAAAAGGAACCCAAAATGGTTCCTTTTTGTTAGTTATTAGTTACTTGCACCAGAAGTAGCATCAGCAGCTCCGTGGCCACCATCGGCTGAGTCAGAAGCGCCAGAAGTAGCATCGGCATCTCCGTGACCTCCAGCAGCAGGAGCAAAAGGTCCGCTACCGCCTACCAAATGTTGACCAGTTTCTTTCAAGTACCAGTCAAGCCATGGTTGGAAGTTAAAGACAATTTCATTGATACCAGCATATGATCCATCAGGATAGTACATAGCTTGGTAGTTGTGAGTATTGATAACACCTGCAGGTGAACCAGGAACAATTGTACGTACGTATTCTTGGTTTCCGTTACGAAGAGTTCCGATTACCCACTCAACGTTTTTCATACGTGCTGGTGGAAGTGATCCGTGAACTGTTGACATACGGCTACCAGATTGAGATGGGACACGTTTTGCAAACATTGTGTCAGGATCCTGGTGAGCATTGTTGTAGTAAAGGAATTGGTTGTTATCGTCAGCGTATGTTAGTTCAAAAGGCATAGCTTTCAAGAACATATCAATCTGGTTAACTGTCAAGATACCATGGTCAAGTTTAACATATGTATCACCTGAAACAGCACCTGTAATTTCTGCTACTTTTTCAACCCATTCTGGATCATCAGGGTCGACCTCTGTAATAGTTGTGGCAATTGGTTTTCCACAATCCAAATCTTCTGGTTCAATTGGTTTTGGTTTTTTCAATTTAGAAACGACTCCTACGTATTTGACAAAGTTATCTAAGCAAGACTCAAGGAATTTAACAGTTCCTTCGTTAATAATGTTTCCATTTGCGTCAAAAGCTTCTTTAGCTTTTCCAAGAAGGAACTCATTACCTGGCAATGTGTAGGCATTAACACCTGGTGCGTCAAGAATCTTACGAAGGTGAACTTGAGCACGTGAAGTTCCTTGGTCATAGTATGAAGCACCCACAATCATGACTGGTTTGTTTTCAAATGGATGAACTTCGAATGAAAGCCACTCAAGTACAGACTTAAGTGAAGCAGAAATAGTGTGGTTGTGCTCAGGAGTAGCAATAATCACACCATCAGCGCGAGTAATTTTGTTGTAAAGAAGGCGCAACTGGAAACTGTCATCCCATTTTTCGTCTTGGTTAAACATTGGAACTTCATCGATTTCCAAAACTTCTAGTTCAAATTTAAATTTAAACTGACGGCGGATGAACTCCAAGAGTTTGCGGTTATATGATTGATCGTAGTTTGATCCAACAAGTCCAACAAATTTCATTCTTTCGATCTCCTATCTTACAAATTTTCCCAGTCAAAGTCTTCAGCATCTTTGCGAAGAAGCTCTTGTGCGTTACGCAATTTCTCAGTAACTTTAACAAAGACACGGAAGTCATCAAAGATGGCATCCAATTTCTTGATGACATCAAGATCTACCAAGTCACCATTTTGATCAAATGCTTGAAGAGAATGTGAAAGCAAGAATTCATCTGGGAGAACATTTGCTTTGATTTCAGGAGCATTAAGAATTTGACGAAGTTGCAATTGAGCACGTGATGAACCGAGTGTACCATATGAAGCACCTGTAATCATGACAGGTTTGTTCAAAAGCGGGAATACACCATATGAAATCCAAGCAAGAGCGCTCATAAGAACAGCCGGGATTGAGTGGTCGTATTCTGGAGTACCGATAATAACTCCATCAGCAGCTTCGATTTTAGCAGCGATTTCCGTAGCTTCAGCTGGGATTTGTTTGTCAGCTGGTTTGTTAAATACAGGTAGATCTTTAATTTCTACCAATTCGATTTCTGCTTTATCAGCAAAGTGTTTCTGCATGTATTGAAGCAGTTGGCGGTTTGTGGAACGTTTTGAGTTAGTTCCTACAATAGCAATAAGTTTAAGCATGGGCTTTCCTTTCTCTTTTTGCATTATTAATGATTTATCGTTGGATACCAGATGAACAAGCTAAGCGTCCATCTTTGTCAATGAGGATAGCTTCGATACCATCAATATTTTCGACTTGCCACATAATAGAGGCGCTGCGTTCTCCAAATAATCGTGTGGTCCATATCTCGCCGTCAACAGAGCGGTCAGATATTATGGTTAAACTAGCTAAATCCGTTTCAATAGGATAGCCTGTTTCACTATCGAAAATGTGATGATAATCCTTGCCATTGATTGCAAGATGCCGTTCATAAATCCCAGATGTAACCACTGATTTTCCAGTAATAGACAAGGTTATCAGGTGATTACCGCGTGGATTATTTGGATCTTGAATGCCGATTTGCCACGGACGTCCATCTTTTGATTGATTGTTCCCAATTGTGAGGATGTTTCCTCCAAGATTGATAAGAGCAGAAGTGACGCCGTTTTCTTTTAAGAAAGCTGCAACCTTATCTGCACTGTACCCCTTTGCTAAACACCCTAAGTCAATTTTCATTCCCTTTTTTTCTAGGAAAACTGTAGAATTGACTGAATCGAGTTTAATAAAATGAGGGTCTATTAGTGGTAAGGCTGAAGCAATTTCTTCAGGGCTTGCAACCTTTGCATCGGAAAAACCGATACGCCAGGTTTGTACCAAAGGCCCTATACTAATATTGAGATGACTTTTAGGAGCTAGACTGTGTTCTAGACCTAATGAAATCAGCTCAAACAAATCAGGGTGGACTTTAACTGGGGCAATACCTGCCTGATAGTTAATTTCCATTAATTCAGATTCAGTACTGTTAGCATTGAAGCGGAATTCAAGTTCCTTGAGCAAATCAAAAGCTTGACGGAGAAGATTATCGGCTTGTTCATGTACTAAGGAAATAGTAATCGTAGTTCCCATTAATCGCTCAGATGATGAACTAAGAGGCAAAGAATCAACTCCCTTCGAATCACTCGGAAATAGCTACAAATCTTAAATTAATAAGAAATTTAAAATTTATAATCTATTTCCATATAAATAGAATATCATAAAGTCAGCGTTTTCACAAATCATTTTTTACAAAAAGTCAAGAAATATGCTTAAAAAAATAAAAACAGCTCCAAATCAATGAGGACTCTTTGAAAACAAATTGATATATCTTTCAAAAACTTTCTTAAATAACATCAAACGGGTTAAAAGTCTTGAAAACGTTCACAGATAATGGTATACTTGAGAGGTAAATAAAAAAATAAAGGTAGGATTTATCTTATGAGTAAAATCGTAGTCGTGGGTGCTAACCACGCTGGAACTGCATGTATCAACACTATGTTGGACAACTTTGGAAACGAAAACGAAATCGTTGTATTTGACCAAAACTCAAACATTTCATTCCTTGGATGCGGAATGGCACTTTGGATTGGTGAACAAATTGACGGACCTGAAGGTTTGTTCTACTCTGACAAAGAAAAATTGGAAGCGAAAGGTGCTAAAGTTTACATGAACTCACCAGTTCTTTCAATTGACTACGACAACAAAGTTGTAACTGCAGAAGTAGAAGGTAAAGAACACAAAGAATCTTATGATAAATTGATTTTTGCTACTGGTTCAACTCCAATCTTGCCACCAATCGAAGGCGTTGAAATCGTTAAAGGTAACCGTGAGTTCAAAGCAACTCTTGAAAACGTACAATTTGTTAAGTTGTACCAAAATGCAGAAGAAGTTATCGAAAAACTTGCTGACAAGAGCAAACACCTTGAGCGTATCGCTGTTGTAGGTGGTGGTTACATCGGTGTTGAGCTTGCTGAAGCTTTCGAACGTCTTGGAAAAGAAGTTGTACTTGTTGATATCGTTGACACTGTATTGAACGGATACTATGACAAAGACTTCACACAAATGATGGCTAAAAACTTGGAAGACCACAACATCCGTTTGGCACTTGGTCAAACTGTTAAAGCTATCGAAGGTGAAGGAAAAGTTGAACGCTTGATCACTGACAAAGAAACATTTGATGTGGATATGGTTATTCTTGCAGTTGGTTTCCGTCCAAACACTGCACTTGCTGATGGTAAGATTGAACTCTTCCGTAACGGTGCTTTCCTTGTAGACAAGAAACAAGAAACATCTATCCCAGGTGTATATGCTGTTGGTGACTGTGCGACTGTTTATGACAATGCTCGTAAAGACACTAGCTACATTGCTCTTGCATCAAACGCGGTACGTACTGGTATCGTAGGTGCTTATAACGCTTGCGGACATGAGCTTGAAGGAATCGGTGTTCAAGGATCAAACGGTATCTCAATCTATGGTCTTCACATGGTTTCAACTGGTTTGACACTTGAAAAAGCAAAAGCTGCTGGTTACAACGCAACTGAAACTGGATTTAACGACCTTCAAAAACCAGAATTTATGAAGCATGACAACTATGAAGTAGCTATCAAGATTGTCTTTGATAAAGACAGCCGTGAAATCCTTGGTGCTCAAATGGTATCTCGTGATTCAGCAATTAGCATGGGAATTCACATGTTCTCACTTGCAATTCAAGAACACGTTACAATTGATAAATTAGCATTGACAGACCTATTCTTCTTGCCACACTTCAATAAACCATACAACTACATCACAATGGCTGCACTTACAGCAGAAAAATAATTGATGATATGTCAATAAAAAAAGTAACTTCAACTATTGAAGTTACTTTTTTTATTTTAAGGTTAAGAAACCTCGTCTCTTGCTGGGAAAGTAAACCCTTCTCCAAGGATTTCGTGAGCTTCCGTGATAGTGATAAAGGCCATCGGATCAACTGTATGAATCATTTCTTTCATCTTGACAATTTCATTTCTTGCGACAATACAGTAAATAATCTTTAAGTCCTTTTGGCTATAGTAACCTTGCCCTGAGATAAAGGTAACACCACGACCGAGTTCTTTGTTAATTTTATCGGCTAATTCCATCGGTTTTTGAGTGATAATCATAAATCCTTTTCCAGCATATCCACCCTCACCGATTAGGTCAATAACTCTTGAAACGATGAAGTCAAATAAGAGAGTATAGGTTACAAGACGTAGGTCTTGGAAGATGATTAAAATCAACATTAGAATCAGAAAATCAAGTCCAAAAAGCAATTTTCCAACAGAGATATTGGTGTATTTATTAAGGATACGAGCGACGATATCAGTGCCACCAGTTGTTCCACCCGCGTTGAAAATAACTCCGAGTCCAACACCTAGGAGGACACCAGCTACTAGAGCAACCACAACCAAATCACCTTCAAGGTTAAACTGAAGAGGAATTTTTTCAAAGATAGCTAACCAGACGGAGACGGCAATGGTTCCAAGTAGACTGGAATATAGTGATCTTAGTCCAAATATTTTCCAAGCTAGTAGGAAGAGAGGGATATTAATCAAGATATTCATCAGCGAAATAGGGATATTAAAGAGGTAATAGGTAATCAAGGTTATCCCTGTTGCTCCGCCCTCGAATAAGTGATGTGGAACAACAAAATAAGTAAGTCCGAAGGCGAAGATAGCAGCTCCGAATATAATAGTTATAGTTGATTTAATATGCCGTAGCATTGAGCTCCCCTCCTATTTTTGTGTAAAAGTGAAGTAATAATATTTTTAAAATAAGACTGATATTACAACTTCATGGATTCAATTTTCTCGGAATCAGGTGTAACACGAAGTGTTTTTTGACCGGTATAGGTAACAAAACCAGGTTTTCCACCAGTCGGTTTATTGAGTTTTTTAACCTCAATCATATCCACTTGAACGAGATTAGAAAGACGTCCTTTCGAAAAGTAGGCTGCGAGTTCTGCAGCATCCGTCTTGACTTCGTCAGAAGGATTGAGGTTTCCTGAGATGACCACGTGGCTTCCTGGGATATCCTTAGCATGGAACCAAAGTTCCTCTTTGCGTGCAATTTTAAAGGTTAATTCCTCGTTTTGAAGATTGTTTCGTCCAACGAGAATAATGGTTTTACCATCACTAGCCAGATATTTCTCTGGCTTTTTACGCTTTTGAATTTTTTCGCGTTGGCGTCTTCTAATAAAACCAGTTTGAATTAATTCTTCACGAATTTCAGCAATTTCATCTAAACCAGCTTGGCTAAGAACGGTCTCTACACTTTCCAGATAAAGAATAGTAGATTTTGTTTCTTCGATTAATTCAGTCAGATATTTAACAGCCTCTTTTAACTTTTGATAACGTTTGAAGTATTTTTGAGCATTTTGATTTGGTGTTAAAGCCTTATCAAGTGCGATTATAATTGGCTGATTGGTGTAGTAGTTATCTAAGACGACTTGGTCTTGGTCATTTGGAACTTGATGAAGGAAAGTCGTTAGTAATTCACCTTTTTGTCGGAATTCCTCAGCGTTTTCAGTAGCCTGAAGTTCTTTTTCTTGCTTCTTAAGCTTTTGACGATTTTTTTGTAGTTCATTTTCAACACGACGAATGAGTTCACTAGCCTGTTGTTTGACACGATCACGTTCTGCCTTATCTTTGTAAAAAACATCAAGAAGTTGAGATAAGCTTGAAAAATGTCCTTCAATTTTAGTTGAAAAAGGGACACAAGAAAAAGACTTATCAGTTAAGCATGGATTTGTTTCTTGATTAAAAAAGTTACGGAAATTGGAAAGTCTTTCAATAGTTAATAAATTTTCTAATTCAAATGCCGTATCACGGCCTAAACCTTGAAAGAGAACTTGAAGATTTTTAGCTGTCAATTCCTGTGTTTGTAGGATTTCAAAAAGTTTTTCATCCTTGATGGTAAAAGGATTGAGAGCCTCCGTACTTGGTGGTGCTAAGTACGTTGCACCAGGTAGGAGTGTACGGTAACTATTTTGAGAGAAACCAATGTGTTTGATAACCTCAAGAACTTTATTGCTAGACTTATCTACAAGGAGAATATTACTATGTTTACCCATAATCTCAATGATGAGGGTGGCTTGGATATTGTCTCCAATCTCATTCTTGTTAGAAACAGTGATTTCAACGATTCGATCGTTTTCAATCTGCTCGATAGACTCGATAACAGCACCCTGTAAATATTTCCTCAAAACCATGATAAAGGTAGAAGGTTGAGCAGGGTTTTCAAAGGTCGTTTCTGTTAACTGGATGCGTCCGAAAACAGGGTGAGCAGAAAGGAGCAGACGATGACTTTGGCGATTGCTACGGATTTGTAAGACCAATTCTTGGTCAAAGGGTTGATTAATTTTTTGAATGCGACCGTTTAGTAATTCAGCTCGCAATTCCTCAACCATGTGGTGTAAAAAAAATCCATCAAATGACATGGTTCTCTCCTTATGAATGTATTCCATAGTATTATATCAAAAAGGTAGAATAAAATCATAGAAATATGGTATAATAAAGCCAAGTAAAGAGAATCGAGAAGCACATGTATATTGAAATGGTAGATGAAACTGGTCAGGTTTCTGAAGAAATTTTAAAGCAAACACAAGAAATTTTGGAATTTGCTGCTAAAAAAATTGGAAAAGAAGACAAGGAGATGGCAGTCACTTTTGTGACCAATGAACGCAGTCATGAACTCAATTTAGAGTTTCGTGATACTGACCGTCCAACAGACGTTATTAGTCTTGAATACAAACCTGAATTAGAGATTACCTTTGACGAAGAGGATTTGGCAGAAGATCCTGACTTAGCAGAAATGATGTCAGAATTTGATTCTTATATCGGCGAGTTATTCATTTCAATTGATAAAGCGCATGAGCAAGCTGAAGAGTACGGTCATAGTTTTGAACGTGAAATGGGCTTTTTAGCTGTGCACGGTTTTTTACACATAAACGGTTATGATCACTACACTCCGGAAGAAGAAGCGGAGATGTTCGGTTTACAAGAAGAAATTTTAACAGCCTATGGACTCACAAGACAATAAACGAAAATGGAAGAATCGCGACTTGCTTTCAAGTTTAGATTTTGCCCTGACAGGTATTTTTACTGCCATAAAAGAAGAGCGTAATATGAGAAAGCATACGGTGACTTCTCTCTTAGTTCTACTTGCAGGCATTGTTTTTCAAGTTTCCAGAATTGAATGGCTATTTCTCCTATTAAGCATTTTTTTAGTAATTGCTTTTGAGATTTTAAATTCTGCTATTGAAAATGTAGTGGATTTGGCTAGCCATTATCACTTCGATATGCTTGCAAAGAAGGCTAAAGACATGGCTGCAGGTGCAGTTCTTGTTGTGTCTTTATTTGCTGCAGTGACTGGACTTATCATTTTCATCCCTAGGATTTGGGATTTGCTATTTTAAACATTATAGAGGTAACTATGACATTTAAATCAGGCTTTGTAGCCATTTTAGGACGTCCCAATGTTGGGAAGTCAACTTTTTTGAATCATGTCATGGGGCAAAAAATTGCCATCATGAGTGACAAGGCGCAGACAACGCGCAACAAGATTATGGGAATCTACACGACCGATAAGGAACAGATTGTCTTTATCGATACGCCGGGAATTCACAAACCTAAGACAGCTCTTGGAGATTTCATGGTAGAGTCAGCCTATAGCACTCTTCGTGAAGTCGATACGGTTCTATTCATGGTCCCAGCAGACGAGCCACGAGGGAAGGGTGACGATATGATCATCGAACGTCTTAAGGCTGCTAACGTACCAGTCATTCTCGTGGTAAACAAGATTGACAAGGTGCACCCAGACCAACTTTTGGCTCAAATCGATGATTTCCGTAATCAGATGGACTTCAAGGAAATTGTACCGATTTCAGCTCTACAAGGAAATAATGTTTCGCGTTTGATTGATATTTTGAGCGAAAACTTAGAAGAAGGTTTCCAATATTTCCCGTCAGATCAAATCACCGATCACCCAGAACGTTTCCTAGTATCAGAGATGATTCGTGAAAAAGTGTTACACTTAACGCGTGAGGAAATTCCACACTCAGTTGCAGTAGTGGTTGATTCTATGAAACGAGATGAAGAGACTGACAAGGTTCATATCCGAGCAACCATTATGGTCGAGCGTGACAGCCAAAAAGGGATTGTCATCGGTAAAGGCGGTGCCATGCTCAAGAAAATTGGAACCATGGCTCGTAAAGATATCGAACTCATGCTAGGAGACAAGGTCTTCCTAGAAACATGGGTCAAGGTTAAGAAAAATTGGCGCGATAAGAAATTAGATCTTGCCGATTTTGGTTACAACGAAAAAGAATATTAAGAAGAGGTGGGCAGTAGCCTGCTTCTTGTTTTTAGAGAAGGAGGAGCTATGCCTGAGTTACCTGAGGTAGAAACAGTTCGGCGAGGTCTGGATAAATTGATTCTGGGGAAGAAGATTTCAAACATTGACATTCGTTACCCCAAGATGATTAAAACTGATTTGGATGAATTTCAGAAGGAAATGCCCGGTCAAGTCATTCAATCAATGGGACGTCGTGGCAAGTATTTACTTTTCTATTTAGACGACAAAGTTTTAATCTCTCACTTGAGAATGGAAGGCAAGTATTTTTATTATCCAGACCAAGTGCCAGAACGCAAACATGCTCATGTGTTGATTCATTTTAAGGATGGCGGGACTTTAGTCTATGAGGATGTCCGTAAGTTTGGGACTATGGAGTTGCTTGCTCCTGAGCTTTTAGAAGCTTACTTTATTTCAAAAAAACTTGGTCCGGAACCGACTGAGCAGGATTTTGATTTAGGGAGTTTTAAACTAGCCTTGAAAAAATCTAAAAAACCAATCAAATCGTATCTTCTCGACCAGACTTTGGTTGCAGGATTGGGAAATATCTATGTTGATGAAGTTCTTTGGAGAGCGAAAGTCCATCCTTCTAGAACCTCTAATAGTTTAACAGCACAAGAGGCTAGAAAAGTACATGATGAAACAATCAATGTTTTAGGTCAGGCGGTTGAAAAGGGTGGTTCAACAATTCGCACTTATACCAATGCATTTGGAGAAGATGGCACCATGCAGGAATTTCATCAAGTATACGACAAGGCGGGTCAAGCTTGTTCGCGTTGTGAAACCATCATCGAAAAAATTCAATTAGGTGGTCGTGGAACCCACTTTTGTCCTAAGTGTCAAAGGAGGAAGTGATGGGAAAAATAATCGGAATCACTGGTGGTATTGCGTCAGGTAAGTCCACTGTCACAGAATTATTAAGACAAAAAGGGTTTCAAGTTGTAGATGCGGATGCAGTCGTCCACCAACTACAAAAACCTGGTGGACAACTCTATCAGGTTTTAGTGGAGTATTTTGGGGAGAAAATCCTTCTTGAAAATGGTGAACTGAATCGCCCCTTACTTGCTAGCCTTATTTTTTCAAATCCAGAAGAGCAGGAATGGTCTAAGAGAACCCAAGGTGAGATTATTCGTGAGGAGTTAGCTGCATTACGAAATCAGTTTGCTCAGACAGAAGCTCTCTTTTTCATGGATATCCCCCTACTTTTTGAGCAGAACTATGCTTCATGGTTTGACGAAACTTGGCTAGTCTATGTAAATCGTGATGTTCAATTGGAGCGATTAATGAAACGGGACCAAATTTCAAAAGAAGCAGCTGAATCCCGTTTAAACTCTCAATGGCCTTTAGAAAGAAAAATTAGTCTGGCTAGTCACAGTCTAGACAATAATGGGAATCAGGAACAGTTGATAGCTCAAGTAGTTCAGTTGTTTGAAGAAATGTGTCTATAAATCAACATTGTTAGGAAGGAGAATTTTGGTATTGTTTGTTCAAATCATCTTAGATTGAAATAGTATCAAATACAAAAAATCTAGTGCGTGTAAAAATTAATCTAAAATGCTCCTCTTGTGGCAGCATGAATTATCTAACCAGTAAGAACTCCAAAACACATCCAGATAAGATTGAAGTCTTAAAGTATTGTCCCAAAGAAAGAAAAGTGACTCTACATCTTGAATCTAAGTAGAAATTATGGTAGAATAATAGGGATTTTAAGGAGTTTGATATGTATAACCTATTATTAACCATTTTATTAGTATTATCTGTTGTGATTGTGATTGCAATTTTTATGCAACCAACTAAAAATCAATCTAGCAATGTATTTGATGCCAGCTCAGGTGATTTGTTTGAACGTAGCAAAGCGCGTGGTTTTGAAGCCGTAATGCAACGTTTGACAGGAATCTTAGTCTTTTTCTGGCTAGCCATTGCCTTAGCATTGACGGTATTATCAAGTAGATAAGAAAATAATGGGCGAGACTAGGTCTTTGCCTATTTTTATTTTTTAAAGAAATAAGGATTTACACCAAAAAAATTTAACAATCTAGAAAGAAAACATGAAAGATAGAATAAAAGAATATTTAAAAGAAAAGGGACGAGTCACTGTCAATGACTTGGCTCAAGCTCTTGGAAAGGATGGTTCCAAGGACTTTCGAGAGCTCATTAAAACCTTGTCCCTGATGGAGAGAAAACACCAAATTCGCTTTGAAGAAGATGGTAGTCTCACCTTGGACCAAAAGAAGAAACACGAGATTACTCTTAAAGGAACTTTTCATGCCCATAAAAATGGCTTCGGATTTGTTAGTCTCGAAGGCGAGGAAGACGATCTTTTTGTTGGGAAAAATGATGTGAACTATGCCATTGATGGCGATACAGTTGAAATTGTAATCAAGAAGGTTGCGGATCGCCAAAAAGGAACTGCAGCTGAAGCGAAGATTATCGATACTTTAGAACACAGTTTGACGACGGTTGTTGGTCAAATCGTTCTTGATGAGGAAAAACCCAAGTATGCAGGTTACATCCGTTCAAAAAATCAAAAGATAAGTCAACCAATCTACGTTAAGAAGCCAGCTATTCAATTAGACGGTACAGAAGTTCTCAAGGTCTTTATCGATAAATACCCAAGTAAGAAACACGATTTCTTTGTCGCTAGTGTCCTAGATGTGGTTGGACATTCTACAGATGCAGGGATTGATGTCCTCGAGATCTTGGAGTCAATGGACATTGTATCTGAGTTTCCAGAGGCTGTTCTCAAAGAAGCGGAGAGTGTTCCGGATGCACCATCAGAGAAGGATCTGGAAGGTCGTCTGGACTTAAGAGATGAAATTACCTTTACCATTGATGGAGCTGACGCTAAGGACTTGGATGACGCTGTTCATATCAAACCATTGAAAAATGGAAATATCGAACTAGGTGTTCACATTGCCGATGTCTCCTACTATGTGACAGAGGGTTCTGCTCTTGACAAGGAAGCTCTCAATCGTGCGACCTCTGTATATGTGACAGACCGTGTAGTTCCAATGTTGCCAGAGCGCCTCTCAAACGGAATCTGTTCTCTTAACCCTCAAGTGGACCGCTTGACTCAATCTGCTATTATGGAAATTGACAAAAATGGTCGTGTTCGTAACTATACGATTACACAGACTGTTATCAAGACAAGTTTTCGTATGACTTATAGTGATGTCAATGATATCCTAGCAGGTGATGAGGAGAAGAGACGAGACTATAAGAAAATCGTTCCTAGTATCGAGTTAATGGCTAAGCTCCATGAAACTTTGGAAAGTATGCGAATTAAGCGTGGTGCTTTAAATTTTGATACCAATGAAGCTAAGATTTTAGTTGATAAAAAAGGCAAGCCAGTTGATATTGTTCTTCGTCATCGTGGTGTCGCTGAACGTATGATTGAGTCCTTTATGTTGATTGCTAACGAAACAGTTGCCGAGCACTTCAGCAAGCTGGACCTACCTTTTATCTATCGTATCCATGAGGAGCCTAAAGCTGAGAAAGTTCAGAAGTTTATTGATTACGCTTCAAGTTTTGGATTACGAATCTATGGGACTGCCAGTGAGATAAGCCAGGAAGCCCTTCAAGACATCATGAGTGCTGTTGAAGGCGAGCCATATGCGGATGTATTGTCCATGATGCTTTTGCGTTCGATGCAGCAGGCTCGATATTCTGAGCATAATCACGGTCACTATGGATTAGCTGCAGACTACTACACTCACTTTACAAGCCCAATTCGTCGTTATCCTGACCTTCTTGTTCACCGGATGATTCGTGACTATGGACGTTCTATGGATGTAGCAGATCATTTTGAACAGGTCATTCCAGAGATTGCTACCCAGTCTTCAAACCGTGAGCGCCGTGCCATCGAGGCAGAACGTGAAGTCGAAGCCATGAAAAAAGCTGAATACATGGAAGAGTACGTTGGCGAAGAGTATGATGCAGTTGTTTCAAGTATCGTTAAATTTGGTCTTTTTGTTGAATTGCCAAATACAGTCGAAGGCTTGATTCACATTACAAATCTCCCTGAATTTTATCATTTTAATGAACGCGATTTAACCCTCCGTGGGGAGAAATCAGGAATTACTTTCCGAGTTGGACAGCAGATCCGTATTCGTGTCGAAAGAGCCGATAAGATGACTGGCGAGATCGATTTCTCCTTTATTCCAAGCGAATTTGATGTCATTGAGAAAGGATTAAAACAGTCCGGCCGTAAGGATAGAAGCCGTCGTTCCGATAAGAAAGAAGACAAGAGAAAAGCTGGTCGTTTAGGTGATAATCGCAAGCACTCTCCAAAAGATAAGAAGAAAAAGAGCAAGAAAC
Organism: Streptococcus infantis; assembly: GCF_047465185.1. Taxonomy (GTDB): domain Bacteria; phylum Bacillota; class Bacilli; order Lactobacillales; family Streptococcaceae; genus Streptococcus; species Streptococcus infantis_O. Next base: position 613,863 of record NZ_JASHAJ010000001.1, on the reverse strand, counting down.
CTTTTTATAAGGAAGTAGCAAAGAAAGGAGCTAAGCATGGCAAAGGGCGAGGGAAAGGTCGTCGCGCAAAATAAAAAGGCGCATCACGATTATACAATCGTAGATACGCTAGAAGCTGGAATGGTCCTGACAGGAACTGAAATTAAGAGTGTTCGAGCAGCTCGTATCAATCTGAAAGATGGTTTTGCTCAAGTGAAAAATGGGGAAGTTTGGCTGAGCAATGTTCATATCGCTCCTTATGAAGAGGGCAATATCTGGAATCAAGAACCAGAACGTCGTCGTAAACTCCTCCTTCATAAAAAACAAATCCAGAAATTAGAGCAAGAAACTAAAGGGACAGGGATGACGCTGGTTCCCCTTAAAGTCTATATAAAAGATGGTTATGCCAAGTTACTTTTAGGACTTGCAAAAGGGAAACACGATTATGATAAACGGGAGTCCATTAAACGCCGTGAGCAAGATCGTGATATTGCGCGTGTGATGAAAGCTGTTAACCACCGATAGAAAGAGTGAAGAATATGGAAAAACTAGTTGCCTACAAACGTATGCCTGTCTGGAATAAAGACACCATGCCAGAGGCTGTTCAAAGGAAACACAATACTAAGGTCGGAACCTGGGGCAAGATTACCGTATTAAAAGGGACTCTAAAGTTTATTGAGTTGACTGAAGACGGGGAAGTTTTAGCCGAGCACTTTTTTGAAGCAGGTGCTGATAATCCTATGGCACAACCTCAAGCCTGGCACCGAGTAGAGGCCGCAACAGACGATGTGGAATGGTACTTGGAATTTTATTGTAAAGCAGAGGATTATTTCCCCAAGAAATACAATACTAATCCAGTTCATTCGGAAGTTTTAGAAGCTATGGATACAGTAAAACCATGTAAGGCACTAGACCTAGGATGTGGTCAAGGAAGAAATGCACTCTTTCTAGCTCAACATGGATTTGATGTCACAGCTGTAGATCAAAATGAGCTATCTCTTGAAATCTTGCAAAGCATTGTGGAGCAAGAAGATTTAGAAATGCCTGTCGGTATCTATGATATCAATTCAGCAAGCATCGGACAAACTTACGATTTTATCGTATCGACAGTTGTGCTCATGTTTTTACAAGCAGATCGTATTCCGGCTATTATCCAAAACATGCAGGAGCAAACCTCAATTGGGGGTTACAATTTGATTGTGTGTGCCATGGATACAGAAGATTATCCATGTTCAGTTAATTTCCCATTTACCTTCAAAGAGGGTGAGTTGGCAAATTATTACAAGGACTGGGAATTGATCAAGTACAATGAAAATCCCGGCCATCTCCATCGTCGTGATGAGAATGGCAATCGTATTCAACTACGCTTTGCGACTATGTTGGCTAAAAAAGTAAAATAAATGAAAAAAAGGAATAGAGAGCAGTCGTTTTCTATTCCTTATTTATTACCCTAATAAGAAAGGGAATTCTCAATTTATGCTATACTAGAAGTAGGAGAAGTCGATGAAATGAAACAGAATTGTGATAGTTTTAAAACGATTCTAATCGACCACTATTCTTTCAGACTTTTTTGTAGAGGAGGTCTTAGGATGACTAGTCTTTTAATTGAACTGTACGACCGTCATACCATTGAGAAAAATGTCTACCAGGCTTTTGTCAGTGATTGTGATGAGATTTTATACCTTTCTACAAGAAAAATTGCTGAGGAAGAAAAGCTATCCTTGAAGCATTTTCTAATGGAACAGGTTCCTCACTTAAAACAAGTACATTTTCGACAATTTAACCTAGAAAAAACCTGCCAGGAATTAGACGTATTTATCAATGATTTTGAGACAGTTACCATCGATGTTTTTGGCGGAGATAACCTATTAGCAATAGTTCTATATCAGTTTGGTTTGGAGAAAGGTATTTCGATTATTGCTATGGATGTTGAACAAGGAAAGCAGTATACCTGGAAAAGGGGCAAGATTTATGATAAAAAGTTAGATATTCCTAGTTTATCCATTGAACAATTGATAGCTTTACGTGGTGGAAAAGTTCTTAAATCAAGAAGACCTCAGTATTCTAATAAGCAAGTGCTAGCTATTAAAAAATTGGCAAAAAATGCTATTGAAAATCCTGAAAAATGGTATCAGATTACCCAATTCTTTGCACTGGCAAAAACAACTGATTTTCATGCTGAAACAGCAAAAGTTTTGGAGAGTAATGGAAAGATTTATTCTTACCCCAGTAGCTTGATTCCTTTGTTCACAAAAGCTAATTTATTGAAAGTAGAAGAGGAAACAACAGATACTGTCACTTATACATTCCCAACACCAGAAGCACATCTGCTATGTCGAACTAAAGGGCATATTTTAGAATTGTATATCTATTTACTAGCCCTCGAGTCGGAGTATTTTGATGAATGTATGATTGGTACTGAAATTGACTGGAATGGGATTTTTCCTGAGGCTGACAATGTTCAAAATGAGATTGATGTTATTCTTCGTAAAGGTCACTCTGTAGTTTTCATTTCTTGTAAAATGACGGATCTAGCAGTTGAAGCTATTAACGAACTTGAAGTTTATGCCAATCATTTTGCAGGTGATAATTGTTTGAAAATAATTGTTTGCTCAGGCAAGATTAACCCCGTTTACAGTCATCGTTGTCAGGAATATGGTGTAATGGTGATAAAGCAGGATCAAATACAGAATCTTATTCCCATGTTACGGAAATATATGAAGAACAAACGTAAATGATACTAGATGTTATTGTGAAGAAGAGTCTGGGATAATAGTTCTAGACTCTCAATTGTCTTTGGATTGTCGAGCAAGACGCAGTGGTTGAGTGGGCTCTACTACGCTGCTTTCATCAGCTTTTACAGCCCTACTCAACTGTGCGGAGGTGGGACGACGAAATCGAATTCTAGCAAATTACCGATTTCTGTCCCACTCTCTTTTCTTATCCTTTTCGAATAAAGTAGAAAAGGGGGATATATGTTTTTAGCTAGAGATAAAAAAGGTCATTTAATCAACGCGTTAGAGAATGAAGTAAAGAAACAAGCTTATTATTGTCCAGCTTGCGGAACGAGTGTTCGCTTGAAAAAAGGAAAAAATGTAAGAACTCATTTTGCGCATGAAAGTTTAAAAAGTTGTGATTTTTATCATGAGAATGAAGGACCAGAACATTTGGAAAATAAGGTGGCACTTTTAAATTGGGCTAAGAAAGATGCTGAAGTAGAAATGGAATATCCGATTCCTGAACTTAAGCAAATCGCAGATATCTTTATCAATAAGCAATTAGCACTGGAAGTTCAGTGTAGTCCTATTTCTTGTGAACTTTTACGGGAGAGAAGTAATGGTTATCGAAGTCTGGGAATTCAAGTTCTTTGGCTACTGGGAGAAAAGCTCTGGCTAAAAGAGCGACTAACTAAACTTCAAAGAAATTTTCTTTATTTTAGTAATAATATGGGATTTTATCTTTGGGAGTTAGACCATAAAAGACAAGTTTTGAGGCTCAAGTACCTCCTTCACCAAGATTTGAAAGGGAAACTCCATTATCAGCTCAAGGAATTTTCTTACGGCAAAGGAAATCTCCTAGAAATTTTACGTAGTCCCTACCAGCAGCAAGAGCTAACTGCTTTTTCTGTCGAACAGGACAAGAATATTTGTCGTTACATTCAAAAACAACTCTATTATCAAAACCCCTATTGGATGAAGCAACAAGCCCAAGCTTACTTGAGAGGAGAGAACCTATTAAATTTGAAGACTCAGGACTGGTATCCCCAAGTAAGGCCGATAGAATCTGGTCATTTTTGTCAGATAAGTCAAAATCTATATGATTATTACCGCAACTTTCAGGCTTATTATGAACTGAATCCACAAAATCAGCAACAAAAGCTCTATCCACCTGCCTTTTATCAGCAGTATTTCTCGAAAAATATGGTAAAATAGAAAGGATGGAGGAAACTTATGGTATTACAACGAAATGAAATCAATGAAAAAGATACATGGGATCTATCAACGATCTTTGAAAAAGACCAAAAATGGGAAGAAGAACTCGCCCTTTTAACGGAAGATACAAAACAAGCAGCTAGTCTTGAAGGACATCTCTTGGATAGTGCAGAAAGTCTTCTTGATATTACAGAGCGTTATCTGGACTTGAGTCGTCGTCTTGAAAAACTCTATGTCTATGCACATATGAAAAACGACCAAGATACACGAGTTGCTAAATATCAAGAATACTATGCAAAAGCCATGACTCTTTATAGTCAACTTGATCAAGTCTTCTCTTTCTATGAGCCTGAATTTATGGCAATCACAGAAGACCAGTATCGAAACTTTCTAGCAGAAGAACCAAAACTCCAGACTTATAAACACTTCTTTGATAAACTATTGCAAAATAAGGAACATGTCCTTTCACAACGTGAAGAAGAGTTGTTAGCAGGTGCTGGTGAAATCTTTGGTGCAGCTAGTGAAACCTTTGCTATCTTAGATAATGCAGATATCGTCTTTCCATTTGTTAAAGATGAAGATGGTAACGAGGTACAGTTGTCACATGGTGTCTATATGCGCTTAGTAGAATCTAAGAATCGTGAAGTTCGTCATGGTGCATATGAAGCACTATACTCTACCTATGAGCAATATCAACATACCTACGCTAAAACATTGCAGACAAATGTAAAAGTACAAAACTACCGTGCAAAAGTTCGGAACTACAAGAGTGCGCGTGAAGCAGCTCTTGCGGCCAACTTTGTTCCAGAAAGTGTCTATGACAACTTAGTGTCTGCTGTTCGTAAGCATTTGCCATTATTGCATCGTTATCTCTCACTTCGTTCAAAAATCTTGGGTATTCAAGACCTTAAAATGTACGATGTCTATACACCACTGTCTTCAGTAGAATATAGCTTTACGTATGAGAAAGCCTTGAAGAAGGCAGAGGAAGCTTTGGCTGTTCTTGGCGAGGATTACTTGAGTCGTGTTAAACGCGCTTTTAGCGAACGTTGGATTGATGTGTATGAAAACCAAGGCAAACGTTCAGGTGCATATTCAGGTGGTTCCTACGATACTAACGCCTTTATGCTCCTTAACTGGCAAGATAACCTAGATAATCTCTTTACTCTTGTACATGAGACAGGTCATAGTATGCATTCAAGCTACACGCGTGAAACTCAACCTTATGTATACGGAGATTACTCAATCTTCTTGGCAGAAATTGCTTCAACAACCAATGAAAATATCCTAACTGAAAAATTATTGCAAGAAGTTCAAGATGACGCAACACGCTTCGCTATTCTAAACAACTTCTTGGATGGTTTCCGTGGAACAGTGTTCCGCCAAACTCAATTTGCTGAATTTGAACATGCTATTCACCAAGCCGATCAAAATGGTGAAGTCTTGACAAGCGAGTTCTTAAACAATCTCTATGCTGACTTGAACCAAGAATATTATGGCTTAAGCAAGGAAGACAATCCTCAAATTCAGTACGAGTGGGCTCGTATCCCTCATTTCTACTATAATTACTATGTATATCAATATTCAACAGGCTTTGCAGCAGCTTCAGCCTTGGCTGAAAAGATTGTTCACGGTAGTCAAGATGATCGTAACCGTTATATTGATTACCTCAAGGCTGGGAAGTCAGACTATCCTCTAAATATCATGCGAAAAGCTGGTGTTGATATGGAAAAAGAAGACTATCTTAATGATGCCTTTGCAGTCTTTGAACGCCGTTTGGATGAGTTCGAAGCCCTTGTTGAAAAATTAGGATTAGCATAAAATGGTTGAGTCATACAGTAAAAATGCTAACCATAACATGCGACGGCCTGTTGTTAAGGATGAGATTGTGGAATTTATGCGCCACAGACAAGAGCAGGTGACTGGTTCTTTAAAAGAACTAGAAAACTTTGCTCGCAAGGAGAATATTCCTATCATTCCTCATGAAACAGTCGCTTATTTCCGTTTCCTAATGGAAACAATTCAACCAAAGAATATTTTAGAAATTGGAACGGCAATTGGATTTTCAGCTCTTTTAATGGCAAATCATGCTCCAAATGCAAAAATAACAACCATTGACAGAAATCCTGAAATGATTGGTTTTGCCAAGGAAAATTTCGCCAAGTTTGATAATCGCCAACAAATCACTCTTTTGGAAGGCGATGCGGTAGACGTTTTGTCAATATTGACAGAGACCTATGATTTTGTTTTTATGGATTCTGCTAAGTCCAAATACATCATCTTTCTACCAGAAATACTCAAACACCTTGAGGTTGGTGGAGTAGTTGTCTTGGATGATATTTTCCAAGGTGGAGATATTGCTAAGGATATTATGGAAGTCCGACGTGGACAACGGACGATTTATCGGGGCTTGCAACGACTCTTTGATGCGACTTTGGACAATCCAGGATTAACCGCTACTTTGGTTCCTCTTGGAGATGGAATATTGATGCTAAGAAAGAATCAAGCAGAAGTAGAACTGCCTGATGTTGATTAGTTTCAGATATTTTTAAGACAATTTAGTAAAATAGATAAGGTAAACATTTATCTAGTGATAAAAAGGAGTAAACATGAAGAAAAAATTATTGGCTGGTGCCATCACTTTGTTATCAGTAGCTACTTTGGCTGCTTGTTCAAATAGTTCTCAAGGAGCTGACCTCATCAGTATGAAGGGTGATGTCATCACTGAGCACCAATTTTATGAAGAAGTGAAAAACAACCCAACTGCTCAACAGGTATTACTTAACATGACTATTCAAAAAGTTTTTGAAAAACAATATGGATCTGAAGTAAGTGATAAAGAAGTTGAAGAAGCTGTAGCAGAAGAACAGAAGAAATATGGTGATAGCTATCAAATCGTTCTTTCTCGTGCTGGTATGACAGCTGAAAGTCGTAAGGCTCAAATTCGTACAAGTAAATTGGTTGAGTATGCTGTTAAGAAAGCTGCAGAAGCTGAATTGACAGATGAGAACTACAAAAAAGCTTACGATGAGTACACACCAGAAGTAACTGCGCAAATTATTAAACTTGACAGTGAAGATAAGGCTAAAGAAGTTCTTGCTAAAGCTAAAGAATCTGGAGCCGACTTCGCACAATTGGCTAAAGATAATTCAACTGACGAAAAGACAAAAGCAAATGGTGGTGAAATCACCTTCGACTCTGCATCAACAGAATTGCCAGACGTTGTTAAAAAAGCAGCCTTTGCCCTTAACGTTGATGGAATCTCAGATGTGATTACAGCTCCAGGTACACAAGCGTATTCAAACAGCTTCTATATTGTTAAATTGACTAAGAAAACAGAAAAATCTTCTAACTGGGAAGATTATAAAGAAAAATTGAAGACAGTTATCCTGACTCAAAAACAAAATGATGCTACTTTTGTTCAAGGTGTAATTAGTAAAGAGTTGCAGGCGGCAAATATCAAGGTTAAAGATCAGGCCTTCCAAAATGTCTTTACTCAGTACATCCAAAGTGATACAACAACTGAAACGACAACTACATCAGCAGCAACTGAAACGACAACAACATCTTCAAACTAAAGATGAAAACTCTATCTTTCTACTCTTGAAAGGTAGAGTTTTTTGAAGCTTTCTTAACTAAAAGTTGAAAATGTAGATAAATGATTTGTGAATTCTCCAAGTACAAATTCTAGGCTTTAACGGATAAGAGTTTTTTTCTAGTTTAAAAAATGGTATAATAGCTTGTAAAACTAGAATGAATAGAAAATTAAAAATTTAGTAGATGGTGAAATATGAAAATTAGTAAAAGGCACCTGTTGAATTATTCCATTTTGGTGCCCTATATTCTCTTATCCGTTCTGGGATTGATAGTGGTATATTCGACAACGAGTGCATCCTTGATTCAGGAGGGTAAGAGCGCCTTTCAATTAGTTCGAAATCAGGGCTTGTTTTGGATCGTTAGTTTGTTGCTTATTGCAGTAATCTATAAGCTGAAACTTGGTTTTCTTCGAAACGAACGTTTGTTATTTATCGTTATGTTTTCTGAGTTAGTGTTACTAGCTTTAGCTCGTTTGATTGGGATTCCCATCAATGGTGCTTACGGTTGGATCAAAGTAGGACCTATTACTGTTCAGCCTGCGGAATACTTGAAAATTATCATCATTTGGTACTTGGCTCAACGTTTTTCAAAACAACAAGAAGAAATTGCCGTTTATGATTTCCAAGTTTTAACTCAAAACCAATGGTTTCCTAGAGCGTTTAACGATTGGCGCTTTGTACTTCTAGTCATGATTGGTAGTTTGGCTATTTTCCCTGACCTTGGAAATGCTACAATTCTCTTTTTGGTAGCATTGTTGATGTACTCAATTAGTGGGATAGCTCACCGATGGTTTGCAACTATTCTTGGAGTATTGACCAGTTTATCCTTTGTTTCTCTAACAACCATTAAGTTTATTGGTGTTGATAAGTTTTCTAAGATTCCAGTATTTGGATACGTAGCTAAACGATTCAGTGCTTTCTTTAATCCATTTGATGATGTCGCTGGTGCAGGACACCAGTTGGCAAATTCATACTATGCTATGGTAAATGGAGGATGGTTTGGGCTAGGATTAGGAAACTCTATCGAAAAACGAGGCTATCTACCTGAGGCACACACGGACTTTGTTTTCTCTATTGTAATTGAAGAGTTTGGATTTGTTGGTGCCAGTCTTATTTTAGCTCTATTATTCTTCCTAATTCTTCGTATTATTTTAGTGGGAGTACGAGCAAAAAATCCGTTCAACTCTATGGTAGCAATCGGTATTGGTGGAATGATTTTAATTCAGGTATTCGTTAATATTGGAGGGATTTCAGGATTGATCCCTTCAACGGGTGTAACCTTCCCATTCCTTTCACAAGGGGGGAATAGTCTCCTGGTTCTATCAGTAGCTATCGCCTTTGTGTTAAATATCGATGCCAGTGAAAAGCGTGCAAAACTCTACCGCGAATATGAAGCACAGCTCTAAGAAAATGTGACAAGGAGAAAAATATGTCTCTTCAAAAACTAGAAAATAACAGAAACAAAACTGTAGTCCAAGAAGAAGTTCAAATCTTGACAGATTTACTTGAAGATATCACGAAAAATATGCTTCCTGCTGAGACTTTTGATAAGATTATGCAGTTGAAGAAGCTATCATCAAATCTAGACTATCAAGGACTAGATAAGGTAGTGAGAAGCCTTTCAAATGATGAAATGGTCTACATCTCTAGATATTTCTCTATTTTACCACTTTTGATTAACATCTCCGAAGACGTAGACTTAGCTTATGAGATTAACCATCTAAACAATATTGATCAAGATTATCTTGGTAAATTGTCAACAACCATTGAAATGGTTGCTGAAAAAGAAAATGCGGCTGAAATTCTTGAACATCTGAACGTGGTGCCAGTATTAACAGCCCATCCAACTCAGGTTCAACGTAAGAGTATGCTGGACTTGACTAATCATATCCATACTCTCTTGCGTAAATACCGTGACGTGAAAATGGGGCTTATTAACAAAGAAAAATGGCACAATGATCTTCGTCGCTACATTGAGATTATCATGCAGACGGATATGATTCGTGAGAAGAAACTAAAAGTAACGAATGAAATCACAAACGTGATGGAATATTACAATAGTTCTTTCCTACAAGCTGTACCAAATCTAATGTTAGAGTATAAGCGTCTTGCAAAAGAGCAGGGAATTGACCTAAAACAAGCAAAACCTATCACCATGGGAATGTGGATTGGTGGAGACCGTGACGGCAATCCATTTGTAACTGCTGAGACACTCATGCGTTCTGCAACCATTCAAAGTGAAGTCATCTTCAACTACTACATCAGCAAGATTTCTAGTCTTTACCGTACTTTCTCTCTTTCTACTAATTTATCTAAGACAAGCAAGACTGTTGAAGAAATGGCTGCTCAATCTAGTGATACATCTGTTTTCCGCGAGAAAGAACCTTATCGTCGGGCTTTTCACTTTATTCAATCAAAATTAATTCAAACTCTCTTAAATTTGAAAGAGTGGGCTCTTGTCGGCTCATCAGCAGATGAACGTCATCATATTGAGCGACTTTTTGGTGCTCAAGGACATCAACAAGGAGAGGTAACTGACTATATCAGTAATCGAATCTCAGGAGCTATCCAAGATTTGGCAGATGAGCGTCCTCCTTACTACGAAACAATTGAAGAATTTAAACAAGACTTAGCTATCATTAAAGATTCATTGCTTGAAAATAAGGCAGAAGCTTTGCTTACAGGAGAGTTTGCCGAGCTTTTGGAGGCTGTTGAAGTCTTTGGTTTCTTCTTGGCATCTATCGATATGCGCCAAGACTCAAGTGTTCATGAAGCCTGTGTTGCTGAATTGTTAGCATCTGCTGGAATTAATGACCATTATAGCGATCTTTCAGAAGATGAGAAGTGCGAGTTGCTTTTACATGAACTATTAGAAGACCCTCGAATCTTGTCAGCGACTTATGCTGAGAAGTCTGAACTACTCGAAAAAGAGTTAGCTATTTTCCAAACTGCCCGTGAATTAAAAGACCGTTTGGGTGAAGATGTCATTCGTCAAACGATTATTTCTCATGCAACCAGCGTGTCTGATATGTTAGAATTGGCGATTATGCTGAAAGAAGTCGGTCTTGTGGATGCTGAAAAAGCACGTGTACAAATCGTGCCTCTCTTTGAGACGATTGAAGATTTGGATCATTCCGAAGAGACTATGAGAAAGTATTTCTCTTTACCGCTTGCTAAGAAGTGGATTGCTTCAAAAGATAATTATCAAGAAATCATGCTAGGTTACTCAGATAGTAACAAGGATGGCGGTTATCTATCATCTTGTTGGACTCTATACAAAGCTCAACAACAATTAACCGCTATCGGTGATGAATTTGGAGTCAAAGTAACCTTCTTCCACGGTCGTGGTGGTACTGTTGGTCGTGGTGGTGGCCCTACTTATGACGCCATTGCTTCTCAACCACTCAAATCAATCAAGGACCGTATTCGATTAACTGAACAAGGTGAAGTCATCGGAAATAAATACGGAAACAAGGATGCAGCCTACTATAACTTGGAAATGTTGGTATCAGCGGCTATCAACCGTATGATTACACAGAAGAAGAGCGATACTAATACATCAAATCGCTATGAGGCAATCATGGACCAAGTAGTCAGTCGTAGCTATGATATCTATCGTGAACTAGTATTTGGAAATGACCATTTCTATGATTATTTCTTTGAATCTAGTCCAATTAAGAATATCTCAAGCTTTAATATTGGTTCTCGTCCAGCAGCACGTAAAACAATCACTGAAATTGGTGGTCTACGTGCCATTCCTTGGGTATTCTCATGGTCACAAAGTCGTGTCATGTTCCCAGGTTGGTATGGTGTTGGTTCAAGCTTCAAGGAATTTATTGATCAAGATCCAAAAAATATTGAATACCTTCGTGACATGTATCAAAATTGGCCCTTCTTCCAGTCACTCCTATCAAACGTTGATATGGTTCTATCAAAATCAAATATGAATATTGCTTTTGAATATGCTAAACTTTGTGAAAGTGAAGAAGTGCAAGCAATCTACTATACTATTTTGGATGAATGGCAATTGACTAAGAACGTTATCTTGGCCATCGAAGGCTATGATGAACTTTTGGCAGAAAATACTTACTTGAAAGACAGTTTGAACTACCGCATGCCTTATTTCAATGTTCTTAACTATATTCAGTTAGAGTTGATTAAGCGTCAACGTCGTGGCGAGCTTTCTTCAGATGAAGAAAGATTGATTCATACAACTATTAACGGAATTGCTACAGGATTACGTAATTCAGGTTAATTCAGGTAAGATTTTCCAAAAACCGTAGGAATTTTCATAATTTTTTAAAATAATTCATGAAAATCCTTGACAAGTTTTAGTAAAATGATATAATTTAAGCATTCAGAAAGTAATCATCGAATTTTTTTAGCGAGTCTGTGGTTGGTGGAAACAGATAGAAGAAGATGATGAAATTGGGCTGGATGTTATTAAGAATTTGAAATCATAAGAATTCGGTGAGCACACCTTATAGTGCAACTCGTGAAGCGAGTAAGAGCGATAGGAATAATTCCTATAATTGAGGTGGCACCGCGCATCGACGTCCTCACACAAGTTTTTTGTGTGAGGACTTTTTCTATGGGGAGGAAAAAATGATGGAAATCAAACGATGGCGACGCTTGGTAAAGTTATATTGAAAGTGACATGAACATTACTAAGTTTAAGTGAAATAAGGAGAAATAGATATGAATAAACGTTTAATTGGTATTATTGCAGCACTAGCGCTTGTAGTTGGAGGAAGCTTGGTCTACTCTAACTTAACGAAACAAGATACTAAAACCGAGACAGCTAACAAAACTGCTAAGGTTGGTGTTCTACAGTTCGTCAGTCACCCATCGCTTGACTTGATTTACCAAGGTATCCAAGATGGACTTGCTGAAGAAGGCTATAAAGGCGATCAAGTTAAAATCGACTTTATGAATTCAGAAGGTGACCAAAGTAAGGTTGCCACAATGAGTAAACAATTGGTGTCAAATGGAAATGATGTTGTTGTCGGAATTGCGACACCTGCAGCTCAGGGTCTAGCAAGTGCAACAAAAGACCTTCCTGTTATCATGGCAGCTATTACAGACCCAGTTGGAGCTAACCTTGTACAAAACTTGGAAAAACCAGGTGGAAACATCACAGGGGTATCTGACCATAACCCTGCTGAACAACAGGTTGAATTGATTAAAACATTGACTCCTGATGTCAAGACAGTTGGAGCTCTTTACTCAAGTAGTGAAGATAACTCTAAATCACAAGTTGAAGAGTTCAAAGCTTACGCTGAAAAAGCTGGTTTGAAAGTAGAGACTTTTGCAGTTCCTTCAACTAACGAAATTGCTTCTACAGTAAACGTTATGACTGGTAAAGTAGATGCAATCTGGGTTCCAATTGACAACACAATCGCATCAGCATTCTCAACTGTAGTATCAAGCAACCAAACAGCTAAAAAACCAATCTACCCAAGTGCGACTGCCATGGTAGAAGCGGGTGGTTTGGCATCAGTCGTTGTGGATCAACACGATCTTGGTGTGGCTACTGGTAAGATGATCGCTAAAGTCTTGAAGGGGGAAAAACCTGCAGATACACCAGTTAATGTCTTCTCAACTGGTAAATCAGTTATCAACAAAAAACTAGCTCAAGAACTTGGAATCACGATTCCAGAATCAGTTCTTAAAGAAGCTGGTCAAGTAATCGAATAAGAATGAAGGAGGAGTTGGAGACATCTCCTCCAATTTTTAAAAGAAGGAAATGAATGTAACATGATAGTATCGATTATTTCACAAGGATTTGTCTGGGCTATTCTAGGTTTGGGAATCTTTATGACCTTTCGAATCCTGAACTTCCCAGATATGACAACCGAGGGTTCCTTCCCGCTTGGAGGAGCGGTAGCAGTAACTCTAATTACACAAGGTGTCAATCCATTTCTTGCTACCTTAGTAGCTGTTGGAGCAGGCTGTCTTGCAGGTTTAGCGACTGGTCTTCTTTACACGAAAGGAAAGATTCCAACACTCTTGTCTGGTATTTTGGTGATGACTTCTTGCCATTCTATCATGCTCATGATTATGGGACGGGCAAACCTTGGGCTCTTAGGAACTAAACAAATCCAGGACGTTCTTCCTTTCTCATCTGAGGTTAATCAATTATTTACAGGTTTGATTTTTGTGACTTTAGTTATCCTTCTGATGCTTTTCTTCCTAGATACTAAATTGGGACAAGCTTATATCGCAACAGGAGATAATCCAGATATGGCTCGTAGTTTTGGTATCAATACTGGACGTATGGAACTTATGGGCTTGGTCTTGTCAAATGGCGTGATTGCACTTGCTGGTGCTCTTATCGCTCAACAAGAAGGATATGCAGATGTTTCTCGTGGTATCGGGGTTATCGTAGTTGGTCTTGCAAGCTTAATTATCGGTGAAGTAATCTTTAAGAGCCTTACATTAGCAGAACGCCTGGTTACTATTGTTGTTGGTTCTATTAGCTACCAATTCTTGGTATGGGGAGTCATTGCTCTCGGCTTTAACACAAGCTACCTTCGACTATATAGTGCTCTTATCCTAGCAACTTGTCTAGTCATTCCAACACTTAAGGATAAATACTTGAAAGGAGTCAAGTTAAGCAAATGACAGCGATTGTAGAATTAAAAAATGCCACAAAAATTGTTAAAAATGGCTTTGACGAGGAAAAAATTATCCTAAACGATGTTTCTCTTGATATTTATGAACACGACTTCATCACAATCTTGGGTGGAAATGGTGCAGGAAAATCAACACTCTTTAATAGCATTGCAGGAACTTTGCCCCTGACTAGTGGGACTATCCGTATTATGGGTGAGGATGTGACTCATTTTAGCCCTGAAAAACGTGCCAAGTACCTTTCTCGTGTCTTTCAGGATCCAAAGATGGGAACTGCCCCTCGTATGACGGTTGCAGAAAATCTCTTAATTGCTAAGTTTCGTGGTGAAAAACGTGGACTTTTTCCGAGAAGACTCTCAGCTTACAAGGAAGAATTTCAAGCAACCATTGAGAAAGTCGGAAATGGTCTAGAAAAACACTTGGATACACCGATTGAATTCTTGTCAGGTGGACAAAGACAGGCCTTGAGCCTCTTGATGGCGACCTTGAAACGTCCTGAACTTCTTTTGTTGGATGAACATACGGCAGCGCTTGACCCTAAAACAAGTGTAGCCTTGATGGAATTGACAGATGACTTTGTCAGTAAGGACCATCTGACTGCTCTGATGATTACCCACCATATGGAAGATGCTCTCAAGTATGGAAATCGTCTCATTGTTATGAAGGAAGGACGAATCATCCAAGATTTAAACAAGGATGAAAAAGCCAAGATGAAGATTTCAGATTACTATCAACTATTTGAGTAGATGATTTTAAATAATTGATTAAAAACTTGGAAGTAGAATTTTTACTTCTAAGTTTTTTAGTGGAATTTAAACTATATTTATATTTCCTTTATTGCCAGTTTTACTTTATAATAGAATCAATCTAAGAATCTTAAACTTTGATAGAAGTAGGAGATAAAAACATGGCATACACACAAGAAGATTTTCAGGAATGGATTTTTCAGATTGGATTTAAGATGGACTATTTCACAAGGGAGTTTGCGGAGAAAGAAGGGCTAAATTTAGACTATAGTATGCAGTCTTTGGATGATTTGGAGGCTTGGATCTTGGCTCACTACGAAGACCACCATGCTTTGATAGCAGACCGGAAGATGTTGGATTATTTGACAGTTTATATCGGCGAAACCTTTCGCAAACACCTAGGAGGAAAATGGTTTATTGACCTTAAAAATAAAAAGAACGCCTATTATTCGATGCCTGTCTTAACCGATCCATCATATAGAGGAGAAGTTTATATAGCACCAATGACTTTTGCAACAGCTTGTATTAGTAGAAAAGATGGTCAGTATATTAGCAGGATATTAAAAAATAATCTCGAAGATCAAGTGAAATAGTCTTTAATTTTTTCTATTTTTCTTTCAAATATTAGATTGGTTTGCTCAGAAGATTCTCTTTTTCATGATAGCTGGAAACTTATGAAATAGAAGCATGTAAAGTGTATGAAATGGTTTACTTTTTTTCAGAAATAAGCTATACTATATAAAGTAAACTGTGATAAAATGGAGGTATTGTCTATGGTTGACAAGAGAGTCATCGAAGAAATCAAAAGCAATACCAATATTGTCGAAATCATAGGAGAAGTGATTTCTTTACAAAAATCTGGACGGAACTTTTTGGGGCTCTGTCCTTTTCATGGTGAAAAGACCCCTTCCTTTAACGTGGTCGAAGATAAGCAATTTTACCACTGTTTTGGTTGTGGTCGTTCTGGAGACGTCTTTAAGTTTATAGAAGAGTATCAACAAGTAACTTTTGCGGATGCGGTAAGGATGTTGGGCGAACGTCTCGGAATGCACCTTGAAGCTCCTGTACATAACCCTGTCTCACACACGTCACCCCATCAAAATCTCTACGATATGCATGACAAGGCTGCACGCTTTTATCATGCAATCCTCATGACGACTAAAATGGGTGAGGAGGCGAGAAACTATCTCTATAAACGTGGCTTGACTGATGATGTCATTAAACACTTTATGATTGGTCTAGCTCCAGCAGAACGCTCTTATCTTTATCAGCGTTTAGCAGACGATTATAGTGAGAAGGACTTGCTGGATTCAGGTCTATTTTATCTATCTGAGAGCAACCAATTTTTTGATACTTTCCATAACCGGATTATATTTCCACTCTCAAACGACCAAGGAAAGGTAATTGCTTTCTCTGGACGGATTTGGCAAGAGACAGATTCTCAAACTGCCAAGTATAAAAATAGTCGAGCGACGGCGATTTTTAACAAGAGTTACGAATTATATCATTTGGATAGGGTAAAAAAAGGCTCAGGGAAAGCTCCTGAAATTTATCTGATGGAAGGCTTTATGGATGTTATTGCAGCCTACCGTGCTGGTATTGAAAATGCAGTAGCTTCCATGGGAACGGCCTTGACCGCTGAACACGTCGAACATCTAAAACGTTTTACAAAAAAAGTGATTATCACTTATGACGGTGATAAGGCAGGACAAGCTGCAACTGCTAAAGCACTAGAGGAATTGGGAGATTTGCCTGTTCAAATTGTCCAGATTCCTGATGCAATGGACCCTGATGAGTATTTACAAAAGAATTCTCCAGAGGATTTGGCTTATCTTTTATCCAATACTCGAATCAGTCCAATTGAGTTTTATATTCATCATTACAAACCTAGTAATAGTGAAAATCTCCAAGCACAGATTGAGTTCATTGAGAAAATTGCACCTCTTATCGTCAAAGAACCTTCTATCACAGCCCAGAACACCTATATTCATTTGTTGACGGATCATTTACCATCTTTTGATTATCAACAAGTTGAGCACATTATCAACGAAAGTCGTGTCAGACAAAGACAAGAAAAAGTGAAGCAAGTTGTTAATCCGACACCAATTACTATGTCGGTTTCTAAACAATTGACGGCAGTCATGAGAGCTGAAGCACATATTCTTTATCGTATGATGGAGCACCCCCTTGTGTTGAATGATTATCGTTTGAGAGATGATTTTGTATTTGAAACTCCAGAGTTTCAGACCTTGTATGGACTCTTGATTGATAATGGTTCAATCACTTCGGAAGATTTGGCTAACCAGACTAGAGAAGTTGCAAATGCCTGGTACCAAGTGTTAGCCTTGGATTTACCCTCTGAAATGTCTCCGGAAGAGTTAAAAGAAGTGGAAGAGTCGAGAAATCGTGCTCTTTTGCATCAACAAAACTTGCAAATTAAAAAAAAGGTTCAGGAAGCTAGTCATGTAGGTGATACTGATACTGCTTTAGAAGAGCTTGAACGCTTAATTGCCCAAAAAAGAAGAATGGAGTAAGAATGGCAAAAAAACAAAATGAAGTAACAACTTTTGATGTCCAAGTTGCAGAATTTATTCGTAACCATAAGAAAACTGGTACTGCGACAGATGATGAAATTAACAATGTCCTTGTAATTCCTTTTGCTCTTGATGCTGAGGGGATTGAAAATCTTTTGCAACGTATTCAAGATGCTGGTATTGCAATCACGGATAACGAAGGAAATCCAAGTGAACGTGTCTTAAGTACAGAGGAAGAACCAGAACTTAGTGATGAGGATTTAATTGGTTCTACATCTGCCAAGGTTAACGATCCTGTCCGCATGTATTTGAAAGAAATTGGGGTTGTACCTCTTCTTACTAATGAAGAAGAAAAAGAGTTGGCACTTGCTGTTGAGGCTGGAGATGTAGAAGCGAAACAACGTCTAGCTGAGGCTAACCTTCGTTTGGTTGTGTCTATCGCGAAACGCTATGTTGGACGTGGAATGCAATTCCTTGACTTAATCCAAGAAGGTAACATGGGGCTTATGAAAGCCGTTGATAAATTTGACTACTCTAAAGGGTTCAAATTCTCAACTTATGCAACTTGGTGGATCCGTCAGGCTATTACCCGTGCCATTGCTGACCAAGCTCGTACCATCCGTATCCCAGTTCACATGGTAGAAACTATCAACAAGCTTGTTCGTGAGCAGCGTAACCTTCTTCAAGAGTTGGGACAAGATCCTACACCTGAGCAAATTGCTGAACGTATGGATATGACACCTGATAAGGTTCGTGAAATTTTAAAGATTGCGCAAGAACCAGTTTCTCTTGAAACACCAATTGGTGAAGAAGATGATAGCCATCTTGGTGATTTTATCGAAGATGAAGTGATTGAAAATCCAGTTGATTACACAACTCGTATCGTCTTGCGTGAGCAGTTGGATGAAGTTCTAGATACCTTGACTGATAGAGAAGAAAATGTCTTGCGTCTTCGTTTCGGTCTTGATGATGGTAAAATGCGTACTCTAGAAGATGTGGGTAAAGTCTTTAACGTAACTCGTGAGCGTATCCGTCAGATTGAGGCAAAAGCGTTGAGAAAACTTCGCCAACCAAGTAGAAGCAAACCGCTTCGTGACTTTATCGAGGATTAAGATAGAGGAGACTGAATATGGCTTACACAGAAGAGCAAATTGAAAACATCAAAACTCGCATTTTGACGGCTTTAGAAGAGGTTATCGACCCAGAATTAGGAATTGATATAGTCAACCTAGGTCTGATTTATGAGATTCGATTTGATGGTGATACCGGTGATACTGAGATTGATATGACCTTAACGACTATGGGTTGTCCATTGGCCGACCTCTTGACTGATCAAATCTATGATGCGATGACAGATGTGCCAGAGGTTACTAACGTTGAAGTAAAATTAGTTTGGTATCCAGCTTGGACGGTTGAAAAAATGAGTCGCTATGCACGTATCGCTTTAGGTATTAAATAGAATGAAAAAAAAGAGAAATAGTATAAGTGTTAGGAAATTCCCTAGCTTTTATGCTATCTCTCTTTTAATTTGCTGATTTTCTTTCAATAAAATGATATAATAGATAGTATGGAAAAAGAGAAATTACGCATCAATATGCTAAGTTCGAGTGAAAAGGTAGCAGGACAAGGTGTTTCTGGAGCTTACCGTGAACTTGTGCAACTTTTGAAACGTGATGCGAAAGACCAACTAATTGTAACGGAGAATCTTCCTGTAGAAGCTGATGTTACTCATTTTCATACAATCGACCTTCCTTATTATCTGTCAACTTTTCAAAAGAAGCGATCAGGTCGTAGGATTGGTTATGTCCACTTCTTGCCTGACACCTTAGAAGGTAGTTTGAAGATTCCATTCTTCCTAAAAGGGATTGTTAAGCGCTATGTGTTTTCTTTTTATGACCGTATGGAACACTTGGTTGTGGTCAATCCTACTTTTATCGAAGATTTGGTTGCAGCTGGTATTCCTCGTGAAAAGGTGACCTATATCCCTAACTTTGTTAACAAAGAAAAATGGCATCCATTACCATTAGATCAAGTTTCTCAACTGCGTCAAGATATGGGAATAAGTGAGGAACAGTTTGTAGTAGTAGGAGCAGGGCAGGTTCAAAAGCGAAAAGGGATTGATGATTTCATTACACTTGCTGAAGAGTTACCGGATATCACCTTTATTTGGGCTGGAGGCTTCTCTTTTGGTGGGATTACAGATGGTTATGAACGCTATAAAAAAATTATGGATAATCCTCCGGAAAATCTGATTTTCCCTGGAATTGTTGAGCCAGAACGGATGAGAGAGCTGTATGCTTTGGCAGATTTGTTCTTACTTCCTAGTTATAACGAGCTCTTTCCAATGACCATTCTAGAAGCTGCAAGTTGTGAAGCACCCATTATGCTTCGAGATTTAGATCTTTATAAGGTCATTCTAGAAGGAAATTATCGACCTACCACTGATGTGGAAGAAATGAAAGAAGCCATTTTGGAATATCGAGCGCATCCAGAAGCACTAAAAGAATTAAAAGAGAAAGCTAAGGCTATTTCTAGAGAATATTCAGAAGAGCATCTCTTGGAAATCTGGCTTAAATTCTATCGGGAGCAAGCAGCTTTAGGAAAAAAATGAGGTAGTATATGCGAATTGGATTATTTACAGATACTTATTTCCCACAGGTCTCGGGTGTTGCGACCAGTATTCGAACCTTAAAAACTGAGCTTGAGAAGCAAGGGCATGCAGTCTTTATCTTTACGACAACTGATAAGGATGTTAATCGCTACGAAGACTGGCAGATTATCCGTATTCCTAGTGTTCCATTCTTTGCCTTTAAAGATCGTCGTTTTGCATACCGCGGTTTTACCAAAGCTCTAGAAATTGCTAAGCAATACAAACTGGATATTATTCATACGCAAACAGAGTTTTCTCTTGGTTTATTGGGAATATGGATTGCACGAGAACTGAAAATCCCAGTCATTCACACCTATCATACTCAATATGAAGATTATGTTCATTATATCGCTAAGGGGATGTTGATTCGTCCAGGTATGGTTAAGTACCTTGTGAGAGGTTTTCTACATGATGTCGACGGAGTTATTTGTCCTAGTGAGATTGTCCGTGATCTTTTATACGATTATAAGGTAAAGGTTGAAAAGCGTGTCATTCCAACTGGCATTGAACTTGCCAAGTTTGAACGACCTGAGATTGGTCCTGAGCATATTAGTGACCTCCGAGATAAACTAGGCATCAAGAAAAACGAAAAGATGCTTCTAAGTCTTTCTCGAGTTTCTTATGAGAAGAATATTCAAGCAGTTCTGGCAGCTCTACCAGATGTTCTAAAAGAAGAACAAAATGTTAAATTGGTTGTAGCTGGTGATGGTCCTTATTTAGACAACCTTAAGGAGCAAGCAGAAGATTTAAAAATTCAAGATTCTGTTATCTTTACAGGTATGATTCCGCCAAATGAAACGGCACTCTATTATAAGGCAGCTGATTTCTTCATATCGGCTTCTACAAGTGAAACTCAGGGATTAACTTATCTGGAAAGTTTAGCTAGTAAGACACCTGTTATTGCCCATGGTAATCCTTATCTGGATAATCTCATCAGTGATAAAATGTTCGGAACCCTTTATTATGAGGAAAGGGACTTAGCAGGAGCGATTCTTGAAGCCTTACTTGCTACACCGTCAATGGATGAAAAACACTTGGCTGAAAAATTATATGAAATTTCTGCTGAGAATTTTGCTAGAAAAGTCCATGAATTTTATCTAGACGTTATTATTTCAAATAATTTTGCCAAAGAAATAGGGGCTGACGAACCTGTTACAAAACGTATTTTAAAGACAGTCTTCTATATCCCACAACAGGCTGTTACTATGCCAGTTAAAGGTTCGAAGCGTATGCTTAAGGCATCTAGAAAACAATTAAGAAATTTAAGAAAATATATAAATGATTAATCGAATCAAAGAAAGGAAATAAAAATATGAAAAAGAAATTTATGAGAAGTGGTAGAGATCAAAAAATCGGTGGTGTATGCGCTGGTTTAGCTAATTATTTTGATATCGACCCTACAATCGTACGTGTTATTTGGGGAGTTTTAGCTTTCTGTTATGGTGCTGGACTTATTGCTTATTTAATCTTGTGGGCAATCGCTCCTGTATCAGATGAATATTAAGAACAGAGTATTATAGTAAAGGAGAAAAAATGGCATTCGGTGATAATGGTAAACGTAAAAAAACATTCTTTGAAAAACTTACAATGTTTGTCGTATTAGTAATGTTATTTGTAACATTGGCAGGTATCTTTGCTACTGCCATTGGTGTATTTAGCAGATTCTAAAAAGTTAATCATTTTATTGTTTGGCAATAAGTTGGGTGACTGGGATTTCCCAGCCCTTTTTGAAGCGAGAAGAGAATATGAGTATGTTTTTAGACACAGCCAAGATCAAGGTCAAGGCTGGTAATGGTGGCGATGGCATGGTTGCCTTTCGCCGTGAAAAATACGTCCCTAATGGTGGACCATGGGGCGGTGATGGAGGACGTGGTGGTAACGTTGTTTTCGTTGTAGACGAAGGCTTACGTACCCTTATGGACTTCCGTTACAATCGTCATTTCAAAGCCCAATCTGGAGAGAAGGGAATGACCAAAGGGATGCACGGTAGAGGGGCAGAAGACTTAATTGTCCGTGTACCTCAAGGGACAACTGTGCGTGATGCCGAGACTGGAAAAGTCATCACCGATTTGATTGAGAATGGTCAAGAGTTCATCGTGGCTCATGGTGGACGTGGTGGACGTGGAAATATACGTTTTGCAACACCAAAAAATCCTGCACCAGAAATCTCAGAAAATGGAGAACCAGGTCAGGAACGTGAATTACAGTTAGAACTTAAAATTCTTGCGGATGTTGGCTTAGTTGGCTTCCCATCTGTCGGTAAATCAACACTCCTTAGCGTGATTACATCTGCTAAGCCAAAAATCGGTGCCTACCACTTTACAACAATTGTTCCAAATCTTGGTATGGTTCGTACCCAGTCAGGGGATTCATTTGCAGTGGCAGACCTTCCTGGATTGATTGAAGGTGCTAGCCAAGGTGTCGGCCTAGGAACTCAGTTCTTGCGCCATATCGAGCGTACTCGTGTTATCTTGCATATTATTGATATGTCAGCTAGTGAAGGACGTGATCCTTACGAGGACTATCTAGCAATCAATAAGGAGCTTGAATCTTATAACCTTCGTCTGATGGAGCGTCCACAGATTATTGTTGCCAATAAGATGGATATGCCTGAGAGTCAGGAAAATCTCGAAGAGTTCAAGAAAAAATTAGCTGCTAATTATGATGAATTTGAAGAATTACCGCCAATCTTCCCAATTTCAGGTTTGACTAAGCAAGGTCTTGCACCTCTATTAGATGCAACGGCTGAGCTTCTTGATAAAACGCCAGAATTCCTTCTTTATGACGAATCAGAAATGGAAGAAGAAGCATATTATGGCTTTGATGAAGAAGAAAAACCATTTGAGATTGGTCGTGATGACGATGCAACTTGGGTTCTGTCAGGTGAAAAACTCATGAGACTCTTTAATATGACTAACTTTGACCGTGATGAGTCTGTCATGAAATTTGCGCGTCAGTTGCGTGGTATGGGAGTTGATGAAGCTCTTCGTGCTCGTGGTGCTAAGGACGGCGACCTTGTCCGTATTGGAAAATTTGAGTTTGAATTTGTAGACTAGGAGATAGCTATGGGTGATAAACCAATATCTTTCCGAGATGCTGATGGAAATTTTGTTTCTGCAGCAGACGTCTGGAATGAAAAGAAATTAGAGGAACTTTTTAATCGCCTCAATCCCAATCGTTCATTGAGACTTGCGAGAATGAAGAAACAAGCCGAAGAAAAAAAATAAGAATAAAAGAACCCGTGATATTCGTATCACGGGTTTTCTGGTTTACTAACTATTTTTGATATGGGATTTCAAGACTAGATTGCGCAAGGTCTACAGTTAATCGATAATTTGTATTGTCACGGATAGTAATCTCAAAGTCAGTAGTATAAAGAACAAGTCGGATTGTATCGCCTTTTCTTAGTTTGTAAATTGTTGGTTGGAGTTCAAATTGGAATTCCATCCATTCATCTGGCTTAACTTCTTCAATTTTCAATAAATCATGACGATTTTGGAGATTGAGGTAGCCTTTGGTGATAACACGCTGTGCATTTGGGCTAAATGGTAGTTCACAAAGGTTTTCCAGCATATGGTAACGACCATTATCAATAGTACGAGCAGCCAGAACTCCTGGATATGGTTGTAGGTATTTCTTTTGACCAAGTTCGAGAAGTTGAGCAGAAAGTAAGCCTTTGTTTGTACTTGACTTGAGACGAAGGTTTAGTTTAACACGCCCATTGAGATGAAGATCTTCCGTCACTGGAAGGTCAATGGTAACCTGATTGACCTTACCTTGATACAATTCATTATTAAAGGTTTGGTAGGTTTTTCCAAAACGTTCGAAGTCAGAATCCTGGTAATGATTTTGAATGACAGCTTCTTCAGTACCTAAAGAGAAAGTTCTATGTTCAGCTTGATTTCCAAAGTCATCAAGTTTATGCCATGTTTGAGGAGCAGTATTGTCTTGCCAAACGACTCTTGGAAGCTGGTAGTCAGTTTCTTGACCCAATAATTTCTGTGTCAAAAGTGCATTCATGGATTCACGGAAATCAATTGACTGCCAGTTGTTCATATAAACATGGGCTCCGTTATGATAAAAGAGGTGTTTATTAATATGACTTGGAAGAGCATTGAACATTTGATAGACGTGAAGTGGTTTTACATTCCAGTCTTGTGAACCGTGGGTAAAGACAACTTCAGCCTTAACCTTTTGGGTATTGAGTAGGTAGTTTCTGTCATGCCAAAATTGGTTATAATCTCCAGTTTTACGGTCTAGATTTTTCTTGAGTTCTTCAATGGAAGTTTTATGAGCCTCGTTTCCACGAATAAAGTCACCAGCTAAGAGATTACGAGAATAAGTTAATTCATCTAATGAATCGAAGTCCTCTCCAGGATAACCGCCTGGGCTTGTCACAAGACCATTTTCACGGTAATAGTTGTACCATGATGAGATCCCTGCTTCGGCAATAATGACTTCTAAGCCATCAACTCCTGTAGTTGCAAGGCCGTTAGACATTGTTCCTAAGTAAGAAAGACCTGTAGTTGCTACTTTGCCATTAGACCAATCAGCTTTGACTTGACGTTTACGACTATAATCTGTAAAGGCACGACAACGACCATTTAGCCAATCAATGACATTTTTATAGGCTTCAACTTGTCGGTAGTCGCCATTGGTCATTTGACCTTGAGAATCCTTGGTACCAAGACCTGACACATAGATATTGGCGAAACCTCTTGGAAGGAAGTAGTCGTTAAGTGTGTAACTGCTATTGATATGAGTGAGCTTTTCTTCAGCGTCTGAAACAAGTTCAGCATCCCCAACAGGTTCAACCAAGTCCAGGGTTGGATTTTCTAACGTAATTTCGTGTGGTTCCTTGACTTCTAGTTCAGCTTCCATTTTGTAAAGAGCTTTGTCGCTTGCTTTATCATTAGTTCCTTGATGGTATGGGCTCGCTGTCATTACAGCTGGAATCTTCCCATTGTATTTTGGTCGGATTATACTTACCTTAATAAGATCAGGAAGTCCATCCTTATCAGAATCAACACGAGTCTCTACATAAACAACCTCACGAATGACATTGGCAGTTGAGAAAGTTGCCAAACTCTTACCATTGAAGTAATGGTAAGAGTTGTCCTCAGGAATAAAACCATCACTAACTAGCTGATCAATCAAGGTATTTCCCTTTTTAGTGCGCGTATTAAGAAGTTGGTAGAGATTGTCAATCAAATCTCCGTAAACAATAGGACATGCTGTTTCTTTATGAAAAGCAAGACTATCTTCAAAGTCTACTAAGTAACTGAATCCTAGTAACTGAAAGACTACAGTATAGAAAATTTCTGCTGTCAATTCACGTTCTGAATTGAAGAAAGCGACCAGATCAGTTTCTTTATCAACTGCTAGAGCGGAAAGTGGATAATCGGTATTTTTGTAATTGAAGAAACAAGTTCTAACAAAGGCTTCAAACTGTTCTTTATGTGAAACTGAAAGATCAAGCTTGAATCCAAGCTCAGATAATTCTTGTAAAGCTTGTTGGTTTGTAACGGGATAATAACTAAATTGATTAAAACGCATTGATATCTCCTTTAAAGATTCTTTCAAAAGTCATTATATCAAAAAAAGATAGAAAACAACAGAAAGAGTAGAGATATGTCTGATAGTCAGGTATGATAAGAGAGTCGATACTAAAACAAGGATAATTTTCATTTTTTGAGTATCCTATAAGGATATGCTATACTAGATATATGTTAGATTTGGAGAAATATGGCGTGTCCATGTGGGAAGAGGAGAGGATTCTCTCTTTTAGGAAAAAGTTATTGGCTTGGTATGACGAAAATAAGCGAGATTTACCTTGGAGAAGGAACAAGAATCCCTATCATATCTGGGTGTCTGAAATCATGTTGCAGCAAACAAGAGTTGATACAGTCATTCCTTATTATAAACGGTTTCTAGAATGGTTTCCGACTGTAGAGAGTTTAGCAATCGCACCTGAAGAACGTTTATTAAAAGCATGGGAAGGACTGGGTTATTATTCTCGTGTTCGTAATATGCAAATAGCAGCCCAGCAGATTATGAATGAGTTTAATGGAAAATTTCCTTCAACTTACGAAGGTATTTCAAGCTTGAAAGGGATAGGCCCCTATACAGCTGGGGCTATTGCAAGTATTGCCTTTAATCTACCACAACCAGCAGTTGATGGGAATGTCATGCGTGTTTTGGCTCGTCTATTTGAAGTCAATTATGATATTGGAAATCCAAGCAATCGCAAGATATTTCAAGCTATGATGGAAATCTTGATTGACCCAAATCGTCCAGGGGATTTCAATCAGGCTTTGATGGATTTGGGTTCAGATATTGAGGCACCCGTTAACCCGAGGCCAGAAGATAGTCCAGTTAAAGATTTTAGTGCTGCCTATCAAAATGGAACAATGGATCGCTATCCTATTAAAGCGCCAAAGAAAAAACCAGTTCCTATATTTCTAAATGCTTTAGTTGTGCAAAATGGCAGAGGACAGTTTTTACTAGAAAAGAATGAAAGTGAGAAGCTACTTGCTGGATTTTGGCATTTCCCCTTGATTGAGGTAGATGAATTTTCAAAAGATGAAGAACTAAATCTCTTTAATCAGGTTGCTGAACCATCCATGCAACTTGGTCCATCACCTCAAGAAAGTTTTGAGCAGGATTATGATTTAGAAGTTGACTGGCAGGATAGTGATTTCAAAGAAGTGAAGCATATCTTTAGCCATCGAAAGTGGCATGTACGAATCCTAGCGGGACAAGTAGTTGATAGTAAAGAGTATAGCGACAAAGAAGTTGTTTGGTTAACTCCAGATGAGTTTGACCTCTATCCACTAGCAAAACCTCAACAAAAAATTTGGCAAGAGTATTCAAAAAGATGCTGACACACCAGTCTTTCGTGTCTTCTTTGCATTTTTTTGGTATAATTGATATAAGGAAAAAGGTGACTATATGAAAAAAATATTGATTGTAGATGATGAAAAACCAATCTCAGATATTATTAAGTTTAATATGACCAAGGAAGGCTATGAAGTTGTTACAGCCTTTAATGGACGTGAAGCGATTGAACTGTTTGAAGCTGAAAAACCTGATATTATTATTTTGGACTTGATGCTTCCAGAAATTGATGGTCTTGAAGTGGCTAAAACAATTCGCAAGACAAGCAGTGTTCCGATTATCATGCTTTCAGCAAAAGACAGTGAGTTTGATAAGGTTATTGGTCTTGAACTTGGCGCGGATGATTATGTGACCAAGCCATTTTCAAACCGTGAGCTACAAGCGCGTGTTAAGGCTCTTCTTCGTCGTACTGATTTAATAGCAGTGGAGAACCAAGAAGAAGATACAAAGTTACAAAGTCTTCAAATTGGGGATTTAGAGATTCTTCCAGATGCTTATGTAGCCAAAAAATATGGAGAAGAATTGGACTTAACTCACAGAGAGTTTGAGTTGTTGCATCACTTAGCTTCTCATCTTGGTCAAGTTATTACCCGTGAACATCTCCTTGAGACTGTTTGGGGTTATGATTATTTTGGTGATGTTCGTACTGTCGATGTCACTATTAGACGTCTACGTGAGAAGATTGAAGACACACCAAGTAGACCTGAATATATCTTAACTCGTCGTGGTGTTGGTTATTACATGAGAAATAATGATTGAAGTAATTAGACAAACAATTTTAACCAGAGATTTCGTCTTTGTACTCATTTTAATTGGTTTTATCATGCTTGTTAGCTTTCTCTTGCTTGAAGGCCGTAGAGATAATATCCGACTCAAACAGTTAAATCAAAAGATTAAAGATTTAATTGCTGGTGATTATTCTCAAGTACTGGATATGCAGGGGAATACTGAAATCACTAACATTACGAATAACTTAAATGATTTGTCTGAAGTTATTCGTCTAACTCAGGAAAACCTTGAGCAGGAAAGTAAAAGATTGCATAGTATTTTGTCATATATGACAGATGGGGTTCTTGCAACAAATCGTCGTGGTCAAATCACGATGATTAACGATATGGCTAAGAGGCAACTTGGGGTCGTAAGTGATGAAGCATTAAATCAGAATATTCTTGAGTTGCTTAAGATTGAAGATGAGTACGAGCTTAGAGACTTAATTACTCAAAGTCCTGAATTGATGATTTATTCCCAAAATGTAAATGGGGAGTATATTAGTTTGCGTGTGCGTTTTGCCTTGATTCGTAGAGAGTCTGGCTTTATCTCCGGTTTGGTAGCAGTTCTACATGATACGACTGAACAAGAGAAGGAAGAGCGCGAGAGAAGACTTTTCGTTTCAAACGTTAGTCATGAATTGCGAACTCCATTGACCAGTGTAAAATCTTATCTTGAGGCCTTGGATGAGGGTGCATTATATGAACCTGTTGCTCCTGATTTTATCAAAGTATCTTTAGATGAGACCAACCGTATGATGCGAATGGTGACGGACCTCTTGCATCTTTCGCGTATTGATAATGCAACTAGCCATTTAGATGTTGAATTGATTAACTTTACAGCTTTCATTACGTTTATCCTAAACCGTTTCGATAAGATACGAGCCCAGGATCAAGAAAAGAAATACGAGTTGGTTCGTGATTATCCCATTACATCGGTCTGGATTGAAATTGATACAGACAAGATGACTCAGGTAATCGATAATATTCTTAACAATGCCATCAAGTATTCCCCTGATGGTGGGAAAATTACGGTTAGCATGAAAACCACTGATGACCAGATGATTTTATCCATTTCTGATCAAGGACTTGGAATTCCTAAAGAAGATTTACCGAAGATTTTTGACCGTTTCTACAGGGTTGATAAGGCTAGAAGTCGTGCCCAAGGTGGGACTGGTTTAGGTCTTGCTATAGCAAAAGAAATCATCAAGCAACACAATGGATTTATCTGGGCCAAGAGTGAATATGGCAAGGGTTCAACCTTTACCATTGTTCTTCCTTATGATAATGATGCTGTGAAAGAAGAAGTATGGGAGGATGAAGTAGAAGACAAGAATGAGTGAAAAAGGCTTTAAATATAGTATTTTAGCATCGGGTTCTAGTGGAAATTCCTTCTATCTAGAAACCCCTAAGAAAAAGATTTTAGTAGATGCAGGCTTATCCGGTAAAAAGATTACAAGTTTGTTGGGTGAAATCAATCGTAAACCAGAGGATTTGGATGCTATCTTGATAACGCATGAACATGCTGACCATATCCACGGTGTTGGTGTTTTGGCCCGTAAGTATGGCATGGATCTTTACGCAAATGAAAAGACCTGGCAAGCCATGGAAAATAGTAAGTATCTAGGCAATGTTGATTCTTCTCAAAAACATATCTTTGAAATGGGAAAAACTAAAATATTTGGAGATATCGACATTGAGAGTTTTGGAGTTAGCCATGATGCAGTTGCTCCCCAATTCTATCGTTTTATGAAGGATGACAAGAGCTTTGTTATGCTGACGGATACAGGCTATGTTAGTGATCGTATGGCTGGCATTGTCGAGAATGCAGATGGTTACCTGATTGAGTCTAATCACGATGTGGAAATCCTGAGAGCTGGATCTTATGCTTGGCGACTCAAACAACGCATCCTGTCTGACCTTGGTCACCTTTCGAATGAAGATGGTGCAGATGCCATGATTCGTACACTAGGTAATCGTACCAAGAAGATTTACCTAGGACATCTATCTAAAGAGAATAATATCAAGGAGCTAGCCCACATGACCATGGTCAATCAGTTAGCTCAAGCAGATTTAGGAGTAGGAGTGGATTTTCAAGTTTACGATACATCTCCAGACACTGCAACTCCACTCACAGACATATAAAAAAGAAGGCAGAAGCCTTCTTTTTTATATGTTTACAATCCAGCAAATTCTTTGATTTCTTGAGCTGACATTGAAGAGTCGCAACGAACCTTAATCTCTCCATTTTCAACATGAACAAAACCTGGTACAGTTGGGATTTCGTAACGTGAGCGGAAGTCTTGCAAGGCATCTAGTTGACTTGGTTCTTCGCTGTTAATGAAGTAGATATGTGCTTTAGTTTCAGAAAGCACACCAGCCAATGTGCCAGCAAATTTACGGCAGTAAGGGCAAGTTTTGCGGCCGATAAAGAATGTAGCAGTTTCTTTTTTATCAAGAGCTTCTTGGGCACGCGTAACAGTGGTAACTTCAAGATCTTTAATATTTTCTAAAAATTGTTCCATGAGTTTTCCTCGCTTTCTTTTAAATCTAGTATGCCATAAAGTCTTTAAAAATGCTTAGATTTGATACGAAAAAAAGATGAGATAGGTTTATCTCATCTTTTTATAGTTGCTTATTTAACAAAGGCATTTATTTCAGCTTCGATGTTAGCAATCTTAGCTTGTGAATCTTCGTTGCTTTCACCTACAACAGCAATGTAGAATTTGATTTTTGGTTCTGTACCAGAAGGACGAACTGCAATCCATGAACCATCTGCTAGAGTGTATTTCAATACATCACTTGGAGGAGTCGTCAAAGCTGTAACAGTTCCATCTGCAGCAGTAGAAGTTTGCGCTTTGAAATCTTCAACAACTGAGATAGCTGTTCCATTCCAGTCTTTAGGAGCATTATTTCGGAATTTAGCCATGATAGCCTTAATTTGCTCAGCTCCATCAACACCTGAAAGGGTAACAGAAATAGTCTTTTCAGCATAGTAGCCGTATTCTTTGTAGATTTCTTCGATACCGTCAGCAAGAGTCAACCCACGTGAACGGTAGTAGGCAGCAAGCTCAGCAACTACAAGAACGGCTTGGATAGCATCTTTATCACGTACGAATGGTTTAATCAAGTAACCGAAGCTTTCTTCAAATCCCATCATGTAAGTGTGATTGTGTTTTTCTTCGAATTCTTGGATTTTTTCAGCGATAAATTTGAAACCAGTCAAAACGTTGAACATGGTTGCGCCGTAACTTTCAGCAATCTTAGTAACCAAGTCAGTTGAAACGATAGATTTGCAGAGAGCAGCGTTTTCTGGAAGAGTTCCAGCATTTTTGTGAGCTTCCAAGATGTATTTAGCCATGATAGCACCGATTTGGTTCCCTGAAAGGTTAAGGTAGCTACCGTCTTTTTGAAGAACTTCGACACCAACGCGGTCAGCGTCAGGGTCAGTTGCGACAAGAACATCAGCACCTACTTGGCGACCAAGTTCTTCAGCAAGAGCAAAGGCTGCTTGATTTTCTGGGTTTGGAGATTTCACAGTAGAGAAGTCTGGATCTGGTGTTGCTTGAGCTTCCACGACTTGTACAGAGTCAAATCCTGCTTGAGCAAGAGCACGACGAGCCAACATTTCACCAGTACCATGAAGTGGAGTGTAAACAATTTTCATGTCCTTACCAAATTCTTCAATCAAGGCAGGGTTGATATTTACATCTTTAACTTCTTTGAGGTATTCGGTATCGACTGCTTCGCCAATAACTTCAATCAAACCAGATGCTTTTTCTGCTTCTACATCAGCAACTTCAACAGCAAATGGATTTTCGATAGCACGGATGTAGCTAGTCAAAGCGTCCGCATCATGTGGAGGCATTTGGCCACCATCTTCTCCGTAAACCTTGTAACCATTAAATGGAGCAGGGTTGTGGCTGGCCGTAATCATGATACCTGCGAAGCAGTTGAGGTGACGAACAGCAAATGAAAGTTCTGGAGTTGGACGGAGACTTTCAAAGACATATGATTTAATACCGTGTTTGGCAAGAACGGATGCTGATTCAAAGGCAAATTCTGGAGAGAAGTGACGGCTATCGTACGCGATGGCTACACCACGTTCTTTTTCATTTCCACCTTTAGATTCGATCAAACGAGCTAAACCTTCAGTTGCTTGACGAACTACATAGATGTTAATACGGTTTGTACCTGCACCAATCAATCCGCGCATACCGGCAGTACCGAATTCAAGGTTTGTGTAGAAGGCGTCTTCTTTTGTTTTTTCATCCATGCTTTCCAAATCACGACGAAGGTA
The DNA here is from genome assembly GCF_047465185.1 of Streptococcus infantis. Classification (GTDB taxonomy): domain Bacteria; phylum Bacillota; class Bacilli; order Lactobacillales; family Streptococcaceae; genus Streptococcus; species Streptococcus infantis_O. The sequence continues at coordinate 581,829 of NZ_JASHAJ010000001.1, read as the reverse complement.
ATCTGGTAGGTCAGCAAAATCAGCCCATTTTTGGAAGTTTTCTTGATAAGTCATTGAAATTCTCCTTTTTTGTTATTAGTATTAACCGTTTACATTATAGCATTTTTTAAAGTTTTAGTAAAACGTTAGCATGACCAAAATATATGAATTTTAAAAATTTAATCAAATATAAGAAACAGATTGAAATTGTCATTTTTATAATAATTTACAATATTTTTAAAGCGATTTCTTGTTTCTGTTTTGAAAATTTTTGACTGTATGGTGCAATTTAATAAATAAAAAAAGGAGATTTTCTATTATGAAAAAAGTTCTTAAGCATTCTGCTTTAGTTTTGACTGCTTTAGCATTGGTAGCTTGTGGAAATAGTAAGAAAGCAAGTGATAATGGTACTGTATCTAACTCAAACTTTGAAGTTTCTGTTAAAGACGGTATGTATGTCCTTCCTAAAGATGAAGATTCATCATCACACTATCTTGCTCTTCAAGTAGAAATTAAAAATAATCGTGATAAACAGTTTAGTTTTACTAGCCAAGATATCGCGCTTTATAACGAAAAAGATGAAAAAGTTGAACCGATTCAAATTTATGAGTCAGACAGTAAAACAAAATTTATGTCATACGGAGATAGCCTCTCTAAAGGCAAGAGTGTTGCTGGTTATGTAGTTTATGAAGTTAATAAAGATTCTAAATATGAACTTCACTTTGCGCCAAGCTTTTACGACGATGTAAAAGAAAATCAAAAAGGTAAAAATGATGTAGCTATCAAGGTTGACCCAAGTCAATACGAAGACACTATTGATGAAGCTAAGGAAGCTATGAAAAATTATGTTGATGCTGTTTACCTAGATGGTGAAAACACTGGTGGTGCATCAAATGTAAGCTTCACTAATGATAAAACTCAAATCGTTGCACTTGAAGATAAGAAATCAGCCGATAAGAAATCAGACGATAAGAAATCTGATGATAAGAAATCAGACGATAAGAAGTCAGATGATAAAAAATCTTCAAGCTCTTCTGATCTTATTACAAACGACGTGAAGGTTGACAGAGAAGAATTTATCAAGAAATTCATCGAGTCATTCGGTAAAGGATTCTACAACTACAAACCATCTGATTCTGAACTTCGTACATTCGCAGAAGCATATATCAAAGCAAATGCAAAACGAGCAAAAGTTGATTATAAAGTAAAAACTTATTTACCAGACTATGCTGTTATCTACGTAAGACCAGAAACAATCGACTTGGATAACTTGAATGTCCATGAATTGAGCCGTAAATTCTATGAAGAAAACAAAGGTAAATACAGTAACTACTCAGAAGCTATGAAAGCTGGTGAGAAGTATATTCTAGAAAATGCACCAAGTCAATTTGATTCAACACCTCTCGATACTAGCGACAATATGCAAAAAGAAGGTTACGAAATCAAGATGACCAAGAAAGACGGTAAATGGACAATTGACACATCTTCTAAGAACTATAACTTAAAAGATATGGCACGTACATTCCGTGGTGGTATCGGTTATTAATATCTAAAAGTTCGAGTTTAAAGCTCGAACTTTTTTTATTTGAATTGTTAAAAATAGAAAAAGATAGTAAAATAGTTACATGATTATTTTACAAGCTAATAAAATCGAACGTTCTTTTGCAGGCGATGTTCTATTTGAAAATATTAATCTACAAGTAGATGAAAGAGACCGTATTGCTCTCGTTGGGAAAAATGGAGCAGGTAAGTCGACACTATTAAAGATATTAGTCGGGGAAGAAGAACCAACTTCGGGTGAGATTAATAAGAAAAAAGATATTTCCCTTTCTTACTTAGCACAGGATAGTCGATTTGAGTCGTCCAATACTATCTACGATGAGATGCTCCATGTCTTTGACGATCTCAGAAAGACCGAGAAAACTTTGCGGCAGATGGAGCTTGCGATGGGGGAAAAAACTGGGGCTGACTTAGAAAAACTCATGCAGGATTATGATCGTCTATCAGAAGAATTCCGTCAGGCAGGAGGCTTTACTTACGAAGCGGATATTAGGGCTATCCTCAACGGCTTCAAGTTCGATGAGTCTATGTGGCAGATGAAGATTGCAGAGCTCTCTGGAGGTCAAAATACTAGATTAGCACTTGCAAAAATGCTCCTTGAAAAACCAAATCTTTTGGTTTTGGACGAGCCGACTAACCACTTGGATATTGAAACCATCGCCTGGTTAGAAAACTATCTGGTTAATTACAGTGGTGCCTTGTTAATTGTTAGTCACGACCGTTATTTCCTCGATAAGGTAGCAACCATAACGCTCGACTTAACCAAACATTCTTTAGATAGATACGTAGGAAACTACTCAAGCTTTGTGGAACAGAAGGAGCAGAAACTTGCAACGGAGGCAAAAAACTACGAAAAGCAACAGAAGGAAATTGCTGCTTTGGAAGACTTCGTCAATCGGAATCTCGTTCGAGCCTCAACAACAAAGCGGGCGCAATCTCGACGGAAACAACTAGAAAAGATGGAGCGATTAGACAAGCCTGAAGTTGGAACTAAATCAGCTAATATGACTTTTCATTCTGATAAAACATCTGGAAATATTGTTCTGACAGTTGAGAATGCTGCTATTGGCTATGATGGAGAAATCTTATCAGAGCCTATCAACCTCGACCTTCGTAAGATGAATGCAGTAGCGATTGTAGGTCCTAATGGTATTGGTAAGACGACCTTTATCAAGTCTATTGTTGATCAGATTCCTTTTATAAAGGGTGAGAAGCGTTTCGGTGCAAATGTTGAAGTTGGCTACTATGATCAAACACAAAGCAAGCTTACACCAAGCAATACAGTTTTAGATGAACTTTGGAATGATTTTAGATTGACGCCAGAAGTTGAAATCCGTAATCGTTTAGGTGCATTTCTTTTCTCAGGGGACGATGTTAAGAAATCAGTTGGTATGCTTTCAGGTGGAGAGAAAGCTCGCTTGCTCTTAGCTAAACTTTCTATGGAAAACAATAACTTCCTGATTCTCGACGAGCCGACAAACCACTTGGACATCGATAGCAAGGAAGTCTTGGAAAATGCTTTGATTGACTTTGATGGGACTTTACTTTTTGTCAGCCATGACCGTTATTTTATCAACCGAGTAGCCACTCATGTTTTGGAATTATCCGAAAGCGGATCGACCCTTTATCTGGGTGATTATGACTATTATGTCGAAAAGAAAGCAGAACTAGAAGCTAGCCAAGCAGAAGAGGATTTAACTGAAAATAAAGAGAAGGAAACTTCTCCAGTTAATGATTATCAAGCTCAAAAAGAGAGTCAAAAAGAACTTCGTAAGTTAATGAGACAAATCGAAAGTCTTGAGATAGAAATCGAAGAACTGGAAACTCAAGCCCAATCAATCTCTGAACAAATGCATACCACCAATGATGCGGATGAACTCATGCAATTACAAGCAGAACTGGATAAAATTAGCCAGCGACAGGAGGAAGCTATGCTGGAGTGGGAAGAGTTGTCGGAGAAAGTTTTAAAATAGAAAAAAGCAACAAGTTTGTTGCTTTTTTTGTTTACATATATCCACCCTGAGGGAATCGAACCCCCATCTCAAGAACCGGAATCTTACGTGATATCCATTACACTAAGGGTGGAAACTTTCATCATTATATCAAAAATAGGACTTTTACTCAAGACTAATATAAATATAAAAAGAATAAGAAAAAGGATTTAGCAATATCTAAACCCTTTTATATTTTTAGTTTTTTTCAAGAAGTGCTTTGATTTCTTGAAGAACTTCCAATTCAGTTGGACCAGCTGGAGTTGCTTCAACTTCTTCTTTCTTACGAAGGTTTTGAGCTTTCTCAATTCCTTTAACTACAAAGAAAAGAACAGTACCAACTACTACGAAGTTGATGATAGCGCTCAAGAAGTTACCGTAAGCAACACCGTTCCATGAAAGTTCAGCAATGCGGTCAACTTTCGCAGCTTTCAAAGCTGGGTTCAATAGTAGTGGAGTGATGATATCGTTAACGAATGAAGTTACGATAGCACCAAATGCAGTGGCGATGATCACACCGACAGCAAGGTCTACGACGTTACCACGGAGTAAAAATGCTTTAAGATCTTTTAACATTTTCTTTTTCCTTTCGAAATTTTTCAGTCTAGATTATATCGTAAATTTATATTGAATGCAAGAAAAGTGCTCATTTATTTTTAAAAACAAAAAGCTTGCTAAATAGGTAATTTAAAACGACAATTGTAACTTGAGCAAACCCTATTTCAATCGTATTAATTATATTAATATCATCACCTACAAATTGACCAATTATATGAGGAAACTTGGTAACAAAAATAAAGGTTAATGCCATATCAAGTAAGAAGGTAAAAAGTCTAGCTCCTGAGAATTTGATAAGTCGTCTAAACCAATTTGCTCGTTTTTGTTTAAAAACAATGGTGTCATTCGTGAAGAAAGCAAATAGAATACCTGTTATATTTCCTAAAGCAGTAGCGGTTAATTCTTGCTGTGTCAAGTAAAAAATAATCATGCGAGTTCCTACAGAAACAATAGTAGTAGCAACGCCGAAAAATAAATAAGACAAAATTTCATTATCGAAAAATTTTTTAATGTATCTTTTCATAAGATTAGTATAGCATAAAGCATTTAAATGTGCTATACTAATAAAGTTGACTTGCTCAACCCTTGGTGCTTAGCTTCTTTCACCAAGCATATTAGACGCGGGAGATCCGCTAAAGGAGAAAATATGAAAAAACTTACTGTCCGTGATTTGGCAGATATTGCCATTGTCGCAGCTATTTATGTGGTGTTGACAATCACTCCACCACTGAATGCCATCAGTTATGGCGCCTATCAGTTCCGTATATCTGAAATGATGAACTTCTTAGCTTTTTACAATCCTAAGTACATTATCGGGGTTACTCTTGGATGTATGATTGCTAATTTCTTCAGTTTTGGACTCATTGATGTCGCTGTAGGTGGAGGCTCAACTCTTGTCTTCCTTAGCTTAGGAGTTTGGTTGTTCAGTAAATATAGTAAAGACTATCTTTTTAATGGATTGATTCGTAAAGATCATTTCTTCTTTTCAATTCTATTTTCAATTTCAATGATCACCATTGCTGCTGAATTAAACATCGTAGCAGAAGCACCTTTCTTCTTTACCTGGTTCACTACTGGTATCGGAGAATTCGCTTCACTAATTGTCGGTGCCATTATCATTGGTAAAATTGGTCAACGTATTGATTTGACTAGATAAAGATATCACATGAAATATTATTGAAAAGGGCTGAACTTTGTTCAGTTTTTTTCTTTGTCCATGAACCTAGAAGCTCAACAAAAGTGGTATAATAAAGAAAAAAGGGATTATTTTAATATGTATGGTTATCGTATTTCAGTTTTTGAAGTCCTTTGGAAAAATCAGGTCATTAGATTTTTGTTAATTTTTTTAGCACTATTTTATTTCTATCTTTTTTTCCAAAGAGTTAAGACATCTTTAAAAAGTGGTGGGAGTATGTTGGATCCTTTTCATATTGCAAAGGGAAGATTATACATTCACACGATTATTCTTTTTAGAAAAAGGATTGTTCCTCTAGCTGAAATTAGACAGATTGATATTGATTACGTTCGAGGGAGAAGAATGAATGGGGACAGGTATCATCTGTACTTTACAAGGAAAGATGGAAAATCTTTTACTTTTCATTTTGGAAAAAGCAAAAGAAACGAGGAGTTATTGAAAAATCTTGCCAGTGTGGCCAAGAAGTGCCATATTAAAATCTATTATTATTATTAAGAGTCGATTGCTAAAATTGAATTGTTGTCACTTGTGACAATTGTCAAAGCCAGGAGAGTAGCTAATATGAATCAACTACAAGTAATAAGAGAAGATAAACAACTAAGAATTTTATTGATGCAAGAATGCGATATTCTCTTTTATGACCAGTTGAAAGAGGTTGAATTTTCTCAGAACAATGAAGTTTATTCTCTTTCGCCCATAGCCTTTGCTAAAGACGGTAGTGGGGGAGAATATGTAATTCTTGAGGATCAGAGTATAGGTTTTATAGGGAGTGAAGGCCAAGTTGGTCGGGTAGCAGAAAGCCTTGATGAATTGCTTACTTTCTTACTTCATGCTGGTTCTATCTCAGACTTTTCCTGTTGTTTGCTCTATCAAAACAAGGATTTGTTGTCAAAATTCTGTCAGGGATTTATTTACAAAGCACGAGAAAACTACCAGTCAAAAGGTGAATTGTGGGATAAAGTGAGAGCCGGACTCGCACAAGAGTTGGGACTTGAATTTCAGCCAGAGAAACTGCAAGAGTTAGCCTTCAATTTTTATCAATCAGCGATAAGAACTCCACTATTCACTTGTAAATATGGTCATGGTGAGAATGAATATATCTGCGATTCTGTTTTATCAGATATTGTCGGCTTGTGGCTTTCAGAGCTGGTAGGATTGACTGCAGAAGAAATTGAAGCTTTTGCTAACATTCAAATGTAAAGAACAAGAATTTATTCCACTTAAAGTATTTTATGTTATAATGTTAACAGAGATATTTTAAGGAGTTTTTATGAGTTCTTCAGAGTTTATTTCGAAGATAGATTATTATTGTCATAAGAAAGAAAGTCTTTTTGATCAGAGTAAGTTTAAATATGCTATACGTTCAATGTTTGCAGGTGCCTTTTTAACCTTTAGCACCGCTGCAGGTGCGATTGGTGCAGATTTAATGAACACCATTGTACCAAGTTCAGGATATTTTCTATTTCCATTCGTATTTGCCTGGGGTCTTGTCTATATCGTTTTTTTGAATGCCGAATTAGTAACATCTAATATGATGTATTTAACTGCCGGAAGTTTTTTAAAGAAAATTTCCTGGAAAAAAACGATGCTGATTCTGCTTTACTGTACGCTATTTAATCTTATTGGAGCTTTGATTTCTGGATGGTTCTTTGCGAATTCTTCAGCATTTTCACATCTGACTCATGATAGTTTTTTACCAAAACTTGTAGCTAAGAAGTTGGCTCGTCCGAGCGAATTGGTTTTACTTGAAGGTATTCTTGCCAATGTGTTTGTTAATATCGCTATTTTGTCTTCAATCTTAGTCAAGGATGCGTCTGCAAAACTTTGGATTATATTGTCAGCAATTTCTATGTTTGTATTTTTATCAAACGAGCATATTGCTGCAAATTTTGCATCATTTAGTATTGTTAAATTTAGCATTGTTGCTAATGAAGTTCAGCATTTCGAAATCGCAAATATTCTCCGTCATTGGGGTGTCACTTTAGTTGCTAACTTAATAGGTGGTGGTTTCTTGATTGGATTACCATATGCCTTTTTAAATAAAAATGAAGAGACTTATGTAGACTAAAAATTATCAATTGAAGTGGGGAGAAATGCTAGGTTTCTCTCTTTTTATTTTAGTAAAAATTATATTAATTATAATAAATAGCTCTAGAAGTTCAGGAATTGTTTTCAGAGATATTTGAAGTGTAAAACCTTAAAACTAAAAGAGTGTAAACGATTCCGATATTTTTAAAAATTATTAGTGATTGATTTAGGAAAGCCTTCCCATTATATCGATTTTATGTTATAATATTCACAAATAAAAGTTTTAGGAGTTTATATGGTCTCATCAGAATTTATTTCAAAAATCGAATTTGCATGTAAGAAAAAGGAAAGTCTTTACAGTCAAAGTAAATTTAAATATGCAATTCGTTCAATGTTTGCAGGTGCTTTTTTAACTTTCAGTACAGCAGCAGGAGCTGTTGGTGCAGATTTGATTAATAAGATTGCACCAGGTAGTGGACGCTTCCTTTTCCCGTTTGTTTTCGCTTGGGGACTAGCTTATATTGTCTTCTTGAATGCTGAATTGGTAACATCTAACATGATGTTCTTGACAGCTGGTAGCTTTTTGAAAAAAATTAGCTGGAGAAAAACTGCTGAAATTCTTCTATATTGTACTTTCTTTAACTTAATTGGTGCGCTTATCGCTGGTTGGGGATTTGCTCATTCAGCAGCTTACGCTAATTTAACACATGATAGCTTTATTTCTGGAGTTGTTGAAATGAAATTAGCACGTTCAAATGAGTTAGTATTGCTTGAAGGTATCTTAGCAAATATTTTTGTAAACATTGCCATTCTTTCATTTGTTTTAGTTAAGGATGGTGGAGCAAAACTTTGGTTGGTTCTATCAGCCATTTACATGTTTGTATTCTTAACAAATGAGCACATCGCCGCAAACTTTGCTTCATTTGCAATTGTGAAGTTCAGTGTTGCTGCTGATTCAATCGCAAACTTCGGTATTGGAAATATTCTTCGTCACTGGGGGGTAACCTTTATTGGTAACTTTATAGGAGGTGGTCTACTGATTGGATTGCCTTATGCCTTCTTAAACAAGAACGAAGATACATACGTAGACTAAAAGTTGGATTGATTCCAACTTTTTCTTTTTGTTTTTCCATGCTATAATGAATGGAGAATAGTTTGATACAGAGGAAAATCATGAACGAAATTAAATGTCCAAATTGTGGGGAAGTTTTTACAGTTAATGAAAGCCAATATGCAGAGCTGATTTCTCAAGTTCGAACTGTAGAGTTTGATAAGGAATTGCATGAACGCATGAAGCAAGAGCTGGCCTTGGCTGAGCAAAAAGCCATGAATGAACAGCAGACAAAACTAGCGCAAAAAGACCAAAAAATTGCCCAGCTTCAAAGTCAAATTCAGAACTTTGATACCGAAAAGGAATTGGCTAAAAAGGAAGTGGAGCAAACTGCTGGCCAAAGTCTGCTAGAGAAAGAAAAAGAAGTTCAAGCACTTGAAAATCAACTAGCTACCTTACGTTTAGAGCATGAGAATCAACTGCAAAAGACACTGTCTGATCTAGAGAAAGAAAGAGATCAGGTTAAAAACCAGCTTCTTTTACAAGAAAAAGAAAACGAGCTTTCTCTGACTTCGGTTAAACAAAACTATGAAGCCCAACTTAAGGCAGCAAATGAGCAAGTTGAGTTTTACAAGAATTTCAAGGCTCAACAATCAACCAAGGCTATTGGAGAGAGTTTAGAGCAGTATGCGGAGAGTGAGTTTAACAAGGTTCGTAGCTTTGCCTTCCCTAATGCCTATTTCGAAAAGGATAACAAAGTCTCAGCTCGTGGCTCTAAAGGTGATTTTATCTTCCGTGACTTTGATGAAAATGGGCTAGAATTCATTTCCATCATGTTTGAGATGAAAAATGAAGCTGACGGGACTGAAAAGAAGCATAAGAATGCCGATTTCTACAAAGAGTTGGATAAGGATCGTCGTGAGAAGAACTGTGAGTATGCAGTTTTGGTAAGTATGCTTGAGGCTGATAATGACTACTTCAATACTGGAATTGTGGATGTTAGTCATGAGTATGAGAAGATGTATGTAGTGCGTCCTCAGTTCTTTATCCAACTGATTGGGCTCTTGCGTAATGCGGCTCTTAACTCTCTAAAATATAAGCAGGAGTTGGCGCTTATACGTGAGCAAAACATTGATATCACTCATTTTGAGGAAGATTTGGAAGCTTTCAAGGTAGCCTTTGCCAAAAACTACAATTCAGCTTCTGTTAACTTCGGTAAAGCCATTGATGAAATTGACAAGGCCATCAAACGCATGGAAGAAGTCAAGAAATTCCTAACCACATCCGAAAATCAACTCCGCCTAGCTAATAATAAGTTGGATGATGTATCAGTCAAAAAATTGACCCGTAAAAATCCAACAATGAAGGCTAAGTTTGATGCCTTGAAGGGGTAATGACCTTGACTATAAAAAGAACTCTAAAATTTACAGATGTCTATATTGCCTATTTACCATTAGTTGTTTTTTTACTCAATTTCTTATACGGCTTTTTGAACTTAGAAGGCTCAACAGTTTCTAACGAAAGTTCCAGATATGGCTTGTTTTTTTGGTGTAGTTGGCCTTATTCCAACTATTTTTGGCTATGCTTTTAGCTTTCTAGCCAATCTTATTGTAGGTATAACTTATGTAATAAAAGCAAAAAATCAAACGAAGTGTTTGATAGCATTCCTGTTGATTGGAAATGTTTTTTTAGCAACTTTTCTAATGTTTTTGCTAAGATTTAAAATGATCGTTTCCTTTGACTTTATAAAAGATCTGGATCTTTGGAGTTTTGTTTTTTTATTATTTTTATTTCCGTATTTAGATTGGATTTATCAAAAGGAAAACTATAAACCAAAATTAAGTCGTAATTTACTTATTATATTTTTGATTGGGATTTTTTCTCTACTTATAGGAAGTAGAATTCAAAGCCACTTTAGAAATAATGCTAAAGTTCAACAATTAAAAGAGTTTTATTCTTCTAGGGGAATGAATTATGATGTTGCTCTTAAAAGCGTAGAAATAGATAGTAACGTTTCAGATATTAGTATTTTTGAAGTATCGGATAATGGAATAACTATTCAAGTAGGTGCTAAGTACATTCATCAAAGATTAACAGAGGTCAGTTTCATTAATGAGAATTATGGTTTTAAAGAATTCTTGAGGCTTTCTGTATCGAGCCAAGAGGCACAGACAGTTCTGAATGATTTTAAATCAACTGTAGAAAGTGCAATACAAAAGAAAGGATATGATTTAGCAGTTATTGATGATAAAGAACAGCCATTGGCTAGCCCAGGTTTTCAAATATCACGTTCATTTAGAATCACTCCTTTTATTAAAGAAAAAGCAGTTCAAAATCAGAAGTCATCTAGTCCAGAAAAACAAGCATTTGGAGGATATGCAACAATTTCTCTTAAAGATTATATGAGAGAGGGAGCCCTTCGTTTATGTTTAAGACTTAGTGAAAGTGACAAATTGAAGTTAGAAGACATTGATTTTTCAAGACTTTCCGATGGACACTACATGATCAATAATGACTATTTTATAGTGAACAACGGAATGTATACAATAGTTGAAGATGAAGGTGATTTTGAAAATTTTTTACTGAGAGAATCTAGTAAACAATTTTATTTGGAGGATTTTTATAAAATTGAAAAGCTTGATTAAATTATTAGCAAATAAAGATGTAAAACTTCTTTATAATATTTGTATTCGATTATCTTCATATTTAGTAGTTGTTGCAGTTTATATAGCAATTTTGGGATTGTTTTTATTGTTTAAACAAAATATTATTGCAGTACGTTATCTGTTATTTTTGTCGGTATTATTTATAGTTATTGGCATCTTTTTAAATTTATTGACTTGGAAAGTTCTCCTATATTTGAAGGAGACTTTGATTGACTTTAAGAAATATCAATCTTTCTTTGAACACAGTGTTAGTCATTCCAATAAGTTTAATAAGAAATTCAATGAAGTAAGTTTTGAATTAATCACAGGAGAATTATCTTACCTCAGAGGAGATTTTTTATTAGCACTTAGTCAATATTCAAATATCAATCTTTCTAATATTTCTAAAAAAAATAGAAAAATATTTGAATTTAAGAAATTATATTATGAATTTCTATCTTCTATCCATCTTCAAGATGCGCAAGGTATTGCTTTCCTTGAGGAACAATTGTCCAAGGCTGCAGATTGTAAAGGTGGTAAGGCTAAATTCGTTGCACAAGCCCAAACCATAAAAGATATTGTGTTTAATAAAGAACCAAACGACTACTTCGATACAACTGAACCAGAAAATAAGCTAGCTCGAATCAAGTTCTCATATTACGGAGCTCTCAATGCTCAGCTAAAAGGAGATGAAGCTCGTGCCCGTAGTTTTTTCGAAAGTATCGCCCATGAAAATCCAGAGCTTTTCTATGTACAGGAAGCGCAGAAATATATAGGAGCAGAGAAATAAGAGAGTAATATATGAAATTAGAAAAAAAAATAGTCAGTTCAGCGACAGAAAACACTCTTCTACAAATAGAGACTGTTATTCTAATTAGTTCAGTTGTAGCAATAGCTATTGGAGCAATAGGAGTTTTTTTAGTATACCAACCTGATACCAAAATTTTGGGGGTGATATTTGCTTCACTGATGTGGATTCTAATCATCTGGATCTTATATCTACGTTTTATCCTAAACAAAGTTATTTATCTAATGTTAAACGATGCTATTAATCTTAAACTCTATGAAGACATGTTCAGGGTTCAATCAGAAAAATCTATTAAGCCCTTTAGGGCAACATATCGTGAGTATTGCCAATTTATCCAAGGTCAAGTGGCTTATCTAAAAGGAGATTTTCAAGCTGCCAAGGAAAATATGTCCAAATATGATTTGAAGAAAATTTGGAAGAGATTCAGGAACCATACATTTTTAATATCAACCTATGAGCTATTAAAAGTTTGCATTCATCTTCAAGATGCACAAGATATTGCTTTCTTTGAGGAACAATTGTCCAAGGCGCCAGATTTTAAAGGAGGCAAAGCTAAACTAGTCGCCCAAACTCAAGCCATAAAAGACATTGTGTTCAATAAAGAAGTGAACGACTACTTCGATACCACAGAACCAGAAAATAAGTTAGCTCGAATCATGTTCTCTTATTACGGCGCTCTCAATGCCCAATTAAAAGGAGATGAAGCTCGTGCCCGTGGTTTGTTTGAAAGCATCGCCCATGAAAATCCAGAACTCTTTTATGTTCAGGAAGCGAAAAAATATTTAGAAGGAGAAAACTAATGTCAGAACGTACGGCTTTACCGATTGGAAGTGTTGTTCGAGTGAGAGAAGGTGTAGAGCCTGTCATGATTGTTAATCATTGTCCAGTTACTGAAAAGCAGAGGCAAAAATGAAACTGGGACCATTTGGATTGGGCTTATCAATAGGGGGATAAAACATGGAAATACAATTAAAATTACGTGGAAACTCAGAAGGATTTATCCTTGAGTCAAAATTACCTGATGATGAACATTGGACTGAAAGAATTGAAATCGTTCAAGAAGAGGCAGGTTATCGTCTATATGCAAAAGATGTAGAAATTCTAGTCTTGAAAGTATCAGAATATATTTCTAAAAGAAAAAGAATAGTCGCAAGAGGGTTAAATAAGGATTTGATTTATTTTGAAGAAGAAAGATTTGAACATTTATGGGAACAAGCATACTGGCATGGAGTTTTTCAATTCAATTTAAATAACTATGAAATGACGTGTGTAGGTTCAGGTAGTAAAGGAGATATTTTACCTGTTACAAAAGATGGCATTCCGATTGCCGTTTATGCTGCAAGTAACATTGCAATTGCTGGAAAGAGAAACTTTTCTCTCTATACTGAAAATATTGACGAAATTGACAATTTACTGATATTTTACGTAATTGATTATATTAGGGGGTATGACTTTTTAGATATTGATTCTTTATCTGCAAGATATCGTTTCTTTTATCGATTCGATAAACGCTCAGCTATAACGAAGGAACATTTAGATATGCTTCCAGAGGAGAGAAGACCATCTAAGTTAGAGGCGTTTATCATTTATTTTTTATCAGCCTTCTTTGTTGTGGGTATCAGTTTGGTATCATTACGCCCTTTGTTCGCATTTTTAGTAGCAATACTGATACATTATATTTATACTATCATAAAGAATTGGAGAGACAGAGGTGAATAGTAGGGTATTTACCTATTGATTTATTATTGATACTGCATTAAAAGAAATATTAAAAAGGTGTCAATAGCCTAATTAAAGGCATGAGAGGATGGTTTAAATGATACTGGAACGCATTAAAAAACTGTATTATTCACATGATGAGAAAGAGAAATTAGAAAGCAAAAAATGAACGGTATTATAAACTTAAAAAAAGAAGCAGGGATGACCTCGCATGATGCAGTTTTTAAACTACGTAAGATTTTAGGAACTAAGAAAAAAGGAAAGAAAAAACAGTGAAAGATGTTGAAGAATTAAATAAAGCATATTTTAAAAGCTTAGCGAATACTCGCGCATCAGCAAGTATGATGGTTATTTCATGGACAGGAGTATTTATATTAGCACTAGAAATTTTCGCTTTTTATTACTATTTTGACACAGTTGCTATAATAAATCCATTTATGAATTGGTTCTTTGATTTACTCTTGATTTCTTGTTTCTACCTTATTATTGCATTTTTCATTCCATTAGTTGGTCTCTTTGTATATAAGAAGCAAATTTTGTCAACAATTTTTCTGCTACTAGTCTATATAGTCATATATTTTTCTCTGCAGTTGATGATGCTTTTAATTATAGTGACTTCTATTTCAACGAAGGAATTTACTATAGGATTCTCTCTATATTCTCCAATTTTTATTCCATTTTTAGTTATTTGTACAATTTTAAGTTTTATTTATCAGTATTTTTGGCTAAAAAGAGAGTTAAAAAAAGGTTTTTCTATCAATAGAACAATGGGTAATTATTTTGCAAAATCCAGTACTTATAGTAAGAACTCTCTTCTTATTATTTTTATAGTTTCTATGCTAGGTGGTCTTCTTTCAGGTAAATTGATACTTATTTTTGGAATTCTTGGAGCTCTTCTTTTCAGCTATGCATTTTCTCAATTGATTACAGAAGTTGTCTACCTTTTATACCTAAAAACTCAAAGCAAGGAGTATTGGGAAGATGTGCCTACGAAAAAAGAGACTTTTCGTGATTTATTTAAGGGTTTCAGTTTAAAGAAAGCAAAAATTCGTATCCCACTTGAAATAGTAGCTTTTGCAATATTATTAGGGATTATTAATTATAGTGGTTATTCAGATGAGAGCATTAAGCGACCTATTTGGCTGGTCTGGAGTGTCAAATTGTTCATCTATGCAATAGGACTGGATATTTTGGGGAGCTTTATTCTATCTATGATGAAAAGATTAAAAACTGGATTCAAAAAAGGAAAGAAAAAACAGTGAAAGAAGTTGAAGAATTAAATAAAGCATATTTTAAAAGCTTAGCGAATACTCGCGCATCTGCAAGTATGATGTTTATTTCGTTTACAGGAGCCTTCGCTTCGGCATTGTTTCTGCTTTTCCAATATTTTTATTTTGTTAAAGGCTACGGAATAAATCCTTTGGAAAATTACTTTTTTGATTTTGTTTTGATTTATGTTATTTATCTTGTCGTGGCAACATTTATTCCGCTAGGAATGACATTTATTTATCGTAGACAGATTTTATCAACCATATTATTACTTTTATCTTATATAGGTATTTTTTTATCCTTGATACTTATATCCTATATTATTCTTGTTTATTCAGGGACTAATTTGCAAGAATATAACTTACGTTCATTATACACCATTCCTTTTTTGTTAATCTGTACAGTTGTTGGTTTTGTTTATCACTATTTTTGGCTAAAAAGAGAGTTAAAAAAAGGTTTTTCTACCAATAGAACAATGGGTAATTATTTTGCGAAATCTAGTGCCCACAATAATAATTCTCTTCTCATTATTTTTACAGTTTCCATGCTAGGCGGTGTTCTTTCTGGTAAGTTTGCGCTAGTTTTAGGAATTCTAACAGCGGTACTTTTTAGCTATGGCTTCTCCCAACTGATCACAGAAGTCGCCTATCTTTTATATCTAAAAATTCAAAGCAAGGAGTATTGGGAAGATGTACCTAAGAAAAAAGAGACTTTTCGAAATTTATTTAAGGATTTCAGTTTGAAGAAAGCAAAGATTAGAATTTTCCTTGAGATTTTGTTTTGTTCAATATTCCTAGGTATTATGTATAATATAGGCTATTTTAGTCCTAGTTCATACACCCCCCTTTGGCTTATTTGGTTTGGGAGAATATTTATAATTTTGATAGGACTGGATATTTTGGGGAGCTTTATTCTATCTATGATGAAAAGATTAAAAACTGGATTCAAAAAATGAATTTAAAAAGTAGAATTAAACATTGAAAATCATTAATTTTATTACAAATAATTAAAATGGTTCATATTTAAACAGTTGGGAAACTCGTAACAATAGTAGTGATAGAAACCAATCATTTATGATACTTGTCAATCTAATACTGTTATAAATAATATAAAATGTAATTAGTTCGATTTAATTGAGCAAAAAATGAGAAAGGAAAATAGAAAGCAAGACATGAACGGTATTATCAACTTAAAGAAAGAAGCAGGGATGACCTCGCATGATGCAGTTTTTAAACTGCGTAAGATTTTAGGGACTAAGAAGATAGGCCATGGTGGCACTTTGGATCCGGATGTAGTGGGTGTTTTACCCATTGCTGTAGGGAAGGCGACTCGCATGGTAGAGTTCATGCAGGATGAAGGCAAGGTCTATGAGGGAGAAATCACATTAGGATATTCAACAACAACCGAAGACGCTAGTGGGGAAGTTGTTGCAGAAACTCCTGTTTTAGCTCCACTGGATGAAAAACTTGTCGATGAAGCGATTGCTAGTTTAACAGGTACTATCACCCAAGTTCCACCTATGTACTCAGCCGTTAAGGTCAATGGTCGTAAACTTTATGAGTATGCGCGTGCTGGTCAAGAAGTGGAGCGTCCAGAACGTCAGGTAACGATCTATAGTTTCGAAAGAACCAGTCCCATTTCCTATGTGGAGAATCTTGCTCGATTTAGCTTCCGTGTAAAATGTAGCAAAGGGACTTATATCCGTACCTTATCAGTTGACTTGGGAGAAAAACTTGGCTATTCAGCTCATATGTCTCATTTAACAAGGACCAGTGCTGCAGGCTTGCAGTTAGATGATGCTTTGACCTTGAATGAAATTGAGGAAAAGGTTCAAGCTGGTGAGTTAGATTTTCTTCATCCATTGGAGATTGGGACAGGTGACTTAGTCAAAGTTTATTTGACTCCAGAACAGGCTGAAGAAGTGCGTTTTGGTCGCTTTATTGAATTGGAACAAACTGAGAAGGAATTGGCTGGCTTTGAAGGTGATAAATTACTAGCAATTTTAGAGAAACGAGAACATCTTTACAAACCGAGAAAGGTTTTCTCTTAATTATTTGACGAATTAATGATTTTTATCTACTAGTCCGAAGATGAGATTTTCTCATCTTTTTAAAATATTTGAAGATAAATAGATTTAAAATTTTATGTCTTAAAAAACCATTGAAAATACAGTGTTATTTGACAGTTTGAATTACTTATGATAAGATTTAATTTAAGAAAAGCTAGAGAAAAATAGAGGATATTATGAGTATTGAAATGACTGTCAGTGAGATTGCTGAGGTCTTGGGACTATCCCGACAAGCAATCAATAATCGTGTCAAAGAATTACCTGAAGAAGATATTACAAAAAACGACAAAGGTGTTACTGTAGTTACTCGCAGTGGATTGATCAAACTTGAAGAAATCTACAAAAAGACTATCTTTGAAGATGAACCAGTTAGTGATGAAGTTAAGCAACGAGAACTCATGGAAATTCTTGTTGATGAAAAGAACGCTGAAATCATCCGTCTTTATGAACAACTGAAAGCAAAAGACAAGCAACTGGCTGAAAAAGATGAACAGATGCGTGTTAAAGACCGCCAAATTGCTGAAAAAGATAAGCAATTGGATCAACAACAACAGTTAACCCTTCAAGCAATGAAGGATCAAGAAACACTTCAGTTGGAGTTGGATCAAGCTAAGCAAGAAGTACAAGCATCGAAGAAAGGCTTCTTTGCTCGCTTATTTGGAAAATAAGAAAAAACTGCTTGGTTTCTATAAATAGACCAGGTGGTTTCTTTTTACAAATCAATAAGGAATGATAAGATGGAAACAGTAAGAGATTATATCTCATTTGACTTAGAATTCAACAAACACCAAGATAAGACTCATTTGATTCAGGTATCGGCAGTGCACTTTAAAGATGGTGAAGAGGTAGAAGCGTTTGACTCTTATGTTCACTCCGATGTACCTTTAAAGAGTTTTATTAATGGTTTGACTGGTATTACTTCAGAGATACTCAAGGATGCCCCAAAGGTAGAAGAAGTCCTCCAAAAATTTCAAGATTTTGTTGGTGATTTACCCCTTGTTGGTTATAATGCAGCAAAGAGTGATTTACCGATTTTACTAGAACATGGTTTGGACTATCGAGAACAATATTTTGTCGATCTCTACAATGAGGCACTTGAGCGACGTAGTTCTGATCTGCATGGAATTGCTAATCTAAAATTACAAACTGTGGCTAATTTTCTAGGTTTTAAAGGGCGATCTCATAATAGTTTAGAGGATGCTCGTATGACTGCTCGAGTGTATGAAGCTTTTCTTGAGTCTGATGAGAGTAGGCTGTTACTCAATTCTCAGAGTAGTCTCAATTCGAATCCATTTGATGCCTTAGATCTATCACAGTTTTTTGATTAGGAGATTTTATGAAACCTGAAAAACCGAAAAAATTGGGTTTTAAAAAGATTTACCTAAATCTAGATAAAATCCTCTTTCTATTCTTTCTAATCTTTATGTTGGTTGACTATATCTGGTTGCCATTAAACTCAGTGATAGCTGGATTTTTGCTAAGTCAGACTGGATATTTGTTTATTTCCTACAACAATATTTTTGAGATTATAAAAAACGCACCTATAGTCAGTCTTGGCTTCGTAATCTTAATAGCCATCAATCTGCTGGTAGCCTATTTTCAACTTAGTATTCTCTTTATTGGAGCTCGCCACCTCCTATATCACGAAAAAAGAACTCTTATAGAATACAGTCGAAAAGTATTTCGTGAAAGCCTTGCTTTTATGAAGGAATTGACTATTTCAAAAGCTTTGTTCATCTTTATATTTGTAGCAATGCTATTTCCGTTTATCAGAAAGATATTTAAGATTTATTATTTCAATAAAATCGTAATTCCAGAGTTTATTCAAACCTACATGGAAGATAAGTACTGGATGTGGTGGGTAGCCATTATTATCTTATCACTCTTATTCTTCTATGTTTCAGTTCGCTTGATATTCACTCTGCCCAAGGTCTTTTATGAAAAGATGACGGTTAAGGAAGCAATCATTTATAGTTTGGATAAAACTAAAGATCACTTTTGGTTTTACGCTTGGCATTTATTCTTAATTATTGTAAAAACCAATCTATTTTTCTATCTTCCTCTCATCCCAATATTATCTACTCAGTATATAGTGGATAGCCTTACTCGGAGAGAGTCTCTGGTTCTAGCTATTTTGAATTTTGTTCTTATCAAGAATTTCCACTATATGGCATTAACCTATTTCCTTGTGAAATTTACGTCCTTCCTAACAGGAGAAGAACTTGATATTATGCCAAGACGCGAGAAGGACCATATCATGAGGTGGGGTGTTATGGTGTGTGCATGTATCTTTTTTGCGATTGAAGGCTATAATTATCTAGAAGCTCCTGTAGTCAATCCACCACTTGTGATTTCACACCGTGGTGTATCAAATGGCAATGGTGTACAAAATACCATTCAATCCCTAGAAAAAACATCTCAATTAAAACCAGATTTAATCGAGATGGATATACAGGAAACAAAGGATGGACAATTTGTCATGATGCATGATGCGAATCTTAGAGGATTAGCTGGTATCAATAAAACACCACAAGATTTGACCTTAGAAGAGTTAAAGCAGATTGACATTCATGAGAATGGTTATGATACAAAGATTTCAAGTTTCGATGATTATCTAACTCGCGCAAATGAACTGCATCAGAAACTACTCATTGAAATTAAGACTAGCCACAAAGATAGTCCGCAGATGATGGAACATTTTCTAGAAAAATACGGTGCAAAAATTAAGGTTTATGGTCATCAAATGCAATCCTTGGATTATAAGGTTATTGAAAAAGTAAGAGAGTATGACAAGGATATTCCTGTTTACTTTATTCTTCCCTATAATTCTGTTTTTCCTAGAACGGTTGCGACAGGCTACACAATGGAGTACTCTACTTTGGATGAATATTTTGTCACGAAACTATGGAATACTGAGCAAAAACTCTATGTATGGACAATCAATAGTTCCGAATCTTTTAATAAGTCTTTTCACCTAGGTGTTGACGGAATGATTACGGATGATTTGGAAAACATAAAAGAAGAATTAGTAACTGCTCAGGAAGATCCTGAATATAGTGACTTATTGCTAAATAAAGCAAATGAGTTCTTTGCTTATTAACATAAATTAAAAGAGGCTGTAAACCAGCCTCTTTTTGAGAATATAATTAAAATGGTAACTTACCAGCAAATGCTCCAAGTTTCTTTTTAGTAGTTTCATCAATTTGTTCAAGAGCAGCATTGAGCGCTTGAACAGTCATATCTGAAAGTGTTTCAATATCCTCAGCATCCACAACTGCTGGATCGAAATCAATTTTTACGACTTTTTTATCACCTGTTAAGGTAGCAGTTACAAGGTTTTGAGCAGAAGTCCCAACAAATTCTGTGGCAGCCAATTCAGCTTGGCTTTGCTCCATTTGTTTTTGAAGTTTTTGAGCTTGACGCATCATGTTTTGCATATTCATCATGGCGGTAGTTAGTTTCCTTTTCTTTTATTTTCCATTTTATTTTAACAATTTTAATTGGAAAAGTCTAATTAAAATTTCAGGTTCTCTATACATATCAACCAATGATTTAAGGTTTCTTTAAGCTTTCTATATTATTCTGAAAAACTCTATTTTAATCGAGAAATAAGAATGCAAGGATTAAATTTTTTAATGTTCAAAACCTAAAGTGCTCTCGCCATCAGTTTCTAAATGGAGAGAACTAGTATTTATTTCAAGATAACGCTAGATTATGATATAATAGTAAGGAATGAGTTTTTAGAACAAACTAAAGGAGAATCGATATGATTTACGCTGGAATTTTAGCAGGTGGAACCGGCACGCGCATGGGTATTAGTAACCTACCCAAACAATTTCTTGAGTTGGGAGATCGCCCAATCTTGATTCATACAATTGAAAAATTTGTCTTAGAGCCAAGTATCGAAAAGATTGTGGTTGGAGTTCACGGAGACTGGGTAACACACGCAGAAGATTTAGTTGAAAAATTCCTTCCACTCCACAAGGATCGTATCATCATCACAAAAGGTGGGGCGGATCGTAATTCTAGTATTGAAAAGATTATTGAAGCTATCGATGCTTATCGTCCAATCACTGAAGATGATATCGTGGTCACACATGACTCAGTTCGTCCTTTTATCACACTTCGAATGATTCAAGATAACATTGTTCTTGCACAAAATCATGATGCTGTTGATACTGTAGTTGAAGCTGTGGATACTATTGTTGAAAGTACAAATGGTCAGTTTATCACAGACATTCCAAATCGTGCGCATCTCTATCAAGGGCAAACTCCACAAACCTTCCGTTGTAAGGACTTTATTGATTTGTATGGTTCTTTATCAGCAGAAGAAAAAGAAATTTTAACAGATGCATGTAAGATCTTTGTCATTAAGGGCAAAGATGTAGCCTTGGCTAAAGGTGAATACTCAAACCTTAAAATTACAACAGTTACAGACTTGAAGATTGCTAAAAGCATGATTGAGAAAGACTAGAGACATGATTAATCAAATTTATCAACTGACAAAACCAAAGTTTATTAATATTAAATACCAGGAAGAAGAAATTGATCAAGAGAATCATATTCTCATCCGACCAAACTATATGGCTGTTTGTCATGCGGATCAGCGCTATTATCAAGGTAAACGAGATCCAAAAATTTTAGCCCAAAAACTACCTATGGCTATGATTCATGAATCTTGTGGTACAGTCATTTCTGACCCAACCGGTACCTACAAAGTTGGTCAGAAGATTGTTATGATTCCAAATCAACCACCTATGCAAAGTGATGAGGAATTCTACGAAAATTACATGACTGGAACATATTTCCTTTCAAGTGGTTATGATGGGTTTATGCGAGAATTTGTATCTCTACCTAAGGATCGTGTGGTAGCTTACGAAGATATCGAAGATACAGTTGCCGCCATTACAGAGTTTGTCAGTGTGGGCATGCATGCTATGAATCGTTTCATGACGGTATCTCACAGCAGACGTCAACGAATTGCTGTCATTGGTGATGGAAGCCTAGCTTTTGTCATGGCTAATATTATCAACTACACTTTGCCTGAAGCTGAGATTATTGTTATCGGTCGTCACTGGGAAAAGTTAGAACTCTTCTCATTTGCAAAAGAGCTCTACATTACGGATAGCATTCCAGAAAATCTTAGTTTTGACCATGGTTTCGAATGCTGTGGTGGTGATGGATGCGGGCCTGCTATTAATGACTTGATTCGTTACATCAAACCACAAGGCACCATTTTGATGATGGGTGTTAGTGAGTATAAGGTCAACATCAACACTCGGGATTCATTGGAAAAAGGCTTGTTACTAGTCGGCTCTTCACGTTCAGGAAGAATTGACTTTGAAAATGCTATCCAAATGATGGAAATTAAAAAATTTGCCAATCGTTTGAAGAATATCATTTATCTAGAAGAACCAGTCAGAGAAATTAAAGATATTCACCGAGTTTTTGCAACTGACTTAAATACCGCATTTAAGACAGTCTTTAAGTGGGAAGTATAATGGAGGATGATTGTGAAGGAAATCGTTAAAGCAAAGATTGCTCCCTTATTGTCAGCTGATGAAGAAATTCAGAGCGTTGAACAATTGGGGGGGATGACCAATCAAAACTATTTGGTTAAGACAACCTCAAACCAGTACATCGTTAAGTTTTTCGGTAAAGGTACTGATAAATTAATCGACCGCCAGAATGAAAAGTACAATCTTGAGTTGTTGAAAGATTTAAAATTAGATGTAGAAAATTATCTTTTTGATATCGAAGCAGGTATCAAGGTTAATCAATACATTGAAAATGCTGAGACACTTGATTCAGCTACCATAAAAACCAAATTTGAAAAAATTGCTCCAATTCTACAAACGATCCATGCTTCTGGTAAAGAATTAAAAGGAGAGTTTGCTCCTTTTGAGGAAATCAAAAAATATGAATCATTGATTCAAGGGGAAATTTCTTATCCAAACTATGAAGCTGTCAGAAAATCAGTTCTTTCTTTAAAAAATGAGCTTGAAAAAATTGGTATTGAGAAGAAATCATGTCATATTGATTTGGTTCCAGAAAACTTTATTGAAGGACCAGATGGACATCTTTATCTGATTGATTGGGAATATTCTTCCATGAACGACCCTATGTGGGACCTTGCAGCACTCTTTTTAGAATCTGAATTTACACCGGAAGAAGAGGCAGACTTTCTAGCTTATTACGAGGGTGATAAGACTCCTGTTTCGAGAGAGAAGATCCGCATTTATAAAATATTGCAAGACATTATTTGGAGTCTCTGGACTATCTACAAAGAAGAAAATGGTGCAGATTTCGGAGATTATGGCATTTCTCGATACAATAGAGCTGTAAAAGAGTTGAGAGGTAATTATGAAAACTAAAAATGGAGTTTCTTTTGGACTTATCTCAGGTATTTTTTGGGGTTTAGGGCTAACCATTAGTGCCTATATCTTCTCTATATTTACTGACCTATCACCTTTTGTAGTAGCAGCAGCACACGACTTTCTGAGTATTTTTATCCTGCTAGGATATCTTCTAGTTAAAGAAGGAAAGATACGTTTTTCAATCTTCTTGAACATTCGAAATGTTAGTGTTATTATCGGAGCACTTTTGGCTGGACCAATTGGCATGCAGGCCAATCTCTATGCAGTCAAGTATATCGGTAGTTCATTAGCATCCTCTGTTTCAGCGATTTATCCTGCAGTCTCAGTCTTGCTTGCCTTCTTTATTCTTAAGCATAAGGTTTCGAAGAATACAGTGTTTGGTATTTTGTTAATCATTGCAGGCATTATTGCTCAGACTTACAAGGTTGAACAAGTTAATTCCTTCTATATCGGAATACTCTGTGCCTTGATTTGTGCGCTTGCTTGGGGAAGTGAAAGTGTTCTGAGCTCCTTTGCTATGGAAAGTGAACTCAGTGAACTCGAAGCACTCTTGATACGACAAGTCACATCTTTCTTGTCCTATCTTGTCATTGTTCTCTTCTCGCATCATTCATTTGCGGAAGTGGCAAATGGTCAATTGTTTGGTTTATTGATAGTCTTTGCAGCATGTAATATGATCTCTTACCTTGCCTACTACATTGCTATCAATCGATTGCAGCCAGCAAAAGCTACTGGATTAAATGTGAGTTATGTAGTATGGACTGTTTTGTTTGCAGCAATTTTCTTGGGTTCGCCCCTTAATTTGCTGACCATCATTACTTCCCTTATCGTAATGGCTGGTGTTTACATTATTATTAAAGAATAAAGGAGAAAGCGCGTGAAAGCGATTATCTTAGCAGCTGGCTTGGGAACACGTTTGAGACCCATGACAGAAAATACTCCCAAAGCCTTGGTTAAAGTCAATCAAAAACCATTGGTTGAATATCAAATCGAATTTTTGAAAGAACGTGGAATTGATGACATTATCATCGTTGTCGGTTATTTAAAAGAACAATTCGACTATCTTAAAGAAAAGTACGGGGTTCGTTTGGTCTTCAACGATAAGTATGCTGATTACAATAACTTTTACTCTCTTTACTTGGTAAAAGAAGAATTAGCCAACAGCTATGTTATCGATGCGGATAACTATCTTTTCAAAAATATGTTCCGTAATGATATCGAACGTTCAACTTATTTCAGTGTTTATCGTGAAGATTGTGATAATGAGTGGTTTCTAGTTTACGGAGATGATTACAAAGTTCAAGATATCATTGTAGATAGCAAAAATGGACGCATCTTGAGTGGTGTATCATTCTGGGATGCTCCAACAGCTGAGAAAATTGTTGGATTTATTGACAAGGCATATGCAAGTGGCGAGTTTGTGGACCTCTATTGGGATAACATGGTCAAAGATAATATCAAAGAACTAGATGTATATGTTGAAGAGTTGGAAGAAAACTCTATCTATGAAATCGACAGTGTAAAAGATTATCAAAAATTAGAAAAGATTCTTTCTTCACAAAAATAAGCGACTTTTATGAACTGATACCTTACCTATTTTTACTTGACTTTTTATGTTTGATACAGTATACTAGTGAAAATTTAACCTTTAAGGGCAGTCCAGAGAGACTCACAAGGTGTCAGAGAAAAGAAGCTACAATGGAAACAAGTAAGCAAGTGCTTATTTGCTACTTTTGTGTAAATATCTTAACTGAAACCTTGCAAGTGCAAGGTTTTTCTTTATCTGATCCCCTTAAAATTTAAGGAGGAAAGGTTATGAATCCAAATTGTAAAAAACGAATGGGTGCCATTCGCTTGGAAGTTATGAGAGTTGTATCTCAGGAGGAAATCGCGCCAGCAATCTTTGAGCTTGTACTTGAAGGAGAAATGGTCGAAGCTATGAAAGCGGGCCAATTTCTTCATTTGCGTGTACCTGATGATGCCCATCTCTTACGTCGTCCAATTTCGATTTCATCAATAGATAAGGCGGCTAAGCAATGCAGACTTATCTATCGAGTTGAAGGATCAGGGACAGCAATCTTTTCAACCTTAAAAACAGGTGATAGCATAGATGTTATGGGACCTCAAGGAAATGGCTTTGATTTATCTGATTTAGACAAGCAGAATCGTGTTCTTATAGTTGGTGGTGGAATCGGAGTGCCTCCCTTACTCGAAGTAGCTAAACAACTGAATGAGCGTGGTGTTGAAATAACAACTGTTTTAGGATTCGCTACTAAAGATGCTGTTATTTTGGAAGATGAATTATCCAGATTTAGTCAGGTTTTTGTAACGACTGATGATGGTTCTTATGGTATTAAAGGAAATGTATCAGTAGTGATTAATGAATTTGACACAGAATTTGATGCAATCTACTCATGCGGTGCGCCTGGTATGATGAAATACATTAATCAAACATTTTACGACCATCCAAGAGCTTACCTATCCCTAGAATCTCGTATGGCTTGTGGCATGGGGGCTTGCTACGCTTGCGTACTGAAAGTACCAGATAGTGAAACAGTTAGTCAACGTGTGTGTGAAGATGGGCCTGTATTTAAAACAGGAACTGTTGTTTTATAAGGAGAGTGTCATGACTACAAATCGATTACAAGTCTCTCTACCAGGCTTAGAACTAAAGAATCCTATCATTCCTGCTTCAGGCTGTTTTGGTTTCGGACAAGAGTATGCCAAATACTATGATTTGGATCTCTTGGGCTCTATCATGATTAAGGCTACAACCCTTGAACCACGTTTTGGTAATCCAACTCCTCGAGTGGCTGAAACACCTGCTGGTATGCTGAATGCCATTGGTCTACAAAATCCTGGTTTAGATGTCGTACTCTCTGAAAAGTTACCTTGGTTGCAAAGGGAATATCCGAATCTTCCAATCATTGCCAATGTTGCTGGATTCTCAAAGCAAGAATACGCAGCAGTTTCTAGTGGTATTTCCAAGGCACCTAACGTGAAAGCCATTGAGCTCAATATTTCTTGTCCAAACGTCGATCATGGGAATCACGGACTTTTGATTGGGCAAGACCCAGATTTAGCTTATGATGTAGTAAAAGCAGCCGTAGGGGCATCATCAGTTCCTGTCTATGTAAAATTAACGCCTAGTGTGACGGATATCGTGACTATTGCAAAAGCAGTAGAAGATGCTGGTGCTAGTGGTCTCACTATGATCAATACCCTTGTTGGTATGCGCTTTGATCTCAAAACTAGAAAACCAATCATTGCCAATGGTACTGGTGGAATGTCTGGTCCTGCAGTCTTTCCGGTAGCTCTTAAACTAATACGTCAAGTAGCTCAAACAACTAATCTTCCAATCATTGGTATGGGAGGAGTTGATTCAGCTGAATCCGCTATAGAAATGTATTTGGCGGGTGCGTCAGCAATAGGAGTCGGTACAGCAAACTTTACCAATCCTTATGCCTGTCCTGATATCATTGATAACCTACCAAAAGTCATGGACAAATATCACATCGAAACTCTGGAGCAATTGAGAAAAGAAGTAAAAAGTAGCTTATAGTTTTTTAAATTCGTAATATTTTGAATGCCTTCTTCTTTTTGGTATAATATGACTATGATTGTAACAATACCTATAAAAACTGAAAAAGACATTGCAACACCAGGACCAACAGTCCTTGTTTTAGGATATTTTGATGGTATCCACCTTGGACATCAAAAATTATTTAGTATTGCTAGTGAAATTGCTGCAAAGAAGAGATTGAGTGTTGCTTTAATTACCTTTCATGAATCACCAAAATTAACCTTAAAACCCTATTCACCAGAAAATTTACTTCATATCCTGAATGCAGAAGAACGTGAACGTAAGTTTAAACGTGCTGGTGTTGAAAATCTTTATTTAATGGACTTCTCAAGTCGTATCGCTAATATGACAGCTCAAGAATTTGTAGATACCTTTGTCAAAGAAGTTAAAGCAGATACCATTGTAGTTGGATTTGACTATAGTCTAGGTTCAGATAGAAAATCAGCTGAAGACTTAAAAGAAATCTTTGATGGAGAAGTAGTCGTAGTACCTCCTGTAGAAGATGAAAAAGGGAAGATTAGCTCTACACGTATTCGACAAGCGATCCTTGAAGGGAATGTGAAAGAAGCTGGTCAGTTACTAGGAAGTCCACTTCCTACAAGAGGAATAGTCGTACACGGCAATGCTCGTGGTCGAACAATCGGCTATCCAACTGCCAATCTGGTGCTCTTGGACCGTACTTATATGCCGGCAGATGGTGTCTATACTGTTGATATCGAAATCAAGAGAAAACTTTATCGAGGGATGGCAAGTGTCGGTAAGAATGTCACCTTCGATGGGGAAGAAGAACGTTTTGAAGTGAATATCTTTGATTTTGATGAAGATATTTATGGCGAAACAGTGACCGTCTATTGGTTAGATCGTATCCGAAATATGGTAAAATTTGATAGTGTTGAACAACTGGTCAAACAACTCAAAGAAGATGAAAAAGCTGCAAGAAAATAGAATTTGAAATAATAGGAGAGTTTGAGATTATCTCAAGCTCTTTTTTTGAAATATCATATATTATTTTTTGATAAGCGCTTTCTTTCCTTGTCTAATAGCATTTGTATTAAAGATTATTATTGAAATTTATAGGAATTTTTGCTATAATTTAATCATCAAACTAAAGGAGATTATGATGTTTAAAGAAAAAAGAAATAAAGGCTTTATTTCAGGTCTTATTCTTTCGCTAGTTTTCTTTGCTTTTTCTGCAGGAACTGTCTTCATGTGGAATTATCATCAACATCCAATGGATCCATTTTCAGACGACACACGGTCAGGTAAAGAAGTTACTATGACTATCTATGATATCTATCCAGAAGTGGTTGGAGAAGTTGAAGGTGGAAGTGTTTTATATCTTGTGCAATATAGCAATGATGGTGATGGTAAATTTGCAGTTGTAGAGGCTAAAGAAAATGATAAAGAGATTCAAAAACTTATGGATCAAGCTGAAACTGAAACACTTATAGATAATCCAGCTACTCTAGTAGGTACACAGTTACAACCTTTAAGTAAAAATGTTAACAACAAGTCTCGAAATAATAGAATTGTAGATTTGTCTGGCTTTCTTGACTCTATACTTGAACCTGATTCAACTGTTGCATTGAACATGAATTCAAGTGTCTATCTGAGTTTGACTGAACACTCAAAAGATGGCTGGTGGTATATCATAAGTGCTGCAATTTTTGGAGGAATTGGCCTAGTCACATTAGTGAGTGCCTTTCTTCTTCGTAAAAAATCTATCGCAGCTTTTGAAGAGCTTTATCAAGCCTATCCTGAATTACAAGGAAATGTTGAAAATCTAACTGGTTTGGCAGAATTTTATGATGAGAGTCTAAAGGTAATCCTTTATAAAAATCATCTTATCACTTACTTTAAAGGAACTCAAGCTTTAGACCTAAGAGATGTTGAGCAACTTTATCTAGTTGAAACGAGAATTAACCGTTCCCTAATCACAAATAAAGTCTACCAGTTCTGCTATGTTCGTAAGAATGCTAAGAAAAAACAAGACATGACCTTGAAAACAACTAAAACAGTTCAAGAGCAACTGGAAAAACTTTGGGATTTAATCTCAGATAAATTTCCAGATATTCATATAGGAGTTTAATATTAAGCACCGAGAATCGGTGCTTTTTTATTTATAAAAAATCTTATAAAATCGAGTCTATCACTTGACATCGTAAATTTTTTGGAGTAGAATATTTACTGGTTAATTAAATGGTTAAATACTAGTTAAGGAGTTGTTATGAAAAAAAGAAGTATCCTATGGGTCATGATTACCTTCTTTGCCCTTACCTTAGGAGCATGTGGACAAAAGGCTAGTCAAGACAATCGTAATGAAACTAAGGGAATGAAGATTGTGACTAGTTTTTACCCTGTATATGCTATGGTAAAAGCAGTTTCGGGTGAACTAAATGATGTAAGAATGATTCAGTCTAGTTCAGGCATTCATTCTTATGAACCGTCAGCAAATGATATTGCAGCTATCTACGATGCGGATGTATTTGTTTATCATTCTCATACCTTGGAATCATGGGCGGGAAGTTTGGATCCAAGCCTGCAAAAGTCTAAGGTAAAGGTCTTAGAAGCATCAGAAGGTATGACCTTGGAGCGCGTGCCTGGATTAGAAGATATGGAAGCTGGAGACGGGATTGATGAGAAGACCTTGTATGATCCTCATACTTGGCTTGATCCTGAAAAGGTTGCTGAAGAAGCTCAGATTATCGCTGATAAGTTATCCGAACTAGACAGCGCTAACAAGGATACTTATCAGAAAAACTCACAAAGTTTTAGTGCTAAAGCTCATGATTTGACCAAGAAATACCAACCCATTTTTGAAAAAGTCAATCAAAGAAATTTTGTAACTCAACACACAGCTTTTTCATATTTAGCTAAACGCTTTGGATTAAATCAACTTGGAATAGCTGGTATTTCACCAGACCAAGAACCAAGCCCGAGACAGTTAACCGAAATTCAAGAATTTGTAAAGAATTATAAGGTCAAAACTATTTTTACAGAGAGCAGTGCTTCGTCTAAGGTTGCTGATACACTTGTTAAATCAACAGGTGTGAGTCTTAAAACACTCAATCCTTTAGAGGCCGACCCACAAAATGACAAGTCCTACTTGGAAAATTTAGAAGACAATATAGCTATTTTAGCTGAAGAATTGAAATGAGGAGTTTATGAAAATTAATAAAAAATATTTAGCAGGATCTGCAGTGGTCCTTGCATTAAGTGTCTGCGCTTACGCTTTAAATCAACATCAAGCGCCTGAGAACAAAGAAAATAACCGTGTATCCTATGTTGATGGGAAAGAGTCTGATGCTAAAAAGAATGAAAATCTGACACCTGATCAAGTTAACCAAAAAGAAGGAATAGAAGCTGAACAGATTGTTACTAAAATTACAGATCAAGGCTATGTGACTTCCCACGGTGACCATTTCCATTTCTACAATGGTAAGGTGCCTTTTGATGCCATCTTTAGTGAAGAATTGATCATGAAAGATCCAAACTATCGACTAAGTGATGGAGATATTGTCAATGAGATTAAAGGTGGCTATATCATCAAGGTTGATGGCAAATATTATGTCTATCTTAAAGATGCTAGTCACGCAGATAATATTCGTACCAAAGACCAAATCGAGAAACAAAAACAAGAACACACATCAGATAGTAGTAGTACAAGTAATGAAGTTATTGCTGCCAGAGCACAAGGTCGATATACAACTGATGACGGTTACGTCTTTAATGCTGCAGATATTATTGAAGACACAGGTGACGCTTATATCGTTCCTCATGGTGGCCATTATCATTACGTTCCTAAGAGTGCTCTATCTTCAAGTGAATTGGCTGCCGCTCAAGCTTACCTTGCTGGAAGAGGAAGTCAACAAAGTCTAACAGACTACAAACCGATACCAAGTGTTGAACCAAGTCATCAAGTAGAGAAACCAGCTACAAGCAGTCCAGGACAAGAAGAAAATAATCTTCAAAAACTTCTAGACCAACTTTACGCTTTACCAGTTAGTCAACGCTATAAAGAATCTGATGGTTTGGTATTTGACCCGGCTAAAATTACCAGTCGTACGGCTAATGGAGTTGCTATCCCTCATGGAAATCATTACCATTTCATCCCTTATAGTAGTTTATCTGCTTTGGAGCAAAAGATTGCACGCTTGATACCACTTTCAGGTTTAATGATACCATCAAATCCTTTAGAAACTCCAAGTAAACCAAACGAAGACCATGGCCACGAAGATGTTGATCATCAACACGAAGTAGACCATGACCACGATCATGCTAATCATCGACACGGTGAAGACCACGATCATGGCTTTGCTATTGATCGAGTGATTAGCGAGGACGACCAAGGTTTCGTAGTTTCACATGGAGACCACAATCATTATTTTTACAAGAAAGATTTGACGGCTCAACAGATTAAAGAAGCCAAGGAACACTTGAAAGGTAAAACCGAAGTTAAACCTAATCCATCAGATGAGCACCATGATGAAGACGGGCATGATCACCACCATGGTGAAGACCATAATCATGGATTCGATGCTGACCGAGTGATAAGTGAAGACGACCAAGGTTTCGTAGTTTCACATGGAGACCACAATCATTATTTTTACAAGAAAGATTTAACGGCCCAACAGATTAAAGAAGCTCAGGAACACTTGAAAGGTAAAACCGAAGTAAAACCTAATCCATCAGATGAGCACCATGATGAAGACGGGCATGATCACCACCATGGTGAAGACCACGATCACGGATTCGATGCTGATCGAGTGATAAGTGAAGATGAACAAGGTTTTGTAGTTTCACATGGAGACCATGCCCATTATTTCTTTAAGAAAGATTTATCAGCAGAGCAGATTAAGGCTGCACAAGACCATCTTCATGGCCATCAGCAGACAGAACCTGTTAAACCTCTTGCCAAGACGGTTGAAAGCTTCTCTCGAGATGCCAGTGATGAAGAAAAAATAGCTTATATTTCTAAAACATATGGCGTTCCTCTTGAGGCTATCCGTATTTCAAATGGATTCTTTGTATTTGGTAATCCAGACCAGGCTTATGACCCAACTCACATTCACCCTTACGCTGTTCGTAAGGAACACGTTCGTATTCCGCTTCAAACAGGGGATGCAGAGCTTGATTTCCTAAACGAACTCTATACAACTGCTCTACGTGATGGTGTTTCTCCTTATAGCTTGCAGGTTGAAAATGGTAGCTTTGTTATCCCTCATGGTGACCATAACCACTACATCAAGGTTCAAACTAAAGGTTATGAAGTCGCTTTGAAAAACAAAATTCCTGCATTACAGTCAACTTACCAACCTGGTGCTTTTGATGAAAAAGCAGTCCAGTATAAGATTGATCAACTTTTGGCAGAAAGTCGCGAAGTCTATAAAGATAAACCAACTCTTCAAAGACAAATTGAGCTTGCCTTGGGGCAATTTTCTGAGAATATGAAGAAGCTATCAACCAACTCTACTGCAGGTTATTTGGCAGCTTTGGATTTGTTTGATAAGCAGTATATTCACATTGACTCAAGTGTCAAACCAACAGAAATCAGTCCTTTAGACAAGAAATATCAAGCTTTAGTAGATAAGATTAATACCTTAGACACAGATGCTTATGGACTTCCTAAGAAGGATTTATTGACTCAGCTTCAAGAAAATAAACTAGCCCAAGATGAAGCAGGTTTAGATGCAGTTGAAGCTAAGTTACAAGCTTTGCAAGATTTTAATGACCGTACTGGTGTTACGACAGTCGAATACATCAAGTATTTCTACCAACATCTATCTGACGGTCGCTTAAATGACACTCTTAGAAATAAAGTTGCCAACTTAACTTGGACTCTTTATCAGTCACAATCCTTCCTTAAGGCGACTGACTTGAACAAACTCTTCCCAGAAATCTATCAAACAAAACTGGAAGTTGAAGAAGCTCTGAAGAATGAACCTGTTGCAAGCAAGGCTTCTGAAACAATCTTAGATACAGAAAAAGTGGATGGCCATAGTGCTAAAACTGCAGTCTATGAGTTTTTGAAAGGTTTGTATGATGATATTAAACCTGAGGAACAAAGTAATCATGTCTTAAAAGGGCAAGTAGAAGAGTTACTAACAAAAGCTGAAGAATTAGTGAATCAAGTCAATGAGGAAGGAGTTAAAGCTTCACTCTCTGACGAAGTGAAAAATCTGAAGGCTGCTTTGGAGAAAGAAGACGTAGACCTTGATGAATTAAATACACAGGTTCAAGATCTTTTGAAACGTATTTCACTAACAATCCAAAATGAACGTGATAATTCAAAACAAGACCCAGAGGTTTTAGTTCTTTACCAAAAACTCTATAACGGAGTCATTGCTCTCCATAGCTATTTGGAGATGAATAATGGTTCAGATGCTGACTTTGAAAAAGTAGATGCTCTGTTTGATAAACTAGCAGCAGCAAGTAAGGATAAGCAGGCTCTTCTAGCAGTTGCCCAAGAAATAGTCTTGTTAAATCGAGAGCTTAGATCTAAAGTAACGCCAAGTCAAGAAACACCTGTTGAAGCAAAACAAGAAACACCAGGTCAAGCAAGTACTGATGAGCAAGTAGAAGCTAGCTCAGTACAGACAACAACAGAAAATACTTCTGAAACAACAACTGAACTGAATCCTGAATCAACAGAAAAAGTCGCAGAATAAAAAAAGACGAGGTAGCTAAGCTACTTCGTCTTTTTTTTAGTCTTTATAAGCTACAATTCCAATAATAGTATCAACTGCACGTTCCATGGTTTGTAGGCTAACGTATTCAAAACGGCCATGCATGTTTTCACCACCAGCGAAGATATTCGGAGTTGGAATTCCCATAAACGAAATCTTAGAACCATCTGTACCACCACGAATTGGTTCGATAATTGGTGTAATATCAAGACTTTCCATAACCGCTTTGGCAATGGTTACTGGAGTCATATCCTTTTCGATGACTTCTTTCATGTTGTAGTACTGGTCAGTCAATGTTAAAGTGACACGATCACTACCAAGTTCTTGGTTCATCTTATCAGCGATAGCTTGCATAGCAGCTTTACGCGCTTCAAAGTTTTCTTTTTCGAAATCACGAATGATATAGCTAGCACGCGCTTCCTCAACACTACCAGATACATCCATGAGGTGGTAGAAACCTTGATAGCCCTCAGTCAATTCTGGGCGGTCACCAGCTGGGAGTTGATTGTGGAAGTCAATCGCTAATTGAAGGGCGTTAACCATTTGTCCTTTAGCTGTTCCTGGGTGAACATTACGACCTTGGAAGTGAAGTTCTGCACCTGCAGCAGAGAAGGTTTCGTATTGAAGTTCACCAAGAGGTCCACCGTCAACTGTATAAGCAAAGTCAACATTGAAATCCTCTGCATCAAATTTATTGGCACCAACACCGATTTCTTCATCAGGTCCAAAGCCGACACGAATTTCGCAGTGCTTAATTTCAGGATGAGCAGTCAAGTATTCGATGGCTGTCATGATTTCGGCGATACCTGATTTGTCGTCAGCACCGAGAAGAGTTGTCCCGTCTGTAGTAATTAAAGTTTGACCAGGGTATTTTTCAAGACTCTTGAAATCAGCTGGATCGAGCTTGAAACCAGATTCACCAAGCTCGATAAGGTCACCGTCGTAGTTTTCAACTACTTGTGGATTGACACCTTCAGCATTAAAATCAGCCGTATCCATGTGAGAGATAAAACCAATCTTGCGAGTTAAACTAGGATCATTAGCTGGAAGTGTACCGATAGCAAAACCGTTTGGCAAATAATAGACATTTTGCAAACCGACACGTTTCATTTCTGGGATGAGGACATTAGTCGCAAAGTCTACTTGACTTTGAGTACTTGGTGTAGTAGTAGAATTTTCGTCTGAACGTGTGTTAACCTTAACATAAGTTAAAAAACGCTCTAGTAATGTAGGGTATTTCATCATAACTCCTTTTTTCCTTATTTTAAAACCATTGTATCATAGAAAGAAGAGAAAAACAAAAGTCAAAAGGGAGATAAAACCCTTATGTTAGCGTTTACTTATGGCTTCTTTAGTGATACAATAAGAAAGATAAAAATATCACAAGGATGCAGAGATGAAAAAAGCAATTTTAATGATGACATTTGGTTCACCAGAAGAGATTACCTTTGAAGGAGTAGCCGACTTTTTTACCAACATTCGTCGAGGAGTTCGACCTCAAGACCACGAGATTCAAACCCTTTATGATAATTATGTTCGAATTGGAGGCACTCCACTTCAAAAAATTACCCGTAAAGAAGTTTCTTTGGTAGAAGCTAGGTTAGGAAATGAATATAGTGTCTATTTTGCCAATAAATTTTCAACTCCTTTTATTCCAGATGTAATTCGGCAAATGGAGGCAGATGGAATTGAAAAGTGTATTTGCTTGATTTTGGAGCCACACTATTCCTTTTACTCTGTCATGGGCTACGAAAAGTTTCTGGAAAGTAAACAAATTCAGTTTTTAGTTATTAAAGAATGGTATCAAGAAGAAGCACTATTAAACTATTGGACAGATGAAATTGCTAAGATTTTAAAAGAAAAGGTGAAACAGGATAGCTTTAAAGTCATCTTTTCTGCCCACAGTGTACCCATTTTTGCCTTGGATTTTGGCGATCCCTATATCGACCAGATTTTCGAAAATAGCAAGTTAATTGCTGAGAAATTAGGCTTGAAACCAGAGCAATATACCAACACTTGGCAGAGCGAAAGTGATATTGGTATTCCTTGGATTAAACCAGATGTATTGGAGTATCTTAGAGAACAGGAAGAACATCCAGAGCATTATATTTTTGTGCCTATTAGTTTTATCAGTGAGCATATTGAAGTCTTGTTTGACAACGATGTGGAATGTCATGACTTGTGTCAGGAATTGGAGGTGAACTACCATCGTCCACCAATGCCAAATACAGATTCTCGTTTGATTGATGCCTTGGTCAATATTATCCGAGCTAATGAACATAAAGAATTTAGAGAATTCCTCCCAGAAGAAGAAACCTTTGATGAATTAGTCCCTTCGGAGGAAACTAAGAATATTTTAGATGAATCACAAGACTTACAAATGCCAGAATTTGTTAAAAAATTAATTGAGAAAAAAGGTCGTGAAAATGTCAAGATGCCTTATTTAATCAAAAAAATGCTTGAAAAAGCTGGCAAATTACCTAAAGACTAAGTGAAAATAGAAAAGAACTGGTAATACTCTTCGAAAATCAAATTCAAACTGCGTCAACGTCGCCTTGGCGTACTCAAGTACAGCCTGCGGCTAGTTTCCTAGTTTGCTCTTTGATTTTAATTGAGTATAAGGTTTGTTTCAGATTTCTGCTAAGGCAGGATATAACTAAGAAGGTGAAAGAAAAGGCGGTGGAACAGAAATCGATAGACAAAGTCTTGATTTCGTAGTCTCAGCCCCGCGAGGATGATTAGGAGCTTTTTGGAGTCTAAAAGACGAACAAAAAGTTCAATCAGCTACCGCGTCAAATTATGATTGATAATAAAAAGTGAGGTCGGGATCTTTTTGTCCCAACCTCTTTTTAGGTGACTAGCATTTTTTTGACCTAGTTTTTATGTTATTTACCCAGACAAAATTGGCTAAACAACTGGGTAATCAGCTCATCTGGCGCAACATCACCAGTTATCTCGCCAAGAATTTCCCAGGTACGTGTTAAATCAACTTGAAGCAAATCAACTGGCATTCCTAGTTCGAGGCCTTCGTTAACAGCTTGTAGGCTTTCAACTGCCTTTTCAATTAATGAAATATGACGGGCGTTGGATAGATAGGTAGCATCTTGTTCGACCAAGCCAGCATTTTCAAAGAAGAGGTTATTGATGCGTTCTTCAATCTTATCAATGTTTTGATTTTTGAGGACTGAAATACGAATGATATCATCTGGAAGTTCAGCAGTTTCAATCGCTTCTGGGAGGTCAGTTTTGTTGAGAAGAATGATTCGATTAGTATCTTGACTAATTTCAAGAAGTTGTCGGTCTTGGGCAGTTAGAGGTTCGCTAGCGTTTAGGACTAGTAGTACCAAGTCAGCTTCCTTGAGGGCTTTTTTGGAGCGTTCAACCCCGATCTGTTCCACGACATCATCCGTTTCACGAATACCTGCAGTATCAATCAACTTCAGTGGAACACCGTTGATATTGACGTATTCTTCGATGACGTCTCGAGTAGTCCCTGCAATATCCGTTACAATGGCTTTATCTTCGCGCAGGAGGTTATTAAGTAGACTTGACTTCCCAACGTTGGGACGACCAATGATGGCTGTTGCAATTCCTTCGCGGAGGATTTTACCTCGGCGTGCAGTTTTTAGGAGATTGGTCAAGAGTTGTTCAAACTCCATAGTTTTTTCGCGGACAACAGCAGTAGTGGCTTCTTCCACATCGTCATACTCAGGGTAATCGATATTAACCTCAACCTGAGCCAAGGTATTGAGAATTTCCTGACGAGTATTGTTAATGAGGTCAGATAGGGATCCATCAAGTTGTTTGACTGCTATATTCATAGCCTTGTCAGTCTTAGCACGGATGATATCCATCACTGCCTCAGCCTGAGTCAAGTCTACACGACCATTGAGGAAGGCACGCTTGGTAAATTCTCCAGGTTCTGCCATGCGAGCCCCTTCACGGATAGCCAATTGCAGGATTTCATTGGTCACGGCAATCCCTCCGTGGGTGTTGATCTCGATAATATCCTCGCGAGTAAAGGTCTTCGGAGACTTCATAGCCCCAACCATGACCTCGTCCATAACCTTACCAGTCAAAGGGTCAATAATGTGGCCGTAGTTCAGTGTGTGGCTAGCAACTTTGCTCAAGTCTTTGCCTTTAAAAATTTTTTGTGCAATGGCAAAGCTATCCGTTCCGCTTAGGCGAACAATCCCAATCGCCCCTTCACCAAGCGGTGTCGAGATTGCTGCAATGGTATCAAATTCACGTGTAATCATTTCATTTCCTTTTAACAATTTATATACAAATATCTCTTAAAATTGTAACAAAATAAAGTTTTTTATTCAACGAATGCCACTTATAAAGAAAAGCCTAAGCAGATTGCTTAAGCTTTACTTAGTGCGCATTTCCCCTTGCGGGAAGTAAGTTCCTTCAGGCATATCGTTGATGATGACATGAACAGCAGATTGAGGTGCACCAGTGTTACGAACCACAGCTTCAGTTACTTCCTTAGCTAAGGCTTTCTTTTGCTCGAGTGTGCGACCTTCAAATAAATCGATGCGTACAAATGGCATAATAGCTTCCTCCACTAGTTTTTGATTTCTTCTATTTTACCACATTTTGCCGTTTAAAGCTTTTGGAAAATATGATATACTAGAATGTAGCAGAAAATTAGAAATGGACGTGAAATAGAAACATGGCACAGTTGTATTATCGTTATGGGACCATGAATTCAGGAAAGACCATCGAGATTCTCAAGGTAGCCTATAACTATGAGGAGCAAGGAAAGGGAGTTGTTATCATGACTTCGGCTCTGGATACAAGAGACGGTATAGGCTATGTGTCGAGTCGGATTGGCATGAAGCGACCAGCCATTGCTATCGATGATACTACGGATATTTTTGGTTTTATTCGAGATTTACCTGAAAAGCCCTACTGTGTTTTGGTCGATGAAGCCCAATTTTTAAAGCGTCACCATGTTTACGACCTAGCTCGTGTTGTCGATGAGTTAGACATACCCGTTATGGCATTTGGTTTGAAGAATGATTTTCGCAATGAACTGTTCGAAGGCTCTAAACATCTCTTACTCTTAGCAGACAAGATTGATGAGATTAAAACCATCTGTCAGTATTGTAAGAAAAAGGCGACCATGGTACTACGAACGCTAGATGGCAAACCTACTTATGAAGGTGAACAAATCCAGATAGGTGGCAATGAAACCTATATCTCGGTTTGCCGTAAACATTATTTTGCTCCAATGATAACATCTGATAAGGAACAAGACTATGACAATTGAACTAAGAGATGTTACAATGGATAATTATTTTGATGTTCTGCATTTGGATGTTAAGGAATATCAAAAACAATTTATTGCTACCAACGCAATTAGTCTAGCTGAAGCATATGTCTACACAAAAAATGGAGATTTTGTAGCTCCATTGGCAGTTTACGATAATGATGCAATCATAGGTTTTGTGATGTTAGCTTATGATAAAAATATCGGAATTAGTAATGGAAATTATTTACTATTTCGTTTCATGATTGATAAGCATTGTCAAGATCAAGGATATTTTAAACCAATTATGGATAAGGTGCTAGACTATGTTCGGACAGCGCCAGCAGGTTTATCCAAGAAACTTTGGTTGTCTTATGAACCAGAAAATGAACATGCAAAATCTTGTTACCTCAGTTACGGATTTAAAGAAACTGGGGAAATATTTGAGAACGAAGTAGTAGCCATATACGATTTAACAATTGAAAAATAAGGAGAAAAAATGAACATCTATGATCAACTACAAGCTGTAGAAGACCGTTATGAAGAGTTGGGAGAATTGCTAAGCGACCCTGATGTGGTCTCTGATACCAAGCGTTTCATGGAGCTTTCAAAAGAGGAAGCTTCTACTCGTGACACGGTAACTGCCTACCGCGAATACAAACAAGTCCTTCAAAACATTATCGATGCCGAAGAGATGATTAAAGAATCAGGCGGAGATGCTGACTTGGAAGAAATGGCCA
The DNA here is from genome assembly GCF_047465185.1 of Streptococcus infantis. Lineage (GTDB taxonomy): Bacteria > Bacillota > Bacilli > Lactobacillales > Streptococcaceae > Streptococcus > Streptococcus infantis_O. The sequence goes on along the minus strand of NZ_JASHAJ010000001.1, from coordinate 542,315 downwards.
AACAAGAATTGAAAGATGCTAAGGCTGAAAAAGAAGAGTACGAAGAAAAATTGAAAATCTTACTCCTTCCTAAAGATCCAAACGATGATAAGAACATCATCCTTGAAATCCGTGGAGCTGCTGGTGGAGATGAGGCAGCACTTTTTGCTGGTGACCTTCTAACAATGTACCAGAAGTATGCTGAAGCCCAAGGCTGGCGCTTTGAAGTCATGGAGGCTTCTATGAACGGTGTCGGTGGTTTCAAGGAAGTGGTTGCTATGGTATCAGGTCAGTCTGTATACTCTAAGCTTAAGTATGAATCTGGTGCCCATCGTGTTCAACGTGTCCCTGTGACAGAAAGCCAAGGGCGTGTGCATACCTCTACAGCGACAGTTCTCGTTATGCCTGAAGTGGAAGAGGTAGAATATGATATTGATCCAAAAGACCTTCGTGTGGATATTTACCACGCATCTGGAGCTGGTGGACAGAATGTCAACAAGGTTGCGACTGCCGTTCGTATCGTTCACTTACCAACCAATATCAAGGTTGAAATGCAGGAAGAACGTACGCAACAGAAAAACCGCGAGAAGGCTATGAAAATCATCCGTGCGCGTGTTGCTGACCACTTTGCTCAAATTGCCCAAGATGAGCAGGACGCTGAGCGTAAGTCTACTATCGGTACTGGTGACCGTTCAGAACGTATCCGTACCTATAACTTTCCACAAAACCGTGTGACAGACCACCGTATTGGCTTAACCCTTCAAAAACTTGATACTATTTTGTCTGGTAAACTAGATGAAGTTGTGGATGCCTTGGTTCTTTATGATCAAACACAAAAATTGGAAGAATTAAACAAATAATGAAACTAGCTCAAATTTTTAAAGATTTTGAGGAAAAGTTGATAGCACAAGGAGAGGAAGCAGAAAGCCTCTCCTTTGTCTATCGTAGCCTGAAAAATCTATCTTTTACTGACTTCGTCTTTGCCCTTCAGCAAGAAGTCACTGATGAAGATTACAAATTTGTAGAGGATATTTACATCAAGCTAGCTAGCCACATACCTGCCCAGTACATCATCGGTCATGCTGAATTCTATGGGATGCAGTTAAAAGTAGATGAGCGAGTCTTGATTCCTCGACCAGAGACAGAAGAGTTAGTGAAACTCATTTTGACTGAAAATCCTGAGAAAAATCTCAAGGTACTTGATATCGGAACAGGAAGCGGAGCGATAGCCCTTGCTTTAGCGAAAAATAGACCAGATTGGTCAGTTACGGCTGCAGATATTTCACAGGATGCTTTAGACTTATCATTGGAGAATGCTTACGCTCAAAATCTAAATCTCTCTTTTATCAAATCTGACTGTTTCTCCGAAATTTCTTCAAAATATGATATAATTGTATCCAATCCACCATACATTTCTCGAGCAGATGAAACAGAGGTTGGTTTGAATGTTTTGCATTCAGAACCACATTTGGCACTTTTTGCTGACGAGGATGGTCTCGCAATCTATCGCAAAATCGCGGAAGGTTCCAAAGACTATCTAACTGATGGTGGTAAGATTTATCTTGAAATTGGCTACAAACAAGGTCAAAGTGTACCCGCTCTCTTTATGGAAAATCTTCCAGAGAAACGAGTTCGTACTCTGAAAGACCAATTTGGTCAAGATAGGATGGTTGTCATTGATGATGGAGAAAATTAAGCAAGAGTTGGAAAAAGGTGGAGCTGTAGTTTTGCCGACAGAAACAGTTTATGGTCTCTTTGCAAAAGCGCTAGATAAAAAAGCTGTTAATCTTGTCTACCAGCTTAAACGTCGTCCAAGAGACAAGGCACTTAATCTTAATGTCGCTCATCTAGACGATATTTTGAACTTTTCTAAGAATCAGCCACCTTATTTACAAAAACTTGTTGATAGTTTTCTTCCTGGTCCATTGACCATTATCCTAGAAGCTAATGACAAGGTCCCTTACTGGGTTAATTCAGACTTGACGACTGTTGGATTTCGCATGCCGAGTCATCCCGTCACTCTAGAATTGATTCGTGAGTTTGGTCCCTTAATCGGCCCGTCTGCAAATATTTCAGGACATACAAGTGGAGTTAGCTTTAAAGAAATTTTAAAAGACTTAGGACAAGAGGTTCTGGGAATAGAAGATGATGCTTTTTTAACAGGTCAAGATTCGACTATTATAGACTTATCTGGCAGCAAGGTGAAGATTCTACGCCAAGGATCAATTAAACAAGAAGATATTCTTGCCAAGATACGTGAAATTTCTTTTGAAGAGGTATGATATGCTACGTTATTTGAAAGCGACAGATGTCGAAACAATTTGTGTCATTAACAAAGAAGCGCTAGGTTATGCTTTTAGTCCAGAGGAAACGGCTGGTCAACTAGCTAAGTTGACACAAGACTCCCATCACTTCCTACTTGGTTTTGAGGATTCAATTAGCCATGACTTACTTGGTTATGTTCATGCTGAGGTTTATGAATCCCTTTATTCAAAACCAGGTTTTAATATCCTAGCTTTAGCTGTTTTACCTCAAACACAAGGTAAAGGAATCGGTAAAACTTTGCTTGAAGGATTAGAACAGGAAGCAGAAAAACGTGGCTATAACTTTATTCGCTTAAATTCTGCAGACCATCGTACAGGTGCGCATGCATTTTATGAAAGAGTTGGTTATACCTGCGATAAAATGCAGAAACGATTCATTAAATTAATAAAAGGAGAAGACCTATGATTTTTGACAAAGATGATTTTAAAGCCTATGACGCGGATCTTTGGAATGCCATTGCCAAAGAAGAGGAACGCCAACAAAATAATATTGAATTAATCGCTTCAGAGAACGTAGTTTCTAAGGCTGTTATGGCTGCTCAAGGGTCTATCTTGACTAATAAATACGCCGAAGGTTATCCAGGACGTCGTTATTACGGTGGTACAGATGTAGTAGATGTTATCGAAACTCTAGCTATTGAACGTGCGAAAGAAATCTTTGATGCTAAATTTGCCAATGTCCAACCTCACTCAGGAAGTCAAGCCAACTGTGCAGCTTACATGGCTTTGATTGAGCCAGGTGATACGGTCATGGGGATGGATTTGGCAGCAGGCGGGCACTTGACTCACGGAGCTCCTGTAAGCTTCTCTGGTCAAACCTACAACTTTGTTTCTTATAGTGTTGATCCTGAGACCGAACTTTTAGACTTTGACGCCATCTTGAAACAAGCTCAAGAAGTGAAACCCAAACTAATCGTAGCAGGGGCTTCAGCCTATTCTCAAATTATTGATTTTTCAAAATTCCGTGAAATTGCTGATGCTGTTGGTGCTAAACTCATGGTAGATATGGCTCATATTGCCGGCTTGGTTGCTGCTGGTCTTCACCCAAGCCCGGTGCCATACGCACATATCACAACTACAACGACCCACAAAACCCTTCGTGGGCCACGCGGTGGTTTGATTTTGACCAATGATGAAGACTTAGCTAAGAAGATTAATTCTGCTATTTTCCCGGGTATCCAAGGTGGTCCTTTAGAGCATGTTGTTGCTGCTAAGGCTGTTGCCTTCAAAGAAGTCTTGGATCCAGCCTTCAAGGAATATGCTGCTAATGTCATCAAGAACAGTAAGGCTATGGCTGAAGTATTCCTGAAAGATCCTGATTTCCGTATTATTTCTGGTGGCACTGAAAACCACCTCTTCCTAGTGGATGTTACTAAGGTTGTAGAAAGTGGAAAAGTAGCTCAAAACTTGCTGGATGAAGTTAATATTACCCTAAATAAGAACTCTATCCCTTATGAAACCTTGTCACCATTTAAGACTAGTGGTATTCGTATCGGAGCGGCAGCAATTACTGCTCGTGGTTTTGGTGAAAAAGAAAGCCGTCAAGTTGCTGAACTTATTATTAAAGCCCTTAAGAATGCAGAAAACGAAGCTGTCTTAGAAGAAGTGAGAAGTGCAGTCAAATCCTTGACAGATGCCTTCCCATTATACGAGGACTAATATTTTATGGATATTTATATCAAGAAAGCCATCATCCATCAGTTCAGCCCTGATGACACAGAGTTGTTCTTAGCGGATAAGTTTCTCAATATCGCTCCAAAAATCGAGGAATACTTGCGTAAAAAAGTGGAGCGTGTGTATTCTGATGATGCTAAAACTGGTATTTTTGAAGAGGATAACCCATTTTTCAACAACATTACAGAAGATTTAATGAAAACATCTGTGACGATTGCCAATCTTTGGAAAGAGGAATTCTCTGTATCTGAAAACCAAAAAACTAATGATTTGGTCTTTGTACAGTTTTCAAAAGAAGGAGTGGAACACTTTGCCTTCCTTCGAATTGCATTGCGAGAAACCTTAACACACCTAGGTGGTGAAGTTGATAATCCAATCAAGTTGACTCAGAATAATTTACCAGGTTTTGGTACTGGAGCTGATGAAGCCCTTGTGGTTAATCTTCAAAATCGCAAGTATCACCTGATTGAAAAACGCATTAAATACAATGGAGCGTTTTTGAACTATTTTTCTGAGAATCTTATTCAAGCTCAACCAAAGATTTCACCTAAGAAATCAATCAAAGAACTTGAAAAAACGGCTCAAAAAATTGCCGAAACCTTTAATGCGGATGATTTTCAATTTCAATCCAAGGTTAAATCAGCAATCTTCAATAATATCGAAGAAAACAATGAACTCTCTCCAGAAAAATTAGCTAATGATCTCTTTGACAACAATCTTACTGCTCGTCTAAGCTTTATTGACAAAGTCAAAGAAGCAGTACCAGAGCCAGTTCAGTTTGATGAGATTGATGCTAGTCGTCAGTTAAAGAGATTTGAAAATCAGAAACTTTCCTTGTCAAACGGGATTGAACTCATCGTACCAAACAATGTCTATCAAGATGCGGAATCGGTTGAGTTCATTCAAAACGATAATGGAACCTATTCTATCTTAATCAAAAACATCGAGGATATACAAAATAAATAATGTTTAAATTTATACGAAGAATGCTGGTACTAGCAGTCTTCCTTTTCGCTGGATATAAAGCTTATCTGATTCGTCAGGATGTCAAACAAGTCATGACCTACCAACCCATGGTCCGTGAAATCTTGAATGAAAGAGATACTCCAGCAAACGAAGAGCTTGTGCTCGCCATGATTTATACAGAAACTAAGGGTAAAGAGGGAGACGTGATGCAGTCAAGTGAATCTGCTAGTGGCTCTACTGATACCATAAACGATAATGCAAGTAGTATTCGGCAAGGGGTTCAAACCTTGACAGAAAATCTCTATCTAGCTCAAGAAAAAGGAGTGGATGTCTGGACAGCCATTCAAGCTTATAACTTTGGTCCAGCTTATATCGATTTTATCGCCCAGAATGGGAAAAAGAATACTCTTGTACTAGCTAAGCAATACTCCAGAGATACAGTTGCGCCTATATTAGGAAATACAACAGGGAAAACCTATCGCTACATCAATCCCATTTCTATTTTTCAAGGTGGAGAACTTTATGTGGATGGGGGAAACTATTATTACTCTAGACAGGTTCAGCTAAATCTCTATATTATGAAAATTTTTAATCTATTTTAAGAGGCTGGGATAAAAGACCTAGCCTCTCAATTGTCTTTGGATTATCGAGCAAGACGCAGTGGTTGAGTGGGCTCTACTACGCTAATTTCATCAGCTTTTACAGCCCTACTCAACTGTGCGGAGGTGGGACGACGAAATCGAATTCTAACGAATTACCGATTTCTGTCCCACTCTCTTTTATAAGTTTTCTTTAAGGATACTTTAATATGCTAGAGTAGAAAAGGAGGAACGTCTCATGCGAAAGAAATTCTTTCTGACTAGCGCTGCAGTACTTTTAGCAGTTGCAACACTGCAAAGCGCCCAGGCATCTACTGATGTTCAAAAAGTAATTGATGAAACCTATGTTCAACCTGAGTACGTCTTGGGTTCTTCATTAACGGAAGATCAAAAAAATCAAACACTTAAAAAACTTGGCTATGATGCCTCAAAAGATACTAAAGATTTGAAGACCATGACACCAGATGTCTACTCAAAAATTATGAATGTCGCAAACGATTCAAGTCTTCAACTTTATTCATCAGCAAAAATTCAAAAATTAGGAGAAAAATCTCCCCTTGAGGTCAAGATTGAGACACCTGAAAATATCACAAAAGTAACGCAAGATATGTACCGTAATGCGGCTGTTACCTTGGGTGTGGAGCACGCGCGTATCACCGTTGCGGCACCAATTCCAGTTACTGGTGAAAGTGCCCTAGCAGGTATTTACTATTCCCTTGAGTCAAATGGTGTAAAATTACCTCAGGAAAATAAAGACTTGGCTCAGGAAGAGCTCAAGGCCTTGTCAGACATTAACGATGAAAACAAGGACAAATCAGGCTTTGATGCCAATAAACTGAACGTAGCCCTTGCTGATATCAAGGCTGCAGTCGCTAAGGCTAAAGAGTCTAAGGGTGAACTTACAGAAGATGATGTTCGTAAGATTGTTGAAGATACTTTAAAGAACTATAAACTGGATCAAGTTGTTACAGGCAACCAAGTCAATGTCATCATCAACTTTGCATTCAATCTTTCAAAGAGCGATATTCTTAATAACGAAGACTTTACTAAGACGCTAAAAGATCTGAAACAAAGTATCGTTGCACAAGCAGGTGATAGTTTCAGCAATATCGACCTAAACTTTGATGCCAATAAAGCTATTCAAGACGGTGGAAACATCCTTAGCTCAATTTGGCAAGCTATCCTTGATTTCTTCAAGAGTTTTGGTGCTTAGGTCAATTCATGGTATAATAGATGGTAACAGGATTGTTGCCGTCTTTTTTTGTCGGCTTATAGAAAGTGAAAAATATGTTAAAGAAAAATGATATTGTAGAAGTTGAGATTGTCGATTTGACCCATGAAGGAGCAGGTGTTGCCAAGGTAGATGGCTTGGTCTTTTTTGTAGAGAATGCTCTACCGACTGAAAAAATCCTTATGCGAGTCCTTAAAGTCAACAAGAAGATTGGCTTTGGTAGAGTTGAGGAATACCTTACACAATCTCCACATCGTAACCAAGACTTAGATTTGGCTTACCTGCGTTCAGGCATTGCCGACTTGGGGCATCTAGCTTATCCGGAGCAACTCAAATTTAAAACTAAGCAAGTAAAAGACAGTCTTTATAAAATTGCTGGAATCACGGATGTAGAGGTTTCAGATACTCTTGGCATGGATAATCCTGTCAAGTATCGTAACAAGGCTCAGGTACCAGTTCGTCGAGTCAACGGTGTTCTGGAGACTGGTTTCTTCCGTAAGAATTCTCATGATCTGATGCCTCTTGAAGATTTTTATATCCAAGATCCAGTCATTGACCAAGTTATTGTGGCTTTACGTGATTTGCTTCGTCGCTATGACTTAAAACCCTATGATGAGAAGGAACAGTCCGGCTTGATTCGTAACCTTGTTGTTCGTCGTGGCCATCATTCAGGTCAAATCATGGTTATTTTGGTGACCACTCGTCCTAAAATTTTCCGAGTTGAACAGTTGATTGAACAAGCCATCAAGCAGTTCCCAGAGATTGTGTCTGTCATGCAAAATATCAATGAACAGAATACCAATGCCATTTTTGGAAAAGAATGGCGGGTTCTCTATGGTCAAGATTACATTACGGACCAAATGTTGGGGAATAGCTTCCAAATCTCTGGACCAGCCTTTTATCAGGTCAATACCGAAATGGCAGAGAAGCTTTATCAGACAGCTATTGATTTTGCGGAGTTAAGAGAAGACGATGTGGTGATTGATGCCTATTCAGGAATCGGAACTATTGGCTTATCTGTCGCTAAGCATGTTAAGGAAGTTTATGGTGTCGAAGTCATCCCAGAAGCAGTAGAAAATAGCCAGAAGAACGCAGAATTGAACGGTATTACCAATGCCCACTATGTCTGTGACACAGCTGAAAATGCCATGAAGAATTGGCTCAAGGAGGGGATCCAACCAACCGCCATCCTAGTCGACCCACCACGCAAGGGCTTGACCGAAAGCTTCATCAAAGCAAGTGCCCAAACAGGAGCTGATCGCATCGCCTATATCTCCTGTAATGTCGCAACCATGGCGCGTGATATCAAACTCTATCAAGAGTTGGGCTATGAATTGAAGAAAGTCCAGCCGGTGGACCTTTTTCCGCAAACGCACCATGTTGAGGCGGTAAGTTTGCTAGTCAAGGAGTAAAACGACGAAGATTAGCATTTACTTCCGCCCATGCGATAGCTGTCCGTGATTGACAAGTGCTAGCACGCAGACAGAACGGAGATAGCGAACCGCTGAGTGTGTCGCTCTGCTCGTAAAAGCTTAGAAACCTTTGAACGAAAGGGATAATGAAAGCCTTGATTGCAAGGCTTTTTGCTTTATGGTGGGTAAGTATCAGAGTGAGAAAATTTTTGGAATGAGTAGAAGTGATAGCTAGAAATTATCAGTTTCTATTTCCATTTACCCTGTGGGTACGTGTTTGTTTCCATTGACAAGGAGTTTGTGGGAATAGAAATGTACCCACCTTGTTTGAATCAAGTGAAGTGTAGTTGAAGGAAATCTGTTGAAAGCAATACTTCATTTTACCGAATAAGTAATAATTTAGGCAACTTCAAATCGATTAAAAAAAACTATTTTAAAGGTTAAGAGTAGACAAAAATTGTCCACTCTTTTTTGCAAACTCAATTTATCAATAAATGAAATGAGGGAATGTAAAATGAAATATTTTGAGGTTGAGTTAGAAAATCCTGATGAATTTTTAAAACTACAAACAGAAGATTTTGTGAAAGCTAATCGCTTGCTACTAAGGAAGATAATCCAGAGCGTTACAGTCTATGAAGAAAACTTCGTCATATCCTTTAAATCTGGCATCGAATTGGAAGTATGAGTCTCATTCCATAACTTTTATATTGAACATATCATCTTGTTGTGTTATACTATAAATTGATATAAACAAAGATGTAGGAGGAACCGAAACTATGACAGCCTCAATGCGTTTAAGATAAGCTGGCAATAAAAAAAGCAGAATCTATACCCGATGATAGGCTTTTTTGTTGTGCTTATTTATACGATATTGAGCATTCATTAGTTACGGTGAGGATATTGGTTATTTAACTATACCTTTATTTAACTATGTCTTTAATATGAATGTTTCCAAATTGTATGTATGCAGACCAAAAGCCACATTGTGGGGTTTGGCCTGCATTTTTTATTGCCTAGAATGCTATTCAAAATAGAAATTCAAGCAAAATAATATGCAGGAGATAATATAAATGGAAAAATACAACAATTGGAAACGAAAATTTTATGCAATATGGGCAGGGCAAGCAGTATCATTAATCACTAGTGCCATCCTGCAAATGGCGATTATTTTTTACCTTACAGAAAAAACAGGATCTGCGATGGTCTTGTCTATGGCTTCATTAGTAGGTTTTTTACCCTATGCGATTTTGGGACCTGCCATTGGTGTGCTAGTGGATCGTCATGATAGGAAGAAGATAATGATTGGTGCCGATTTAATTATCGCAGCAGCTGGTGCAGTGCTTGCTATTGTTGCATTCTGTATGGAGCTACCTGTCTGGATGATTATGATAGTATTGTTTATCCGTAGCATTGGAACAGCTTTTCATACCCCAGCACTCAATGCGGTTACACCACTTTTAGTACCAGAAGAACAGCTAACGAAATGCGCAGGCTATAGTCAGTCTTTGCAGTCTATAAGCTATATTGTTAGTCCGGCAGTTGCAGCACTCTTATACTCCGTTTGGGATTTAAATGCTATTATTGCCATCGACGTATTGGGTGCTGTGATTGCATCTATTACGGTAGCAATTGTACGTATACCTAAGCTGGGTAATCAAGTGCAAAGTTTAGAACCAAATTTCATAAGGGAGATGAAAGAAGGAGTTGTGGTTCTGAGACAAAACAAAGGATTGTTTGCCTTATTACTCTTAGGAACACTATATACTTTTGTTTATATGCCAATCAATGCACTATTTCCTTTAATAAGCATGGAACACTTTAATGGAACGCCTGTGCATATTTCTATTACGGAAATTTCCTTTGCATTTGGGATGCTAGCAGGAGGCTTATTATTAGGAAGATTAGGGGGCTTCGAAAAGCATGTATTACTAATAACAAGTTCATTTTTTATAATGGGGACCAGTTTAGCCGTTTCGGGAATACTTCCTCCAAATGGATTTGTAATATTCGTAGTTTGCTGTGCAATAATGGGGCTTTCGGTGCCATTTTATAGCGGTGTGCAAACAGCTCTTTTTCAGGAGAAAATTAAGCCTGAATATTTAGGACGTGTATTTTCTTTGATCGGAAGTATCATGTCACTTGCTATGCCAATTGGGTTAATTCTTTCTGGATTCTTTGCTGATAAAATCGGTGTAAATCATTGGTTTTTACTATCAGGTATTTTAATTATTGGCATTGCTATAGTTTGCCAAATGATAACTGAGGTTAGAAAATTAGATTTAAAATAAACAATATTGGAGGAATATTTATGTATCTTATTTTCATGTAACTCTTCCTGCTAAAATCGCAGGGTTTTCCCTGCATACAAGCAAATGAAAGCATGCGATTATAGACAGGAGGAAATGTTATGGAATTAATATTAAAAGCAAAAGACATTCGTGTGGAATTCAAAGGACGCGATGTTTTAGATATAAATGAATTAGAAGTATATGATTATGACCGTATTGGTTTAGTAGGAGCAAATGGTGCTGGAAAAAGCACTTTACTCAGGGTACTTTTAGGAGAATTAACTCCCCCAGGATGTAAAATGAATCGTCTGGGTGAACTTGCCTATATTCCCCAGTTGGACGAAGTAACTCTGCAGGAGGAAAAAGATTTTGCACTTGTAGGCAAGCTAGGTGTTGAGCAATTAAATATACAGACTATGAGCGGTGGTGAAGAAACAAGGCTTAAAATAGCACAGGCCTTATCGGCACAGGTTCATGGTATTTTAGCGGATGAACCTACGAGCCATTTAGACCGTGAAGGAATTGATTTTCTAATAGGACAGCTAAAATATTTTACAGGTGCACTGTTAGTTATTAGCCATGACCGCTATTTTCTTGATGAAATAGTAGATAAAATATGGGAACTGAAAGATGGCAAAATCACTGAGTATTGGGGAAACTATTCTGATTATCTTCGTCAGAAAGAGGAAGAACGTAAGAGCCAAGCTGCAGAATACGAACAATTTATTGCGGAACGTGCCCGATTGGAAAGGGCTGCGGAGGAAAAGCGAAAACAGGCTCGTAAAATAGAACAGAAGGCAAAAGGTTCTTCAAAGAAAAAAAGTACTGAAGACGGAGGGCGTTTAGCTCATCAAAAATCAATAGGAAGTAAGGAAAAAAAGATGTATAATGCTGCTAAAACCCTAGAGCACAGGATTGCGGCCTTAGGAAAAGTAGAAGCTCCGGAAGGCATTCGCAGAATTCGTTTCAGGCAAAGTAAAGCATTGGAGCTCCATAATCCATACCCTATAGTCGGTGCAGAAATTAATAAAGTATTTGGGGATAAGGCTCTGTTTGAAAATGCATCTTTTCAAATTCCGTTAGGAGCAAAAGTGGCGTTAACTGGTGGTAATGGAATCGGAAAAACAACTTTAATCCAAATGATCTTAAACCATGAAGAAGGAATTTCTATTTCGCCTAAGGCAAAAATAGGTTACTTTGCACAGAATGGTTACAAGTACAACAGTAATCAGAATGTTATGGAGTTTATGCAGAAGGATTGTGACTACAATATATCAGAAATTCGTTCAGTGCTAGCATCTATGGGGTTCAAACAGAACGATATTGGAAAAAGTTTATCTGTTTTAAGCGGTGGAGAAATTATAAAATTGTTGCTTGCTAAAATGCTCATGGGTAGATATAACATCCTAATAATGGATGAACCCAGTAACTTCCTTGACATACCAAGTTTAGAGGCTTTGGAAATACTAATGAAGGAGTACACCGGAACTATCGTGTTTATCACCCACGATAAACGATTACTCGAAAATGTAGCAGATGTAGTTTATGAAATTAGAGATAAGAAAATAAATCTGAAACATTAAATTTAAGGTAGTCGCTGGTCAGTATAGTCTGTTCTGGTTGGCGACTCCATTGTTAAAGAGTATAAAGACTTTAGATTTTATGAATATTAAAAATAGGAACAGTCAATTGAACTGCTCCTATTTTTCTGCTAAATATATTGTAGTTTTCTTATATGTATAATGATAGATTAGCGGATTCTCATCTACGGTACTTACTTCAAATATGAAGAAGTGATCGCGGTTATCTCTGGACTTTTCCTTATTGAGGACAAAGTAATTCTTACGTGAAGTCGCCATTGTTTTTAGGATATCATCAGTTAGGAAGGTCAATGGAATATTCATGTTAGAGTAGCGGTAGAAGTCACGTTCAAAATCTTGGTAGCTCTCGCTATAATAGTCCATTTGTAGGTGATTACGCTGAAACTCAAGCTGATTCATAGAGCACCTCCTCGACAAGTTCAATACTAATAATGTCTTTTAATTTCAAATTGATGTGACCTGTTGTAGTTTTTATCAAAATGAAATCTTTGGTCAGACTTGGTATTGTTCCAGTGTAGGAAACACGCTTGTTTTTTTCAATCACTTGAATGCGTGTGCGTAGCTGCCCGGCGTATACTTGACTGAGGAGTAATAATTTCTTCTCTAGTGATAAGTCAGACATGTACGTTACTTTGTTTGTATCATCAGAGAGTGCTGATGCATGTTCAGATAGGAAAAAGCCCATCCATTTTTGCATCTTTGTATCCTGGTACTCTCTTGCTGATTGAAATGGTAAATATGAACGGTCAATCATATCAAATCCTTTCTATGCAGAGGCAAGGGTATTTTTATCAAATTGAATCGTAAAACCTTGAATTCCCCCACCTGTGTAACATTCTTTAAAGCGATTGATTACCTCAGTATAGATTATCACAGATGAGCTTGTTGGCTTAATGCTAAATGTAAATTCCAATGGTAATCGGTTTTCAGATTTAGCATGTACTAGTCGTATCGATATTTCAGTTGTTTTGAGTTTTCTCTGACGAAGTTTTGAAGTTGCTGTTTCAACGATTCCATGTAAAAATCTTTCAAGCATTTCAATATCATTACATCCTTTGCTACGGATTTCTGAAAATTGTACTGTATTTTTTTCTTGTTTCATTTTAATCCCTCCAATCCACCCGCGGAATGACCACCGATAAGTTTACTGCGTTCAATATTTCTGGAACCTTCAGTTAGGACGGTTCCTTTTTGTATGGCTAAAAAACCAAACTGTTCTCTGACAACATCAATAGCTGTCTGAAGTCTATTATCTTTTTCAATTTGTTCTACATCATCAAAGAGTGATAGTAGAGTATAGCTTTCATCTACGAAGCCACTATAAGATACACCAATTTGTCTCACTGCACCAGAGGTGTATTTTTTCGGAATAATACAAGTACATGACTCACCATTGTTTTGGGGAGATTTGCGGGTTCAATTTTATTCTGAGCATTTATAGATTTTTTCATCTCAGTCCTAGAATAGCCAATATGAATAGAAACGACAGTAGTCAATACTAGGGCTACTGTTCCGTTCCACAGTATCATTTAAAAATCATTTTCACACCCTTTCGTCTATTAGTATAGAAGAAAGCTCTCAGCACATGTTGCATCTGTAATTCTGCTGGAAGTAGCATAGAAATCTTTGAATGAAATATTTTTAAAGTGTTTGTATCCCAGCAAAGAGATCAAAGAAAGACTATCTAAGTTGGTAAATAACTTCGGGAGGTTTATACGTTATGCTTAGATCTTATGTAACCAAGAAGCACTTATTCTTTTATTTTATAGCGATTATGATTACTTGGCTGGAGGCTATCATTACACCAGCTTTGATTCAGTATATTGTCTCCAGTTTTACAAATCACCAGTTGCATTTGCTATGGCAGGTCTTGTTTTGGGGGATTGTTGGAAATTTGATTCTCTTGCTAGGTTTGGCAGGGAAACGTTATTACTATGCACGAGTGCTGACAGACTTCAAGTCGGGTATTAAGAAGGGGATCTTTCAGACTTTTCTATATAGCCGTCGGATAGCAGATGAAGAAGTTTTGTCAGACTTGGAAAATGATGTAAAACAGCTAGAAGATAATTATATTGAGCCGACTGTTATTATCATTTCTTCTTTGGGATTTACAACAGTCTCTATCTGTTACGCTCTTTGGACTAACTTTTATCTTGGTCTGCTCTTTATCATTTTTTATTCGATACCTGTCCTTTGTAGTGGAATTGGCTCTAAACGTTTGGATGAAATTACGAAGGAGAAGTCCTTAGCTAATCAAGTCTATGTCTCTCAAGCAACCAATATGATCGCAGGTGCTCGTTCCATACGGTATTATCGGGGACAAAGCTTGTTTTACAAACTGTTCTCTAAAGATTTGCACAAGGCTCTAAAGGAAGAAATCGCCTATGAAAAGCAACGGACCATAAATAGTCTCTTTATCAATGGAATTGATGCTTTTTGCTCTGTTGCGCCTATTGTCATTGGTGGTTTCATGACCTATTATAACTACCTATCTGCAGCCAGCTTTGTGGGGATTTACCTCGTATCGTATAATATTGGCTATCAATTTCAGGAGTTATCTTACTTTATCAATACTAGAAAATCAGCCAAGTCTCTCTGTGATAAATATCAAAAATTGTTGGGAGTAGACTTGGATATGCCTTCTGTTCTCGAAGGTTCCGTCTTTCCTATCCAGTTAGAGAAAGTCAGTGTTGAGCGTGATGGTCAAGAAATCCTAGCCTCTTGTGACCTTACTATTGAGGAAGGGGAAAAGATTGCCATTATCGGAGAAAGTGGGTCTGGAAAAACAACCTTACTGAACCTAATCTATGGTGAAATTGAACCTAGTCATGGTCGGATTCGCTACCATGGGCAAGAACTAACCTCGGATGAACTCTATCAGGCAGGAGCTTACATTCTCCAGTCTAGTCATATCTTTGATGGTTTGAGCCTAGAGGAAAATATTGCTTTGGGACAAGAACTTGATACTGTAAGGATGGACGAAATCCTGCATCAAACTGGTTTGAAAGCTCTTCAAAACAAAAACCTTAGCAACCAGACTCTGTCAGGCGGTGAGAAGCAGCGCTTGGAAATTGCCCGTGCTCTCTATCACAATCGCCAATTTATCCTAGCTGATGAGGTCAAAGCCAATCTGGACTTTAAAAATCAAGAGAGAATCAGTCAACTTCTCTTCTCCCTCCCTCAAACACTCGTAGAAGTGATTCATCACTATAGTGAAGAGGACTTGAAGCGCTATGATAAGGTGATAAAACTGGAGAAATAGGTGGAGGTATAGATTTCAGAAAGGAGTGGCAGGTTTATTCTTTTTTGTGAGATATATAATAAAAACTCTGTCTAAAATATCAGTACAATTATGTCAAACGAGGGATGTATCTAGTGAAAATCCTACAGTAAGGAGTTTAAATATGAAATTCCATGAATTTGGTGATAAGAATTTGCCTCCTATCTTACTGATACATGGCGGTGGCAGTTCTTGGTGGAATTATCTTCGTCAAGCACGTATTTTGTCAGAAGACTACCGTGTTATTCTACCCACTTTGAATGGCCACGGTGAAGAATATCAACTCGATTATGTTTCTACGGAAGATTCTGCTTTGGAGATTCTAGACTATGTCAAAGCAAACTGTGGTGGAAAGGTGTTTGCGATCGGTGGCGTTTCACTTGGTGGTCAAATTGCCATGGAACTTTTATCCTTAGACAGCGAGATAGCTGAGAAGGCCATCATAGATGGAAGCATCTGTATTCCTCAACCAAGGTTAGCTAAAATCAGCATCTTTCTAGTATCACTATTTGGTAAATTGATGTTCAGTAAATTCTCTTGCAAACTTCAATTAAGCATGATGGACAAACTCTATCCTAAACTGGCTTATCCAGAGGAGATAAAAGCATATTATTTAGAGGATCTGCCAAGGACACCTATCAAAACATTGGTGACCATTTACAAAACCTATATGGGGCGTTACAAGCTGAAGGAGACGATTTCTGCTAGCAAGGCCCAGGTTCTGTATATCTATGGTGAAAAAGAATTAAACTGTGTGAAAGCATCGGCGAAATTATTTCAGCAGCTACATCCCAACACTATCCTGTATGAAGCAAAGGGGTATAACCATGGCTATCTATCAGCTTACCTGCCTCAAGAGTGGATTGATTTGGTTGAGCCATTTTTAAAGAGTGATCCATTGGAAATCTGATATGCTGTAAGGAGGAATCTTATGCTAGGAGCAATAGTAGGAGACATTGTAGGTTCTGTTTACGAATGGGGCAATATTAAAACGAAAGACTTTCCATTATTTCGTGAGGATTGTTTTTTCACTGACGATACGGTTATGACCTGTGCTGTGGCAGAAGCCATTATGAACGGTGGTCAGAAGGATGACTTTATTGATGCCATGAAGAAATATGGCAGAATGTATCCCGATGCTGGGTACGGGCCTAGGTTTAATACGTGGATTCAAAGCAATGATGGTTCCCCTTATAATAGCTTTGGCAATGGCTCTGCCATGCGTGTTTCTCCTTGTGCTTGGATCATGGATTGTGGTTTCTTTGCAAGAACAGGTACTTGGCCATCTAGTAGAAATCTTGCGAGAATTTCTGCAGAGGTGACTCATAATCATCCAGAGGGTGTCAAAGGGGCAATGGCGACGTCTGATGCTATCTTTCTGTGTCGTTATTACTTTGGAGGCTACTGTGGCGACTACGAGCAACCAATCAATGATGATCCGGCAGAATGTAAGAGACGCATCAGGGAATATATAGAGAAAGAGTATGGATATAACCTTTCTCCATCACTCGATGACATTCGTCCTAACTATCATTTCAATGAAACCTGTCAGGATACGGTACCTCAAGCCATCATTGCTTTTCTTGAAAGTACAGATTTTGAAGATGCGATTAGAAATGCCATCTCTCTTGGTGGGGATAGTGATACTCTTGCTGCCATTACCGGGAGTATAGCAGAGGCCGCATATGGAATCCCTGATTGGATAAAGGACAAGGCCTATACCTATCTAGATGAGCCTTTAAAAGATGTGCTTAGACGATGGGAAGAAACGTTTGTAATAAAATAATAGATAGGCGTTATGCGGACCGATACTGAATGAAGGAGGGTTATCGATGGTTATATTAGAATTGTACCAAAACAATTATTCAAAGGATTTAGTCGTATTTGAGACAATAGAAGAAGGGAAAGAATTTGTAGCCAAAATACCTGGATATACTTTAGAAACAGAAGATGGGTTTGAAGTGGAGTATGTGAATCCTAAACACTTGCCGGATTATATGGAAATTGTCTATAACGGAAACATTGTGCCTTTGTCTAGATTTTCGTTTGATTCTGAGGAAAATGTGGACATTATTTGGAAAGAGATTTCGAATCTATCTGTTAAAAACGATAAAGTAATCGAAGGCGCTACAAAAGTAGATGCCTATGTCGTTAACAACGGTGAAGTGAAAACCTATGTCGAAGCCAGAGAAGCGAAATTCCGTAAGGCAACAGCATTCTTAGAAAGCAAAGGATATGAAGTCGATAGAACCTTTTTTGGAAGCGAAGACGGTGAAGCGATTGTCTACAGAAAAAAAGACGCCGAAGATTGGCACTTCTTATGTCACCTAGATCCTTCTTTTATAGAGATTAAAGATGTAGAGGGATATGTGAAAGAAGCAATGGAAGAGATGCAATAGTCAACCAAAGTTCGTTTTGAGTTGCTATCACGTCTTGTGTGAGCTGATTGACCATCAAATAGTAAACCTTTAACATTTCTAGTTTCTTAAGGAGAAATATCGATCATGAAAATGGAAATAGGGAAAACCTATCTTGTAAAAAAAGATATTTTTGGTTTAAAAAAAGATGAACTTTGGACCTTAGTTGACAAGGGTTATCAGGCTTATTTTGGTGAACATAATTTCGTATTTGTCAATGATGATAAAGTGAAGGTATTTGCAGTTTTACAAGATAGTTCAGAAGAAGATATACAAATTTACCATCATCTGGATGACTATCTTGAAGAAGTCGCTCATGAGAGTTTCTAGAGGATGTGAGTTGCAAATTGAAAATGCCTACTTTTAATTAAGCTTAGACCTAATTAATCAATTTAAGTTAAGAGTTTATATTTGAAATAGAGTCTTCATAGAGACTTTTTCGTTATAAAAAAACTAGACTGAAACCACGGTGAAAACCGTCTGGTTCAGTCTTTTTTTCTGTTAATGTAGTATAATAAAAGGTGTAAGAATTCTATTTTTTAATAGGATTTTTCCAAGAATGAAAATTCTTCTAGAAAGAGGAGAATCATGAAGCAATCACTTGAATTTTTAAGAGAAAGAATCACCGATAAGATGCCCTTAGAGGAAATGGTAGCAATCTTTGAAGACTTGTGCCGTGAGCCTATTGAGGATGAGATGATTTTATTTGAAACAGGGACATTTACAAGTATATCTGATAAGCCAATGTTTCAACTATCCTTAGTAAGGCAAGCCCCAAATGAAGATGAAGAGTTTTATCAAGTTCACCTCGATATTTTCTATGAAGCATGTCAAGAGAATGGAATATTTCATGAATCGATTTGGGATGAAGATTTAGAGGAAAATATCTTTAATTACATTAGAGCTTCAGAGGTGTTTGCCTATGCTAAAGAGCAGGAATACCAAGAGGTCAAAATATATATGGACCAAACTTGAGATGGTAAGTTAAAGTAAGAAAATCTAATGACAGGAGAATTATTAATGAATAAAATAATGGTGATTATCAACCCTACCTCTGGTGGTGAAAAAGCTTTGGATTATAAGGTGAAACTGGAAAATAAAGCTAGAGACTATTTTGAAGATGTGGAAATTAAAATTACGGAGAAAGCGCAAGACGCCACAAACTTTGCAGAAGAGGCTTCTCAGGAGCGATATGATGCTGTTCTTGTTTTTGGTGGAGATGGGACTGTCAATGAAGTGATCTCTGGTATCGCGGAAAAAGACTACATTCCTAAACTTGCGATTATCCCAGGAGGAACTGGAAATCTCATTACGAAACTGTTAGAAATCAATCAAGAAATTGACGGTGCCATTGACGAGCTTGATTTTAATTCTACGAATAAGATTGATATCGGAAAATCTAATGGAAACTATTTTGGCTATATTTTTAGTATTGGATCACTACCAGAAGCGATTCACAATGTTGGGATAGAGGATAAAACAAAATTTGGCATGCTCGCCTATGCGATTAATACTATGAAGTCTGTCGTAACAGATCAAGCATTTAATATTACTGTTGAGACTGAAAAAGGAAATTACATTGGCCCTGCCAGTCATGTCTTGGTTCTCCTTACTAATTATTTCGCTGACAAGAAGATTTTTGAAGAAGACAAGGATGGTTATGCCAATATTTTGATTTTAAAAGATGCCTCAATCCTTACTAAATTGTCAGTTATCCCTGATTTATTAAAAGGGGATGTCGTCGTGAATAAGAATATCGAGTATATAAAAGCTCGTCATATAAAAATTTCTTCTGATTCTGATTTAGAAACGGATGTTGATGGTGACAAATCTGATGACCTACCAGTAGAAATCAAGGTGCTAGGTCAGCATATCGAAGTCTATTCTCAACCGAAAGAATAAAACTTTTGAAAAGAATAGTAGATAATAAAGGAGGCGATGATGATGAAGATGTTAGCAATTAATTCTATTTCGTTTAAAAAAAGAATGATTGAATTACTATTTGATTATCTTTTCATACTAGCTTATTTAGCGCTTCTGTTTTTAGGTTCTATGCTTCTTTACATTATTTTTTTTAATGGTATCCCAGAGTTTACAGAAATTCAGTCGCAGTGTCTTGTATTTTTTACCTCTGTTTTGCCAATCACTCTACTTTTTACATTCTTAGATTATACAAAAAATGGGAGTTTTGGGAAGTCGAAAGCTGGACTTCAATTGGTTTACAAGAAAAAAACTGTGCAAGCTAGCTTGCTTAGAAACACCATTAAATTTTTTCCTTGGCAAATAGGTCATATGGGCACGATACATGGTTTCTATAGTGAGTTTGATTTCTTATCTATTATCCTCTCGTTTTTAGCTACTCTCCTCGCAGTTGCCTTACTAGCAATGATGGTTTTCAGGAAAGATAAGCGACATCTAGGTGATCTTATAGCTCATACACAGGTACAGCTAAAAGGTGACTAAATTAAATATTTCATAGATATTTCACTTATTAGGGAGCGTGCTGTGTGCCAGCTTCCTTTTTAATGATTTAAAATCTACTTTACTTAGCAAAATGCTTGGACTTAAAATAAATTTGAACTATAATGTAAGAGAAGCTAATCGACTTGAAAAATCTTAGTAAAAAAGGAAACATTTTATGAAAGTATCTAAAAAAATTAGATTAATGAGCTGCTGTGGTCTAGCTATCTTTACGTTAGCTGCCTGTGGTACAAACCAAAACCAATCTATGGAACAACAGAATAGTTCAAATACTAAGTTGGCTAGCTCAGATAAAGAAAACTACAAAGGAACCTATAGCAATCTCAATAGCAAGGAAAGTTCAGAAGAAGTTCGGAAAGCCTTGGCTGCACATTTGGATAAAGACAGTGTCGATGCATTTTTCAACCTTGTCAATGATTACAACGCGACTGTCGGTTCAGTAGGCTTAACTGGAGATTTTTCTACATTTACCAAAACAGACTATGATGTTGAAAAGATAAGCAATCTTTGGACGCCTAAAAAGGGTGATTTTGTCGGTACCAACTGTCGTATTAACAGTTATTGTTTGTTAAAAAATTCTATCGAAATTCCTAAGTTAGAGAAAGATGATTCCCTTTTGTTTGTCGATAATGATGCCATTGACAAAGGTAGGGTCTTTGCTGCAGAAGACAAAGATGCTTTTGATATTTTATTCTCAAGAGTCAAGACCGAAGCAACGACAGATGTCAAAGTTCATGCTGCAAAGATGGAACAATTCCTTTCTCAATTCAAGTTTAACGAAAATGCTCGAATGCTCTCCGTAGTCGTTCATGATGACTTGGATGGTCAATCCCTATTTAT
The DNA here is from genome assembly GCF_047465185.1 of Streptococcus infantis. GTDB lineage: Bacteria > Bacillota > Bacilli > Lactobacillales > Streptococcaceae > Streptococcus > Streptococcus infantis_O. Next base: position 521,223 of record NZ_JASHAJ010000001.1, on the reverse strand, counting down.
TGGCCATGTAGGGATACTTGTACCAAGCGAGGATGGCTATCTCTTTGTCGAAAAGTTGACTTTTGAAGAGCCATATCAAGCCATCAAATTTGCGACCAAGGAAGATTGTTACAAATATCTAGATACAAAATATGAAAACTATACAGGTGAAGGTCTAGCTAAGCCATTTATTATGGATAATGATAAGTGGGTTCAATTCTAAAGGAAGTGATTATTATGGATATATTGCTGGGACTGGTCGTTTTATTCTTGATAGGGACATGGGCTATTACGACAATCAAGGGTAATCAGTACAAACCAAAAAGGAATGATAAATTTATTGGTTATATCAATCGATACGATGAAGATGGAGAACCTTACCAAGCGGAAGTTTGGGAAGTGACAGAAGATGATGAATAGAAATGATTAAGGAAAATCAAGCATGGATGAACATACATTAAGAGTTGTAAAAATTGATAAGGAAGCTATTTTTGAGCTGATCTACGAAACTTTTATAGCGCAAGAGCAAGAACTGCTGGACCTGTCGCCGGTGGATGTTATCAATGATTGTGCTATGGATTGGGAAAAGGGAGAGTTTATCTTTGCAGCACATCTTCAGGAAAATAGTCTGGGAGAATTGAATCCTCTTCTCAAAGATATTGATATTCAAGAGTTGCTGAAAAAACTACCTGTTACAACAGATTCCGTTCTTGGGCAAGAGAGGATTTATAGAGATTTTTCATTCGACCAATTAAAAAAATAGTATAATAGAAGCAAATAAAATAGTCATAAGGAGACACAATGGATATTAAAGATTTTACAGAAAAAGAACAAGAGATGATTAAAAAGGGACTAACTTTCTCTAAGCTTAACGATAAGGAAACTGCCGATAAAATTATCGCCTTAATCCCTCAAGATATGATTAAACGGATTCCGTTTTTTGTTAGAAAACATGCTATAACACGTACTGTCAAGAGAATTTCACTCGAATATCCAGAGTTGTATGCTGTAGCTGAACAAGAAGGCCAACTTCCTGAAAAGGAAGCTCAAGAATTGCGACAAATTCTTACAGATATTTTCCAAGAGAAAATGAACAAGCATAAGATTAAATAAGTTATGAGATTTAGAAATAAGATGTCGATTGAACATTAGGAGTTGAGAATGGCTATTGATGGCATTAAAATCATTGACAGTGATCAAGGTTATGACATTTACAATGAGGTAGTTGGTCGCTATAGAGATGGTGATCATGTGGCCAATATTATCAAGGATATCCTCGATGCAGAGAAAGATTACTGTCAAACAGACTTTTTTACAGAAATTTATTGGACTGCTCTTGCCTACTCACTGTGGAAGATTGGTCACCTGACAGACGATATCAGAGACAAAACCTTGGAGCTTATCAAAAAAGGGGCTGATCCATTTTGGTTGGAAATAGATTCAAAGGCTTTGAAGCAAAGGCAAAAGGTCTTGGATAAACTTGCAGTTCAGTTGCAAACTGAAAATCCTAGGCCTCTAAAGGTCCCTAAAGCCAAAACTAAACGCAAACCTTATTTTGAAGAAGGAGATCTCCTTGCTGTTAAGTTCCAAGATGAGTATGGTCTTGTCTTTGTATCTATGGTTGAGCAGAGTCCTAGAAAGCTTGAGTATCATTTGGCTTGCACACGCCTCTTACAAACAAAAAAGCCCTTCATAGATGATTTTTTGACCAGTCAAATCTCCTGTAAGATGGACAATACAAAGTTTGCTCTCGTTACAGATTGCTGGTTCAATCACAAAGATTTAGGGCAATTATTAGAAAATATTGAAAAAATTGGACAGGTGAAACTTAAACCTTTTAGTCTTTGGATGTTGGCACCTGCCCAAAATTTAGAAGACATTTATGAAGAAATCACTAGAGATAAAGGTTCTTCTGGCCTTCGATTCATCGAAAGCTACAAACTCGTCGATGATATTTTTTAAGTTTAATGCTTATGTGATAAAGGGAGAAATGGTGAATCATTCCCACATGCTATGCTGGGCTCTGACTCCATAGCTATCAATCGAACCATCTGAATTGAACTTGGATTCAATCTGGTATCTTTTCCAGAGGTCGTAATCTGCTGTTTGAATAGTCAGAATGAAGTTGGTATCCTTATCAGAGACGTTATAATCAGCTGGATTGACTTCAAAGATATCGATTAATTTTCGTGTTTGAAAATCTTGGAGCTTGAGATTTGCTAGCTTGACATGATTGATGGAAATTTCTTCTAGTTGCTTGCTATCCTTAGGTGTTCTGTAATAGGTGATGACGCAGTTTTTGAGCTGATCAGTATCTTTACCTGTAGGAGTAAGGCTCATAAAGCCAAAGGACTGATTATCCCGCTTGACTTCGAGAAGCTGACCGTAGTAAAAGTGGTCGTTTTTGGGATTGGTGATGGAGCTCTCTGCACCTTTATCTCCAAAGGTATAGCCTTGGTCTAAAAGCTCGGAAGCCTTGGTCTCCCCGATAATGACAGTTGTATCTTGAATGGTTACTGGAACAGGTTGAGCTGGAAGGCCACTCATCATCATGCAAAACATAAAAACATAACTCGTTAAAAAAGCTGTCCCGACAAAAGCATTGGTTGATGCATAGACATGACTGTTATGAAAGTTTTTTCTTATAGCGAGTACAACAAATTTGCCAATACTTTTTAAAACCATACTAACAAGTACGATAAAAAATTGTTTTTTCAAACATTCATAAATGGCTTGAGGAAAGCTATTTCCATGATAGTAGAAGCCAGCCAATACGAGTAGATTTACGATTAAATAGATTAGCAAGAACCAATGAATCTCTTTAAGGGCATTAGCATCAGTGATTTCTTCATAGTCAACGTGAATTCTTCCTTGAACAGCATGACCAAGTTTATAAATCCATTTGGGAATGTCTTTGCCTTTTTTAACTGCAACTACAAGTCTAATATAGAGATAGATAGTAAAGGACAAGGATAGAAAGAAAAGAGCATAAAAACCCAAAACAATACTAGTGAACATGACTGTTCCCCCTATTTAACATTCAATAAAACAATTTCTTAGCTCCATTATAGCATTTTCTATAAAATAGAGCTAAAAACATCAGTATTATCCTACAAGATTCAAAGGAGAAAAATCATGGGAATGATTGCCAATTATCAATATTTACCAGACGATGAATTAGAACAAATAAAAGCTCTTTCCAATCAAGAAGATGACTTGTTAGACTTTGCTGAGGACTCCGCTGATAGTCATGATATCTTACTAGATATCGACAAAATGTGGGATGCTCTTCTCTTTGTCTTGACAGGATTTAGTAGTTCAGAATTTTTGGATGACAATCCCTTGAGAGAAGCTGTTTTAGGGGTGACTCCTCTAGAGGATGTATCTGACTATATCGCCTATACTGAAAAAAACAAGATAGCCGATATTGTAGAAGCTTTAGAAAGTTTTGACATGGACAGAGCTATGGCTAACTTTAGTATGGAAGCATGCAAGAAAGCCGACTTGTATCCTGATATTTGGGATTATCTTGAGGAAGAGGAAGAAATCAAGGATGATATTCGAATCAGTTTTGTAAATTTGAAAGAGTTTTACAAAAAGATTCTGGAGCTCAATGGAAATGTCCTGGTCACTATCTGTTAGAAAGTTTATTAAACATTCCTAAAAGAATAAAACTGCTTGAGGTAATAAATGAACAAAGAAGATTTATTGGCATTATGGAAGGGAATAAACTGGGAAAAACATGATTCGGGGATTTATTTTCTAGGGCGATATCTAAATAAAGACATAAATATTTATTTTACAGGTTACTGTGAACAGGATTTAGTCTTATTATCAGATGATTTGATGACTAGTTTATATAGAAACTTAGAACACCTTGATAAAAAAGCTCAAAAGGTTATCCATGATAATTGGCCTGATAAAGCAGTTACAGAACTGGAATTAAAGGAGTTAATCTTGGATAAAAGTAGTTCTTATGGCGAATTTGCTCTAGGTTATGATGCCGGTGTCTCTCCAGCTGGATCCCTTTATCTTTTAGTGAAATTCGACAAATATTTTCAAGCTGATAGAGAGCTTGTGTATGAAATTTACTAACTGTCTGACAATAAGAGGTTAAAATCAGGTGATGAAATGAAAGATATATATAAAGCAATGTTAGGCTTAAATGGTATTTTCCTTATTACCATTTGTTGATCAGAATTTATCCATAAAAGAAAAGGTAGTCAGATGAATCCATATTTACAAGAATATATCACCCGGACAAGGGAATACCATGCTAAAGATGGAAATCCTTCAAGTGTTGCAGCCCTTTATGATTTGGTTGATGAATTAGCTAAGTCTGAGGATTTAGAAGCTAAAAAAGTCTTAGTTGACCTCTATGAACAATTGGGTCTCTACACTAGTGCCTATAGCTTATTTACCGAAATCTTAGAAAAACCTGATCGAAAACAGATAAAGAAACTGAGCCGTTTACAAGAAATGAGTCAGAGTCATGGCGATCGTTTTGCCCTTCCTCGTCCTCTAAGAAAAGAAGAGAATAAGCAAAGACAGAAGCTATTACAGTCCTTACCACATTTTATCTATCATCCAGACCCTTTAGCTACAGGTTCATTTGTTGAAGGAGAAGCCAAGCTTTGTCCATCTTGTGGGAAAGAAAGCAATATTTATTATGACTTGATCCCTTATTGTATCGAGGATATAGAATACCTTTGCCCAATGTGCATTGCAAACGGTCAAGCAGCTAAAAAATTTGATGCAGAATTTATCCAAGATGCCGAGTGGCAGGGGGAATTGGATCTAGAAAAAGATAAGCTTCTTTTTTGCCAGACTCCAGGCTATATAAGTTGGCAGGGAGAACATTGGTTATGTTGTTGCCAAGACTACTGTGCCTATTTAGGAACAGTAGGCACTAAAGAACTAAAGGTAATGGGAATCGCTGAGCAGGTCTTGGCAGACTATGAAGCGTGTGAAGAATATCAAGAGGTAGAAGACTACTTGGTCAAAGACGGGCCTATCTGTGGTTATTTGTTTAGATGTCTACATTGTCAAAAATACCAAATCTGGGTTGATGCAGATTAAATCGAAATGTGATTAGCTATGAAAATTAAAGAGAAGACTATGGAAGAACTAGAATTATTCGAAGCTGCCTCCAAAGATTTATTTGATACTATGCAGGGATTTAAAGACAATCTATCTGTTCAATTTCCCCTATTAGATAGTGATAACTGGCAGTATGATAAGGGTTCGATAAAAGTTTGTAAGGCTGATGAGTCAGGATTCAAAAAAAGATGTAGAGTCGGAATCAGCTATAACTTGAAAGTCTCCCTATTAAACGAAGATGCAGAGCAAATCTGGTTACTGTTTAAAGACTGGTTCAATACTAGCAGATTGGGTCAAGTTGAAAGAAATCCTAATAATGAGGATTTGGGAAGATATGTCTTCTCAGCAAGTTCTCCTCTTGGAGATCAGGTAGATTGTTCCATTTATTTGCCTAATGAGTGGAATATCCCTCAGATTAGCTTTTCAGGCTATATAACAGCTCGTTATAGGGCTTGTGATCTTGATAAATTGCGAGAATAAGAAGGAGGTTTTTAGAGATGAGAAAGATTGATTGGGACAAGATAAAAACTCGCTTAGATGCCTTGCTGGTCATTGATGAGTATCTAACAAATCCGAGTGAGAATTGGCTTAGGCTCGTGATTAAGATTGAGGAAGACTATGGAGTCCGATATCTTATTGACAATGGCTCTGGTGATTCTTTAGATGTGATTTTGACTGATAAAATGATCCTTATAAAAGGCTTTGATCATGAAAGTAGTTTAAGCCAGTTTGCTGCTGACGAGTGGAATCAAGATATCATCGATAGTTTTTATAAAGGACTAGATGAAAAGTATGTCTCACTTTATTCAGAAGAACAAAAAGATGAAACAACCTTCTTTATCTGGTATGATGGTCACGCGCATCAACAGACTTACCAAGATAAGGAGGGCGGAGAATGGTTGCTATCTTACCTTTTTGATAGCTTTGAGAGATTTCATGAGTTTGTGACTGACTATTATGAAATTACTGTAGATAAAGATTTACTTAGGAAACTCTACATGGATGGACAACTTTCAGACATAGAAGTAAAGCAATTAATCCAGGAGAGTTAAGAGAGTTATCATGAGAGTGAACTATAAAAATACCCCTGAAAACTATCGAGCTATGGCGGAAATAATCATCCCACCCTTGCTTGATTTACTCAAAAGTTTAACCTTGTTAGAAGAGGAAATTTTTGAGCGTAACAGAGCACTGGATAAGGAAAAAGAAGGCCTTGGCATCCCAGCAAATCAAATTCATCCCAAGTGGAATGAACTTATGGATGACTATTTTCAGAGGCAAATGCAATTTCTAACTGGACGAGTGACTCAAAATTACTTGGAAGGAGGAGTTCGAATTTCTTATAGCTCCCCAAGTGAGTATAACTATGTTAAAACGAATGATTTTTCTGTAGATTTTATCATGACAAAAGCTGATGAAGCAAGAGTCATCACTCATTATCAAGAAGCTTTAGAAATGAAGCATCAGTTTGTACTTAGATTGGTGGATGGAATTTGGCTACTTGATGAGAAATTTTACGGTTTTGAGGATGAGGAAACTTGGTATGGCGACTTACTTTGAGTAAGAGAGCTTTGCTTTCCAACTGATATGAGAAAAAGGAGAAGTCCTGTGAATTTTTTAAAAAATCTATTTACTAGTAAGAAAGAAAAGTCAGAGAAGAAAAAACAACTGAACCTGTCCATGCCTCTCTTCAAAGGCCAGCAAGCCTATTCTTTAGACCAGGTTGTTCAGGAATTGAAATCTCACTGGGGGCTTGAAATTTCTGAAGTTTCTGGGGATGATTCTAGTGCAACCTTTGTGATTGATGGTGCTCTTGTTGCGCTGGCTTTAATGGATTTACCTATCCCAAGTCAAGAATTTGAAGAATTGTATGCCTATTCTTACCTCTGGCAGGATGTTGAGAAGGAAACACAGGAGCACACACAACACGCCATTGTTTCTATTTTGTCTGACAATCTTTCGCCAGTAGAAACTTATTCCCTATTAACTAAAGTCAATGCCTCTATCCTAAAAACTAGTCAATCAGCTATTGGTATTTATCAGGGTTCTACCACCTTGCTCTTACCCAAAGATCTTTATCTAGACCTGGCTGACCTTTTGAAAGAAGAAATGCTTCCCCTTCAACTCTGGATTTATATGGGAATTATCAACCAGGGAGATAAAACTAGTATTTACACTTATGGTTTGAAAGAGTTTGGAAAAATTGAGATTGAAATTATCGAGTCTCCTATGAATAGCGATGACTTATATTATTTCCTCTTGTCTATTCTTCAGTATGTTTTAGGCAGTGATGTCACCTTAAAGGACGGTGAAACCATTGGTTTTTCAGAAGATCAAAAAATCAAAATCACTGAGTCAAAAGCAGTTTATTTGGAAGGCAATTCCTTGAAATTAGATGTTTAGACCATGATTTATAATTGAATGTCCTTCTTAGATTGGGGATTTTATGAAGCGTGATATAAGAAAGTATTATCTCTACCGATTTCTGGTCTATAGATTTGAAAAACTCTCTTGTAAGAATCCAAGTCTAAAAAAAATAAAGCCAGAGAAGAGAGAAAAAATCGTTCTAGAGGCTACTCGAACTAGTCAAAAGATTATTTTAGTTCTTGGAATTCTCTACATCCTTTTAAATTCAGCCCTCTTCATTTACCTAAGGATAAGTGATTTTCACCCCCCTTTATTTACTTGGTTTACTGACTACATCGATTATTTGGGCGGACTGATAAACGGAGAATGGGGCGGTAGTTGGCGTCAAAAGAAAGCTAGTTTTTTGATGATTGCTATTTTGGCTATGCCTATTGTGGTCATAGAAGGCGGCCCCTTCTTCTTACTAGTTTTATTAGTTGGGAATTGGGAATTAAAGAGAAAGATAAGATTTGAGAGAGAACATAAAGGAGTAGAGAGCAATGGGTAGAACGGTGATTACAGGTACTTTAATAGTTTTTGCAATCTTTAATCTGCTACTCGGTCTGAGCTTTTATCTCTTTCTAAAAAAGAGGAAAGAGAATGGGCAGTCATTGTACGAAACTCCTGTAAATCAACAAACTCGAACAGAAAAACTAGGTTTAGGTGAGATTTTGGTCTACCTGACACTGATTGCCATCGCTGGGATCTTTGCTTTTCAGACCTTAAATCGAGGTGGTGTGGGGAATTCTATTTTAGCTAAAATGATCCTCCTACCTGCTATAATGGCCCTTTTCAATGCAAGAAAAAGGACTGGAAAGTCTTTACTTGCCCTCCTTATAACCTTTATGGTCTTTCTAGTAGGAGTTATGTTTAATCTCACGATTGGTTTGCCACCTCAAACACCAATTTTGCAAATTAATGAAAGTAAAATCACGTTAGCAGAAACAAAAGCAAGTGATCTGATGGAAGCTGGATTTGATATCTATGTCAGACAAGGTGATGGTGGTAGCGACTACGAAGACCTCCTGACAGATGGTAATTACCAAAAGTATTCAGGAGATAAATCAGTCACTATAGAAAAAGGCTTCAGACTTGATAGCAATGCTGTTCCCTACGCTCCCTATCTCCTAGCAAAAAATGGCATAGTACTGGGGAGTATTTCCTTTTACGGTGCTGAGGACCAGAATGTGGCTTTAGAAGATTCTAAGGTTATTCAGGTTCGATTTAACAAGGACAGTATTGAAGCAGCAAAGAAACATTCTATCACTTTCAAGTTAGATGAACTCGACTTGACTAGTCGACTTGAGGTTCCTCTTGTTCAAGAAACTTTTAAAAAGCATCTATGGTCAATTCCCCCATCAAATACAAGTGATGTCACTCAATTGTGGTATGGATTACAGTGGTCAAGTAACAGCGACTCTCTATTTTGGAATGAGTATTATAGTCTCATCCGTCTAGATGAAAATTATTTGATGACTGATTTTGAACTAGCTGCCAAAGTAGCGCATGATGAGTAAATACGATTTTGAATAGTTGAATTTGCTTATGCCTATCTAAAGGAATTAATTTATTTAGTTCCTATTTTATTATTTAAAGGCAAATTTGAAATAGTTTTCAATTTTTGGGTATAGTAAAAATACGAACAAAAATGTAAATAATTTATAAAGTTTCCCCAAAATACTTTACAAGTATCTGAAAACATGATATAGTAATGAAGCTTAGAAAATGAGATGATGTTTTCTAGCAAATATAAACCCGAGTAAAAAATGCCTACGGACAGGCAGGGTTGAATGCCGAAGCGTGGTTGAAAAGCCGCATTATTGATAGGGTTAAAAGCCTACTTTTATAAGTTGATGTTAGGACATTAGTTCTAATTCGTATACATTTGTTAGTGTGGTGAAAGCACACGTCATCTTGTGAAACGATCAATAAAGTACGTAATATTTGCTACTAGAGAGTTAGGAAACATCAGGAACAGACATACTCAAAAGAAACAAACATAAACACGTCAGTAGATTGTAGAGCAGGTGCCAACCTGCTCTTTTTTCATAAGTATCCTTTAGAGCCTTACACAAGGTGAAAAAAACTATGATAAAGGAGTACGTCTCTATAATGTTAAATCAAAACCAAGCTCCTATTTATGAGGGACTGGTCAAGTTACGAAAAAAAAGAATTGTACCTTTCGATGTACCAGGTCATAAGCGTGGCCGTGGTAACCCAGAATTAGTGGAACTTTTAGGGGAAAAATGCGTTGGTATTGATGTCAATTCTATGAAGCCCTTGGACAATCTAGGACATCCTATTTCGATTATTAGAGAAGCGGAAGAGCTAGCGGCAGAAGCTTTTGGTGCTGCTCATGCCTTTTTGATGATTGGTGGGACAACTTCATCCGTGCAGACCATGATTCTTTCTACCTGTAAATCAGGTGATAAAATCATCCTTCCACGAAATGTCCATAAATCAGCTATTAATGCTCTCGTTTTATGCGGAGCTATTCCTATCTATATCGAGATGAGTGTTGACCCAAAAATCGGTATTGCTTTGGGGCTTGAAAATGAGCGTGTAGCACAAGCGATTAAGGACCATCCGGATGCCAAGGCTATCCTAATAAACAATCCAACCTACTATGGGATTTGTTCAGATCTTAAGGGTTTAACAGAGATGGCACACGCCGCAGGAATGAAAGTCTTAGTAGACGAGGCGCACGGTGCTCATCTGCACTTTACAGATAAACTTCCTCTGTCTGCTATGGACGCAGGAGCAGATATGTCAGCTGTATCCATGCATAAGTCCGGTGGCAGCTTGACTCAAAGTTCCCTTCTTTTAGTTGGCGATCAGATGAATCCTGAGTACGTACGTCAGATTATTAATTTGACACAGTCAACATCAGCATCCTACTTGCTAATGGCTAGTCTAGATGTTTCTCGTAGAAACCTTGCCCTTCGTGGTAAGGAGTCCTTTGAAAAAGTTATTGAGTTATCTGAGTATGCTCGTCGTGAAATCAATGCCATCGGTGGCTACTATGCCTACTCAAAAGAACTAGTAGATGGGGTATCGGTTTGTGATTTTGATGTAACCAAGCTGTCAGTTTACACTCAGGGGATTGGTCTAACAGGTATCGAGGTTTATGACCTCTTACGAGATGAGTATGACATTCAAATTGAGTTTGGTGATATCGGGAATATCTTAGCCTACATTTCGATTGGTGACCGTATCCAAGACATTGAACGCTTGGTCGGTGCCTTAGCTGATATCAAGAGACTATACTCACGAGATGGGAAGGACTTGATCGCTGGAGAATATATCCAGCCTGAGTTGGTGCTATCTCCTCAGGAAGCCTTCTATGCAGAGAGAAGAAGCTTAACATTAGACGAGTCCGTTGACCAGGTATGTGGGGAATTTGTCATGTGCTACCCTCCAGGTATTCCAATCCTAGCGCCAGGTGAACGGATTACACGAGAAATTGTCGATTATATAAAATTCGCCAAAGAACGTGGTTGTTCCCTCCAAGGAACGGAAGATCCAGAGGTCAATCACATCAATGTTATTGAGAGAAAGGAGAACTAGATGGATTTATGGTTTTCTGAAGTTCATACTCCAGATGTCAAGTTAACAATGAGAACAGCCAAACAGCTTTATTCTGGTCAAAGTGAATGGCAGGATATCGAGGTTCTGGACACCCCAGCTTTTGGGAAAGTGTTAATTTTAAATGGACATGTCTTGTTTTCAGATGCAGATGACTTTGTCTACAACGAAATGACGGTTCACGTTCCTATGGCTGTCCATCCCAATCCAAAGAAAGTCTTGGTTATTGGGGGTGGTGACGGTGGTGTTGCCCAGGTTTTGACACTATATCCTGAATTGGAACAAATCGATATTGTAGAACCAGATGAGATGCTGGTTGAGGTTTGTCGAGAATACTTCCCAGATTTTGCTACGGGGCTAGATGACCCTCGTGTCACCATTTACTACCAAAATGGACTGAGATTTTTGAGAAACTGTGAAGATGATTACGACATCATCATCAACGATGCGACAGATCCATTTGGCCATACGGAAGGTCTCTTTACCAAGGAATTTTACGGCAATAGTTACCGTGCTCTCAAAGAGGACGGAATCATGATTTATCAGCATGGTAGTCCTTTCTTTGACGAAGATGAGTCAGCATGCCGAAGTATGCACCGCAAGGTCAATCAAGCCTTTCCAATTAGCCGGGTCTATCAGGCACATATCCCAACTAGTCCTGCGGGCTATTGGTTGTTTGGATTTGCATCGAAAAAATATCACCCTGTCAAAGATTTTGATAAGGAAGGTTGGAAAAAACGCCAGCTTTTCACAGAATACTACACTGCAAACCTACATATTGGTGCCTTTATGTTGCCTAAGTATGTAGAAGACATTTTAGAAGAAGAGGAAGGAAAAAAATGAGTCGTTTATTAGTTATTGGATGTGGGGGCGTTGCCCAAGTTGCTATTTCAAAGATTTGCCAAGATAGTGAAACTTTTAAAGAGATTATGATTGCCAGCCGTACCAAGTCAAAATGTGATGACTTGAAAGCTAAATTAGAAGGCAAAACAAATACTAAGATTGAGACAGCTGCTCTTGATGCAGACAAGGTAGAAGAAGTGATTGCCTTGATTGAAAGCTACAAACCAGAAGCCGTTTTGAACGTAGCTTTACCATACCAAGATTTGACCATTATGGACGCTTGTTTGGCGACGGGAGTCCACTATATCGACACAGCCAACTATGAGGCTGAGGATACAGAAGACCCTGAATGGCGTGCGATTTATGAGAAACGCTGCAAAGAGCTTGGATTTACGGCTTACTTTGATTACTCATGGCAATGGGCTTACCAAGAAAAATTCAAAGAAGCAGGATTGACAGCTCTTCTTGGTTCTGGTTTTGACCCAGGTGTAACCAGTGTCTTTTCAGCTTATGCTTTGAAACACTATTTTGATGAAATCCACTATATCGACATTTTAGACTGTAATGGTGGTGACCACGGTTATCCATTTGCAACAAACTTTAACCCAGAAATCAACCTCCGCGAGGTTTCTGCGCCAGGTTCTTACTGGGAAGATGGAAAATGGGTTGAGGTCAAAGCTATGTCTATCAAACGTGAGTATGATTTCCCTCAAGTTGGGCAAAAAGACATGTATCTTCTTCACCACGAAGAAATTGAATCGCTGGCTAAAAACATCCCAGGTGTTAAACGTATTCGTTTCTTTATGACTTTTGGTCAATCTTACCTAACGCACATGAAATGCTTGGAAAATGTTGGGCTCCTTCGTACAGATACCATTAACTTTAACGGTCAAGAAATCGTGCCGATCCAATTCTTGAAAGCCTTGCTTCCAGATCCTGCAAGCCTTGGTCCACGCACAGTTGGTAAAACCAATATCGGCTGTATCTTTACAGGTATCAAAGATGGCGTTGAAAAGACAATCTACATCTACAATGTTTGTGACCATCAGGAATGCTACGCAGAAGTTGGTTCACAAGCCATTTCTTATACAACGGGTGTTCCGGCCATGATTGGAACAAAATTAGTGATGGATGGCACTTGGAAACAACCAGGAGTGTATAATCTTGAAGAGTTGGATCCAGATCCATTCATGGAAGCTTTAAATAAATACGGTTTGCCATGGGTTGTGGTTGAAAATCCACAAATGGTGGACTAATGAAGTTAGAACAAGTACCAACGCCAGCTTACGTCATTGATTTAGCAAAACTAGAAGAAAATTGCAGCATTCTGCAAGAGGTTCAGGAAAAGGCAGGTTGTAAGGTTTTGCTTGCTCAAAAGGCTTATTCTCTCTATAAAACCTATCCTTTAATTAGTCAATATTTGTCAGGTACGACAGCTAGTGGACTCTATGAAGCCAAGTTGGCTAGGGAAGAATTTCCAGGGGAAGTCCATGTATTTGCGCCTGCTTTCAAGGAATCAGATATGGAAGAGCTACTACAAATATCTGATCATATTGATTTTAACTCAGAGAGACAACTTCGAAAGTATGGTCAACGTTGTCGTGAGGCTGGTATCAGTGTGGGTCTTCGCATCAATCCTCAATGTTCAACGCAGGGTGACCACGCGCTTTATGATCCTTGTGCTCCTGGCTCTCGTTTTGGAGTGACTTCAGACAAGATACCAAGTGATTTATTGGAGTTGGTTGACGGACTTCATTTTCATACCCTCTGTGAGCAAGGGGCAGATGATTTACAAACGACTTTGAAAGCAGTAGAAGACCAGTTTGGTGCCTATTTGCACCAAGTTAAATGGCTCAATATGGGTGGTGGTCATCATATTACGAGAGATGACTACGATGTTGATTTGCTGATTTCTGAGATTAAACGAATTCGAGAAACTTATAACGTAGACGTCTACATTGAACCTGGAGAAGCTATTGCCCTTAATGCGGGCTATCTAGCGACAGAAGTCTTAGATATTGTTGAAAACGGGATTGAGACCTTGGTGTTAGATGCTTCAGCAAGTTGTCATATGCCAGATGTGCTTGAGATGCCTTATCGCCCACCATTGAGAGATGGATTTGAAGCGCACGAAAAACCTTATACTTATAGACTCTCTTCAAATACTTGCCTGACAGGGGATATCATTGGGGATTACAGCTTTGAAAAACCAATTGAAATCGGCGATCGCCTCTATTTTGAAGACATGGCTATTTACTCCTTTGTCAAAAATAATACCTTTAACGGAATTGGACTTCCAAGTTTGTATCTCATGGATAAAGAGGGTGAGTGCAGTCTAGTCAAAGCATTTGGCTATCAAGACTTTAAGGAGAGATTATCATGATGGACAGCCCAAAGAAATTAGGCTATCGTATGCCTGCAGAGTATGAACCCCATCATGGGACTCTCATGATATGGCCTACTCGACCAGGTTCTTGGCCATTTGAAGGCAAGGCCGCTAAAGCAGCTTTTAGCCGGATTATCAAAACCATTGCTCAAGGGGAAACAGTCTACCTTTTGATGGAGAAAGACTATCTATCTGAAGCGCAATCCTATCTTGGAGACAAGGTTGTTTATTTAGATATTCCCACAAATGATGCCTGGGCTCGTGATACAGGTCCGACCATTCTTCTTAATGATAAAAGGGAAAAGTTGGCGGTAGATTGGTCTTTCAATGCATGGGGTGGGGCTGTTGATGGTCTCTACCAAGACTATGAAGCAGATGATCAAGTAGCTAGCCGCTTTGCAGAAGTATTAGAGATACCTGTTTACGATGCCAAACCTTTTGTACTAGAAGGCGGAGCTATTCACAGTGACGGTCAGGGAACGATTCTTGTTACAGAAAGCTGCTTGCTCAGTCCGGGTCGCAATCCTCACCTGACTAAAGAAGAGATTGAAAAGACCTTGCTAGAGACCCTTGGTGCCGACAAAGTTATTTGGTTGCCTTACGGTATTTATCAAGATGAGACAAATGAACACGTCGACAATGTTGCCGCCTTTGTAGGCCCTGCAGAAGTTGTTTTAGCTTGGACGGACGACCAAGAAGATCCTCAGTATGCCATGTCTGCAGCTGATTTAGCTCTCTTAGAAAAGGAAACTGATGCAAAGGGGCGTTCCTTTACCATTCATAAACTTCCAATTCCAGCTCTTCATCAAGTAGTGACGGAAGAAGATTTGCCAGGCTATTCTTATGAAGAAGGTGAAGAGGAGCGTTATGTAGGTGAAAGACTAGCAGCTTCCTATGTGAATTTTTACATTGCTAATAAGTCAGTATTAGTGCCGCAATTTCAGGATGCTAACGACCAAGTGGCCTTGAATATTCTGAGCCAGTGTTTCCCAGACCGCGAAGTCGTAGGAATCCCTGCAAGAGATATTCTTTTAGGTGGTGGAAATATCCACTGTATTACCCAACAAATTCCAGAATAGGAGAAAAAGATGAAAAATGTAACGGTTGCAGCTATTCAGATGCAATGCGCTAAGGATGTGGAAACGAATATCCAAACAGCTGAACGTCTAGTTCGACAAGCTGCTGAGCAAGCTGCGCAAATTATTCTCTTGCCTGAATTATTTGAACGTCCCTATTTCTGTCAGGAACGTCAATATGACTACTACCAGTATGCCCAGTCGGTGTCTGAAAATACGGCTATTCAGCATTTTAAAGTGATTGCTAAGGAGTTAAAGGTCGTTTTACCGATTAGTTTCTATGAAAAAGATGGTAATGTCTTATACAACTCAATTGCTGTCATTGATGCGGATGGAGAAGTACTAGGAGTTTATCGTAAAACTCATATACCAGATGACCATTATTATCAGGAGAAATTCTTCTTTACTCCTGGAAACACAGGCTTCAAGGTCTGGAATACTCGCTATGCCAAGATTGGTATTGGAATCTGTTGGGATCAATGGTTCCCTGAAACAGCCCGTTGCCTTGCTTTAAATGGCGCAGAATTGCTCTTTTATCCAACAGCTATTGGTTCGGAGCCTATTTTGGATACAGATAGTTGTGGTCATTGGCAACGTACCATGCAAGGGCACGCAGCCGCTAATATTGTGCCAGTTATTGCTGCTAATCGTTATGGTTTGGAAGAAGTCACTCCTTGTGAAGAAAATGGAGGTCAAAGTTCCAGTCTTAATTTCTACGGTTCGTCCTTTATGACCGATGAAACCGGAGCTATTTTAAGTCAAGCCGAACGACAAGATGAAGCCATCCTCTTATCCACTTATGACCTTGACAAGGGAGCGAATGAGCGCCTAAACTGGGGCTTGTTTAGAGACAGAAGACCAGATATGTATAAAGATATTGTCAGATAAAAAAGCCTGTATAGGCTTTTTTCTGTAGATACTATAATAACTTTTGATAATGTCCTAGGATTCTGATAAAATGGGATATAAGAAGTTAATAAGAAAGAGAAGCATGATGCAAATACAAGAAGAAATGAATATTCTGGTACCTGAAAAACTAGCGGAAATTGAACGTGATTATGATGTTACCGTATTGTGGGCAATTGAGTCTGGTAGTCGCGCTTGGGGCTTTGAGTCTCCAGATAGTGACTTTGATGTGCGCTTCATTTACAAGCATAAGCAAGATTTTTATCTTAGTTTGAACGAACATCGCGATGTCATCGAACTACCAATTGACGATACCTGGGATGTGAGTGGCTGGGATTTGGACAAGGCTTTAAAGTTGCTTTATAAGTCAAATCCAACGCTCTTTGAGTGGTTACAGTCGCCAATCGTTTACCAACAAGACGAAGGCTTTATTGATCGTATCCGTCCTCTTGTTAGTCAGTATTTTTCCGAGAAAAAGATGCTCCACCATTACTTAAATACTGCTAGAACTCAAATGAATAAGTATCTTTCAGGAGACAAGGTCAAACCTAAAAAGTACTTCTATGCTCTGCGTCCAATTTTAGCCTGTCGTTGGATAGAAAAATATCATTCTGTTCCACCGATTTTATTTGATGATTTAGTGAAAGAATTGCTTCCTGATGAAATGAATGAGCATGTGTCTAGATTGCTTGATATCAAGATAAATGGACCTGAAGGAATGGAAATTGAGCCGATAAAGCCAATTCAGGACTACATTATCAAAAATATCCAAGAACTAGACGATTACATTCAAAGTGTTACCGAGGAGAAGAAAGACTGGGAAGCTCTCAATCATTTTTTCCTTGAAGAATTAAGTCGTGACTGAGGTTAGATATGGGAAAATGGACATGTAGATGTGGTCAAGCAATGAACGACCACCAAGCGCCTGATCCAAATGCTTATTCAGTTTATTCGGATGAGTTTCTTGAGGATATTTTCAACAATACTGACGAACATGATAGAATCTCCTATGAAGACATTTCGGAGGCTTCCTTTTATATGTGGAAGTGCCCAAATTGTGGTAGTTTTATGGTCTTTGGCGAAGAGGATAATCCAAATTGTTTCACTTTTTATGAGCGCCAGACCAGTGCAAAAGCTGAACCACTTTTCGATCCTGATCAAGAGTTGAATCTCGTTGTCGTTGAGTTTCAAGAAGGTGGAAATGGCTATACTTATATCTGTGATGATCCAAGTATTCATATTGGGCATGGTGTGATTGTACCAACTGGAAAGGAAAATATTGAAAAAATAGCTCTGGTAGTCCAGAAGTATCATGCCCTACCAAAGGATATCACTTTTCCCGTCGAAAAGTTAAAAAGGGTCATCCGTAGGTATTCTATTTTTGACCTAGAGACTTCAAAAATAGTTTGTAAAAATATACTTGAGCATGGAAGAATTCTAAATGCTTGCTCGAAAAAAGTAAAAATAGAGTCTAAACAAATTTACCATGCAATTAAAACTCCTCTAGGCTATTTTTGGTTGGAGTTAAATAGAGTTCCAATTCCGATGAAAATCACACAAATACAAGTACAAGATAAAAAGTATCAGGTTGATGGAGCCTTTTATATAAAGCCTGCCAAGGTAAACTACAGAAAATTGTTAGAACTTGAATTATGTGCAGATTTTGATATTGACGCCTCTCGCTGGATTGACGTTCTATCAGACGAAAATGTTTGGGGAAACACCTGGGAACTGAATGGACTTCAATTTGGAATTACTGCAGGAGAGTCTACTGAATTTGAAGATGAAGTAGTTTCAAGAAAATTTAGCCGTATCCCACTTTATTATGACTGGCATCCAGAATTTGAAGATTATTATGGCTTTAGCTTAGCATGGAAAAAATACGAGTCTGATAGTGATTTGTCGATTGATTTCTATACTACATAAGATGGAGGATTACAAGTATGAATCAAGCCTGGGAATTATTGTTTGAGGGGAAGATTGAAGAGGCCAAGAAATTAGTCTCAGAAAACTTTTCATTGGAAACATGTAAGGATTATGACCTTCTCAATTTAATGGGATATATTAAGTTCTTTGAAAAAGATTACAAAGAAGCTTTGCTGATTTATCAAAACTATCTAGATGTGGCAATTTCAAGTCAGGATAAAGAAAACGAACATATCGGCTATCACCAGTTAGCCATGGTCTATCGTGAAATGAATGACTATCAAACGGCTCTTAGCTATATAGAAAAAGAGCGAGAAGTTATTGAAGATTCTTTTTCAGAGGATGCACTAAAATCTTCTGTCAATAAATATGAGCAAGGTTATTTACGATTTAAGATTGGGGAAATCGAAAAATCGATCATGTATATGGAGCAGTCCTTAAAGCAAGCTTTACAAACAGATGATTTTATTGCTCAGGCCTGCGCTTATAGAGGATTGGGAGAGATTTATTCTATAGAAAAACCTGAAAAATCGCAAGAGAATTTTTTGCAAGCTATCGATCTTTTTGAAAAAGCAGGCGATCATGTTGGAGCTCAAGAAGTTAAAGACTTGTTAAACAAGAAAAAGTAGCCCGCTCAGGCTACTTTTTTAAAATTCTTTGTAAACATACGGATTTTCTGGTTTGTCCACTTTGATGAAAGACTGGACTTCAAGGGTTGGGAGAACCTGGTTGAGTTCCTTGTGATAGTGATTGCTAATCTTACCTTTGACTCTCACCCAGGTGTTATTCTCATAATGATTGGTATTTCCTGTGGTTAAGAGGCCAAAAACTCCTGAATCAGCGATACAGTGCATGATACCAAAGCGAAAGACAAATTGACTATCGCTGTGACTGGGATCGTTGTAGACAAAGCCAATAAACTCGATTTCCTTGCCTTCAAATTCATTTGGATAATCATAGATAGCTTCCATGACCTCCAGGTAATTTTCATCATTTATAACTATACTAGATTGAGCTAAGTACTTATCAGCACTCTTCCGAATAATATTTTCATGAGCTGTTTGTGAATAAAAGCGACTGGTATCCGGCTTAAGATACTGACTGCTCGTTCCTTCACTTGCTTGGATTGCCTTGTCAGTTCCTTCCGACAAAGGGAAATAATATCCTTTTGCCGATACTGTTTGTGAATCCAGAGTGACGGTTGGAAAGGTAAATCCAACTAACAAGGGTAAACTTAAGAGGACAAAACTAGCAAGCTTGGCTGAAAAACTATGTAAGTGACTATGTTCTTTCAAAGGCTTGAAGCAAATATAGGCTTGAACGATGGCTAGTAACAATGACAAAACCATAGTGATATAAGCCAGATAAGAGTAGTGGAGGTTTATATACTGATTGAGCTTACCTGATAGGTGCAGATAAAGGGTTAAGATAAAATAGCCAAATAAGATAAAAAATCGAATCATAGCATCACCCCGACTAGATAAGAATAGACAAGAACAACAAGAGTTACAATTGTCATGAATTGCCAAATAAAGCGAGTTTTGAGATAATTCTTCATCATGAGGAGGTTCTTGACATCAAGCATGGGACCTATAACCAGAAAGGCAAGAACTGGAGCAAAGCCAAAACTAGAGAGAAGTGAAGATCCAATAAAGGCATCAGCTTCACTACAGAGGGATAGTAGGAAGGATAAGACCATTAAAAGAACAATAGCGAGCAGTGGTGTCGCACTGATGGATGTCAGGATACGAGTTGGTACATAGACTTGGACTATACTTGCAAAAAGACAGCCAAAGACCAAGTAACGCCCCATATCAAAGAATTCATCAATAGCTTGAATGAATACCTGAAGGATTTTTTGACTTTTACTCAAGTGAGAAAAATCATGCTCATGACAAGCCAATCTATTTTCCTTTTGGATAGGTCCCTCCCAGAAAAATCCAAGAAAGATACCCAATATAGTAGCAACAAGAATAGCACCCAAAGCTCTTAGGAAAACCATTTGAATGGAATTACCAAAGGCTGAATAAGTCGCAAAAAGTACGATAGGATTGATGATAGGAGCGGTTACTAGAAAGGGAACAGCTGTATAGCTTGGAACCTTCTTTTCTAAAAAGCGGTTGATGATCGGAACGATTCCACACTCGCAAGAAGGGAAGAGGAAGCCGATGAAGCTACCAAAAAAGATTCTCCCCAAGCGGTTTTTAGGGAGAAATTTATAAACCTTCTCAGGTGTGACATAGACTTCAATGGCACCAGAGATGATACTACCAATTAAGACAAAGGGTAAAGCTTCAATGATAATTGAAAGAAAAATGGCGCCAGCTTGTAGCACATTAGAAGGTAAACTTTGAAAGAGTGCCATCTATTTTTTCTTTTCTGCCTTATCTTTCTTTTCTTTGTCATCTGGAAATGTTACTTGCTTTAAATCAGGTAGTTTAGCGAATTCTTCGAACATCTTATCTAAGTCATCAGTTTTTGTAAATTTAACAGCCATAAGGCATACCTCGATTCTTTTTGTTAAGACTATTATACTATTATTTCTAAGAAATGTTTGGATTTTAAAATAAACATGGCTTTTATCTTTATAAAGTTGAAATAAAGCAACAAATTAATGAAAACAAGCTTTCTTCCTTATGGTATAATAGTTTCATGGATAAAAAATATGAAAAAATTTCCCAAGATTTGGGTGTAACTTTAAAGCAGATTGATACTGTCTTGTCTTTGACAGCAGAAGGAGCAACTATCCCCTTTATCGCCCGTTATCGGAAAGATATGACAGGAAGTCTAGATGAGGTAGCCATTAAGGCTATTATCGACCTCGATAAGAGTTTAACTGCTCTAAATGATCGTAAGGAAGCCGTCTTAGCAAAAATCAAAGAGCAAGGCAAGCTAACTAAGGAGTTAGAAGAAGCAATTCTATCAGCTGAAAAACTCGCAGATGTAGAAGAACTCTATCTTCCCTATAAGGAGAAACGTCGGACCAAGGCAACCATTGCGCGTGAGGCTGGACTTTTTCCACTTGCTCGTTTAATTTTACAAAATGTTTCTAACCTAGAAAAAGAAGCAGAAGCTTTTGTCTGTGAAGGTTTCGAAACTCCTCAAGAAGCTTTGGCTGGGGCTGTAGACATCTTGGTTGAAGCACTATCCGAGGATGTTCATTTACGTTCAATGACCTATCAAGAGGTACTTAGACGCTCTATGATTACTTCTCAAGTCAAAGATGAGAGTCTTGATGAAAAACAAGTTTTTCAGATTTATTACGATTTCTCAGAGACAGTTGCTAACATGCAAGGTTACCGTACGCTTGCACTTAATCGTGGTGAGAAGCTAGGCATTTTGAAAATTGGCTTTGAGCATGCAACTGATCGTATTCTATCTTTCTTTAGTGTTCGTTTCAAAGTTAAGAATGCTTATATTGACGAAGTTATTCAGCAATCTGTTAAGAAAAAAGTATTACCAGCTATTGAGCGCCGTATTCGTACAGAATTAACAGAAAAGGCAGAAGAAGGAGCTATCCAACTCTTCTCAGAAAACCTTCGCAATCTTCTCCTTGTTGCTCCTCTTAAAGGGCGCGTGGTCCTTGGATTTGACCCTGCCTTTCGTACAGGTGCCAAGCTTGCAGTCGTTGATGCGACTGGGAAGATGCTAACAACGCAAGTCATTTATCCCGTCAAACCAGCTTCAGCTCGTCAGATTGAAGAAGCAAAGAGAGATTTGGCAGATTTGATTGGCCAATATGGTGTAGAAATCATTGCTATCGGCAATGGTACTGCTAGTCGTGAGAGTGAAGCCTTTGTAGCTGAAGTGCTTAAAGATTTTCCTGATGTTAGCTATGTCATTGTCAATGAAAGTGGTGCATCTGTCTATTCTGCTAGTGAACTTGCTCGTCAAGAGTTTCCTGACTTAACCGTTGAAAAACGTTCTGCTATTTCTATTGCTCGTCGCTTGCAAGACCCACTTGCTGAATTGGTTAAAATCGATCCAAAATCCATCGGTGTCGGTCAATATCAGCACGATGTTAGTCAGAAAAAACTGTCTGAAAGTCTTGACTTTGTTGTTGATACAGTCGTTAACCAAGTCGGTGTCAATGTCAATACAGCTAGTCCAGCCTTACTTTCGCACGTAGCTGGTCTTAACAAAACAATCTCTGAAAATATCGTGAAGTATCGTGAAGAAGAAGGTAAAATCACTTCACGCGCCCAAATCAAGAAAGTCCCTCGATTAGGTGCTAAAGCGTTTGAACAAGCTGCAGGTTTCCTCCGTATCCCTGAAAGTAGCAATATCCTTGACAACACAGGTGTTCACCCAGAAAACTATGCTGCTGTCAAGGAACTCTTCAAACGTTTGGACATTAAAGACTTAAATGAAGAAGCACAAGCCAAACTTAAATCTATTTCAATCATGGAAATGGCCCAAGAATTAGACCTCGGTCAAGAAACCCTCAAAGATATTATTGCAGATCTTTTAAAACCAGGTCGTGATTTCCGTGATTCTTTTGATACTCCAGTCCTTCGTCAGGATGTCTTGGATATCAAGGACTTAAAAGTTGGCCAAAAGCTTGAGGGCGTTGTTCGTAATGTCGTTGACTTCGGTGCCTTTGTTGATATTGGTATTCACGAGGATGGACTGATTCATATCTCTCACATGAGCAAGAAATTCATCAAACATCCGAGTCAAGTCGTTTCAGTTGGTGATTTGGTAACCGTTTGGGTGAAGAAGATTGATGTCCAACGAGAAAAAGTAAATCTGTCGCTCCTTGCACCAGATGAATCTAACTAATTACGTTCGACAAGTTTCTTTAGAAGACTTTGGGAAACCTTTCAAACACCAAGCTCAATGGAATTCTCGTCTACGGTCGACAGGTGGGCGATTCTTTCCAAAGGATGGGCATTTGGATTTTAATCCCAAAGTCTATCAAGAACTTGGTTTAGAGGTTTTTCGGAAAATTGTCCGTCACGAACTCTGTCATTATCATCTATACTATGAGGGCAAGGGGTATAAACATAAAGATGTAGCCTTTAAGGAACTGTTAAAAGAAGTGGACGGGATCCGCTTTGTTCCTCCCTTATCAAGTGTTAGTCAAACACCAGTACTAGTCTATACTTGTCAGACTTGTCACCAAACCTATCAACGAAAGCGACGAATTGATACCAAACGCTATCGTTGTGGTCTCTGTCGTGGTAAACTCATTTTACAAAATCCGCCTAAGGACTGATGCAAGCAGTTTTTATTTCATGTTATACTTATTACAAGAATACCGAAAGAGGTACAAACTATGAATAAAAATTTTTACAAAATGAGACGAAATCGTATGATATCAGGAGTACTTGCTGGACTCTCTGATAAATGGGACCTTGATGTTACTCTTGTGCGCTTCATCTTTGCTATCTTTACAATCGCAAACTTCGGACTTGGAATCATCATCTACATCATCTTAGCCTCTATCTTGCCAACAAAGGAAGATATCGAAGCTGATATGTACGGAACTGGCCCACGTAAGATTAAAGAAGCTGAGCCAATCGATGATGATAAAGGTTGGTTTTGGTAGTTTTACTTAATTGTTTATGTTTGGATAATAAAAAAGATACCTCGAGGTATCTTTTTTAAATACTAAACAACTGACCCAATAGATAGGTCACTCCCATGGTTAAAAGACCGATACAAAGGTTTCGAATCATAGCTGTTTTTGTTGGGGCTTTCCCGAGTTTTGCACTGGTATAACCTGTAATCAATAGAGAAATCGCAACGATAAAAACAGTAGCAGGGATTCGATAGTCACTTGGAAAGATAGTAATGGAAAGCATTGGTGGTAAACTACCAAGAACAAAAGCGATGAAGCTAGATGCTGCAGCATGCCAAGGATTGGTAAACTCTTCATACTCGATTCCGTATTTTTCCTCAACTAAGGCTTTAAGTGGATTTTTAAGAAAAGCTTTATTGACTAAAAGTTGAGCTGAAGTTTCACACTCACCATTTTGAAGATAAGCAGCATAGAGAGATTTCTTTGCAGCTTCGATATCCTTATCCAAAAGTAATTGCTCACGAGCTACAGCAGCTTCTTCAGTGTCTTTTTGAGTGGATACTGAAACATATTCACCTCCAGCCATAGAGAAGGCACCCGCTAAGATGGCAGCCAATCCTGAGAGGAAGATAATCCAGATATTCGTTGTAGCACTGGCAACCCCAATAACAACTCCAGCGATAGAGATGATTCCATCATTTGCGCCCAGTACACCAGCGCGCAAGATATTTAAACGGCCAGCAAAGTTTGCATCAATTTCATGAGTAATTTCTGACATAGTTTTCTCCTTTGTAAACATTATAAAGTATAGGAGAAGTGAATACAAACATTTTAAACTATCTGAAAAAAATTCTACAATTCTAATAATAGTCATAGCTATTTCTTATGCCAAGATATAACAAAGTTGTACTTGTAACTGAACGAATTAGGTGATACAATGAACCTAATGAAATCTTTGGAGGTCTAAATATGACTCGTGAATTTAAATTTGAAACTCTTCAATTGCATGCAGGACAAGTGGTAGATGCGACTACCAAGTCTCGTGCTGTTCCAATTTACCAAACAACATCTTTTGTATTTGAAGATACACAAGAGGGTGCAGATCTCTTTGCTCTTCAAAAGGCTGGTAATATCTATACTCGTATCACAAACCCAACAACATCAGCCTTTGAAGAGCGTATCGCAGCCCTTGAAGGTGGTGTAGGTGCACTTGCAACTGCGTCAGGGATGGCAGCTATTACTTACACGATTTTAGCTCTAGCTCACGCAGGAGACCACGTCGTTGCAGCATCAACCATCTATGGTGGTACCTTTAACCTCTTGAAAGAAACACTTCCTCGTTATGGAATCACCACAACTTTTGTTGATATTGATAATCTAGAAGAAGTAGAAGCAGCGATTAAAGACAATACTAAACTTGTCTTGATTGAAACCTTGGGTAATCCAGTTATCAATATTCCAGATATCGAAAAAATCGCTGAAATTGCTCACAAACATCAGATTCCTTTGATCGCAGACAATACTTTTGCTACACCTTATCTTATCAATGTCTTTTCACATGGTGTAGACATTGCAGTTCATTCAGCAACTAAGTTTATCGGTGGTCATGGGACAACTATTGGTGGTGTCATCGTTGATAGCGGTAAATTTAACTGGTCTGCTTCAGGAAAATTCCCTCAATTAGTCGAAGAAGATCCAAGCTACCACAATATCAGTTATACCCGTGATGTTGGTGCTGCAGCCTTTATCGTAGCTGCTCGCGTTCAGTTACTTCGCGATATGGGAGCTGCTCTTTCACCGTTTAACTCATTCTTGCTTTTACAAGGTCTTGAAACACTTTCTCTTCGAGTTGAACGTCATGTTCAAAATGCTGAAAAAATCGTTGATTTCCTTGTAAACCATCCAAAGGTTGAAAAAGTCAACTATCCGAAATTAGTTGATAGTCCTTACCACGCATTAGCTGAGAAATATTTACCAAAAGGAGTTGGTTCAATCTTTACCTTCCACGTTAAAGGTGGAGAAGCAGAAGCTCGTAAAGTGATTGACAACTTGGAAATCTTTTCAAACTTAGCCAATGTAGCAGATGCTAAATCATTGGTGGTTCATCCCGCAACTACAACACATGCTCAGTTGTCTGACTCAGATCTAGAAGCAGCAGGAGTAACTAAAAATCAAATCCGTCTTTCAATCGGTCTTGAAAATGTCGATGATTTGATTGAAGATTTGCGTCTTGCACTTGAAAAAATCTAAAAATAACTAGTTTTTATCGAATTAAGGATCCTTCTCACGAATAATTAAGTGAGGAGGATTTTTATGTATAGTATTTCATTTCAAGAAGATTCGCTCTTACCAAGAGAAAGACTAGTCAGGGAAGGAGTAGAGGCTCTCAGTAATCAAGAATTACTAGCTATCTTGCTAAGAACAGGAACAAAACAGGCCAATGTCTTTGAAATAGCACAGAAGCTTTTAAATAACCTAACTTGCCTAACAGATTTAAAAAAAATGAGCCTACAGGAATTGCAGACTTTATCAGGTATTGGACGTGTTAAGGCAATCGAATTACAAGCTGTTATCGAATTAGGATACCGTATCCATAAAAGGGAAACGGTGGAAAAGGAGAGTATTCTTAGCAGTCGTAAATTAGCTAAAAAGATGCAGTCTGAGCTTGGAGATAAAAAACAAGAGCACCTAGTGGCGCTCTATCTGAATACTCAAAATCAAATCATTCACCAGCAGACTATTTTTATCGGGTCTGCCACGAGAAGCATTGCTGAACCGAGAGAAATTCTCCACTACGCTTTGAAGCATATGGCAACATCTGTGATTCTGGTTCATAATCATCCATCAGGAGCAGTAGTTCCTAGCCCCAATGATGACCATGTTACGAAGCTTGTTAAAGAAGCCTGCGAATTAATGGGATTGATCTTATTGGACCATTTAATTGTCTCTCATTCTGATTATTTTAGTTACCGCGAGAAGACGGATATGATATAAAAAACCTGTATATGATACAGGTTTTACAATTTATTCACAACATAGTTAAAGAGTTCTTTATCCTTAGGACGATTTTCAAAAAGGAATTCTGGATGCCATTGAACACCAAGATAAGGGAAGCCGTCTGTAGTTGTAACAGCTTCGATAATACCATCTTTAGGATCGTGAGCTACAACCTTCAGATTCGGAGCTAGATCCTTAATACTTTGATGATGAAAAGAGTTGATATGAGAAATTTCCCCATATATTTCTCGGAGAATCGTATCCGGTTCAGTAACCAGTCTCTGAGTTGTATACTCAGCAGAAGTATCTTGCCAATGATCCTCAATCTCTTGATAGAGAGATCCCCCCATAGCTACATTAAAGAGTTGAGTGCCACGACAGACAGAGAAAATCGGTTTCTTTTGTTTGATGGCCTCTTTGATGAGTGCTAGTTCAAAAATGTCTCTTTGAAGATGGTAGTCATCACTATCGATAGATTTAGGTTCACCATAGAATTTTGGGTCAACATTTTGCCCACCTGTTAGTATGAGTTTATCAATTAGGCTGATGTAGTAACCAGCCATTTCTTCATCACCAATTGGTAGGATAATGGGGATACCTCCAGCTTCCTTAACTCCTTCAACAAAGCCTTTGGCAGCATAACTCATCATAAGATCATCATCTGGATGCGGGGTTTCATTTCCTGTAATCCCAATAACTGGTTTTTTCATAAATCAATTCGCTTTCTAATCCTCTTTTCGCATGAAATAGAGGAGGGTTTGAAGTTCGCTAGTAAGATCGACATACTGAACAACTACGTCTTTAGGAAGATGTAGGTGAACAGGAGAAAAACTGAGGATACCTTTGATACCAGCATTAACCAAAAGTTCCGCAACTTCTTGAGATTTAACACTAGGAACAGTAAGAATAGCAGTTTTAACATCACTATCCTTAATTTTGTCCTTTATTTGAGAGATTCCATAGATTGGAACACCGTCGGGTGTTTTGGTACCAACCTCTGGATGATCATCTAGGTCAAAAGCCATGATAATTTTCATTTTGTTGCGCTCATGAAAGCGGTAGTGGAGGAGGGCATGTCCCATATTTCCAATACCCACAAGCATGACATTGGTAATAGAATTATCATTTAAAAGATCAGCGAAAAAGTTCATGAGCTTTTTAACATCATAGCCAAATCCACGACGTCCAAGTTCGCCAAAGTAAGAGAAGTCACGACGAACAGTGGCAGAATCAATTCCAATCGCTTCTGCAATTTGTTTGGAATTAGCTCTTTCAATTTTCTCGGCATTAAATCTTTTAAAAATACGGTAATAGAGAGAAAGTCTCTTTGCTGTTGCTTTAGGAATAGCAGACTGTTTTTCTTTCACAAAATCACAACCTTTCTATCTACTATTTTATAGAAAGCTTGTGAAAATTGCAACAATAACGAAAAAAAACTAAGAAAAAATCTTAGTTTAGTTATTTTCATGGTAGCTTGTTAGAAAGCGGTAGAGATTACCTAGAAGCCCCTGATAGATTTCAACTCCATTGTGTGTTAAGGAAGTGATAAGAGTCGTATCTGGAAGAGTCACGCAACCTGAAAGTGACAACATAAGAGCATCGTAGTCTTCGTATTCTAGCACACGGTCTACTTGATAGCTATCTTTATAATTTAATTGATACATAATTGCTTTCTATTTTTCGCTTTTAGTAAAGACACCACGTTCAACAAGACTGTCCATCAAGAAGTAGAATTTTTCTTGGTGAATATGAGTTTCTTCTGATTTGAAGATATCAACTAGACGTAAGCCAAATTTATCAGTGATATTGATTTTTGCACCTGTCAAGTCTTTATTGATAATAATCTTGAGTTGAAAACCTTCTCCACTGTTTGGAACTTTTTCAAGAAGGCGTGTTAATTCATAGTTACCAACTTTCGTCTCAAAAAAAGTGTTATCTTTTAGTGTGAACTTTTTTACGGTTGGGTTAAGTGTGTAATCATAACGACAATTTTTTAGTTTAATCGTTTGTTCAAATGCCATTGAGTTAACCTCCGATAATTTCTTTTAAAGTTTTGGCGAGAGTTATCATTTCTTGTTCTGTATTTTGAGGTGAAATGCTGACGCGAACAGATTCATGTAAGCGAGGAGAATCCTCTCCGTAGCAGGCTTGAAGAACATGACTGACCTGAACAATACCAGCTGTACAAGCGGATCCTGTTGAAATCGAAATACCTTCAAGATCCAGACGAAGGAGTAGCAGATCATTACGTTGACCTGGGAATCCGATATTGAGGACGTAAGGGAGATTTTTCTTACCTTGATTTAGATAATAGTTTACTCCGCCCATCTCGGCCAGAAACATTTTCTGTAGCTTTTGAACTTTTTCAAAATTACTTTCTAAATGTTCAAGATCGTCCTTAAGGGCTGCAACCATCCCTATAATTGCAGGAAGATTTTCTGTCCCGGCTCTTTTTTTCTGCTCTTGATCTCCTCCATGTAGGTAAGAGTCAAAATCTGTAGAAGCAGCGTATAGGAAACCGATACCCTTTGGACCGTGAAATTTATGGGCGGAAGCACTGAGAAAATCAATTCCTAATTCTTCAGGAAAAATCTCCAATTTTCCAATTGCCTGGACAGCATCTACATGATAAGCTGCTGGATGTTCTTTTAGAACTTCACTGATCTCAGCTATTGGCAATAGAGTACCAGTTTCGTTGTTGACATACATAGTTGAAACTAGAATGGTCTCTTCACGCAGTGCATGTTTTACCTGGTCTGCTGTAATTTCTTGATTTTCAGGTTTTAAAATCGTTACTTCAAATCCGAAATTTTCTACCAGATATTCGATTGGCTCAAGAACTGCATGATGCTCGATAGCAGTAGTGATAATATGTTTTCCACGATTTTGATGACGGAGACAGTAGCCGATAATAGCTGTATTATTACTCTCAGTCCCACCAGAAGTAAAGAAAATGTGTTGGGGCTTTGTACCTAGTAACCCTGCTAATTCTTGACGTGCTTCACGTAAACATTTGCCTGCTTGACGCCCATGGCCATGAATACTAGAAGGGTTGCCATAAGTTTCTTGCATGACTTGAGTCATTGCTGAGATAGCTGCAGATGACATCGGTGTCGTAGCAGCATTATCTAAATAAATCAAAAACTCACCTAATTTCTATTTAAATTTAAATAGCGGACTAACTGGTTTTCTTTCGTGAATACGAACCATTGCATCACCAATCAATTCGCTTGCAGTGATGTATTGAACGTTTTGAGGTTTTTTACTTTCTGTTGATACAGAATCTGTAACCAGAATTTCCTTGATATTAGCAGCATCCAACAACTCCGCAGCACCGTTAACGAACAGTCCATGACTAGATACTGCGTAAATTTCTGTTGCTCCATCACGTTCTAAAATTTTAGCAGCTTCAGAGAAAGTGCGACCGGTGTTAAGAATGTCATCAATCAAGATTGCCTTCTTACCTTCAACATCACCGATAATGTAACCTTGGCTACGTTCAGAATCATCTTGAGCATAGTCGATGATAGCAATTGGTGCATCTAGGTATTCTGCAAGACTACGAGCCCGTTTTACACCAGAGTTTTTAGGACTAACAACAACCACATCTGAACCAGTCAACCCTTTATCGCAGTAGTGTTTTGCAAATAGTGGGATTGTATAGAGGTTATCTACAGGAATATCAAAGAAACCTTGAACCTGAACAGCATGAAGATCAAGAGTTAATACCCGACTAACTCCAGCTTTTACCAACATATTCGCAACAAGTTTAGCTGTAAGAGGCTCGCGAGAAGAAGCAATACGGTCTTGACGTGCATAACCAAAATAAGGCATGACAACATTTATTGTATTTGCACTAGCACGAACACAGGCATCAACAGTGATTAAAAGTTCCATCAAATGATTGCTAACAGGATAAGAAGTAGACTGGATGATATAAACATCATAGCCACGAACACTTTCTTCGATGTTAACTTGGATTTCACCATCTGAGAATTGACGTGATGATAATTTTCCAAGCGGAACACCTGCAGCATCCGCAATTTTTTGAGCAATTTCATGATTTGATGAAAGTGAAAAAAGCTTCATATTCTTTGTATCTGACATTGATAAACCGTCCTCTATAAACTATGTGAATCAGTAAAAGGAAACATTTTATTAACAACTGTAGTCCATTACAGATTCTATTATTTTTTATCTCTTCTATTTTATCAAAAAAAGTTGATTATTTCAGTTATTTTTCATATTTTCTATAAATCGAACTAATTTTGAAGGTGCTTTCTTATATTCGATATCATTTGCCTGTAAAAACTCCTGAAAATCAACACTTCCTTGGTCTCCATTTTCGACTTCCAACTCTAGTTCATAATCAACAACATCGAAGTAGCTACTTTGATCAAGTGCCATCAGTCCGATAGACGTCTCTTTCTCATAACGAACAGTGGTTAAACAACCTAAAACCACCCAACCACTTGTTGAAAGTCCACGGCTAGTTAGTTCTTCTTGAATCATCCCCTGAGGAAGTTTACATTGGGCAAGACAATTTTTAGCCTCCTCAAGAGTGAGGGACTGGTTGTATTCCATATTTCCAACTTTTTGAGGAATTTTTATGGTCAGTTCGGCGCTTGTATCGAACGTACGAATGCGCATAGCGATTTTATGTTGGCGAAGGTAAAAATCAGGCGTATCTAGGTAGTAATTTTTTTGTGTAACAGGAGTGACTTCTGAAAATTGAGCTAGCAATCGATCATATTCTTCTTCACTGAGAAGTGTTTTCATTTCTATTTCTAAATGTTTCATTTTTACAACCTTTTCTTTATATTTGAAAGCGATTTATGGTATAATAAGCATTGTATTTATTGTATATGATTTTCATGAGAAAATCAAAAACTAGATAAATTAAACTGCATAGAGAATTGGACGTAAGAGTTATATGATTACAGAATGGGAAGAATTTTTAGATCCTTACATTCAAGCTGTCGGAGAATTAAAAATAAAACTCCGAGGAATCCGAAAACAATACAGAAAACAAAACCGACATTCTCCAATCGAGTTTGTCACGGGTCGGGTTAAACCGATTGAAAGTATCAAAGAAAAAATGGCACGCCGAGGTATTGGCTATGACACACTTGAACAGGATTTGCAAGATATTGCAGGTTTACGTGTCATGGTTCAATTTGTAGACGACGTAAACGAGGTTGTTTCTATCCTTCGTAAAAGACAGGATATGAGAGTTGTTCAAGAACGTGATTACATTACTCATCGAAAGGCTTCAGGTTATCGTTCTTACCATGTGATTATTGAGTATATGGTTGATACGATTTACGGTGCAAAATCCATTCTAGTTGAGATTCAAATTCGTACCTTGGCTATGAACTTTTGGGCTACAATCGAGCATTCACTCAACTATAAATATCAAGGAGATTTCCCAGAGGAAATCAAGGAACGACTTGAAATTACAGCCAGAATTTCACATCAGCTAGACGAAGAAATGAGTAAAATACGTGCTGATATCCAGGAAGCACAAGCGCTCTTTGATCCTTTGCACAGAAAGTTAAATGACGGGGTAGGAAACAGTGACGATACCGATGAAGAATACAGGTAAACGAATTGACCTAATTGCCAACCGTAAGCCTCAGAGTCAGAAAGTTCTATTCGAGTTAAAAGAACGATTAAAAAAGAATAATTTTATCCTGAATGATAAAAATCCAGATATCGTCGTCTCTATTGGCGGAGATGGGATGTTGTTGTCTGCTTTTCATAAGTATGAAAACCAACTGGATAAGGTTCGTTTTGTTGGGGTTCATACAGGACATTTAGGTTTTTATACGGATTATCGTGATTTTGAGTTGGACCAATTGGTTACAAATTTACAGTTGGATAATGGTGCTCAAGTGTCTTATCCACTCTTAAGTGTCAAAATATTTCTCGAAAATGGTGAAGTCAAGTCTTTCCGAGCACTAAATGAAGCTAGCATTCGTCGAGCGGATCGAACTATGGTTGCTGATGTCATTATTAACCATGTTCCCTTCGAACGTTTTCGTGGTGATGGTCTAACAGTTTCAACACCGACTGGAAGTACTGCTTATAATAAATCACTTGGTGGAGCAGTACTGCACCCGACCATAGAGGCCCTACAATTGGCTGAAATTGCTAGTTTGAACAACCGAATCTATCGCACACTTGGTTCATCAATTATTGTTCCTAAAAAAGACAAGATTGAATTGATACCGACTCGAAATGACTATCACACAATCTCAATCGATAATAGTATTTATTCTTTCCGAAATATTGAGAAAATAGAGTATCAGATTGATCACCACAAGATTCATTTTGTAGCCACGCCGAGCCACACCAGTTTTTGGAATCGTGTTAAAGATGCCTTTATTGGTGAGGTGGACGAATGAGGTTTCAGTTTATTGCTGACGAACATGTCAAGATCAAAACCTTTCTGAAAAAACATGAAGTTTCTAAAGGGTTACTTGCCAAGATTAAGTTTCGAGGTGGTGATATTCGAGTCAACGGGCATCCGCAGAATGCAACCTATCTCTTAGATATCGGAGATGAGGTCGTCATTGATATTCCGCCAGAGGAAGGATTCGAGACACTTGAAGCAATTGATTATCCTCTAGATATTCTATTTGAAGATGATCATTTCTTGATTATCAACAAACCCTTTGGAGTCGCTTCAATCCCTAGTGTCAATCATTCTAATACCATTGCCAACTTTATTAAGGGCTACTATGTAAAACAAAACTATGAGAATCAGCAGGTTCATATTGTGACTCGGCTTGATAGAGATACCTCTGGATTGATGCTTTTTGCTAAACACGGCTATGCGCATGCCAGATTAGATAAACAGTTGCAAAAGAAGGCTATTGAAAAGCGTTATTACGCCCTAGTCAAGGGAGATGGACATCTGGAACCAAAGGGAGAAATCATCGCTCCAATAGCCCGAGATGAAGATTCTATCATCACTCGACGAGTAGCAAAGGGTGGAAAATATGCCCATACGTCCTATCAAATCGTGGCATCTTACGGGAATATTCACTTAGTTGATATTCGTCTCCATACTGGGAGAACCCACCAGATTCGGGTTCATTTCTCGCATATTGGTTTTCCGTTACTCGGAGATGATCTTTATGGGGGAAGCTTAGAGCATGGCATAGAACGCCAGGCTCTACATTGCCATTACTTATCGTTTTATCATCCTTTCTTAGAAGAACAGTTAGTGCTTGAGTGCCCACTGCCGGATGATTTCGACATACTTATTACACAGTTATCAAATAATAATTTATCTTAAAAGGAGTCAAAACTCATGGAAGTTTTTGAAAGTTTGAAAGCCAACCTAGTTGGTAAAAATGCTCGCATCGTTCTACCTGAAGGTGAAGAACCACGTATCCTACAAGCAACGAAGCGTTTGGTTAAAGAAACAGAAGTTATCCCAGTTCTTCTAGGAAACCCTGACAAGATTAAAATCTATCTCGAAATCGAAGGAATTACAGAAGGTTACGAAGTCATCGATCCAGAACATTACCCACAATTTGAAGATATGGTTGCTTCACTTGTTGAACGTCGTAAAGGAAAAATGACTGAAGAAGAAGCGAGAGAAGTGCTCAGCAACGATGTTAACTACTTCGGTGTTATGTTAGTCTATATGGGCTTGGTTGATGGTATGGTTTCAGGAGCTATTCACTCTACAGCTTCAACAGTTCGTCCAGCACTTCAAATCATCAAGACTCGTCCAAATGTGAGCCGTACATCAGGTGCCTTCCTTATGGTTCGTGGCACTGAACGTTACTTGTTCGGTGACTGTGCTATCAACATCAACCCAGATGCTGATGCTCTAGCTGAAATCGCGATTAACTCAGCTATCACAGCTAAGATGTTTGGTATCGAACCTAAAATTGCTATGCTTAGCTATTCAACTAAAGGTTCAGGTTTTGGTGAAAGTGTTGATAAGGTTGTTGAAGCAACAAAAATCGCTCATGAGCTTCGTCCAGACCTTGAAATTGATGGGGAATTGCAATTTGATGCTGCCTTCGTTCCAGAAACTGCAGCTCTTAAAGCACCAGGAAGTAATGTAGCTGGACAAGCTAATGTCTTTATCTTCCCAGGTATTGAAGCTGGTAACATTGGTTACAAGATGGCAGAGCGTCTTGGCGGATTTGCTGCAGTTGGACCTGTATTGCAAGGACTTAACAAACCTGTAAATGACCTTTCTCGCGGATGTAACTCTGACGATGTTTATAAACTAACTCTAATCACAGCAGCTCAAGCTGTTCATCAATAAGAATTTTATCCCTCTTTTCCTCTTGGTAAAGGGGGATTTCCCTTTTATTGAGATATCATTCAACTGCAAAAATAGCCAAAATATGGTAAAATAGTCAGTAATCATCTTTGTTTTATAGAATAAGTTTGTATGAAGAAAAGGAAATAAAATGGCAACTATTCAATGGTTTCCTGGACATATGTCTAAGGCACGTCGTCAGGTCCAGGAAAATTTAAAATTTGTTGACTTTGTAACAGTTTTAGTAGATGCGCGTTTGCCCTTGTCTAGTCAAAATCCGATGCTGACTAAAATCATCGGAGACAAGCCAAGACTACTGATTTTAAACAAGGCAGATCTTGCAGACCCAGTATTGACAAAAGAATGGCGTCAGTACTTCGGATCCCAAGGAATTCAAACACTTGCAATCAATTCTAAAGAGCAAATTACAGTTAAAGTCGTAACAGACGCTGCTAAGAAACTCATGGCAGATAAAATTGCTCGTCAGAAGGAACGTGGGATTCAAATCGAGACCTTGCGTACCATGATTATCGGGATTCCAAACGCTGGTAAATCAACCCTGATGAACCGTTTGGCTGGTAAGAAAATTGCTGTAGTTGGTAATAAACCTGGTGTGACAAAAGGCCAACAATGGCTCAAAACAAATAAAGATTTGGAAATCTTGGATACTCCAGGGATTCTATGGCCAAAATTTGAAGATGAAACCGTAGCACTCAAACTCGCATTAACTGGAGCTATCAAAGATCAGTTGCTTCCAATGGATGAAGTGACGATTTTTGGTCTTAATTACTTTAAAACACATTACCCTGAAAAGCTTCAAGAACGTTTTAAACAAATGAATCTGGACGATGAAGCTCCTGAAATCATCATTGATATGACACGTATCCTTGGTTTCCGTGATGATTACGATCGCTTCTACAATCTCTTCGTCAAGGAAGTTCGTGATGGAAAACTTGGTAACTATACCTTAGATACATTGGAAGATCTAGATGGCAACGATTAAAGAAATAAAAGAAGAATTAGGGAAGATAAGAGAACTTGAAAGTCCCTTGTTTAAGGAGTTTGAAAAAGATTCTCGTTCAGGTGTTCAAAAGGAAATTGAAAAGCGTAAGAAAGCCATTCAAGCTGAAATCGATGAAAATCTTCGCTTAGAAGCTATGCTTCGATATGAAAAAGAGCTTTACGCTCAAGGTATTAGTTTAATTGCAGGTGTTGATGAAGTTGGACGTGGACCTTTAGCTGGTCCTGTTGTTGCTGCAGCAGTCATTCTTCCTAAAAATTGTAAGATTAAAGGTTTAAATGACAGTAAAAAAATCCCTAAGAAAAAACACGAGGAGATTTTTCAGGCCGTTAAGGACAATGCACTAGCAATTGGTATTGGAATTATGGACAATCAAGTCATTGATCAGGTCAATATCTATGAAGCAACTAAACTAGCCATGAAAGAAGCTATCTTTCAGCTTGACCCTCAACCAGAACACCTTTTGATTGATGCAATGAAGTTGGATTTGCCGATTTCTCAGACATCCATCATCAAAGGAGATGCGAATTCTCTATCCATTGCAGCAGCATCCATCATTGCTAAGGTTACCAGAGATAAGATTATGGCTAACTATGACCAGGAATTTCCAGGTTATGATTTTTCTCAAAACGCTGGTTATGGAACGGCTAAACATTTAGAAGGTTTAGAAAAGCATGGTGTTACACCGATTCATCGCACAAGCTTTGAACCGATTAAAACGATCATTTCAGAAACTAGTAAAAGATAATTAAAGGAGAGAATTATGGAGGAACAGTCGGAAATACTTAGTTCCAAGAAAGAATTTGCCTTCGCGTCCAGTACGATTTTAGCTCAAGTAGGGCGAGGTATTATTGTTGGATTAGTCGTGGGCCTTATTGTAGGATCATTTCGTTTTTTGATTGAAAAAGGCTTTCATATCGTTCAAGGATTTTATCAAGACCAAGAAAATCTGATACGGAATCTATTGATTATTTTATTGTTTTATATGCTAATTTGCTTAGTTAGTGCCAAATTAACGCGATCAGAAAAAGATATCAAAGGTTCTGGTATTCCTCAAGTTGAGGCAGAGTTAAAAGGTCTCATGTCTCTCAATTGGTGGAGTATCCTCTGGAAGAAATACATTCTAGGTATTTTGGCCATTGCGAGTGGGCTTATGCTCGGTCGTGAAGGTCCTAGTATTCAGCTAGGTGCCGCTGGAGGAAAAGGAATTGCTAAATGGCTCAAGTCTAGCCCTGTTGAGGAGCGTTCTTTGATTGCTAGCGGAGCTGCTGCTGGACTTGCTGCGGCCTTTAATGCACCGATTGCGGGACTCCTATTTGTAGTAGAAGAAGTCTATCACCATTTTTCACGATTCTTCTGGGTTTCTACCTTGGCTGCTAGTCTAGTAGCAAACTTCGTTTCCCTTCTCATCTTTGGCTTAACACCTGTGCTTGATATGCCTGATAATATCCCTCTTATGAGTTTGAGTCAGTATTGGATTTATCTGCTTATGGGGATTTTTCTTGGTTTTTCAGGTTTTCTTTATGAGAAAGCGGTTCTGAATGTCGGCAAAGTTTATGATTGGATTGGGAAAAAGGTTCACATTGACAAAGCTTATCATCCAATTTTTGCTTTTATCCTGATTATTCCTGTGGGAATATTCCTACCTCAAATACTTGGTGGGGGCAATCAGGTTGTCTTATCCTTAACAGAACAAGATTATAGTTTCCAAATTCTCTTAGTTTACTTCATCATTCGTTTTATCTGGAGTATGATTAGTTACGGAAGTGGACTACCAGGTGGTATTTTCTTACCAATTTTAGCTTTAGGCTCTTTACTGGGTGCTTTAGTAGGTGTTATTTGTGTCAATCTTGGCCTTGCTAGCCAACAGCAATTTCCTATCTTTGTGATTCTTGGAATGAGTGGGTATTTTGGTGCTATCTCAAAAGCACCTTTGACAGCTATGATACTTGTAACTGAAATGGTTGGTGACATCCGAAATCTTATGCCTTTAGGCATGGTGACTTTAGTTGCCTATATTGTCATGGATATGCTCAAAGGAGCACCTGTTTACGAAGCCATGCTTGAGAAAATGTTACCTGAATCAGCAACTGATGATGGTGAAGTTACTCTAATTGAAATTCCAGTTTCAGATAAAATAGCTGGTAAACAAGTACATGAACTCAATTTACCTCATAATGTGCTCATCACAACCCAAGTACATAATGGGAAAAGTAAGACAGTTAATGGATCTACAAGGATGTATCTAGGTGATATGATTCATCTCGTGATTCCAAAAAGTGAGATAGGAAAAGTGAAAGATTTACTACTATAAAAACATAATTTAAGTTATGTAAATTTAGGAGTAAAAAGATTATAAATATATTTATTACATAATTTTATTTATGCACAAAATGTAACTCTTTTGACTGTTTTTTATAACCAAAGGGAGATGATATGAGTAGAAATAAAGCTCTTGCAGTTTATTTACTTGGGACTTTTAGTCAATTATTGTTAGTTTGTTTAGTTGTATTTTTCTGCAATCATTATGGCGTTCATTCTGTTCTAGTAAATATTTTCGGAGTAATGATTGGTGGAATCTCTACAGCCTTATGGGGTAGCATTGTTGCCATTTGCTATTATGAGATTGACTTAAAGAAAATAATAAAAGATTTTTTTAACATTCAGACCAGTTACAAACATTATTTATTAGCATTTTTTCTTATTATTCTTGATTTCTCTTTTCTATTTTTTGGGGGGAAAATCGTACAATTTATCTGGTATCTTCCTTTTCTGATGTTTTTCAAGTTTATTGTATTTGGCGGTTTGGAGGAAAT
This sequence comes from Streptococcus infantis, assembly GCF_047465185.1. GTDB lineage: Bacteria > Bacillota > Bacilli > Lactobacillales > Streptococcaceae > Streptococcus > Streptococcus infantis_O. The sequence continues at coordinate 482,368 of NZ_JASHAJ010000001.1, read as the reverse complement.
TGGTTGGAGATATGTATTTCAGCCACTTTTACAAGAAAAGTTCCACTATTTTCAAGCGACAATTTTAACATTTATCATATGGTCAATTTGGCATTTATTGTTCTTTTATATAGATGGTTCTATAGCCATCCTTCAAATAGTACCTTTTTTATTTGGGTTGCTGACAAATTCGTTTATTCTTTCAGCTCTTTATTTAAAAACAAAAAATCTCTGGATTTGTGTGATGACACATTCAATGATTAATGTATTTTCTCAATTGACTATGAGTGACGACCATTACGGAATGTATCTAATCAGAATTATTGTTATTGTTGCATCGTGTTATCTAGTAATGACTAGCAAAGTTAAGTATAAAACTTATTAAATCGTATTTAGAATAATTTTGAACATTTAATAGAGAGTTAAAAATCCAAATCAGTTTGTTGATTTGGATTTTATTGATTTTAGAGAAAATTATAAGTTTATGTAATAGTTATTTAAACATTGATAGAAAAAATAAAAGTTAATGTACATTTGAACGATTTTTAGTTTTTGCTTAAATAAAGTACATAATTAAGAATAATTAGCTCTAGAAAAATTTTTTAAAACTAAAAGTTTATGTACAATTGACTTAACAAGTGCTAAACCATTGATACAACTGAATTTGAAGCATAAAGTACATTCTTTAAAGAGTGTACTTTATTTTTGTTTTGTACATTATTTTGAAGTGTTATTTTGTATATTTTCTAGTTCATAACATCATCTGATTTAAGGAATTGATTTGTACATTTTTACTCTAATAGGTGCAGAAGAAGTAGTGGTTCAATTGTACATTTTTTGCTTCTCATTTAAGGTCTTATTGATAGTAAGATATAGATTTTTTACTCGTGGTGCTAGTTAATCTCAAAGTATCTCAGATTATAAGTCAGTACAATTTGCTCCATTCTCAACTACAATCCTGTTAAGCCTCTAGTTAGTGTTTGTTCGACATCAAAAAAAGCACAAAGTTCTGAAAATCGAGTTTCAATAGTCCGTCTCATACAAGGATTCTTGTTTAGAAGCACCGAAACAATCAAGTAGGATCACCCAAGAGGTTCCAGCATTTGAAGAATATGATGAGCTGCTTGCAGCAATTAAAAAATCCCTATAACAGGGATTTTTTTATTTCTGTAATACCTTGTGCAAAATAGTCGTATGTATCAAAATCAGAGCCACGTTACCTACTATGAGGCCGAAAGTCGCAAGTATTGTCTTTGATGTACCCGGCTTAAAATCTGCACTAATCAAATAAGGCCAAAAACATGCCATTGGAAAAATGGCTATTAGTATACATACATAGATGGGAAAGCTTGTCCAAAGAAAGCGTGTCGTCTCTAACCAGCGTCCCCATGAAGGTATCATTATTTTGCTTATAGTGAAAAGTATGCATATAAGATGGACAACAAGAAGATAAATGGCATACTTTGTCTTGTTTAGCGTTTTTTTCTTTTTCATTTTATCTAAGTATCCTTGCTAATTTTCCAATAGCTCAGCTGCAATCTTGGAACTAAAATTAAAATTAACTATATCATTATTCGAATCAAGGTCTAAATTCATAAAATAATGATTCCAAAAGAATTCATTGTTACCTGCTCCCCACTGCACGCCATAATGACCCAAATATTCATCTCTTGGCTCGTTTGGAGTCAGCCATATTTTTTTCCCAAATACTTTCGTGAACTCGTTTTCGTCAAGCTTCTTTAGCAAATCTATACCATCTATATTATATGAAATTCCATGTTTTTTGGCAACAGCTGTGCACTCAGAATCGAAGCAAACCTGCGTAACTACACAGTCCTTCAGCTCCGTACTCTTCCTCTTATCTCCGTAAACACCTATACATCCGAGAACTACATTCTTCTTTACAAGAAGATAGGTGGATCGCGTAACTGCTGAGTCATAGGACTTAAAGCCGTTTGGTACGCTAACCCCAGCTCCTTGGTATTTAGTATAGCTTCCCGTTGTCAAAAGCTCGTTATAATTAGGATAATCATGTCTACCATTTGACACATAAATTTCAAACTCCTTGTCTATCAAATCCGAAATCTTAGTCTCTGTAAGATGAATTTCAGTTCCGTCAATTTTAAGTGGAGGTGCGTTATCAGGTAGACCTATAATTATATATACAAACATCAAAAACACGAATACCATAAGTACCGCAACGATACCTATCCAAGATTTCCCGGTCCTCCTTCGTGCATTGAAAAGCGACATTATAGAAGGCGTGATTATAGCAGCACCAATTGGCGCCGCCCCATGACGGAACATGCTCATGACCTTAAAGGCAATTACAGCGCTAATTAGTATAAAAATTATGTGCACTGCATACTCTCCTACGCTTAGCTTACTCGTCCTAGTCTGATTATTTGCTGGGGCATCGTACACTGGAACACCGTTCTCAAAGGTGTTCTTCATTCTAAAACGCAGCCAAAACAATATTCCAATAAACACAAATGCCAAGAACACTAGCATTCCGATAAAAACTAATTTTTCCATCTGTAACCTTTTCTCTGACCTAATTATCGTCCATCAAAATTCATATCTAGTCTACCACATTTTGAAATTGTTTTACATTATTTACATACTTGTGCATGAATCAAAAAGTTTTAAAAGGATTTAACGACTTAGCAACGACACAACAAACTCTAATGAATGAGTGGGATTATGTAAATAACATCCTAATAACAAGTCCAACTGAAATCACAGAGTTGAGTAATATGTCTGTATGGTGGATATGTCAGGAAAACTCAGATCATCGTTATAAAATTCAAGTTAAAGAAAGAATGGCGTACAGAAAACGAAATAAAAAGGCATGTTCGATTTGCAAAGGTTACAGAAGAAAGCAAGAACATTTTATACAGTTTAAAAAAGATATAAAAAATAAGAACACTTTAAGTAATATAAAGTGTTTTTATGTTGTCAAAATGTACATTTTAAAAATTTTTAGTTTTCACTTAAATAAAGTACATTTTCGTCTGAATTGAGAGTAGTCAAAATTTCCAGTGTTCACTTAAATAAAGTACATAATTAAGAATAATTAGCTCTAAAAAAATTTTTGGTTATACTAGCAAAGATTTAGATATTGCATATATCCCCTATAACATCTTTCCGAAAAACTATAATTTTCTTGAAAAATATATCTTGCTATGCTATACTACTAGTATAGAAAGATTTGGAGAAGAAACATGAAACGTGAGATTTTGTTAGAACGTATCGATAAACTTAAACAAGTTATGCCTTGGTATGTTCTGGAATACTACCAATCAAAACTGGCTGTTCCCTATAGTTTTACGACCTTGTACGAATACTTAAAGGAATACGATCGATTTTTTACCTGGGTTTTGGAATCTGGTATATCGGATGCTGATACTATGGCAAATATTCCTTTGGATGTTCTTGAGAACATGACCAAGAAAGACATGGAATCTTTTATTCTTTACTTACGTGAACGTCCTTTACTCAATGCTAATACGACAAAGAATGGTGTCTCCCAAACAACTATTAACCGAACTTTATCAGCATTGTCTAGCCTTTATAAGTATTTGACTGAGGAAGTTGAAAATGAGCAAGGAGAACCTTATTTCTACCGCAACGTCATGAAGAAGGTTGCTACCAAGAAAAAGAAAGAAACCTTGGCTGCGCGAGCTGAAAATATCAAACAAAAGCTCTTTTTAGGTGATGAAACAGAGGGATTTTTGAATTATATAGATGAGGAATACCCTAAAACTCTCTCAAATCGAGCCTTATCGTCCTTTAACAAGAACAAAGAACGTGATTTAGCGATTATAGCCCTTCTTCTCGCCTCTGGTGTCCGTCTCTCCGAAGCCGTTAACCTTGACCTTCGAGATCTCAATCTAAAGATGATGGTGATTGACGTCACTCGAAAGGGGGGAAAACGAGACTCAGTCAATGTTGCTGCCTTTGCTAAGCCTTATTTAGAACAATATCTTGCTATAAGAGACAAACGTTATAAGACAGAAAAGACTGATACAGCTCTCTTTCTGACCTTGTATCGAGGTGTTCCAAACCGTATCGATGCTTCTAGTGTTGAAAAGATGGTGGCTAAGTATTCGGAAGACTTTAAAGTTCGCGTAACCCCCCACAAACTACGCCATACGCTTGCAACACGTCTATATGATGCAACCAAATCACAGGTTCTGGTCAGTCACCAGCTGGGACATGCAAGCACACAAGTTACCGACTTGTATACCCATATCGTTAATGATGAGCAAAAGAATGCCCTGGATAGTTTGTAAGCTACATAACATAAATTATGTAACGTTTTAGAGTTAGAAAAAGAGCGTAGGATTTTTTATCGAATCTTACGCTCTTTTATTATTATATAAAAATTCGATCCAATAATTACGGTGTGGCTCAATAATGACTGGCTTTCCCCAAAATGACTTTAGGTAAGCCAGATTCGCAGGGGTTACGGGTCTTTTTTCTTCATTGTACTTCTCAGCACTTTCTTTCGTTAAAAAACATTTAACAGCTTCATATCGCGTACCATCACTAGCTGTACGATCAATACCCTTATAAGCAATTTCATCACCTTTTTGAGGAATGTCAGTAAGAAGTTTTCCAATAAAGTAGACCGTTTTATCTTTCATTAATTCATAAGCTTTACTATTTTCAAGGCGGTTATTAGCTGCAGCATACATAATACAAAAACTATCAACAATGTCTTTCATAGGCATTAATGCTTCTTTGCTCACGATAATTTCCTCAGGAGCAAGTCCACCAATGATTAAGCTTTTATAATGAGGTTGCTGGATGACATTATCTAAAGCCATTCCCAGTGGGATTTGGACAGCTTGAAAACCTAATGGTTCTAACTCTTGTCTTTTCTTATCGAAGTGTTCTTGTGTGATACTAATATGCAAATCGTAAGGATTTGTAGATTCTTGGTTTTTAAAAAAAGCTACCACAGTACGATCTAACTGTTCAAATAGTCCGAGATTTTCAATTGGAATCTTTATCATTGATGTTAGGCCTCTTTTATTTTAAATTTCCACTACATTATACTCTCATAATGATTGATTATCAAGTTTTAAAAAAAGAAATCCATAGCATATGGATCTCTTTTGATTTTATTCTACAACTGCTTCAGCAATTTCTTCTGCAGTGATTCCTGCGAAGTAACGACCTAGGTTAATGGTTTGAAGGGCTTTGAGGACATCCTCACGTTCGTATTTGACACCACGAAGAACATCTTCTACTGCTGCAACGTCTTCGATACCGAAGAAGTCACCATAAATCTTGATGTCTTGGATTTTTGATTCAATGACGTTAGCGAAGATTTCAACCTTACCGCTTGGGAATTTAGTTCCACGACGGACATTGTATTCAGGTGATTTCCCATAATTCCAGTCCCAAGTTCCAAACTTAGTTTCTTTGATTCGATTGATTTCAGCCAATTCTTCATCTGAGAACACATACTCTGTCATTTCAGGGTATTCTTTTTTCATGTATTCCAAAAGCAAGTCACGGAACTCTTCAACAGTGATCTTTTCTGGTAACTCATCGATAATATTAGTTACTCGAGCACGGACTGATTTAACACCTTTTGATTCAAACTTATCTTTAGACACTTTAAGTGCATTAGCTAGGACTGACAAATCCACGTCAAAGAGAAGACAACCATGGTGCATGATACGGCCATTGATATAGGCTTGTGCATTTCCACAGAATTTCTTACCGTCGATTTCTAAATCGTTACGGCCTGTAAATTCAGCTTTAACACCAAGTTCAGCTAAAGTATTGATAACTGGAGTAGAGAAGCTCTTGAAGTCAAAGGCCTTGTTTTCATCTTCTTTTGAAATGATTGTATAGTTAAGGTTGTTCAAATCATGGTAAACAGCTCCACCACCACTGATTCGACGGACTACTTCAATTCCATTTTCACGAACATAGTCACGGTTAATTTCTTCAATCGTATTTTGGTGACGTCCTACAATAATAGATGGTTTGTTAATCCAAAGAAGGAAGATTTGATCCTCGTCCAAAAGATGTTTAAAAGCATATTCCTCTAAAGCAATATTAAAGGCAGTGTCATTTGAATGATTGATAATGTATTTCATAAGATACCTTCTAATACGATAGAGACTGGAAAATAATTCCAGTCTAGTCTATCTATTTTTATTTTTTCTTAGGTGAATGGATGGCCATTCCAAGAACATCCGCAAACGCTTCGTACATAACTTCAGAGTATGTTGGGTGTCCGTGGATTGTCTTAAGCATTTCTTCAACAGTGATTTCCATTTCGATGATGCTTGACGCTTCGTTGATCAATTCTGCTGCTGCAGGACCAATGATGTGAACTCCAAGGATTTCGCCATATTTCTTATCGGCAATAACCTTAACGAATCCTTGAGCTGCATCTGATGCAATGGCACGTCCGTTTGCAGCAAAGTTGAATTTACCGATTTGGACATCGTATTTCTCACGAGCTTGTTCTTCTGTTAAACCAACTGCTGCTACTTCTGGAAGTGTGTAGATAGCTGCAGGAGTCAAGTTCAATTTAGCAACAACGTGGTTTCCTTTAAGAGCATTTTCAGCTGCTACTTCACCCATACGGAAGGCAGCGTGAGCCAACATCTTAGTACCGTTGATATCACCTGGCGCATAGATACCTGGAACAGAAGTTTCCATGTATTCATTAACCTTAATACGACCACGGTCTAATTCAAACTCAACATCTCCGATACCTTCAAGATCTGGAACACGACCGATTGAAAGAAGGGCTTTATTCGCGATAATATCATCTTTTCCTTCAACCTTGATACGGAGTTTGCCATCTTCTTCAATGATTTCTTGGAGTTTAGTACCTGTCAAGATAGTCATACCTTTACGTTCTAGGATTAGACGTAGGTTCTTAGATACTTCAGCATCCATAGCTGGTACAATGCGGTCCATCATTTCGATAACAGTAACTTTTGAACCAAATGTCATAAAGGCTTGACCAAGTTCGATACCAACGACACCACCACCAATAATCACAAGGCTTTCTGGAACTTCATTCATTTCAAGAATATCGTCACTAGTCATCACAAGTGGTGATTCCATACCTGGAACATTAATCTTGCTGACTTTAGAACCACCAGCAAGGATGATTTTCTTGGTTTCAAGCAATTCAGAACCATTTACCAAGACATTCTTATCTTTAGTAATAGTACCGATACCTTTATGAACATCAACTCCATAGCTACGAAGAAGTCCTGCAACACCACCAACAAGGGTATTGACAACTTTAGATTTTGTTTCTAAAAGTTTCTCCATATCAACTGTAAAATTAGGATTTTCAATTACGATACCACGATTAGCTGCATGACCGATATTTTCAATAATTTCGGCGTTGTGAAGGTAAGTCTTAGTTGGGATACATCCACGGTTCAAACAAGTTCCACCAAGTTCAGATTTCTCAACAAGAGCAACCTTACCACCTAACTGAGCTGCTTTAATAGCAGATACATAGCCAGCAGGTCCACCACCGATTACAACAACATCATAAGCATCATTGCTCTTACCATCGTCGTTTGAGGCACTTGCTGCAGGTGCTGGGCTAGCTTCTGGTGCAGCTGCTCCAGCTGTTGGGATATTTTCCCCTTCTTCACCAAGATAACCGATAACTTCAGTAACAGGGACAGTTTCTCCATCACCTTTAAGGATAGCGATCAAGTAACCGTCTTCTTCTGCTTCCAATTCCATGCTGACTTTGTCAGTCATGATTTCCAAAAGGATTTCTCCTTCTTTTACAAATTCTCCGACTTTCTTATTCCATTGGACGATTTGTCCTTCTGTCATATCCACGCCGGCTTTTGGCATAATTACTTCTAAGGCCATATCTTACTTCCTCTATCTATATTTCTAAAACAAATATTTTAAACCAACATTGAGATTGGGTTTTCAATCAAAGCTTTTAAGTCTTTCATAAACTTAGCACCAGCCATGCCATCTACGACACGGTGGTCAATTGTCAATCCAAGACTCATAATTGGACGAATTACGATTTCACCATTTACTACAACTGGTTTCTCAACTGTTGAGCTAACCCCAAGAATTGCTGAGTTTGGTTGGTTAATGATAGGACCAAATGATTGAACCCCAAACATTCCCAAGTTACTGATGGTGAAAGTTGAATTTTGCAATTCGCTAGGAGCTAGTTTACCATCTAAAGTACGTCCAATGACATCTTTAAATGCAACAACCAATTCAGACAAGGTCATCTTTTCAGCATTGTAGACAACTGGTGTCATAAGACCGTTATCCATACCAACTGCCATCGCAAGGTTGACATAGTTGTGAGTGATAATAGTCTTACCATCTTCTGTCAATGAAGCGTTGATGTAAGGGTGTTTCATAAGCGTCTTAACAACTGCGAGTGAAAGCAAGTCTGTCACAGTGATTTTCTTACCAGTTGCTTCCATAATTGGATCAAGAACTTTCTTACGAAGCGCAAGCATTTCAGACATATCTACATCGTAGTTAAGCGTGAAGGTTGGTGCAGTTAAATATGATTCAACCATACGTTGAGCAATAACCTTACGCATCGGTGTCATTGGAATACGCTCGATTTCTCCATAAGGAGTTACGTTATCTGGAACTTCTTCCACTTTCTCGATTTGAGAAGGTGATTTAATCGTATCGTTTTCAATATTTTCCGGAAGGAAAGCTAAAACATCCTTCTTCATAATCTTGCCACGATGACCAGTTCCTTGGATTTCCTGCCATGCAATGTTATGTTCAAGGGCAATTCGTTTTGCAAGTGGTGAAATGCGAACCACATTAGTGTCTTTAAATGTTTCCACGTCTTCTTTGTGGACACGACCGTTTGCGCCTGAGCCAGAAATATCGTAGAGATTAATTCCTAAATCATCCGCTAATTTTCTAGCTGCAGGAGTCGCTCTTAGCTTATCATCAGCCATGACCTCTCCTATTCTATACTAAGATATTAAGGACGAAGAGGGCAATGAAAAAATAGGAGATTGACGATGTGTTCGATGAACACAAGGAAATCTATCTTTTTTTCACAGACCTCCGTCCGAATTCAATTACATGATGCAAAGGGCGTTAAAAAGTGACCGAAAAATAGGAAATCAACATAGACCTCGACGAAGTCAAGAAGATTTATCTTTTTTCCGAGCTTTTAGCCCGTGCTCTAATCTAAGATATCAAGGACGTAGAGAACTTTGCATCTATTAGATACAAATAGATACAAAGCTTCTCGTCTGATTAATTTACATAATTTATTTTATGTATTATTGTTTATTGTGAGTTTTACGGATTGCATCTTTGATGCTTTCAACTGTTGGAATCATTGCATTTTCAAGATTTTGTGCATAAGGCATTGGTACATCCTCACCTGCACAACGGCGAATAGGTGCATCTAAATAATCGAATGCTTCTGATTCAGAAATAATAGCTGAGATTTCCCCGATAAATCCACTCGTCTTGTGAGCATCGTTGACAAGAACTACTTTTCCAGTCTTCTTAACTGAATTAATGATGATGTCTTTATCAAGTGGAACCAAAGTACGTGGGTCTACTACTTCTACTGAGATGCCTTCTTCAGCCAATTCTTCAGCTGCTTGCATCACACGACGAAGCATTTTACCGTATGTTACTACTGTTACATCAGTTCCTTCGCGTTTGATTTCTCCGACACCAAGTGGGATAGTATAGTCTGGATCTACTGGTACTTCCCCTTTTTGGTTAAATTCTGATTTGTATTCAAGAATGATAACAGGGTTGTTGTCACGGATAGAAGACTTAAGAAGACCCTTCATATCAGCTGGTGTACCTGGAGCTACAACCTTCAATCCTGGGATATGAGTGAACCAAGATTCCAATGATTGTGAGTGTTGTGCTGCAGAACCTACTCCGTTACCAGCGGCACAGCGGATTGTAATTGGTACTTGACCTTTACCACCAAACATGTAACGAGTTTTAGCTGCTTGGTTGACGATATTATCCATGGCAATAACAGAAAAGTCCATGAAGGTCATGTCGACGATTGGACGAAGTCCAGTCATAGCAGCACCAGCAGCTGCTCCAGAAATAGCTGCTTCGGAAATCGGACAGTCACGAACACGTTCTGGTCCAAATTCTTCAAGCATACCTACAGATGTACCAAAGTCTCCACCAAAGACACCGACATCTTCACCCATCAAGAGTACATTTTCGTCGCGACGCATTTCCTCAGACATTGCAAGGATAATGGTATCGCGGAAAGACATTAATTTTGTTTCCATATTTCTCTACTTCTCCTTAGTCTGCGTAAATATCTTCAAAAGCTGATTCTAGTGGAGGGAATGGACTTTCTTCTGCAAACTTAACAGATGCTTCCACTGCTTCCTTGACCTGAGCCTGAATTTCTTCAAGTTCTTCTGCACTAGCAATTTTATTTTCAACAAGGTACTTGCGAAGGTTTTCGATTGGATCTTTTTCTTTCCACTCATCGACTTCTTCACGTGTACGATATTTACCAGGGTCTGATGATGAGTGACCAAGCCAACGGTAAGTTACACTTTCGATCAAGACAGGACCTTTACCAGAACGAACATGGTCAACTGCTTTCTTAAATCCTTCGTAGACATCGATAACATTGTTACCGTCTTCGATAAACATTCCAGGAATACCGTAAGCAGCACTACGCTCATGGATATGATTGACGTTTGTCATTTTCTTAATATCGGCAGAGATTCCATAACCGTTATTGATACAGTAGAAAATTACCGGAAGATTCCAAATTGAAGCCATATTAACAGCTTCGTGGAATACACCTTCATTTGTCGCTCCATCACCAAAGAAGCAGACAACGATTTTACCAGTATTTTTCATTTGTTGAGTAAGGGCAGCACCTACTGCGATTCCCATACCACCACCAACGATACCGTTGGCACCAAGGTTACCTGCATCAAGGTCGGCGATGTGCATTGATCCACCTTTACCTTTACAAGTTCCAGTATACTTACCAAGGATTTCAGCCATCATACCATTAAGGTCGATTCCTTTAGCAATGGCTTGCCCGTGGCCGCGGTGGTTCGATGTTATGAGGTCGTCTTCGTTTAGAGCTAACATAGCCCCAACGTTTGCAGCTTCCTCACCAACAGAAAAGTGCGTCATACCTGGCACTTTTCCTTTTTTTACTAATTGAGCAATTTTTAAGTCCATACGACGAATTTCTTCCATCTTACGGAACATCTCAAGCAAAAGATTTTTATCTAAAGTTGACATAATCTTGCCTTTCTAAGTTTAATTTCTTATAGTTCTATTCTAACTTATAGGTTAACTAGAGTCAAAGATTATGCTTGATATTTTTTCACAATATAAAAAAAGAAAAGTCAATGAAATCAATACTTTTCTTTACGTAAAATGACTATTTCACAAACTGATTTCCATGGATATTTTCAACAAATTATTTGAATCTTTTCATGATAACTTGTAAACGCCACTGATAGAGTAATCCACTGACAACTAAACTTACGATAAGACCTATCCAATATGAATAAGCTTCGAGATTTGTTGAATAATCTAGAAACAAACCAAGAGGTATAGCAACTCCCCAGTATCCAAGGAGACCAAGGCAGAAAGGTATGACAGTATCTTTGTAGCCTCGTAAAATCCCTTGTAATGGTGCTGCAAATGTATCAGCTAACTGGAAAAATAAGCTATAGGTCATAAAACTAGCAGTTAGTTGAATAAACTCTGGATCATGACCATAGAGACTGGCAACATTTTCTCTAAAAACATACAGAAAAGAAAGTGTTAAAATTGCGAATGCCATAGCTGATAGTCGTCCGATTTTTATGTATTTCTTAGCATCCTCTAGACGTTTAGCACCAACTTCGTAAGAAACAACAATAGCCATTGCTGTTGAAATACTCATAGGAAAAGCGTACATGAGAGATGAAAAGTTCATGGCAGACTGATGACTAGCTATTATCAATGATGAAAACTTCGCCATAATTAAGCCAACGGCTGAAAAAATAGCAACTTCTGCAAATACAGTTCCACCAATAGGTAACCCCAGTTTTATCGCTTCTTTTATTTTATTTTTATCTAAAGGTAGTCGGTTTTCTAAATGTAGTTCTTTTAATTTTTCTTGTTTAAGAAGGACTAGTATAGATATACCCAACAAGGCCCAATAAGCCATAGAGGTCCCAAGTCCCGCTCCAGCTCCTCCCAACTCAGGAAAACCAAAGGCACCATAAATCAATAAATAGTTAAAACTACTATTGAGAGGGAGTAATAAAAGCATCAAATACATGGACAACTTTGTTAACCCAAGCGCATCCAGTAATGAACGGATAACACTAAAGAGTAAGAGAGGAATTATCCCTATTGCTAAAAACCATAGATAACGAACTGCTATATTTGCTACCGCCGCTTCTAATCCCATATTATTTAGAACTAGAGGAGCAACCAGAAAAACTAAAACAAATAGAAAAATGGATAAGCCAAGCGAAAGATAAAGAAACTGATAGAAATCAGAAGCCACTTCTTCTTTTTTCCCACGTCCTAAATGATGTCCAACTATAGGGACTAAGGCAGAAACAATACCCGTTAAAAAAGTAAAGAAAGGATTCCAAAAGCTAGTAGCTATTGATACACCAGCTAAATCAATCGTATTATACTGGCCGGTCATGGTCGTATCGACAAAGGAAGCAGAATAATTTGCGAATTGATAAACCAAAATAGGGAAGAAAATCTTAAGAAATAAAATGAACTTGTCTTTAAAATGATGGGTTGGATACATACAGACTCTCTCTAAATTTAAATTTTATAGAGCAGTATTTCATCTAGTTTTTATAAACAATCTGTCCATTACAAATAGTGTATTTTACCTGCCCTTTTAAAGTTTCACCGATAAATGGTGAATTAGCCGCTTTAGAAGCAAAATGTGTGTCTACAATTCGGTCAGCTTTATCATCGAAAATGGTAATATCAGCTGGACCATTTTCAGCCAAATAACCTGCTTCAAAATGATACAATTTTGCTGGGTTTACTGTCATTTTTTCTAATAATTCCATCAAGCTTAGCTCACCAGCTTCGACTAAGTAAGTTAAACCAAGTGACAAAGAAGTTTCTAAACCAGTCATACCTGATGGTGCTTTAGTGATATCCTCGACATTCTTTTCATCAGCATGGTGAGGCGCGTGATCTGTCGCAATTACAGAAATGACTCCTGATTTCAAACCTTCGATAACTGCCAAGCGGTCTGACTCCAAGCGAAGTGGTGGATTCATCTTAGCATTACTTCCCTTAGTCAAGAGAAGCGCTTCAGTCTTAGAGAAATGTTGCGGTGCTACTTCTGCAGTTACGTTTGCTCCCAAACCTTGAGCGAACTCCACAACCTTAACACTTTCTTCCTTGGACAAGTGTTGGATATGAACATGGGCTTTTGTTGCATAGGCGATCATGACATCACGTGCAATCATTGCATACTCTGCAACCCCTGTAGCACCACAAATATGGAAGTGTTCTTTAGCAATATTTTCATTAAAACCTAGCGTACCATTCAGACCAGGATCTTCCTCGTGTAAGCTGATAAATGTGTTGAGTTTTTTAGCCTCTTCCATAGCTTCCTTGACCACTTTACTGCTTTCAAGAGGAATACCATCATCTGAAAAACCAACGGCTCCAGCTTTTAAAAGCGCCTTAAAGTCAGTCAAGTCTTGGCCATTAAAGTTCTTGGTAATCGTTGCTACAGACTTAACATTAATTTTTTCCCTTGCTGCAGATTGAAGAACTTCTTGCAAAGTCTCAACATCGGAGATGGTTGGATTGGTATTAGCCATCATGACAACTGTCGTAAAACCACCAGCTGCTGCTGCTAGTGCACCTGTATGAATGTCTTCTTTATGAGTTTGACCAGGTTCACGGAAATGAACATGGATATCCACCAAACCGGGTGCAACTACATGACCAGTTGCGTCAATGACCTCTGCACCTTTTTCACTAATTTGTGATGCAATTTTGATAATTTTACCGTCTTCAACCAAGACATCACACACTTGATCCAAACCAGACTTAGGATCCATTACTCGACCATTTTTAATTAGTAACATCTGCTTTCTCCTTTATTCGTAGAAATCCACTTGGGTATCCAATAACTTATCACCATCATAAACAAACTTTGCTGAAAAGAATGGTTTATCTTCTAAAAGCCACTCTACGAAGGTGTGGTCTCCTTCCCAGGTTGGTTTGCTTAAAACCTCATCATAAGGAACCCATTCTAAAGTCCCTTCATTACAGTCAATTAAATCACCCTCAAACTCCGTCACCTTAAACACATAGGTGTACCAGTCAAGGTCTGGTGTAAATTCAGGAAAGGTGATTACACCTTTAAGAACTGGTTTAGCTTTCAATCCTGTTTCTTCTAAAATCTCGCGGGCAGCACATTCTTGTGGAGTTTCTCCACGCTCTAACTTTCCACCTACACCGATCCATTTTCCTTCATGGACATCATTAGGCTTTTTATTGCGATGAAGCATGAGCAATTCTTTTCCATTATCAACGTAGCAAATCGTCGCTAACTGAGGCATATTCTCTCCTTATCTAAGCCAATCAATTGGCTCTTGTCCTGTTTCTTTTAAGAATGCATTGGCCTTGGAAAAAGGCTTGGAACCCCAAAATCCTCTGTAAACGGAAAGAGGACTCGGGTGAGCTGATTCAATAATCAGATGTTGAGGATTTGTTACCAATACCTTCTTCTTACGAGCATAAGCACCCCAGAGAACAAATACTACTGGTCTATCTAAATTATTGACAACCTTAATCACGGCATCCGTGAAAGGCTCCCATATTTGACCAGCATGACCATTGGCCTTCCCAGCAGGAACGGTCAAGCAAGCATTGAGAAGTAAAACTCCCTGCTCCGCCCAAGAAGTCAAATCATGGGATGCTTTAACTCCAATATCATCAGCAAGTTCTTTTAGAATATTTTGCAAAGAAGGAGGTGCTTGGATATTATCTGGAACAGAAAAACTCAAACCTTGAGCCTGACCAGGTCCGTGATAAGGATCCTGCCCAAGAATCACCACCTTAACCTCTTCAAGTGGTGTTGTTAACAGAGCCTGAAAAACTTTTTCCTTAGACGGGTATACAGTTCCTTGCGCATAGACCTGCTCCATAAACTGTTTGATTTTCCCAAAATAACCCTCAGGTAATTGCTCCTTAATTAAAGCATGCCAAGACGAGTGTTCCATTGCTTTCTCCTTCGTTTTCACTGCCTCTATTATAGCAAAAAGTGGCTATCTAAACCACTTTTAAAAGTATCTATTAAGATTTGAGAAGTTTTATAAATAATTTATACTAAAGAGCCTTTATTCAACACCTTTTCTAGAATTAGAAAGGATAAATTCTTTGTCGATTTCATCAATAATCAATTCTGTTCGAGTATTAAGATTTTCATCAAATTTTTTATTCAATTCCTTTACAACGCTTATTTTAAACTCATCACTTGATTTTTGGTTATAGTAATCAAATCCTCCAGAAGCCGCGCTACAGCAGCTCCCCCAATCTGAAAGATAGCCTATAATTTTAAAAACACTATCATTGTATTTTTCAAATTTTTTAGTTGCTGTACTTTTTAAATAGCCTGAAATACAATTTACAAAAGAGTAGTAATACTTAGAGTCACGAAATGAATTGTATTCGTGACTATGAAAACTCGGATCGAGAATCCGTGCTGATCGTACATCTTCCATAGTGGGTTTTCTGGTCATTTTAATATCAGTCTGCAGATAAGCATAATAGGTTTCCTTATCAAAGAAAGCTCCATCTACTGCTATCAATGTACCGTAGCTACCATCCTCATACTGAAACACCATCACAGCACCGTTCCTATATTTACTTTCTACAGGAACAGGCGGAGCAATTCTCTTTTTGGGATTTTCTTTTTTGACACTTATCTTTTCTAAAAACTTTTCTAGATGTACACTCCTCTGTTTTAAAAATTCACTATCTGCACCCAATTCTTCGGCAAGTTCTAAATCCTCTTTGTTGATAATGATTTCTTTAATTTCAAGCAAGAATTCGTCATCTAATTGCCCAACTTCCCATAAACAGTGTGCTAAGGCGAACAAGACATCATACATATCGTCATCGTATAAATCCGATGTCAAGTCATTTTTGATTGTATTTGCATCTTCTCCTTGATTATATCTCTCGAAGAATTCTTCTTTAATATCTAAGGAAGTATCATTTCCAAAAATCGTTGCATTCCATGTTCCCATTATTTCAAGACTCCTCTATTCTTTTTTGCAATTTTTAAAGTAGCGCCAAGCAATCAAGCAGAGCTTGATAAGAGTCGACTTCATAAGTTGGATGAGCTAGGGTCTTGTTTTCCAGATGATGAGGATTGTACCAGATGGTATCGATTCCAGCATTATTCCCACCTTGAATATCAGCTGACAAAGAATCACCAATCATAAGGGCATGATTTTTATCAAAGTTAGGAATTCGATCTCCAATTTTTTCATAAAATGCTGCATCTGGTTTTTGGGTATGGAGCTGTTCTGATATAAAAATTTCCTTGAAATATGGTGAAATACCAGATTGCTTCAAACGCCCTGTCTGAATATAGGTGATTCCATTTGTTGCAGCATAAAGCTCATAGCCCTGATGTATCAAATTTTTTAATAAATCTTCCACACCTGGGAAAGTCTGTCCCTGTTTTGATAGGAAAAACTGGTAGCGCTCTGCTAAGTAGGAACCATCATTTTCAATGCCAAAGTGAGCAAACAATTTTGTAAAACGTGTATTGACCAATTCTTTTTTTGTAATCTTTTTCAGCTCCAAATCCTTCCAAAGTGATTTGTTCATAGGTACATAATAATTTTTGTATGCTTGGATATCCTCTACTCCTTCTTCATTTAGGAGTTGCGATAAGGCAACATCCTCAGCAGCATCAAAATCAAGTAAGGTATGGTCGAGGTCGAAAAGCAAAAATTTATAAGTCATCTATTCATCGTCCTGTATTCGATAGTCTTTATATACTTCAAAGTATAGCACAAACAAATAGAATAATAAATCCTAACACGATTGATTTTCCAATAACTAATTTAAAAATATAATAAATAATAAAATTTAATATAAAATTTCTAGTATTCAAAAATAGATAATTCTTAGATTTTTGTAAATTGTTGAAATGATTTTTATTATCATTAGATAAAACACTAAAAAGTTTAAACGCGATAAAACAAAGAATGTAAGCGGTTTTTTATTATTTTAATTCTTAAGAGACAGATAATTTCTAAGTTTTTGTGAATTTTTTAATTTATAGCAAATTTCACATATTTATTATTGATGTACATATTATAATGTGATATAATTTACCTATAGGATAGTTTTAGTAAAAGACTAGGAGGAGGGCAGCAATAAGCGTGTCTATAAAGTCATCCTATATAAAATAATTGATTCAGGGAGTATTACTTAAAGTACAATATTTTTTTGTATCTTAAGAATACCAATCTAACAAAGGGGAAGAAAAATAATGAAGAACAAGAAGAAATTGGGAATCTTTTCTTTTATTATTTGCTTACTGACAACTGTCTTTGTATTTAGTTTGAATAAAACATTTGCTGAAACTCCTGAGGTTTCAGTAACTGGAAAATTTGTAGATGCTATTACAGATGTCAAAGTTGTAAATAATGAAGGTGGAGATCTAACTTGGGATTTAGCGCAATGGGCTACATTCCGTATCAATGCAAAATTTGATTTATCTGGAAAAAATGTCAAAGCAGGGGATACTACTGTTATGACTGTACCAGACGCTTTGGTGGTTACTTCACAATCATTCGAAATTAAAGATATCAATACAAATGAGATTATCGCGCACGCTAAAGTAAGTGCGGATAACAAGTCCATTTCTTTAACTTATACGGATTATGTTGAAAAACATAACGATACAAACGGCTCTTTCTTCTTCTATGCTCGTGTCGATTTCAAAAAACATCCTCAACAAGGAGAAATTCCAATTGAGATTACGATAAACAAAGAATCAAAACCTGCTGGGAAGATTACATTTAAAGGTATCGGTGATGGTGATCCAAAAGTTTTAACAAAGACTAGTTGGGTTAATGAAGGTGATAAAAGAGAGGTCCAATACACTATTTCAGTCAATCGTACAAAACAAAACATCAAAGGTGTAACGATTGAGGACCACTTGCAATTTACAAATGCTAGCTATGTAAAAGATAGTATTAAAGTTATCAAAGGTAAATTCTCTTTCGAAACTGGTGAATGGGTATTCTCTGACCGTGTTGATGTTACAGATCAACATAAAGTGACAGTCGCTGAAGATGGACAATCTTTCGTAGTTGACTTAGGAGATATTACTGAAGCGGACCAATATCGTATTTCTTATAACGTTCGTCTAAATTATGACCCTGTTGATGGTGAGTTATTGAAAAATGAAGCAACTCTTAAAGGTGTTGGTATTGAAAGTACGAGCGTAATTAATGGTGCTGCAGTTCAAATTGCTGGTGGTGCTGGTCTTGGTTATGTTTACTCAATCAATATCCATAAAGTAGATGAGGCGAATCAACCACTTAAGGGTGCTAAATTTAAAGTAGTTCGTCAAGCTAACAATCAAGTGATTGGTGAATACGAAACTGATGAAAATGGTAATATTGCTGTTAACAAACTGTTGAAAGATAAATATATTATCACCGAGGTTGAAGCACCATCAGGCTATGTCATCAAAGTTGCGGATACAGAAGTTAACGTTGACGATTTTGGAGCTGATCATTCAGTAACTAAAACAATTGTGAATCCAAAAGAAGAAACAACTACAACAACTACAACAACAACTGAAGAGCCAACGACTACTTCAACTACAACAACTACAACTGAAGAGCCTACAACTACTTCAACTACAACTACAACTGAAGAGCCTACAACTACAACAACTACAACAACTACAACTGAAGAGCCTACAACTACTTCAACTACAACTACAACTGAAGAGCCTAAGGCTACTTCAACTACAACTACAACTGAAGAGCCTAAGACTACTTCAACTACAACAACTACAACTGAAGAGCCTAAGACTACTTCAACTACAACTACAACTGAAGAGCCTACAACTACTTCAACTACAACTACAACTGAAGAGCCTACAACTACAACAACTACAACAACTACAACTGAAGAGCCTAAGACTACTTCAACTACAACTACAACTGAAGAACCTAAGACTACTTCAAGTACAACAACTACAACTGAAGAGCCTAAGACTACTTCAAGCACAACAACTACAACTGAAGAGCCTAAATCTACAGTAACTACAACTAAGGATAAACCAGGGCTTCCAGAAACTGGTGAAAGAAAAGGAACATTTGTAACAATTCTTGGTACTATCATCCTTGTTTCATCAATTCTAGTTGTTAGAAATTCACTTAAATCTAAAAATAACTAATTTTAATGAACAAAATTAAAGTGGTCTAATTTTAGATGATTTAAGTTCATAAACAAAAAAAGGGTTTACTAAAAGGTAAATCCTCTTTTTGTTTCATGATCATTAAGACAAACAAAAATCGATAACCATTTTATAGTCATCGATTTTAAATATATTTTTAGTCTTTTTCACCTAGTTTACTGTTGATGGTCATCATGATACTCGCAATCTTTTCACCCCAATACGGATCAGAAGCATAAAGAACGTTCATTCCAGATGATTTATTACCAAGATGGGTTCTACCTTCATCAATATAATTCTCTCGGATCCATTTAGCTGCCCCTAGGATTCCCTTATCAACATTGTCGAAACTTTTTGCAGAATCATATGGAGTAGTATCATAGGCAGCAATACCAAAGAAGTTATTCTTATCGTTAGCAATCTGACTACGTCCCCATGCACTTTCTAGAGCACTGTGCGCCATTAGATAAAGCGCATTCACCTGATAGCGTTTCTCCGCTTCTTTGAAGACCTCTCCTTTACCTGCAAGGCGGCTGCCCTGAATATTCATAAGAGAATAAACCTTATTCAATTCTTCTGCTGTATAATTTGTTGGCTTTCTTAGATCTCTATAAAGGAATGGATTCTCAACTTTAAAGTTATCAAAGTTAATTCCATCTGCTGAATAGTATTTTGTACCAACAGCCATCGATGAACTATGAGGTGCTACACGAATACTTGTATAAGGTGATAACTCGTGATAAACGTAACGACCGTCACTCGTATAATGAGGGATAAACTCGTTACTAGCATTTACAGCTACAAGGTCACTCTTATTCATAAAGCCTGAAAGTCCAGAAATTTTGACTGGGAGTCTGTCACCTTGAGACTCTGTGTCAGAAACAGCAACTATAGTACCTTGAGAAATATAGCTAAGTCTAACTCCAGAAGCACTATAAACATAGGCTGTTATCGGTTTTACTTTATAATAACTAGATGGATTAGAGATCCACTTCCCGTTATTTTCAAAGCTATAATTTTTACCATTGATTTTGAGAGTTCCAGTAGCATATAGTCCATCTTCTTTTAGATAATACCAAGCATTGTAACTCTTATCAAAAATCCACTCATTCTTGGCCATATAACCATATGATTTGAGATAGTAGGACCCTTGCCATTGGTTTTCAGCATAAGAACCATCTGATTTTAAGTAGAACCAACTATTGTATTTTTTATCAAAGATCCATTCGTTTTGAGCCATGGCGCCACTATCTTTTAGGTAATATTTATCTTTCCATTGACTACTCAACATGACCCCGTCTTTATCAAATAAGTACCAAGAGCTATTAATCTTTTCCCATTTATTACGAACGACTTTTCCCGAATCAGTAGCATAGTACCACTTTTCATCCATTTTTACCCAGTTCTTTTCAGACATAGCACCGCTAGTCTGAAGAAGATAGTCATTATAAATGGTTTTGCTTAACATGATACCCGTTTCATCGAAACGATACCATGAACCGTTAATTTTTTCCCATTTGTTGCGGATAATCTTTCCTGATTCTGTGGAATAATACCACTTTTCATCCATTTTTACCCAACCATTTTCGTGCATAGCTCCACTAGTCTCAAGAAGGTAGTCATTATAAATGGTTTTGGTTAACATGGCACCAGTTTCGTCGAAACGATACCAAAAACCGTTGATTTTTTCCCATTTGGTGCGGATAATCTTTCCTGATTCTGTGGCATAAAACCACTTCTCATCTATTTTTACCCAAGAAGTTTCAACCATAGCGCCGCTTTTGTTAAAGAGGTAGTCATCATAGACTGTATTGCTAAGCATGATACCATCTTGATTAAAATAGTACCAGTGTCCAGCTATTTTTTTCCAATTTGTGACGACCTTTTTATGTTCATAATAACGCCATTGTCCATTCTCTTTTTGCCAACCTTCTTTGTTGATCTCCTCAGTAATTTTTTCTGTTGAAGAATTATCCTTGGTCACGGCTGTTTCTTGCTTCTGTGTCGATTGAGAAGAATCTCTTTCAGTCTGATCGTGTTTTTCGTTTTGATTCTCTTTCTTGCCTTGCTCTTGACCTTGAGATTGCTTTTTCTCTTTCGCTTCCTTATTCGTTTCATTTGCTACAGTTTTTTCTGAATTTTGTACTTTGTTTGTAGCATGGTTTTCTTCCGCTAATACTGTTGTTTTTGAAATCCCTGCCATGGAAAGAACAACTGTACTTGCTAGTAATATCTTTTTCATTTTTAACCTTTCAATTTTATATTCCCTATATTTTATACTTCTTACTTATCGTTTTAAAGACGACATTTATCCACTTTATTATACAATATAATTTTAATTATAAAAGTAAGGTCTTTAAGAAGAAAGAAAGTTGTAATATTGTTAAAACAATTTAGAAATAAAAGTCAACAAAAAGTAGTCGAACAGTAACTGAACGACTACTTTTTATCATTTATCTAAACTTCAGTTGTTCTGAAATTCTTCTTCAATCGAATAGGATTTATAGATATTGATAAAAGAGCTAGAACGACAAACCCGATACCTACATACCAGTATGGTGCATCAAGTGTGGTTGAACGACCAGAAAGATTGACAATCCCGCGGAAAAGTGTACCCGCTGTAATAATCGCTACTGCCGAATTCCATAGATTAAAACTAATACGAGAAAATTGAGGAAGAGCTTTGAGCAAGATTGCTAGTAGAATTCCTCCAATAAGAGGTACTGCAAATAAATAGTGCATATGAACAGATGTCTCTCCAAAACTAAATGATTCATAAATTCTAGAAAAAGCAAAGAAGAAAATCGTAATTAGTGTATAAGAGATGGCAGTATTTTTAAAACGTTTTTTGTTAGGATTAATAACCGATGTAGACAATATCACTCACCGCCCTTTCTGAAATTTTGTTTCCTCCAGTCGTTGGTTTGTTGATAACCTGACCGTTGAAGTAAAGTGTAGAGGATCCCCCACCATCAAGATTGTAGGCAGTTTTTGCACCATAGGATTTCATAACCTCAGCTAGCTGGTACAAAGAGAGACCTTCACTTTCAGATGTACGTCCGTCAGAAACTACAATAATGTAGTGGTTTTCGTCGATAATACCAATAGCTGTACGTGGATTCGAAGCCATAGCTTGTCCAACTTCTTGGTTTTTTCCTACTACTACTTCACCATTTTCGACCAAGGCAGGACCAAAAGCTAAGAGATTAATAACTCCGTCTTTGACTAGTTGCTCAGCTGAAATCTGATCCTCATAAATAATCTTGAAAGAACCATCTTTATAAATGGCTAAATCACCATTATTAGAATTTTCACGGACAGTATCACGATAGACAACTCCATTACGGATAACATAACCTGAAGAGTTTGCACCGTAGTAGTCGCCATTTACTGCTAAAATTGCATCATTTTCTGCAGCAGTGACAGATGTTTTAGCTGTTACGTTTGTTCCAAACGAGTTTTGAGCAAATGCTGTTTTTAGATATTCTGATGAACTTACTGTAACATCTGCAACATACACTTGGGTTTCATTAACCGTCGTTTCAGTCAAATTGATAGAGATATTCTCGTCCTTATAACTTGAGTTAGTTACTGTTGCTGTTTTAGCTGCTTGACTAGCTTGAGCTGTATTGGAACTTGTATTAGTTGTTGCTACTGTCGAAATAGTCTCAGCGAGTACAAAAGTTTTCAACATTGAGTAACTAAAGGATCCTGTCAAGAGTAAACTGAGAACCGAGGCATAAGCATATGGTTTCTTTAAAAATTTCATAATACAGTTGATGTCCTTTCCTTAAAGATCAATTTCTTTTGCACTGTCCAAGAGACAGCGAAGAGAAGGATGCCGACAATAACTTTGGCAATCAGAAGGTTGATACCAAAGATTGTAAAGAAGAGACGAATCAGTAGCGTGTCTAAGACAAAGAGTCCAACTGCTAGACCAAAGTATCCCATTCCTGTTTTCACAATGCTATCGTCGTTTTTAAAGACTAGTTTTTTATTTGTAGAGTAGTTAAAAACGGAGCTTGTTACACGAGCTAGTCCGTTAGCTAGGAAAATTCGGAAACTTGTTGGCGCTGTTGGTAAAAACAAGATTGCAATAGCGTAAACGATATAGTCTACAACAAAACTACTGAGAGATGACAGGGCGAATTTAAAAATATTTTTATAAATCATGAGCCCATCTTTTATTGGTCGGAAGTGTGAATCCTCATTATCATTGATATAGACAGTTTCGATGGGAACTTCTAAAATTTGATATTCTTTAGTAGCTTCAAGTAGCATATTCATTTCATATTCATAACGTTGTCCTTCGATCTTTAGCATAAAAGGAATAAGATTTGTTGTAAAAGCTCGAAGTCCTGTCTGAGTATCTGCTACTTCTACCCCAGTTTGAATCTTAAAAAGTGCTTTTGTCAAGCTATTTCCGAAACGGCTACGAATGGGTACTTTACCAGTGAAGGCCCGCACACCCAAGATTAGCTTGTTAGGATTTTCAGAAGCTTTGTTAGCCGTACGGAAAATATCCCAAATCTTATGCTGACCATCTGCGTCTGCCGTTACAACCGTTCCGTAGCTATTTTGTTGTTGGATATAAGTAAAGGCCGTTTTAAGCGCTTGGCCTTTACCTTGGTTCACTTGGTGACGGAGCACCGTAGCATATTGTTCTGCTTTATCAAAGATATCTTGACACTTTGATGAACTACCGTCGTCGATAACTAGGATATGAAAATCACTCTTTTCGTGAATTTTTTCGATGAGTTTGATAAGTTTATTATCAGGTTGATAAGCTGGAATTACTATATAGTTCATACCGGCACTCCTTTCTTAGTGATGGTATAACTATACAGAACATCGCTTAAAGATACCTTATATCAGTTTTCTTTAAGAAAAAGTTAAAGAAACTTTAAGGCAGGAACTCATTTCCTTTAGAAATCAAAAACAATTAATATTAATAAATATACAAAAATCCTCAAATAGAAAATGAATTTGAGGATGGAAGTTATTATAAAATAACTATTTATTCTATTTTATCTCTTAATTTCTCGACGAAGAGATAGGCTGCGGGACAGGTTAAAGTATTTTTGATAGTCAAATTATTGATTTGATAAATCTTTTTACGGTCAGTATGCGGAAATTCTCTACAAGCCTTGGGACGGACATCATAGATGGAACAGAGATTGTCACCACCGAGAAATGGACATGGCATTGACTTAAAGATCTTATCACCGTCTTCATCTACCTGTAGAAATTCATCTTCGAAGGCTGGTAATTTCATTTTAAAGTACTTGGCAATGCGTGTGATATCTGCTTCTTTAAAGTCTGGTCCAAGGCTCTTGCAACAGTTAGCACAGGCTGTACAATCAATTTCTTCAAACACTTCCTGGTGAATCTCCAGCGCAATCTTATCTAGGTTTTTTGGAGCTTTCTTTTTCAGATTTCCAAGAAATTTACGATGCTCTTTTTGCTTTTGTAAAGCTAATTGGTGATAGTATTCGATATCGATTTCTTTTGGCATAGATTCTTTTACATCCTTTTCTGAAACTAGTATACCATAACTGAAAATAAATAAAAACTACTGCCATTAAGGCAATAGTTTTTACAAGATTAGTTAACTGCGACCACCTCAACCATATCTTTGCCAAGTAAGATTAAATATTTTTCAACTTGATCTATTTGGTAAGAACGAGACAAGGCTTCTGCATATAGAGATAATTGACCTCTATAACGTTCAATCAGTTGACTTGGATATTCATAATGGTCTGTCTTGTAGTCAAAGAGAACAATCTTATCATCGTAAAGGAGATAACCATCTAAAATCCCACGAACAACAAAGTCTTCCTGACTCTTAGCATCTTTTTTTAACATAGAGAAGGGTTGTTCTCGATAAAGTTTATCTTGATTTGCAAGAATCTCTTGACCAAGAGCTGTATCAAAGAAAGATAAAATTTTGTCTAGATTAACTTTATCTTTAACAGCTGAAGTTGCCTGAACTTGCTCCAAGGCTTCTGTCAAGGTTTCCAAAGTGGGTTTCTTAGCGAGATTAATTCGTTGCATCAATTCATGAGTAGCACTACCAATTTCAGCTCCAGTGACTTCTTCTGTCTTGGAGAAGTCTGGAAGTTCAAACTGAATAATAGTTTCTTTTGGTTTAGATTGACCAGCTACTACTACACCTTCCATATCCATGACTGGTTCATAAAACTTCTTAATCTGGCTTGGGGTCTGAACACTCGGAAGATTAATCGCTGCACGGTGGATTTCATTATACACTTCCACCTCTTTCAGCATTTGTAAAACTTCCCTAATGGTATCAGACTGACGGTTGCTTGCCTGAGAAAGATCTTGGAGCTGGCTTTTATTTTCCAATTCTCCGATAGCTTCTTCTGTCAGTTGTTCTTCACCCTCGAAACGAACACTAAAGTGTAAGTCCTCTTTAGAAAAAGCTTGATAGATGGCCCAAATCCAGTCCTGGAAATTACTAGCATCTAGTCTCGTTTCTCGAGTCAAAAGACCTTTTCCATTTGTCAGATATTCTTTAGACTCTAACTTTTCGCGAGATCCTTTTCCAACTAGATAAAGTTTTTTCTCAGCACGAGTCGTGGCTACATACAGTAAACGCATTAACTCAGAATAGCTTGCTAATTGGAGTTCTTCCTCATTTTGAGTATAAGTCAAACTTGGGATGGATAACTTAATCGTAGATGGAAGATATTCCTCTTTTGCATTTGTAGCTACTCTAGCAATATACTTGAGACCAAGGCCATTTTTACGACTTAGGATAACTTCAGACATGGAATCTTGCTTGTTAAATTGCTGATCAATATTGAGAATAAAGACATAAGGGAACTCAAGCCCCTTACTCTTATGAATACTCATAAGCTCCACAGCATCCTTAGGTGGAGCAACAGTGACACTGGCAAGGTCGTGCTTGGCTTCCAAGACTTGATCAATCATAGTTATGAAACGTGATAAGCCTTTAAAATTACTCTTTTCAAACTGGTCAGCACGTAGTGCTAGGGCATAGAGGTTGGCCTGTCTAGCCTGACCATTTGGTAAAGCACCAACATAATCATAGTAGAAACGTTCGCTATAGATTTTCCAAATAAGGTCATAAAGCGAATGCGTTTTTGAGAACAAACGCCAAGAATTAATAGTTTCCAAGAAAAGGTTAAGCTTTTTATAGAGTTCAGACTTGATTAAATCCTTATGGAGGCTAGTTTGTGCTTGAGCATTAACAAGTTTTTCATAAAAATTCTCTAGAACCTTATCCTCAGAATTTTGAAGAGCTAGACGAGCCAATTCATCTTCATCAAAGCTAAACATAGGAGACTTCATGAGAGCTACTAATGCGAAGTCTTGCAGAGGATTATGGATGACACGAAGAGTATCCAACATAACCTGCACTTCTAAAGATTGCAAATAATTGTTTTGAGCGCCATCAGTTTTAACTGGTATCCCATATTCCGACAAAGCAAGTAAAACCTGGTCATTCCGACTTCTGCTGGCAGTCAAGAGAGCAATGTCATTGAAAGGAACCCCTCTATCATTATGAAGATGCAATATCTCCTTAATGACCATTCGCATTTCACCAGTCAGTTTGTTGGTCGAAAAATCTTTCTCTTCCTTAGAATCACCATCGACATCCTTATCATACAAAAGAACTTCTGCCTTGTTTTCTGGATCTGGGTGTAAATCAGTATTTCCGAAAACAAGTTGATGCATGCCGTCATAAGAAATCTCTCCAACTTCCTCATCCATGAGATGCTTAAAGACGTCATTGGTAGCATTTAGTACTTCTGAACTACTACGGAAGTTTTCCTTGAGCAGTATTAACTGACCTTCTTCACTATCTTGAGCAAAACTATGGAATTTCTCATTGAAGATTTGGGGATCTGCCTGTCTAAAACGATAAATAGACTGCTTGATATCTCCCACCATAAAACGATTATAGCCGTTTGAGAGGAGCTCCAACATTCTTTCCTGGATATGGTTGGTATCTTGGTACTCATCGACCATGACTTCGTGGAAGCGTTCCTGATACTCTTTTCGAACTTGAGGGAAGTTTTCCAGAATCTCAATAGTATAGTGACTAATATCCGCAAATTCGAAGGCATTTTCTTCACGTTTACGCTTTCGATAGGCATCAACAAAATCACTCATGAAAACTTGAAAAGTCTTTGCTAAGTCCCAAGACTCTTGATGATATTTTTCCTGGAATTTCAATAAAGTAATTTGATCATTTAGTGCAATTAGCTTTTCAAACTTGTCTTTTCTCTCTTGGTTGTACGCTTCTTTCAGTTCTAGGAGTTCAGCCTTGCGACTAGCATTTGTGAGAGCACGGCCACCCTTATCTTTAGAAATACTCACAACTCGCTCTAGAACTTCTTGATATTGACTAAAAGTAGATTCGTTTGTTAAAGCTCCAATTTCATCAAGAACTTGTCGGACAGCTTCTAAGTAGGCTGCTTTCCCAAATTCCTTAGCATCATTCTCTAGATGGTAACAGAAGAAACTTTCCAAATCCCAGAGTTTCTCCTTTATATCGTCTACAAGGTTTTCTTTAGCAACTGTAAAATCAGCCTTTTCAAAACCTTTTAGGAAAGATTCCTCTAGCCAAGCCTGAGGATTGCTAGTAGATTGCAAAAAATCATAAATCATATAGACCTGTTTACGTAGTCCACGCGCATCTTTACTCCTACCAGCAAAGTTCTTGACCAATCGACTAAAATCATCTTTCTCCTTGTCTTGGTAATGACTTTCAAAAACTTGTCGAAAAACCTCATTTTTTAAGAGAAGTTGTTCACTTTCATTCTCAAGAATCCGAAAGTTTGGGGCGAGGTCAATCAGATAACCATGTTTAGCCAGGAACTTCTGAGTAAAAGAGTCCATAGTTCCGATGGCAGCGTTTGGTAAATCAGCTAATTGTCTTCCAAGATGTTTTTTTAGCTCCAAATTTTGAGTCTCTTGGATTTGTTGGCTGATTTTCTTTTCCAAGCGTTCTTTTAACTCGGTGGCTGCCTTTACCGTAAAGGTTGAAATAAAGAGTTGGCGAATTTCTACTCCACGCGCTAGTTGATCAAGAATTCGTTCAGCCATGACAAAGGTTTTTCCTGAGCCAGCTGATGCTGAAACCAGAATGTTTTTACCAGAACTGTAGATAGCTTGAATTTGCTCAGCGGTTTTCTTTGGTTTCTTGTCAGAATGAGCTTCTGCTACTTGCAACTCTTCAACCTCTTCTTGGGATAAAAATTTCATCGTTCCAACTCCTCTCTAATTTTATTAAACCAAGCTTCCTTGTCATTACTCTTAGCAACCTTATCTAAGAATCTAGCTTGACCTAGATGGTAATTGGCTTCAAATCCTGTAATAGCTTGATATTGTTGAACATATGGGGTAATACTTCTTCCGTCTTCTGTGTATGGATTGATAGCAAATTGGCCAGATAAAATCTTCTCTGCTGCCTTTTTGTAGATAAGGGCGTTGTAGTCCAGTAATAACTGGAATTCCTCATCAGACAACTGATAGGTCTTGTTTTTATTGTAAAGTTCCCCAAGGTTCGTTATCTCTTTTTCGAGAAATAGCCCTTGATATTTCATACTCTTAGTCGTTTCTGCTAAAGCCTTTGAAAGAGTTTTATTGGCTTGTAAGGACTGAATCGGTTCAGCCATCACTAAATACATAGCTCCAAAGAAATCTTTATTTCCTTCTTTCTTAAGAGCAGCCAAGTATGTTGGCAATTGTGAGTTTAGACCGTTAAAAAAGAGAGGAAAGTTAAATTGAGTTAGAGAAGATTTGTAGTCTACAACACCAATAGCTTCACTGGTCTTTAATCGATCGATACGGTCAACTTTCCCACGGACATAGACATTTCTGCCGTTATCTAACTGAACAAAGGCTTGTTCCTTGCCACCAAAGACTGCCTCTTCTTGAATCGTTTCAATCTCAGAATTGTGACGAAGGATGCGACCTGTTGCACGCGCAACATCCAAAAGAACTTCCTTGGTGAATTGAGCTTCTAAACTTTCTTGATAAATAGCTTGAAACTCTCTTTCCTGACTAGTTTCAGAAATGGCTTGTTCTAAACGTCGGTCAAAAGATTCATTAGTTGGAAGTTTCATTGCTCGTTCAAAAATACGATGCAAGAAATTCCCGTGACTTCGTGCATCAGGACGGAGACGCAATTCTTCCTGCAAGCCTAAGACATAACGAAGGTAATAACTATATTCATTTCGATAAAACTCCGTTAATCCCGAAGTTGATAGATAAAAATCTTGGTTTTGAGGATACAAGGCATCTAAAGTATCTGCTGCTAAAGTCTTACTTCGTGGACTTGTAGGCAGGACTGGATTTTCTAAACCTTGGTCTTCCAACTTTCTCCCCATAACACGAGCTAAAACTTTAACAAAGGTTAAGTCTTGTTCACTTGTCTCCATCTCACCTTGCTGATGATAGGCAACAAGACTAGACAAAAGACTGTGATAAGAACCAATATCATCCTTTGATAGGTTTTTTCGATCAATTCTCTTTTCAATCTTGCTAAAACCAAAATCCTGTAATTCTTTCAGATAAACCGACTCTTTACTCTCATTTTCATTGAGTAAACTTGGCGCTGATAAGACTAATTGCTTCTTAGCAGAGTTGACCAAAGAAAGCATGGTGTAGCGATTTTTCTTGAGGTTTTCTTGACTTGCAATCAGTAATTGAGAACCTTCTTGGGTTGCTCGGTTCAGCACTTCCCTTTCTTCATCGCTCAATAAACTAGTGTTTTGAGCAATTTTAGGCAAGTGATCTTGAGTTAAGCCAAGTGCATAGATGTAATCAGCTGTCAAAGGCGCAATCAAATCATAACTTTGCACCAGAACAGTATCTACCGTTGCTGGGATCGTACGATAATTTGATAAGGACATTCCTGAATGAAGAAGAGCCAAGAAATCATCCAAAGTGACCTGAGAACTTTCAAATACAGTTGCAAATTGCTCCATGACATGACAAAAAGCCTTCCAGACCTCCTCTTGTCTTTCTTGTTCCGCCACTTCCATTGTTGCAGAGAAGATTTGCAGTTGCTTAGTCACAAAGGAATCCTTCAAAAAGTTCTTCCATTTTGCAAGGATATTTTCAGACTTTTGTTTACGACTGGATAATAGAGTTTCTAGTGGGCTTACAATGCGAACACGAAGCTCATTTAATTTGACCAAATCAAATTTTTCACGATGATTTTTTGTAAACTCTTGTTTAAAACTAGAGAGACCATCAATGCCTAGATAACGAAGATATTGCTCAAAACTATCGATTTCCTCTTGACTAAGGTCGGTATATAAGCCGGTTCGTAAGAGATTAATCAAATCTTCCTGACGGAAATAGTAACGTTTGAGACGTCCGATGGATTCTACGAATTGAGACAAAGGATGATGAGCCATAGACTCACTCTTACCCAAATAGAAGGGAATCTGATATTGATTAAAAATTGTCTGCAAGGACAGTTTATAGGACTCTACATCTCCTAGTAGAATACGAAAATTCTTATAACTCAGTTCTGGTTCTTGGTGCAATTTCTGGCGAATGCTGCGAGCAACTAGCTCCAGCTCTTCTTTTTGTGTCAGACAAGACCAGATTTGCAAGTCTTCTCTATCCTTAGCATCCACTTCCAAACTGATTTCAGAATAATCATAAGCACTTTCCAGTAATTTTGAAGCCTTGGCAAAAGCATCAACATTTTTATGTTCTTGACATGCGTCTTCTGCCTTGGTCTGATATTTAAAAGCTAACTGACGTAAAAACTCAACACTGGCTTGATAGAGGTTGCCTTCAATAAAAGGACTTGTATAAGCTTTTTTAGTCGCATAAACACCAATAACAATCTCAACACCCTTACGATAAAGTAGATCCACTAGGTGTTCCTCTTCCGCAGAAAAACGAGTAAAACCATCAATGACTAAGGCAATCTGACTAAAATCACTGCTTACTTTATTTTCTTCGATAGCATTGATCAGATAGGTTAATGGACTCCCTTGCGAAACTTGACATTGATTGAGATAAGCTGCTACCTTTTCAAAAATCAAGAGTAAATCAAAACGTTTATCAGCGTCAGATAGACTTTCTAAATCCAAAAAGCTCATCTTCGCAGTTGTCATTTCATGATAAATCTCAATCAGTTGTTCGATGAATTGCGGATCTTGCTTAATAGCCCCGTAAACACGCAAATCCTTAGCGTCTATCTCAGACAAACATTTATAGAAAGCCATACCAAGACCGATATCATCGAGACTTGACCTCTCAGGAATATCATTTAAAACCAGATAACGAGCCATTTGAGCGAAGCGCGTGACTGTGATAGCAAAAGAAGCCTGCTGACTCAAGCACTCCAGCACGGCACGTTCCTTTTCAAAAGAAAGAGAGTTAGGGGCGATATAAAAGACTCGTTTTCCTTGGTCAACTAGTCCTTGAGCCTCCTTGGTTAGGATTTCTGTCAAAGAAGTCCGAATATCGGTATAAAGTAGTTTCATCTCTGCCTCGTTTGTTAATTCATTACCTCTTATTATACCATGATTTAACAGAAGATTCTGTCTCTGATTTCCAAAATATGCTATAATATAGGCAAAACACGTGAAAAGGAAATACTATGATTAAACTACTTGCTCTGGATATGGATGGAACTCTACTAAATGAATCCAAGGAAATTCCTCAAGCTCATATTGATGCCATTCATAAGGCTATTGACAAAGGCGTCAAACTGGTTCTCTGTACTGGTCGTCCTCTCTTTGGAGTTCTTCCCTACTACAAGAAACTCGGTCTTGATTTGCAAAATGAATACGTTATTGTCAATAATGGTTGTTCTACCCACCAAACCAGTGACTGGAGCCTTGTTGACTGGCGGGAACTTAGTAAATCTGACATCGAATACCTGAATGACCTTGCTGAAAAGAGTGAGGTTCAGTTAACTCTCTTTGATGAAGAGCACTACTTCGTTCTTGGAGGTAAACCAAATCCTATCGTTCAATATGATGCCACACTTGTTTTTGCTGACCTGACTGAAATCTCACTGGAAGAAGCTACTAGTGGTAAATATCGTATGTTCCAGGGAATGTTTTTAGGGACAAAAGAACAAACAGATGACTTTGAACAACGATTTGCTGATGAACTTTGTCAGAGATTTAGCGGTGTTCGATCTCAACCAGTTATTTATGAAGCAATGCCACTCGGTACAACCAAGGCTTCTGCTCTTTCTCGTTTGGCTGAGATTTTAGATATCCAACCTTCTGAAATCATGGCTATGGGTGATGCCAATAACGACATTGAGATGTTAGAGTTTGCTGGGCTGGGGATCGCCATGGGAAATGCCAGCGACCACGTCAAATCTCTCGCAGATGCTGTAACTGCCAGCAATGAAGAAGACGGCGTTGCACGCGCTATTGAGAAATATATTTTGTAGATATATAAAAAGCAACTAACAGATAACTCTGCTAATTGCTTTTTATTTTTAGAATATTGCTGTCAATGCGGTAATAAGTCCAAAAACGATACCTGGTGCATTAGCTGCTGCCAAAGGAATATCACGTTCTTTTTTAAAGAGACCGTAGTAAACCCAGAGACTGCAGTTAATTGCAGCTACTGCTGGTTGGATAAAGTTTCCTTTTTGACCCGCAAGGTTGTTCATAATTTGTGGAATATATGAGATATACATCATAACAGACATAAAGGTTGCAATCCAACCCAAAGTTTTCATTTGTTTTTCAGTCATTTTCTTCCCCTTTCAAAGACATTTTTAATTATACACTATTTTTTAAGATAGTGAAGTTTAAAAAGCTATTTGTTAAAAACTTGTAAACTATCACAATCTTGTGATAAGAGCATCAAAAAATTCCCTCTTGCCATTTCAAAAGGGAATCATATTCATTTAGAAAACTTACTTCTTCTCAATCGGTGCTACACTAGCCAAAAGTTTTTTCAGACCGACTTCTGGGAAATTGATTTTCAATTCCTGAGTTGATCCGCTACCTGAAACTTCAAGGACAGTTCCTTCACCCCATTTTTTATGAAGAGCAATATCTCCGATAGACCAGCTAGTTTCACTAGATGACGATTTATTATTAGATGCAAATTGTCCAAATGGTAAACCGCTTGATTGGATCGATGTAGGAGCAGCATTCCGCTTTCGTTCTTGAAGAGCCTGAGCCAGACTCACTCCTTGCCCAAATGTAGTACCACCACTACTGTATGATGCTTTAAAACTTGTATTAGCTGGACGAGCCAAACCTTGATAGGTCAACAAATCTGAACTAATCTCGTTGATAAAACGGGTCGGACGATTGTAACTTGTACGTCCGAAAAGTAAGCGAGAGTTTGCGTTGGTCAGATAGAGAATCTTCTCAGCGCGCGTGATACCTACATAGGCCAAACGACGTTCCTCTTCTAATTCATCAGGATCTTCAGAGGCACGACTAAGAGGAAATACATTCTCCTCCATACCAATAATAAAGACAACTGGAAACTCGAGTCCTTTGGCAGAGTGTAAGGTCATTAAGGTTACTTCTGACGTCTCCTGACTGCCTGAGTCCGTATCTGCAATTAAGGCAAGATCATTCAGGAAACGACTCAGTTTATCTAGTCCTGTTTCCTCTTCTTGGCTTTCAGGATTGTCATCAAAGTTTTTGGTAACAGATAAGAATTCCTCGATATTTTCAACCCGAGCCTTACTTTCCAAGGTTGCTTGTGCATTTAGAATATCAACGTAACCTGTTTTTTCAAGGACAGCCTCAACCAACTCTGTAATGGTTAATTGGTCCAGTTGCTCCCTCAAATCAAGAATCATATTGGCAAAGTCCCAGATCGACTGGGCTGCCTTACCCTTAATTCCTGATAACATGATATTGGCTGAAGCATCCAGCATGGACATCTCTTGTAGGTTAGCAAAGTCGCGAATCTTCTCAACAGTTCCTGGTCCAATGCCACGCTTTGGTTCATTGATGATACGCTCAAAACTGATATTGTCACTTAGGTTGGCAATGAGATTGAGGTAAGCAATGATATCACGGATTTCTTTTCGGCTGTAGAACTTGGTACCACCAACCATGGTATAAGGAATATTAGACTTGAGCAGAGCTTCCTCAATAGTACGTGACTGGGCATTGGTACGGTAAAGCACTGCAAAGTCTTTGTGTAGGAAGTTTTGACTACGACCAAGTTCATCGATGGTTTTGGCTACAAAAACAGCCTCGTCTTGTTCATCATTAGCACGATAATAGACAATTTGTTCGCCATCTGCATTTTGAGTCCATAGGTTCTTAGGACGGCGATTTTTATTGTTCTTAATAACGTCATTAGCTGCTTGGAGAATGGTTTTGGTTGAGCGATAGTTTTCCTCCAACAAAACAACCTTGGCTTGAGGGTAATCTTTTTCAAAATCAAGGATATTCTGCATATCAGCGCCACGCCAACCGTAAATAGACTGGTCTGCATCCCCAACTACACAGATATTTTTGAAGCGAGAAGCCAACAGTTTGACCAGTTGATACTGGGCATGGTTGGTATCTTGGTACTCATCAACATGGATGTACTGGAACTTTTGCTGGTAGTATGTCAAGACATCTGGATTCTGATCAAAAAGTCGCAGCGTCAACATGATCAAATCATCAAAGTCTACAGATTCAGATTGACGAAGTTCCTTTTGGTATGCAGTATAACATTTAGCCACAATATCAGTATACAAGTCTTCTGCTTGAGCAGCGTAAGCAACATCGTCAATCAGGTCATTCTTAGCATTAGAAATGGTCCCCAAAATAGAGCGTTCATTCCATTTTTTAGGATCCAAGTTTAACTGCTTTAAGATACGCTTCATCAGGGTTCGTTGCTCACTTGGATCAATGATAGTAAAATTACGATTGTAACCGATATGATCCGCATCACGACGTAAGATACGAACACACATAGAGTGAAAGGTCGCAATCAAACAATCCTGGGTAGCTGGATTTAAACCATAGGCACGCTCCTTCATTTCACGAGCGGCCTTATTGGTAAAAGTAATAGCTAGGATATTCCATGGATTGACCATCTTTTCATCAATCAAGTAAGCAATACGATGGGTCAAAACTCGTGTTTTCCCAGAACCAGCCCCCGCCATAATAAGCAAGGGACCTTCTGTAGTCTGTACCGCTTCTGCTTGGCGGTCATTCATACCGTTTAATAAAGGATTCATTTTCTCTTCCTATTCTTCAAATCAATGTTTCTATTATATCAAAAAAGACAAAAAATAACTTTAACTGAGACAAGCTTCTATTTCCAATAAAAAAGAACACTTGCTAGTGTTCTTTAGATTTTAATTATGAATTGTTTCTAGGAGAGTTAGAAGGGCTTGTGCTGAGCGACGTCCAGCTTCTACGATAAATTCATCAAATGAAATAGAAGCTTCGTGATTCGCATTATCACTCATGGCACGGACAACTAAGAAAGGTAGATTCAGCGCGTGAGCTGCTTGAGCGATAGCCGCTCCTTCCATCTCAACCGCAAGCACCTGAGGAAAATGTTCTTTTATAGCTTTAATCTTATCTTCACCCGCAATAAAACTATCACCGGTCGCAATCAAACCTATATGCCATTTTTGGTTAAGTTTAGATAAACTCTCTTGAATCATACTGACAAACTTCTTGTCAGATTCGAAATAGAGTGGTTGTTGGGCCATTTGACCGTATTCATACCCAAAAGCAGTCACATCAACATCATGATAAGCTAGCTTATCAGCAATCACTACATCACCGACTTCGATCCCTTCTGCTAAAGCTCCAGCTGAACCAGTGTTGATGACAGCATCTACTTTAAAGTGGTCGGCTAGGATTGCTACACTCATTGCAGACATAACTTTACCAATTCCACTCTCGACCAAGACAAGCTCGACTGAACCAATTTTTCCTGTATGATACTTATTTCCTAATACCGCCTCTTCTTGAGCATTTTCTAAATGTTGAATTAGATAAACTAGCTCTTCTGGCATAGCTGCTATAATTCCTATTTTCATGACATTCCCCTTAAATAAATCTCATTGCTAAAACTAGCAAAATCAAGAGAAGAATAACAGAAAATAGAATCTTATTCAGTTTTGAGTTAAAGACATTTCTCTTTGTATTTTCAATTCTACGACTTTTATGGATTTGCGGTTCAACCTCAATCGTTAGGGTATCTTGACTAAATCCATGATCACTTGAACGTGAAGCTCTATAATGTTGGGATGAAGTAGATAATATCTTTGTCTCTTGATCATCCACTAAAGTAGGACCAGAGATATCTTCACCACGATTTGCACGCTCGATTATTTCGTCTGTTAATAAAGGTTTTCCCATAGGTTCCTCCCCTATTTTTCTTGTAATTCCCAGTACTGGATAGCCATGATAGTCTTGGCATCACAAATATCACCAGACTGGATTAGTTGTTTAGCTTCATCAAGACTAACTTCAAGTAATTCTAAAGTTTCATCTTCATCCTGTGGACGTGGATTTTTAACCTTTGTCAAATCACTTGCCAAATAAAGTTTTAATCGCTCATTACAGAAACCAATAGCAGAATAGAAATCATACAAAAGAGTTAGTTTTCCAGTGTAGGCAGCTTCTTCTTCCAATTCGCGAAGGGCTGCCGCTTCAGGATCAGCATTTTCTCCAATTTCTAGTTTACCTGCAGGAATTTCAACAGAAACTTTTTCAATCGCCTTGCGATATTGCTTGACTAGAACAATCTTATTTTCTGGAGTAACTGCAAGAACACATACTGCACCATTATGGAAAATCAAATCACGTTGAGCTGTCCCTTTTCCATTAGGAAGTTCAACCTGATCTTGTACCAATTGGAAAATAGGACCTTTATAGATTTCTCTACGGCTGAGTGTTTTCTCTTCAAATTCCATGGTTAGCTCCTATTTGTTTTTAGGATGGTGAGGAAGACGAGTTGCGTATTCATCCTTATTAACTTGACGACCTCGCCCAATCGCAATTGCATCTGCTGGGACATCTTTAGTAATCGTTGAACCTGCGCCAACAAGAGAGTTATCTCCTAGTTCAACAGGAGCAATGATGGTTGAATTAGAACCAACAAAGACATTGTTGCCGATGACTGTCTTGAATTTATTTTTCCCATCATAGTTCACTGTTATAGTGCCAGCACCAAAGTTGACGTCACTACCAACTTCACAGTTACCAATGTATGTCAAATGGCCAGCTTTTGTATTTTCTCCAATGCTAGAACCTTTCACCTCAACAAAGTTTCCAATATGAACATCTTTTGCCAGGCTAGAACCTGGACGAATATGAGCGTAAGGTCCGACTGTAACACCATCAGCAACTGTGCTCTCCTCAATCATAGAGTTGGTAATCACTGTACCTGAACCGATAGTACTATCGACAATATAAGTTCCATTCGTCAAAATAGTCTCAGCACCAATCTTACTAGAACCTTTGAGGGTTACATTAGCTTCAATTTGTACATCTGGAGCAATTTCAACATCAATATCAATATAAGTCGCTTCTGGATTTACAAAACTAACGCCATTAACCATGTGAGCTTGGTTAATACGACGACGCATAACAGCTTCGGCTGTGGCGAGCGCTACACGATCATTGACTCCAAGGCTTTCATCAAAGTCTTTAAGAGTATAGGCTCCGACTTTTTCACCAGCTTCACGGAAAATACCAATCACGTCTGTAATATAGTATTCGCCTTGAGCGTTATTGGTATTGATGTTTTTAAGAGCTTCAAAGAGACGAGCATTATCAAAAACGTAAGTTCCTGTATTGATTTCTTTGATTTGCTTTTCAAAATCAGTCGCATCTTTTTGCTCAACAATTCTTAATACTTCAGCATTATCATTGCGAACAATACGTCCATAACCAAACGGATTTTCAGCTTCTGCCGTAAGGATAGTGGCTACATTCTTGTGATTCACATGAAAATCAATCAAGCTTTTCAAACTTTCACCAGTAATGAGTGGTGTGTCACCAGCAATAACCAATGTTTGTCCGGAAAGGCCCTCAAGAATTGGCTCAGCCATCATAACCGCATGACCTGTTCCTAGTTGTTCAGACTGTCTCACAAAGTCAGTTTGACCAGCTAACACTTGCTCTACAAGCTCAGCCTTATGTCCAACAACTGTAACAGTTTTTTCAGGGTTAATTGCGCCAACGCTACGAAAAACATGCTCAAGCATTGAAATTCCCGCAACCTTGTGCATAACTTTCGGTAAATCTGATTTCATACGGGTACCCTTACCCGCTGCTAAAATAATTGCAAAATTTGCCATATTTTTCTCTTTTCTATAGAAATTCTTTATTATTATACCACAATTTACTTCACGATACACAAATTTGTTGACCTCAACCTAATGCTAATGACTGTCACTACTCCGTTTTGAGTAAATTTTTTGATTTTTTTTATAAATTACGATAAACTATAGAAGTATGAGAAAAAAAATTCGCCCAGCTTTTATAGTTATTATATTTGCTGCTTTTATAGGACTCTTGATTCTCAATCGTCCACGATTCGAAGAACATCCTGTAAAAACCAAACAAAATCCAGTTCAAATAGAAACACAAGCTCTACATAACTTGGATAAGCCTATCATCGATATCTCTGGTTGGCAGAGACCATCGGAAATCAATTACGATATTTTATCTCAAAATATCTCTGGTGTCATTGTTCGAGTCCACGGAGGAAATCAGATTACCACTGAGAACGATGCATCTTATACAAACGGTATTGATAAAGCTTATAAAAGTCATATTGCTGAGTTTCAAAAGAGAAATGTTCCAGTTGCTGTATATGCCTATGTATCTGGAAAAAGTGTAGAGGATATGGAAAAGGCTGCTGAATCATTTTATAATTCAGCTTCGCCGTACAACCCAAGTTACTATTGGTTAGACGTTGAAGAAAAAACAATGTCAGATATGAACCAAGGAGTTGAGGCATTCCGTGCTAAGTTAAAATCACTTGGTGCTAAAAATATTGGTATATACATTGGTGTGTACTTCATGGAAGAACATAGTATCAGTACAGATAAGTTTTCTGCTATTTGGATTCCATCCTACGGACTTGACTCAGGCTACTTTGAAAGTTCACCAAATACAGACCTTGACTTTGATCTTCATCAATACACCTCAAAGGGTAAACTGGTTGGATTTGAACACCATCTAGACCTAAATCTTATTTCTTTGTCAAAAGATAAGCAAGAGACGTTTAGAAAATTATTCTTAAAACCTTAAATTTATTTAGCAAGCCAGATATTACTTCTGCTTGCTTTTTTATTTCTCTTACTTTGTGATATAATACAAGAAGAGAATTTTAGAGAATAAATACGGAGAGAGTTTATGTTATCTTGGATTTCAAAAATAATTAAAGGTATTGTTATCGCACTTGGTTTTATTTTACCAGGTATTTCTGGTGGAGTCTTGGCAGCTATTTTGGGTATCTATGAGAGAATGATTCGTTTTCTTGCCCATCCATTTAAAAACCTAAAAGAAGATACTCTTTATTTCTTACCTGTTGCTATCGGTATGTTACTAGGTATTGGGCTATTTTCTTATCCAATTGAGTACTTACTAGAGCATTATCAAGTTTATGTTTTATGGAGTTTTGCGGGTGCTATTATTGGTACAGTCCCTAGTCTTGTAAAAGAGGCTACTCAAGATTCTGAAAGAGACAAAGTCGATCTTATCTGGTTTTGGGTGACCTTTATTGTTTCTGGAATTGGTCTTTACGCTTTAAACTTTGTGGTTGGTTCACTAAACGCAAGTTTCACAAGTTTTATCCTAGCTGGTGCTCTTCTTGCTCTAGGTATTTTAGTTCCAGGATTGAGCCCCTCAAATCTTCTCTTGATTTTAGGTCTCTATACCCCAATGTTAACTGGATTTAAAACTTTTGATTTATTTGGCACCTTCCTTCCAATAGGAATTGGAGCTGCTGCTACTCTTATTATTTTTTCAAAATTGATGGACTACGCTCTTCGAGAGTATCACTCTCGTGTTTATCACTTCATCATTGCAATCGTTCTTTCAAGTACACTCTTGATATTGATTCCAAATGCGGGTAATGCTGAAAGCATTAACTACAGTGGTTTATCTCTTGTGTCTTATGTGATTGTTGCCTTCTTTTTTGCTCTTGGCATTTGGTTAGGTATCTGGATGAGTCAGTTGGAGGATAAATACAAATAATGGTTAAGAAAGTTAAAGTTAAAAAAACCTTAGTAGAGCAAATTTTGACTAAGGCAGGTGTTGACCATCAAGGTATTCAAATCAATGCTTTAGAAGGAGAACTTCCTTCTGGTTATGATAGAAATCATATCTTTAAGACCTTAGCATTATTGGGTGATAAGACTGGTCCGGTAATAGGAATTGTTCCTATCACCAAACACCTTTCTGAAAAGAAATTAGCAAAGATTTCTGGGAATAAAAAAGTTGCCATGATTCCTCAAAAGGATTTAGAAAAAACGACTGGATATATCCATGGAGCTAATAACCCTGTAGGTATCCGTCAAAAACACAACTACCCTATTTTTATTGATGAAACAGCTTTAGAATTGGAAAAATTGATTGTCTCTGCTGGCGAGGTCGGACACAGTATCATCATCGCACCTAAAGATCTGGCAAACTATGTAAAAGCCAACTTTGTAGACATCTTGGAGGAAAGTAACTCATGAAACTTTACTTTGTCCGCCATGGTCGAACAGTCTGGAATCTAGAAGGTCGTTTTCAAGGTGCAGGCGGAGATTCACCACTTCTTCCTGAATCTATTGAAACTTTAAAAGACCTGGGCCGGTATCTTAAAGATATCCCTTTTGACAAGATCTATTCGAGTGATTTACCAAGAGCGGTAA
Organism: Streptococcus infantis; assembly: GCF_047465185.1. Classification (GTDB taxonomy): domain Bacteria; phylum Bacillota; class Bacilli; order Lactobacillales; family Streptococcaceae; genus Streptococcus; species Streptococcus infantis_O. The sequence goes on along the minus strand of NZ_JASHAJ010000001.1, from coordinate 441,083 downwards.
AATCAGCTGAGATTATCCAAAGTCAACTGACAAATCCTTGTCCTTTAGAAAGTGTTCCTGAACTCAGAGAATGGCACCTCGGTAAACTGGAAGGTCTAAAAATTGCGACTTTAAATGCTATCTACCCTCAGCAAATTCAAGCCTTTAAAACAAACTTAGCTAAGTTTGATACTCGCATGTTTGAAGCTGAATCACTTTACACTACAACTCAGCGCACCATCCAATTTATCAAGTCCTTAAAAAATTCTAAGGCAGAGCACCTATTACTAGTCGGTCATGGAGCGAACCTTACTGCTAGTCTTCGAACGCTTATAGGCTATCAGGAAGCTCTGCTTCGTAAAGATGGAGGCTTAGCCAATGCTAGTCTGACGATTATAGAAACAGATGACTTTGAAACATTTACTCTAAAGACTTGGAATGATACTTCTTATCAGAAAAATAATTGAACTTGATATAAATAGTCAAGTTCTTTTTAGTTTTTATAGAATATCCGTGAATTTCTTGACTATTTATGATAAAATGGAGTATCGTGAAAAATTGATTTATTATTTCAAAATTGATTAAATTAGGAGGAACTCATGTCAACAGAACATATGGAAGAATTGAATGACCAGCAGATCGTTCGCCGCGAAAAAATGGCAGCTCTTCGTGAACAAGGAATTGATCCTTTCGGGAAACGTTTTGAACGTACTGCTAACTCTCAAGAACTAAAAGATAAATTTGCTGACCTTGATAAAGAACAACTACATGAATTAAACGAAACTGCTACTATTGCTGGACGTTTAGTAACAAAACGTGGAAAAGGGAAAGTTGGTTTTGCTCACCTTCAAGACCGTGAAGGTCAAATCCAAATCTACGTTCGTAAAGATGAAGTTGGTGAAGAAAACTACGAAATCTTCAAAAAAGCTGACCTCGGAGACTTCCTTGGTGTCGAAGGTGAAGTCATGCGTACCGATATGGGAGAACTCTCTATTAAGGCTACACACATCACTCACTTGTCTAAAGCCCTTCGTCCGCTTCCAGAAAAATTCCACGGTTTAACAGACGTTGAAACCATTTATCGTAAACGTTACTTGGATTTGATTTCTAATCGCGAAAGCTTTGAACGCTTTGTTACTCGTTCAAAAATCATTTCTGAAATCCGTCGTTACTTAGACCAAAAAGGTTTCCTAGAAGTTGAAACACCTGTTCTTCACAACGAAGCTGGTGGTGCTGCTGCTCGTCCGTTTATCACTCACCACAATGCCCAAAACATTGACATGGTGCTTCGTATCGCGACTGAGCTTCACTTGAAACGACTTATTGTCGGTGGTATGGAACGTGTTTACGAAATCGGACGTATCTTCCGTAACGAAGGTATGGACGCTACACACAACCCTGAGTTCACTTCTATCGAGGTTTACCAAGCTTATGCAGACTTCCAAGATATCATGGACTTGACTGAAGGTATTATTCAACACGTTGCAAAAGCTGTTAAAGGCGACGCTCCAGTTATCTATCAAGGAACTGAGATAAAACTTAACGAACCATTTAAACGTGTACACATGGTGGATGCCATTAAGGAGATCACAGGGGTTGATTTCTGGAAAGATATGACTTTCGAAGAAGCTAAAGCTATCGCAGCTGAGAAGAAAGTTCCAGTTGAAAAACACTACACAGAAGTTGGTCATATCATCAATGCTTTCTTTGAAGAATTTGTCGAAGAAACTTTAATCCAACCAACATTTGTCTATGGTCACCCAGTAGCTGTATCACCACTTGCTAAGAAAAATCCTGAAGATGAACGTTTCACCGACCGTTTCGAACTCTTTATCATGACCAAAGAATACGGAAATGCTTTCACTGAGCTCAACGATCCAATCGATCAGCTTAGCCGATTTGAAGCCCAGGCTAAAGCAAAAGAACTTGGTGACGATGAAGCGACTGGTATTGACTATGACTACATTGAAGCCCTTGAATATGGTATGCCACCAACAGGTGGTTTGGGAATCGGTATCGACCGTCTCTGCATGCTACTCACTGATACTACTACTATCCGTGATGTACTTCTTTTCCCAACTATGAAATAAAAACTAAACTCCTAGATGATTTCTAGGAGTTTTTTGTAGTTAAAAAGACAACCTTATCAAAGAGGTTGTCTTTTGTGTTTGAATTAGAATAGACCTAAAACAGTTCCATCACTTTCAACATCCATGTTGAGAGCGGCAGGTCGTTTTGGAAGTCCTGGCATGGTCATGACATCACCAGTTAAGGCAACGATGAAGCCTGCACCAAGTTTTGGTACCAATTCACGAATGGTAATTTCAAAGTTTTCAGGTGCTCCAAGTGCATTTGGATTATCTGAGAAACTGTACTGAGTCTTAGCCATACAGATTGGCAATTTATCCCAGCCATTTTGAACGATTTGAGCAATTTGGGTTTTAGCTTTCTTCTCAAAGTTTACTTTGCTACCACGATAGATTTCAGTGACAATCTTTTCAATCTTTTCTTGAACAGAAAGGTCGTTGTCATAGAGACGTGTATAGTTAGCTGGGTTTTCGTCAATTGTTTTGACGAGAGTTTCAGCCAGAGCCACTCCTCCTTCAGCTCCATCAGCCCATACGCTAGCTAATTCAACTGGAACATCGATTGAAGCACAAAGTTCTTTCAAAGCTGCGATTTCCGCTTCTGTATCAGAAACAAATTCATTGATAGCAACAACCGCTGGAATACCGAACTTACGAATATTTTCAACGTGGCGTTTCAAGTTTGCAAATCCAGCACGTACTGCTTCCACATTTTCCTCTGTCAGAGCATCTTTAGCAACTCCACCATTCATTTTAAGGGCACGAAGAGTTGCTACAATGACTACTGCACTTGGAGCTGTTGGCAAGTTTGGAGTCTTGATATCCAGGAACTTCTCTGCACCAAGATCTGCACCAAATCCAGCTTCTGTTACAGTATAATCAGCTAAACGAAGAGCTGTTTTTGTCGCCAATACAGAGTTACATCCGTGAGCAATATTGGCAAATGGGCCACCGTGTACGAATGCAGGTGTACCATAAATTGTTTGAACCAAGTTGGGTTTAATAGCATCTTTCAAAATCAATGCCAAGGCACCTTCAACCTGTAAATCACCAACTGAAACTGGTGTGCGATCATAACGGTAGCCGATAACGATATTAGCCAAACGACGTTTCAAATCTTCAATATCAGTTGCCAAGCAAAGGATAGCCATGATCTCTGAAGCCACGGTAATATCAAATCCATCTTCACGTGGAATACCATTAAGCGGGCCACCAAGACCAACAGTTACATGGCGAAGAGCACGGTCATTCAAGTCAACAACACGTTTCCAGAGAATACGACGTTGATCGATTCCTAGCTCATTTCCTTGGTGTAAGTGATTGTCAATCAAGGCAGAGAGAGCATTGTTTGCAGTTGTGATTGCGTGCATATCACCAGTAAAGTGAAGGTTAATGTCTTCCATTGGTAACACTTGGGCATAACCACCACCAGCTGCACCACCTTTAATCCCCATGACAGGACCAAGAGAAGGTTCGCGGATGGCAATCATAGTTTTCTTACCAATCTTATTCAAAGCATCAGCAAGACCAATGGTAATGGTTGATTTCCCTTCACCTGCTGGAGTTGGGTTGATAGCTGTAACCAAAATTAACTTACCAACTGGATTTGCCTCAACCTCACGAATCTTATTAAAGCTTAGTTTAGCCTTGTACTTTCCATACAACTCCAAATCATCGTATGAAATACCGAGTTTCTCAACAACATCAACGATCGGTTTTAACTCAATACTCTGTGCAATTTCAATATCTGTTTTCATAAAAAACTCCTATAGCCTCTAATGTGTTAATTCATTATATCATAAAACAAGATTTTTAACAGTCATTATGATTAGTAACGTTCGTGAATATCGCTAAATAACAGACTTTCTTTATCTCTATCTAAATTTTTATATGCCTTTATAGATTTTAACTATGGATTAACATCCTATTTCCGACCCTTGTTATATCACTTTCATTTTACTTAATGCTCATTTTTTTGTACAATAGTTCTATGAAAATTTTAGTTACTTCTGGCGGTACTAGCGAAGCAATTGATAATGTTCGTTCAATAACCAACCACTCTTCTGGTAGACTAGGTAAGATTATAACCGAAACTCTTCTAGCGGCTGGTTATGAAGTTTGTTTGATTACCACTCTTCAGGCAGTTAAGCCAGTTAGTCATCCAAACTTAACCATCATCGAAATTAAAAATACAGTTGATTTGCTACAAGTCATGAAAGATAAGGCAATGGATTACCAGGTATTAATCCATTCTATGGCTGTATCAGATTACACTCCTGTCTATATGACTGGATTTGGTGAGGTTAAAGCTAGTCAAGATTTAACAGAGTTTTTAGATAAGAAAAATCAGGAAACCAAAATCTCATCTAAGGAAGACGTCCAGGTTCTATTTCTCAAGAAGAATCCAAAAATCATATCTCTTGTTAAAGAATGGAATCCTAAGATTCACCTGATAGGATTTAAATTACTGGTTGATGTCAGTCAGGAACATCTGATTCAAGTTGCTCAGGAAAGTCTTGAAAAGAACCAAGCTGATTTAATTGTCGCAAACGACCTTACTCAGATTAGTAGCGACCAACATAAGGCTTACTTAGTTGAAAAAAATTCTTTCCAAACTGCTATGAGTAAACAAGAAATTGCTGATTTACTTCTCGAGAAAATCAAAAGCTATGACTAAAAGAAAGGAATATTATGGCCCGTATTACACTCGCTATTACTGGATCTATTGCCGCATATAAGACAGTTGACCTAGTTAGTTCTTTGAAAAAACAGGGGCATTCTGTTACTGTTCTTATGACTCAGTCAGCAACAGCATTTATTCAGCCATTAACTTTACAAGTACTATCACAAAATACTGTACATCTCGATGTCATGCAGGAACCTTTTCCAGATCAAGTGAATCACATTCAAATAGGAAAAGAAACAGATTTATTTATCGTAGTTCCTGCGACAGCCAATACAATTGCTAAATTAGCTCACGGGTTTGCTGACAATATGGTGACTGCTACTGCTCTTGCTTTGCCACACTTTGTACCCAAACTATTGGCTCCAGCTATGAACACAAAGATGTATGACCACCCTGCGACCCAAGCTAATCTTAAAACTTTAGAAGATTATGGTTATACAATTATTTCTCCTAAAGATTCGCTACTAGCTTGTGGTGATATCGGTCGTGGCGCTCTCGCTGATCTTGAAAGAATTTTACAACAAATAAAGGATAAACTTCATGAACAAACGCTCTAATATTGCACCAATCGCTATCTTTTTTGCCAGTATGATTGTTATTCATTTACTGAGCTCAATCCTATTTAACGTGCTGCCCTTTCCTATTAAACCAACTATCGTCCACATTCCAGTAATTATTGCAAGTATTATCTATGGACCAAGAATTGGCGCAACATTAGGTTTCTTAATGGGAATGATTAGCTTGACTGTAAATACTCTCACAATTCTTCCAACCAGCTATCTCTTCTCACCTTTTGTACCTAATGGTAACCTATATTCAGTTGTGATTGCAATTGTCCCACGTATCTTGATCGGTTTGACACCTTATTTCGTTTATAAACTGCTAAAGGGAAAAGCCGGACTCATCTTCGCAGGTGCACTTGGCTCACTGACTAATACAGTATTTGTCTTAGGTGGTATCTTCTTCCTCTTTGGTAATGTTTTTGATGGAAATATTCAAAAACTATTAGCGACTGTTATCTCTACAAATTCGATAGCAGAATTAATTATCTCAGCTATTTTAACTCTCGCTATTGTTCCAAAACTTGAAAAAATTAAACAATAAAAACTGTATCAATAGATACAGTCTTTTTTTATTTATTACTGGGCTAAACGAGCTTCTTCTAAAATCTTTTCAATCTTAGTAGTCAGTAAATCAATAGCTACAGTATTGGTTACACCTTCAGGTATCACAATATCAGCATAGCGTTTAGTAGGCTCAATAAACTGATGATACATAGGTTTTACGACTCCAAGGTATTGATCAATGACGCTGTCTAAACTACGACCACGTTCTTCCATATCGCGTTTAATACGACGGATGATACGAACATCATCATCAGTGTCCACAAAAATCTTGATATCCATCAAATCACGAAGACGTTTGTCTTCCAAAACCAAGATTCCTTCTACGATAAATACGTCTTGAGGTTCTTGGCGATAGGTTTTCGAGCTTCTTGTATGGGCCGCATAATCATAGGTAGGAATATCAACAGGACGCCCTGCCAACAATTCCTTAATTTGCGCAATCATCAAGTCAGTATCAAAAGCAAAAGGATGGTCATAATTAGTCTTAATACGTTCTTCAAAGGTTAAATGAGATTGATCTTTATAGTAGGAATCATGCTCAATCATGGCAATTTTTTCGTTGGGAAAATGCGATAAAATTGCTTTAGAAACACTGGTTTTTCCTCCACCAGATCCCCCTGTTACTCCGATAATGATTGGTCTGTTTTGCATAGTTGCCTCCGTATTTTTCCTTTGTCTATTTTACCATATTTTTAGAAAATTTTACAGGTGGACTTTTGAAATTATCGTACAAAAAACCTTGTAGTTTAGTTCTACAAGGTTTTAATGTTTTTAATCAAAGTTAACGTATTCTTTAGAAAGTTCAAGAACTTCTTCCATTGTTGAACATTCAGTAAGAGCACGGTTAGCGTATTCTTGCATCTTAGATGTGTCAAGTTTCTTCATCAAGCTACGTGTACGAAGTACTGAAGTAGCTGACATAGAGAACTCATCCAAGCCCATTCCGACAAGAAGTGGAACAGCAGTTTGGTCACCAGCCATTTCACCACACATACCAGCCCATTTACCTTCAGCGTGAGCTGCTTTGATTACGTTGTTAATCAAACGAAGGATCGATGGGTTATATGGTTGGTAAAGGTATGAAACTTGTTCGTTCATACGGTCAGCAGCCATTGTGTATTGGATCAAGTCGTTTGTACCGATTGAGAAGAAATCAACTTCTTTAGCAAATTGGTCTGCAAGCATAGCTGCAGCAGGAATTTCAATCATGATACCAACTTGGATATCATCCGCAACAGCAACACCTTCAGCAACCAATTTTGCTTTTTCTTCTTCAAGAATAGCTTTAGCAGTACGGAACTCTTTCAACAAAGCAACCATTGGGAACATGATACGCAATTTACCGTGAACAGATGCACGAAGCAATGCACGCAATTGTGTACGGAACATTTGGTTACCAGTTTCAGAGATAGAGATACGCAAAGCACGGTAACCCAAGAATGGGTTCATTTCTTTAGGAAGATCGAAGTAAGGAAGTTCTTTATCCCCACCGATATCCATTGTACGAACGACAACAGGTTTACCGTTCATACCTTCAAGAACTGCTTTGTAAGCTTCGTATTGGTCGTCTTCCGTTGGGAAATCTTGAGAATCCATGTACAAGAATTCTGTACGGTAGAGACCAACAGCTTCAGCACCATTTTCGTTCACACCTTCAACGTCTTTAGGTGTACCGATATTAGCTGCCAACTCAAAGTGTTTACCATCTGCAGTAACAGTTTTAGCATCTTTCAAAAGAGCCCATTCAGCTTTTTGTTTAGCGTAAGCTTCACCAGCTGCTTTGAATTCTGCAATTTGTTCTTCAGTTGGGTTGATAACAACTTCACCTGAAATACCTGAAACAGCCAAAACGTCACCATCTTTTACAAGTTCAGTGATGTTGTTTGTACCCAATACAGCAGCTATTTCAAGTGTACGAGCCATGATAGCTGAGTGGCTTGTACGTCCACCAATGTTTGTTACAAAAGCTTTTACAAAGTTTTTGTCCAATTGAGCAGTATCAGACGGAGTCAAGTCGTGCGCAATCACAATCACTTCTTCATTGATTGAAGCTGGGTTTGGCAATTTCTTGCCAAGAAGATTTGCCAAAACACGTTTGGTAACGTCGCGAATATCCGCTGCACGTTCTTGCATGTATGGGTTGTCTTCCATTCCTTCGAAGATAGTGATAAACATGTCTGTAACTTCTTTCAGACCTGCTTCTGCATTTACTTTCTTTGCACGAATTGTTTCTTTAATCTGACCGATCAATTCAGGGTCAGCAAGAACCATCAAGTGAGCGTCAAATACTTGCGCCGCTTCTTCACCAAGCGTACCTACAGCCTTCTCGCGGATAAGAGAAAGCTCGTTTTGAGAAGCTTCAAGAGCAACATCCAAACGAGCCTCTTCTGCATTTGTATCTTCGACTGTAATAGTCTCGAATGATAAATCCGGTTGAACGAGTAGATATGCTTTAGCAACTGCAACACCATCAGATGCTGCGATTCCTTTAAGCATTTCTGTCATATCCTTATGCCAATCCTTCTTTTTCCATTGTTTCTGAGATAGCAGCGATAGCATCATCAGCGTCTGCACCTTCAGCACTGATCGTAACGTCAGCACCTTGACCAACACCAAGGCTCATAACACCCATGATAGATTTAAGGTTAACTGATTTACCTTTGTACTCAAGAGTAATATCTGAAGCAAATTTGCTAGCAGTTTGTACCAACAATGTTGCTGGACGTGCGTGAATACCTGTTTCTGCCACTACGTGGAAATCTTTAGAAGCCATAATTTGACTCTCCTTTAAATGTTTTCTTTTTGAGTTATATCTGATAACCCTTACAATTTGGTATTATATCACCTTCTAGGATTTTTTTCAAGTATTTTATGGGATTTCTTCTTTTTCCTTTCAGATAACTTGCTGAAAATCTTCTATTTTATGTATCAAAATACATCATATAGTTTTTTAAAATTTTAACATTTAGAAAACGCTGTTATTTATGGGTTTGATTTTTTACAATCACTATATATTGTGTTCGGATAACTCTCATCTGAAAAAAATCTACAATATTTAGTTTTTCTTCGTTGACAAAGATTTTTTTTCTGATATACTTAAGAAGTAATTAAATTTTGAAAGAGGAGTTACAGAATGGTAACCGTTTATTCTAAAAACAATTGTGTTCAATGTAAAATGACCAAACGATTCTTAGATAGTAACAAAATCGCATATCGCGAAATCAATCTTGATGAACAACCTGAATTTATTGAACAAGTTAAAGAGCTAGGCTTCAGCGCTGCTCCTATCATTCAAACACCAACTGAAGTTTTCTCTGGTTTCCAACCAGCAAAACTTAAAGAACTTGCTTAAGTATCAGGATTAAAAGCTTCTATGTCAATCTTAGAAGCCTTTCTTTTGTAATGAATTAAAGGAAATTTTATGGGATTAAAACAACTTGAGGACGTAACTTACTTCCGTCTAAATAATGAAATCAACCGTCCTGTTAATGGACAAATCATGCTTCACAAAGATAAAGAAGCTTTGGACGCTTTCTTTAAAGAAAATGTTGTACCAAATTCTATGGTTTTTGATTCTATCACTGATAAAATCGATTACCTTATTAAACAAGACTATATCGAAACAGCTTTTATCAAGAAATATCGTCCAGAATTCTTAGAAGAGCTTTACCAATTTATTAAGGATCAAAACTTCCAATTCAAGTCTTTCATGGCAGCATACAAGTTTTACAATCAATATGCCTTGAAAACTAATGACGGAGAGTACTATCTTGAGAGCATGGAAGACCGTGTCTTCTTTAACGCTCTTTACTTTGCTGATGGTGACGAAGCTATCGCAATTGATATTGCCAATGAAATCATCCACCAGCGTTACCAGCCAGCTACACCTTCTTTCTTGAATGCAGGCCGTGCACGTCGTGGTGAATTGGTATCCTGTTTCTTGATTCAGGTAACAGATGATATGAACTCTATTGGACGTTCTATCAACTCAGCTCTTCAACTTTCACGTATCGGTGGTGGTGTCGGAATTTCCCTCAGCAACCTTCGTGAAGCTGGAGCACCTATCAAAGGGTATGAAGGGGCTGCTTCTGGTGTCGTACCAGTTATGAAGCTTTTCGAAGATAGCTTCTCTTACTCTAACCAACTAGGTCAACGTCAAGGGGCTGGGGTTGTTTACCTTAACGTCTTCCACCCAGACATTATTGCTTTCCTTTCTACTAAGAAAGAAAATGCTGATGAAAAAGTTCGTGTCAAGACTCTTTCACTTGGTGTTGTGGTACCAGATAAATTCTACGAATTAGCACGTAAGAATGAGGAAATGTACCTTTTCAGCCCATACTCTGTAGAAAAAGAGTATGGCGTACCTTTCAACTATATCGATATCACAGAAAAATACGATGAGTTGGTAGCAAATCCAAACATCCGTAAGACAAAAATTAAGGCCCGTGATTTGGAAACAGAAATTTCTAAATTGCAACAAGAATCTGGCTATCCTTACGTAGTAAATATTGATACAGCTAACCGCGCAAACCCTGTCGATGGTAAGATTATCATGAGTAACTTGTGTTCAGAAATTCTTCAAGTCCAAGAGCCAAGTCTTATCAACGATGCGCAAGAATTCCTTCAAATGGGTACTGATGTTTCATGTAACCTTGGTTCAACCAACGTTGTAAATATGATGACATCACCTGACTTTGGACGTTCTATTCGTGCAATGGTTCGCGCTTTGACCTTTGTAACAGATAGCTCTCACATCGTTGCTGTTCCAACTATTGACCACGGAAATAGCCAAGCTCATACATTTGGACTTGGTGCCATGGGGCTTCACAGCTATCTTGCTCAGCAATTAATCGAATATGGATCTCCTGAGTCTGTTGAATTTACAAGCATCTACTTTATGCTTTTGAATTACTGGACTTTGGTAGAATCAAACAATATTGCGCGTGAACGTGGCATTACCTTCCACAACTTTGAGAAGTCAGACTATGCAAATGGTACTTATTTCGATAAGTATACGTCTGGTCAATTTGTTCCAAAATCTGATCGTGTTAAAGAACTATTTGAAGGAATCTTTATCCCGTCTGCAGCTGATTGGGCTGAACTTCGTGATAAAGTTAAAGCAGATGGACTTTACCACCAAAACCGTCTTGCTGTAGCGCCGAATGGTTCTATCAGCTACATCAATGACGTGTCTGCTTCTATCCACCCAATTACTCAGCGTATTGAAGAACGTCAAGAGAAGAAGATTGGTAAGATTTACTATCCTGCTGCAGGATTATCAACTGAAACTATTCCTTACTACACTTCTGCCTATGACATGGATATGCGTAAAGTAATCGATGTCTATGCTGCTGCAACTGAGCACGTAGACCAAGGGCTCTCACTTACTCTCTTCATGCGTAGTGATATCCCAACAGGTCTTTATGAATGGAAGAAAGAGAACAAACAAACAACACGTGACCTATCTATCCTTCGTAACTACGCCTTTAACAAGGGCATTAAGTCTATCTACTACGTTCGTACCTACACAGATGACGGCGGTGAAGTTGGTGCTAACCAATGTGAAAGCTGTGTGATTTAAAATCTCACTAAAATCTTGTTTACAAAGATAAGGTAACATCAAAAAGTCGGAGTACCGACTTTTTGTGCGGTAACCCAATCACACAAGGCTAGAATATTCATCACTATTTTAATAAAATCAAAAGAAAGAGATTTGTAATGGAAACTTACTACAAAGCCATTAACTGGAATGCCATTGAAGATGTCATCGATAAATCAACATGGGAAAAACTAACCGAACAATTTTGGTTGGATACACGTATTCCCTTATCTAATGACTTAGATGACTGGAGAAAGTTATCAAATCAAGAAAAAGACTTGGTAGGAAAAGTCTTTGGCGGTTTGACACTTTTGGATACCATGCAGTCTGAAACAGGGGTAAATGCTCTTCGCGCTGATATTCGTACTCCTCACGAAGAAGCTGTTTTTAACAACATCCAATTTATGGAATCTGTCCACGCTAAATCTTATTCTTCTATTTTCTCAACCTTGAATACCAAGACTGAGATTGAAGAAATCTTTGAATGGACTGATACAAACCCATATCTTCAGAAAAAGGCACAAATCATCAATGAGATTTACCTTAACGGAACACCACTTGAAAAGAAAGTCGCTAGTGTATTCCTTGAAACCTTCCTCTTCTACTCTGGTTTCTTCACTCCACTCTACTATCTAGGAAATAACAAGTTGGCAAACGTTGCTGAAATCATCAAACTTATCATTCGGGACGAGTCAGTTCACGGAACATATATTGGTTATAAATTCCAACTTGGTTTCAACGAATTACCAGAAGAAGAGCAAGAAAAGTTAAAAGACTGGATGTACGACCTGCTCTACACTCTTTATGAAAATGAGGAAGGTTATACAGAGAGTTTATATGATGGTGTTGGTTGGACTGAAGAGGTTAAAACTTTCCTTCGCTACAATGCCAATAAAGCTCTTATGAACCTAGGACAAGATCCTCTCTTCCCAGACTCAGCTGATGATGTAAACCCAATTGTTATGAACGGGATTTCAACTGGTACATCAAACCACGACTTCTTCTCTCAAGTTGGTAACGGATATCTACTTGGTGAAGTTGAAGCTATGCAGGACGATGATTATAACTACGGATTAGACTAATTAAAAAATATAAAAACATCTGAGTTAAAAACAAACACAGATGTTTTTTGTTTTTGTTTAGTTTTGTTTTCTTTAAGTTGCTTAGATGTTTAAAATATGATAAAATGATAGTGGATATGGGGGTGATTCAATGCTAAAACAAGAAAAACTAGATGTGATTTTAGAGATTGTCAATACAAGAGGAACCATCACAGTCAAAGAAATAATGAATCGTTTAGATATTTCTGATATGACTGCTCGACGTTATCTACAAGAATTAGCTGACAAAGATCTACTTGTTCGAGTTCATGGAGGTGCCGAAAAGCTTCGTTCTGGTTCTTTTTTGGCAAATGAACGCTCTAACGTCGAAAAACAAGGTTTACAAATCGCCGAGAAACAAGAAATTGCTCGCTTTGCTGGCCATTTAGTTGAAGAAAGAGAAACCATCTTTATCGGTCCTGGGACTACTCTCGAATTCTTTGCTCGCGAACTTCCAATTGATAATATTCGCGTTGTGACAAATAGTCTTCCAGTTTTCATTATCTTGAATGAACGAAAATTGACTGATTTAATTTTAATTGGTGGGAATTATCGAGAAATCACTGGTGCCTTTGTCGGAACCTTAACGCTCCAAGATATCGAAAGTCTTCAATTCTCTAAAGCTTTTGTTAGTTGCAATGGTATAAAAGATCATGCTATCGCTACTTTTAGCGAAGATGAAGGCGAAGTCCAAAAGCTAGCATTAAATAATGCTAATAAAAAGATTCTTCTTGCTGACCACAGTAAATTTAATAAGTTTGATTTTTATACTTTCTATAACATTGCTGATATTGATACAATTATTTCAGATTCAAAACTTAGCCAAGAAACCCTAAAAACTTTGTCAAAACAAACAAAGATTATTAAATCGACACCTTAAAAAGTCTCACCATTGGTGAGACTTTTTTTATTTTTGTAATGATATCAAAGTGGAGTTTACACACGTTCAGTCCATGAAGTTGCTGTTGTTTTAAGAACTTTGTTGAGTTCATCAATGTTCTCAAAACCAGTTGTACGAAGCCATTCGCGAGCTGCTGCTTCTCCGTCTTTGATGTATGCTTCAACTGAACCTGCCCATGTTGCACGTCCGCAAAGAACACCATTGAAGTTTGCACCTGATTCGTGCGCAAATACAAGAGTTTCTTGGAAGAGCTTAGCTGATACACCTGCACTCAAGTAGATGTATGGCAAGTTAGTAGCTTCATCTTGAGCTTTAAAGAAGTCTGCTGCTTCTTCACGTGTATGAACGATTTCGCCATCGCCAAATCCTTCAACGTATTTGACGTTAACTGGAACTTCCACTTTCAAGACATCAATGTTAAAGCGTGGGTCTGAGAAGACCTTCATAGCACCGATAACCTTGCGTGGTTTTACTTTAGCGTATTCGGCAGAACCTGCGTCCGCAATCTTTTCATCGTAAGCCAAGATTTCAAGGAAGAATGGAATGTCTTCAGCTACACACTCAGAACCAATACGTTCAATGTAGGCTTGTTTTTGTTGGTTAAGTTCGTCAGAGCTATCTACGTCATAGTAAAGCAAGAACTTAACAGCATCTGCACCTTGTTCCTTGATACGTTTTGCAGACCAAACGTCCAAGCAGTCTGGCAAGCGTTTTGTACTTGTTGTATCGTATCCTGTTTTTTCATAAGCAAGAAGAAGACCTGCATTTGGATCAAGAGCTTTTGTAGCTGGAAGTCCGTACTCAGGGTCAAGTAGCATTGATGAAGCATATTTAGTCAACTCATCTGCCACTAATACTTTAAGTTCTTCCATTTGAGCTACTGTTGGCTCTTCTGTTTGGTATTGAGCCATAAGGCGTTTCAAAGCACCACGTTGGTCAAAAGCAAGGGCTGAGATGATACCATTCTCATCTGAGAGTTTTTGCAAGCAAGCGCGTTTATTTTCTGTTAAAACCATTTTATACCTCTTTTACAATTAATTGGTCATATAGACCTTGATAGTTAGCCATATTGACATGACCGGTCATTTTTTCTTGAGCATTAAGCATACCAAGGACATTAGCCTTAGTCAAGAGTTCTTGATCAGATTCTTTATGAAAAAGACCTGAAGAAATCCCTGCTACTGTAGAATCACCCGAACCAACTGGGTTTACAACTTGGATTCTTGGAATATCTACTTTATAGAATGTATCACCGTGTTTTGCAAAGGCACCATTAGCGCCTAATGAAACGATAATCCACTCGATTCCATCAAATAGTGGTTCTTGAAGAACTTCTTTTAGCTCATCCAAGTCTTTAGAAATTTCTCTTCCTAAAAGTTGAGACAACTCTTCATTATTTGGTTTGATAACTGTTGGTTTATGTGGAGATTCAAGAACCGCCTGAAGTGAAGCTCCTGAACAGTCCAAGACAACAGGTTTACCAGCTTGGTTAGCAAGTTCAACCAGACTAGCATAATAATCCACTGGAAGTCCTGCAGGTAGACTACCTGAAATAGCCACTACCTCTACAGTCTCTAAAAGTTCTTTGAAATGAGCCAAGAAATCTTGACCTTCTTTTTCTTGAACTTCAGGACCTTTTTCTAGGATTTCTGTTTGGTTTTCTCCATGTAGAATTGCGATACAGTTACGGGTTTCACCTTGAATAGAGAAGAAACGTTTGCTTACTTTATCATCAATATTTTCTACTAAAAAATCACCAAGTTTACCACCGACAAGTCCTGTTGCGACTACGGAGTCACCAAATTCCGATAGGACACGAGTAACGTTAAGACCTTTACCACCAGCCGTTTTAGTGACATCCACCACACGGTTGACAGTGTCGATTTTCAGTTCATCCAAAGGATAGGAAATATCAATGGATGGGTTCATTGTGACTGTTAAAATCATAAGTCACCTCTTAGTCGTGGTATTCACCACGATCCCATTTTTCAAGGAACTCTGTAAAGAAGTTGGCATCAGTTTGATGATCGTTATGAGTTTCAACGTGTTGGATTTTAGCGATCAATTTTTTGTTTTCTTCTGATGGTTTGTATTCAGCGTTGATGAAAGCTTCAATGATATCACACATGAGCAATTCACCAGTGATTTTACCACCAAATCCGATTACGTTGGCATTCAATTGTTCTTTTGCATATAAAGCTGTTGTCATATCGCGAACCAAAGCAGAACGAACACCAGGAACCTTGTTAACAGCATTATTGATACCTACACCAGTACCACAGATACATACACCAAGATCAGCTTGGCCACTAACTACTGCTTCACCAACTTTTTTACCAAAGATTGGATAGTGGGTACGAGCGTGGTCATAAGTACCAAAGTCGATAACTTCATGTCCTTTTGATTTCAAAAATTCTGAAACAGCCATTTTTTCATTTGTTACGATGTGGTCACATCCGATTGCAATTCTCATTTTATCTTACCTTTCTTTCAATATCAAAATTAGCACATTTTGTTCAACATGTCGACCCTGATTTGGTGACGACCGCCGTCGTATTTACCATTTACAAAGCCTTTAGCAATGTTTTTAGCCAATTCATCACCTACAAGTTGAGCACCCATCGTAATCATACGTGAGTTGTTGTGACCGCGAGTCATATAAGCTGAACGTTCATCAGATACTTCTGCAGCAACCATTCCTTTGATTTTAGTAGCAACCATAAACGGACCTGCACCATAAGCATCAATGACGATACCAAGGTTTTGTTCTTCTTTCTTAACTTCTTCCGCAACCGCAAGAGTTACATCAACGAAGTCTTGACCTTCTGCTGTAACATCCACTACGTGGAAGTTTTCTTTTTCCAAGAAGTCTTTTACAACTTCTTTCAATCTTAAACCTGCAGCATCTGCACCAATAACAATAGCCATATTGTATACTCCTTTTTTATAATAGACCAGTAAAACTTTCTGATTCTAGCCTAAAAGAGACCTTTCTCAAATAGTTACTAGTAGTTTTGTTGACAATAATTTAAATTAAGAACAAATGTCTTATTCGTTTCTTAATAAGTTTTTTCAGAGAAAAAACAGAACAGTAATCTTGTTAAAATAAACACAAATTGTTCTTTATAAACATAATATACTACTATTAGTTGGAAAAGTCAACAATTTATGTTTGTTTTTGTTTATTTTTTTATAAAATTTCGATATCGAAACCAAGCTGTTCAAAACGGCCAGGTTTCAAAATTTTAACATCTTTCTTATCTTCCAGTCGATCTCCTTCTTCTATTGAAGTAGACAAACCTGACCATGGTTCCAAGGCAATAAAAGGCCCTTTATTAAGAGTTGACCATACAATTAAATATGGAAACTCTTTAAAATGTAGTTTTAAACCCTTATCATGTTTTCGTGAACGCAAAGCTACTGTGCGAGATTCCAACTCATCTAATGTCACAGCATCATAGCTAAAGAAGTCATAATTCAAGTCTATTTCTTTTTGTTTGTTTAACCAAGAACTTCTATCTTTGAAATCCAACATTCCTGTTTCTGGGAAAGGTTTTGGAACTGTACATGTTTCTGGCTTTTCAAATTCAAGATAGTAATCCTCATACACTTCACCATCTAATAATGGACAGTTAAAACCAGGATGCCCACCAATAAAATATGGCATACTCTTTTCTAATTCTTTATTATAGACTTTATACTGAGTACGTATGGTTTTCCCAGTCACTGTATAAGTGATTTCTAAACGAAAATGATAAGGGTAATTTTCATACATTTCTTCATCGTCTTCAATAGCGAATTTAACAGAATTATCTGTTTGTTCTACTAATGTAAAATCTTTTTTTCTTACTAAGCCATGTCGAGGGATTTTTCCTTCTTTTTGACTACCATCTTCCTTATCATAAAGGACCGTATCATTTCTTACTGAACCACATATTGGGAATAATACGGGTGCTTGCCCACTCCAATAAGTTGGATCCCCCTGCCACAAATACTCTACATCATCTTTATCTTTTATAGAGGATAGAGCTCCTCCAAGTGTTTGAAACTCAACATTTAATTGATCTGATTTTAATACAATCATAAGTCTTACCTCCAATTTTCTAAAAAAACTAGGCTGACTGCTTCATAGTGGAAACTGACAACCTAGTTTTTACAATTTACATTTTTAGGAGCAAATTATTTTGCGTTTGCTGCGTATTCTTCGTTACGTTTGATCATTTGTTTTCTGTACCATGCGAAAATACCGATATAGAAAGTAAGGAAGATTACTGCACCAATAATTGCTTTGATATCACCTGTTGTAGTGTTACCAATTGTCCAACCAAGAAGTTTTTCGATTGGTCCTTCAAGTGTTGAGTGAGTGATCAATTGAGTTTGGCTCACACCTTCTGGGAAGGCACCTACACTTTTAGCAAGATCTGTTGCAAATGGTGCGATAAGTGTACCTGAAAGAAGGAAGAGTGGCAACAATAGTGTTCCGAAGATAATCATACGGAGCAATTTACCACGAGTAACTACCAAGAGAGCTGGAGTTACACCCATTGCGATGATACCAGCAAGTGGCAAGATACCATTTCCGACATTTGAAAGAAGCACTGCTTCAATCAACATGATTGGTGCAAGTACGTTGGCACAAGCCCAGATTTCAGCACGACCAGCGATAAATGGCCAGTCAAGACCGATGTTGAATTTACGTCCTTGAAGACGTTTAGTAGCAACGTTTGTAATACCTTGTGAAAGTGGTTCTACGGCTGCGATGAACCATGAACCGATCAATGAGAAGAGCTCCAAGCAGACACCGGCAGTCAAACCAAGTGACAACCAACCTTTAATAACTAGTTCCCATTTATCAGCACCTTCAACACCAGCAACTGGATGTGGAGTTCCCATCAAACCGATAACGATACCAAGAATGAAACCGATGAAGAATTTAGATCCCCAGAAACCGATTCTCTTATTCAATTTTGCAGCGTCAAAGTCATATTTATCAAGACCTGGGAAGAATTTATCAAAAATCTTATCCAATACCATGATAACTGGGTTCATCATGTAGTTCATGTGAGTTGAAGTCATTGGTGATGAACTTGGTGCATTAAGAAGATCGTCGAATGTTGGTTTCATCAAGTCAGAGTTAATAATTTTAAGAACCCCTACAAGAACAACTGCTGCAGTCGCGATGAAAAGAGAAACCCCTTGACCAACTCCACTCTTGTCAGCATACCATTTAATCAAAAGACCTGTGATAGACAAGTGCCAGATATCGAAGATATCAACGTCAAGTGTGTCTGTTTTCTTCATTGCAAGCATTACAATGTTGACAATCAACATAACTAGCAAGAAGTATAGAGTCCATGCAGATCCCCAAGTGATTGTAGCAAGTGGTGCCCAACCAACATCGGTGATGGTCAATTGAATACCAGTATTTTCAACGAATTTTGCAAGTGAAGCTGAGAAAGCTCCGTTAAGCATTCCGATGATAGCACCGATACCAGTAAGTGCGATGGCAAGTTTGATACCACCTTCAAGTGCTTTGGAGAATTTAACTCCGAAAAGCAAAGCCAATACTGTCAAAATGATCAGCATGATGATTGGGCCACCCATAGCCAAGATTGGTTTAAAGAAATCGTTAGCTAGATTGATAATGAAATCCATAATTTTTCCTCCCTTTATTTTTATGGAAAATTACAAAATAATAATTAACTTAATCCGTGTTCTTTGATTGCTGCTTCAATATTGTCATAGACTGGAGCGCTCATTGCTGGAATACGGAACAAGATTGGTCCAGCTTCTACTACTGGGATACCAGGGTCAAAACCTAAGTCTGTTGCAGCAATTGGTGTGAAGATATCATAACCTTTAATCAAGTCTTCGTTGACATCTTTAACCATAACTGCGTCACACTGTACGTCGTATCCACGGTTAGATAGCTCTTCTTCTAGAGCGCTTTTAATTTGGTGGCTTGAGTTAACACCTGCACCACATGCAGCAAGAATTTTAATCATTTGGATTTCCTCCGTTTTATAGTTACTATTTATTTATGAATTTAAGCAGTTGCTTCTGAGATATACTGGAACAATGCTTCTGGTTCTGTAATCTTAGAAAGTGCTTCTAGATGACCATTACCTGTAAAGAAGTCCATCAATTGAGCAAGAATATTTGTTTGACTCGAACTTGAATTATTGATGATAAAGAAGAGTAATGATACTTCTACTTCCTTGTCAGGAGCAATCATGTTGTGGAATGTTACTGGTTTCGCTAAGCGAACCACAACAACGTTTTCAGTTAAATTATGAATCGTGTCTGTGTGAGGGATTGCTACATTCGGCAAGTCCTTCCCAAGAAATTCCATATCTAAACCGGTTGGGAACATTTTTTCACGTTCAATCAATGCCGATCGATAGGTATCCGTAACAACTTTCTTTTCTTCCAATAGGGTCGCAACTTGATCAAATAGTTGCTCTTGATTATCTGCTTCTAAACAAAAAACTAAGTCTTTGCTGAAGAAATGATCTAATCCCATGACCTTCTCCCTTCATATTTAACTTTTATGATACAAGTATAACACTATATGAAACCGTTGTCAATATTTTTTTGTTGTATTTTGTTTGATTTTTATTTTTTTTGTTTGATTTTAAACAGCAAATAATTTTAAATAGTTTTAAAAAAAGATAGAAAAAAACAGGACATACATCCTGTTTTTTTTATATTAATTATTTTTCGTAGTCCAACTTTGTTCAATCAATGGAAGCATATCCTTCAACACTTCAGGTGTTCCTTCTAGAGAAACGTATCTAAACTTACCATCGTCTGATTTAAAGATCCAGATCACTAGATATTTACCATTTTTAGCAATACAGTTTACGACATAGGCGTCATAACCACCAATTTTTGACTTAGATCCCCAAACTTTAGAGAAATCCTTGCTTTGTTGTTTAGTTTGATAAACACTAGTAGAGACTTGAACAGCATCAAGAGCAGCATATTCACTTTCACTAACACCAAGGTGCTCTGGTTTAAAAGTATTTAGGGTTACGATATTGATGTCCGTTCCATCACAGTACTGAATATCATCACCACCCTCAACTTCTGTAAAATGAATCCATGATTTTGGCACTTTTACGTAGCCATAAGCATCTGACCCAATTACCTGTGTATCTTTAATTGTTGATTCGGCTACAGTTGTTGTTTCTTGAGCAGTGGTAGTTTCCTGGACTGTTGTTGTATCTGAGGCTACTTCTTTTTTAGATTTTGAAGTATTACAAGCAGCGAGGCAAAGGCAACACACTAAAAGTGTAGATAAGCTGACGATTTTTTTCATAATCCTTCTCCTTTCACTTCTATTCTAATGAATGAAAAGATAAGTGTCAAAAGATAACTGTATTAGGAATCAATTATTCTTCATCCATACTCAAGACACTTAGGAAGGCTTCTTGAGGAACTTCTACTGATCCGATAGCTTTCATACGCTTTTTACCAGCCTTTTGTTTTTCAAGAAGTTTACGTTTACGCGAAACATCTCCTCCATAACATTTGGCAAGAACGTTTTTACGAAGAGCTTTGATATCTGTACGAGCTACAATCTTGTGTCCAATAGCTGCTTGGATTGGAACTTCAAACTGTTGACGTGGAATGATTTTCTTGAGTTTATGAACGATGAGTTTCCCACGTTCATAAGCAAAGTCCTTGTGAACGATAAAGCTGAGTGCATCCACCTTGTCTCCATTGAGAAGGATATCCATTTTCACTAGCTTAGATGGGCGATACTCTGACAGTTCATAGTCAAAACTTGCATAGCCACGTGTTGAAGATTTGAGCTTGTCAAAGAAATCAAAGACAATTTCAGCAAGTGGAATTTGGTAGATAACATTCACACGATTATCATCGATATAGTCCATCGTCACAAAGTCACCACGTTTGCGCTGAGCTAGTTCCATAACAGCTCCTACAAATTCCTGTGGTACCATGATTTGTGCTTTAACATAAGGTTCTTCAATGGTCACAATTTTGGTTGGGTCTGGAAACTCAGATGGATTCGATACATCCATAGACTCTCCATCAGTCTGATTTACTTTGTAGATAACAGATGGAGCAGTCATGATCAAGTCAATGTTGAACTCACGTTCCAAACGTTCCTGAATAACATCCATATGAAGGAGACCCAAGAATCCACAACGGAAACCGAATCCAAGAGCTTGCGATGTTTCGGGTTCAAACTGAAGACTAGCATCGTTCAACTGCAATTTTTCAAGGGATTCACGAAGGTCATTGTATTTATTTGACTCGATTGGATAAAGACCTGCGAAAACCATCGGATTCATCTGCTTGTATCCAGATAGGGGTTCTGAAGCAGGGTTTGCCGCCAAGGTAACTGTATCACCGACACGAGTATCTTGAACAGTCTTGATAGATGCTGCAATATAACCAACGTCACCTGTTGCAAGGAAGTCACGTCCTACTGCTTTGGGTGTGAATATTCCGACCTCAGTAACATCAAAGGTTTTACCATTGCTCATGAGCTGAATCTTATCACCTGGCTTCACAACTCCATCCATGACACGTACTTGGAGGATAACGCCACGATAAGCATCGTATACTGAGTCAAAAATCAAAGCTTTTAATGGTGCTGATACATCACCAGTTGGTGCTGGAACTTTTTCTACAATTTGCTCTAAAATATCTTCAATTCCAATCCCAGCTTTTGCTGAAGCTAATACAGCCTCACTAGCATCCAGACCGATGACATCTTCAATTTCTGTACGCACGCGCTCTGGATCTGCAGCAGGCAAGTCAATCTTGTTAATAACTGGAAGGATCTCCAAATCATTATCCAAAGCAAGGTAAACGTTAGCTAATGTTTGAGCCTCAATCCCTTGAGCAGCATCGACAACCAAAATGGCGCCCTCACAGGCAGCTAGAGAACGTGATACCTCATAAGTGAAGTCCACGTGTCCTGGTGTATCAATCAGGTGGAAAATATAGGTCTCGCCGTCTTTGGCAGTATAATTTAGCTCGATGGCATTCAGTTTGATAGTAATCCCACGCTCTCTCTCAAGGTCCATACTATCTAGAAGCTGAGCTTGCATTTCACGACTAGAAACCGTCTCTGTAGCCTCCAAAATACGGTCTGCCAATGTTGACTTCCCATGGTCAATATGCGCGATAATGGAAAAGTTTCGGATCTTCTCCTGACGTTTTTTCAATTCTTCTAAATTCAAGATTCTCTTCCTTTCAGGGTATCTATTAATTATAAATTGTTTTTATGTTTTTGACAAGACCATAATACCCTGTAGAGAGTATTAATCTTCAGCAACAAAGCCGTCATTTTCGATGAAATAGTGGTCTGTCATACCTTGGTCAGTAAAGACAATTCCATGAAGGACACCACCATAGACAGCTCCTCCATCCATTCCGATTTTTCCATCTTCTGTCATCCAAAGTTCTGCAGTTCCTGGTTTTTGATCCAAAAGTCCGTAGACTGGTGTATGACCAAAAACAATTGTTTTTCCTGTATGATTAACTGCTTCGTGGAATGGTTTTCTGAGCCAGACTTTCTTGTAATCTGTAGTTTCATGCCAATCATCCAAGGTTAAATCAATTCCCGCATGAACAAAGATATACTGATTTGTTTCAATCACAAATGGCATTTGTCGGATAAAAGCAACCAAGTCTGCTGCTTCAGTTTCTACACGCTTAGCATCTGCTACTCCATCTACTGGTGCATCCAGTGGACGCCCCAAAATAGAATTAATAGTTGTATCCCCACCATTACGACGATAGTGGTCATAGCTTTCTTCAGGATTATCCAACCAAGTTAAAAACATGTACTCGTGATTTCCTGAAATGCAAATCGCTCCTTGATTTTCTACCAAGTCCTTGACCATTTCAAGAACACGTCGACTATCTTCTCCTCTATCAATCAAATCTCCAAGAAAGAGTAATTGTGTCTTACCATCCCATGTTTTTAGAAGGTCTTCAAGCATTCCTGCTTTCCCATGGACATCTCCAATAACATAATAGTCTGTCATTTATTTCTCCTTACTTTGTAACAATTCTCTCGCTTGACTAAGTGCTGCTTCAGTCACATTTTCACCAGCCAACATTTTGGCAACTTCTTCCACCCTTTCTTCAACTGTCAACAAGCGAACTGTTGAAACAGTTGAATGGTCATTACTTATCTTTTCAATAAAGAACTGATAATCTGCGATCGCAATGACTTGAGGAAGATGAGATATAGCTAATACTTGACCATTCTGACCAATTTTATGAATCTTTTGAGCGATTGCTTGAGCTACACGACCTGAAACTCCTGTGTCCACTTCATCGAATACAATACTGGTCTTACCTTCCTTACGAGAAAAAGCAGACTTAATGGCCAACATGAGGCGAGACAACTCTCCTCCAGAAGCTACTTTAACCAATGGTTTAAAGTCTTCTCCAGGGTTGGTGGAGATGTAAAATTCAACACTTTCATTTCCTTCACGAGTAAACTTACCTTTAGTAAATTGAACCTGAAACTGAGCTTTCTCCATATAGAGGTCTTTGAGTTCTTGCTGAATCTCAATTTCTAATTGTTGAGCTAAGTTATGTCGAGCAGATGCAAGCTTACTTGCTAGGTCAACTAGACTTACTTCCAACTTTTTGAGTTCTGCTTCCATATCATCTGAAGATAAATGATTGCCAGTCAAAAGGCTGTATTCTTCTGTGATTTTAGCAAAGTACATCAAGACATCGTCAACATTCCCACCATACTTACGTGTAATGGCGTGAATGAGATCTAAACGGCTTTCAATCTGCATGAGACGATTACCGTCGAAATCAAGACTTTCAATAATATCCTCTAAACGTTTAGTAACATCTTCTAGAACATAATAAGATTCAGATATGGAAGTAGAAATTTCACGATATTCTACATCATACTCTTCTATACTTTCCATATCATTCATAGCTGAACGCACGTTAGCTAGACTTGAAAATTCTTCATTATCTAACATTGTATAAGCATTAGTCAACGTATCAGCAATATTTTTATGATTTAGAAGTTTATCTCGTTCTTGGTTTAGTTTGAGGTCTTCACCTGGCTGTAAGGACGCAGATTCAATTTCAGCCATCTGAAATTCCAACATTTCAATACGAGCCCTGTGCTCTTCTTGATTTTTCTTAATCTCAAGAAGTTGCTTACGCATTTTACGATAAGCATCAAAGTTTGTCTGATAGGCTTGCTTCAGTTCCAGAAAATCTGCATCACCAAACCCATCTAGCATCTGAATGTGCAATTGGGGACGCATTAACTCTTCTTGATCATGTTGGCCATGGATATCCACAAGATACTGTCCAATTGAGCGAAGAACAGATAGATTAACCATCTGTCCATTGACACGACTAACACTACGCCCGTTTTGTAAAATTTCACGACGGATGATGATTTCATCGCCTAACTCCAGACCTTGCTCATCAAAAATCTCTTGTAAAGCTCGACTATTTTCAATTGAGAAAAGACCTTCGATTTCAGCCTTAGGAGCACCATGACGAATGACGTCCATTGTAGCTCTTGCTCCCAGCATCATATTCATGGCATCGATGATGATAGATTTCCCAGCACCGGTTTCACCCGTCAGAACTGTCATTCCCTTCTCAAAATTAAGTGAAATAGCCTCAATGATGGCAAAGTTTTTAATTGAAATTTCAAGTAACATAAGGTCCTACCATTTTTTAACTTGTTCAACAATCTCTATAGCTGCTTCTTCAGTTCGCGCCACAATTAAAATTGAGTTGTCATCTGCTAAACAGCTAAAAATCATATCCGAAAATGTTTGAGTCAATTGACTTTTTACAAAAATTGTATTCCCAGGAATAACATCTAAATTAATGAGATTCCCCATTCTTTCGAAACTTTCGATATTGTTCTCAGCTAACTGTAAACTTTTAACTACTGACTTTGGTAATTCATAGACATATGTATTATCTTTCAAAGGAATTTTTACAATCCCTAATTCTTTGATATCACGTGAAACAGTTGCTTGAGTGGCAGAAATCCCTGCTTCTCTCAAATGTTCAACGATTTCTTCTTGTGTGCCGATTTGATAATCAGTCACAAATCTTCTAATCTTTTCAAGTCTTTCTTTTTTATTCATCTTTAAACTCTCTATGTGCTTTTTCTACTACTTTTTCTATTTCAGAAACTACTTGGTTGCTTGCATGTTCTTCTTTACGTAAATAAGCAAGAAACTCAATATTCCCATGTCCACCTTGAATAGGAGAGAAATCCAATCCTGAGACTGAGAATCCTTCATCAACTGCCATTTTAGTAACTGATTCTAAAACATTTTGGTGAACTTTGGCATCTCTGATAATTCCATTTTTACCAATCTGTTCTCGGCCTGCTTCAAACTGTGGTTTTATGAGTGCAACAACTTCCCCTTGGTCGACCAGTATTCTATGTAGAGCCGGTAAAATGAGACTCAAAGAAATAAAACTCACATCGATACTTGCAAAAGATGGCTCTTGTTCAAAATCAGCCTTTTCAGCATAACGAAAGTTAAATTGCTCCATGCTGATAACACGTGAATCTTGGCGTAATTTCCAGGCTAGCTGATTGGTCCCAACATCCACAGCATAGACAAGCTTAGCACCATTTTGCAACATGACATCGGTAAAGCCACCCGTAGATGCTCCGATGTCAATGGTCGTTTTGCCTTCAACTGATATGTCAAATTTTTCTAAAGCTTTCTCAAGTTTCAAGCCGCCTCGGCTCACATACTTGAGTTTCTCACCCTTGAGTTTTAATTCAGTATCATCAGGAATTTTTTCTCCTGGTTTATCAAAACGCTCACCATTAAGGACTGCAATCACTAATCCAGCCATTACGCCCCGCTTAGCCTGTTCTCTTGTTTCAAATAAACCTTGTTTGTAGGCAAGTACATCTACTCTTTCCTTAGGCATTGATTCTCAAACTTTCTACTATTTTTACAATTGGTTCTTTATCAAAGTCAACTAATTGGCTAATCACGTCTAACTTTTCATTAGCCTGATCCAAAGTTCGGTTACAAAAAACTTTTGCCTCATCCAATCCTAACAAAGCAGGATAGGTTGATTTCTCAGCTTGCAAATCTTTTTGTGGTGTTTTACCAATTTCCTCAAAACTAGCAGTAACATCAAGGATATCATCTCTCACTTGAAAAGCAAGCCCAATCAGCTCTCCAACTGTTTTCAACTGTTTTTGAAGATTTTCATCCAATCCTGCAATAATTCCTGCCGCTTGAAAAGGGAAGGCTAAGAGTTTACCCGTTTTATTAGCATGGATGGTCTGAAGTTCTTCTAGGTTTAAATGTTTACCTTCACCTTCCATATCCAAAACTTGGCCAGCGACCATCCCCATACTTCCAGAAGAAAGGGACAAAGAAGCTATTAAATCTACCTTAATTTCGTTTGGCAAGTCTCCTTGCGCTATCAAAGCATAAGGATCTAAAAAGAGGGCATCTCCTGCTAAAATTGCTAGTGCTTCACCAAACTTCTTATGGTTGGTTAAACGCCCACGACGAAAATCATCATCATCCATAGCAGGAAGATCATCATGAATTAAACTTCCTGTGTGAATCATCTCAAGCGCCGCTGCAACCTGTGCATGAGCTGGTGTAATAGACACCTGCAAAGACTCCAAAACTTCTAAAAGCAGATAAGGACGGATTCTTTTACCACCTGCATGAATAGAATAGAGAACAGCTTCTCTGAGATTAGCTGCTAATTGCTGATCTCCATAAAACTCCTCAAGAGCTGACTCAACCTTAGCTAATTTTTTTTGCTTGTTCATAGAAGTTCGCTTTCTGTTCCATCTTCTTGCATGACTTTAACCAAGGTCTTTTCTGCTTTATCAAGTGTTGCTTGCAATTCTTTTGAAAGAACCATTCCTTTTTGAAATGCAGTAATAGCATCTTCTAAAGCAATTTCACCATTTTCTAAACTCTGAACAATAGTCTCAAGTTCTGCTAAATTTTCCTCAAATTTCTTCTGTTTTGACATCTTTAACCTCTAATTCTACCTGACCATCTCGCATCATCAACATCACCTGGTCATTTTTTTTCAAATCATTTGCTGAAGATACCACGGTATCCTCTTTTTTAACAATCGCATAACCCCTTGCTACGATACGACTAGTATCTAACATGAGTAGCGCTTCTGACAAACGTTTCACTTCAGCGACCTTGGCATCATAGATCACAGCCATCTGGCTACGCATTAATTTCTGTAACTGTTGAATACGATCTTGGTAGCGCTGAATCTTGACATTTGGCGATAATTGCTCCAAACGGTGAATTTGAGCTTGAACCTTCTGTTGATTTCTAACTAATTCACCATTCAATCCCTGCTTCAGTCGAAGTACTAACTGATCCAAGCGTTGCAGATATCCATCATATAAACGCTCTGGTTGCCTGAAGATGACTGATTGACTAAGCCCTCTCAAGGCTTCTTTTTTCTTTGATAAAGTATTTTGTACAGCAGTAGCCATTCGTTTCTCTTGATTTTTAAGGTAGGTCAGTAGATCTAACTTAGTCACAGGTGTAGCTAACTCTGCTGCAGCAGTTGGTGTTGCTGCTCTCTTGTCGGCAACAAAATCAGCCAAGGTTACATCTGTTTCGTGGCCCACACTTGAAATAATCGGTAAACGAGATTCAAAGATAGAACGCACTACAATCTCTTCGTTAAAAGCCCAAAGATCCTCAATTGATCCACCACCACGACCAATGATAAGAACATCCAAGTCTTCTCGTTCATTAGCTCTAGCAATGTTACGGGCAATCTCCTCTGCTGCCCCTTCGCCTTGTACCTTGGTAGGATATAAAACAATCTCAACCCCTGGGAAACGTCTGCTAACGGTAGTAATAATATCCTGTATAACAGCACCACTACGACTAGTTACAACCCCGATACGTTTTGCAAACTGAGGGATTGCTTGTTTAAAGCGTTCTTGAAAAAGGCCTTCTTCTGATAATTTCTTTTTTAATTGTTCGAACTGAATCGCAAGAGCCCCTACGCCATCAGGCTCTGCCTTTTCAATGATGATAGAGTAGCTCCCACTTGGTTCATAGACTTGGACACGACCGATAACATTGATCTTCATCCCTTCTTCCAAATCAAAACCTAGTTTCTGATAAATACCTGACCAAATAGTCGCTTGGATTACAGCTCGATCATCTTTTAGAGAAAAATATTGATGAGTTGGACGCTTCCGGAAGTTAGAAACCTGACCAGTTAAATAGACCCTCTCCAAGTATGGGTCTTTATCGAATTTCATTTTCAGATACTTAGTCAAAGTTGTTACCGATAAATACTTTTCCATCTCAACCTCCTTCTTTCTCTAGTTTTTCCTGGGTATTATTATACCAAAAAACCGTTTAAAAATCTCTCATTTCACCTCTAGAATACGAAAACAAGACTGGATTTCTTTGAGCTTGTCTTATAATATACAAAAGCCCTTGGAAAAATCCAAGGGCTTTCATTAGTTCACTGAACTAGATTATTTTTTCAAGTTGTAGAATGATTTCAATCCACGGTATTCAGCTACTTCACCAAGTTGATCTTCGATGCGAAGCAATTGGTTGTATTTAGCGATACGGTCTGTACGTGAAAGTGAACCAGTCTTGATTTGTCCTGCGTTTGTTGCAACTGCGATGTCAGCGATTGTTGAATCTTCAGTTTCACCTGAACGGTGTGATACAACGGCAGTGTAACCAGCTTCTTTCGCCATTTCGATAGCGTCGAATGTTTCAGTAAGAGTACCGATTTGGTTAACTTTGATAAGGATTGAGTTAGCAGCACCTTCTTCGATACCACGTGAAAGGTAGTCAGTGTTTGTTACGAAGAAGTCGTCACCAATCAATTGAACTTTACCACCAAGACGTTCAGTAAGAGCTTTCCAACCGTCCCAGTCGTTTTCGTCCATACCATCTTCGATAGTGATGATTGGGTATTTGTTTACCAATTCTTCAAGGTAGTCGATTTGTTCAGCAGCAGTACGGACAGCAGCTCCTTCACCTTCGAATTTAGTGTAATCGTAAACTTTGCGTTCTTTATCGTAGAATTCTGATGATGCACAGTCAAATCCGATAAATACATCTTTACCTGGAACATAACCAGCAGCTTCGATAGCAGCAAGGATTGTTTCTACACCATCTTCAGTTCCGTCGAAACGAGGAGCAAATCCACCTTCGTCACCTACGGCAGTTTCCAAACCACGTGATTTAAGGATTTTCTTAAGTGCGTGGAAGATTTCAGCACCCCAACGAAGAGCTTCTTTGAATGTAGGTGCACCAGCAGGTACGATCATGAATTCTTGGAAAGCGATTGGAGCATCTGAGTGAGATCCACCATTGATGATGTTCATCATTGGAGTTGGAAGAACTTTAGTGTTGAATCCACCAAGATAGCTGTAAAGTGGGATTTCAAGGTAGTCAGCAGCAGCGCGGGCTACAGCGATAGACACACCAAGGATTGCGTTTGCACCCAATTTACCTTTGTTAGGAGTACCGTCAAGAGCGATCATAGCACGGTCGATAGCTTGTTGGTCACGTACATCGTAGCCGATAATTGCTTCAGCAATGATGTTGTTAACGTTGTCAACAGCTTTTTGTGTACCAAGACCACCGTAACGAGATTTGTCACCGTCGCGAAGTTCAACTGCTTCGTGTTCACCAGTAGAAGCTCCTGATGGAACCATACCACGTCCGAAAGCACCTGATTCAGTGTAAACTTCTACTTCAAGTGTTGGGTTACCGCGTGAGTCTAGGACTTCGCGAGCGTAAACATCAGTAATAATTGACATTTTTTACTCTCCTTTGAGTTAAATTATTTTACACCTCTATGATACATCAAAAAGATACCTTTTTCAAGAAAAAACGTTATCTTTGTGCAAATTTTCCTTAACTTTGTTAAGTAATCGCTTTCTTTTCCGCCTTATCTATAGACTTTTATGATATACTATATTTATGACTGATATATCTAAACAAATATTAGAAAAAGCCAATGGTGGACTTAAGTTAAATCCAGACGAACAAAGACGTTTTCTTGGTACCTTTGAAGAACGTGTTCTTGGCTACGCTGAACTCGCTACTGCGAATGATGTCAAATTTCAAAAGGCATTTTTAACAATTTTAGAGACTTTTAAAAAAGAAACCGAACCTCTATTTGTCAAAATTTCTCCTCAAGTAGTATTTGACAAACAGGTCTATTATTTAAAACAAGCCAAAGATGCTGACTGCCAAGCAACTATCGTTTCTGAAGATCATAACTCTTCTCCTTTTGGACTGGTTATCCATAGCGATGTTCCGGTTCAAACAAGTGAAAAAGACCTCAGAAAGGCCTTTTCAGACTTGTGGCAAGAGAAAGAGACGAAAGTCCCTACTTCTCTCTGGAAAAAATGGTTTGGTTAACTCTATCTCAAAGACATGATTCGTGCGATACTTGCAGCTGTATTTTCTAAATAGACAGCTGCTTTTTTTAGACTGTCTGCTAACGGTTCGCTTTTTTCAAGTATGGAAAAAGCTGCGACTATATTCTCAAATGGTAAGGGTGGTAAATCCTCTGACAAACTACCACAAATAGCAATAACTGGAACACCATTTGGTGTTCTTTTTGCTACACCGATTGGTGCCTTACCTGCCAAACTTTGAGTATCCAACCTACCTTCACCAACGATAACTAGGTCTGCATCAGTAACTTTTTGATCGAAGTTTATCAAATCCAAACAAGTTTGAATACCAGATACAATCTCTGCTCCAGCGAAGGCACACAAGCCAGCTGCAATACCACCACCTGCTCCTGCACCATCTAATTTTAATATTTCAGGTCCAACTTTACTATAGAAGTCTTTAATAGTAGCATCAACTTCTTGAAATTTAGATGGATCCAATCCCTTTTGTTTCCCAAATGTAAAGGTAGCACCATAAGGTCCACAAAGTGGATTAGTCACATCTGCTAATATTTTGATATGGACATCAGAAGGAATTCGAAATACTCCCTCCTTCAAAATTTTCCTGATATCAAATAGAGATTGACCATTTGCTTGAAGTACAATTCCGTTTTTGTCATAAAACTGGTAACCAAGTCCTGAAGCAATGCCAATTCCACCATCGTTACTAGCCGTACCACCGACACCAACATAGATATCTTTGATTCCTTGTTCTATCAAATGGAGAATAAGTTGACCAATTCCCTTTGTTTGAATCTCTAGAGGATTTCGTTTTTTATTTGGAATTTTAGCAAGACCTATTAAATCTGCAACTTCAAAAAGAGCTAGTTTCTCTTTTTGAAAGTAGGGCATTTGAACCTCATCACCAAAAGGTCCTGTTACCTGACTTGTATGTTCTTCAAGACCTAAAGCATTTTTTATAGCATCAACGGTTCCTTCTCCTCCATCGCCTACGGGCAAAAGTACACATTCTGAATTAGGCAGAGCCTTTTTAAAGCCCCGTTTTATAGCTTCAGCCACTTGGTTAGCAGGGAGACTCTCTTTGAAAGAGTCCGGTGCGATAACAATTTTCATTTTGATTCCTCTTTCTATCTAAAGGAAGTCTATCATTTCCAAAACTTTCCCAAAATCTCTCTCATCTACCTGAAGATTTATTTCTTTTTTCACAATATCCTTGGCACAAAAGGCTATACCAAGTCCTGCACTTTTAAGCATTTTTAAGTCATTTGCTCCATCACCGATAGCTATTGTCCTCTCGAAAGGTACCTCTAACTCTTGAGCCCAACTGAGCAATGTTTTTTCTTTAACTTCTCTGCTTATAATATGGCCAATAAGATTTCCGGTTAAATAACCATCTCTGGTTTCCAGCTGATTTGCAGTATATAATGAAATCCCCAAATCTTTTGCTAATCTTTCTACAATAGTGGTAAATCCGCCTGATACTAAACCGACTTCTATCTGGTTTTCTTGAAGAACTTTAATAAACTTAGCAGCGTTTTTACTAAGGTGAAGTTCATGATAAATCTTATCGAAAACATTGATAGAGAGACCTTTAAGAAGAGAAACACGTCTTTTTAAACTTGCTTCGAAGTCTAATACTCCTCTCATAGCTTGAGCTGTTAGCAGGGCTACTTCTTCTTTGCACTCTGCCTCTTTCCCTAATAAATCAATAACCTCTTCTTCTATCAGAGTTCCATCAACATCTAGGACACAGAGTCCTCTAGCTTTATTCATTTATTCACCATACTTTCATCATCTCAAAAAATCGTATGAAACCATCATACGATTTTATTTATTTAATTTGCTAAGCTGTGATACAAATCGAGATAAGACTGACATGCTGTATCCCAAGAGAAGTCACATTCCATAGCTTGTACTTGAAGTTTTTTCCACACATCTGGATGATTATAGTAGACATCCAAGGCTGTTTGTAATGCCCAATTTAGCCAGTAAGAGGTTAAGTTATTAAAACTAAATCCTGTACCCGTTCCTTCAATTGGATTGAATGGTTGGACAGTATCTCTCAACCCGCCCACCTCATGAACAAGTGGTAATGTTCCATAACGCATAGCCATCATTTGAGAAAGTCCACAAGGTTCAAAACGACTTGGCATGAGGAAAATATCACAGGCTGCATAAATTTCTTGTGCTAGCTTGACATCAAAGGTAATATTGGCAGATAGTTTATCTGGGAATACTTGACCAAACCATGAGAAGGCTTGTTCAAAACCAGGATCACCTGTACCCAAGAGAACGATTTGAACATCCTCTTGAAGCATGCGATGCAAACCTTCAACAACGACATCAAAACCTTTCTGTCTTGTTAAACGCGACACAATACCAATCATTGGAACATCGGGACGAACTGGAAGACCAACTTTCTCTTGAAGTTTAGCTTTATTCTGACCTTTTCCTGATAGGTCTGATTTATTAAAATGATAATCCAACAAAGGATCCGTTTCTGGATTATAAAGATCCGTATCGATTCCATTTACAATACCAGAAACCTTACCAGACTCCATTCGTAAAATCTGATCCAAGCCACATCCAAACTCTGTTGTCATGATTTCATAAGCATAGCTTGGCGAAACAGTAGATACACGATCTGCATAGAGGATACCAGCCTTCATCCAGTTCAGGCAGTCATTCCAGCGAACTGTACCATCTGCATAGCGTTCAAAACCAACTCGGAACAAATCCCAAAGCATACCTTCAGAGAATTGACCTTGGAATTCCAGGTTGTGGATCGTTAAGACAGTCTTAATGTTTTGATAGGCTTGAATCCATCTGTATTTTTCCTTCAACAAGAAAGGAATCATAGCTGTATGATAATCATGAGCATGAAGAACATCAGGAATAAATCCAATACGCTCCAGAGCCTCCAGAGCCGCAAGTTGGAAGAAGGCAAAACGTTCACCATCATCAAAATCCCCATACACATGACCACGGAAGAAATAATACTGGTTGTCAATAAAGTAGAATGTAACACCATTTAAAACTGTCTTCTTAATGCCACAAAATTGTCTACGCCAACCAACGTATACTTCAAATTGAAGAACATCTTCAATTTGATCACCAAACTTGGCTTCCACCATGTCATAGTATGGCAAGATAACAGCAACTTCATGACCAGCTTTAACTAATGATTTTGGAAGAGCCCCGATAACATCTCCCAAGCCACCTGTTTTAGAGAAAGGGGCTCCTTCGGCTGCTACAAATAAAATTTTCATGAAAGAATGTCCTCTGTTACTTTTTCACCTTTTTTGATGACAACAGGATTTTCTGCTGTACCACGAATAACAACTCCATCAGCTACTTCAGCACCCTTATCAATAATTGCATACTCAACTTGAGCGCCTTCACCAATGATAACACGAGGGAAAACAATAGATTCTTTAACTAAGCTATCTTTATGAATTTGAACATTACGAGAAATAACTGAACGAACAACTTTACCTTCGACAATACTACCAGAAGCAAACTGCGAAGTATTTACTTCACAACCAGGTGCATAATAAGTTGGTTCTTCGTTTTTCACCTTTGTATGAATCTTTTGATTTGGAGAGAACAAAGAGTAGAATTTATGCTGATCAAGCATATCAATATTCGCTTGGTAGTAAGTTTCTACAGAATGAATATTTGCCAAATAGCCAGTATACTCGTAGGCAAAAGCACCTTCTTTAGCTGCCAAATCACGAAGAACATAGCGAAGTTTTTCTGGATGTTCTTTCTGAGCTTCTTCTTCAAGACGTTCAATCAACCATTGAGTATCTACAACAAAGATATCCGTTGACATGTTGTAGTATTCTTGTTCAGCTTTTTTATCAAAGAGTTTGTGAGAGAGCACGTGGTCAGTTTCATCAATATCTAGGATAGCATTTACTTCTGAAATATCCTTTTTAGGTAGTTTCTTATAAACAACCGTAATAGGAGATTTTGTAGTATTATGCAAATGGAAAACCTGAGTAAGATCAATATTTACCAAAACGTCACAGTTCAAAGAAACCGTTTGGTTAGATCCAGAACGTTTTAAATAAGTCAAGAGTTGTTGATAATACTCTTTACCGACTGTACTGCTTTCTACACGTGTATTGTAAATACCTAGATAGTAGTGACTAAGTAGTGTATTCAAGCCCCATTCACGTCCTGAACGAATGTGGTCAAATACAGAGCTGATGTTATCTTGTTGGAAGATTCCAAAGACACTTCGAACACCAGCATTTGCTAAACTTGAGAGTGGGAAGTCAATCAAACGATACTTTCCTCCAAATGGCAAACTTGCCACTGGACGGTTACTTGTCAAGGTTGACATATCATGAAAACCAACAGTGTTTCCTAAAATCGCTGAATATTTATCAATCTTCATCTGTTGCTACCCCCACTACTTCGTTATATCCGACTACTTGTACTTCTTCTGTACCATCAATTTCAACACCATCGGCAATAATTGCACCTTCACCGATGATTGCACGTGTAATTTTAGCACCTCTACCAATAACTGCTCCACTCATGATGACAGAATCAACAACTTCTGCTCCCTTACGAACTTGAGCAGCTGTAGAAAGAATGGAATGTTTTACAGTACCATTCACGTAACATCCATCTACTACTAGAGAGTCTTCTACTTGAGCAAATTCTCCAAGGAAGTTTGGTGGAGCGATAAGGTTACGAGAATAAATTTTCCATTGACGATTTCGGCTATCTAGAGCATTTTCTGGAGAGATGTATTCCATATTTGCTTCCCAAAGAGATTCGATTGTACCAACATCCTTCCAGTATCCATTAAATTCATAAGCATAGACACTTTCTCCAGACTCTAGGTAGTTAGGAATAACATTCTTACCAAAGTCTGACATGTCAATATTATTCTTTTCAGCTGCAACTAGCATATTGCGTAGACGTTTCCAATCGAAAATATAAATACCCATTGATGCCTTGGTTGATTTTGGTTGGGCAGGTTTTTCTTCGAATTCAACAATGCGATTATTAGCATCTGTATTCATGATACCGAAACGACTAGCTTCTTTTAGTGGTACATCCAAAACAGCAACTGTCAAGCTGGCATTGTTATCCTTGTGTGATTGGAGCATATCATCATAGTCCATCTTGTAGATATGGTCTCCTGAAAGAATCAAAACATACTCAGGATTAATGCTATCGATATAGTCAATATTTTGGTAAATCGCATGACTTGTACCTTCGAACCAACGATTTCCTTCACTTGCAGAGTAAGGTTGAAGGATAGAAACACCTGAATCAATTACATCAAGACCCCAACTAGAACCGTTTCCGATGTGATTGTTAAGAGCAAGAGGTTGATACTGTGTGATAACCCCAACATTGTGGATACCAGAGTTGGCACAGTTAGAAAGAGCAAAGTCAATGATACGATAGCGCCCACCAAATTGCACAGCAGGTTTTGCAATGCTTTGAGTGAGTTTACCGAGACGAGTTCCTTGCCCACCGGCAAGGATTAAAGCTAGCATTTCATTCTTCATTTTCTACTCCTTTTTGAGATTTATTTGATTCTTTTTTAGTGGGTTTCAAGCGACGTTTGATTTTCCAGATACTTGCCCCCAAAGCTGGCAAGGTAAAGGTCAAAGTCTGCTTATAATCCTTCCATAATCCTTCTTGAGTTTGAACGGTTTGATTGTGTTCTTTCCAAACACCACCCCATTGTTCTAGCTCTGTATTCCAAATTTCTTCATACACACCTGCAACTGGCAGTCCAATTGTGAAATCAGGACGTTCGACTGGTGCCATATTAAAGACACAGACTAGCATCTCGCCTTTCTTTCCTTTACGAATAAAGGAAAGAACACTCTGATCTCTATTATCTGCATCAATGATTTCAATTCCATCATAGCTCAAATCGACTTCCCATAGACAGCGATGGTCTTTGTAGAATTGATTCAGTTGAGAAGTAAAGTATTTCATCTTAGCATTCATTGGATCTTCTAAATTAGACCATTCCAATTGCTCTTCAGATTTCCATTCTAAGAATTGCCCAAACTCACTACCCATGAAGAGCAATTTCTTACCAGGGTGACAAATTTGATAAGTATAAAGATTTCTAAGGCCTGCAAATTGATTATAACGATCCCCCCACATCTTATGCATCATACTCTTCTTACCATGTACAACCTCATCATGTGAGAATGGTAGGAGATAATTTTCATTAAAGACATACATAAAACTGAAGGTTACAAGGTTAAAATCATACTTGCGGTAAATTGGATCTTCTTCGTAGAAACGTAAGATATCATTCATCCAACCCATGTTCCACTTGTAGTCAAATCCAAGGCCACCAATCTCTTTCGGACCTGTAATTTTAGTAGCTGAAGAGCTCTCTTCTGCAATCATCATGACATCAGGGTGAGCTAGCTTAATAACAGTATTTAAACGCTGAAGGAAATAATAGCCTTCGTAGTTAAGATTCCCACCGTCTTTATTTGGTGTCCAAGGTGCATTATCATAATCAAGATAAAGGATATTGCTTACGGCATCTACACGGATACCATCTAAATGATAAAAATCAATCCAGAACTTAATGCTAGAAATTAGGAAAGATTGTACTTCGTTTTTCCCTAAGTCGAAGTTTAATGCCCCCCAACCATAGTTATGAGCTTTGTTATGGTCTTGATATTCAAAAGTCGGAGTTCCATCATAGTAGGCTAAGGCATCATCATTGATTGTAAAGTGACCTGGAACCCAGTCCACGATCACACCGATATTGTTTAAGTGACACTCCTCAACAAAGTCTTGAAACTCTTCTGGTCTTCCGTAAGAATGTTCTAAACCGAAATATCCCATCAGTTGATAGCCCCAACTCAAACCTAGCGGATGCGCCATCAAAGGCATAAACTCAATATGAGTGTAGTTCATCTCAACTAAGTAAGGAATCAACTCTTCTTTTAATTGAGCAAAACTATATGGAGTTCCATCTGGATTTCGTTTCCACGAACCAGCGTGTGCTTCGTAAATATTAACTGGCCTTTCGAAGAATCCCAAACGTTTTCTACGAGCTAACCAAAGTCCATCCTTCCATTTTTTTTCTGGAATTTCTGTTAACACAGCTCCTGTGCCTGGACGTGCTTCATACCGAACAGCTAAAGGATCAATCTTCATAAGCTGATGACCGTTAGCCCGTGTGATATGATATTTATAAATCTGACCTTCTTGGGCAAAAGTTGTAAAAACTTCCCAAATTCCAGATTCGTTTCGAACCATAGGGATTTGATTTTCAACCCAATTCGTGAAATCACCGACTAGATGAACAGCCTGCGCATTCGGAGCCCAAACTCGGAATGTGTAACCCCATTCCCCGTCTTTCTCCTCACGATGTGCGCCCAAATAGTGCTGAAGATGGAAATTTTCGCCTGTTGTAAAAGTTCTTAAAGCTTCTAATGTATCCATAAATCCCCCTTTATATTGTAAGCGTTTTCTATATTTCTATTATACTATCTTTTAAGAGAAGTTTCAAGTAAATTACTATATTTTAAAAAATTATTTTGAAAATCTGAAAATAATTTTCTGATTTATCTTAGTTCCTTTTCATTTTCTTACATTTTTATATAACAGTAACAAAATATTCGAGTTTAAGCAATTTTTAGCCTAATATTTTTAAAAAATATATTCAAAATCCGTAAATAATATAGAGTTTATGATATTCAACTTAGATTGAAATTATTCAGAAAGCAAGGATTTTCCCCTAAAAAATAGAGCAGATCTTCCAATCTGCTCTGTCTTTATTTACTATTCTTTACGATTTATCTGCATTTCCCTGAAAAATGAATTTCTCTGGATATTTTTTGATAAAACTTAGTTCATTCTCATTTCCATCATAATCATAAACAAAATCATCTGCTTCATCCAACTTCTGATAAAAAGCATCACCATACTCTTCTTCCATCTGTGCTAGCATCTCCGATCTCTCTTCTCTAACAAAGGAGATAGCTCCACCAAAGTATGCAAGAAGATTTTTGAAATTAACAGCATGCTCCGTCATTCCAAATAGTTCCAATCCCTTTGAAGTATCTTCCCAGACAATCCCTGTCGAATTATCGAAAAATTGATAGTGGCCTCCATTGTTTACTTCGATAAAATACCAGATAATCGCCAGAAGGTATCTTTGTTCTAGAGTAAAGATTTTTGCAGAATCGAGATAGTCTTCATAGGTGTTATAGATGTTAACAGTTTCGTATACTGGTTTAATAATATCCCATGAGTCTCTTGCCTTTTGAACGTCTTCTACCGTAATATTCTTGTATAATTTCTTATTCTGCGCAATTTTCATTTCTTGATTAGTTTCATTAACATCTTCAAAATAGTATTTTTCTAGCAAGGGATAATCTGCTGGCTTAGCTTCAAGAACTTCCCTTAGAGAACCTACTTTAACCAACTCAATACACCATTCAATGACTGGATTTGTTGAGGAATCAGCATTTTTGATAGCATTTTCTAATAATGCTAGAGCCTGATTAGCTTCAGTTTCAAAGTCATTCTTCGGGTCACTAGATAAACGCCAATGGGTAAAACCATTTCTATAATACCAAATAGCATCCCTATCTTCTTCAGAGACTATCTCTAAAACTGTTTTTGCCTCTTCAAATTGACTCCAATTATTACAAACTTTGGCTAGTTCACTAAGTACTTGACCACTTAAATTTTCTAAACCAAGCTCTGAGATGATTTCCTTTATCTTTTCGAATTGGTAGGTATGCTTAATGTCTT
This sequence comes from Streptococcus infantis, assembly GCF_047465185.1. GTDB lineage: Bacteria > Bacillota > Bacilli > Lactobacillales > Streptococcaceae > Streptococcus > Streptococcus infantis_O. The sequence goes on along the minus strand of NZ_JASHAJ010000001.1, from coordinate 401,407 downwards.
TGAGACACTGAAGTTTCTCCTCTTCATTTAAGGTGATGAATTTTTCCAGAGTAATTGTATTGATATCCATAAGTATCTCCCACTAAAAGTAATGAACTTTTCTAATTTTAATTCAATTAATAATGAAACTTCTGCTTTTTTCTATCTGTCCAGTACTTGAAAATGAACTACTTTTTCTGAAAATTTTAGTTTTATTTTCGACTTCAAAGAAGACTTTCTAGAAGTATAGGCCGGGATCAAAAATCCCGACCTCGTATTTTTAGTAGAAATGAGCCTTTGAAACATTTTTGTTCATTCATTGGACTCTACAAAATAGCTTTGCCCTACATTTCATTGACTCCGTCTTCGATCTAAGACTTAAGATAAAACATTCATAACTGCAACACTCACATTCTCAAGAGTGTTTTCTTGGTTTGAACGACTATTAGTGATTCGCATTTCAAGGTTTCCCGCATTTTCATAATAGTGGGATTCTCCTTTAGCATTAAAGACCACTAAGTAATGCTCGTCATCTTCCTGAATTTCATAGACAATCCATCCACTATTTTCAATAGCTGTGTGAACAAAGACGTGACGGTATACTTCCTCGTATGTAGGGTATGAAAAGGCACTACTCTTTGTTTTAAGACCTATAATCTGACGAATAAATTCTATGCTTTCTTGACGCTCATTGATTAAGTCCCAGTCTACCTGGTTAACAGCGTCTGGAGCATTGTAACTGTTCATAGCACGTTCGCGATCATCATGAGTCAACTCACCGTTTTCACCTGTAGGAACCAGTTTGGTACGTCCAAACTCTTGACCAAGTTCCATAAAGGAGATGCCTTGCATGAGTAGATTCATTGCAGTTGCTGTTTCTACCTTTTTCATGATACTTGCTTGGTCTTCTGTTGGATGAAGTGTCGCTAATAAATCATGCAAGTTATAGTTATCATGGGCTTCTACATAGTTGACAACCTGGTTAGGGCTTAGATAAGAGCCCAGTTCACGACTACCAAGGATAGCTTTGGCAACAATCGGTTCAGTGGCAGCACCACTTACGAAGCCTGTTTTGATATCACCATAAACTTCAGCACCTTTTACCGCATTACGTTGATCATCATTGAAGAAGCCAATATTAGGTAATTGATAGGCATTGTCTTTCTTAGCCTTATCATAAGGAGCAAGACCAGTTCCCATATCCCAGCCTTCTCCATAAAGGATGATTTTAGGATCGACTTCATCCATAGCCCAACGAATCATCTGCATGGTTTTAATATCATGGATTCCCATCAAGTCAAAGCGGAAACCATCGACATTAAATTCGTTCACCCAATAAAGAAGTGAATCAATCATGTACTTACGAAACATTTCATGTTCACTCGCAGTCTCGTTTCCTACACCAGTACCATTTTGATAACTTCCATCGCGATTCATTCGGTAATAATAGTCTGGGACTGTTGTTTGGAATGGGGCATCAACAGTTGAAAACGTATGGTTGTATACAACGTCCATGATGACACCAATACCAGCATCATGATAGGCTTGAATCATCGTCTTCAAATCGCGGATAACTTGTCCTGGATCATTTGGATTCGTAGACATGCTGGTTTCTGGTGCATTGTAGTTTTGTGGATCGTAACCCCAGTTGTAGGTCACATTTCCATCTGCATCATACTCTTTGTGACGATCAGCAATTGGTTGCAGTTGAACATAGTTAACACCAAGTTCCTTGATGTAGTCAAATGCAGTAGACTGACCGAAGTGATTGACTGTTCCAGTCTGGGCAGCACCCAAGAATGTTCCTCTTAATTCTGGAGCAACACCAGAAGTTTCAGACTTGGTCAAGTCACGAATATGCATTTCGTAAACAACCGCTTGACAAGAATTTTCCAATCGCCAAGTAGCTTCCGTTCCATTCTTAACTTCAAAACCTTCAACTTGACGTTCTTTTTCTGAAAGAATCGCTGAACGTTTGCCATCTGGACTTGTCGCAATGGTATATGGATCTCGTGTCAATGATTGATGATGTGGAAAATTAATCTGATATTGATAGGCACGACCAGCAAGACTTTCAGGAACTGTCAAATTCCAAACGCCAATTGTATTATCCTTGTGACTATATGAATAACTGTTACCACGTTGCATTTCATAAGTCTTTAGGATAGCCGCATCATTACTTGCTGATTCATAAACTACAACTTGTACAGTTGTTGCTGTTGGCGACCAAAGTTTAAAGCTTGTTTCTTCTTCAGAAACCTGGCATCCCAACTCTCCTTGGTAACCCCAGTGGTGATCAAAACTAGCACTGTTAATCGCTTTATCAAAAGCAAATGGATTTTGATCTTTATAGTGTGGACTTGCAATGGCTGGGTTTTCAGAATAATAAACGGTGGCATCTCCATCTAAAATCCAAACTTCTGTTAAGAGTGGATAATGATTGAATCGGATAGGATATTCTTTGCTTACTCCATCTTTATCAACTGTAAACACCATTTGTTCAAGAGGTGTTTCACTTGATTGGGTAAATGAAAACTTCTCTCCAAAGTATTCTTGCTCTTTAACAAATTCTACTGAATCAGCTGGCCTTTTACTAAAGTTGCAACTCTGATATGCTTCATCCTTACGATGATAATGAATAAGTACAGGATAATTGTACATAGTTCTCCCTAATTTCTAATTGTTAAATTTTTCTAAAAAATAGTATCTTTTTTGCTCGTTGAACACAGAAATCTACACTGTTCATCTAGCTAGTAGTGTGTATTGTTTACAAACTCTCCAACCATGCTTCATCTCGAATCTCAATTCCAAGTTCTTGTGCTTTTTGGAGTTTGCTACCTGCATCTGCTCCTGCTACCACAAGGTCCGTCTTCTTCGATACACTACCCGTTACCTTGGCTCCAAGATTTTCGAGTTTACTTTTAGCTTCCGAGCGAGTAAGACGTTCAAGTTTTCCTGTCAATACGACTGTTAGACCTGATAAGGCAGCATCTGCTACAACGACCTGTCCTTTATAATCTAGATTAACATTTAATTCTTTCAATTCTCTTAAAAGGATTTTAGCGCCCTCAGTCTCAAAATAAGATTGGAGACTTTGAGCAATGACACTTCCCAAACTTTCAATGCCTGCAACTTCTTCAGGACTGGCTTGTGCTAGCGATTCGATTGAGTGGAAGTTTTGTAAAAGCAACTGACTTGCCTTACTTCCTACATGACGAATCCCCAAACCAAACAAAAGTCTTTCAGCAGAATTTTCTTTAGAAGTTTGAATAGCCTGATAAAGTTTTTGAGCTGATTTCTCCTTGATACCATCTAATAAGAGAAAATCTTCCACAGTCAAGCTATAAATATCTGCAACATCCTTAACCAAATTAGCAGCAAATAATTTCTCCACGATTGATGGGCCAAGGCCAGAGATATTCATGGCGTCACGAGATGCGAAGTGAATTAGACCTTCCTTGATTTGAGCTGGACAACGTGGGTTTATACAACGAAGAGCCACCTCATCTTCAAAGTGTAACAGCTTGCTCTCACAACTTGGACAGTTTGTTGGGATATCTAGTTTTTCCTCCGACACACGTTTAGACTCCACCACTCGTAGAACGGCTGGTATGATATCACCCGCTTTGTAAACAATGACTGTATCATCCTTGCGGATATCCTTTTCAGCGATATAGTCAACATTATGAAGCGTTGCACGACTAACTGTTGTACCTGCCAATTGCACCGGAGTAAGATTGGCAGTCGGAGTTACGACACCAGTTCGTCCTACTGTCCAGTCAACAGAAAGCAGTTTTGCTTCTTTTTCTTCTGCAGGGAACTTATAAGCGACTGCCCACTTAGGCGCTTTAACTGTAAATCCAAGTTGCTCTTGACCAGCTAGGTCGTTGACCTTAATTACGACACCGTCGATATCATAAGGCAATTGGTCTCTTTCTTGACCTACTTCTTGGATAAACTTCCAAACTTCATCCATGCTGTGTGCTAATAGGCGTCTTGGATTAACAACAAAACCCAATTGTTCTAAATGTTCCAAAACCTTCTCTTGGCTATCCCGAGTTGAAGGGCTTGCTTCTTGATAGAGGAAGGTTGCAAGATTACGTTTGGCTACTACTGCTGTATCTAATTGGCGAAGTGTTCCTGCAGCAGCATTTCGTGGATTGGCGAATTCAGGCTCGCCGTTTTCTTGACGAGCAAGATTGACTTGATTGAAAGAAGCTCTTGGCATATAACATTCACCACGAACAGTGATATCTAATTTCTCTGGTAAGGATAAAGGAATGTCCTTGACACGTTTGAGATTTTCCGTGATGTTTTCACCAATTGAACCATCACCACGAGTTGCTCCAGCAACAAAAATTCCCTGCTCATAAGTCAAGGAAATCGATAAACCATCAATCTTCAACTCACAGATATAAGTAACATCATCCAATTCTTTACGAACACGCGCATCAAAGGCATCGAGTTCTTCACGTGAAAAAGCATCCTGCAAACTATAGAGAGGATACTGATGACTATATTTTTCAAATCCATCTAGAATCTTACCTCCGACGCGATGGGTCGGACTTTCTGGTAAAACTTGATCAGGGTGAGCATTTTCTAACTCTACCAGTTCACGATAAAGACGATCATACTCACTATCAGATACAGATGGGTTATCACTTGTATAATACTCTGTCGCATAGCGATTGAGCAACTCAACGAGCTCTTTCATTCTTTCATTCATAAAACCATTTTACCATAAAAAGGACTATAGAAACAATATTCAAGCTCTAAAAAAGAAAATGAGAAGGATATTTCTATCACTTCTCATTTATTTTTATTTTTTACGATTCAAAATAGCATTCAAGATAATGGCTACAGCACTCGCAATGACGATACCATTTGAGAAGAACATTTGCAGTTCAGTCGGTAAAGTATTGAAGAGATTGCTTCCGTTCAATCCAACCCCAGCAGAAATAGACACTGCTGCAATGAGGAAGTTGTGTTCATTGTGCTCAAAGTCTACACGAGCCAAGATTTGCATCCCTTGGAGAGACACAAAACCGAACATGACGAGCATTGCTCCACCAAGAACAGGGCTAGGAATAATCTGAGCCAAGGCACCAAACTTAGGCAAAAGACCGAGTAAGATAAGGAAACCAGCTGCGTAGTAGATTGGCAAACGAGTACGAATACCTGAAAGTTTCACCAAACCTACGTTTTGTGAAAATCCTGTATAAGGGAAGGTATTGAAAAGTCCACCAAGTAAAACAGCGAGACCTTCAGCACGATAACCATTACGGAGACGAGTGCTATCAATTGGATCTTTAGTAATATCAGAAAGGGCAAGATAAACCCCAGTTGATTCTACCATGGATACAGTAGCGATGATACACATCATGACAATAGATGAAATCTCAAATTGTGGAGCGCCAAAGTAGAATGGAGTTGGGATATGAACCAGTGGAGCTTCTGCTACTGGAGAAAAATCAACCAAGCCCATAGTCGCTGCAATAATCGTACCGACAATCAAACCAATCAAAATCGAAATAGATTTGATAAATCCTTTTGTAAAGATATTGACCAAAAGAATAATGAGAACAGTAATCATTGCCAAGGCTAGACTTTGTCCAGTTGGTTTTTCAACGTTATTTCCCATATTTCCGATAGCAACTGGAATCAAGGTCAATCCGATAGTTGTGATAACAGAACCAGTTACGATTGCAGGGAAAAGATTGGCAACCTTAGAGAAGATACCTGAAATCAGGATAACATAAATCCCTGAAGCAATCAAGGCACCAAACATGGCACCACTACCATGACTTTGTCCAATCATAATAAGTGGAGCAACAGACTGGAAGGCTACCCCAAGAACAATAGGCAAACCAACACCGAAGTGTTTATTGAGTTGCAATTGTAGGAGAGTTGCAACCCCACACATAAAGATATCTGTAGAGATAAGGTATGTCAACTGTTGAGCTGAATACCCCAAAGCACTTGCAATCATGATGGGTACTAGGATTGAACCTGAGTACATAGCAAGTAAGTGTTGCAAACCAAGAACGGCTGCCTGTGAGTGTTTTTCCTGTTGTTTCATTAGATGTCTGCCTCCTTGAAGATAACTCTTCCATTTTCAAAACGCTCTAAACGAGCAAGTGATACTACCTGATGACCTGATTTTTCTAACAGCTCACGACCATCTTGGAAGGATTTTTCAATCACAATTCCGACGGCCTCAACTGTAGCACCAGCTTGCTCGATAATCTGAATCAAACCTTTAGCTGCTTGACCATTAGCCAAGAAATCATCAATAATTAATACTTTATCTCCTGGAGATAAGAACTTCCCTGCAATAGATACAGTGCTAGTAACTTGTTTCGTGAAAGAAAATACTTCTGCAGTTAAAATTCCTTCATTCATGGTAATATTTTTTGCCTTCTTAGCAAAAATCATAGGTACATCTAATTGTTCTGCAACATATAGAGCTGGAGCAATTCCAGATGCTTCAATGGTTACAACTTTTGTAATGCCAGCATTTTTAAAATGCTCTGCAAAAGTACGACCAATCTCACGCAGCAAGGAATAGTCAACTTGGTGGGTCAAGAAGGAATCCACCTTAAGAATATTCTCACCTAGAATATTCCCATCTTTTAAAATACGTTCCTCTAGTAATTTCACATTAACCTCCGAAATAAAAAGGGACTTACAAAGTAAGCCCCTTAGAAAGATTGAAACAGATATCTCTGCTTCTTTTATCTCTCTTGACTTACTCATTGTTAGGTATTTACGGTACCTTGTAGAAACGCCACGCCAATTCGCGGCATAAATAAGTAATGATATTTTTAGTGAGCATCTCCATTCCAGATAGAGTTCTTCACAATCACATAATCTACATGTCTAAGATCAGCTACCTTTCGACCTCCAGCATAAGAAATCGAACTTTGCAAATCTTGTTCCATCTCAGTTAGGGTATCTTGTAAATGTCCTTTGGCAGGAAGAAGAATTTTCTTACCTTCGACATTCTTATAGGCACCTTTTTGGTATTCTGAAGCAGAACCATAGTATTCTTTAAATTGTTTACCATCGACTTCGACAGTTTTACCAGGGCTTTCGATATGGCCTGCAAATAGTGAGCCAATCATAACCATACTAGCACCAAAGCGAATTGACTTAGCAATATCTCCGTGTGTACGGATACCACCATCGGCAATAATCGGTTTACGCGCAGCTTTAGCACACCAGCGAAGAGCTGCTAGTTGCCAACCACCTGTACCAAAGCCTGTTTTAACCTTAGTAATACATACTTTACCTGGACCGATTCCGACCTTAGTAGCGTCTGCTCCAGCATTTTCAAGTTCACGAACTGCCTCGGGAGTACCAACGTTACCAGCGATGACAAAGGTATCTGGCAATTCTTTTTTGATGTGCTGAATCATTGAAATCACACTGTCGGCATGTCCATGAGCGATATCAATAGTGATATACTCTGGCGCATCTTCCTTTAATTGACTAACAAAGTCATACTCATAATCCTTAACACCAACAGAGATAGAAGCAATCAACCCTTTTTCATGCATGCGTTTTACAAAAGGAATGCGTCCAGCTTCATCGAAGCGATGCATGATATAGAAATAACCACCTTTTGCAAGTTGTTCTGCAACATCTTCATCCAAGATAGTTTGCATATTAGAAGGAACAACTGGTAATTTAAAGGTGTGCTTCCCTAGTGTTACTTGTGTGTCAGCTTCTGCTCGACTTTGAAGAACACACTTATTAGGAATTAGTTGAATATCTTCATAGTCAAAAATCGGAAATTCGTTTAACATTTCGATGTCTCGTTTCTTTTATAATGACCTACCTATGCTTGCGCATCACTACGCCTTTTCCGACGTTTCCTTTAAAGATTATAAACTAAGGTAAAGTTTTTGTCAATTATTTTGAAACCTAAAATTTATAACGTTCGGATTTTACTGCTAATTTCATATAAAAATAGAGAGTTTATAGGCTCTCTAATTTTGTTTTATATTATTTTGAAAAATTTTTTCTGACTTCCCTAGCATTTCATAGAATTCGCTGTAGGATGACGTCTTTTGAGGAATTTGGATAGACCATTTCTTCAAGAATGTTCCATAACCTGCTAGCTTACCTATCTCATTATCAACTACCTTTTCCTTGCTCGGAAAAACAAGTCCAGCCTGCTCAGCTTTTAAAATATAAGAATAAGAAATCAGCTGGAACAAGTCTTCACGATTGATTCCCTTTTCAGTCAATTCTAGTTTTTTATATTTAGCATCTAGAACAATCTTTCGTTCTCTATCATAAAAATCTGGATATACTTTTCTTTCACGATTAGAAAATACTGAAATACCGTCCGTCCTATCCTTATTTCTAGGATGGATGAATTCTCTTGGCAACAAGGTATGAACATACTCTTCCCAAAGCCAAGCAACATCAAAGAGAATGCCATGAATTTTTTGCTCTTGATATCCAAAACCGTGCTTTTCTCTGTTTAATATCATCAGACACAGCTCTTGCAATTTTCTGTACTCGCGAAAGTAGGCATGACGAAGGGGTTTATCTTGATTTCGTCGAATAACCTTAGCACGATCAGCTTGTTCATACGAAGGTGTTACACGAATTATTTCTGTAATATTTTCACGATTAGTATAAATGATGCCTCTTCCTAGAGATTTTTGATTTTTAATGTACTCGATAGTATGACGAATCAACTGCATCATCGGATTGTCATAAGTAAATTCTCTTGTAGTATAAGCAATATTACCTGTGAAAGGAAGATTTTTCTTGAGATGATTTACTACATCAATCACTCCCTTGATATGACTATCATTATGAGAAAACCTCTGGTATTCCTTATAAAGTCCCTTTCGCATAGCAGCTTCCAAATACTTTGGAAAGAGGTAGATTAAAAGCTGATAGAGTCTTTCCTCGCGCGATAAACCAACATCCAAACTAGTGAGATTGATATTTAGAACTTTCTGCAATAGATAATGCAAAAAATAGTCATCACTTTTACTCGAAAAGCGAGAAGAAATGGTTAATCTCTCCTGACCACACCCCAGAAATCCAATCACATTCCCTGTTTTAATTTTCTGATTGACTGTTTCCAAAATCTTTTGGTCCTTATCCAAATCAGGAGAATTTTTCAAGTCGTTTGGAAATATAAAGATACTATCTTCTTGAGAAAGATTATCTAGAGTTCTATCTAAAAGAACTTGACTAATTTTAGGATATTCTGTGATAAACTCTTCTTTGTTTAAGGCCTGTTGATTGTCAGTTAACTGCATCGTCATCACCAATATCTTGCTGATTTGTCAGATCATATGCTTTTTTCAAAGTATTCAGTATTTCATCTTCTTCATAAGAACCACGCAAGTAATCTTCCAAAAGTGGTTTGAGATAATCAGACCAGAGTAATTCATAATCATAATCCAATTCTTTTAAATTACGGAAATAACTTGGTCCGATATGATAATGACTGTTTAGCTCCTGAACATTTTCGATAGCAACATTCAAGTTCCTTAGTCGAGTTTTAGCTTCTTCAGCATGCTCACCTAGTTTTTCATCAAGGATGTATAGTTGGCTTTCAGCAGTAACTTCAACAAAACGGAAACGACGACGCATAGCAAAATCAAATGTATCCACTGATCGGTCAATATCATTCATGGTTCCTATAATATAGACATTCTCAGGAATATAAAACTTGTCATCACTTTCGTGTAGATTGGCATATTGGGTAGAAACTTCCCCATCTCTACCACGATAGCCAGGGTCGATAGAGAAAAAGAGCTCCCCAAAAATCTTAGAAATCTCACCACGGTTGATTTCATCGATGATGAAGACGAATTTCTTATCAGTATCAATTTCTGTTGGGGAAAGGTAGTCTTTCAGACCAAATCTCTTTCTCAATGTTTCTAGGACAGTTCTTCCACCACTTTTGTAGTATTCTTGCTTATTATAATTTTTATCTTTATACAACTCGTAAACATATTTGCGAGGTAGTGACCATCCTGGAACACCACTATCATAATTTACTGACAAATTTTGTCTACTATTAACAGATAAGTAAGATGTTTTTGTTATATATTCTTTTTCTTCAGCAACATTTATATATTCTAAGTAAGAATCCCAAGCCTCATCAAAATTATCTTGTCCTCCAATCAATTGGGCTTCTTTTGCTTTCTGACAAAAATCTTTAAAAATACCATCCTGTAGCCTAAACTCAATAGCTCCATCCCCATTTGATACCGGTCTTAAACCTTCCACAAAATCCGTATAATCATAGGATGGGTGAAACTGTACAAATCCGATTTGTTCTTCGTTGCCATCTGTTAATTCTTTGGCAATTTCTTTAGCAAGATAAGTTTTTCCTGTACCAGGTGCACCACGAAGAATGAGGTTTTTGGATTGTAGTAGAGTTTGACTCAATGGATTTTGTAGATTAATTTGTGTAACCATTCGTTCCTCCCGTTTATTATCATTACTGTCCATAAAATCTTTTGAATACTCATGTAGTATTCTTCCTAACATTGAAGATGTTAGTTCAGGAAAGGTTTTAGAAACCAGTTGACAAATTTCATGATTCTGAAGGTAGGGTCCTCCTTGATTTTTCTGAGAAACAAAGTTGTTCCAAAATTCTTTATTACTATTAGTATTCACACCAAAGAAAGAACTTTCCTCAGAATAGATACAAAGTAATTTTGTTACCATCGCAGAACGACCAATAAATTCATTTGTTGATTTTTTTATATCAAAGATAGGTTTATCAAATTTGAAATGAATACCTTCTTTAATAATTTCATACAAATCTGATTTTAATTTTGCAAATCGATGATCCAATTCTGAAAGAGGAATGACTTTATTAGCTTGATCTTTATAACTCTTTGTTTTTTCATTCCAATAAATACCGAATTTTGAAGATCCACCTCCACCAATCCCCAAAAATAGTGTTTTGTATTTTCCGTGCTCTAGTTCATAGCAAAAAGAGTTGTTTTGTCCCCCTTTCCCAATGACATAATCATCAATAGACATAGTTAAGATCTTATCAAGTGGCCACTCCTTAAGAAATTCTTCTTTAGATTTTTCAGTATAAGCGTCTTCAATCCTTGCGTTACCTAATAAATATTCTCTAATTGAAAGGTACCATTCGCAGAAGTCTTCGAAACCAGCTTTTCTATTCATCATCAATCTTACTCCTTTTACTATCGATGTTTGAATATTGCTATTAGCTATTTACATATATTTCACATATATAATATCATATCCTATGGAAAATGAAAAGAATTCCTAAAGAAAAAGCCTAGTGTAGAGTGGGGTATTCCCTCTTAACACTAGACTTCTTTTTTATCCTAATAATACTCCCCTTGGCGGTAGTCCCATGAGTTAAAGGTATCTGACAAATGCATCATGATTTTATCAATGTCAAGCCCTTTACGGATCACAACTGGTGCTGGTGAGATTGAACGTTCTCCTCCTTGTTCTGGAATAAGCTTGCCGTCTTTATCAACCATAGAGACCATCACACCTTGCTCGTAGCGAGTTTCAACTGTTTTGTCTGGTTGGATTGAGGCAACGTAGTCGTCTGCTTCGATGACAAGGTCCACTGCTCCTTCGATACGTTGACCGATACCTTCAACCTTACCACGATTTCCTTTTCCAGAAGGGTTTGCTGATGAAGCGTAGACCATTTTTCCTTCTTCCCAAAGTTTGGCAGATAATTGTTCACCAGCTTTACCAAACTTGATAACAAAACAGCTAGTTCCACGAACGTCAGTCATGAGTTCTTCACGTCCATCACCGTATGCTTTTAGTTTCTCAAAGGCTTCTGGTTTCCATGGAAGGATACAACCGAGGAGAATATCTTGGTCCCAATGTTTTTGATAGAAGGCTTCAATTTCAGGATTTAGCTGTGCTAAAGCACGAAGCTCATCCATACTACCACAGAGGACTACGCCTGGTTTGTTACGATTACGTTCTTTGGCCTCAAACTTACGCTCAAGTCCAGCCTTGTCACTAGTCATGATAATGTAACCGACTTTAGTAGGACAAACGATACATCCGCCCTCACCTTTTAAAATGTCATAACCTTCTTGTGAAAGTGTTCCGTTCCATTGAATGTGTTTTGTCATAGTTCTTTTTCCTTTTCTATATTTATTCTAATCCTGCCAATAGGCTGGACGTTGTTTTTCATAAGCAGCAATCAAGTCTTCATACTGCATGGTAATACCGATATCATCCAAACCATTTAAGAGCTTGTGTTTCCATTCGCTATCGATTTCGAAAGTGAATTCCCCAACTGGTGTGATGATTGTTTGTTGCTCCAAGTCGACAGTTACCTGGTCGCTTGGTTTCAATTGGGCGAGCTTTTCTCTAACTTCCCTTGGTTGAACAATTGGCAACATGCCATTATTGAGTTCATTATTGTAATGAATATCTCCAAAAGATCCTGCAATTACGACCTTAAAACCATAGTCTGCTAACGCCCAAGCTGCGTGCTCCCTCGAAGAACCAGCTCCAAAGTTATCTCCCGTGATGAGGATAGTAGCTTTGCTATATTCAGGTCGGTTAAAGACAAAATCTGGATCCTCAGTGTACTTATCGTCCAAATAACGCCAAGCATACATGAGGTATTTGCCAAAACCTTTCTTGTCAATCAACTTCAGAAACTGTTTGGGAAGAATTTGGTCGGTATCGATATTGTTATTCATCAGAGGAACGGTCGTTCCCGTATAAACTGTAAAATTCTCCATATCCTCTCCTTACTGAGCTTCTGGCATTTTCCGTACATCTACGAAACGTCCTGCAATTGCTGCCGCAGCTGCCATAGCTGGACTGCAAAGATGAGTCTTGGCACCAAATCCCTGTCTATCTTCAAAGTTACGATTACTAGTTGAGGCGCAGTGAACACCATCTGGTACCTTGTCAGGATTCATCCCTAGACACATAGAGCAACCTGGGTCTCTCCACTCAAAGCCAGCATCTTGGAAAATCTTATCCAAGCCCAACTTTTCAGCAGCTCGCTTGACCGGTCGCGAACCAGGTACCACGATAGCCGTCAAATTTCGAGCGATCTTCTTCCCTTCTACAAATCGAGCTGCTAGTTGTAAATCACTTAGTCTTGCATTGGTACAAGAACCTATAAAAACATAGCCAAGTTCGATATCTGCTGGTTTCTGACCTGGTTGTAAATCCATGTAATGATAAGCACGTTCATCATTCATATCTTTTATTTCTGGGAAGCTAGTTTCAAAGTCAACTCCCATGGCAGGATTGGTTCCCCAAGTCACCATAGGTGCTAATTCAGAAACATCCATACGAATCACCTTGTCATAAACAGCATCGTCGTCGCTAACAAGCCTTTTCCAATCAGCAACTGCTGCGTCAAAATCCTTTGGGACACACTCGCGCCCCTTAAGATAGTCATAGGTGGTCTGGTCTGGATTCATAATTCCCATCTTAGAGCCAAATTCAATGGACATATTGCAGATGGTCATTCGCTCTTCCATGCTCAGTGCATCAATGGCCTGACCTCGATACTCCACCACGTAGCCAACACCACAAGCAACACCGTACTTTGCAATCAAGGCTAGGATGAAATCTTTGGCATAAACTCCTTTTTGAGGAATTCCAGTGAATTCCACCAACATTTTCTTGGGTTTAACCTGCCAAATGGTTTGAGTAGCAAAGACATGTTCGACTTCACTAGTCCCAATTCCGAAGGCGATGGCTCCAAAAGCTCCATGGGTCGCTGTATGGCTATCTCCGCAGACGATAAATTTTCCTGGTTGTGTTCGTCCTGTTTCTGGACCAACCATATGAACGATACCTTGTTTTTCTGAACCGTGGGCAGCATGTTCGATTCCAAACTCTTCAACATTTTCAGCTAACTTATCAATCTGTGCTTTAGAGATTACATCTCGAATATCGTAGATATTTACTGTCGGTACATTGTGGTCAAAAGTGCCAAATGTTAAATCCGGTCTTCTCAATCTACGCCCTGCATCTCGTAATCCTTGAAAAGCTTGAGGACTAGTCACCTCGTGAATGTAGTGCTGATCTACATACATGAGTTGAGGCTGTCCTTCTTCTCCTGTAATCACGTGGAGGTCCCATAATTTATCAAAAATCGATTTTCCTGCCATTCATTACCTCCATACAAAATACAAAGCCGCTAGTGTAGTTACTATTCCTAGGAACCAAACTGTTTTAAAGTACCATTTTCTGGTCTTGTGGTGAAAAGTAATTCCTGCCAACCAGGCTCCAAAACCGCCACAAAAGAATGCAAATGATAATAAATATTTTTCTGGGATTCGCCAAGCACCTCTTTTAGCTTTGGATTTGTCAATGCCGTAGATGACAAAAATCAAAAAGTTCCAAATTAAAAGAGCAAAAGTAATTCCTTCGTTTAGTTTCATAGTCTTGCAATGATGGCTTCTGTCATTTCTCTAGTCGAAGCCTGTCCTCCTATATCTCTTGTTAAAATACCTGCAGCTAGACTTGACTCAACAGCACGCTCAATACGCTCTGCATCGTCATAACGTCCAAAACTATCACGCAACATCATAGCGACTGATAAAATCATGGAAATGGGATTGGCAATGCCTTGACCTGCTATATCAGGTGCTGAACCATGAATCGGTTCATAAAGACTCGGACCATCTTCAGAGTGGCTGGCTGATGGCATAACTCCAAGTGTACCAGATAGAACGCTTGATTCATCAGATAAGATATCTCCGAAAAGATTCTCTGTCACGATAACATCAAACTTGGCTGGATTAGTAATCATGAGCATGGCAGCTGAGTCAACCAGCTGATGCTCCAAGGTTACATCCGGAAAATCTTTTGCGACTTCTTCAGCCACTTTCCTCCAGAGTTTTGAAGTTGCTAACACATTTTGCTTATCGATACTAGTAACAATTTTATTTCGACCTTTTGCAATTTCAAAAGCCTTACGTATAATCCGTTCTACTTCCTCATAGCTATAGTCGTTGATATCACGCGCTTTGCGCTCTTCCAGGATATGATCTCCAAAGTAAATCCCACCTGTCAACTCACGCACTACTACAAAGTCAACACCAGCAATTCGTTCTGGCTTAAGAGGTGATAAGTGATTGAGACTCTCAAATATCTTTACCGGACGAATATTGGCATAGAGATTGAGTTCCTTACGAAGAGCCAGCAAGCCTTGTTCAGGTCGAACTGCGGCATTATCATACTGGGGACTACCGATAGCTGCTAGGAGAATAGCGTCTGCTTCTCTACATGCCTTGAGTGTTTCATCTGGTAAGGGATGTCCTGTAGCATCAATACCTGCACCTCCAAACGGTCGTCTGTCTATCTCAAAGTCAAATCCCGTTTTTTCTGCTATCGATGCAAGAACTTCTAAACCAGCTTCCATAATTTCTGGTCCAATTCCGTCGCCTGCTAGGGCAACTATTTTCTTTGTCATAGAATTCTCCTTTAAACACTAGGCATGTCACGGTAGGAAAGATTTGGGCCGATCTCGCCAGTATTCTCTTTTTGAACAAAAGTATTGGCATTTATATAAGCAATAGCTGAAGCCTTCAACACATCAAAATCAAGTCCGGCTGCGTTAAAGATAGTTTCAGTATCTCTGTTTTCAACAGTAACTAAAACACGTGCCTGAGCATCAATCCCGTCTGTTACTGCATCAATCGTGTAGGATACCAAGCGAACAGATTGATTAAAGAATTTGTCGATAGCGTTAAATACGGCCTCAACCGAACCTTGTCCTGTTGCATTAAATTCAACCTTTTCACCATCCAAATTAGCCAAGCTAATAGTCGCTTCAATGTCATTTTCCACATGAGTTTGGAGTTGTAGATCATCAAAGTGGAAACCCTCTGGATTTTCAACCATGGTGCCAGCTACCAGAGCTCGAATATCAGCATCTGTGATTTCTTGCTTCTTATCTGCTAAGGCCTTGAACTTAGCAAAAAGTGGTTTGATGTCCTCGTCTGTAAAATCTAGGGCCAAATCCCTCAGTTTTTCTACAAAAGCATGGCGACCAGACAATTTCCCAAGCGGAAGACTGTTGCTCTTGACACCCACCAGTTCAGGTGTGATGATTTCATAAGTGAGAGGATTTTTAAGAACACCATCTTGGTGAATACCTGATTCGTGAGAGAAGGCATTTCCACCGACAACTGCCTTATTTTTTGGAACTGGAATTCCTGAGAAGCGAGAGACCATTTCGGACGTATTAATCGTTTCGTTTAGAACAATACTTGTCTCTGATTGATAATAATCTTGGCGAATGTTGAGAGCCACTGCTATTTCTTCTAAAGCAGCATTCCCAGCTCTTTCTCCGATTCCGTTAATGGTGCCTTCAACACGTCCTGCCCCATTCTTAACAGCTGCAAGGCTATTAGCCACTGCCATTCCAAGGTCATCGTGACAGTGAGGGGAATAGATTATCTGACGATCAGTTTTAACATTGTCAATCAGATATTTAAAGATACTTCCATATTCCTCTGGTGTGGTAAAACCAACCGTGTCAGGAATATTGATATAAGTCGCACCTGCGTCTACCGCTGTTTGAACGACTTGTAAGAGGAAATCCAGCTCAGTTCTAGTCGCATCTTCAGGAGAGAATTCTACCACTTCAAATTTACTACGTGCATAGGAAACATGCTCTTTAATAGCTTCCAATATTTCCTCTTTGCTTTTATTCAACTTAAATTGACGATGAATAGGACTAGTAGCGATAAAAACATGGATTTGTGGATACTTTGCTTCCTTCAGTGCTTCATAACAAGCATCAATATCAGATTTAACAGAACGAGCTAACCCTGTAACTGCTGTTGTTTTCATGGCTTTGGCAATCTCTTGAACAGCTGTGAATGAGTCTGGACTAGCTGCTGGAAAACCAGCTTCAATTGCCGAAATTCCCCATTTTTCCAGTTGTCTAGCTATAGCAACCTTTTCCTTTATTGAAAAATTGACACCTGGTGTCTGCTCACCATCTCGGAGACTGGTATCTAAAAACTCAACTACACGCATGAGAATTCTCCCTTCACATTTTCGATATAGAAAAAACATCTCGCTCGGAGTTCCAAGCGAGATGTTGATTTACTCCCGCTTGGTAAGCCAAACAGGACTAATGCTATTGCACTAGTCCGAGTACCTCAACAACAAAGCAAATTGATTAAACTTAGCTGTTTTCATGTTTGGCTTTCTCCTTTGTTTGATGTCTTGTTTAGTATTCTAGCATAGGAAAAATTACTTGTCAAGAAAAAATTCAATATTTTCTGAAAATTTCTTCAATAAAGAATATTTTGCGAATTGAACGTATTTGAAAAATCAATTAGCTACCTTCATTTCTTAGAAGTCAAAAAGTAACTTCTATCAAATAATTCAAGCACCTTTTCGTCAGTTAGAGTATCATCAAGTGGAAGACTTATCCAATAGCGCTTATTCATATGAAAAGCTGGGTAAATTCCCTTTTGTGAAAGCAAGTCGGCAACTTGGTCATGTTTGAGATTGACTGCTTCGACTAGCCCTTCTCTCCCCTTATCTAGCCTATCCCAAGGAATTCTCATTAAAATAGCATACCATTTCTGATTATCTTCATGGCGCAAAACCGCCGTATCAGGTGATTTCTCCCATAGATATTCCAGCTGATTGCCATACTTTTCTTGAACAAGCGCCATGATTCTCTTGGTCTGCGGACAGAGAAATTCCT
Source organism: Streptococcus infantis (assembly GCF_047465185.1). Classification (GTDB taxonomy): domain Bacteria; phylum Bacillota; class Bacilli; order Lactobacillales; family Streptococcaceae; genus Streptococcus; species Streptococcus infantis_O. The sequence continues at coordinate 383,724 of NZ_JASHAJ010000001.1, read as the reverse complement.
GTACCTCAAAACAAGCCTTTCGAATGCCATAAAGAACTGCTAAACAAGCCTCTCGAACGCTTCCGACAAAAGTACCTCTCATACTTTCCATATGAACTTGAGGATAGAGGTCATCAGTTTCTTGGTCATAAACTTGAAGAGCTAAGACTCCATCTTCAACTGTAACTATCATAAGAAAGTCACCCTGTAAAATGGTCGAGCTAAAGGTCCATACACCTTGATTTTCTATAAATCCATACTCTTTAGCCTTTTTACTATTAAACTGATAGGCCTTAAAAATTTCAAACATAAGCGAAAACTGCTACCAAAAGCTAGCAGTTCCTTTCTATTTTTTAAAAGACAACCTTAGTTCCATGTAATTGTGTCACTCCCAGTTGGTCGATAAAGGTTTGACGGTTGTCCATGTCAATCCCCCCACCAGGTAAAATTTCAATTTTTCCTGCAGCGTGTTCTAGAATTCTATGATAGTGAGCAAAGCGTTTCTCTAAAGAGTCGCCAGATACACCAGCTCGAGTCAGGATACGTGTTACGCCAGCCTGGCTGAGCCAATCAATAGCTTCTAGTTGATCTTGGTCACTTAAGTCGTCAAAAGCCATATGGAAGACAATCTCCATACCTTTAGATGCAGCAATCAACTTTTCAAGGTTAGCCTTATCCAATTTCTTATCTGCTGTTAAGACACCAAAGACAACCCCTTGGCTACCTGCTTGAGCAGTTAGACGAATATCCTCAAGCATAATAGAAATCTCTAGTTCATTATAAACAAAGTCACCACCACGTGGACGAATCATCGTCATGATAGTCGTATCGTAGTTTGATGCAAGTTCAACGGCTGCCTTGGTTACTCCGTAGCTTGGTGTAGTTCCACCAACTGCTAAATTATCACAGAGTTCAATACGGCGAGCTCCTGCCTGCATAGCTTTTTCAAGCAAGGTCACATTTTCAGCACAAAATTCGTAAATCATTTGATACTCCTTGAAGGTTTCTTTAATATTATTATATCATATTATTCTTAGTAACCTCTGTTTTTTATCAAGGGAAATCAAACCTTTTTAAAATTATTCTTTATCTGGTATGACCTTAAAGAGATAATAGGTTATAAATATTGTTAAACATCCTAAAGCAATTTTTACTGGTAAAAGAGGTGCGAAATAAATGGAAATTCCCATCAAAATATAAATCGATACGATAATCTTCTTCTTCCGTTCACGCGCAATGGACTTGGTTTCTCTATAATCGGCAACATAAGTTTGATAGAGCTTGGTATGATAGAGCCAATCTTCAAACCGCTTAGAAGATTTTGAAAAACAAGCAATAGACAACAAGAGAAAGGGTGTTGTCGGTAATAGTGGCAAAGCAACTCCAACGATAGCCAAAGCTAATGAAATGAATCCAATGCTAAGATAAATGATGCGCATATCTACTCCTAAGTAAGAATAATCTTCTTCTAGTTAAGCATAAAAAGATGAAATCTGTCAAGTTTAAATTAAAAAGAGCTGAAATTATCATTTCAGCCCTAATTATTTTTATTTAATCTTTTCTTCTTCGTAGTCACCGTTGCTACATACGATCTGTTTCCCACCACCACGGATTTTTTTCTCCATGAGGAAGTGCCCACATTTAGGACAATCACGTCCAACAGGTTTATCCCAAGAGGTAAACTCACATTCTGGATAACGATTGCATCCATAGAAAATACGATTACGTTTGGTTTTGCGTTCGATGATTTGCCCTTGATGACAATTTGGACATGTAACACCGACTTCTTTGACAATAGCTTGCGTATGTCGACAATCTGGAAAATTACTACATGCGTAAAACTTACCGAAGCGTCCAATCTTAATCACCATAGGACTGCCACAAACTTCACAGTCAAATCCAGCTGGCTCATCCTTGATTTGAATTTTTTCCATCTCTGCTTCAGCTTTTGCAACCTCTTTAGAGAATGGTTTGTAAAATTCATCAATAACCCGTTGCCACTCTTCTTTTCCGACCTCAACATCGTCCAGTTTACCTTCCATTTCAGCGGTAAATTTCACATTTACAATGTCAGGGAAGTATTCGACAATCAGCTTGTTAACAACTTGACCTAGATCAGTTGGTTCAAAGCGTTTAGAAGCAAGTCTTACATAGTAACGTTTTTGGATTGTTTCAATGGTTGGAGCATAAGTAGATGGACGTCCAACTCCGTTTTCTTCTAAAGTTTTAATCAGTGTTGCTTCTGAATATCGTGCAGGCGGTTGTGTGAAATGCTGTTCAGGTTTGCTGTTGACCTGTTTGACCACATCTCCTACTTTCATATCAGGCAGCATCTTATTTTTATCAGAATCGTTGTAAATGGCTAAATAACCATCAAACTTAACCTGACTACCATTCGCCGCGAATTGAACACCATTTTGTGACAGTTTCACAGCCATGGTATCAAAAATTGCACCAGTCATTTGACTCGCTACAAAGCGGTTCCAAATAAGTGTATAAAGTTTTAGCTGGTCTTTATCCAAATACTTAGCAATTTTCTCAGGTGTATTAAAGACACTTGAAGGACGAATAGCTTCGTGGGCGTCTTGAGCGCCAGAGGCATTTTTCACCTTGCTACCATGTTTAGAATACTTACTACCAAAACGTTCATTGATATAGCTAGCGGCTTCATTCTGAGCAACTGGACTGATACGAGTAGAATCCGTACGCATATAGGTGATCAAACCTTGGACACCTGTACCAATATTGATTCCTTCATAGAGTTGCTGAGCAACCATCATCGTCTTTCGAGTACGGAAGTTAATCTTGTTAGCAGCATCCATCTGCATAGAAGACGTTGTATATGGAAGAGGAGCATTGCGCTTTCTTTCCTTTTTATCTACTTGATCAACTGTAAAATCCTTGCTGTTCAAATGAGATAAAACTTTTTTGACTTCATCATTGGTAGTCAACTTCATCTTCTTGCCATTCATTCCATAAAAAGAAGCTTGGAATTGCTTAGCACCTTTTTTAAAGACACCATCAATCGTCCAATATTCTTCTGGTTGGAAGGCATTGATTTCATTTTCGCGATCAATGATTAGCTTAAGAGCAACAGACTGAACACGCCCAGCTGATAATCCCTTCTTGACCTTCTTCCAAAGAATTGGTGAAATAGAATAACCTACCAAGCGGTCCAAAACACGACGTGCTTGCTGGGCATCGACCAAATCCATATTGATTTTACGAGGTTCTTTAAAGGCATTCTTAACTGCATCTTTGGTAATCTCATTGAAAACAACACGGTTGGTATCATTCTCGTCTAGATCTAAAATATGCGCTAAATGCCATGAAATAGCCTCCCCTTCTCGGTCCGGGTCACTTGCAAGAAAGACTTTATCGGCTTTCTTAGCTTCTTTTTTCAGATCATTGATGAGAGGACCTTTCCCGCGAATATTGATATATTGCGGTTCGTAATTATTTTCCACGTCGACTGACATACTTGACTTTTTCAAATCACGGATATGTCCCACGCTGGCCAAAACCTTATAATTGCGTCCCAGATATTTTTCAATCGTCTTCGCCTTAGCAGGCGATTCCACGATTACAAGATTTTTTTTACTTGTTGATTTTTTCTTTTTGGTTGCCGTTACCACAGTATCACACCTTTTCAAAGTAATAAACTTTATAAAGTGTAAACCATTTTTAAAAACCTGTCAAGACATAACACCCATATAATAGAAGAAAAGTTTGATAAATGAAATCATATTATTCATTAAAACTCAAACTCAGCAAGAATATCTTGCCCACAAGTTGCTAACTTCGCTCCTTCTTGGATCAAATGGTGACAACCATCTGAACGACCATCTAAAATGGAACCTGGAATTGCAAAAACATCTCTTCCTTCTTCCATTGCTCGCTCACAAGTGATTAAGCTTCCTGATCTCATTTTAGCTTCTGCAACGATGACTCCTCTACATAAGCCCGCAATAATACGATTTCGTGCAGGAAAGTGGTATTTCAAAGGTTCTTCTCCTGGACCGTACTCGCTTAGAAGCAAATGATGTTCTCCAATATATTCTTGAAGTCGTTTATTGGAGCGTGGATAATAGACATCTAAACCAGTTCCAATAATTCCAATCGTTTTGCCCCCAGTTTGTAGAATAGACATATGGGCTGCTGTATCAATTCCTCTAGCAAGTCCACTCACCACAACTAATTCATTTTCCAGTTCCTCAATGACTTTACGGACTGACTTTGTTCCTGTTTGGCTACAAGAGCGACTACCAACAACGGCAATCTTGGGTAGTTTTAAAAGATTGAGATCTCCTTTGTAAAAAAGCAATACAGGTGCATCATAAATTTCACTGAGTGAAATGGGATAAACATCGTCCAAAATCGAAAATGATGGGAACTTTTCAAAATCTTTCTGCAGGCGTTCCATGCTTTCAAAAGTCAGTTTATGATACCGCTCCATAAAAACGACTGGATTACGACACTCTGATGCTTCCGCTATGGTTTCTAAGGTTAATTCTTGATCGTAAATTTCTCCATATTGGAGTACCTTTAGGACCTGCTGATTGCTTAAGCCTGCTTGCTTTAACTTATAAATCTCAAAATTATCAATCTTAATTTTCATGATTAACTCCTTGTCATTCTCTCTCTTTATTTATTCGTAGAAAAATAAAAAAACTCCCAACAATTTTACTTGTTAGGAAGTTTCTATCTATGTTTATGATGTTAGTAATCAGGACGAAGAACTCCAGTGACTGTCGCCTTAGTGGCTTCGTAGTCCCCATCAATAACAACCTTGATAATGCGTCTGGCATCTTCTTCAGGCGCAGGAACCAAAGGTAGACGAGTAGGCCCAGCTTCGAATCCCATATAGTTGAGTACTGCCTTAACAGGTGCCGGACTCGGGTAAGAGAATAGAGCATTAACTTTAGGAATAAATTTACGCTGAATAGCTGCTGCTTTTTTCATATCACTCTCTTCAATCGCAGTGAACATTTCATGCATTTCATCACCATTAGTATGAGAAGCAACTGAGATAACACCATCTGCTCCCAAATTCATTGCATGGAAAGCATCTCCATCTTCACCTGTGTATACCAAGAATTCTTCTGGTTTATGCTCAATCAAATAGGCCATATTCGCAAGACTGGTACATTCTTTGACACCAATGATGTTTGGATGTTCTGCTAGGCGAAGCAAGGTCTCAGGCGTCAATTCAACTACTACACGACCCGGAATATTATAGATAATAATTGGTAAATCAGAAGCGTCTGCAATAGCTTTAAAGTGCTGGTACATACCTTCTTGGGATGGTTTATTATAGTAAGGAACAATAGCAAGACCAGCTGCAAAACCGCCAAATTCTGCCACTTCTTTGACGAACTCAATAGAGTCGCGTGTATCATTAGTACCAACACCAGCGATTAAGGGAACACGTCCATTAACAACCTTCTGAACAGCTGCAAACAACTGTAACTCCTCATCGTGAGTAAGAGTCGGACTTTCAGCTGTCGTACCCGCCAAGAGTATTCCGTCTGTATGATGTGCCAATAAATGTTCAATCAATTTTGGAATGGCATCAAAATTAATAGAGCCATCTTCATGAAAAGGAGTAATAAAGGCCGTAATAATTTTACAATCTTTTAAATCTTGATAAGACATTGGAAAACCTTTCTCTATAAGAAAGAGGCTGGGGCATACTTGCCTTTGCCTCCTGTTCTGTAAGTAAAATAAGTAGATTCGTTAGATAGCTAAGGTGAAATCAAACTCTTCGAGTTACTGATTTCTGAATCGTAACGCAGTGGTTGATTGGAACTACTCATGTTTACAACATTCCTACTTCCTAATCAACTGTGCGGGGGCAAAACTACGAAATCAAACTCTTCGAGTTACTGATTTCTGTTTTGCTCCCTATTTCAATTCAAATTTTAATTCTGCAGTTGGACGAACCAAGCCACGTTCATGTAAAGTCTCAGCAATTTGTACTGAGTTCCATGCTGCACCTTTAAGAAGGTTATCAGAGACTACCCACATATGGATCCCTTTTTCTGCATCCAAGTCTTTACGGATACGTCCAACAAATGTATCACGTGAACCGACAGCATTAACAGCTTGTGGGTAAATTTGGTGGGCAACATCGTCTTCTAGAACAGCTCCTGGGAAGGCCGCAATGGCTGCTTTTACTTCTTCGATTGGTGCTACTTCTTTTGTTTCGATATAAACTGACTCAGAGTGGGCTGACAAAACAGGAATACGAACACATGTTGCTGAAACTGCAATGCTATCATCTTCCATGATTTTCTTAGTTTCCTTAGTCATCTTCATCTCTTCGTAAGTGTAGTCATTATCAGTGAAGACATCAATTTGAGGAAGAGCATTAAAAGCAATTGGATAGTGTTTCTTATCGCCACCTGATGGTAAGATTTCCGCATGCAAATCACGTGGATTTACGCCGTCATTCAAGACTTCACGAAGTTCACGTTGGGTTTCAAGAATAGCACCCATACCAGCTCCTGAAACAGCCTGGTAAGTTGAAACGATGATACGGTCCAAGCCCCATTTTTGACGAACGGGTTCAAGAGCCACCATCATTTGGATGGTTGAACAGTTAGGGCAGGCGATGATTCCATTATGGGTATCAAGCGCATGTGCATTGACCTCGGGTACAACCAAAGGTACATCTTGGTTTTGACGGAAATAAGAAGTGTTATCTACTACTACTGCTCCTGCTTTAACAGCGTATGGTGCATATTTAGCAGAGGTAGATCCACCAGCTGAGAAAAGTGCGATATCAACGCCTTCAAAAGCATCTTCTGTCGTTTCTTCAATCGTCACATCTTGCCCTTTGAATTGCAAAACTTTTCCCGCAGAACGTGCAGACGCCAAGTAGCGAATCTTATCAATTGGAAGAGTTGATTCTTCCAACATTTTGATCATTTGAGCACCAACGGCACCTGTAGCACCAACAACAGCAACTGTATATCCCATAACAAACCTCTTTTGGAATTTTCTAAAAATTTCTATAATAGAAACATTATACTACTTTTTAGAAAAATTGAAAAGTCTTTACCTTATCTATTTTCTGAAATTGACAAGAAAAAGCTCGCTATCGCTAGCGAACTTTTCTACTATTCATAAAATTGTTTATATGGTTTAGTAAATGATTGCAATATTTCTGGAGAAGCTTCTAAATAGTCTTTAACTTCCTTCAAATTTGCTTTAACAATTATCCGTTCTGTAGCGTTAGCATCTTCACAGGTTACCAAAGTCAGCTCGTCAATCCCTTCTCTGTCTTCAATAACATCGATGCGATCTGGAGTTACCTTATTAACTTCTACTATTTCATATTTATAAACTTTTTCTTTATCTGTTAGATAAATGAACATTCCATTAGTAGCACGTGCTAAGGGTGAAAATAGCTTCTGATCTGCATCTTTACCAGTAAAAATCCGGTGACTTGCCAATGAATAATTTCCCTGCCCCATAACCTGATTAGCTTTCATGGTTCCAGCACCATAGAACAGGTTCACATTATCCAGCCCCTTAAAAATAGGCAAATTCATTTCAAGTTCTGGAATAGAAATACCCCCAATCACTGGAAGTTGTTGGGAATTCCACTGAGCTGAAAGTACTGCCTCTGAAGATAAGGATTTTACAGAGTCAAAATCAAAATTTCCACTAGCAGTTTTATTTTCCTCAATTTCCTCTTTTGAAACCTGACTTACTTGATATTTATTGGTATTCCAAATCATAATTACATCTCGTATCTTCGAATTAAAAATCAAAGCTAGAGACAAAAGGATTAGAAATCCAGCCAAAATATTAATCAGCAGATTCTTACGCTTATTTTTTTTACTTTTTATTCTTTTTTGAGACATTATTCTTCACTTTCTGTTTCGTTTTCTGTCCCAACTTCTTCTTTCTCAGCTGCCGCAACTGTTGTAAAGGTTACAATCTTAGCGTTCTCATCTAGACGCATAACCTTAACTCCCATGGTTGAACGTCCAGTTTGAGAAATATTGGCAACATTTGTACGAATCATGACACCGGTATCTGTGATAACCATCAAGTCTTCATCGCCTTTTACTGTGAGAAGGCCTGCAAGGTGACCATTTTTATCAGTAATCTTAGCGGTTTTCATACCTTTACCAGCACGACCTTTAGTTGGATATTCTGTGGCAACTGTACGTTTACCGTATCCTTTTTCGGTGATAATAAGGACTTCATCTTGGTCTGTAATCACTCTAGCTCCAACTACAGCATCTCCTTCACGAAGATTTACCCCTTTAACACCAGTAGCACTACGACTCATACTACGAACTGAAGACTGATTGAAACGAACTGCATAACCTAATTTAGTTCCGATGATGATATCTGTATCTTCTTGAGTAAGAAGGACATTAATCAATTCGTCCCCATCTTTCAAATTCAAGGCTTTTAGACCATTTTGACGAATGTTGGCAAATTCTTTGACGCTAGTTCTCTTAACAATACCAGCTCTTGTAGTAAAGAAGAGATACGCATCATCACTACGTTCTGATTCGACGTTAATAATGGTTTGGATACTTTCACCTTCATCTAGTTTCAAAAGGTTAACAACAGGCAAACCTTTGGCTGTACGACCATATTCTGGGATTTCATAACCTTTCAAACGATAGGCACGACCTTTGTTGGTAAAGAAGAGCAAGTGATCATGGGTGCTGGTAGAAACCAACTCCCTGACAAAGTCATCATCCTTAACACCAGTACCTTGAACACCACGTCCACCACGTTTTTGAGCGGTGAACTCGTCTTGGTCCAAACGTTTAATGTAACCTTTATTTGATAAAGTGATGAGAACATCAGACTCTTCAATCAAGTCTTCATCTTCAAGTGTCAAGACTTCACCAACCATCAACTCAGTACGGCGTTTATCTCCAAACTTCCGTTTGACTTCATCCAATTCTTCTTTGATGATTTGTGCTACGCGTTCTGGTTTTGCAAGAATATCAGTTAAATCAGAAATCAAAGCAATCAATTCGTCATACTCTGACTGAATCTTATCACGTTCCAAACCTGTCAAACGACGGAGACGCATGTCTAGGATTGCTTGACTTTGACGTTCAGAAAGCTTGAACTTGCTCATCAATTCTGCTTGAGCCTCTTCATCAGTTTCACTGGCACGGATAATACGAATAACTTCGTCGATGTGGTCTAGTGCAATCAGCAAACCTTCCAAGATATGTGCACGTGCTTCGGCTTTCTCTTTATCAAATTGAGTACGACGAGTCACAACTTCTTTTTGGTGCTCAATGTATGCATCCAAGATTTGGCGAAGCGATAAAATCTTTGGAACACCATTTTGGATAGCAAGCATGTTAAAACCAAAGCTAGTCTGCATCTGAGTCATCTTGAATAAGTTGTTCAAAATAACATTAGCTGATGCGTCGCGTCTAACTTCAATAACAAAGCGAACACCTTCACGGTTAGATTCATCACGAACAGCAGTAATTCCCTCGATACGTTTTTCCTGAACTAAGCGCACAATATGTTCATGTACTTTGGTTTTGTTGACCATATATGGAAATTCAGTAACAACGATACGTTCGCGACCCGTTTTAGTTTCTTCAATTTCCGTACGAGAACGAAGAACAATAGATCCCTTACCAGTCTCATACGCCTTATGAATACCTGATTTACCCATAACTAGGGCACCAGTTGGGAAGTCTGGACCAGGCAAAACTTCCATCAAATCTTTGGTTGTAACTTCAGGATTATCCATGACGAGTTTAACAGCATCAATGGTTTCACCCAAATTATGAGGTGGAATATTGGTCGCCATACCAACGGCAATACCTGTGGCACCATTGACCAATAGATTTGGGAAACGAGCTGGTAAAACAACCGGTTCACGCTCGTTGGCATCATAGTTATCAACAAAATCAACGGTATTTTTATTGATATCGCGAAGCATTTCAAGAGCAATCTTACTCATACGTGCTTCGGTATAACGTTGCGCGGCAGCGCCATCACCGTCCATAGAACCAAAGTTACCGTGCCCATCTACAAGCATGTAGCGGTAGCTCCACCATTGAGCCATACGAACCATAGCTTCATAGATAGATGAATCCCCGTGTGGGTGGTATTTACCCATTACGTCCCCTGTAATACGGGCAGATTTCTTATGAGGTTTATCAGGCGTAACTCCTAATTCATTCATTCCGTACAAAATACGACGATGAACAGGTTTCAACCCATCACGAACATCAGGAAGAGCACGCGATACGATTACACTCATGGCGTAGTCGATAAAGCTAGTCTTCATCTCCTTTGTCAGATTGACATTCACTAGATTTTTATCTTGCATTAAAAAATGCCTCATTTCACTATTAGTAACTAGATATATTATACCATAGTTTGGACTATTTTACAGTCTAACAACACGTGTAAAACGTTTACATATTTATCCCGAAGGTATATCCGTGACAAAGCTTAGCAAAAGTGATAGAATGAAATCAAATGGGGAATCCCCCTGAATAAAACAAAGGAGATGTTTAGACAAATGACAGTTACTAAACAACACAAAAAAGTTATCCTCGTTGGTGACGGTGCCGTAGGTTCTTCTTACGCTTTCGCTCTTGTTAACCAAGGTATTGCCCAAGAACTTGGTATCATTGAAATTCCTCAATTGTTTGAAAAAGCAGTTGGTGATGCTGAAGACCTTAGCCACGCGCTTGCTTTTACTTCGCCTAAGAAAATTTATGCTGCTAAGTATGAAGACTGTGCGGATGCGGACCTTGTAGTAATCACTGCTGGTGCTCCACAAAAACCAGGTGAAACTCGTCTTGATCTTGTTGGCAAAAACCTTGCTATCAACAAATCAATCGTTGAACAAGTTGTTGCGTCTGGTTTTGACGGTATCTTCCTTGTTGCTGCTAACCCAGTTGACATTTTAACTTACTCAACTTGGAAATTCTCAGGATTCCCTAAAGAACGTGTTATCGGTTCAGGTACTTCACTTGACTCAGCTCGTTTCCGTCAAGCACTTGCTGAAACTATTGGTGTTGATGCTCGTTCAGTTCACGCTTACATCATGGGTGAGCACGGTGACTCTGAATTTGCAGTTTGGTCACACGCTAACGTTGCCGGTGTTAAATTGGAACAATGGTTACAAGCTAACCGTGACTTGAATGAAGCAGATCTTGTTGAGCTCTTCATCTCAGTTCGTGACGCTGCTTACTCAATCATCAACAAAAAAGGTGCTACATACTACGGTATCGCAGTTGCTCTTGCTCGTATCACAAAAGCTATCCTTGATGATGAAAATGCGGTTCTTCCACTTTCAGTCTTCCAAGAAGGACAATACGGAGTTGAAAACGTCTTTATCGGTCAACCAGCTATCGTTGGTGCGCATGGTATCGTTCGCCCAGTTAACATCCCATTGAACGACGCTGAAACTCAAAAAATGCAACTTTCTGCTCGTGAATTACAAGAAATTATTGACGAAGCATGGAAAAACCCAGAATTCCAAGCTGCTTCTAAAAACTAATTCAATTAAATTTTTAAAAAAAGAAATGTCTAGACAAAACAATCTAGACATTTTTTTATAACGTTAATCCATTTGTGCAAACGCTGCTTCTGCATCTGCATTGCTAATCGCACCTAACTGAATCTTAGCAATTTTACCGTTTGAATCAATTAGATATTCTGTTGGGATACTTCGAATCTGATAAGCTTGGAAGGTTGTTCCCTGGGTATCATACAAGACAGGTATATCCTTATATCCTTGTTCCTCAAACCATTTTGGAAATTGGTCTATGGTTTTTTCACCTTGAAGGCCTGGTGCAATAACAGATAATATTTCGAAATCGCGATCTTCTTTTGCAGCAAGTTCCATTAGTTCTGGCATACTTTTTTTACATGGTCCGCACCAAGAAGCCCAGAATTTTAGATAAACTTTTTTACCTTTAAAATCAGATAGTTTGACTTCTTTTCCATCCATCGATTGGAGGGTAAAATCTGGTGCTTCGACTCCTACAGCCACTTGTTTTACACTTGCTTGCTGCTGTGTTTGAGTCGTTTGATTTTCCTGACTTGATTCCTTCTCTTCCTTGCCACAAGCAATCAAAAGAAAGATAGATAAGAAACTAAGTCCAAAATAGATTATTTTTTTCATAGATAACTCCTTTTATCCTAATATTCCAGATAAGACATTTAACTGTCCCAACATTAATAAAATTCCCATGAGAATAATTAGTAAACCACCAATTCTTTTCAGTAAGAGTAGGTGAGATTTAATTCTACTAAAATAAGGCATGATGAGACCTGATGCCAAGGCCAATACTAAAAATGGAAGCGCCATTCCAAGAGTATAAATTAGGGTTAATAAGGCCCCTTGAAGAGCTCCATTTCCTCCTGAGGCTGCTAATGCTAAAACTGAACTTAAAACTGGACCAATACATGGAGTCCAACCAAAGCTGAAGCTAATACCTAATAGAAAGGCTGATAGATATTTACTAGACTGTTTTTGATTAAATGTTACTGTTTTTTGGAACTCTAATTTTCGTAAATGAAGGATTTCCATCTGATGTAAGCCTAGTATGATAATAATACCACCCATAACATAACGAAACCAATCAGCATAGAGTAAGTTGCCGAGAAATCCTGCTCCAAACCCTAGAATAAAGAAAATTAGAGAGATACCTGCGATAAAACAGAATGTCCGAATTAATCCTGACCAGCCAACATCTTTACCTAAAAACCGAAATGTTTTTGACTGCTCTTGATCATCTAACAAAACACCTGCATAGACTGGTAACAAAGGAAATATACAGGGAGAAAAGAATGACAAGATACCAGCTAAAAATACAGAGATAAAAAATATAATACTTTCCAATTAAGAACCTTCTTTCATATAGTCATCTTTTATTTTACTATAAAAGAAAACGTTTGTAAGATATCTGCTACGCAAATTTGATTTCAACTTTAACGAATAAAAAAAGGAGCTCAGCTCCCTTTTTTATTAATAAGTTCCCTCTTCACCTTGACTTGTCAAGATTACAGGTCCATCCTTGGTAATAACAAACTGGTGCTCATACTGACATGATAGACCACCGTCTATAGTTTTGTGAGCCCAACCTGTCTTCATATCTGTATCGATTTCCCAATCACCTGTATTAATCATAGGTTCGATTGTCAAAACCATACCTTCACGAAGTCGGAGACCACGACCAGCTACACCATAGTTAGGAACCATTGGCTCTTCATGCATGGTTGGTCCAACACCGTGTCCTACAAGATCTCGAACAACGCCGTATCCACGACTTTCAGCATATTCTTGAATCGCTGCACCAATATCACCAATTCGGTTACCAACAACAGCTTTTTCAATGCCGATGTACATAGCTTCCTTGGTAACGTCCATCAAGTTTTTAACTTCTTCTGATGGTTTGCCAACTGCGTATGCCCAACAAGAATCAGCTAAGCCACCCGTAAAGTTTTGAGTATATTTTTTCATCTGCTCAACGTTGTTAAAATTGAGTTTAGAAACATTGAGGTCAGACTTCGCGATTGGCCCACCAAGAACCATGTCAACCTTGAGAAGGTCACCCTCTTTGAGGATATAATGACGAGGGAAGGCGTGTGCTACTTCGTCATTGAGCGAACAGCAGGTTGCATATGGATAGTCCATCATTGCTCCATCAACACCAATCTGTAGTGGAAGAAAATTCTCTTCTTTACAACGACGGCGAACATACTCTTCTACTTCCCACATATCAACACCTGGCTTGATGATATCACGCAAGCCAATGTGAATGCTTGCAAGAAAATCACCGGCCTTATCCATAGCTTCAATTTCTCTAGCTGATTTTAATGTAATCATGTTTACTCCTAGATTCTAATTAATTTTTACAGTTACATTTGCTTTTGATACAATTTGATGATTAAGATAAATGTCATAATCAATAATAGCCGATCGTCTCGTATGATGAATAATTCTAGCTTGAATCCGTAGAACATCATCAATCTGAACAGCCTGTAAGAAGTAAATCAACATTTGTTCAATGATGAGGTTACGCCCGCTATTAACGACCAAGTCTTGCGTCATATGAGTCAAGATTTCTGAAAGAACACCATTAGCCAGAACACCATTTTTTTCTAACATAAAGGGTTCGACTGTAATAACAACTTCATCATGATGATAAGATAGCTTCTGTCCAATCTGTTCTGAAAAGGTTGGTAAAGTTGAGACCTGAGAACGACTCATTTTTTCCATAACATCACGTCTAGTAATGACACCAAGCAAGGTTTGATTGCTCCGTACAACAGGTACCATTTCAAAATCTTCAGCAATCATTCTCTGGCTCACGTTAGCAATATTCGTTGCTAAGCCTGTCATATAGACCGTTCTTGTCATAACCTTATCAATGGTAGTCCCTGGTGATTTATCTCCAGCATCACGCATGGTCACGACACCCACAACAACCTTGTGCTGATTGATAACAGGGAATCGACTACTTCTATTCTTACGAACTAAATCTAAATAATCTTTTACAGTATCCGTTTCTTGTAAAAAACCATATTCATGACAAGTACGATAGATTTTTTCAACAGTTAAAATATCCGTCTTTATTTGAACATTTGACAAAGCTCGGTTAATCATGGTTGCAATGGTAAATGTGTCATGTTTACTGCGTAACACTGGGATATTTTTCTTATTAGCGGCATCCAAAACATCTTTATGAACTTCAAATCCACCTGTTACCAAGACAGCATTTTCATTTTCAAGTGCCAATAATTGGATTCGTGTTCTGTCACCGACAATAAGTAGACCGCCATCATGAAGATAAGAAAGAATATTCTTTTCTGTCATGGCTCCAATGGAGAATTTACTGAATTCTCTCTCCAAACCTGCTTGGCCAGCTAAAACTTCTGAACCAGTGACTTCTGCTATTTCTGCAAAGGTTAATCTCTCAATGGCAACTTTTTTGGACTTGACACGGACAGTTCCACTTCGAGGACGTGTTTCAACCAATCCTCTATTTTCAGCTTCTTTGATAGCACGATAAGCTGTACCATCACTCACTCCCAGCCTATTTGAAATACTTCGAACACTGACCCGTTTTCCGACTGGTAATTCTTCTAAATAAGCTAAAATTTCTTGGTGTTTACTCATTTAGCTCTCCTTTTGTATAGCGAAATTCTAGATAATCCCGCATCTTACGAGTATATCGATCACTACCCTTGAAACGGCGATATAGAACGAAGCCTGATTTTTGTGCAACCTTTTGACTAGCACTATTCTCTAAATGCGTCACAATAGAAAGTTGTTTTAATTCAAACTGTTCCATAGACAAATCGCGTAATTTGGTAACTGCTTCAGTCATATATCCCTGAGACCAATAGTCTTTCCTTAAAAAATAGCCAATTTCTGCTTCTTTACGGATTTCATCCAGCTTTTCAAACTTGATGGCTCCAATCATCTTCTGTGCTTTCTTATCACAAATCGCCCAAATTCCCAAGGGTGATTTCATAAAGTAGTTAGCAAGAGCATATTGACTTTCCTCAATGCTGGCTTGCGTAGGAAAAATAAATTGGAGATTTTCAGGGTCTGATGCTAGGGCATGAAAGTCATCTACATCCGTAAAAAAGAATGGACGGAAATACAAACGTTCCGTCTCATAGAAAGAATACATTGCTAATTTCGTCCAGATATTCATTGTGTTCCTCAAAATGGCTAATCTTCGATTAGCTCAATATCTGCTCCAAGCTTACGTAATTTCTCAATAATATTTGAGTAGCCTCGTAGGATGAACTCGACACTAGTAATTTCTGTTCTACCTTCAGCCATTAATCCAGCAATAACCAAGGCTGCACCTGCACGTAAGTCAGTCGCTCTTACACTTGCACCGTGTAAAGAATTACCACCCTTATATATAATGTGATCATTAGTCGTTGTAATATCTGCGTTCATTTTAGCTAATTCAAAGACATGGTTCACACGTTTTTCATAAATGGTATCAATCAGTGTCCCTCGTCCTTCTGCTTTCAACAAAAGTGGTGTAATCGGTTGTTGAAGGTCTGTAGCAAATCCTGGATATGGAGCAGTCTTAATATTAACAGCTTTTAGATTTTTCTGCTCTTCAACAAAGATACTATCTTCAGAAACAGTCATATGAACACCCATTTCTTCAAGTTTCGCAATGAAACCTTCTAAATGTTCATAAAGTACATTGTTAATAAGAATTCCTTGTCCAACAGCAGCAGCTAAAGAAATATAAGTACCAGCTTCGATACGATCTGGAATAACTTGATGACGTGTGCCGTGTAGAGATTCAACACCATCGATAGTAATCATATCCGTACCTGCACCACGAATATGAGCTCCCATATTATTTAACAAAGTAGCTACATCAATAATTTCAGGCTCTCGAGCAGCATTTTCAATGACTGTACGTCCTTGAGCTTTTACTGCTGCAAGCATCGTATTAATAGTTGCTCCTACACTTACAGTATCCATATAAATACTAGCACCCTGTAACTTAGAACCATTAGTTGAGAGATTCATATTGTCTCCCTCATAGGTTGTCTTAGCACCCATAGCTTCAAAAGCTTTCAAGTGCAAGTCAATAGGACGAGGACCCAAGTCACATCCACCAGGCAAACCTACTGTTGCTTCACCAAAACGTCCAAGAAGACTACCGTAGAAATAATAGGATGCGCGAAGGCTGTTAATCTTACCGTATGGCATTGGTTTATTTTGAACACCACGAGGATCAATTTCTAGAACGTCATCATAGCGCTTAACACTCGCACCCATAATTTCCATAATATCAACCAAACTAGCGACATCGGAGATATCTGGAACACAATCCAAAATAACTACATCATCTGATAAAATAATAGCAGGAATCAGAGCAACTACACTATTCTTTGCTCCGCTAATGGTTATCTCACCCTTTAATGGACGTCCACCGTTAATGACTATTTTTTTCATTATTTTTTATATACTCTTTCACTATTTATTCATAAGGTCTCACCCTATATTATACCATATTTCCTTCTTATTATCTATCATAATAAATCAAATAAGCTCCTTAAGATTTTATTGATTTAAAACAGTTTCTCAAGTAAACTTTAAAAATAACTGATACTAATATTGTTCAAGAAAAAAAGGCTTTCCAAGATTTTTGGAAAGCCTTTTTTAATGCTTATTTAGCGATTGGGTAAACAGAAACTTGCTTCTTATCGCGACCTTTACGTTCGAAACGTACTACGCCTTCAACTTTAGCGAACAAAGTATCGTCTCCACCACGTCCAACGTTTACACCTGGATAGATGTGTGTACCACGTTGACGGTAAAGGATTGATCCACCAGTTACAGTTTGTCCGTCAGCTGCTTTAGCTCCAAGACGTTTAGCTTGTGAATCGCGTCCGTTTGATGTAGAACCTCCACCTTTTTTGTGGGCGAAAAGTTGCAAGTTGTTAAGAGTCATTTTTAACATAATGTTTTCCTCCGTGTTAGTTTTCTGTGATAACTCTGGTTTGGACGAACTCAGAAGAGTTCTCCGACAAGTTTGCCATACCTAAGAAAAATGATTCAAAGAATAATTGTGTCATTTCTCTCTGGTGAGAAGGAAGATCTTTTGGAATTTCAACCATCAGATAGCCACCTTCATCTTCGTTTAATTCTAAGATTGGTTCATAGCCTGCAAATTTTTCAATGGAATTGATAAAGTTAATGGCAAGCGTAGAAACCGATGCACACACGACATCTAGGCCGTATTCGCCACTCTCGGCGTGTCCAGTAATCTCCGCACTCCTCAGCTCGCCATCTTCGGCTCTCTCAAAGACTGCTTGTATCATGTGTTCTCCTTAAAATTAAGCGTTGATTGCGTTGATGACAACTTTAGTATATGGTTGACGGTGACCTTGTTTACGGTGGCTACCTTTTTTAGGTTTGTACTTGTAAGTAACAACTTTCTTTTGTTTTCCTTGTTTTTCAACAGTTCCAACAACAGTAGCTCCAGCAACAAGTGGAGTTCCGACAACAGTGTTTTCACCACCAACAAGAACAACTTCGTTAAAAGTAACTTCTTGACCAGCTTCAACGTTCAATTTTTCAACGTAAACTGCTTGACCAACTTCAACTTTAACTTGTTTTCCGCCAGTTTTGATAATTGCGTATGTGCTCATTATGCACCTCCTATGATTTTTTGGGTTTCCCCGAATTTTTGTGAAGACTCGCCTAGCATCGTGGGACGAACCACTTAAACTTGATGAATCAAGCAACGATGATCGTGCGGTTGCACAGGACTGTGCATAGTCAACTCTACAAGTATAGCATGATTCCAAATTTTTGACAAGTATTTTCACTCAAAATTCAGCCTTTTATCAGACTTTTTTTGCAAAGAAGATAAAACCATACTTAGATAAAAAATACTCATCATGACGGGGACACCTAAAATCGTTTTTTCGCTGAAGATAATCGTTAAGTAAGCTGAAAATACTACTCCTAGAACGAAACTAACAAGTAGGCTCACAAAAATCAATCCCTCCATTAAAAAGGCTGTATGCTTGGTCCGGACGTATTCACCAAAAGCTAACATGGTGCGTTTGATATTTCCCGTCATAAAGGCATTGTTATAGGCAATTCCAGAAACCTCTCCAAAAGCTGTTGTAACGAGACCCATACAAAAAGCCAAAGGCGGAACAATAAACATGTTATCAACACTCAATGGAATAAAGCCGATTATCAATGATAAAATAGCTAATGGAACAAGTGATAGAATGGGTTTTTTAACAATGCGAAGTTTTTCCTTGTAAATCGTCAACATAAAAACGCCTAACATGAAAGATAAAAGTGTCAATATCTTTATTTCAGCATCAGCCAAATTTCTCTGAACGATTCCGACTGATAGAAATACCACATTCCCCGTTTGCCCAGCAACTAAGGTATTTCCTCTTACAATAAACGTATAGGCATCGACATAACCTGCGCAAAAAGTCAAAAAAAGCGCCAATCTTTTTGAATGACGAGAAATTTTTCTCATAGGTAATAATCTCATACTAAACTCCTAAATTTACTGTAACTATTGTACCATTTTTTCTAGAAATTTCGAAGTATCAAAGCAAAAGAATTATCTCAAGGTAACGAGTTGGCTCTTTCTATGATATAATGAAATCAATCATTACTTGTGGAAAAGGAGTAACTATGCTAAAACTTGGTATCATAGGAACTAGTTCAATCAGCCATCATTTTCTAGAGGCTGCCCATACTAGCGGGGAATTTCAACTGGGTGCAGTCTATTCTAGAAAAATAGAAACCGCAGAAAAGTTTGTTGAACAGTATCAAGGCGTTAAGCTATTTGATCAGCTAAATGATTTCTTTTATGATTCATTCGATGTGGTATACATTGCTAGTCCGAATTCTCTGCATTTTAGTCAAGCAAAGATGGCTTTATCTGCTGGCAAACATGTTATCCTTGAAAAACCAGCTGTCACTCAACCACAAGAATGGCAGGAATTAGTTCAAACGGCTAAAGATAATAAATGTTTTATCTTTGAAGCAGCACGTAACTATCATGAAGATGCTTTTGCCACAATCAAAGACTTTCTTGCGAACAAACAAATTCTTGGTGCAGACTTTAACTTCGCTAAATATTCTTCTAAGATGCCTAACCTACTTGCTGGCGATACTCCTAACGTTTTTTCAGACCGTTTTGCTGGTGGTGCTCTTATGGATCTTGGTATTTATCCTATTTATGCAGCTGTTCGCTTATTTGGAAAACCGACTCATGCAACCTATCAAGCTCAGAAACTAGATAATAGCATTGATTTAAATGGGGATGGCATGCTCTACTATCCTGACTATCAAGTGCATATCAAAGCAGGAAAGAATATCACTTCTAATCTTCCTTGTGAGATTTATACTGCTGATGGAACCTTGACACTTAATACAATCGAGCATGTCCAATCAGCTATTTTTAAAGATCATCAATGTAATGAAACACATCTAGCTATCCAGCAGGCTCCTCACACCATGACTGAGGAAGTTGCTGCTTTTGCAAACATGATTAAACAACCAGAGCAAACTCTCTACCAATCTTGGATTGATGATGCGACACACGTCCACAACCTACTTTACACCATGCGCCAGAATGCTGGCATTAGATTTGAGGCAGAAAAATGAAAACCAAACTACCTACCGAATGGCAAGAATTGATTGATCAACTGGGATTCCAAGAATTTACTCCCATTCAAATTCAACTTTTTGAACCTATAACAGAAGGTAAAAACCTACTTGGAGTCAGTCCAACTGGTACAGGGAAGACTTTAGCCTATCTCCTACCTAGTCTTCTCAAACTGCAAAAGAAAAAAGCCCAACAATTATTGATTTTAGCACCAAATACTGAACTGGCTGGTCAGATTTTTGAAGTCACTAAAACCTGGGGTGAGGCCATCGGATTAACAGCTCAGCTATTTCTATCCGGTTCGAGCCAGAAACGCCAAATTGAACGACTTAAAAAAGGACCAGAAATTTTGATCGGAACTCCCGGTCGTATCTTCGAACTCATTAAATTGAAAAAAATCAAGATGATGAACGTGGAAACAATCATTCTTGATGAATTCGACCAGTTGCTAGATGATTCTCAAATCCACTTTGTAGAAAAGATTACCCACCACGCACCTCGTGACCATCAACTTATTTACATGAGTGCCACTACCAAATTTGACCAAGATAAGATTGCACCTAACACGCGCATCATTGATCTATCAGACCAAAAGTTAGACAATATTCAACACTTCTACATGCAAGTAGACCAACGTCACAGAGTAGATATGCTTCGTAAACTGGCACAGGTTGAAGATTTCCGTGGTCTTGTCTTCTTTAACAGCTTGTCTGACCTTGGAAGCGCCGAGGAAAAATTACAATATCGTGATGTTTTAGCAGTTTCGCTAGCTAGCGATGTCAACGTTAAATTTAGAAAAGTTATTCTAGAAAAATTCAAAGATAATCAACTGACACTACTTCTTGCGACAGACCTTCTCGCTCGTGGTATCGACATTGATAGCTTGGAATGCGTGATTAACTTTGACGTCCCTAGAGACACGGAAACTTACACTCACCGTGCGGGTCGTACAGGACGCATGGGTAAAGAAGGCTATGTCATCACTCTTGTCACCCATCCAGAAGAGCTTAAAAAACTGAAGAAATTTGCAAGTGTACGTGAAATCGTCTTGAAAAATCAGGAACTGTATATCAAATGAGAGTGGGACAGAAATCGGTAATTCGTTAGAATTCGATTTCGTCGTCCCACCTCCGCACAGTTGAGTAGGGCTGTAAAAGCTGATAAAATCAGCGTAGTAGAGCCTACTCAACCACTGCGTCTTGCTCGACACTCCAAAGACAATTGAGAGGCTAGGACTTTTGTCCCAGCCTCTTTTTCTTATCCCCAAGTAATTTCTAAACGGTAGTTGGCAAATGGAACACCTTCTTTGTTTTGTAGTTGGTAGGCTAGTTCAATCTTCTCTTCACCAACTTCATAGTGGCTTGTTTGAATGATAAACTCCTGCAGTCCCATAGGTGTCGGAATATAGGCTAAACTATCAGAATCCTTGAGAAAACGCATGATGGTCTTAGGATTTGAGAAACGTGTCATGACCAGTTCCTCACCATTAAATTTCAAAACTACTTTTTCTTGGTCTTCATTGTAAAAAAGGAGATAGGAAAAATCGCCCTTTTCCCGTAATTCAACATCATAAAGTTGGTCGATTACTTCCAATTGTTCATCGAACTTGATGGTATTTCTCATTCTAATCTTCACAACTATTCTTCTTTCTTTTCACTTATCCCTACTATTTTACCAAAAAGGCAAGGAATTTGCTATAATGGTCTTATGAATGAAAAAGTATTTCGTGACCCAGTTCACAACTATATCCACGTTAATAATCAAGTCATTTATGACCTGATAAATACCAAAGAATTTCAGCGGCTCCGTCGCATCAAACAGCTTGGGACATCTAGCTATACTTTCCATGGTGGAGAGCATAGTCGTTTTTCTCACTGTTTGGGTGTCTACGAAATTGCCCGTCAAATCACTGAGATTTTTGAGGAGAAATATCCTGAGGAATGGGATTCTAACGAGTCACTATTAACCATGACTGCGGCTCTTCTACATGATCTCGGACACGGTGCCTACTCTCATACTTTTGAAAATCTCTTTGACACCGACCATGAGGCAATTACCCAGGAAATTATCCAAAGCCCTGATACAGAGATTCATCAGGTCCTTTTGCAGGTTGCACCGGACTTTCCAAAAAAAGTAGCCAGCGTTATCGATCACACTTATCCAAACAAACAAGTGGTTCAGCTCATTTCTAGTCAGATTGATGCAGACCGTATGGACTATCTCCTTCGCGACTCCTACTTCACCGGTGCTTTTTATGGCCAGTTTGATCTGACACGTATTCTTCGTGTCATTCGTCCTGTTGAAAATGGCATTGCCTTTCAGCGTAATGGGATGCATGCGATCGAGGATTATGTACTCAGTCGTTACCAGATGTATATGCAGGTTTATTTCCACCCAGCCACACGCGCCATGGAAGTCCTTCTGCAAAATCTTCTCAAACGTGCTAAGGAGCTCTATCCTGAAAATAAGGACTTCTTTGCCCTTACATCCCCACATCTACTGCCATTTTTTGAGAAGAAGGTAACCTTATCTGACTATCTTGCACTTGACGACGGGGTTATGAATACTTATTTCCAACTCTGGATGACTAGTACAGACAAGATTCTAGCCGACCTTTCCCAACGTTTTATCAACCGTAAGGTCTTTAAATCTATTACTTTTTCTGAGGAAGATCAAGACCAGCTTGAAATCATGCGTAATTTAGTAGAAGAAATTGGTTTTGACCCCAACTATTACACAGCTATTCATAAGAATTTTGACCTTCCTTACGATATTTATCGACCAGAGTCTGAAAATCCTAGAACACAAATTGAGATTGTCCAAAAGAATGGCGAGCTGGCAGAACTTTCTAGCCTATCGCCTATCGTTCAGTCTCTCTCTGGCAGCCGTCATGGTGACAACCGCTTCTACTTCCCTAAAGAAATGCTTAAGCAAAACAGTATTTTCACAAATATCATTCAACAATTTTCAAAACTGATTGAGAATGATCATTTTACTCCAGACAAGAAATAACAGAGGAAATTTATGAGTATAAAACTAATCGCCGTCGATATTGATGGTACCCTAGTTAATAGTAAAAAAGAAATTACTCCAGAAGTTTTTGCAGCTATCCAAGATGCCAAAGCAGCTGGAGTCAAGGTTGTCATTGCAACAGGACGCCCCATCGCTGGTGTTGCCAAACTCCTTGACGACTTGCAGTTGAGAGATGAAGGTGATTATGTTGTGACCTTCAACGGTGCCCTTGTCCAAGAAACTGCTAATGGTCATGAGATTATCAGTGAATCCTTAACTTACGAGGACTATCTGGATATGGAATTTCTCAGCCGTAAACTTGGAGTCCATATGCATGCTATTACCAAGGACGGCATCTACACTGCCAATCGCAATATCGGAAAATACACCGTACACGAATCAACCCTCGTCAGTATGCCAATTTTTTACCGTACACCTGAAGAGATGGCTGATAAAGAAATCGTCAAATGTATGTTTATCGACGAACCAGAGATTCTCGATGCTGCTATTGAAAAGATTCCAGCAACATTTTACGAGCGATACTCTATCAACAAATCTGCTCCATTTTACCTAGAACTCCTTAAAAAGGATGTAGACAAGGGATCTGCTATCACTCACCTAGCTGAGAAACTTGGACTAAGTAAGGATGAAACCATGGCGATTGGGGATGAAGAAAATGACCGTGCCATGCTAGCAGTCGTTGGTAATCCCGTTGTTATGGAAAACGGAAACCCAGAACTCAAAAAAATCGCCAAATACATCACCAAAACAAATGACGAATCTGGTGTAGCCCATGCTATCCGTACTTGGGTCTTGTAAACTGAATAGAATATAATAAAAGCACCCCAGAAGTTAGATATAAAAAACTAATTCCTGGGGTGTTTTTATTACAGATTACTCTTCAGAGTTTTTTTTTATTTTTGGGATTTTTTTATTATCCAGTTTAGGAATGCCCTTGTTCTCAATCTTGGGAAGGTTCTTTAGTTCATCGACAGTAGGCACCTTCTGGTATACCTTAGCAGGCCTATAGAGTAAAGCAAACGATAAGAACAAGGCAATAATGCTCCCAACAGTTGCTATGTTTCGTTTACTCGCTTCTGTCGAAGGGACCCTAACTCCGCTTGTACTAAGGTCCTTCCATTCAGGAAGCTCTGCTTCAATCGCTTTTTTCTCTTCCCAAAGTGGAACGAGTAAAAAATGGTTAAATGGCACAACTGTAGCCATGGCTGTCGCGCCTAGCGGGATAAATCTATTGAGATTTATGATGAGCAAGATACTTAGGATAGAAAATAATACGGATAGAACTATTACTAAGACTAAGCGAATTTTATATTCTTTTTTTAGTTACAAATATTCTTCTTGGGTCATTTAAAAAAATTCATCTTTCTCTTATATTTTGAACAGTTGAACGCAACTTTTAGTATAAAACTTTGATAAACTCCACAACTTGACGATTCTCAATCTTTACATAATATCCACCGCTATTATTGACAAGTTTATCCCCTTCATATTTATCAATCTTTACAGCATAAATACCGCTTGGAAGGGGTTGATTGTTAAAAAATTCTTTCATTTGCGATTCAAGGTCTTCAAGATAAGCATCATATAACTGATCCTTCTTGTCTTCTGGAGTGTAGTATCGAAATTGAAATTCTGGTATAAAAATATCTTTTTGGAAAAGATATTGAGCATCCATAGGATGCATCCCTTGTAATGCTTGTCCTTTTCTTTGATTTTCCTCTAAGATTTCATCATAAAGGTGGATATTACCAGATTTACTATTAAATTGAAAATCAATCCCTTCGTACTTCAAAGCAGTCATTTTAGGATCTGTTATTGAAGTATCCAAATTTTTTAAAAATTCGCTGGTACCTGGACTAATCTCAATTCCTAGATAGGCTAATTCTGGAAAAGCCTGATAAATTTTTTTGTTTTGTTCATAATCTACTTCTGCATCCGTTTTTTTATACTTTTTATTTTCCGAAGGACGAGTATAGTATTCAAAACGAGAATTAGCTTGATAGGTTTTACCATCTATATTTTCAGTGTAAGTACCATGGATTACAAATCCTCCTACACTTGTATAGTTTTTTTCGTATTTTTCTAACTCAAACTGACCTTTAAGACCGTAGTTCTCATAAGAGCGATGTACAGCTTGCTCAAGTTCATTCCGACTTGCTTGGGCAAATAGACCCCACATATCCAGCATTGCAAAAATAGGACTAAGGATTATGAATATTGCAAATAGTATAACCATGGATAAGCATCCAATTAATAAGCCTTTTTTCATGTTTCTATCCCTAACTAGCATTTGTATTGCTTACCTTTCAACCCGACGATTGCTCTTTTCGATTTCGTTCATAAACTATCATCCCTTTTGTTTAAATATTGTTAAATCCAACTGAACTGTCTTATCTTTCGAATTCATCTGAATTGTAATACCATAGATTGTTCCACTAGAGTAATCTAATATTATTCGACAGGTCGTATCCTCTGGCATATCGTACTTATTTTTAAGATATTTATAGAGGTCAGAATGATTTTCTGGTTCATAGATAATATCGCTCAATTCAGTTTCAGCACTCTTAAAGGTTTCTTTTATATTCAAGGAAGCGAAATAATCTCTTTGTACTACCAAATTAAGAATTTCTTCATCATATAAAGGAGTTACCTCCGACCCATAATTTAACTTCCCATTAGAGTAAGTAACTGGAACTGTTTCTTTATTATCCCCAATTTTTATTGTATAGTCACCCTTAATGTCAGATTGGCTAGTATCTAATAATACTTTATAATCCTTTACTACGTTTCCACTCTCTATATAAATACTATTTTTGTAAAGCTTTAATCCATTAAACTCCTTCTTGTCTTGCTCTAAAAATTTAAATATAGGTTCAAACGTTTTTTCAAATTCGTACTGTTCTTTTGTTCTGTTTTTGGGAATGGTTTCACCACCCAAACTACATCCATTCAGTGCAAAAAGTGTCAAAAACATCAGCATTACACTGACAACCCAAAATAAGTATTTATGATTTTTCATATTCTCTCCCTAGTTAACATTTATATTGTATTTTCAATAGCTTTACCTTTCAATCCATCGATTACTCTTTTCGATTCCGTTCATAAAAACCTCATTCTTTTGCAAAAATAACGTTACTTATTTGTACAATCTTCTGATTCGATTCTAGTTGTATAGTAGATCTATATATAGTTGAGCCGGAATGATTTATTACTACTATACATGTCGTTTCTTCTGGTAAATCATATTTACTTTTCAGATGTTTATAGAGGTCAGAGTTTTGTTCTGGCTGGTATACAATCTCACGAAGTTCTGTCTCTGCGCTCTTAAAAGTTTCTTTTACACCCAATGAAGTAAAATAATCTCTTTTAACAACTAAATTGAAAATTTCCTCATCAAATAAAGGATTTATCTCAGACTCATAATTTAACTTGCCATTAGAATATGTAACAGGAACAGTTTCTTTATTCTCCCCATGTGTTATTGTGTAATCACCTTTAATGTCAGCTTGATTAATATCTAAGTCCACTTCGTATTTTCTGACTCCATCTTCAGTTTTTATATAGACTCTACTAATGTATATCTTTAGTCCCGTAAAGTCCTTCTTGTCTTGTTCTAAAAATTTAAATATGGGTTCAAACGTTTTTTCGAATTCGTACTGTTCTTTTGTCCTATTTTTGGGGATTGTTTCACCACCCAAACTACATCCATTTAGTGCATAAAGTGTCAAAAACATTAGCATTACACTAACAACCCAAAAT
This sequence comes from Streptococcus infantis, assembly GCF_047465185.1. Lineage (GTDB taxonomy): Bacteria > Bacillota > Bacilli > Lactobacillales > Streptococcaceae > Streptococcus > Streptococcus infantis_O. The sequence goes on along the minus strand of NZ_JASHAJ010000001.1, from coordinate 356,788 downwards.
AAGTATTTATGATTTTTCATCTCTTTCTCCTAAACATTCTATACCTATTATAACATAAAAAAGAGAGCGGTTTCGTTCTCCCTATATGTTCATGGTCTCTTAAGAGTTAAAAAATAAAAAAACACTGAAACTTCAGTGTTCTTTATGTTTCTTTACCCTTCTTAAACGCACCTCGCGGATAAAACCACCTTGTCTTCTAATAACTGGTAAAACATCTTAAGATATCTGCAACATCTTTTCCAACGAACCAAGGTTTATCGTTGATTGTCATCGTACGGACTTCCTGTCCGTGAAAATTAAATATTTCGTAAATAGCATTCCTTTCTAAATTTGGTATAATAAAATAAAAATGATTGGAGAAATTTTATGGATTCCAATAAACTATTCTGCTTATTTTGCGGCTATTCTGTTCCAAATCACTACGATACTTTTCGAGAAGATGAGCACTACTTTTTGATTCGTCGTCCATATTTTGCTAGCAAAGAAAATTTGTGTGACAAAATAACAATACAAACAATGAATTGTCCAAACTGTCATAAAGTTTCAATCGACATCGTGGGCGTAGGAAGTCAATTCCCAAACCGCATTATGCACTTCAATCCAATTTCTCTCGCTAAAGCCTATCCAGATTACATTCCGCAAACAATCAGAAGTGATTATGAAGAAGCTCACGCTATCTTAAATCTCAGCCCCAAAGCCTCTGCAACCCTCTCTAGACGTTGTTTACAAGGAATGATTAGGGATTTTTGGGGGATTTCGAAAGCAAGATTAGTAGATGAGATAGACGCTTTAAAAGATCTTGTTGACCCAAGTACTAAAAAAGTACTTGATGCCCTACGAAAGCTTGGGAATATTGGAGCTCATCCAGAAAAAGATATAAATCTTATTGTGGATATTGAACCGCATGAGGCACACAAGTTGCTGAAATTTATAGAATTACTTATGCAAAAATGGTATATTGAACGTCATGACAACGAGCAATTACTACAAGATATTTTAGATTTGGACAAAGATAAACAAGATCAACGCAAGCCTAAAAATTCCTGATAATGTGGAGAACAAGGAGCTAATTCGAATATTAGATAGCCGTCCATGTTATAATACTGTTCTACAACCCTAATGTCATCCGTCTCGGTTCCTTCGCCTCTCAAAATTGAAAGGTGGATAACTTTTTCAAACCTCACTTCATCAGGTCTACCACGTCTATCGTGGTATTTTTCTTTTTGCTCTGGCATCTTTCCTCTCTTCTATATTTCTCTCTCCTTTTTGCTATAATAAAAGCAGAAAGGAGGTGAATTTCATGTCGCCAATTACTAATGAAAACGTCCAAATCTGGACACTCTATATCACAGTGATTATTGCTATAATTGGTTTTATATTAAATACCATTTCACTCTGGCAAACGAAGAAAGCAACCGAGGATATGGCAAAGCCTTATATTAATGTCTACGTGGATGCCTATGCAGTTAAAAATCAACAACGTGCCTATGTTTTTAAAAACTTTGGCAAAACTCCAGCATATATCGATAATATTCAAATAGATGGAGAATTGGATTCATTGAACTCAATACACCGCTTTGGCTCACTCATCGGAAATATGATTGCTCCAGGACAAAAATTTACATCATCAATACAAGAAGGTTATAAAGGTCAAATCACACTGACAATTACCTACTCTGATAGAAGGAAAAACAAATATACAGATAAGTTTGTACTTGATGCTACCGTGGCATCTGCAATGCTCTACACAGTAAACGAGAGCAATAATAGCGACTCTCCTGCAACAGCTATCAGACAATCGACCATGGCTCTATTACGCGATCTACGATAGCACCATCTCCGAATGATTTTACAGTTCAAACATCACGTAAGAATTTAATTTTTATCTCAACAGTTTCATCGTCAAGTGAGTTGGCGATGATTTTATTTTTTTCATCGATTGCTTCGTTCAAGTCTTTGCAAATTAGTGAATAAGAGACTTTAACATTTGCATTTGCCTTTTTTCCTACCCTCCTATTGCTTTTAAGCCATTGCCAATTGCTTCCTTAGCTGCATCTGTTACAGATTGAATATTTAATTCCTTTATTTTAAAGTCATTCATAAAGCATCCAATGGCTACACCTAGTCCTTCAACACTCCTACTTTTATATCTGTATAGAATTTTTCATTAATTGCTGTGGTAAAAAAGAAGGGAGGAGTCAACTCTTTATAATCTCGAAAACGAATATAGCCTGCTAAAAAGTCAATTCCTTCTCTTACTGACTCATCATCTGGTTCCAAAATTCTAGTTGAAACAGTATTTAAAACTTGAAACATACTATGATACAAAAAGTCTTTCGGCAAAGCGTTTTCGATATACTCTTCTTCTACTGGAATAAACAGTTCCATCAACACATCTTGATTTTCTTCAATTGGAATGTTTGTTGGAATATAAACCTTAAACAAGACTTCTCCTGGCTTTCTAAAAGTGCTCAAACAAGTTTCAATCGTTGTTGGGCCATTTTTATAAACCCTTGTTTAAAATAATCATTTTTTTAAATACTTTGTAATATAGGTTGGGAAATATTCTAGATGTCCTTGCAAGAGTCTACCAATTTCAAAATAAACTCCCAGTAAGTTCTTAGTATTCAAAACAATTTCTTTTTCTGAATTTGTAACAGGAATCACTCTGTTATCTCTTTTTGAAATAAAATCATTCCCATCAAATACTACTTCTTCATATAGAGCTCTCATATCTAAAATCATCTCAATAGCAGACTCCCCGTCTCCTTCCAAAATAGAAGATAATTGTGAATGGTTACCGCCATTGCACACAATCAACCCCAGCGGAAAATAGTAATAATTTTTAAGATTATGCAACCATTTTTCATCTTCAGTACTTAGAACATTATCTTGGTTAATATCAATAATATTCTGCAAAATCCTTAAAGAGTTCCAAGGTCTTAACAAAATAGGATGGTCTGTAAATTTATAAACAATTTTATCTTCATCAATTCTATGTTCATAACTACGATAAGGATTATGTTCAGAGTATTCAAAATAATAACGTTCAACTTCCACTTTGACTTCATTCATTAAATTTGAAAAAATAGCAGAAGCATATGGCAATTCACTGTAATAATCAGCTTCAAGACACTCTTTAGCAACTTTAAAATTATACTCTAGAGACAGTAACTTTAGATACTTCTCAATAGCTATCCATTTTTTATTTTCAATGAGTTCATTAACATTAGATAAATGCTTTTCTAAAGCCTTTCTATTTCTTTCCTTAATTTCTTCTTTTTCTGCTTCTTTCAATTCTTCAAGGAACTCTTTCCTAATTTCTTCCTTTGCTGTTTCTTTCAATTCTTCAAGGAACTCTTTCCTAATTTTCTCATCATGTTTTTTATAAATTAAATCATAAACAATACTCATTTTATTTCTCCTCTGTAAATAAAGTTATTCGTGCTTTTCTTTTTCCAACCTGTAAATACTCGTGCATATTCAAGCCAATAGAAGGGAAGACAGACTATGCTCGCTACAACAAGGGAAGTAACAACATATACCGCCGGCAACGTAAATAAACGTGCTATAACCACTACAATTGCTGAAATCAATAGGCAAACAACTGAAGGAAAAAATAAAAGATTCTTCCTATACTCACCATGTGGTAATTTCTTAGCTTTAGGGACAATTAACAACTGGTAAACAAAGGTTAGTAGTTGAAACATAATGCTTAAGACAATCAACACCATGAAGACAGACCAGGAGTCATCTCCCAAAAATAAAGAACTCCAGAAAAGAAACTCAACATGAGAAATTAAAATAGAACTAGCTGGAATCAATTGCAATAATCTTGATTTGGAAAACTTTTGAAATAGCAAGTACATGAACACGAGTACCAGTATATGAAGAATAGTAATGTAAAGGATAATCATACTCATATCATGCATCTCACCTTCTATAAAAAAAGAGACTATAAATATCAGCAAAGCAAAAATCACTTCCATTGCAGTTGATTTTAAAAAGTCAGAGTTCTTTATAGGACTAGTATCCACAACTGCCATATTCAAAAATTCATAATATCTTTCTTTCATTTCTCTCTCCCAAAAACAACAAAATCTACATCTATTATAACACACCATAGATATCATATTAAATGTTCAAAATTTGGTCAAAGAAAAAACACTGGTTATCCAGTGTTTTTGTGGCTAGTTTCGCTCCCTGCAGGAATCGAACCTGCAACTACTCCTTAGGAGGGAGTTGTTATATCCATTGAACTAAGGGAGCTAGAGAAAAACCCTGCCTTGCAGCAGAGTTTTTATCATCGAATTAACGACGGATTTCTTTGATACGAGCTGCCTTACCTTGAAGAGCACGCAAGTAGTACAATTTCGCACGACGTACTTTACCGTAACGAACAACTTCGATCTTTTCAACACGTGGAGTGTGGATTGGGAAGATACGTTCAACACCTACACCGTTAGAGATTTTACGGACTGTGTAGTTTTCTGAGATGCCAGCACCTTTACGTGCAATAACAACACCTTCAAAGATCTGAACACGTTCACGGTTTCCTTCGACAACTTTCGCGTGTACACGAACAGTGTCACCAGGACGGAATGAAGGGATATCTGTACGAAGTTGACCTTCAGTCAAGCTTTGGATTAATGGATTCATTTTATTCTCCTATCTTTGTCAATCTTGAGGAAACTTCCTCAGCGGATAAACTGTATTTTTGTGCGTCCATTACACACAAGATACAGTTTATCAAAATTCCTAGAAAAAGTAAAGAAATTTAAAGCAAAATTCCCAAAAAAATTGCAAGAAAACCAAGCAAGTAGGTTAATAATAAATAACTATAAAATGCCTTCTTGTCATTGATCAGTCTTTGGAGTTCATCATTCAAAGTTGAGAAAGTAGTCAAGCCACCACAAAAACCTGTCGCAAGGATAAGATAGATTTCTTTTGATTCCACATGATTATAAAATAAGCCAATCAGAAAACAGCCAAGAATATTGGCTATGAGAGTTCCTAGAGGCAGTACTGAACCCTGATTATAACGGGAAAAGAAATAACGAACAAGAGCACCCAGTCCACAAGCAAGTGCTAGATAAAATACTACCATTTCTTCCTCCCTAGACAATAAGCTAATAAAAGTCCGCCACCGACGCTCAAAATCAAATACGTCACCAAACTAAGGTAGCGCCCTGTGTCCAGCAATTTCACTGCATCTAATAGGAGACTAGAAAAAGTCGTTAAGCCACCACAGAATCCTGTTCCAAGCGCTAGAATAGTGCCTTTACTACTTCCCTTATAAACCAGATAACCTTTTACAAGGTAGACAAGGCAAAAAATTCCTAAATAGTTGACTACTAGTGTTCCCCAAGGGAAGTCTGGACTAGATGGCAACCATCTCGAAATCTGAAAACGCACAATTCCCCCCAGCATACCAGCTAGAAAGATTCCTAGAGGGTAAAATTTTTCTTTTTTCATTTGATCGTTTTATCCTGATAATCACGTGAACGTTTGAGAATATCTGAAAAAGTCTCAACAATTGTATCTTCGTATTTTTTATTGCCTACACGACTTTTGACTTTCTCAAAGATAACTTCTTCTCTTTTAGTATCTAGAATAGGTTTTCCTGAAGCTTTTTTATAGGCAACTACTCCTTCAACTAAATGCATCCTCTCTTCTAAAAGTTGAACGATCTGGTCATCGATTTTATCGATTTCTTGTCGAATATTATCTAAATCCATAGAGTCTCCTTTTTAATTGAACTATTGTACCAAAAAGCACTAAATAGGCTAGTAAAGTCCTAATCCTGTTTAATAAAAACTGCACTGACAACTTTCATCAGTGCACTTCATGCTTATCCTACTTTAGCAGCCAATTCTTCTGCGAATTGCTCCAAGCGTTCAATATCTTCTTCCTCGGCAGAAAGGTCAACTTTAACGCACTCTGAACCCTTTTCAGCTCCAGTAGCGATAAATACTCGGTCGAAGTCATCAACAGCTTTACAGAATTCATCGTAGAAAGTATCACCTGATCCGACTACACCATAGATTTTACCGCTCAAGTTGAGGTCTGCTAGATCTTCGTAGAAGTCCATCATCTCATCTGGTAATTCTCCATCTCCGTAGGTATAGGTTGCGACAATGGCGATGTCTGCTTCTAAAAAGTCAGAAGCGTCAACGGTTGTACACTCATCAACATCCACTTCTAAACCACATTCTCTTAATTTATCTGCTACAATATCAGCGATTTCTTCAGTATTACCGGTCATACTGGCAAATACAATTTTTGCTAATGCCATAAGGTCCTCCTCAATTAATCTTTCTCCATTATATCACATCTTTTTCATTTTAAAAATAAAAACTCTTGTGCTACAATGAAATGAGAAAGAATTGAGGTTCATTATGGAAATTTGTCACCAAATTTTAGAAAAAATCAAAGCATATAATACTATTATCATCCATCGTCATATGAAACCAGATCCTGACGCTTTGGGGAGTCAGGTAGGTTTAAAAGCCTTGCTTGAGCATCATTTTCCAGAAAAAACGATAAAAGTAGTTGGTTTTAATGAACCAACCTTAACTTGGCTTGCTAAAATGGATCAGGTAGAGGACACAGACTATCAAGGTGCACTTGCCATTATCTGTGATACAGCAAACACAGCACGTATTGATGATAAACGATATCTTAATGCTGAGACAATTATCAAAATTGACCACCATCCAAATGACGAAGTTTACGGCGATCTTGTTTGGGTAGATACGAACTCTAGTAGTGCGAGTGAGATGATTGCTCTTTTTGCTGAAGCAACTAACTTAGAATTATCCGACTACGCTGCTAAAATGCTCTGCGCTGGAATTATTGGTGATACCGGCCGTTTTCTCTACCCTTCTACTTCTGCACGCACGCTTCGTATGGCAAGTCAACTCAGAGAGCATAACTTTGACTACGCTGAATTAACTCGTAAAATGGATACTATAAGCTTTAAGATTGCCAAACTCCAGGGTTATGTCTATGATCACTTAGAAGTTGATGAAAATGGTGCTGCTCGTATCACTCTCACCCAAGAAATCTTGAAGAAATACGACGTTACTGATGCGGAAACAGCAGCCATCGTTGGAGCTCCGGGCCGTATCGATACTATTAGCCTTTGGGGAATCTTTGTGGAGCAAGCAGATGGTCACTACCGCGTACGTCTTCGCAGTAAATTTGTCCCTATCAATGGTGTCGCAAAAGAACATGATGGCGGTGGCCATCCTCTTGCTAGTGGGGCAAATTCGTATAGTTTAGAAGAGAACGAGCTCATCTACCAAAAATTAAAAAACTTGCTGAAAAATAGATAAAAAGCTTGCCAAACTTTTCAGAATCTGATAGACTAGTATGGTAACAATCTATGGCTCGCAAAGAGACCATGGCAGAAAGGAAATATTGCAAAATGAAAAAAGATATCCATCCAGAATATCGCCCAGTTGTCTTCATGGACACAACTACTGGTTACAAATTCCTTAGCGGTTCAACAAAACGCTCTAGCGAAACTGTTGAGTTCGAAGGCGAAACTTACCCATTGATCCGTGTGGAAATTTCATCAGACTCACACCCATTCTACACTGGACGTCAAAAGTTCACTCAAGCAGATGGACGCGTGGATCGTTTCAACAAAAAATACGGTCTCAAATAATCAACCGCATTACTTGCATAAGGTTGAACAAAAACAACTTCGAATCGAAGTTGTTTTTTTGTTGCTTTCATGAGCATCATCGATGAGTTTTTCAAATGTAGTTCGACTAGAAGTACTATTTTAACTTCCCTTACTACTTTCATGCTCCCTACAAACAAAAAAGCCTGTCACTTAATATGACAGACTTTTTATAAAATCATTATTTAACTGCTTCTTTAAGAGCTTTACCAGCTTTGAATGCTGGAACTTTAGAAGCTTTGATTTTGATTTCTTTACCAGTTTGTGGGTTGCGACCTTTACGAGCTGCACGTTTACGAACTTCGAAGTTACCAAAACCAATCAATTGAACTTTTTCACCAGCTGAAAGGAATTCAGTTACAGCTGCGAATACAGCGTCAACTGCTGCTGCTGAATCTTTCTTAGTCAATTCTGTAGCTTCTGCTACTTTAGCGATCAAATCTTGTTTGTTTGCCATGTTAATGAATCCTCCAAAATTATTTCTAATTAACACTTATAATCATAACCTAAAATTCCTTTTAGGTCAAGTCAAAAACACGTTTTTATTGATTTTTCTTCATTTTTTTAGGAATTATAGCGAATTAAGATCGCCCAGGCGTTTTCTCCGGTGTGAGTTTGGATAATTGAGCCTGTTTCTAGGACTGAAATCGGTTTTTCAACGTAAGGTTGTAGAACAGCTTTCATCTCGTTTGCAAATTCATTTGTACCTGCATAAGAAATACCAATCTCAGCTACTGAACGATTTGAAAGAGTGGCTACTAACTCATCCAACCATTTCTTAAAGGTTTTTGAACCACGTCCTTTGACAATCGGTTGAAGCTCATGGTCTTTCATTTGCATAACTACTCGAATATTAAGTAAAGAGCTCAGCAAACCAGTAACACGGCCAATGCGACCACCTTTTACAAGATTTTCTAAAGTTGAAACACCGATGTAGAGTTCAGTGTGATTTTTTACGTCCTCTACATGGGTTAGAATAGTTTCAAAGTCTTTTTCTTCTTGTGCTAATTTCGCTGCCTCTACAACTTGGAACTTCAATGCCTGATCTGTGAATGAACTATCCAAAACAGTGACATCTGCTGTTGACAAACTTGCTCCTTGACGAGCCGCTTCAACAGTTCCTGATAAAGCATGGGACATGTGAATAGCTAGAATCTGACTACCATCCTTACCCAAATCATCAAAAATTTCTGCAAAGAGTCCCACTGGTGGTTGACTAGTCTTGGGAAGATTTTTACTAGCTTGCATCAAGCGAAGAAATTCTCCTTCTTCGAGATCTGCATCTGAATAAAGGACACTATCAATCATTACAGATAGTGGAACAACAGTAATATCAAATTCTTTAACCACTTCCGGTTCAATAGTAACCGAAGAATCCGTTACAATTTTTACTTTTGTCATTTTGCTAATCTTTCTATTTTTACTATTGTTGATTATTCAACTTATAACTATAACAATTATATCAAAAAAATACTAAAAGTTCATACTCAATCCACCTAAATTTAAAGCATTTATACTTCTTTTTATTAAAAAAAGAAAATCACCTATGCTTGGTGATTATCTTTTGTATTTAAGATAAATAATCATACAAATCTTGCATTTGTAAATCATCGGGTACTAATTGTAGATAGGATTGAATGATGTCTTTTGCTTCTTCTAGCTTACCTAACTCTCTTAACAAATAAATAAACTGTTCCAAAAACTCTGGATTATCCTTGAGTTCAGTAGCAAGTTCCTTATAGAGATCATATGCTGCATCTAATTCTTCAGTCTCTTGATAACTTCGAGCAATCATCCATTTAGTCAAGAGGTTTTCAGGTTCATAGACCGCTAAAGCTAGAATATCTTCGTATCTTTCTTGTTCTTGGTAGATGGTAGCTAAGCGTAGCAAAATTTCTTCCTGGTCATCAGCATTTTCTTGTGCTTGAATCAGATAAGTTTCTGCTTGCTCAGGTTGATGTAACTCATAAGATAGCTGAGATGCAAGGAGTAAGAGCCGAGTTTCAAAAGGATTTTTTGACAAGCCCTGTTGAGCTATTTTAAGAGCCTCTTCTGTCTGATGCTCTTTATGAAGGGCTTGACTATAACCATATTCATAACCCTCAAAATCTGGGGAAATAGTGTCTAGTTGTTTAAAGTATAGTACGGCTTTCTGGTAGTCCTCTTGATCAAAATAGAGACTTGCAAGCTCAAAGGCTGTTTGGTCATCATATTCTAATTCTAAGGCTTTTTCTAAAAATTCTATTGCAGATTCAAACTTACCAAGTCGTGCATAAGCAAGACCAATTCTCTGATAGGTCGAAATTCCAGTTTGATCGTAGATAACTCGATTATCTAATTGAGCATAGCCTTTAATGGCTTCTAAATCGTTTCCTAGCTCACTATCTAGTTCAGCTAGTCCAAATATCAGGAGAGGGTCATCAGAGTAGTTACGAGCTTCTAAGAGCTTCTCACGCGCAACATCTGTCAATCCTTCCATCTGATATAAATCTGCTTTTAAGGCAAGAGCTGATACGTACCATTCACTTTCCGGACCAATCTTCTCTAAATAATCAAAAGCTTCTTCGATAAGTCCATCCTCACCAGCTATAGCAGCTAGATTGATGTAGACTTCTGGAAATTTTGGTGCTAGTTTCTCATAGATTTGTGCTGCCTGTGGATAGAAACCAATCCCTTCGAGATATGCAGCAAGTTCAAGAAGAACTTCATCTGAATCTTCCTCTAGGGCTTTTTGGAAAAAAGATTCTGCTTTTGATAAATCTTGTTGCTCCAAGGCTTCGAGCATTTGTTGACTATTGTTCACCTTCAGTCTCCTCTACTGGTTCATAAAGTCCACTAACTCCTTTATACCAATCAAATATTGCTGAGATGACTACTTTTGCGGAAGCGTAGATTGGAATACCTAGCAATACACCCCAAATACCAAACATGGATCCTGAAGTTAATAGAACAAAAAGAATTGTGATTGGGTGAATATTCAATTGGCTTCCTAAAATCAATGGTGATACAAAGCGTCCTTCAATAGTTTGCTCTACAATGAAAACGATAATAACTTTTAAGAGCATAACAGGACCAGCAATCAAACCCAAAACAAGGGCTGGAATCATTGCAAGAAAACTACCTAGATAAGGAACTAAATTGAGAAAACCGGCTGTAATACCTAAAGTAACAGCATAACGAAGTCCTATAATCTTGAATAAGATAATAAACATGATAGCTACGATTACAGCGACCGTAATTTGTCCTCTAACATAATTGGAAAGTTGTTGATTGACTTCTGAAAGAACCTTACCAACTGGTTCTCTCAATTTATTTGGTAAGAATTGAGTAATATAGTCTCTAAGTCCTTTTCCATCTCGAAGGAGATAAAAGAGCATAAATGGCATGATGATCAGAGCGACAATGACCTGTGACGTTCCACTGATAAGAGCACTTACCCAGTTAACAGCCTTAGAAGAAATATTACTTGCCCAAGCAGTTGCTTGTGTTGAAAAATTAGCTAAAACTTGCTCCAGTTGGGGTCTAAAGTCATCTGGCAAACGCTTGGTTATAAGGTCATTAATGACTCTATCAGCATCCTCTAGATAACTTGGGACATTTTGCGCAAAAATTACTACTTGACGTTGAAGGTTTGGAATTGCAACGGCTAGTCCAATAATCAAGAGAATGGCAATAATGACAAAGATAATACTAATGGCTAAGACACGGTTAATCTTGTACTTCTCCATCAGATCTACTAGTGGATTTAAGAGGTAAAAAAGTAGACCCGATAAGATAACCGGCAACATGACTACTGATAAAAAGTCTATAACTGGGAAAAATAAAAAGCTAATTTTACTGAGAATAAAAATATTGAGACCTAATAACAAGGTTACCAAGAAAACAGTGATCGCTTTATTGTCTAAAAACCATTTAAAAAACCAAGATAAGGTAAAGTGTTTCTCTTTTTGTTCCATTTTTTCTTCCTTTCCTTTGTCCTAACATTATACCATGTTTTAAGAAAAATAAGGGTTTTTTATAGTCTTTTAGCAAGGGATAAATTTGTCTTCTTGACAAGGGAAGAGCTATTTTACTGACTTAGATTTTTCATCTAGTAGACCTTTTTATGTTATAATTGAAGTATATTTTTCTAGAGGTATGAATATGAAAGAAACAGTCTATTTTGGAACTTATACACGCCGTATTTCTCAAGGGATCTACAAGGCTGATTTTGATACAGAAACAGGCAAACTCTCAAATCTAGAGCTCTTTGCAGCAGAACCAAGTCCAACCTATTTGGCCTTTGATCAAGACCAGCATTTATACACAGTTGGAAGCCATGATGGCAAAGGGGGAATTGCAGCTTATCAGACTGATGGGACTCTACTTAATCACGTCGTTGAAGAAGGGGCACCTCACTGCTATGTTGCAGTTGATGAGAAACGAGGGCTAGTCTATGGCGCTAACTACCATAAAGGACAGGTGCTAGTCTATAAACGAAAAGAAGATGGCAGTCTTAAATTAGCTGATATTGCTCAACATACCGGCCATGGTCCACATGAAAACCAAACTTCTCCTCACGTACACTACACAGATTTAACACCAGACCAATATTTAGTAACTTGTGACTTAGGTACTGACCAAGTTACTACCTACGATGTCAGTCCAGAAGGAAAATTAAAGAAATTAGCAAGCTACAATTCTAATCCTGGTGCTGGAGCTCGCCACCTTGTTTTCCACCACCACTACAAGATTGCTTATCTCATTTGTGAACTCAATAGTACGATTGAAGTATTGATTTACGATGGTGTCGGAGAATTTGAACAAATGCAGGTCATTTCAACCTTACCAGATGACTATGATGGTTTCAATGGAACTGCCGCTATTCGTCTCTCAAAAGATGGTAAATTCCTCTACGCTTCTAACCGAGGACATGATTCTATTGCTGTCTATAGCGTTTTAGCAGATGGTAGCTTGGAGTTATTAGAGATTGTTCCAACACATGGGAAAAATCCACGTGATTTTGATTTATCACCTGACCAGGAGTTCCTCATCGCTGTTCACCAGGATTCTGATAATGCGACAGTCTTTAAACGCAATCCTGAAACTGGTCGACTTGCAGAACTTTCGAATGACTTTCATGTACCTGAAGCGGTCTGCATTAGTTTTCATAACTAACAAAAAAAAGAACTTGAATAAAGATCAAGTTCTTTTTTATTTTATAATTTATTTCCGACATTAATACGGTTAATAGCACGTTGCAATGCAATTTTAGCACGGCGCTCTTGGTCGATTAAGTGTTTGTCTTGTGCTTCTTCGATTTCACGTTCTGCACGAAGTTTAGCACGTTCTGCACGACTAACATCAATATCGCGCGCACGTTCAGCTGAGTCAGCAATAATGGTAATGACATTATTAGCAATCTCAATGATTCCTCCGTTTACTGCAATCCAGTTCACATGAGTATCATCATCGATGCGTTTAACCTTTACTTCATCAACTGCTAGAACCGCAATCATATTTTCATGTCGTGGCAAGATCCCCATCTCACCATCCAGAGTTCGTACCGATACAAAGCTGGCATGGTGATCATAGACGAGGCCATCTGGTGTCACGATCTGGACAGTTAAATGTGCCATAGATCACCTCTTAAAATCCCATTTTTTCAGCCTTAGCAATAACATCTTCGATTGAACCTACTCCACGGAAGGCATCTTCTGGAAGGTGATCGTGTTTACCGTCAAGAATTTCCTTGAAGCCACGAACTGTTTCAGCTACTGGAACATAAGATCCTGGTTGACCAGTAAACTGTTCCGCAACGTTGAAGTTTTGTGACAAGAAGAACTGAATACGGCGTGCACGAGCAACCAAAGTCTTTTCTTCATCAGAAAGTTCATCCATACCAAGGATAGCGATGATATCTTGCAACTCATGGTAACGTTGAAGCACACGTTTCACTTCTGCAGCTACTGCATAGTGCTCTTCTCCAACGATTTCAGGTGCCAAAGCACGTGAACTTGAAGCAAGAGGGTCAACGGCAGGGTAGATACCCAATTGTACCAATTTACGCTCCAAGTTGGTTGTTGAATCCAAGTGAGCAAAAGCTGTTGCTGGCGCTGGGTCAGTATAGTCATCCGCTGGCACATAGATGGCCTGGATAGAGGTTACAGAACCCTTCTTAGTTGAAGTGATACGTTCTTGCAATTGACCCATTTCTGTTGCAAGGGTTGGCTGATAACCAACGGCTGATGGCATACGACCCAAAAGGGCAGATACTTCTGAACCAGCTTGTGTGAAACGGAAAATGTTGTCAATGAAGAGAAGAACATCTTGACCTTCTACATCACGGAAGTATTCAGCGATTGTCAAACCAGTAAGGGCAACACGCATACGTGCTCCTGGTGGCTCATTCATCTGACCAAATACCATGGCTGTTTTTTCGATAACGCCTGATTCTTTCATTTCCCAGTAGAGGTCGTTCCCTTCACGAGTACGTTCCCCAACACCAGTAAATACTGAGATCCCACCGTGTTCTTGGGCAATATTGTGAATCAATTCTTGGATCAATACGGTCTTACCAACTCCGGCACCACCGAAGAGCCCGACCTTACCACCTTTAAGGTAAGGGGCAAGAAGGTCGATAACCTTGATCCCTGTTTCTAGAATTTCTGAAGAGGTAGACAATTCATCAAAAGTTGGTGCTTTTTTATGAATTGGCTGACGCTCTGCATCTTCACCAAAAGGAGCTTCCAAGTCAATGGTATCTCCCAAAACGTTGAAGACACGTCCTAGAGTTTCTTTCCCAACTGGTACTGAGATTGGACGACCTGTGTCCAATACTTCCAAACCACGGGTCAAACCATCAGTTGATTCCATAGCGATGGTACGAATCATACCATCTCCCAACTCTAAGGCTACTTCAAGGACGATTTTTGTTTTTCTTTCGTCATTTTTGTAGACGACAAGTGCATTATTAATCTCTGGTAGTTCCTCACCTGCTGCAAACATGACGTCTACAACGGGACCGATAACCTGAGCAATTTTACCTGAACTCATCTACTTCTCCTATTCTGTATAAGATACTATCGGTTCCTAGTATGACTAGGTCCTAAGTTCATTTCTCTGAGCAAGATGCTTTATTCTAAAGCACTAGCTCCTGCTACGATTTCTGTAATTTCTTGTGTAATCGCCGCCTGTCTGGCACGGTTATACTGAATTGTCAAATCATTAATAACTTTTTTAGCATTATCTGTCGCTGTCTGCATAGCTGTCATCCCAGCAGCATTTTCAGCTGTCTTGGCATCAATAATAGCACCGTAAATCATACTTTCTGCAAACTGTGGCAATAGTTGATCCAAGATTTCTTCACGACTTGTTTCAAGCTCAAATGTCAAGCTGTAGTTTTCATCTGCTTCATTTGGGTCCAAGTCGACAATTGGAAGCATCTGCTCCACACGCATTTGACTTGTCAGTGTGTTCACGTGGTGGTTGTAGCAAACATAGAGCTCATCGAAAAGTTCATTTTGATACATTTCAATGGTTTTTGAAATAATCTTATGAACTTCATCGAAGCTTGGTTGACTGGCTAGACCACGCAATTCATAAATTGGCTGAATACCACGAGCTTTAAAGAAGTCTGCTCCCATACCACCGATACAGATGACTTCAAAATCATCACCTGAAGGATGGTATTCTTGTTGCAGTTCCATGACAGCCTTCAAGATTGAAGAGTTATATCCTCCAACAAGACCACGGTCAGATGTAATGACGATATAGCCTGTTTTTTTGACAGGGCGACTAATCAACATTGGATTCGTTGATCCGCCAGCACCATCACCGTGAAGGATATCTGTAAGGAGTTTACGGACTTTTTGAGCATAAATCTGGAAGTTGCGTGCAGCTTCTTCAGAACGACCTAACTTAGCTGCAGAAACCATCTGCATGGCGTTAGTAATTTGACTAGTATTTTTCGTTGAGGCGATTTTTGTTTTAATATCATTTAGAGATACTGCCATCTGACACCTCTATTCTTATTGGAAGCTGGATTGATTGAGAAACTCGGTAATCGCAGCATCCAAGACTGCTTCTTCTGGCAAGTCTTTTGTTTCACGAATAGTTTCCAAAATCTCAGGATGTTGGGCATCAAAGAAGGCATGAAACTCTTCCTCGAAACGGACAATATCATCTACTGATACAGTATCCAAGAATCCATGAGTCAAGGCATAAAGAATGGTTACTTGTTTCTCAACAGGTAGTGGTTTATGAACAGGTTGTTTCAATACTTCTACAGTACGACGACCACGGTTCAATTTAGCCTGTGTAGCTGCATCCAAGTCTGAACCAAATTTGGTGAAGGCTTCCAACTCTCGGTATGAAGCAAGGTCGATACGAAGAGTACCAGCAACCTTCTTCATGGCTTTAATCTGAGCAGAACCACCAACACGAGATACAGAAGAACCTGCATCAATAGCCGGACGAATACCCGCATTAAAGAGACTATCACTTAGGAAGATTTGTCCATCCGTAATAGAGATTACGTTTGTGGCGATATAAGCTGAGATATCTCCAGCTTGGGTCTCGATAAATGGAAGAGCAGTGATAGATCCACCACCAAGCTCATCTGAAACCTTAGCAGAACGCTCAAGTAGACGGCTGTGAAGGTAGAAGACATCCCCTGGGAAGGCTTCACGACCTGGAGGACGACGAAGCAAGAGAGAAAGTTCACGATAAGCTACCGCTTGTTTAGATAAGTCATCATAAACGATCAACACATGCTTCCCTTGGTACATGAACTCTTCCGCCATAGCAACCCCTGCATAAGGTGCAAGGAAAAGCAATGGTGAAGGTTGTGAAGCTGAGGCTGTCACAACGATTGTGTAATCCAAGGCACCGTACTGACGAAGTGTTTCTACTTGTGTACGAACTGTTGATTCTTTTTGTCCAATCGCTACATAGATACAGATCATATCTTGACCTTTTTGGTTCAAGATAGCGTCAATAGCGATAGTTGTTTTCCCTGTTTGACGGTCACCGATGATCAACTCACGTTGGCCACGACCGATTGGAACAAGGGCGTCAATAGCTTTCAAACCAGTTTGCAATGGTTCTGATACAGACTTACGTTGCATAACACCAGGAGCTGGTGCTTCAACTGGACGAGTTTTATCTGTGTTGATTGGACCAAGTCCGTCTACAGGACGACCAAGTGGATCGACAACACGTCCAATCAAGCTATCACCAACTGGAACTTCCATGATTTTCCCTGTACGACGAATTGTATCGCCTTCACGAATATCTGTAAAGTCCCCAAGGATGATAATACCGACGTCTGTTGATTCCAAGTTTTGCGCCATACCATAAGAGCCATTTTCAAAAATCAACAGCTCACCGCTCATGGCGTTTTCGAGTCCATGTGCACGCGCAATCCCGTCACCGATGTAGGTTACAACACCTGTTTCAGTCACATCAAAATTGGGTTTGAAATTTTCAATTTGTTGCTTAATTAAAGCGCTGATTTCTTGTGCGTTAATTGCCAAAAGAACACCACTTTCTATTTCAAATTTTCCTTAACAACTTTAAGTTGTTGTTTAATACTCACATCAATTGTCTTGTGATTGGCAAAAATAACAAAACCACCGATTAAACTATCGTCAATTTTTTCCTTAATGCTACGAACTCTTAGAGACATCTTTTTCTCGATTAGAGGAATTAGTCGTTCTTTCTGTTCATCAGTCAAAGGATGTGCAGACAAAATAGTCACTTCAAAACGATTGGTTTCTTTTTCAAGACGATTCAAGCAATCTACAATCACATCATAAAATAGGTTTGATCTGTGATTGTAAAGTAGAACCTCGATAAAGTTTTGCACTAAAGATGACACAGAGTCTTGGAAAAAACGAACCGTTTTTTCTTTATCCGACTCATCTACTGCCACCTGAGCTAAAAAAGAAGGTAAGCCTGTTTCTTCAGATACTTGCTTGATTTGAGACAAGTCTGAAAAAATAGAATCTTCTTCTCCTTTTTCAATCACTAATTGGACAAAAGGCATGCTGTATTTTTCAATTACCTTTAGAGTCTTTTTGTCCATTAAGCTTCTCCTAGCTGATCGATATACTGATCAATGAGTGCTTTATGGGCTTGACTGTCAAGGTTTTGAGAGATGATTTTTCCAGCTAGACTAATTGTTAAATCAGCTACATCTCCCTTAACGCTTTGTAAAGCTTCAGCTTTATTTTGAGCAATTTCTTGGTTGGCTTTTTCTTTTAAGCGCCCTGCTTCAAGTTTAGCTTCAGCCAAAATATCAGCTTTACTTTTCTCAGCTGTTTCCTTTGCATTCTCGATAATAGTTTTAGCTTCGGTACGGCTTCCTGCTAACTCAGCTTCGCGTTTGCTAGCAAGTTCCTCTGCCTTTTTACGGGCTTCCTCGGCACCATCAATATCTGAAGAAATCTTTTCAGCGCGTTCATCTAAGACACTGGTAATATTTCCCCAAGCATATTTCTTCACTAAAAAGATCAATAAAAGGAAGGAACCAGCGATCAGAATAAAGTCACCAATAATGGTACTAATAGTTAAATCCATCTTCTAATCCTCCTCTACTTACTCTTCCCCTTCATTTATTTTTTTACCAATGTACATAGATGACAACATGGTAAATACATAAGCTTGAATACATGAAATGAAAATCGAAAAGGCTGTCCATAACATGTTTGCAATAAAGGCAAAAGGATACCAATACAAAGCATTTTGTGACAAGGTCAATAGCAATCCAGCTAAGACCTCACCGGCAAAAATATTTCCGTAGATCCGAATCGCCAAGGAAGCAAAATTGGTGAACTCTTCTAAAATGTTCATCGGAGTCATAAAGCCAGGTGTAACAAATGCTCTCAAATATTCTTTAACGCCTCTACGACGAACTCCTTCTACATGGGCGATCAAAGTGATCAATAATGAGAGGGATAAATCGTATCCAAGGTTAGCTGTTGGGGAAGTCCACAAGTTATAACCGTTTGTTGTTTGTACCTTTGCCATTAAGCCAATATTGTTGGCAACCAAGATAAACAGAAATAGAGAAAACAGAAACAAGGAATAATCCTTAATGTATGATTCTCCAATGTTTGGTTTGGTAAAACCAATCACAAAGTCATAAATCATCTCAAGAGCATTTTGTTTGCCCTTTGGACGGATGGTCATTTCACGACTTGCCCAGTAGACAAAGGCAAAAACCATCAAAACAGTTACAAGAGACATGGCAAGCAGGGTCAAATCAAAGGATATTGGTCCAATATTAACGGTTGGATTCAAACTTTCTTCCATGGTTTGACACCTCCATTTCTAAATAGAGTTGTCTATTTAATGACAAATGACATCGCCAAGGTTACAAAGAATGTTCCTTCGATAAAGGCAATCCCCATGATCATCAAACTACGCAATTGTGGGATGATATCTGGTTGGCGTGCTGCAGATTTGAACAAACCGTTCATCAAAAATCCTTCTGCAAGAGATACACCCATACAGGCAAGACAAAGTCCGAAAAATGTTAAATTCATGACGAATTCTCCTTTTTTAAATTAAATTTACCTCCCTAGTTTAGTCCTAAAATTTGCTTTTGTCAACTTTTTACTAGGAATGGAAGCGTTTTGAATCATTTATTTCCAATTTTACGATTTTCAAGACAATTATATAGAAAATTTTATTCCCTTTTCACGAACCTTTCACGAACCTTTTACTATCTTTCTATGTTTTCTGAAAACAAAAATCCGAGTTTTACAACTCGGATGTATCATTTTTTATCTGAAATAAATTG
The DNA here is from genome assembly GCF_047465185.1 of Streptococcus infantis. Classification (GTDB taxonomy): domain Bacteria; phylum Bacillota; class Bacilli; order Lactobacillales; family Streptococcaceae; genus Streptococcus; species Streptococcus infantis_O. Next base: position 337,313 of record NZ_JASHAJ010000001.1, on the reverse strand, counting down.
AGTGATGATTTTGACAAGCTGGATTAAATGCAGCTTTACAAAATGGACAAGTTCCCTTCTCGGTATACTCGACATACGTTAGTGTATTCCCGCAGGATCCACATAAGATGGGTCTATCCTCTTTCAGATTTAAAGGATAAGGACAAAATGTATGTGCTTCTATAGCATTGTGACACTGATAACAGGCGTAGTATTTCTTACAATCATAGCACTGAAGTGCTACGATATCTTTGTCACTATGGTAATGAGCACATCTGCTTTCATCATCAACTAGTAAGCCCTGAGCTTGAATCATTATCTAATCCTTTTCTAGGCACGAACTGTGACGCTTGTCCCATCTTCTTTGTATAGATTAATCAGACCTTCTTTCAAAGCACGTACCATATCGCCAGCTTGTACTGGTTGAGGAACCTTGATGGTCAAAAGTTCCATTGGGTTTGGTGCACGGTCGATTTTATTTCCTTTAGCATCATGAAGGTCTTCGATGTAGGTTTCAAAATGACGGAAACCTGGACCATAGAATTCAACTTGGTCACCTTCATTGATAACATTCCGTTGACGAATAGTTGCTGTTTGTGTAGCATCATCATAATCTACTACTTCCGCTACAAACTTATATTCTGGAATCTTACGACGAGCACCAAACAGTTGTTCGTTTTCAGATGGAGTTCCATAGTAGAATCCTGTAGCCAATTCACGTTGGGCTACCTTCCACATTTCATCAATCAAGTCTTGCTTGATTGCTTCAAACTTTTCAGGGCTCTCAAGGTAAGCATCGACTGCAGCCTTGTAGCAGTTTGTTACTGTTGAAACATAGTGGATAGACTTCATACGACCTTCAATCTTCAAACTGTCCACTCCATTTTCAATCATATCTGGGATATGGTCAATCATAGACATATCAACCGCAGACATAGAGAATTCTTCAGGAATTTCTCCCTTGAGGCTCTTACGTTCTTTACCAAATGGCATATCATAAAGGTCATATTTCCAGCGACAAGACTGTGAACATCCACCACGGTTGGCATCGCGCATACTCATGTGGTTAGAGAGCGTACAACGGCCAGAATATGAGATACACATAGCTCCATGAACGAAAGCTTCAATCTCAACGTCTGTACGTTTGCGGATTTCTGCCAACTCTTCCATAGAAACCTCACGCGCCAAAACGACACGAGTTAAACCAAGTTCTTTCCAGAATTCTAATGTTTCATAGTTAGTCGCACTAGCTTGTGTAGAAAGGTGGATTTCAAGACCTGGTGCTTCAGTTGCCGCAATCATAATCAAGGCTGGGTCTGATACGATGACCGCTGCAATTCCGATATCACGCAATTTACGGAACCATTCTCCTGCACCTTTTTCATTTCCCTCGTGCATAACCATATTAGCCGCTACATAAACCTTAGCGCCATACTTAGCCGCAAACTGAACTCCTTCTTCCATTTGTTCGAAAGTAAAGTTCCCTGCACGGCTACGAAGACCATAGGCTTGACCACCGATAAAGACAGCATCTGCTCCATATTGAACAGCTACTTTTAGTTTTTCAAGTGTTCCTGCAGGTGATAGAACCTCAGGACGTTTCAAAGTTTTTGTCATGTTTTCTCCTATTTGCAATATAAAAGTTTGACACTAATCTTTACCATTTTATAGCAAAAATGTTCTAAAATCAAGTTTTGATTGATTGTTTAGACAATTTTAATTTTCTTGAAAAGCTAAGCTCAGCGAACTGTTTCTATTTGCCAAGCACTCCAACCTTTAAAACGAATGGCACCCTTTTGGTCCGTCTTGTAAATTGAATTCTCGAGTTCTTGGTTACTTTCCTCATTTTTTTCTTTGAATTTTTTCTTCTTGTCAACAGAAATGACAGTGATTTTAGGCTGGAAGATTTCGAAGACTTCAACATCAGTCTTTTTCTTCAATGCTTGCTGATGAGTTAGCACTACATCTGCTTGGATTTTTGGATAAGACTTGGTTAAGAACTTCTCCTCTATATTTCCAGTGACTAGAAAAGTTTGATTTAGTAGCTTTCCATACATTGCTATTGAGACTTTACTATCACTGTTTTGATTTTCGATTACTTCTAAACTACTCCCAAAAATAAATAACTGCTCTCCTGTTTTAATAGGACGTACTTTCAAGTTACTTTCCTTTAATTTATCCATAAATTCTCTTTTAGATAGAGTTTCTTCAGTTACTAGAATCTCTCCAAGATTGAAGGCTTTACTAATTTCTAGTAAGTGGTCTAGTTGCTTAGGCTCACTATCCGTTAAAACAAGCTGATCAATCTTTGCCACTCCTCTACTTTTCAGATAGGGAATTAAACTCCGTTTAGCAACGCTCGAGGTGACTTTCTCCTGCCAAGTTTCTTTTTTCTCAACTGCTAACTTTTCACCGACATCCAGTAATATTGTCTTTCCTGTCATGTCTCTTAGAAAAATGCTCCGTCCCTGCTCCATGTCTAGGACTGTGATTTCATTTTCCAGTGGATGTTTGGTTACTAAGAAAAGTAAAACGATAAATAGGATAAGCAAAGGTGCTTTCTTCAAATTTTTACGATAATCATAAATCAGCGCCAAAGAGACTAATAGACATACCAAAACCCAGAGATTAGGTTGACCCAAAATAAAGGGTCTAGTAGATAGCTGAGATACATAGCGTATGATGTTTTCCAGCCATTCAAAGAGAAAGTTAAACTGGGTAATAGGATATATCCATGATAGACAGAAGAGCATTGATAAAAGTGGTAGCAAGACCATATCAAATAAAAAAGAAAAGACAAAGGTTAAGAGTATGGACCAAGGTTGAAATTCAGAAAAATAGAATGATAAAATTGGCAGAATTCCTAAGGAAATAATGAAACTTTCTCTAACTAGACCTTTTATCCCTGTTACTTCTTCACCAGTCATGGTCAGGATAAAGGCATAGGCACAGGAGAGCACTCCACCAGCAGTTAGGAAGAAATTCGGCATGATAAGAAATAGAATAAGAATCGTCAAAGCAAAATTATCCAGTCCCTTGAAGCCATGCTGCGCCAAAAGTTTTTGCAACAGGCTTCTAATAACAGAAGCTGAGAACCCTGTCAAACCTGCATAGACCAAAGAAAAGGGATAAGCAAGCCATTTGAACTTCTCTTGCGTCAAACCTAATCGTAAGAGTGACTTTTTAAAAGCATTCATGAAGAAACCAACCTGCATCCCTGACAAAGCAAAAAGGTGAATAATCCCTAGACTGGAATAGAGTTCATTCATTTCCTCAAAATCTGTGTCCAAGTGCCCTAATAAAAGACCTGTCATATAATTACGCATGGGGTCAGGAAATTTCCTTTTTATCCAGACAACTGCTTTTCTCCGCAAGATGGATAGATTTTCTCCTATATCCCAGCTGGATGCTTTCTTTAATTCGACAATTTCTGATATAGTTAAGGTCTGATAAATCCCCTGTGTTTTGAGATAGTTTCGATAATCAAATCCAGCAAAATTATTTGCTCCTTGAGGAATAGCTAGCTTTCCTTTTATTACTATCTCGTGCAGTTCAGATAACTCTTTAAACCTTTCCTTTTCAGCCTCTGACTGGAATTTATAATAGACCTGAAAGAGTCTGCCATCAGCCTTCCCACGAAAGGCTAGACTATCACCGTTCACCTTGATAGTATCAGGCAAGATTCGTACCGTATTAACGGAGTCAACAAGATGTTGACTCGCTTCTTCTTGTTGCCATTTTTGAAATATAAACCAGCTACCAAATAGTCCACAAACAAAGAGAACCTTGACCACAGTCTTCCATGGAAATTGAAAAAAGAGGCAGAGCAGTAAAAAGACAAAGCCCAAGAGTGCTAAAAAGCTTGCTGAAAAAATAGCATAGTAGAGCCATAGTAAAAGAAAACTAAGATAAATTTTGGGGATGGGAAATCGACTAATCCACTGTAACATACTCTTTTAACTTTTCTATCGTTTTTGCACCAATACCAGAAACCTTTTTGAGCTCATCAACTGACTTAAACTTACCGTTGGACTCACGATGGTCGATGATATCCTGAGCACGTTTGGCTCCCAACCCCTTGACTTGTTTCAGCTCCTCTAAACTGGCTTTATTGAGATTGACTTTCTTGTTTTCTTTGGTGTTGGAAGCATTTGAATGCGCCTCTTGACTGGTAGTTTCTTCCTTAGTCGGAACATAAACAAGTGCTTCGTCACTAATTCTCTGGGCAAGATTGATAGACTTACTATCAGCATTATCTGTCAAGCCACCAGCTTTTTGGACAGCATCGTTGATACGACTTCCAACTGGCAAATCATAGATTCCAGGTGATTTGACCGCACCTTTTACATCAACAGTAATCAGATCTTGCTCCACCACTTCTTCCTTCTGATTTTTATCTTCCTTTTCCTCCGTCGAATCCTTTGAAACAGTTGTAACTTCTGTTTGCAAATTGCTTTCCTTAGCAGGTGCTTGAACAACTGGCTTTAGGAGGAAAAATCCACCCAAGACTAAACCCAAAATAGCACAGATAACAATGATTTTATATTCTTTGATTTTCTCAATAAGTTCTTCCATATTTTCTCCTCTCTTAGCTTATTCGTAAGAGAAAGAAAAAACAGCTGAAAAATCTTTTCAACTGCTTACTTATTTGCAAAATAATCTTCCTTGGTCAAGACATAATGGACATCTGTTACGAATCTTCCAGGTTCATTTTTATCCATTCTAGCATATGGTTCTTCGTGAGAGAAACGCATTCCTGATTTCTCCATGACCTTTCCTGATGCGGGATTATCCTTATCATGAAAGGCATCTACCTTATTCATTCCTATCTTTTCAAAAGCCAGTTCAATTACAGCTCGATTGGCTTCAGTTGTCAAACCTTGATTCCAATATTTTTGATTGATAATATAACCAATGGTTGCCTTCTTAAGAACAGTATCCAACTTGTGCAGGTCAATAGTTCCGATAAACTCTCCAGTACTTTTTAGTTCAATTCCCCATCGGCCCAATGGATTGGCTAAATAAAACTGGGCAATATTATTCTTGGTTTCATCCAGACTTTGATTGGTTGGAAAAGTGTAGCGTGTATTTTCCTTGTCTGAAGCATATTCAAACATGGCTTCTGCATCATCAAGTGTTACTGGTCTAAGTACTAAGCGTTCTGTTTCGATAATTTGATGCTTCGCTAGTTTGATAAATAATAATTCCATGATTGTACCTCCTAAAATAGGTTGGTAAAAGAATAACATAAAAGAAATAGGTTTACAAGTTTTTCTTGCAATTTATAGCGGTTTCATATAAAATATAAACATCACAAGAAAAGGCTGGGTTCTTCCTGTGATGATTTAGTATTAGAACCTAGATGTTAAAATAAGGAGCAAACCTCTATGTTAATTGGAATTCCAAAAGAAATTAAAAATAATGAAAATCGTGTGGCTTTGACACCTGCTGGTGTACAGAGTCTTGTTGGTCGTGGTCACCGTGTCCTCATCGAAACAAATGCGGGTCTTGGATCTGGTTTTGCTGATGCTGACTATGAAAATCAAGGAGCTGAGATTGTAGCTACAGCTGCTGAAGCCTGGGCTGCAGAATTAGTGGTCAAAGTAAAAGAGCCACTTGCTAGTGAATATCAATTCTTGCGTGAAGACTTACTTCTCTTCACCTACTTGCATATGGCAGCTGCTCCTGAATTGGCAGATGCTATGCTTACAGCTAAAACAACTGGTGTTGCTTATGAAACTGTACGCGATACCGAAGGTCAACTTCCTCTATTGGTTCCAATGAGTGAGGTAGCAGGTCGTATGGCTGTCCAAATCGGAGCTCACTTCTTAACGAAACAAGCTGGTGGTTCTGGTGTTCTCTTGGGTGGTGTCCCAGGTGTACCAAAAGGAAAAGTAACCATCATCGGTGGTGGTGTCGTTGGTACACACGCAGCCCGTATCGCTCTTGGGTTGGGAGCTCAAGTAACGATTCTTGATATCAGTGCTAAACGTCTCTCCGTACTAGAAGATGTCTTTGGTCATCAAATCCAAACACTCATGTCAAACCCATTTAATATCGAAGCAAGTGTACGTGAAGCAGATGTTGTTATCGGTGCCGTATTGATTCCTGGTGCTAAAGCTCCTAAATTGGTGACAGATGACATGGTTCAACAAATGCGTCCTGGTTCTGTCATCGTAGACGTTGCTGTAGACCAAGGTGGTGTTATTGCAACAGCTGACCGTGTGACAACCCATGATGAGCCTGTATATGAAAAACACGGTGTCCTTCACTATGCGGTTGCCAATATTCCTGGAGCAGTTGCCCGTACTTCTACTATTGCCCTTACAAATGTGACTCTTCCTTATATCGAAGCCTTGGCATGTAAAGGATTTAAGAAAGCAATCCTTGAAGATGCTGGTTTGCGTGAAGGGGTTACAACTTACCAAGGTCAACTTACTAGTCAACCAGTTGCTGAAGGTTTAGAACGCGACTTCATACCTATCAGTGAACTTGTCTAATAAGATATTCAAAAAATTAAGAGCAGTTTTTCAACTGCTCTTTTTTTATTCTGTTTCTTCTTGATTTTCTTCAGCTTTGACAGGTCGAGGTTCATAGGCTCTGATAATCTGAGCAACGACTGGATGGCGAACCACATCCTTGGCTGAAAAATGAACGAAATCAATCTGGTGAATGTTCTTAAGTTTTTCCTGGGCATCAATCAGACCTGATTTAACATTACGCGGCAGGTCAATCTGGCTAATATCACCATTGACAATCATTTTTGAATTAAATCCAAGACGAGTCAAAAACATCTTCATCTGCATGATGGTTGTATTTTGCGCTTCATCCAAAATGACAAAGGCATCATCCAGAGTACGTCCACGCATGTAGGCCAAAGGGGCAATCTCAATAATTTCTCGCTCCATGAGACGAGTTGTTTGGTCCTTCCCAAGAATTTGGTACAAGGCATCATAGACAGGTCGAAGATAAGGGTCTACCTTTTCCTTGAGATCTCCTGGAAGAAATCCCAAGCTTTCTCCAGCTTCTACTGCTGGACGAGTCAGGATAATACGCTTGACTTGACCACGTTTAAGAGCTGTAACAGCCAAGGTCACTGCTAGGAATGTTTTACCCGTACCAGCTGGCCCAATCCCGAAGGTAACATCATGGTTCTTAACACTATCAACATAAAGTTTTTGACCCAGTGTCTTTACACGTATCGGCTTACCAGTATTGTCTTTGATAATCTCTTCTTCATAGAGGGCAACAAACTTATCGATTTCATTGTTTCTAACCATATTGATGGCTGTCACCACATCCGGAGTTCCGATAGTCATGCCACGATTAACCAAGACCATCAAGGCTTGAATTACTTGCCGTGCTTCTTCACAAGAAGACTCCTCTCCCAAGACCTGTACAATCTCTGTACGAGCATGGATGATAACATCTAACTCATCCTCCATCAAGCGAAGATGGCGATCATTGGAACCAAAAAGATGAAACAGGTCATCTGGATGACTTAACTGAATGTCTATTGAATGTTCCTTCAAATAAAGAACCTCTCTAACTCTTTAATTTCTTTTTATTATAGCAAAGGCATATAGAAATTGCTATCCTTAACACCTTAGCCCTTTTTAATGTTCTAAATATTCCTGCCAGATACGATCGAATTCTCCCATATTAAAGGAAAAACTGGCATGTTCTTCTAAAAATCGACTCACCTGATCAAAATCATCCGTATGTTTTGGGAAGGCTGACTCCCCAAAGGCAAGATCCGCTAAAATTGCTTTGGGACTATGACTCTTAGGATTACGCTCTGTCATGAGCCAAGTATAAAATGATTTTCTCATAAGCCTCCCTAAATTAATTCGGTACCAAACTGGTCTTGTTTAATTTTACCAGCCTTCATCAAACCACCAAGTGCTTTTTTAAATTGACCTTTAGAAATACCAAAGGTAGCCTTGATATCATCTGGTGATGATTTGTCATTTAAGGTCATAAATCCACCATTGCTTTCCAAGTATGTCAAAATCATTTGTGCATCATTTTCTAACATCTCAAAAGAGCGAGGTTTTAGTGATAGATTAAGAGTTCGGTCAACTTCACGGAAACCAATGACACGCACATCTAAGACTTGCCCCAAACGTGGCTCTGCATAGCGCTCACTTGGGTGGATAAATCCAAGCATGTTGTTTTCTGGTAGATAGACAAAAGTTCCTGATAACTTAAGACGATAAACGATTGCAGGCCAGTTCTGATTTTGCATGTTGTTGTATGCTGGACGTGCCAAACGTTGGAAGTCTTCCTGATAAGCCAAAACTCCCCAGATACGGTCTTTCTTATCTACTTCTAGACGAATATAAAGTTTATCGCCCTTCTTAGGCCAAAGCTCTTTCAGTTCAGGTAGGATATCCAGTGACACTACGATTTCCTTGCCAGGAAGCCCTGTATCAACAAAAACACCCAAATCCTTACGCACTTCTGTTACCGTTCCCCAACCAAATTGTTCCTGAGTTGCAGTCACCTCTATAGTTGTCAAGCGTAATTTTTGCTTCATATCCGTGTAGGCGAAACCTTTAACCGTATCACCAACTGTATGCTGACCTTCTTCCTTAGCAAGAGCGTATGTTTGACCATCCTTTTGAACAAAGTAAAAACGGTCATTTTCATCGATGATAAGTCCAACGATAAAACTTGCAAGATTTGTATTCATGTTTCCTTCTTTCGAATAAAACTCAGCCAGCAATGCCAACTGAGTTTTTCTGTTTATTTCTTAGACTTCCAAGATTTCTTTTTCTTTATTGGCAGTCATGTCGTCGATGTGTTTAACAGCATCGTCTGTCGCTTTTTGAATATCTTTTTCAAGAGTCTTCAATTCATCTTCAGTGATTTCTTTAGCTTTTTCTTGTTTTTTAGCTTCATCCATAGCATCACGACGGATATTACGGATCGCTACTTTAGCATTTTCACCAACTTTTTTCACTTCTTTAGCGAGGTCGCGACGAGTTTCTTCTGTAAGAGCTGGGATTACCAAGCGAATAACAGAACCATCATTAGCTGGTGTAATACCAAGATCTGAAGCGTTCAAAGCACGCTCGATATCCTTCAATGAAGATTTATCAAATGGTGTTACCAACAAGACACGCGCTTCAGGAATTGTGATAGAAGCGATTTGGTTAAGAGGTGTTTCGACACCATAGTATTCAACAGTAATACGGTCAAGCAAGCTGGCGTTAGCACGACCTGCACGGATACCACCAAATTCACGAGCAAGTGAGTGGTGAGATTGAGTCATTCTCTCTTTAGCTTTTTCTACAATTGCGTTAGCCATAATTTTTCTTATTCCTTTTCTTCGATATTGTTTGAAACAGTTGTTCCGATATTTTCACCAAATACAACACGTTTGATATTGCCCGGTTGGTTCATATTAAAGACTACCAAGTCAATATCGTTATCCATAGATAGAGTTGAAGCTGTTGAATCCATGATACGGAGTCCTTTATTAATGACATCACGGTGAGTCAATTCTTCAAATTTAACAGCAGTTTTATCTTTCTTAGGATCGGCATTGTAGACACCGTCAACACCATTTTTGGCCATCAAAATAGCATCTGCTTCAATCTCAGCTGCACGAAGAGCTGCTGTTGTATCTGTAGAGAAGTAAGGTGAACCAATTCCTGCACCAAAGATAACGATACGTCCTTTTTCAAGGTGGCGAAGGGCACGTCCACGAATATAAGGCTCCGCTACTTGTTGCATGGCAATAGCTGTTTGTACGCGAGTATCAACCCCTACTTGTTGCAATGAATCTGCCATCACAAGAGCATTCATGACTGTCCCAAGCATTCCAGTATAATCCGCTTGAACACGATCCATACCAGCTTCTGCTGCAGGTTCCCCACGCCAAAGGTTCCCACCACCAATAACCAAGGCGATTTCAATTCCTAGCTCGTGAACTTCCTTGATTTCTTGGGCCATACTTTGGACGGTTTTGATATCAATACCGACACCACGTTCGCCAGCAAGGGCTTCACCAGATAGCTTGATTAAGATACGTTTATACTTAGGTTCTAGCATTTTCTCTCTCCTTTTTTCATCCTACCTATTTTATCACAATTTCATGGATTTTTATAGTATCATGAGTAATTCTTTCAAAAAAATTAGACAGATAAAAATTTCTCTAAATCAGACAAGGCACGTTCTGCAATTTTCTCATAACGAGCTTTTTTATCGCGGATTCGTTCACCTTCTAATTCCTTGATAATGCCAAAGTTGACATTCATAGGTTGGAAGTGTTTGCTATCAGCATGGGTGATATAATGAGCTAAACTTCCGATAGCTGTTGTCTCTGGAAAAATAGCTTCGCTTTCTCCCTTGAAAAGACGAGCTGCGTTAATACCTGCTACTAATCCTGAAGCTGCTGATTCAACATATCCTTCTACACCTGTCATTTGCCCAGCGAAGAAAAGATTTGGCTGTTTCTTAGAACGATAAGTCTGCTCAAGGAGATTTGGAGAGTCCATGTAGGAATTGCGGTGCATAACACCATAGCGAACGAACTCTGCATTTTCAAGACCCGGAATCATTTGGAAGACACGCTTCTGCTCTCCCCATTTGAGGTGAGTTTGGAAACCCACGATATTGTAGAGACTTCCAGCCGCATTATCCTGACGAAGCTGAACGACTGCATAAGGAGTTTTAAAGTCTCCATCACGAGGTCCCTTGTAATCTTCTGGATATTCTAGACCAACTGGTTTCATAGGACCATAGAGCATAGTTTTGATGCCACGTTTGGCCATGACCTCGATTGGCATACAGCCTTCAAAATATTTTTCTTTTTCAAAAGAATTGAGCGGAGCTTCTTCCGCATTGACCAAGGCTTCATGGAAATCCATAAATTCTTGCTTGGTCATAGGAGCATTAAGGTAGGCCGCTTCTCCCTTATCATATCGAGATTTGAGATAAACCTTGTTCATATCGATTGTATTGACATCCACAATGGGCGCTGCAGCATCGTAGAAATAAAAACCATCTCCTCCATTGAGTGCATGAATTTTCTCAGCAAGAGCATCACTAGTCAAAGGACCAGTTGCAACAACTGTAATAGCATCTGTTGGCAATTCTGTAATCTCGTCACGAACGATCTCAATCAAAGGATGATTGGCAATCTTTTCAGTAACCATTTGAGAGAAACCATCACGGTCAACTGCGAGAGCACCACCAGCAGGAACACGTGTTGCTTCTGCCGATTCCAAGATAAGAGAACCTAGGCGACGCATTTCTTCCTTGAGGAGACCGACAGCATTTGTTAGAGCATCCCCACGTAAAGAGTTAGAGCAAACCAACTCTGCAAAATTGTCAGTTTTGTGTTGTGGTGTTGACTTGACACCACGCATTTCATAAAGTTTAACAGGAATACCACGTTTTGCGATTTGGTAGGCTGCTTCCGAACCTGCCAAACCGGCACCGATAACATTGATATAAGATTGAGACACGTCACTAATACCTCTTTGAGTGAAACTTAAGTCCATATCAATAATCATTAGACTGTTTGACACCCACAAATCTTTCTAAATTTTCTTTTACTAGTATAACAAAAAAAGGGAAGAAGGCAAACTTCCCTGTTTAGTCATTGGATTGTTTCTCTTCCCAATCATGATAAGCTGAGTAGAGCTGACTTTTATTCCACTGATATATCTTTGCGACTTCCTTAATGGCCTGATTTTTCTTAACACCTTGTTGGATGCGTTCTTGGATTTCTGAGAACAAGTCCTCTTCATCTTTATCGTCTACTTCTTGACTAGCCCCCTCTACAATCAGAAGGCATTCGCCCTTGAGAGGAGTCTCAGAAATACTTACTAGTAACTCTGAAATTGTTCCTCGTTGGTATTCTTCATAAATCTTAGTCAATTCTCGAACCAAGACCACTGAGCGATCACCGTAGACTTCTAGCATGTTTTCTAGCGTATCTGCAACACGGTGAGGTGATTCATAGAAAATCTGAGTCTCCGGATAATCTTTCTTAGTCTCAAAAAATTGCTTTTGCTGACCAGATTTTCGTGGTAAGAAGCCATAAAAAATATGAGGTTGAGGTGCTAATCCACTAGCAATCAATGCTGAAATTCCTGCACTAGCACCCGGAACTGTGACAACTGCGATATCTTCTTCAATGGCCACCTTTACCAAATCATGACCTGGGTCAGAAATGCTAGGTAGACCTGCATCCGATACCTGAGCGATATTTTGTCCTTGTTTCAACAAATCAATCAAATCAGGAATCTTTTCCTTGGCATTATGTTCATGAAAACTAATTTGTTTGGTCGGAATATCGAAATGCTTAAGCAATAGACCAGTATTACGAGTATCCTCGGCAGCAATCCAGTCCACTTCTTTCAAAGTCTGAATGGCACGAAAGGTCATATCCTCAAGATTTCCAATTGGCGTTGCAACAAGATATAGTTTACCATAAGGTGACTGACCTTTAAAACTTTTTTGAATCTGCATGCTTACTCCCTAAACAACAACTCATCACAGAACATACATTCTGCATCTAGTTCACGACGTTGACCGTAAAAATCGCGACACACATGAAAACCGTCGTCATAGATTCGGCTCACGTTTTCTCGAACATGCTTGGTCTTAGTTGGAGCTGTTTCTTCTTCCTCATTCAAGCGCTCTCTCAGTTTATCGTTCTCTAAACGAAGAGCTGTATTCTCTTCTACAACACTCTTGAGATTTTTTTTGATGGCTTCGACATCTGCCAAGGTTGCCAACAACTGTTGAGAAAAATCATCTAAGGCATCAAATAATTCTTTCTTGTTCATGAACAGCCCTTTCTTTTTCTGTTTTCATGTTCATTTTATTGTAAAACTAGGTATTCCAAAGAATTCTGGAAAGACACATTTGCCTTCCACATTTTTCTAGCTTCGAGAAGGTTTTGCAAGATTGTACGTGCTACATTTTTTTGAATCTCTTGACCTGCTAATACTTCTAAAATTCTAAAGACTTGGTCTTGTTTTTCTTTGTCGTCTGCTAAACTAGCTAATTTTGCCACCTGCAAATAAGATTCCTTTTTCCCAGCATCTAACCAAGAATAAAATCGTTCACTTTCTTCAACTAGAGTCCAAAAACTAGGTTGATTAATCAGTTTTTCGGCTTCTGCTTGTGATTGGCTGAACTCGGCTAAGAGTCTTGCTTTATTTTTGACCAATCCTGCTTTCTCGAGCTCAACCATTAGATTTGTCACTTGTTTCTTAAATTGGAAAATCTGTGTCCGGCTTCGAATGGTTGGCAAAATCTGTTCTTGATCATTGGTTAAGAAGAAAATATAGATTTCACTTTGAGGTTCTTCGATAACCTTTAGTAGCGAGTTAGCAGCGTTAACATGCATTTTTTCAGCTTGTTCAATGATAAAAACCTGCCGTTGATTTTCAATCCCTGATTGCGAAAATTGTCCAACTAGTTCTCTAATTCTTTCTGTTTTTATAATCTGATTAATGGGACGAATAATTGTGACATCAGGAAATTCTTCTTGATTAATCAACTTACAGTTTCGACAAGACTCGCAAGGCAAGACACCCTTTTTTTCTGTACAGAACAAACTCTTAGACAGAAATAAGGCCATCTCCATGCTTCCGAAATAACCTGAAAAGAGATAGGCATGATTCAGCTGTCTTTGCTCTAAAATGTGAACAAAACGCTCAAATTGCTGAGGTTGACAAGCTTTTAATTGCTCTTGATTCATTCTGTCAGCCCCATTCTGTCAAACAAGACTTGCTTAGTATTTTCAATCACTTGATCTAGTGGTAAACTGGCATCGATTTTTGCAATGCGTTCACCTTCTTTTTCAAGAAGGGAAAGATAGCCTTGACGAACTTTTCTGTGCAAGTCTAAGCCTTCCAAGTCCAAACGGTTGACTTCACGATTACTGTTTGCCGCGATTCGTTCAAGCCCCTTCTCCACTTCAATATCAAAATAAAGTGTCAAATCTGGTTTAAGACCATCTGTCGCAAATTGATTGAGCCAATCAATAGCTTCAATATCTAAACCACGACCAAAACCTTGATAAGCAACGGAACTATCAATAAAACGATCCATGATGACCAGTTTCCCTGCTGCAAGTGCTGGTAAGACCTTTTCCACTAGGTGTTGTCTACGACTAGCAATATAGAGTAGAAGCTCTGTCTTGGCATCCATTTGAGTATGACTAGGATCTAAAATAACTTCTCGAATCTTCTCACCAATCAATACTCCACCTGGTTCACGTGTTGTTAAAACCTCAATATTTTTTTCTTCTAACACAGGAAGGATAGCTTCAAGCACACTCGTTTTCCCAGCTCCCTCTGGCCCCTCTAGAGAGACTAAAAATCCTTTTGACATGACAAACTCATTTCTTTTTTTCTTCCTTCTATTTTATCAAAAAAAGAGGCATTTGTGAAAAGCTTTTTAACCTAATAAAAATTAATTCTGAAAAACTAGGATATACATTCGTTAATAAAGTAGATAATTATTTAATTAAGTTTCTATATTCGTAATCAACTACCATACTGTCTTATTTTGCCTTCGTATAGCTAGAAAAAAGAACCTTGCATAGCAAGATTCTTTTAATGTCTGACTTAAATAATTGTTCTTCTGGGAACTAAATCGAATTAAGCTTCGATTTCTGTAACCATACCTGAACCAACAGTACGTCCACCCTCACGGATAGAGAATGTAGTACCTTGTTCTACGGCGATTGGGTGGATCAACTCAACGTCGATTGTCACGTTATCACCTGGCATTACCATTTCAGTACCTGCTGGAAGTTCGATTGAACCTGTAACGTCAGTAGTACGGAAGTAGAATTGTGGGCGGTAGTTGTTGAAGAATGGAGTGTGACGTCCACCTTCTTCTTTAGTAAGGATGTAAACTTCACCTTTGAATTTTCTGTGTGGGTTGATTGAACCTGGTTTAGCGATAACTTGTCCACGTTCGATTTCGTCACGTTGAACACCACGAAGAAGGACACCTACGTTATCTCCTGCAAGACCTTCGTCAAGTTGTTTACGGAACATTTCAACACCAGTAACAACTGCTTTTGAAGTTTCTTCTTTGATACCAACGATTTCGATTTCGTCGTTGACACGAACAGTACCACGGTCGATACGTCCTGAAGCAACTGTACCACGTCCAGTGATTGAGAATACGTCCTCGACTGGAAGAAGCAATGGTTTGTCAGTGTCACGTTCTGGTTCTGGAATGTACTCATCAACAGTGTTCATCAATTCCATGATGATATCTTCGTATTTAGAGTCACCTTCAAGAGCTTTAAGAGCTGAACCTTGGATAACTGGAAGATCGTCACCTGGGAAGTCGTATTCTGAAAGAAGGTCACGGATTTCCATTTCAACCAATTCAAGCAATTCTTCGTCGTCAACCAAGTCGATCTTGTTCATGAAGACGATAAGGTGTTTAACACCAACCTGACGTGAAAGAAGGATGTGCTCACGAGTTTGTGGCATTGGTCCGTCAGTTGAAGCTACTACAAGGATAGCTCCGTCCATTTGAGCGGCACCAGTGATCATGTTTTTAACGTAGTCCGCGTGTCCTGGAGCGTCGATGTGAGCATAGTGACGTTTTTCAGTTTCGTACTCAACGTGCGCAGTGTTGATTGTGATACCGCGTTCGCGTTCTTCTGGAGCAGCATCGATAGACGCATAGTCTTTAGGTTGGTTAACTGCTGAAGGCAAGCGACGTGCCAAAACAGTTGTGATAGCTGCAGTTAGGGTAGTTTTACCGTGGTCAACGTGTCCGATAGTACCAATGTTAACGTGTGGTTTACTACGATCGTATTTTTCTTTTGCCATTTGAGTAAAAGCCTCCAATAAAATATATTTTATAGATAGACAGTAGGCAATACAGTCTAACTTTCCTTACTATTTTATCAAATTTTAGCTAAATTGCAAGTGTTTTACAAAGATTTTGTGAATTATTCTTATTCTTCTTCTCGGTACTCGATTTATTGATAAAAGATAAAAAAAGAAACAGATGAATCTGTTTCTTTTTGAAAATCTTTATTTTTCTTGTACTTCTTTATGTTTTTCATAAAGTCGAACTAGGAATTTGGATATTTCTTTGAGAATCGAGTAGGTAGGAACGGCAACAATCATACCAACGACACCGTAGATATTACTTGACAACAATAATAGGACGAGAATTGTAATCGGATGAACCTTCATGACTCCACCAACAATACGAGGGTATAGGATATTCCCATCTACTTGTTGGATAATCAGCATATAGATAACTGCTATTATCATCTTTTGAGGATCCGTAAACAGATTTGAAATAATCATCGGGATTAATCCAATACTCGGTCCAACATAAGGAATCAGATTCGCTAAACCTGAGAAAATAGCAAAAACTAATGCATATTTTAAGCCAATCACACTATAACCGATAAAAGCCAAACACCCGATAATGAATGCATCGATTGATACTCCACTTATGTAACGGGAAATCGTCGCATTCAAGTTTGTTATTAAACCAGATATATTAAGTTTGTCTCGTTTTAAAATAGTTCTTTCTAGCATCGGCAAAAATTTATGCCCATCTAGAAGGAAGTAAATCAAGAAAACTGGTGTCATAATAATAATTAAAACAGTGCTTACTAGAGCTGAAAGAACACTTCCTACACTATTTGTCACACTATTTAAGATATTTTGTAAAATATCAACGTAAGAAAGATTTAATTGTTGAATTGTTTGTTGAATATCAAGTTCTTGGAAAGCAGGGTATTTTGATAATTCTATCACCAAATCTTGGAGTCGACCATAGATGCCTTGGCTGGAATTGATCAAACTACTCAACTGATTGATTAAAATCGGTAAGAGATATACGACA
The DNA here is from genome assembly GCF_047465185.1 of Streptococcus infantis. GTDB lineage: Bacteria > Bacillota > Bacilli > Lactobacillales > Streptococcaceae > Streptococcus > Streptococcus infantis_O. The sequence continues at coordinate 320,471 of NZ_JASHAJ010000001.1, read as the reverse complement.
GCTATCACTATGGACCCGAAGAGAGCACAAAGTGTTAACAAAATCCCAATAATTCGGTTGATTTTACACTCTTTCTCTAAAAAGATAACGATTGGATTTGTTAAGTAGTAGAGAAATCCTCCTAATAAAAAGGGAATCATGATTGTATTTACGACACTTACAAATGGTGTAATAATAGCACCCATTTCTCTCCATAAGTAGAAGATTAAGGTTATTAATAATATCTCAGTGGTCCAGAAGAATAATTTATTTCTCCGAAACATAAGCCACCTCCTCTTTTTCCTATTTTACCATATTTCGAAAAAGATTGATAACCTACATTATAAAAACAAGAATATTTTTTGTCTTTATGATAGAATACAATTACTATGAAGAAATTATTTTTAACATTCCTAACACTTATTTCATTTGGTTCGGCTACTACTGTTTTTGCTAAGGATTTTGATGTTGCTGCAAAACACGCAATCGCTGTTGAAGCTAATACTGGTAAGATTTTATATGAAAAAGATGCTACTCAACCTGTAGAAATTGCCTCTATCAGTAAGTTGCTAACTGTTTACTTGGTCTATGAGGCTCTAGAACAAGGTAAAATCACTCTTTCTACTCCGGTAGAAATTTCAGATTATCCCTACCAGTTGACAACCAATTCTGCGGCAAGTAACGTTCCTATGGAAGCTCGTAACTATACTGTTGAAGAGTTGTTAGAAGCAACATTGGTAACTAGTGCCAATAGTGCAGCTATTGCGTTAGCAGAAAAGGTTGCTGGATCGGAAAAAGACTTTGTAGATATGATGAAAGCCAAACTTCTTGAATGGGGAATTCAAGATGCTACCCTCGTCAATTCAACTGGTCTAAATAATGAAACTCTTGGAGATAATATCTATCCTGGCTCTAAGAACGATGATGAAAACAAACTGAGTGCCTATGATGTTGCGATTGTCGCTCGTAATCTTATCCTCAAATACCCACAGGTTTTAGAAATCACCAAGAAACCTTCTTCTACTTTTGCAGGGATGACTATTCATTCTACAAACTATATGTTAGAGGGATTACCTGCCTATCGTGGTGGTGTTGATGGCCTTAAAACTGGTACGACTGATAAAGCTGGAGCATCCTTCGTAGGTACGACTGTAGAAAAAGGTATGCGTATCATCACTGTTGTTTTAAACGCCGACAACCAAGATACCAATCCCTACGCTCGTTTCACAGCAACTTCAGCTCTTCTAGATTATATCTCATCCAATTTCGCTCTTCAAACAATCGTCAATCAAGGGGAAAGCTATCAAGATAGTAAATCTCCAATTTATGACGGAAAGCAAGATACTGTTACAGCAGTCGCTAAAGAAGATATAAAAATTGTCCAACGTCTCGGTAGTCGCGCACAGTCATCTATTACTTATACACCTGATAGTACTGAGCATACTGCACCACTTGAGGCAGGTACAGTGGTTGGTCATCTGACTTATGAAGACAAAGACTTAGTTGGTCAAGGTTATATTACTACTGATAATCCAACCTTTGATATGGTTGCTGAAAAAAATGTTGAAAAAGCCTTTTTCTTAAAAGTATGGTGGAATCGTTTCGTTCGATTTGTAAATGAAAAATTATAAAAAAATCGCGAGAAATCGCGATTTTTTCTTTATTGATTTTTTGATAGTGTAGAGTTTTTATAGCCATAAGTAAAGTAAATAATAACTCCTACTGCTAAGGCTAATACAAATGCTATCCAAGTTTCAAGAGTATATTGAAGCATGAAGGACAGACAAATCAGAATAGACAAGATTGGTAAAAAAGGTACCAGAGGAGTTTTAAATTCTCCCTCTTTAGGTTCTCCCTTGTCTTTTCTTAATTTGATAATTCCATAAGCTAGGAGAATGAGATAAGCTAAAGTACAGATGTTTAGAAAGGCTGCGATACTTGATAGAGGGAAGATCCCAGCTGCAATTGCTGAAACAAGACCTGTTAAAATGGTCGCATTCTTTGGAACACGACTTGTCTTAGTCACTTCTTTAAAAGTCTTAGGCAACAACCCATCACGAGCCAAACTATAAATCATTCGAGACAAGGCGTATGTCATTGAAATACATACTGTAATCAAAGTAAAAATAGCAACCAGAGAAACATAATTAGCCGCCCAACCAATACCAATGCTTCTAAGAGCAAAAGCCACAGCATCATCAACATTGAGCTTGCTATAGTGAACAACACCAGTCAATACTAGGGTAACCAAAGCATAGAGAATGGTTACAATCATCAAGGATAAAACAATTCCACGTGGAATATTTTTCTGAGGATTTTGAATTTCATCAACTGCCATAGAAATGGACTCAAAACCTAAGAATCCAAAGAACATGAGCGAAGCACCTGCCATAATCCCAGTGCTTCCACCATAAATCTGCCCAAAACCAAATGGAGCAAAGTCTAACCAATTTTCAGGTTTAATGTACCAGACTCCAACTAAGATGAATAAAGCAAGAGCAGAAAATTTCAAGACTACTAGAATGGAATTAAAGCGCAAAGCTGTTTTTGAATTTAATAAGACAAGACCAGTAACAAGAAGAATGACTAAAATTGGCAGGAGATCAATATAGCTACCTTGTGCTTGGTTAAATGTCCCATTTAGAGCTTGAGGCAGAGAAATTCCATAATGACTAAGCAAACCTTTAAAGTAAGCAGCCCAACCTGAAGCCACACCAGAAACAGCTGTCATAAATTCCATAATGGTTAACCAGCCAGCTATCCAAGCAGGAAATTCTCCTAAAATTGCATATAAATAACTATAAGCACCACCAGTTGCTGGAACACGGGATGCAAACTCTGCAAAAAAGAGAGCAGATAAGGAAACACAGATAGCTGAGATAACGATAGATACAACAAGGGCTGGACCTGCTAATGTAGCTGCAGCTGTTCCTGTAATGGTAAAAATACCTGTTCCCACCATGGCCCCAATTCCCAAGAGAATTAAATCCCATAATTTCAGATGACGATGCATCTCTGTTTTACCTAGACTTACGTCTTTGGTTCTAAAAATATTCATAATTCATCTCCACTAACAATAATTGTTTTATTTTACCATAAAAAATGGAATTTGTGAATATTTATAAAATTGTATATAAAAAACTGAACAAATTTGTATTTGTTCAGTTTTTATTTATAATGTTTATCCGACAGATCCTTCCATTTCATAGCTAATCAAGCGGTTAAGCTCAACTGCATATTCCATTGGTAGTTCTTTGGTGAAGGGCTCTACAAATCCCATGACAATCATCTCGGTTGCCTCAGATTCTGACAAGCCACGACTCATGAGATAATAGAGTTGTTCTTCTGAAATCTTAGAAACCTTAGCTTCGTGTTCCAAAGCTACTTGTGAGTTGTGGATTTCATTAAATGGAATGGTATCTGATGCTGACAAGTCATCCATGATAATGGTATCACACTCAATGTGAGAAACAGATTTCTTAGAGTTCTTGTTAAAGGTTACTTGTCCACGATAGTCAACCTTTCCTCCACCTTTAGCGATGGATTTAGACACGATTGACGAGCTTGTATGTGGTGCACTGTGAATCATCTTAGCACCAGTATCTTGGTGTTGCCCTGCATTGGCAAAGGCAATCGAAAGCATAGTTCCACGCGCACCTTCTCCATCAAGGTAAACAGATGGGTATTTCATGGTTGTTTTGGCACCTAAGTTTCCATCAATCCACTCAACAGTCGCATCTTTCAAGGCTTTTGCACGTTTTGTTACCAAGTTATAGACATTATCAGACCAGTTTTGGATGGTTGTATAACGCATGTAAGCTCCGTCCAAGGCAAAGATTTCTACAATGGCAGCATGTAAGCTATTGCTTGAATAAGTAGGTGCTGTACATCCTTCAACATAGTGGACACTTGCTCCCTCATCAACGATGATTAAGGTACGTTCAAACTGTCCTGTATTTTCATTGTTGATACGGAAGTAGGTTTGTAGGGGAATATCAACTTTCACACCTTTAGGAACATAAATAAAGGTTCCACCTGACCATACTGCTGAGTTGAGTGCAGCCAACTTGTTATCAGTCGGAGGTACTAACTTCGCAAAGTATTGTTTAAACAAGTCTGGGTACTCTTTGAGGGCAGAATCTGTATCTGTAAAGATAATTCCTAACTTCTCAAATTCTTCCTTCATGTTATGGTAAACCACTTCTGACTCATATTGGGCAGAAGCTCCAGCTAGATAAGCACGCTCAGCTTCAGGAATCCCGATACGTTCAAAGGTTTCCTTAATCTTTTCAGGTACATCATCCCATGAACGAGCTGGTTTATCAGATGGTTTTTGGTAGTAAATCAAGTCATCAAAATCAATCTCTGACAAGTCTGCTCCCCAAGTTTGCATAGGCATTTTTTTAAAGGTTTCGTAAGATTTCAATCGGAATTCTAACATCCACTCAGGTTCACCCTTAGCAGCTGATAGCTCACGAATGACAGCTTCGTTCAATCCTTTTCCTGTCGATAGGACAGGCTCTACATCGTCATGGAAACCAAATTTATATTCACCAAGATCAATTGGTTTTGGTTCTACTCTTTCTTCAGCCATAATATCCTTTCTTTCATTCTTTATTTCTAGTGATTTATAAGACAAAGAAAGCTTGTCTTATTTGTTTTCTTGGTCTTCAATTGTTTTTTTAAGGGCATTCCAAGCTAGGGTTGCGCATTTAATTCGTTGAGGGAATTTAGCTACACCAGATAAAAAAGCTGCATCTCCAAGACTGTCTTGTCTATCATTTTTTTGACCTTGAACCATTTCTGAAAAAATAGTTGCTAATTCTAAAATCTCTTGCTTTGTCTTACCTAGAACTGCATCCGTCATCATACTGGCAGAGGCAGTTGAAATAGTACAACCTGAATTTAGAAAAGCGATATCTTCCAAGCGATCTTCAGCGTTAAACTTGACAGAGAGATTGATGACATCACCACAGGTTGGATTGTTAAGACTGATTTGTTCAGCATCTTCTAGCTTCCCTTGGTGATGGGGATTTTTCGAATGGTCTGCTACCACTGCCATATAAAGGCTATCTAGTTTAGAAAGTGCCATTGAAAAACTCCTTTGTCTTTTGTAAAGCATCGACTAACTTGTCGCAATCTGCCTTGGTATTGTAGATATAAAAACTTGCACGAGCTGTTGCTGGAACTTCTAAATACTGGAGCAAGGGTTGAGCACAATGGTGACCGGCACGAACCGCTACTCCTTCATAATCCAGAGCTGTCGCAAGGTCGTGTGGGTGAAGGTCTCCTAGGTTAAAGGCAATAACACCTGAACGTTGAGCCAAATCTTGCGAACCGTAAATGGTCAATCCTTCAATGGCCCGCAATTTTGGAAAGACATATGCGATCAATTCCTGTTCATGAGTTTCAATCGCATCCATCCCAAGATTTTCAAGATAATCTACTGCAGCTGCAAGTCCAATCGCACCTGCCATATTGGGAGTTCCAGCCTCAAATTTCCAAGGCAATTCTTTCCAACTAGCAGATTGCTCATATACGAAATCAATCATCTCGCCACCAAACTCCACCGGTGACATTTGTTCCAGATATTTTTCTTTACCGTAAAGAACACCAATACCAGTCGGACCAGCCATCTTGTGACCTGAGAAGGCAAAGAAGTCTACATCCAAGTCCTGAACATCAATCTTCATATGTGGTGTAGACTGAGCACCATCTACAACCATAATAGCTCCAACTTTATGAGCCATTTGCGTGATTTCTTTGATAGGATTGACCACTCCAAGAACGTTGGAAGCATGTGCTAGTGAAACGAACTTAACCTTATCAGTCAATTTAGCTCGTAAATCATCCATATCCAGAGCGCCATCTTTGAGATAGACATAGACAAGCTCAGCTCCAGTCTTACGACAGGCTTCCTGCCATGGGATAATATTGGAATGGTGTTCCATGATTGAAATCAAGACCTGATCCCCCTCGGTCAAGACCTCCTCAGCGAAGCGCGCTACCCAGTTGAGACTAGTTGTGGTACCTCTGGTAAAGAGAACTTCCTTTGTCGAACCTGCATTGATGAACTTACGAATAGTTTCACGAGCAGCTTCATAGGATGCTGTCGCTCGTTCTGCCAAAGTGTGAACTCCACGGTGAACATTGGCATTGTCCTGCTCATAGTAGTGATTAATGGCTTCCAGAACTGCTAATGGTTTTTGTGTCGTCGCAGCATTGTCCAGATAGACCAAAGGCTCGTCGTTGACAATCTGGTCTAAAATCGGAAAATCCTTGCGAATCACTTCTACATCTAACATAGGCTTCCCCTTAGCGTTTTGACAATTTTTCTTCGATTGTCGCAATCATTTCATCACGAACTTCCTTGACAGGGATCTCAACAATAACGGATCCAAGGAAACCACGAACAACCAAACGTTCTGCAGTGGCTTTGTCCAGTCCACGGCTCATAAGGTAGTACATATCTTCTGGATCCACTTGTCCGATAGACGCTGCATGCCCTGCAGTGACATCATTTTCATCAATCAAAAGAATTGGGTTGGCATCGGAACGTGCTTGGTCTGAAAGCATCAGAACACGGCTTTCTTGTTGGGCATCTGCTCCCTTAGCACCCTTGATGATGTGGCCAATACCATTAAAAGTCAAAGTTGCTTTTTCAAGGATAACCCCATGTTGAAGGATATTACCGATAGAGTTGCAACCATAGTTAGTTACTCGAGTATCAATCCCCTGTACCTGACGACCGCTTGAAAGTGCTACGACCTTGAGATCTGCATGGCTACCATTTCCAAATAGGTCACTATCAAAGTCAGCAACGACGTTTCCTTCGTTCATGACACCGATAGCCCAGTCAATACTTGCATCGTTGCCTAATTTACCACGACGGCTAATGTAAGCAGTGACGTTTTCACCTAGACGGTCAATCGCAGCAAATTTCACTTGAGCACCAGAACGTGCAATCACTTCAACAGTGATATTAGCAGTCGCCTTAGCACTACCCTCACCGCGTGATTCTAAACGTTCGAGGTAGCTGATTTTAGAGTTTTTACCTGCAATGATCAGAATATGCTTGTTAAATGGCACATCACTATCATTATCTTGGTAGAAAATTCCTTCGATTGGTTCTGTGATTTCGACATTGTCTGGAATATAGAGAACAGCGCCACTATTAAAATAAGCTGTGTGGTAGGCTGCCAATTTGTCATCGTCGTATTTTACTGATGACATGAAAAATTCTTCTACAAGTTCTGGAATTTCTTCTAAAGCCGAATGGAAGTCTGTAAAGACCACCCCTTGTTCAGCCAACTCAACTGGAATTTGCTCAAAAACTGTTTGAGTTCCAACCTGCACCAATTTCAAGTGATTATCTAAAGCCGTGAAATCAGGAACATTTACTGATGGTTCACTTTCTGTGATGGTACCATCACCAAGATTCCAACGGTGAAATTTTACACGCTCAATGACTGGCAATTCCAAACTCTCAATCTTATCAAAAGCTTTTTGACGGAGGTCTGACAACCAGCTTGGTTCAGCGTGCATTTCTGAAAAAAGTTTAATAGTTTCTTTAGTCATTTACTTCTCCTAAAAGATACGAAGGAATTACAATTCTTCCTTGTAGTCATAGCCAAGTTCTTCAGCTAGTTTCGCGTATCCTTCACGTTCCAAGCGTGCAGCCAATTCTGGGCCTCCAGAAAGAACAACACGACCTTCCATCATAACGTGTACCACATCTGGTGTGATATAGTTCAAAAGACGTTGGTAGTGAGTAATGATCATAGCACCAAAACCTTCACCACGCATAGCATTCACACCTTTTGATACAACTTTAAGAGCGTCAATATCAAGACCAGAGTCAATCTCATCTAAGAGGGCAAAAGTTGGTTCCAACATCAAGAGTTGAAGAATTTCGTTACGTTTTTTCTCACCACCTGAGAAACCTTCGTTGAGGTAACGCTCTGCCATTTCTTCTTTCATGTTGAGCAATTCCATTTTTTCGTCTAACTTAGTGATAAATTCACGAACTGAAATCTTCTCATCATCTTCTTTACCAGCATTCATAGCTGCACGAAGAAACTCAGCATTGGTAATCCCAGGTATTTCTGATGGATATTGCATGGCAAGGAAAAGTCCCATACGCGCACGCTCATCCACTTCCAATTCAAGGATATTTACACCGTCAAACAAGACTTCACCTTTAGTGACTTCATAGTTTGGGTTCCCCATAATAGCAGCTGAAAGAGTAGACTTACCGGTACCATTTGGTCCCATGATAGCTGCAATTTCTCCTGTTTTAAGAGTCAGATTGACCCCTTTTAAAATTTCTTTTCCTTCAATTTCAACGTGAAGATCTTTGATCTCTAATACTGACATGATTGTTCCTTTCTTTTCATCCTTTTTACTGTATTTACCTGAAATTTAACCTTTTTAAATCCCTAGAAAAACACAGTAAAATGTCAATAAATATACCTTAATAGTATAACAAAAAAAAGCCTAAAAGGCTTTGATTTTGTCTAGAAGCTAGGAGCTACTTCTTCCCTTGAAAATGATCATCTATAGCGCTCACAATTTTACCCATGATATAACTCACGCGAAAATTTCTCAGGATCAAAATAGCCCAAAGCAAGGCCACGATATACCGTTGCTCCATGATGGATTCATTAAAGAAATAAGTCTCAGCAGCAGTAAATAAGGCCATGATAATAAATTGTTGTCTGTTCATAGTCTTTTACCACCAATTCCTTTTAGTCTTCTGCTATGGTCACTTTATCTGCTAAAAATTCAAATCCTTGAGGAAGTATGGACTCTTCGGTTTCTTCCTTATTGACTTGTTCTTGAGAACCTTTAGCTCTGCTTGAAAATGCAGCTCGAACTTCCTTCCATTCTTCCATAGAAATAGCAAGAATCTCTGGAGAAAATCCAGCAGCACGACTAAGAATATTACCAAACATGGTGTTAAGATTGTCTCGTTTCATGGTTTGACCAGCATTGAAGTTAGATTCAAATGCCAAAATCGCATGATGTTCATTAGCAGCAACTGGTTTAGAACCAGCCAAGAGTGCCTTATCTGGACCAGATAAGCTTTCAATGACTTCTCCCCAAGCATTCTGAAGACGGATTAAGTTTTGACGGGCTAAGTCTGGATTTTCTACTGCTTCTTGAAGAATAGACTGCACCTTATTTCGGTCTACACGATAGATTGACTTACTGTTAGTCGGACGACTTGGTGTAGAAACAGTTTGTTTGGGATTAGAACCAACATTGGCAAGAGCTTGTTTCAATCGTACAACTTCTTCTCGAAGAGAAGACAATTCCTCAGCCACCTCACTTGAAAGTTCTGGTTGAGAATCAATTTCTGCTAAACGAATAGTCATCATTTCGGCATAAATTTTAGGTTGTAGGCTAGCCTTAATATCAGCTAGACTTTTAGTAGCAAGACTAATCATCTCAAACAAGACATCCTGCGGAAGAGCTAAGTTTTTCTCAAATGCATCACTATGATGTGTATTTTCTCCGCCTGCTTGGACAATTAAGATATCACGTAGATATTGCAGCAAATCGACTACAAAACGTGTCATGCTCTTTCCATTCTCAAAAATCAAATCAAGATTTTGAAGGGCTCGTGGTACATCCTTTTGAGCTAAAGCAGCTACGTAATAATCCAAGGCACTTAAACTAATGGTACCAGTGATTTCTTCTGAGACTGCAGTTGTCAATCTAGCTTCTTGGGTTAAGCTTAATGCCTGGTCTAGAATTGACAAGGCATCCCGCATCCCACCTTCAGCTCGTCGAGCAATAATTTCAACAGCTTCTGTTTCGTAATCAATCCCTTCTTTTTCTAAAATCTGGAAGATATGATCTCGAATATCCTGAGTCTTAATGGACTTGAACTCAAATCGTTGAACACGAGACAAAATAGTTGCAGGAATTTTATGAAGCTCAGTCGTTGCCAAAATAAAGACTACATTAGGAGTTGGTTCTTCCAGTGTTTTCAAAAGGGCATTAAAGGCACCTGTCGAAAGCATATGAACCTCATCAATGATATAAACCTTATACTGAGCTATACTTGGAGCATAAGTTGATTTATCACGAATATCACGAATTTCATCAACCCCATTATTAGAAGCAGCATCCATTTCGATAACGTCTTCTAAACTTCCATCCGTAACAGCTTGACAGATATAACAGTTATTACAAGGTTCTCCCCCTACTTGATTAGGGCAGTTCATAGCCTTAGCAAAAATCTTAGCTACACTAGTCTTACCAGTTCCACGAGGCCCTGAAAATAGGTAGGCGTGACTAATCTTATCCTGTTCCACAGCCTGTTTAAGAGTTCTAGCAACAACTTCCTGGCCTACTAACTGTGAAAAATTTTGACTTCTATATTTTCGATAAAGCGCCTGATACATTATGCTTTCTCCTCAAACATTGAAAATTTCCATTCTGTCTTATCTAGTAAAATGGACACAAACTCTTCTAAATAGCGTTGATCAATTTCATCATAATCATCAATATGAGATGAGTCCAAATCTAATACACCCAGAAGCTGTCCATTTTTTACCATTGGAAGTACGATCTCGCTACGAGCACTACTATCACAAGAAATATAATTTTGATAAGTCTTGACATCACCAACGATAACTGTTTGACGGCTAGCCGCTGACTCACCGCAAACTCCTTTTCCGAGAGCGATTCTAACACATGAGACTCCACCCTGAAAAGGGCCTAAAATAAGCTCATTTCCGTCATATAAATAGAAACCTGCAAAGACAGTACGAGGAAAGTTCATTTTTAAGAGAGCACTAGCATTTGATAGATTAGCCAACACATTGGTCTCACCTTCTAAAAGACTAGAGAGTTGTTCATTTACAATTTGGTAAATTGATTCTTTTTCGGAATGTAACATAAATCCATTATATCAAAAAATACTAGTTGAAAAAAGAAAAATCCCTTGTTTTACAACAAAGGATTTATAATTAGTTCTGTTTGATTAAAGTTCGATGTCTCCGAACAAGTCAGCCATTGAGAATCCTGTTTGAGTTTCAGGAAGTTCAAAGTCACGTTTTTCTTGACGTTTTGGACGACGTGGACGTGGAGCACGTTTTTCTTCGTTTTGTCCTTCTTCTTGAGCTGGACGTTCTTCAAGAGCTTTGATAGAAAGTGAAACGCGTTCTGCATCAGCATTAACATCAAGAACTTTAACAGTAACTTCTTGACCAACTGTAAGAGCTTCTTTTGGATTTTCAATACGTTTGTGTGAAATTTGTGATACGTGAACAAGTCCATCGATACCTGGCAATACTTCAACAAATGCACCGAAGTCAGTCAAACGTTTAACTGTACCTTCTACAACGTCACCTTTAGCCAATTTTTGCTCAACGCCATCCCATGGTCCAGGTGTTGTTGCTTTAAGTGAAAGTGATACACGTCCTTCTTCTTCGTTAAGGTCAAGGATTTTAACTTCAACTTCTTCACCAACAGTTACAACTGATTTTGGTGAAACGTTACGTTCGTGTGACAATTCAGTCAAGTGAACCAATCCATCAACACCACCAAGGTCGATGAAAGCACCGAAGCTTGTGATACGAGCAACTTTACCAGTTACTACATCACCAGCAGCCAATTTACCGAAAACTTCTGCACGAGCTGCTGCAGTAGCTGCTTCGACAACTTCACGACGTGAAAGGATGAAGCGGTTTTCTTTAGGGTCAACTTCTTTGATTTTAGCTTCAAATTCTTGACCTACAAAACGCTCAGTGTTACGTACGAAACGAGTATCCAACATTGAAGCTGGGATAAATCCACGCAAACCTTCAAATTCTACTGAAAGTCCACCTTTAACAGCGCGAGTTCCTTTAACTGTAACAACTTCTTCTTCGCGTCCTACAAGTTTGTCCCATGCTTTGCGAGCTTCAAGGCGTTTTTTAGATACAAGGTATGTTACTGTATCAGTATCTTTACCAACTACTTGACGAAGTACAAGAACATCAAACACTTCACCTACTTTTACAAAGTCATTGATATCAGCATCGCGATCGTTTGTCAATTCGCGAAGAGTCAAGACACCTTCAACACCAGTTCCAGAGATTGCAACGTTAGCTTGATTAGCATCAACTGTCAATACTTCAGCACTAACAACATCACCAGGTTCAACTTGGCTAACGCTATTTAGCAAATCTTCAAATTCATTCATCTAAAAAATCCTCCAACAATCAAGTTTTTTAACTTGACATACTTATAATTTTTTTCCTAAGCACCCGCAACGACATGAACATCTCGAACGTCCTTCAATTATAAAAATAAAATACCCTAAGATATTTTTCTTTTTATCTTGAATTTATTACCTAAGAACTGGGGTAGCTGGATTCGAACCAACGCATGAGGGAGTCAAAGTCCCTTGCCTTACCGCTTGGCTATACCCCAATGGTGATATGGAGAGAGAGGGATTCGAACCCCCGAACCCGAAGGAGCGGATTTACAGTCCGCCGCGTTTAGCCTCTTCGCTATCTCTCCGACAATCAACGAAAACTATTATATCATGAAAATTTGCAAAAAACAAGCATTATTTTGCTAAATTATAGTTCTCAATCAATATTTCCACAGCTTTTTCAAGATTTTTGTAAAAACTATCGACATTTCCATTCTTTATGATTGCAAATTGGTCATCTAGTTCGGCAATTTCACCGATTAACTTTTTACCAATCATTAAAGTATAACCATCGTACTTATCTTTTCCAACTACTACTTTCGCATCTGATAATTGAATCTCAATTTTTTTGTCTTTTTTACTCATACCATACCTCTTTTCACTTTTTCTATTTTACAAGAAATTCCCTAATCTAGCAAGAAAAAACTCTCTATCACGCTTATCTTGACAAAGAGTTTAATGAATAAAATAAGGAATTTTTTAATTTGAAATTTGAATTATTAGTGAGTCGTCCCTCCGACTAATTTCAAATCTTTATCTTTATGGTCCACGATAGCACCAATCGCAGCTTCGATTCCTTTAACAATATCAACTAAATTCATAGATGCAGTATTAGGCTTATTTATCACCTGTTCTGTCATATAGGGAATATGCATAAAGCCTGCTCTCACATTTGGAAACTTTTTATCCGCTAAATAGAGAGCCTGATACATCAAATGGTTGCAAACAAAGGTTCCAGCTGTATTGGATACTGTAGCTGGTAGTCCGTCCTCTTTTATGGCTTGTACCATTGCTTTGATAGGGAGCGTACTAAAATAAGCAGCTTCTCCATCTAGGCGAATAGGTGTGTCAATCGGTTGATTTCCTTGGTTATCTGGAATCCTTGCATCATCTTGATTGATGGCAACTCGTTCAGGAGTCAAACTAGCTCTACCACCTGCTTGTCCGATGCAGAGTACCACATCTGGTTGATAACGGACAAGTTCTGTTTCTAAAACCTCTGCTGATTTATAAAAGACTGTTGGAATCTCTACCCAGCGTATCTCCGCTCCATGAATTACAGACGGTAATGATTTAACTGCTTCCAGAGCTGGGTTGACCTTTTCACCACCGAAAGGATCAAAACCTGTTACTAATATTTTCATTTTATTTCCTTTGCTAAAACGCTAAATAGTACATTAAAAATACATGTAGGATTATCATGATAACAGCCACTCCTACTTGCGCTTTGATAACGCCATTGGGATCTTTCATCTCCAAAAGTGCTGCCGGTAATGCATTAAAGTTAGCAGCCATTGGAGTCAGTAAGGTCCCACAGCAACCTGCTGTCATTGCTAGGGCAGCGGCTACGATTGGATCAGCTCCCAAGGAAAATACAAAGGGAACACCAATCCCGACAGTAATAACAGTGAAAGCAGCAAAGACATTCCCCATTATCATGGAAAATAGAACCATCCCAAGGACATAAGCTAATACACCCATAAAACGACTGCCCGAAGGAACTATACCGCTTATCAAGTGAGAAATCAAGTCTCCAACTCCAGCTACAGTAAAAATAGCGCCTAAAGCTCCTAAAAGTTGAGGAACAATACCACTAGTTGAGACTTGCTGAACCATGCGATTGTTTTCTACTAACAAGCTTTTAGGATGACTTTTAGTAATTAATAAGAGAGAGATGGTTGCGAAAAATGCCGCAAGGCTGATAGCAATCTTACTAAACTCAGGAATTACTTTTGCTAACACTAAAGCAATCAAAGCCATCAACATGACTGGAATAAAAATTTTATTCTTTAGTCGTTTGGCTTCAATATTTGCCTTGACTTCATCAAGTGACGGCAATGTCCCTATACGAACCTGTTTAAAAAGAGTCAGTAGGGCCAATAGCACTACAACAACACCAATCAAGATTGATGGTAAATAGGAACCACCGATAAAACTGATACCCAATAAAGCCCAAAACCCAGCTGTTCCATATCGAACTGGGTTTGTTTTGTCTTTATAGCTACAATAGGCCGTGTGAAGAAATTGACAACCGATCACAATATAGGTTAACTCTAATAACTGTCTTGCTAGATTGGTCATTCTTCTTTTCCTTTACTAAGCTTATTTGCTAGCAATTTTCTATCAAATAAGTAATTGTAAAGCCCTACCACAAGTAAGGCAACTCCTGCAACAATAAGAGAAGCCGAAGCGATCCCTGCATAATTACTTTCGTAACCTAATTGGTCCAGAGTGCCCCCAACTAAGAGGACACCACCTGCACCAACGAAAGTGTTCTGAGCAAAGAAATTTGCAAAATTATCATTTGCTGCTGCACGCGCTTTTAGCGCTTCGCTCTCCTGCTCCGTTAATTTTCTACCTAATTGTGACTCTGCCGCAGCTTGTCCCATGGGTTGAACCAGAGGCCTTACAAACTGCGGCTGCCCTCCTAGACGAATGGCAAAGAACCCATCGAGTTCCCGAAAAAAGAAATAAATTGTATAAAAACTTCCTACGGTCAGTCCTTTAATCTTTTGAATCAAGTCAATCGAACGTTGCTTGAGGCCAAAAGTTTCAGATAAACCAACCAAGGGCAAAGTTACCATAAAAATCGTAAGAACTCGTTGATTGCTAAATTCTCTTCCTAAAATTTCCAAGAACTCAACAAGAGAAACTCCGGAAACTAGAGCTGTAACTAAACTAGCTAAGACTACCGTTGCGATGGTATCTAATTTATAGATAAAACCAACCACTATGATAACTATCCCTATTAGTTTAATCCATTCCATATAGGCTCCTTTATTCCAAAAATACTAGTCTGTTTTATTTGACATGACTTTCTAGTTCTTTTTGGTATTTACTGTTTGATTCCAATTTTTCTTTTTGCCATTTTTCAAGAGCTGCTTGATATTCTTTAGCAGATACAATTTCTTTTTGCAATTTCATTCCCTTGAAGATATATGGATCACCCTTAATACCTACTTGTGAGTATGGTTTAGAGAAAGGAACAACGTTGCTGACAACTGGTGAACCACCTGATGAAGCGGTTGGCATCAAGAGAGAGCTATCAGTGAGCCATGCTTGCGCTTTGGCATATTTTTCATATCTCTTGTCCAAATCGTTTGTTTCAGAAACTGCATCATCCAAGAGTTTCTTATATTCGTCCAGACCAAGTTGAGCTACTACTTCCTTGTCTTTACCTTTCGTAATACCAAGGTGTTTCATAGCAGAACCAGTCTTAGGATCCATGATATTGAGATAACTTGCTGGGTCTTGGTAGCTTGGAGCCCATCCAGTACTGTTCAAGTCATAGTCTTTTTGAGCTGGAACACGCGCCTGCGATGTAATGCTTTCCTTTTCGTTATCGGTCATCTGAAGGACATCAATCACGACATTTTCAGAACCAAGTGTTGATTCGATTGATTGTTTAAAGGAATTGCTTTGTTGAACGGCAATTGTATCTGTCTGTTCAACTGGAACATCCAAGTGAATTGGGAAGGTTACACCTTTTGCTTCCAATTCTTTCTTAGCTTTCTCAAATGAAACCTTAGCTTTGTCAGGATTGTAGATAGAATCTTTTCCGTCTACAAGCTCAACGCCTTTCCATTGGTCTCCATAGTTGACCAATTCTGCTTGAGCGATGTCACCAAAGTTTTTACCGCCAGATTGTACAAAGTTATCAGGAACTAAACTGTTACGAATGATCTTGTCCGCACCATCTTCACCATTGAGCTGTGCAGCATATGAATGACGGTTGAAGGCAAAGTTGATTGCTTGACGGAAGTCCTTGTTCAACATCGCTTCTTTTGTAGAAGTTTTTTGTTCTTCACTTGTTTTTGCTGTCTTATTGTATGATTGACGGTTTACGTTAAAGGTAAAGTAATAACTAGTTGAATCCTGTGGACTGTATGTGATTTTATCTCCGTATTGTTCCAATGTAGAAGCAAAGTTTGAGCTACTTGGGAAGATACGAGCTGTTGTATAAACACCTGAAGAGAAACTACGGATTAATGATTCTTGGTCTGAACCATCATAGTAGGTCAATTTTACTTTCTCAATTTTAACCTTCTCTTTATCCCAATAATTTGGGTTCTTTTCGTATTCGATTAACGATTTTGAAGTCAATGTCTTCAGGATATACGGACCGTTATAAAGGATTCCAGATGGACTTACTGCTCCGTAGTTCTTACCTGAAGCTTTGAGGAATTCCTCGTTTACCGGCAACATAGTTGCTGAAGTTACTTTCGAATTCCAGAAACTTTCAGGTGCATTAAGAGTATACTGGACTGTGTAGTCATCCAATGCCTTGACCCCAACTGTAGAGAAGTCATTAGTCTCACCAGTCATATATTCATTCAAGCCCTTAATGGAGTTTTGAATAAGAGTGACACCGTCTGATTTACCATCTGCTACGTGTTTTAGTCCAGTAACAAAGTCATGCGCTGTTACTTCAGCGTATTCTTCACCCTCTGAGGTATACCATTTAACTCCTTTACGAAGTTTATAAGTATAAGTCAAACCGTCTTGTGAGACAGTCCAATCCTCAGCTAGTGAAGGAACCAAATTTCCATATTCGTCGTTTTCCAACAATCCATCAACAACGTTACCAATGATATCAGTTGTTGAAGTACGAGTTGCGATACTGTAGTCCAAAGATGATGGGTCTACTCCATAGACATAAGAGAAGGTTGTAGGTGCATCTGCTTCTTTATCAGCTTTACCACAAGCCACAAGAAGAACTGCTGTACTCAGGACAACTCCTGCTGTTAACATCCACTTTTTCGTTTTCATAAAGATCTCCTTTAATAATTTTTAATCTACTTTTACAATCCAACCTTCTGGTGCTTCAATGTCACCAAATTGGATACCTGTCAATTCATCGTATAGTTTACGAGTCACTGGACCAACCTCTGTTTCACTGTAGAAAACATGGAAATCATCACCATGTTGGATTCCCCCAATAGGTGAGATTACTGCTGCTGTTCCACAGGCACCTGCTTCTACAAATCGATCCAGACTATCAATTGGTACATCTCCCTCAACAGGTTTCAAGCCTAAACGATGCTCTGCCAAGTAAAGCAATGAGTACTTGGTAATCGATGGCAAGATTGACGGACTCAATGGGGTTACAAACTCATTATCAGCTGTAATTCCAAAGAAGTTTGCTGAACCAACTTCTTCAATCTTAGTGTGGGTTGATGGATCTAGATAAATAACATCTGAGAAATGACGGGATTTAGCCATTTTTCCTGGCAAAAGACTAGCGGCATAGTTACCACCGACCTTGGCAGCTCCTGTTCCATTCGGTGCAGCACGGTCATACTCATTTTGAATCAAGAAGTTTGTTGGAACCAATCCACCCTTGAAGTAATTTCCAACTGGCATAGCAAAGATGGTAAAAATATACTCCTCAGCTGGTTTTACCCCGATGATGTCTCCAACACCAATCAAGAGCGGACGAAGATAAAGGGTTCCACCAGTTCCGTAAGGTGGCACGTATTCTTCATTGGCACGAACAACTGCTTTACATGCTTCTACAAACATTTCTGTTGGCACTTGAGGCATCAAGAGACGATCACAGGTACGTTGTAGTCGTTTAGCATTTTCATCTGGACGGAAGAGTTGTACGCTACCATCCTTTGTACGATAGGCTTTCAATCCTTCAAATGCTTGTTGTCCATAGTGAAGACTTGGAGATGATTCTGAAATATGCAAGGTTGCATCTTCTGTTAATTCTCCTTGAGTCCATTGTCCATTTTTAAAATAAGCGATATAACGATAAGGTAGTTTCATATAGGAAAAACCGAGATTTTCCCAATCAATCGTAACGGTCATGACAATCTCCTTTATTCTAATCAAAACTATGTGTTCTATTCTACACTATTCTCCTAAAAATTCAAGTATTATTTGTAATTTTCTGAAAATTTTACTTATAAAAAATCAGTCACTAGGACTGATTTTCTTATGAATTATCTTTTTCTTCTTTAAAAACTTCTTTGAGGTAGGCATCGAAAACTTCCTCGTCTGAAATAGTATCTGAGATAAAGCTTCCATTACTTGTGCGCTCTGATAGATTCAAATCTTGCAGAATTGCTTCGTAAATCGTTCCATTATTTGATTGGATAACAAGAGTTTGTTCGCCATCTTCTACTTCTGTACTGAAGAGATCTCCGATAAATCCTTGTTCTGAGACAGCACCGGCCAAGAAGACGCGATGTGGTTTACTCTTCAATTCTCTCAAAACTTGAAGACCTCGCTTAGCACGACTAGTCGCTGGAATTTCCTCTGTTGATACACGTTTCAAGCTTCCACGTTGCGTTAACAGATAGAAGGATGAAGTATTGCAGATAAAGGCGGCTTGAAGCTCATCATCTGCTTTCAGATTCATAGCTTTAACACCTGCAGCCTTAGCTCCAACAACTGGAACCTCTTCGATATTAAAGCGAAGAGCATATCCATTTCGGCTAATTAAAAGAACATCATCAAGTTTGATTGGTGCAACAGCTACAACCTGGTCACTATCGTCTTTCAACTTAGCATACTTGACAGACTTAGAACGATAGGTTCTCCAAGGAGAGAATTCTTTGCGTTCTACACGTTTGATTTGTCCAAGGCGGGTCGCTGCAAAGTAGGTTGTCGCATCTTCAAACTGATCCACAACTTCTACGTATAGCACTTCTTCATTGGTTTCAAAGTTTGTAATCGTTTGGCTCAAGTGCTCCCCGATATCCTTCCAACGAATATCTGCTAATTCATGGACAGGACGGTAGATAACATTTCCTAGTGTCGTAAAGATTAAGATATGTTGAGTTGTCTTAACAGATTGGATAAATAGCAATCGGTCATCATCCCGTTTACCAATTTCCTCTAACGTTGAAGCTGAGAAAGAACGAGGGCTAGTACGCTTGATATAGCCCGCCTTCGTCACGCTGACATAAGTATCTTCCTCTGCGATAAGGCTAGCTGTATCAATTTCGATTACTTTTGCTGTATCTTCTAAAGAACTCAAACGAGGTGTCGCAAACTGTCTCTTGACCTCACGAAGTTCTTTTTTCATGAGATTGTACATAGTCCGTTCGTCACCAATGATAGCCGCCAGCATGGCAATTTTTTCGCGAAGTTCTGCTTCTTCTTCCTGCAAGACAACTACGTCTGTATTGGTCAAACGGTATAGTTGCAAGGTAACAATAGCTTCAGCCTGCTCTTCAGTAAAATCATAACTGACCTTGAGGTTTTCCTTGGCATCAGCCTTGTTCTCAGAAGCACGGATTAGAGCAATGACTTCATCTAAAATAGAGATGACACGAATCAAACCTTCCACGATATGGAGACGTTTCTCAGCCTTTTCCTTGTCAAAGCGAGAACGTGCCAAGATGACTTCACGACGGTGGGCAATATAGCTAGATAAGATAGGCACAATTCCAACCTGCCGAGGGGTGAAATTGTCAATCGCAACCATATTAAAGTTGTAGTTGATTTGCAAGTCAGTATACTTGAAAAGGTAGTTGAGAACAAGCTCAGTGTTCGCATCTTTCTTTAGTTCAATAGCAATGCGAAGACCGTCACGGTCAGACTCATCTCGAACCTCAGCAATACCTGCCACTTTGTTATTGACACGGACTTCATCAATTTTCTTGACTAAATTAGCCTTATTAATCTCATAAGGAATCTCAGTGATAACGATTTGTTCCTTACCACCTTTTAACTTCTCAATTTCAGTCTTGGAACGAACAACCACGCGCCCTTTACCAGTTTCATAGGCCTTTTTGATCTCGTCACGACCTTGGATAATCGCTCCTGTAGGAAAGTCTGGTCCTGGCAAGAATTCCATCAACTTATCAACCTTAGCAGTTGGGTGATCAATCATGTAGACTGTAGCGTCAATGACCTCAGCCAAATTATGCGGTGGAATATCTGTGGCATAACCAGCTGAAATACCTGTCGAACCATTGACTAAAAGGTTTGGAAAGGCTGCTGGCAAGACAGTTGGCTCTTTCTCAGTATCGTCAAAGTTCCAAGCAAAGGGAACTGTCTTTTTATCGATATCTTGAAGAAGATAGCCTGCAATCTCTGATAAACGAGCTTCCGTATAACGCATAGCTGCAGGCGGATCTCCGTCCATGGAACCGTTATTCCCGTGCATTTCAACTAGAATCTCACGGTTTTTCCAGTCCTGAGACATACGGACCATGGCATCATAGATAGAAGAATCTCCGTGTGGGTGAAAATTACCCATGATGTTCCCGACAGACTTGGCAGACTTACGGTAGCTCTTGTCAAAAGTATTGCCATCCTTATTCATAGAATAAAGAATACGGCGTTGAACCGGCTTCAATCCATCCCTAATGTCTGGCAAAGCCCGGTCTTGAATGATGTATTTGGAGTAGCGACCAAAGCGCTCTCCCATGATGTCCTCCAAGGACATATTTTGGATATTACTCATATAAGATACAAAGGGACGTTTCGGCCTGCCGAAAATTTCTGTAGAAAAATAGGAAATCGATGCAGGGTTCGATGACCCCAAGGCGATTTATCTTTTTTCCCAAGAAATTAGTCCCGTGTTCAGTTACCTCTAGTAACCAAACTACCCTTTCTGTAGTTTAAAATACGTTTTAAAAGATGCGTCAGGAGTTTTCACACAGCATTTAGGGCGTGTTCAACTCCTTTCAAAAAATGTAGAGTAGGTTTTATAGAAAAGGATTTCAGTTACTTTATAGAACCAAACTATCCTTTCTGTAGTTTAAAGTTTTGAATTGTGTTCTTTATTTTCTTAGTGATTTAGAAGGTTTTCCTCAGCATACTCAATCATCTTATCAGCTACTTCTTTTTCATACTTAAATCCCATCTTTTGAGCAAGACTTTGAGCTTCTTGGTGGAAAAGTTGTATAGTTGCTAATAAAGACTGAGTGATTTTGTCTAAACTTGAGAAATCAAGAAGAGCAGAGAATTCCTTCTCCTTCTCAGCAGGCAAGTAGTTAAAGAGGTACTTGTAGTTCTTACCGATGTCGACTACTCCTCTATCTCTTGCGACCTTCCAAGCTAAGATTTTCAAGAGTTCTTGCTGACAAATACCGTAGAGATGGTCAGTAGCATAAATGATTTGCTTACGACAAATTCCTTTGACCACGTAAGTTGACACCCACCAAAATTCATTGCAAGATTTGTCAAAGTCAGTCGCACTGGCTGGTGCCGTCCAATAGCGCTTAGGCGTCGGTGCATAAGGGACAAAGAGCCCCTGCGGGTCATTCAGCACCGTGAAATCTGCTTCACTATCCACCCACTCTTTGATGTGCTCTTTGGGGCAGAGGGTCAAATCGATCCGATTGCCATCCTCAAAGAGCATGAGATAAAGGCGACGGTGTTCCAGTACATTATACTGTTCAATCAAGCGTTTGCCAAACCGATTCAACCAAGCAAGGTCGGCTATCAGACCATCCAAATCCTCCATGATATAAACTACATCATAGTCTTGGAACTCGTCCTTGGGAGCCTTTGGGTTTGTCCGCGAGCCGGACATGGCGACTGCATCGACCTGTAGCACTTTTGCGGTTTGCAAAATCACATCAAACATCTCGGTTTCAGTTCTCATGGGAATACCTACCTTTTTAGTGGAAACTCTTGATTCTGTAGAGGACATGTCTATAAAGCGGACTATCTGCTGGAACTTTTTCATTATCAAATTCTTTGGCAAATTCCATGCTCAGTTTTTGCATGACTTTTTGCGAAAGTTGATTGAGTAAGGATGTAAAAGAGTAAACTTCTGACAAGCCAGCTTGCTGAAAAGCAAAGTCTAGACAAGCTTGGGCAGCCTCCGTCGCATAACCATCTTGGCTAGTTCAAGCGAATCTGTCAGACCCAGTTTGTTGTCAAGCGTCATTGTCTGTCTCCTTTCATTCAGATTTTCTAAATCCTGTACCAACAGGCTTAAAACTTATTGACCGATAAAATCCATCTGCTTCTGATATTAATTCAATCCGTGTCAAAGGATATTTTTTGTGGATTTCCTCAATCAGCTGCTGTCCCAGTCTTTTTCTACGGTGGGATTTATCAATAATAATTTCAGCTAAAAAGGTTGTCATCACTTCATCTGTCAAGTAGCGGGCAAAACCAAGGATTTTCTGGTTCTCTTCAACTACCAAGTAATGGGACAGGTTTGTTGAAAATAATGATATCACTTTTTCCTCTGTAAAAGAAATCCATTTTTCATTTTGATAAAGGGCATAAATAGCTTGACAATCTTTTGTGCTTGCAGGTCTGATTATCATTCTCTACTCCTTTCAAATCCGATGCGACCACTAACAATTTTTCAACTCAAATTTAGTTATATTCTAGTTGCTCTCCCTCGTCTTCTTAGGTGGCTTGCGTTTTTTATAGTGGCTGCGGATGGTGTTGAGGTGGTCGCGAAGATTGACCATGTGAGTTCTTTCGGGATAAGCATAAGCACCGATGGCAGTAAAGTCCACAAGGAAATCATAGATTTCCTACAGCTTGAGGCGGACGGTCTTATTCTGGCTGGGAGCCTTGCCCTTGAGCTCAGTCAGTCGCATAGATGACTTGCTTACGACAAATTCCTTTGACCACGTAGGCTGACACCCACCAAAATTCATTACAAGATTTTTCAAAATCCGTCTCACTAGCTGGGCTTATCCAGAAACGCTGAGGACTGGGAGAATAAGACTCAAACAAATCCTTCTCATCTACTAAAACTGTGAATCCTGCCTCACTATCCACCCACTCATTGATGTGATCTTTAGGACAGAGGGTTAGATCAATGCGATTCCCATCTTCAAAAAGTATGAGATAAAGACGGCGATGTCCTAGAGTAACCTCTTGCTCGATGATACGTTTGCCAAACTGGTCCAACCAAGAAATGTCTCTCGTTAGATTATCTAAGATTATCTACGACATAGACAAGATCATAGTCTTGAAACTCATCTTTTGGAGCTTTTGTATCCGTTCGTGAACCAGATAGCGCCACAGCATCAACCTGTAACTTTTTAACTGTTCTTAAAATTAGTTCAAGCATTTCCTGGTCAGTTCTCATGTGGTTCTTCCTCAGTGGTCTCTATGTTCTGAATAACAGCATCTTCTTTTCTTTGATGAACAAGCTTCTGAACTCTTTTTCTTTCAAGCTCTCCGACTATAAATTGAATGATAGAACTAATTCCAAAAAATGGTAGCAGCAACATAATTCCCATTTCTTCCGTCAGCATTAAAAATAGGAAATTAATAACTGAAAATATTTCTAAAAACCAGGCATTTAGCCTAAGAAGTTTTGAGTAACTACTAGGATAATGTTTGAGATGTTTATTGCTCTTATAAATAGCTGTGAATCCAAAAGCAAGGCTCACTGGTGTGAAAATATAAAAGTCAAAAACATAGAAGAGCAAACCTGCATAAGGATTAGACCTAAAAGGATTATCAAATAAAAAGACACCTGTGGTTACTATAGTTAATAGTAAGAATTCAAGAAAGCGAATTTTCTCAGGTTTTCCTGGTTTAGCAATCATATACGTAACTGCGCCTAGTACCAGGACTATCACAAGAAAAGGAGTATCAAACAATAAACTGATCATGATTTACACCTCTTTTGGAGAGCTAAAAATTAAGAAATATAGACGATTTTTCAGATCAATCCTTGAGACTGACGCCATTTATCATAGGCTTCAATATCTGTTTTGACCATATTCATACAAAGTCCTACAACAGCCATATCATCCAAGAAGCCTGCTAACGGAATAAAATCTGGAATAATGTCAATTGGGGAAAGGAAATAAATAAGTGCGCTTAAAACAGCTAAAATAGTCCCATAAGGAACCGTGGTGTATTTCCCTTGAACATAATTTTTCACTAAAGAAATCATGACTGGGATCATTGTAAATTTCTTACCAACCAATGGCATCTCTTTAATTTTTTGCTCCAAACGATACAAAAAATCATCTAATTCATCTTTATCGTTTAATAAGGCCTCAGATTGCGCATAGCCACTTTCAAGAGCTTCTTTCACTTGCTCTTCACTAAGATTTTCAGACATATCTTGTCCTCCATTTGTATTTCTTTATAGTTTTTAAAACACAGTCGCTTCTTCCAGCGTAAACTTGACATTATCTTCAATCCACTTACGACGTGGTTCAACCTTGTCACCCATTAGGACATTGACACGACGTTCTGCGCGTGCTAAGTCTTCAATCGTGACACGGATGAGGGTACGAGTTTCTGGGTTCATGGTTGTTTCCCAAAGTTGGTCCGCATTCATTTCACCAAGCCCCTTGTAGCGTTGGAGGGTGGCTCCTTTGCCAAACTGCTTACGGAGTTCTTCCAGTTCTCCGTCTGTCCAAGCATAAGCCACCTCTTCTTTCTTGCCTTTACCTTTGGACATCTTGTAAAGAGGAGGGAGGGCGATATAGACATGTCCTGCCTCAACTAAAGGACGCATGTAGCGATAAAAGAAGGTTAAGAGAAGGGTTTGAATGTGGGCACCATCGGTGTCCGCATCGGTCATGATAATAATCTTGTCATAGTTGGCATCTTCAAGAGAGAAGTCTGCCCCCACACCAGCTCCGATGGTATAAATCATGGTATTGATTTCTTCGTTTTTGAGGATATCTGCCATCTTGGCCTTGGCTGTATTGATGACCTTACCACGAAGAGGCAAAATAGCCTGGAACTTACGATCACGTCCTTGTTTGGCAGATCCACCGGCAGAGTCCCCCTCGACCAGGTAGAGTTCATTCTTAGCTGGATTTTTAGACTGGGCTGGCGTTAATTTACCAGAAAGCAATCCCTTGTCTTTCTTATTCTTTTTGCCATTTCGGCTCTCATCACGCGCTTTACGAGCCGCTTCACGAGCATCACGAGCCTTGATAGCTTTACGAATCAGATTTGAAGCTAGTTCCCCATTTTCCATAAGGAAGAAAGTCAGTTTTTCAGCAACAATACTATCAACGATTGGACGAGCTAGTGGACTTCCAAGTTTGTCCTTAGTCTGTCCTTCAAACTGAAGATGTTCTTCCGGAACCAAGATAGAAAGAACGGCCGCCAATCCTTCACGGTAATCTGAACCTTCAAGATTTTTATCTTTTTCTTTTAGGAGACCTGTCTTACGTGCATAGTCATTCATAACCTTGGTGATGGCTGACTTGAGTCCTGTCTCATGCGTTCCACCATCCTTGGTACGGACGTTATTGACAAAGGACAAGATGTTATCTGAAAATCCATCATTATACTGGAGGGCTACTTCTACTTGGAAACCATTGTCTTCCCCTTCAAAGTAAAGGACTGGCGTCAAGGTTTCCTTGTCTTCGTTGAGGTAGGAAACAAAGTCTTGTACCCCGTTCTCATAATGGAACTCGATTGCTTCATCTGTTCGCTTGTCCGTTAATGACAAGGTTACATTCTTCAAGAGAAATGCTGACTCATTGAGACGCTCTGAAATGGTATTGTACTTGAAGTCTGTCGTAGAAAAGATACTGGCATCTGGCATGAAGGTCACTTTGGTACCTGTTTTTGACTTAGGTGCCGTTCCAACCTTTTCAAGAGTTGTTACTGGCTTGCCGCCATTTTCAAAGCGTTGCTTGTAAATTGCACCATCACGAGTAATTTCTACTTCGAGCCAACTAGAGAGAGCATTTACGACCGAAGAACCCACTCCGTGTAGACCTCCTGATGTCTTATAACCACCCTGACCGAATTTTCCTCCGGCGTGAAGGATGGTAAAGATAACCTCAACCGTTGGAATTCCCATAGCGTGCATTCCAGTCGGCATTCCACGTCCATGGTCTTGAACCGTCAAACTTCCGTCTTTATTAATGGTCACATCGATCCGGTCACCAAATCCAGACAAGGCCTCATCGACAGCATTATCGACGATTTCCCAGACCAGGTGATGGAGACCAGCACCATCGGTCGATCCGATATACATCCCTGGACGTTTACGGACCGCATCCAACCCTTCTAACACCTGAATGGCGTCATCATTGTAATTGTTAATATTGATTTCCTTTTTTGACACAAGGAACCTCCTATTTGTTCATCTTTTCTATTTTACAGGTTTTCTAGGGATTTTGCAAAGTTTTTCTAGTTAAAAAGCCTATTCCCAAGTCTTTTTTAGCAAAAACATCACCTAGTTATACCAAAAAAAGAAACCAAGACAAAATCTTAGTTTTCTTTTCCTTTAATTTGATTTGTAGCCACATCTTCACCAAACCATTCCTTGCTTATTTCTTGGAATTTACCTTCTTGATAG
Organism: Streptococcus infantis; assembly: GCF_047465185.1. Lineage (GTDB taxonomy): Bacteria > Bacillota > Bacilli > Lactobacillales > Streptococcaceae > Streptococcus > Streptococcus infantis_O. Next base: position 293,838 of record NZ_JASHAJ010000001.1, on the reverse strand, counting down.
AGTTCTTTAAAAGCTTTATTCAAATTTACTAACAAGGTCTTATCAGCTGGTCTCACACCAACTGCAAAAGACTCACTCTCAAAACCAGCAGGAAAAATCTCATACTGGTCTAAAATTCCTTCAGTTTCAAGATAATAATTGGCGTAAACACGGTCGATTAAAAGGGCATCAATCCGATCATTTTGCAAGTCAATCAAAGCTTCGTTAAAACTCTGATATTGGTTGGCTTTTTGATCTTTTACGATATTTTTTAAGAGTTCTGGTTGGGCTTCGAAATCTATATAACCAGAAGATCCTGCCTGGGCACCCAAAACCTTGCCTGTCATATCAGACACTGATTGTATATTCTGAGATTTCTTAGAAACTAGAACCTGCTGATTTTCCATGTAAGGAATAGTAAAAGCAACCTTCTCACGGCGTTCATCTGTTGCGGAATATCCATTCCAGATAGCATCAATGGTACCGTTTTGAAGTTCGGTTTCCTTCATGTCCCAATCAATGGGTTGAAATTGTACCTTGAAACCAAGTTTCTCAGAAACAGCCTGTGCTAAATCAATGTCAAATCCAGCATATTGCCCATTCTTTTCTTCAAAGCCCATGGGAACAAAGGTATTGTCAAACCCGATGGTAATGGTTCCCTGTTCTTGGTATTTGTCCCAATTATCGACTTTGGGATCACTAGCTTTTTGTGTGCATCCTACCAGGAAAAAAGCAAGAAAGAATACCAAAACAAGGCTGATTTTCTTTCGATTCATAGATACCTCCTACTTAGGCTCTACTTTGAGAATCTGGTCAGCAATATTCTCTGCAAACTGGAGATCGTGAGTCACGACAATTTGAGTCATGCCTAATTCTCGATTTTGTAGAATCAGTTTTTCAACCTCGAGACGCAACTCAGGGTCAAGGGCTGAAGTTGGTTCATCATACCCAATCACTTCAGGATCTATCATCATAGCGCGTGCTAAGGCAACCCGTTGCTTTTGACCACCAGATAATGAGTATGGATAAGCATCTGCATGAGCTTCGAGACCCAGACGAGTGAGTAAGTCGACTGCCTTCTTCTTAGCATCCGCTTCAGATATCCCCATAGTCTTGATGGGTGATAAAATCAAGTTCTCCATAACGGATAAGTGAGGAAAAAGCTGAAAATCTTGAAACACAAAACCTAACAAGTGAAGCTTTTCAAGTTCATCCAAAGGTAGGGATTCTCCATTATAAAAAATCTCACCTGAATCAATGGTTTCAAGTCCAGCCAACATTCTAAGCAAGGTTGTCTTCCCACCACCAGAAGGTCCAACAATAGCCAAAATCTGCTTTTCAGGAATTGTTAAATTGAAATTGGATAAAATTTCTTTTTTTCCAAACTTTTTGCTGATATTTTTTAACTCTAACATGGATAACCTCCTATCTATAGTAGCTAAACTTTTTCTCAAGTTTCTTAGCTAGGATTGTAACGATACCAATCATAAGCAGATAGATAGCTCCTGCTAGAAACATTGGAATCAAGCTCGCATCACGATTGGCTGCAGTACGACTAGCTAGGATTAAATCTGAAATACCGAGTGCATAGACCAAAGAAGTATCCTTAACCAAACTCATAACCTCGTTAAATACACTTGGTAAAACAATCTTGGTTACTTGTGGCAAGATAATATAGCGGACGGTATCGATAGGTTTAAATTTCAAAACCTTAGCTGCTTCATATTGTCCTTGAGGAATGGTTGCAATCCCTCCACGGAATATTTCCGCAAAGTAGGCTGCATAATTAAGCGTAAAGGCAATAATCGCTGCTGGTACCCGATCAAGTCGAACCCCGATACTTGGCAAAACATAATAGATAAAGATTAACTGCAAGAGCAATGGTGTCCCACGCATCACCCAGATATAAACATCAATCATGTAATGGAGGGGTTTCCAATGGACCTGTAAGCAAAAGGCAACCAAAATACCTAAAGGAATTGAAAAGAGTAAGACCAGTGAAAATACTTGTAAAGTCATTGTCGCACCGCTCAATAAACTAGGTAATATCTCAAATAAGTAAGACATATTCCACCTCCTAAAAATGATTGTTCCTATTATAGCATAAATAAACACAAAATCAAGTTTTTCAGAAATTTTCATGAATTTTTATAACTTTAGCTTTTATTTTTGAATAAAAATGGTACTCATGATAAACTTATCAACTTTAATAAAGTATCAGATGTCACAGCTAGTAAACAGATTCAGTTTCGTTTCTCTCCTATTTCATGGTATAATAGGAGCATGATGACAATAGTATTATTAATTTTAGCTTATTTATTGGGTTCAATTCCTTCAGGCTTGTGGATTGGACAAATATTCTTTAACATCAATCTAAGAGAACATGGATCTGGGAATACTGGAACGACCAATACCTTCCGAATCTTAGGCAAAAAAGCTGGAATGGTAACCTTTGTAATTGACTTCTTTAAAGGTACTTTGGCCACTCTACTTCCACTAATCTTCCATGTGCAGGGAGTTTCACCAATCGTCTTTGGGCTTTTAGCAGTCATTGGCCACACCTTCCCTATCTTTGCAAAATTCAAGGGTGGTAAGGCTGTTGCAACCAGTGCTGGAGTTATTTTTGGATTTGCTCCTCTCTTTTGTCTTTACCTTGCAGTCATTTTCTTTGGAATCCTTTATCTGGGAAGTATGATTTCTCTCTCTAGTATATCAGCTGCGATTGCAGCGATTATCGGCGTCCTTTTGTTTCCTCTCTTTGGATTTATTTTAACTAGTTATGACCTACTTTTTTCTGTGATTATTATTGGTCTTGCAAGTCTAGTAATTGTACGCCACAAGGACAATATCAAACGTATCCAAAGTAAAACAGAAAATCTCATTCCTTGGGGACTTAACCTAACGCACCAAGAACCAAAAAAATAAAACGTCAGTTTCAACTGACGTTTTTTTATGTTATTTAGACTTGATATAGTTGATACCATCTGCCTTCGGCGCAACAGCTTTACCAAAGAAGGCTGCTAGGACGACAATGGTCAAGAGATATGGTGCGATTTGCAAGTAAACGGCTGGTACTCCTTGCAAGAAAGGAAGCTGAGAACCGATAACTGCCAAACTTTGTGATAGCCCAAAGAAAAGACTTGAAAGCATAGCACCAACAGGATTCCATTTACCAAAGATCATGGCTGCAAGAGCGATAAATCCAGGTCCTACGATAGTTGTAACTGAGAAGTTGACGGAGATTGACTGAGCGTAAATAGCTCCACCGATTCCTCCAAGGAAGCCTGAAATCACTACTCCAAGATATCTCATCTTGTAGACATTGATACCCAAAGTATCTGCTGCTTGTGGGTGTTCTCCTACTGAACGAAGGCGAAGTCCAAAGCGAGTCTTAAAGAGGATAAACCAAGCTAGGAATGAGAAAGCAATTGCTAGATAACCAAGTAAACTTGTTGACTTAAAGAAGATATCTCCGATAACTGGGATATTAGCCAAAACAGGGAAATCAAAACGTCCAAAAGTTTGCGTTAAATTGTCCGTTTGGCCCTTGTTATAAAGTACCTTCACCAAGAAAACTGCCAAGGCTGGCGCCATCAAGTTAAGTACGGTACCACTGACAACATGGTCAGCACGAAAATGAACTGTAGCTACTGCGTGAATCAGTGAGAAGATAGCTCCGACTAATCCACCAACTAGAAGAGCCAACCAAGGAGTTAACGCTCCTAAATCTTGTGCAAACTCAAGGTTAAAAACAACTCCAGAAAAGGCACCCATGACCATGATTCCTTCAAGACCAACGTTAACAACCCCACCACGCTCAGAGAAAACTCCTCCGATACTTGTGAAAATAAGTGGTGCTGCATAAATCAACATTGAAGAAACCATAAGGGTTAACATTGTTGTAATCGACATCCTTATTTACCTCCTTTAAGTTGTTTTCTTGGTTTGACAAAGCGTTCGATGATGTAGTGAACGCTGACAAAGAAGATAATTGAGGCTGTAACGATACTTACAAGTTCAGATGGTACTTGTGCAGCATTCATACCAGGGGCTCCAACTTGAAGAACACTGAAAAGGAAGGCTGCAAATAGAATTCCAACTGGTGAGTTTGAAGCAAGTAGGCTTACTGCCATACCGTTAAATCCGATTGCTAATGATGAACCTTGAACATAAACGTTTTGGAAGGTACCAAGTCCTTCTACTGCGCCACCAAGTCCTGCAAGGGCACCAGAAATAATCATTGATAGAATAATGGTGCGTTTCGCTGAAATACCTGCATATTCAGAAGCATTTGGATTGAGTCCAACTGCACGAATTTCAAAACCAAGAGTTGTTTTCTTGAGCAAGAACCAGATAACCGCTACTGCTATGATAGCAAAGAAAATCCCAATGTTCATACGAGAGTTTCCAGTTAACTCAGCAAGCCATGGTGTCTGATAAGTTGCATTTGCACTTACTCGAATGGATGAGTCAGTACTTTGCATGATTTCTTTAGGGAAGTGATGAATAAAGGCATTTCCCACATAAAGAACAATGTAGTTCATCATGATGGTTACAATAACTTCAGATGTCCCAAGGTAGGCTCTTAAAATACCAGGAATGGCTCCAACGATTCCTCCCGCAACTAAGGCGATTACAATCGTTGCAAGAATCATCAATGGACGTGGTAAATCCGGGAAAGAAAGAGCGAACCAGCCACTCATAACCCAACCTGCGAGAGCTTGTCCTGGAAGACCAACGTTAAAGAAACCAGCACGACTTGCAACTGCAAATCCAAGGGCAATCAGAATTAAGGGTCCCATGGCACGGAAGATTTCACCGATTCCACGAACACTACCAAAGGCTGTATAGAACAGTTCTTCATAACCCCAGATAGCATCGTAACCGAAAATCCACATGACGATGGCTCCGAGTAGAATTCCTAAAATAACAGAAATCAAAGGAACCGAAATTTGTTGTAATTTTTTAGACATCACTCTTCTCCTTTTCCAATTCACCACCAGCCATCAAGACACCAAGCTCTTGCTTGTTGGTTGTTTCTGGCGTTACAATCCCTTGAATCTTACCATCGTGGATAACAGCAATTCTATCAGAGACATTTAGAATCTCATCAAGTTCAAAGCTGACTACAAGGACAGCTTTCCCATTATCACGTTCTTGAATCAAGCGTTTGTGAATGTACTCAATGGCACCGACGTCCAAACCACGAGTAGGTTGACTGACGATGAGGAGATCAGGATTTCGATCGACTTCTCGAGCGATAATTGCTTTTTGTTGATTTCCTCCAGAAAGAGCTGAGGCTGGAACAATCTCACTAGCAGCCCGCACATCGAATTCTTGCATTAACTGTTTAGCGTACCCAATGATATTGGTGTAGTTTAAGATTCCCTTCTTGCTATGAGGTTCCTTATAGTAGGTTTGAAGAGCGATATTTTCAGAAATCATCATTTCTAAAACTAAACCATCACGGTGGCGGTCTTCTGGAACGTGTCCTACACTCATTTCTGTAATTTGACGAGGGTGTAGACCTACGATAGACTGGCCTTTCAATTCCACACTACCAGACTCAATCTTACGAAGTCCTGTGATAGCTTGGATTAATTCAGATTGACCATTTCCATCAATACCGGCAATTCCGACAATCTCACCAGCTCGAACATCGAGTGAGAGATTTTTAACAGCAGGGACACCACGGTTTTCGTTTACTACTAAGTCTTTAATAGACAGAACAACTTCTTTAGGTTGAGCTTCCTGTTTCTCAGTTTTAAAGGAAACAGAACGTCCCACCATCATCTCAGCTAAGTCAGCATTAGTTGCACCAGCAATCTCAACTGTTTCAATAGATTTACCACGACGGATGACTGTAACACGGTCAGATACAGCACGAATCTCATCCAACTTATGGGTAATCAAGATAATTGATTTACCTTCTTTAACCAAGTTCTTCATAATAGCCATCAATTCATCAATTTCTGATGGCGTCAAAACAGCAGTAGGTTCGTCAAAGATAAGAATATCTGCTCCACGATAAAGTGTCTTTAGGATTTCAACACGTTGTTGAGCCCCAACAGAGATGTCTGCAACTTTGGCAGAAGGATTCACAGCAAGGCCATAACGTTCAGACAACTCATTGATTTCTCGAGTTGCACGAGCAATATCTAGCACACCATTTTTGGTCAATTCACTCCCCAAAATGATATTTTCAGCAACAGTGAAAGCTTCTACCAACATAAAGTGTTGGTGGACCATCCCAATCCCTAAGCTAGCTGCTTTTGATGGCGAATCTAGTTTTACAACTTGACCGTTGACCACAATTTCACCACTAGTTGGTTCTAAAAGCCCCGCTAGCATGTTCATAAGAGTGGACTTACCAGCTCCATTTTCTCCTAAAAGTGCATGAATTTCACCCTTACGAAGTTCAAGGTTAATCTTGTCGTTAGCGGCAAATTCACCAAAAACTTTGGTAATTTCACGCATTTCAATGACATTTTCGTGTGCCATGTGCTCTTCCTTTCAGAGTTTTATTTTGTTTCAATAAAACCTGCTAAAGAAACTTAGCAAGCTCTATTGAGACAAAACCATTGTCTCAATTCTTAAAGAAGCGGCCACTGGCCGCTTCCTAAGAAATGACTTCCTTCAATTATTTTTCAGGAACTTTGATGCTACCATCAAGGATTTTAGCTTTTGCATCTTCAACAGCTTTTTTACCTTCTTCAGAAAGGTTTGTCACTGCCAAGTCAACACCTTTATCCTTCAATGAGTAAACGATAACTTGACCACCAGGGAATTCACCTTTTTCAGCCTTGTTTGAGATATCTTGAACTGTTGTTCCAACTTGTTTCAATGTAGAAGCAAGCACGAAGTTAGCTTCTTTACCGTCTTTAGAAGTGTATTTACCTTCATCAACTTGGTCACGGTCTACACCGATAACCCAAACTTTTTCGTTTTCATTTTTACTTTCGTTCAATGATTTAGCTTCAGAGAAGACACCTGCTCCAGTACCACCAGCTGCTTGGTAGATAACGTCTGCACCTGCAGCGTATTGAGCTGCAGCGATTGTTTTACCTTTAGCCGCATCACCAAATGATCCAGCATAGTCTACTTGAACCTTGATAGATGGATCAACTGACTCAACACCAGCTTTAAAACCAGCTGCGAAACGAGAAATAACTTCAGATTCCATACCACCTACAAAACCAACTTGTTTAGTTTTTGTAGTTTTAGCAGCTGCAACACCTGCAAGGTAAGCTGCTTCGTTGTCTGCGAAAGTAACGCTAGCAACGTTCTTTTGATCTTTAATCACATCGTCAATCAAAACATAGTTTTTATCTGAATGTTCTTTTGCTGCTTCTTCAACAGCGTTGTGAAGGGCAAAACCAACACCGAAAATCAAGTTGTAGCTTCCAGCTGCTTGGTTCAAGTTGTTAGCGTAGTCAGCTTCACTTGTTGATTGGAAGTAAGTGTAACCATTGTCTTTTGAAAGGTTGTGTTCTTTACCCCAAGCTTGAAGACCTTCCCAAGCTGATTGGTTAAATGATTTATCATCAACACCACCAGTATCTGTAACGATAGCTGCTTTAGTCTTCACATCAGAAGAAGATGAAGCTGCGTTACGAGAAGAGCGATTACCACATGCAGCAAGTCCAAATGCTGCTACTGCAACTAGACCAAGGCCTAGCCATTGTTTCTTGTTCATTACTGAACCTCCTAAATAAGATGCGCAACTAAGTTGCAAGTATGGATTGATTGGTCACAAGGACCCTTGCCACTCAGAGAGTGGCACAGACTATTGCAAGTCTGTAAAAGAATATGGAAGTAATTCCCCGACCGTCATCTCGACCGTCGTTTTATCTTTGGCGACTAGAGTCACCTTTAGATCTGGTTTAAAAAATTCGACCATAACTTGGCGACAAGCACCGCAAGGCGAAATTGGTTTTTCAGTTTGACCATAGACAATCAATTCTGAAAAGTCCCGTTGTCCTTCAGAAATCGCCTTAAAGATTGCTGTTCTTTCGCCACAGTTGGTCAAGGGGTAGCTAGCATTTTCAATGTTAACCCCTGTATAGATACTTCCGTCCTTGGCTACCAAAACAGCGCCAATCGGAAAATGTGAGTAGGGAACGTAAGCTTTTTTACTAGTTTCAATCGCTAATTCAATCAACTCAGTAGTCGCCATCAGCTAATTCTCCTTTTAAGATTGCAACACCAGAAGATGTTCCAATTCGAGTAGCTCCTGCTTCAACAAAGGCAACTGCATCTGCATAAGAACGAGCTCCACCAGCTGCTTTGACCCCCATATCAGGTCCAACTGTTTGACGCATTAATTGAACATCTGGTAAAGTTGCTCCACCTGTTGAGAAACCTGTAGAAGTCTTGACAAAGTCTGCACCAGCTTTTTGAGCAAGTTGGCAAGCCAGAACTTTTTCTTCATCCGTTAACAAACAAGCTTCAATAATAACCTTAACAAGTTTGTCACCGCTAGCCTCAACAACTGCTCGAATGTCTTTCTCAACTAGTTCAAGATTTCCTGATTTTAGTGCACCAACGTTGATAACCATATCAATTTCGTCAGCACCATTTTGGATGGCTTCTTTGGTTTCATAAGCTTTGACAGCTGAAGTTGTAGCTCCAAGAGGAAAACCTACAACTGTACAAACCTTGACATCAGTATCTGTTAGACCAGCTTTTGCATGAGAAACCCAGCAAGGATTCACACAAACACTGGCAAAATCGTACTCTCTTGCTTCAGATAGCAAACGATCGATTTGTTGTTCGGTCGCATCTTGCTTTAAAAGCGTATGATCAATGTATTTATTTAATTTCATTTCGGATTTTCCTTAAATTAGGAGATAATTTCGATGATTTCACGCATTTTTAGCGTTTCATCACTCATTTTAATTTTAACATATTTTTGGAAATCTGTAACTAGTTCCGGAGAAATTTTGCCATTTGCATATACTTTTGCGACAATTTCACCTTTTTTGACTGATTCTCCAACTTTCTTCTCAAAAACAATTCCTGTTTCATAATCAAGAGTATCTGTTTTGACTGCACGACCAGCACCTAATCTCATGGCAAAAAGACCAAACTCCATGGCTGGAAGTTCTGCGATAATACCATCCTCTTGAGCAGGAATATCAATTACATGGTCAACTTTTACTGGACGATAGAGGTCTTCTAGGTTTCCACCCTGAGCTAGAACCATCTCTTCAAATTTCTTGAGTGCCTGACCATTTTCAAGATGCTGCCTTACTTCCTCGACTGTTTTTTCAACATTTGCCAGAGAAAGCATAATCTGGGCTAACTCACAGATAAAGTGACTAATATCCTCGCGTCCTTTACCCTGAAGAATTTCTAGTGCTTCTAGAATTTCTAAACGGTTACCAATGGCACGTCCTAAAGGTTGACTCATGTCCGTAATGACTGCTACTGTCTTGCGACCAACAGCTTTCCCGAGATTCACCATGGTTTGAGCCAGTTCACGCGCCTCGTCGACTGTTTTCATAAAGGCACCTTCACCGACAGTAACATCAAGCAAAATAGCATCCGCTCCAGCTGCAATCTTTTTACTCATGACAGAACTAGCAATCAGTGGAATAGTATCAACTGTTGCTGTCACATCACGTAGTGCATAGAGCAGCTTATCCGCTTTGACTAGTTGGTCAGATTGACCAATAACTGAAACCCCGATATCCTGAACCTGTTTGATAAAATCATCCTGACTTCGCTCTACTTGAAACCCTTTGATAGATTCTAATTTATCGATAGTCCCTCCGGTGTGCCCCAGACCTCGACCACTCATTTTAGCTACTGGAACACCAAAACTAGCGACTAAGGGAGCTAAAATCAAGGTAACCTTGTCACCGACTCCGCCTGTAGAATGTTTATCAACCTTGATACCTTGAATAGCAGATAAGTCAAATTCCTGACCTGTCTTCACCATATTCATGGTCAAGTCAGAAATCTCTCTAGTGGTCATGCCTTTAAAATAAACAGCCATAGCAAAGGCAGACATCTGGTAGTCAGGAACTGTTCCTGCAACATAGCCTTCAATCAGCCATTGGATTTCACTAGAGCTGAGTTCTTGGCCGTCTCTTTTTTTCTGGATTAGATCTACTGCTCTCATTCTTTCACACTTCTAAGGATATAATATCCCTTATCTTTTTTTACAACCTCGCAGTTGCCAAATACTTCTTCCATCTTGTTTTTGGCACTGGGAGCTCCTTGTTTTTTTTGAATAACGATGGTCAGATCACCACCATCTACGAGATAGTCAATACTCTTCTCGATAATTTCGTGGACTACTTGCTTACCAGCACGAATGGGCGGATTCGAAATAACATGGTCAAATTGTCCTTCTACTTGCTCATAAATATTGGACTGGAAGATCGTCGCTTGAACATTGTTTTTTACTGCATTTTGCTGGGCTAAATCTAGGGCACGATTATTGATATCCACCATAGTCGCTTGTACACCATATGCCTTGACTAAAGACAAGCCAATAGGACCATAGCCACAACCAACATCCAGAATTTTTTCACCTTTTTCAACATCGAGACATCTTAGCAATAACTGACTTCCAAAATCAATCATTTTTTTGCTAAAGACACCTGCATCCGTCAAAAAAGTCATCTTTTCTCCAAGTAGTTCCACTCTTAGCTCATGAACATCATGGGCCGCATCTGGATTTTCTGCATAATACATTTTACTCATAGTTTCATTTTACCACATAAATAAGTTAATTGTAAATCGTTCACATGACAACAAAGGCTTTTCTTTGGCATCGATTTATTAAAAAATAGTATAAGTTGCCTAATCCCTTAGGGGCCAAGCAAGTAAGAACCCAATGCCATAGTGATAGCAAAGGAAAAAATACAGGCTAGACCAAACAAGAAAAGCCACCATTTTCTTGTTAAAATGGCGAGAATCAAGTAAATAAAACCAATAATTGGTAGCAAGAATAACAAGACAAAGGCAGACCAACTATAGGTTTGACTTCCTAAACTCACAGTAAACTCAATCAAAGTCGGAGATAACCACAGAATCACAACCAGTAAGCTAGTCAGTTTTATAAATTTATCACTCACTACTAGTCTCATAACATCACCTCTTTTGATTGCTATACTACTTATATTTTAACAAAGAAAGCGCTTTTTCTCAAATGATTCAGATGTCTTTCTCTGTAAATTATGGTATACTGAGATATCAAACGAGGAAATTTTATGACCAACGAATTTTTACATTATGAAAAAATCAGCCGAGGAACTTGGCAATCATTACATCGTAAGACAACACCTCCTTTAACCGAGGAGGAATTAGATTCTATTAAGAGTTTCAATGACCAGATCAGTCTCCAAGATGTAACAGATATTTATCTACCGCTGGCTCACCTTATTCAAATCTACAAACGATCCAAAGAAGATCTAGCCTTTTCAAAAGGGATTTTTCTCCAAAGGGAGAGTAAAAATCAGCCATTCATTATCGGGATTTCAGGTAGTGTAGCAGTCGGAAAGTCAACTACTAGTCGACTCTTACAAATTCTGCTTTCTCGTATTTTCCCAGAAGCAAGTGTTGAATTAGTTACGACTGATGGTTTTCTCTATCCTAATAGCATCTTAAACGAGCGCAACATTCTAAATAGAAAAGGTTTCCCCGAGAGCTATGATATGGAAGCTCTACTTAATTTTCTTGACCAACTTAAAAACGGGCAAGATGTTGACATTCCTGTTTATTCTCACGAAATCTATGATATCGTACCTGATAAAACACAAAGAGTTCAAGCAGCGGATTTTGTAATCGTAGAGGGTATCAACGTCTTTCAAACCCCTCATAACAGCCGTCTTTATATTACAGACTTCTTTGATTTTTCAATCTACGTAGATGCTGCAGTTGAGGATATCGAGAGTTGGTATTTGGACCGTTTCTTAAAACTCCTCAGTTTTGCACAAGATGATCCAAGCAACTATTACTATCGCTTCACCCAGCAACCAATTAGTGAAGTCAAAGATTTTGCCCATCAGGTTTGGACAAGTATTAATTTGACCAATCTGCAAAACTACATCGAACCGACCAGAAATCGGGCTGAAGTTATTCTTCACAAATCTAAAAATCATGAAATTGATGAAATTTATTTAAAAAAGTGATTTCCCCTTGTCAAAATAATAGTTTTCAGATATAATGGTATAGTTAGTAAATATGGAGGTAAGAACATTGGCAAACATTAAATCAGCTATCAAACGCGCTGAATTGAACGTTAAACAAAACGAAAAGAACTCAGCTCAAAAATCAGCTATGCGTACTGCTATCAAAGCTTTTGAAGCAAACCCATCTGAAGAACTTTACCGTGCTGCTAGCTCAGCCATCGATAAAGCAGAAACTAAAGGTTTGATCCACAAAAACAAAGCTAGCCGTGATAAAGCACGTCTTGCTGCTAAACTTGGTTAATTAATAACTGAAAACAAAATGAGCTCTTCGGAGCTTTTTTTGTACCAAATTTTTGGAGGTTATCATGAAAATTACGATTATAGGATATTCTGGAGCAGGTAAGTCAACTCTAGCAGAAAAATTGTCTCGCTACTACTCCATTCCCAAACTTCATATGGACACTCTTCAATTTCAGCCAGGCTGGGTAGACAGTGACCGCGATTGGATGTTAAAAGAGATGAGAGATTTTCTCACCGAACATTCCGATTGGGTGATTGATGGTAATTATTCTTGGTGTTATTACGAGGAAAGAATGAAAGAAGCAGATCAAATCATCTTTCTAAATTTCTCACGTTGGAATTGTCTGCTTCGAGCCTTTAAGCGTTATCTTAAATACAGAGGAACAGTCAGAGAAAGTATTGCTGCAGGGTGTCCTGAACGTTTTGACTGGGAGTTTATCCGTTGGATTCTCTGGGATGGACGAACAAAAAATGCTAAGGAAAGATACCAACACTTAAGCAATACTTACCCAGAAAAGTTGCGTATTCTTCATTCTCAAGCAGAGATTGATTGTTTCTTACAATCTCTTCAAAATAGACAATAGAGCAACATTTCATTAAGGTCACAGTATGGACTGAATGACTAAAAAAGGAAGATTTTCATCCAGAAAGTCTTCCTTTTGTGTTCTCTTTTATTCAGCAATCAAGGTTTCTAGACCAACCTTCATCATATCAGTGAAGGTGTTTTGGCGTTCTTCTGCTGTAGTGTCCTCGTCTGGATTAACCAAGCTATCAGAAATGGTCATAATGGCAAGCGCATCAACATGGTGTTGAGCAGCTAGATAATAAAGAGCTGCTGCTTCCATTTCGACAGCTTTCACGCCCCATTTACCAAGTTCGATATTCTTTTCAAAGTAGTTTGAATAAAAGACATCCGATGACAATACATTTCCTACGTGCGTAGTCATGCCAAGCTCTTTGGCGATATGATAAGCCTTATCTAGCAAGTCAAAGCTAGCGATTTGCGGGAAATCGTATTGAGGCCAGTCGTTGCGGATGATGTTTGAGTTGGTGGCAGCAGCTTGTGCCAATACCAATTCACGGACATGTACGTCCTCATTTAAAGAACCAGCAGTTCCGACACGAATCAATTTCTTCACACCGTAATCTACAATCAACTCACGCGCATAGATGGAGATAGATGGCATCCCCATTCCAGTACCCATGACAGATACACGATGACCTTTGTAAGTTCCTGTGTAACCAAACATGTTACGGACTTCGTTAAAGCAAACAGCATCTTCAAGGAAATTCTCAGCGATAAATTTCGCACGAAGAGGATCCCCAGGAAGAAGAATTTTATCAGCAATTTCACCCTGCTTAGCAGCAATATGGATAGACATGTTTAAGATATAAAGGGCGACAGAGAACAAAGGAAAAATAGGAAACTGACGAAGCATCACAGATGCTAGACAGTTTATCTTTTTTCCACAGTTCTCCGCCCATATTCAGTTCAGCGAATACAGTTAACCCTTCCTTTCTGTGTATATTTTTTATTCAGAAAAGCTTTCCGCTCGTGTTCAAATTAGAACACATGCTCTTCCTCTCTTATTTTTAATTTGTTAATGAATCCAAAAATGCGTATAATTTTGCATTCATTTCTTGATAATCGTAAGCACGGATGGCTTCAGGTTTTTCGACAAATGGCAATTTTTGACTTTGGGCTTCCAAAGCGGCTTCACCATCTGCAGCAATTAAGAGATTGACTGCTTCTGGATCAAATTCCAAGTGAGCTTGGAAGGCATAGTGTTTAGGACTGAAGCGTATAATCTGCCGTGGACAACCTTGACTGGTCGCAAGGACAACAGCATCCTCTGTCAATCCCGGCATATCTCCATGCCAGTGTCCTGAATCAAAGCTCTCACCAAATAAGGCGACATTCGGATCTGCTAATCCTTCAAGGGTTAGGTCCACCGGATAAACACCAATCTCTCGTTCTGGACTATGTTCATACTCTGCGCCATAAGCTACAGACAGGAGCTGCGCACCAAGACAGACACCAACGATGTAGCGATCCGCCTTCATAGCTTTTTGAATTAGTTCAATCTCAGCTTGCGGATCATAGTAAGGGAAGGTTGCGCGATCCTCATCTGGCGATTGTGGTCCTCCCATGACAATCAAAAAATCGATTTCATCCACTGTCTCAGGTAGAGCTTCCCGCTCGTAGACCTTGGTCATTTTCACCTGATGACCACGCTCCTGCGCCCACTTTAGATAGGCACCAGGTACTTCAAAAGTTTCGTGCAAAACAAAATGCACTCTCATCGTTTATTCTCCCATCTATTTTGAATCACATAAGACACACCAGCAGATAGTGCCAGCGGTAGAATCAAGGCCCAGCTCTGTCCTGTAAAACCAAGACTTAGGGCAATGGCAGTCATGGGAGCTTGTAATGTTGTCCCTAAAAAGACTGTCGCTCCAAGCAACATTCCTAGAGCAGGATCTAGTTGAACGCCAACTGCAGAAAGAATCATGGTCACCAAATAACCAGATCCAATTCCTAAGGCAAATGATGGCGTCAAGGTTCCCCCATAGGCACCATTACTCAAGAGGATATAGACCAGGAGCCCTTTCACGACCAAGATCAAGGCTAGATTAGAAAATGGTTGACCTGATAGAACGGCTTGAGCTAGAACCTGTCCATTCCCCATAAAAATCGGGTAAAAGATCACAATGCCAGCTAGCACCATAAATGCTAAAGGCAGAGCCCATAGAATGGTCCAATCCTTCCGCCGTTTGCGACTAGCCTGTTTGGCTAGAAAACGAAAGGCAAGTGCCAATGGAGTAACCAATAGAGCCACTAAGACAGCCTGCAAGAAACCACTTGCTGACCAATGAACTTGCGACAGGTGGTAAATAGCACCATGACCAACGATTGGTTGGGCCACCCAAGCCGCTAGATAAGTACTGGACAAGACCAGTAAGACATTTTTCCAGCGATAGGACAACCCTAAGGTCTCAAAGACAAACAAGCTACTAGCAAAGGGAATCTGATAGACCGCAGCTAACCCCGCTCCAGCTCCACAAGCAATCAAAACTCTTTGCTCTTTGATCGTCAAGGACAAAACTTTTCCCAAACGACCAGCTATAAGTGCCCCAACCTCACGTGGAGCTCCTTCTTTTCCGACCGAAGCGCCAGCTCCGACAATCGCAACCTGCATACTTGCATGAAGGATATGGGCTAGGGGCGCTGGTTCTCTATCCCCAACCTGATCAATTTGCTTACGAATAGACAGGATCTTATAACGTTTCTGCAAAACATACCAGAATCCTGCTGCCAAAAGCCCTGTCACAGATAAGACAAGAAATCTACGAAGACCTCCGGCTTCCCGAAATTGCTGGAGCAGATCAGATCGTTCTTGGCCGAAAGCCAACTTTTGTACGCCATCTAGTAGAAAATGACAGGCGATTCCGACCAGACCTGTTCCTATTCCTAAAGCGACGGTCGCTAAAAGCAGACGCCAGCCATAGGGCAGACTTTGGAGTCGTGCTTTCATCATCTTACAATTCAGCAAGAATCGCTTTAAGCAAGCCTTTGAAGTCACCTTTAACACGTTCGGTCACTTCTACAACTTCCTCGTGGTTGAGTTCTTCTTGGAAACCAGCAGCATGGTTAGTAATACATGAAATTCCAAGAACCTTCAAGCCAGAGTGAGCCGCAACGATAACTTCTGGAACAGTTGACATTCCGACAGCATCAGCGCCAAGTGTCTTATAGGCACGAATTTCTGCAGGTGTTTCATAAGTTGGACCAGTAACACCGATATAGACACCTTCATCAAGTTTGATTCCAAGTTTTTGAGCCACTTCATGTGCAGTTACACGGTATTCTGGAGTGTAAGCCTTCGACATATCTGGGAAGCGAGGGCCAAACTCATTCAAGTTTTCACCGATCAATGGGTTTTGACCTGTCATGTTGATGTGATCAGTGATTGCCATCAAGGTACCAGGACCGAAGCCGATACCACCGGCAGCGTTGGTTACAAGAACTCCTTCACATCCCAACACTTTCATGACACGAACTGGAAAAGTCACCACTTCCAATGGGTTTCCTTCATAGAAGTGGAAACGTCCTTGAAGGGCCAAGACTTTACGTCCAGCAAGATCACCATAAACCAATTTACCAGCGTGTCCGACTACTGTTGATTGACCCCAGTTTGGAATGTCAGAGTAGTCTACTACGACTGCATTTTCGATTTCTTCAGCCAATTCTCCAAGACCTGAACCAAGGATCAAACCGAACTCAGGAGCTTCGATTCCTTTGTCCTTCAAAAATGCTGCTGTTTCATTGATTTTATTTAAAAATGTCATTAGGTATCTCCTTTTTTATGTTTTAAAAATTGACCAATTTTGTCAAAGGTATTAGCGTTACGAATGGTAATATTGCCATAGAAAGGCATCTTGAGTAAGTATTTGTGATAGGCTGTTTCGTAGTATGATTCTTCAGAGAATTTCCCCCAGAAAATCCCAAGTCTTCCAAAATGAACGACTTCATCTTCCAGTTCAAAACTGTTCACTTTCTCGATGACTTGATCCACATCCAAGCCCTCAGTGTAAAAGAGCACATCCTTTCGAGCCATCTCATGATTCCACCAATCAGGAAGATTTCTAAGGTCCTCTTCATAGTCTTCGTAAGACAACAAGGAAAAACTCTGAATAAATGGATAACGTCTTTCAAAGAAAGCCTGTAAATTCTCTATTAATTTAGTTCTAGGCACAATGCTATTAAAGAAAATATTGCCACTGTTGATGTAGGTTTCAACCTTTTCCAGTCCCAACTCTGTCAGTTCTTGACGAAGTTGCGCCATGACAACCTTATTTTTCCCACCGACATTAATGCCCCGAACAAGTAAAACATATCGCGTCATCTTATACCAATTTATCTAAGAAACTTTCACCGATCATGGCTTTTTCAACGCCAAAGTTATCCGCAATTGTTGCTGATATGTCGGCGAAGTGTCCAACTGGAATTAATCCATTGCCTTTAAAGGATGGACTGTATGCCAAAAGTGGAATATATTCACGAGTATGGTCAGTACCAGCATAGGTTGGGTCATTTCCGTGGTCAGCAGTAATCAAAAGAAGATCGTCTTCTCTCATTGCTGCAATGATTTCTGGCAAGCGCTCATCAAACTCATGCAAACAATCACGATAGCCGTGTGGATCACGACGGTGTCCATAAAGGGCATCGAAGTCTACTAAGTTTGTAAATGAGAAGCCATGTTTGAAGTCTTCTGATTTCATAGCCTTGATCAAGTTGTCAATACCGTGGCTGTTTGATTTGTTGTGGCCCATATCGTGGTTGATACCTGCACCGTTGAAGATATCGTTAATCTTACCAACTGCATATGTATCGATACCAGCTTCGTTCAATTTGTCCAAAACAGTTGGGGCAAATGGAGATACAGCCAAGTCACGACGGTTAGCCGTACGAGTGAAGTTTCCAGGCTCACCAACATAAGGACGAGCAATAATGCGTCCGAGAAGAGCTGGACGCTCTAAAGTAATCGAACGAGCGTATTCACAGATACGGTAGAGTTCATCCAAAGGAATGATGTCTTCGTGAGCTGCGATTTGAAGAACGGGGTCAGCTGATGTATAGATAATCAACTCGCCAGTTTCCATTTGGCGTGGTCCAAAGTCATCGATGACTGCTGTTCCTGAGTATGGTTTGTTGGCTTCGCGGATGACCTTGCGACCTGAGAATTCTTCGATTTTTGTCAAGATTTCTTCTGGGAATCCATTCCAGAAAGTATCAAACGGTTCTGTAATATTAAGACCCATGATTTCCCAGTGACCAGTCATGGTATCTTTACCTAGAGATACCTCTTCAAGCTTAGTCGCATAACCTGTTGGATTGCTCTCAGCTGGAACTGTCTTCAATGGTGTTTCGCGAGGAATGTTCCCAAGACCAAGTTTTGCCATATTTTGAACATTCAAACCTACTGATTTTGAAATGTGTCCAAGCGTGTCTGATGCACCATCAGGAACACCAGCGTTGACAAAGTTATGAGCATCTGGTGCTGCACCGATTCCTACAGAATCTAGTACCACCAAGTGAATACGATTAAATTTTGGCATAGTGTGTCTCCTTTTTATTTTGATTATTTTGCTTTTGTTGAAGTTAAAATCTGAACGCCCTCTTGTCCAGCAACGATGACCTTATCCACCATTTGGTTAAACAAGCCATGCTCGACGACACCAACGACATGGTCCAATTCTTGTCCAAGAGCAATTGGGTCTTCAATCACTTCCAAGGCCAAATCGATGATAAAGTTTTGCATATCCGTTACAAAGCGTTGGCCATCCTTTTCGCGGAAACTTGGTTTATAGCCAGCTCGCTCAAATCGACGGAAGACCTGTTCGGCACCATATTGAACAACCTCTACTGGTAATTTAAAGGCACCAAGTTTCTCTACTAGCTTACTTTCATCAACAACCCAGATATATTCTTTAGATGGAGTTGCGACAACCTTTTCCATGAGAAGGGCCCCACCACCGCCTTTGATTCCGTTAAACTGACTGTCTACTTCATCTGCACCATCAACTGTCAGGTCTACAAAGTCCACTTGATCAATAGACTTAAGAGGAATATTGAGTCCTTCTGCCTGCTTGCTGGTCACACTAGAAGTCGTTACAGCTGTAATCTGTAAGCCCTCTTCATTGATACGACGACCTATTTCTTCTACGAAATAGTAGGCAGTTGAGCCTGTTCCAAGCCCGACAACCATACCATCTTTGACGAACTCGGCAGCTTTAATCCCTGCCATTTTTTTCAGATTTTCCACTTATACACCTCCAAATAGAGCTACTTCTATTATATCATGAATACGCTTCAAATTCATCCTTACACTAGAAAAACCCGAACAATTTATGTCGGGTTTTGTGATGTTTACTTAACCATATCAGGGTCATAGTCGTAAAATCCAGTATCCAAGAAACGATTTTTAGGATGGAGCTTGCGAACTTCTTCATCGAGCAAGAAGGCCTGGTCATGAGTAAAGTTACCTTCTTGAATTAAATTGCGCGCTTGAATAAAGAGTTTTGCGATTTCTACAAAGTTTTGGCCAGGTGTATAAAGACCCTCAAGTTTCCAATGAGTGAATCCATGCTCTACTAGTTCTGTCAATTTGGTCATCAAATCAAGATCATTATTAGCAAAGATATGAGTCCCATGATTGTCTTCAAAAATAGAATAATGGCTCTCTGGGTCACTTGGCTCAGCCAAGAACAAGTCACGTTGACGAGATTTTTCATCATCGATTTGAGTGAAATTATAGTAGTTTTGCAAGAGTGGACGCTTCGAATGGTGGATGACACTAGCACCGTATACCAAGACCTCAGCAGGAATTTCTAAAATTTCAGGCATCTTGAAGAGTTCTGCAGATGGGATTTCACGCGCCAAAACAGCCTCTGATGCTCCTGCTTTTTGTCCCCAGAAATTAATCTGACGACTGCTTGTGACCATGGTTGAGGCATCGTAAATCGTTTTGAAAGAATAGTTATCACGGTTAACCACATAAAAGACACCTGCGTCCCCAACTGTGATGTAGTCCGTTTTGATTTCTTCTAAAAAGTCCAAGAAGGGCTTGATACGGTCCATCATGTCTTGGTGCATAAGAGCATTGACCGCAACGATTAATTCCTTACCGGCACCATGAACAATTTTTGCGATTTCACGCAATTCTTCATGACTAAAGGTAGTTGGCAAACGAAGACCAAAATCTTTCTCACCGACATAAATGCGGTCGACACCAGCTTCAAGTAGCTGTTTTACTTGTTCAATACTTTCAGCAGTTGCTGTAATGATAATCTTTTCCATAGAGAAAATTATACCACATTTCCAAAAAATCAGCTATAAAGAAAAGTGGGTCTTGTTAGTCCAAATTTTAAAAAAAGTGAACCGTATCAATAACAGTTCACTTTTTAGATTTATGCTTGTGTCTTTTCAACAAGTCGTCCGTCATTCATCACATAAATACGGTCAACCTTATCTAGTAAGCGTGTATCATGTGTAATCATGACAACACCCCTGCCTTGCTCATGGGCAATTGAAGCCAACATATCCGTCACTTGATATGCACGTTGTGTATCCAAGCTAGCTGTCGGCTCATCTGCAAGTACGATACTAGGATTATTATAAAGGGCTCTAGCAATTGCAGCTCGTTGGCGTTCACCACCAGAGAGAGCTTTGGGATAGTGATTTTGAACCTTTTCCAAGTCCAACAAACTGAACAACTCTTGTCGGTCACATTTTTCTGATTTCTTTTTATCCAAACGGTCAATTAAATCTAATTGCTCCTTAACCGTTAAAAAGGGAATCAGATTTGAAGCCTGGAGGATAAAACCAAATTCACTAAAGCGCAAATCCGTTTTTTCTTTTTCAGATAAATGCCCAGTCTCTTTTCCCTTTACTAGGATCTTTCCACTTGAAGCTTCCTGAAGTTGTCCTAGAGTCGTTAAAAAGGTTGTTTTACCTGATCCAGAAGGCCCCACAATCGCTACAAACTCCCCAGCGTTTAGCTGAAAATTGGTCTCATGGAGAGCTGTAACTTTCATATTGCCTTCGCCATAAGTTTTTGTCACCTGAATCATCTCAATTAATGTCGTCATATCATTCTCCTTATCATTCTGCAATCGCTGTAATTGGATCTACTTTAAGTAGACGCGGAAGCGAAATGACGCCACCTAGTAGTGCCATCAAGCAAATGACCAGGCTTAGCATAAAGTATGCCAACCAACTAGGGTAGAAAAAGAAGGTTGCAGGTAAGACTAAAATGACAGCCCAAATGGCTAATAAAGCCAATCCTATACCCAAACCAGATAAGAGAAAGATCTGGCAGAAAAGGGACCATACGATGGATTTTATCTGAATCCCTTGCGCTCGCATAATTCCATAGAGGCCTAATTTTTGAATGGTAATGATGTAGATAAAAATTCCTACAATCAGACCTGTAATGACAATCATAGCTAGAATCATTCCTGAGAATACATTGACCTGAGGGGTATAGCCAGGAATTTTCGAAATCATTTTTTGAATAGAAATCTGCTTCAAGCCATCGCCAGTCACTTCTACATCATTTTGCAATACCAATGCAGAGATCGAACGATTGCCTTTTGTTATTCCTTGTAAATCCCAATACGTTGTTAAACTAGTAAAGACAACAGGTTCCGTGAAAAATTTATTTTCTCTGGTCAAACCTACAATCTTAAAACTTGTCTCACTTCCGTTGAGTTGAATAGCGTCCCCGAGTTTGATGCCGTAATTTTCAAAAGACTGATCCACTACCACTTCTTGGTCATTTTCTGGGTAACTCCCTTCAATCAAGGTTGGAGAGATAAAACTGTCCCACTCTTGACCAAAAATAGAGACATTCATCTTGTCACTACTATTAACCAAGTTTGTTACAGCAAACATATAGCTTAGGGGAACAGCATCCTCAGAAACCTTATCCTTGTAGTCTTTTTCAGGTATAAAGGATGCAGTCAAATTATCGTTTGCATAATCGGATAGAACAACTCCTGTTGCTTGCCAATTATCGATAGCAGCCCTATTATTTCGAACAAGCCCGAGAGCAAAACTGGTCATAAAAAAGACCATAAAAGCAATGAGAAAAATGGTAGTTAGAATTAAACTGTAACGTAGTTTATTCTGTAAAATTTCTTTGATAGCAAGATACATGCCAATCTCCTTTAACTATTCTGTTGCCGGGGAATACAGCCCCCCTCTACCATAGCACTAAAGATAGAAAACCATCTTGTCATGAACAACTAGAATCAATTTAAAAGAATCCTGTCCTTACTTCAAAATTGAATTTATTTGCATCTGTGTATGATTTTTATTCGTTTTAACCATCAAACTTCCCCTCGTTTAAAATAAGAGAAAAATAATAAAGTTTAAACGGTTCACCCATCCTATCATTTTCCCTAAGGCATGTCAAGAAAACTGAAATTGCCCCTGATAACAGATTTTATGCAATTTGTAACATTCCTGTAATAATTCTCTCTTTAAAAAATGATAAAATAGTAATGTACTGTTAAGGAGAGAAATATGCCCGCTAGAAAATTGCACCCGTATGAGTTTGAACAAGAAAGTATAAAAACTGCTCAGTTTCAAGATTATGTTCCAGAAAATGCTTCTGTCGCTAGTGTAAAGGAAGTCCTATTTTTTGTAAACATCGCTTGCTTCTGCGTCTTTTTAGCGATTTTTAGCTTTTTGTTCTTATCACTAAAAGTAAACACTGTCTTATCATTTGCTTTGGCTATCGGCCTCAGTCTTGTAGCTTTACAATTTCAGCGCACTTTTATCAAGAAAAAATTCAAATAAAAACCTTCGATGAATCGAAGGTTTTTTTATTTATTCTTTCGTCTTGATGGTGTTGTGATCGCTATCTTGACTTCAAAAATTGTTCCGTTAGGTTTGTTATCTTTCACACTGATAGAGCCTTTTAAGGCATCGACGATCTGCTTAGCTAAAGATAAGCCTAAACCGAAACCACCCTTTTGCCGTGTACGTGCCTTATCCACGCGATAAAAACGATCAAAGATTTTCTTTTTATCGGCTGCAGAAATACCGATTCCATTATCAGCTACCGTTAGATAGAGGCTTCGTTCTTTCGTTGAAATCTCAAAATATATATCTCCTTCTTCTTCTGTATACTTGACCGCATTGTCAAACAGAATGGTCATCAATTGCTTGAGAAGGAGTTTATCTGTGATAATGGTGCGATGAACACGATTTTGGAAACGAAAGACACGATTATTCTCGGACGCAATCATCTCATAGTTAGTAAAGGTTGTATTAAAGAAGTCTGGCTCTATCTCTCCAAACTCAGGCTTGATTCCATCGTCTCTACGTGCCAGATTGAGAAGGTTAGTCGTTAGAAACTTCATATTTCGAACTTCTTCCAAACTAGAAGCGATACTCTCACTTGACTCCATAATAGTCGCCTCTGGTTTTCTAAAAAGAGTTTCCAGACGGTTCTGAAGAACTGCCAACGGAGTCCGTAATTCATGACTGGCATTTTCCACAAAGCTTTTCTGCTTTTGCATACTTTCAAGTAAGGGTTTAACACTGACACGTGCAAGATAGAGACTGGCTAAGATAGATAGAATCCAAAAACTTGCCATCACCACCACGATTAACTGCTCGTGGTTTTGACTAATTTGCTCTAGTTGGCTTGTGTTAATCAGGATAGCAGCATACTTAATATTAGTCGAAACAGAATCAATTTTTATTTCTGTCAGTACAACGCGATAAATCTCATCCTGACCATAACTATTGACAACATGAAGTTGGCGGATATGATTTAAATCCTTTTTATTGAAAGTTATTCTGTCTAATCCTAAAAAGCGATTGCCAGTCACTAATTGATTCAAATTTGAATCTAGCAAAATCACTTCAGTATTGGAACTCACATTTGGTTTTTTATCAGATGCTGGAGCGACATTGCCACTATCTAAATCCTTTACGTCTTCAGTTGCACGATTAACCGCCAATTGAATGATATCCTGAGGATTGTTGCTGAGAGATAGCAGTTTCTCATCCACTGATGTGTAGAGACTGGAGTGCATAACCTGCAAGATAATCAAGGTCATGGCAGAGAAAATTAGGGTGAAAACACCAAAATTACGGATAAAGTAGCTAAAATCTTCTGCGTACCAATTCTTTTTTAATTTCTTAAACATGTTTTAAAATATACCCAACACTACGCAAAGTTTGGAGATTTTCAGCAAAGGCTGAACCTTTCAATTTCTTACGAACTTTTGATACATAAACTTCTACAACGGAAATGGTTGTGTCACTGTCAAATCCCCATAAACGGTCAAAAATTTGTGTTTTTGGTAAGATAACATTTTGATTTTGGAGGAAATAAACCAGAAGCTCAAATTCTTTACCCAATAGTTCCACAACAGTATCATTGACTTTAACCTCATTTGTAGATAAATTGACAGTCAAATCACCATAAGAAAGAGTATTTTCGTTGAACTTACCAGAACGTTTGAGTAGAGCCTGGATACGCATCTTGAGTTCTTCTAGGTAGAATGGTTTGGTTAGATAATCATCTGCTCCCAGCTCAAATCCATGACCTTTGTCATCGAGACTTTCCTTGGCTGTCATGATGAGAACAGGAGTCGAAACACCTTTTTCACGTAGTTCTTTTAAGACTTGAAAACCATTTTTTTCTGGTAACATCAAGTCCAATAGAATCAGGTCATAGACGCCACTTTCAGCCTCGTAGAGACCTTCTTCGCCATCAAATACCTGCATGACATCTGCAAAATCATCCAAAAAATCAAAGACTGAATTTGACAGGCCTAGGTCATCTTCCACTAATAGAATTTTAATCATCAAAAATTCCTCCTTATTATATCCATTATAGCAAAAATATCTTAAAAAAAACTCAACTTTCCTTGTTTTTCTAAGAGAAAGTTGAGTTTTTATATTCTATTTAGTCAAGAAGTTTTTAAGCCTTGCCATATTGTGCAACAACTGCTTCAACTGCTGCTTTCTCACGTTTAATCAATTCAACGCGTGCTGCGATTTCCTTGATTCCCATACCGATGTTACGGCTAAGAGCTAGGTCAGAGAGTTGTGGTTCAAAAAATTCCTTGTATTCTCCCAAGCGTCGCTCTGTCTTAAATACATGAGCAGGAAGGATAACAAAGCTATCAAAGCTCATATCTCCACCGAGGGCTGCCTTGATCCAATCCCAGTTTTCACGCGCCCATACCCAAACAGTTTCTTGAGTTGTTTGATGAGCTAGGAACTGGTAATACCAAGCAGACAAGTCTTGTGGTTTCACCACAAATTTATCCTTCCATGAACTAATCAAAGTTTGGATATTTTCTGCATCTGTACTGTATGCTAGAGCAGCTGCCAACTGGCGTTTAAAGACCGCATCTGTTGCATGAGTGTATAAGTCCAGATAAGTCGCTACCAACTCCTTAGTCTCATGATGTTTGATCTCATTGATGAGGACTTGAGAGCGAATAGCCGCTGGAAGTCCTGCAAGATTTTCTTTATGAGCTGCAAAGATTTGACTAGCAACTTGACTAGCTTCTTCATCATTTGAACGAATCATCATAGAAATGGTTAATTGACGAACCAATTCATCTTCATCAGATTCACCCTCTTTTGCTTCAAAACCAAGTCGTTCATAGTTGTGACGAGCCAATTTAGCAATGAGGTTATTAAAGTCTTTCTCAACTTCTGTTCCTTCATCGATAAAGCGCTCAAGGGCAGAAATCACTTGAGAAACTGCAGCAACAACAAGGTAAGACTCTTCCTTAGCAAGTTTATCAAGGACTGGAAGTAAGTCTGCAAATGAAATGTGTCCTGCCTCAGCAAGCAAGCGACGTTCTTGGACGATTTGAAGCTTACTTGTATTATCAAGTTCTACTAATTCTGAAAGGATAGCATCCAGTAATTCACCTTGATAGTCAGTAATGTAGTGGGCAGTATTTTCAGTGTTAAGACGAAGAGCTGTTTTGTTTTCAGCAAGAAGAGCGGCGTAGCCAGGGATTTCGATGCTTTCAGTTTCGAGTGTATCTGGCAAACCTTTCCAATTACTGTTAAGGGGTACTACCCAAAGACGGTTCTTGTCTTCGTGTTCACCGATGAAGAATTGTTTTTGTGAAATCTTCAAAACATCATTTTCAACTGTAGCAGTCAAAACTGGATAACCAGGTTGCTCCAACCAAGAATCCATAAAGGCTGCTACATCACGGCCTGATGCTTGAGCAAGGGCATTCCAAAGGTCACGACCAATGGTATTTCCGTATTGGTGTTTTTCAAAGTAAGCACGCAAACCTTTAGCAAAATCAGCATCTCCTAGCCAACGACGAAGCATGTGCATGAGACGGCTTCCTTTAGCATAAACGATAGCAGAGTCAAAGAGTGTATTGATTTCATCTGGATGTTTAACTTCAACGTGAACAGACTGAACACCATCAGTCGCATCACGTTTAAGTGCGGCTGGCACTCCACTTGTTTGGAAGTCTTCAAAGATATTCCAGCTTGGCTCAATCGCATCCACACAGACGTATTCCATCATGTTGGCGAAGCTTTCGTTGAGCCAGAGGTCATCCCACCATTTCATAGTTACGAGGTTACCGAACCATTGGTGAGCAAGCTCGTGGGCAATGACAAGAGCTACTTGTTGACGGCTGGCAAAAGTAGAGTTCTCATTTACAACCAAGTAGACTTCACGGTAGGTTACGAGACCCCAGTTTTCCATAGCACCTGCTGAGAAGTCAGGAAGGGCGATGTGAAGAGATTGAGGAATTGGATACTTAACTCCGTAATAGTCTTCGTAAAATTCGATAGAACGAACAGCGATGTCTAGTGAAAACTCCAGGTTTGAAAGTGGGTGTGCCTTGGTTGAGTAAACACCAACGAGAGTACCGTTTTTAGTTGTAGCAGTTACCCCTTGCAAATCACCAGCTACAAAGGCTAGCAAGTATGAGGACATTCGAGGTGTAGTTTCAAACTTCCAGATGCCAGTTTCCTTGCGATTTTCAACATCAATCTCAGGCATGTTTGACAAGGCAAGTTCGCCTTCTGCTTGGTCAAAGCGAAGTGCTAGATCAAAGGTTGCTTTAGCTTCTGGCTCATCCACACATGGGAAGGCTTCACGGGCAAAGTGGCTCTCAAACTGAGTCGACAAAACTTCCTTCTTAACTCCATCAACTGTGTAGTATGATGGATAGATTCCTGTCATGTTGTCTGTGATTTTACCTGAAAAAGCGATAACCAATTCAACTGAACCTGCTTCTGCAAGTTCGATATGAAGGGCTTCATTTTCGTTATCAACTGTAAATGGACGAGCTTGTTCTCCTACTTCAACTGAAGAAATCTCCAAATCCTTTTGGTGAAGGGAAATACGGTCACTTTTAGCTTGACCAGTAATAGTTACTTTTCCTGAAAAAGTCTTGGTCTCACGACTCAAGTCTAAAAACAAATCATAATGTTCAGGAACAAATTTTTCAATATAATGTTCTACTGCTTGCATCATATTCTCCTATTCTAAATTTCTGAGCGAATGCTCTAGTTCAAACATACCTATTTTATCATATTTTTAAATAGAAAGAAGGATTGAAATGATTTTTACAATATTTTCATCTCACGTAACTCTATAGATGTTTTATAAAAATTGTTAAGTCGTATTATTTGACCGCTTAATATGTTAGTGCTAAAATTGTCTTGTTTGGTAAATCAACTATAAAAAGGAGGAACAATGAAAAAGTTATTTTTTGCTGTTATTTCTGCGTTTGCGGCCCTTGCACTTCTAATTTCTATCGGTGCATATAGAACGCAAGCAAAAGAATTAACCAGCCAAGTGAAAATTTCTCAAGTGACAACTGAAGGCGAAAAGATTTCATATCACTGGGAAATTGACGGTGGCGTAGAAGTAGGTGATACATTCACAATTTCTATGCCAGAGGACGTTAAGTTTGCTTCTTCCGCTTTTAGCTCAATGAAAAACTCTAGTGGCGAAGAAATTGCAACAGGAAAAGTATCAGATGACGGTAAGACTCTGACTATTACCTTTGTAAAAGGAGGGAATAAAGGGGCTGAAGGAAACGTATCATTCTGGTATAAATGGGATGGAGATAACACCACTGGTCAAGACCAAGAACGCTCCATTAAAATCGGTTCAGAATCTGCAATTGTCAGACGTTCTGGACAAGGTCCAGTACCAGTCCTACTTCCGATTAAGAAGTATAATTCTGGTGGTACAGATAACACTAACTTGCAACATGCTCAAAAAATTTGGGGACCTACAGGAATTCCAGACTGGAGAGATACCCTAGAAGTAACTGATAAGACTACTGATGGTTTCTTGTTCTGGCACATCTCAGTAAACAATGCTGTTGACAAGAAAGAAGCTGCTTCAAGCATCGTCTTTACTGACCAAATGCCTAACCTTCCTGCACTTGACTATAGCCGTATTAAATCTGCTAAAGGTCAAGATGTGTCTCAATACTTCAAAGGTGGAACTTACCTTCCAGCATCATTTGACTTGAAAGTCAATGGTAAAACTTTTGTAGTTGATGGAAAACCAATGTCTGGTCTTGCATTAGAACCATACATCGAGTGGACAGAACATGGATTTAAACTTGATTTGACTAAGGTTAGCGACCAATTTAAAGTTGCATCTACAGACGAAATTACCCTATCATACCAAACACTTCTACAACATGCTGATCAAATTAAGAGCGTAACAAATGTTGCTTCTCTTACAAGTGATCAACACAAAACAGCTGTAACCAAAGAAAACACTTGGGTTAACAAAGCTGCTTCAGCAGATGCACAAGTCTACAATAGTGATGTAACAACTTCAACAACGACTACATCTACTACCACAACAACTTCAACAACGACTACGACATCTACTACTACAACTACTGAGTCTACAACTTCATCCACTACAACTACGACTCCTGAGTCTACAACTTCATCTACTACAACTACGACTCCTGAATCTACAACTTCATCTACTACAACTACGACTCCTGAATCTACAACTTCATCTACTACAACTACGACTCCTGAGTCTACAACTTCATCCACTACAACTACGACTCCTGAGTCTACAACTTCATCTACTACAACTACGACTCCTGAGTCTACAACTTCATCCACTACAACTACGACTGAAGAGCCTAAGACTTCAACTTCAACTACTACAACTCCTGAAGAACCAACTAGTCAAAATAGTAGTGAAGAATCAAGCTCTACAACAACTACAACTCCTGAAAGTTCAACTTCAGAGACAACAGCTCCAACTGCAGATACAACAGCTTCAACTTCGGAAAAAACAACTCCTGAAGCTAATGGTTCAACAACCACTACAACTACTGGAGAACCTACAACAGTTTCAACAACTGGGGACAAACCAGGACTTCCGAACACTGGTGAACGTAATAGCCTAATTGTTTCTGTTGCTGGTGTTGCAATGCTTATCGTAGCTGTAGGAACAGTTTTACATTATCGTAAAAAATAATCAACCAATGTAGAAGTGATATGAATAGGGATTCAAAAGATAAACATCTTTGATATACTTTATCCAGAACTTCACTTGCTAGATTCAAAAAAGCGGACATGATTGTCCGCTTTTTGTTTGCTCGTTTTATCATTTAAAGTCAGAAAAAGCTTTGAATAATGATTTCCAAAACTTTCTTATGTCTGCTTTTTACAAGGGGTAGACATTGTGAAATTCTTCTAAAACAACCTTGCTTTCAGGTGTAAAAGTCAGACCTGCTTCTCCTAAGCAGTCTTTGAAAAAGTCTTCATGAACCTGACGCCAATAGGCCAGAGATTTGTCACCTTCGCCTTCCTTGTAGGCATGGTCTGCTGACACTTGATGGAAAGGCTGAACAGACACCTTTGTAATTTCGACGATGCAGACAGCTTGATCTTGACTGTCTAAAATAATATCAAAGGTTCCTTCTTGGGGAAGGGGTTCATCCTCTAGTGCGTAAAGGTCGTAGGCAGAGGCGGTTGCTGTTTTTTCGCCTTTAAGCACCAAATCTGCTAAAAGGTCTGGTTCCACTCCAAAAGCCCAGGCATCTATCTCATCTCCGATAGAGTGGTTGATTTGTTTGTAGGCATTCCACATTTCTTGCGGTGTCATGGGTTGCTCCTTTGTTTTTTTTACTTTCTTCTTTTATACGTTTGAGATGATCTGGATGGTCAATCTCTAAATTAAAAATCTCTGGAATAGAACTGTAGTGGATAATGCACTCAATCCCCATCTGATTCATTTTTTGTATGAAAGAAGGATTCAGATAGCCTGCTACAGCGAAATCTATTTTTTTCGTCCTTGCTTTATCTTGCATCTGTCTCAGCATTTCTAACATAATGGGACTTTCCATATCATGCCATTGACTATTTCTCACAGTGGCAAAAACAAAAGAAGTCAAATCATTCATTCCCACTACAATCTTTGAAATACCAGTTTCCAGCATCCTGTCCAAGTCAAAATAAGCTGACGGCAATTCAATCATTGTTCCAACTTTTCCAGTAAAACCATACTGGCGCAATACTCTAATAGCTTGTTTTAACTGTTCAGCATCATTCACAAAAGGAAAAATAACAGACAGATTGGGATTGGTTTGATAAACTTCTGTAACGACATGTGCCTCAGCCTGAAATTCATCTGGACACGCCAATAAACGCCTAGTCCCTCTATATCCAAATAATGGGTGGCGTTCGTCAAAATACTCTTTAGTCCCGTCTAGACTATTTGCTTCTGCATTTGTTAACTCTGAAAAGCGATACCAGACTTCTTCATCTGAGTATAAATGGCAAATAGTGTCTAGATAATCTTTTACAAATTGCTGACAACTTGGTAACAGGATGTTTTGGTTGAGCTCTCTCAACAAGTATTCCCCGCGAATCAAGCCGACGTGGTTCAATAACTGGGGATAAACTTTTTCATCAATTCTTTCGCCACTAAAAGCAAGTTGATTTTGCATGTTTTACCTTCCAATTCCTATAGCTTGTCAGTTCTAATTCTGGAAATCCTCGTAACTCTGCCTTCACTTTTAATATTAAAGGGGAGGCATTTTCTTCGGTAATCTGCTCAAGAGGAAGCCAAATGGCCTTTGCTGAATCATTTCTTCCATCAAGAACCTCCTGAGGAAGGGATTGTTGAGAGCTCTCGAAATCGAGTACGATATCATAAAAGGCCATGATATGATGTACTGCGAAGTCTTGCCCTTCTTCTTGAACCAGCACATCATAAATCCTAGGATTTGAATAACAGCTAAGAGTATAGCCTGTCTCTTCCAGAACTTCTCTTTTGAGGGTTTCTGTCAACCCCTCACCGAGTTCCTGACTACCACCCGGTAAATCAAAACGATGCTGATAGGGGCCTCTTGTTTTTTCAATACAGAGCAATTTCCCCTCTTGAAGACAGACTCCGTATACCCCAAAGTGATTTTTTATTTCCATTTTCCTCTCTTTCTAAAAGTCCAAGATCAATAACTTACCTTATCCCTTAAAAGGAAAGAGGCTATAGATTTCATGCTCTTTGATATACTTCTTCAGTATCTCCATATTCTCTTCGATTTTTGCCTGGATATCAGTCTCTTCACAAGTTGACTCAACAATAAAAAGATGAATCTTCAATAGATCTGTCAAGTATAGTAGACGGCGTTCCATTTCCGATTCAGGACTTGAAGCTTGCTCGATTTTTGCAAGCTTTTGCTCCAAGCTATCACCATTCAAAAATCTCTGATGAACTCTCCTT
The DNA here is from genome assembly GCF_047465185.1 of Streptococcus infantis. Classification (GTDB taxonomy): domain Bacteria; phylum Bacillota; class Bacilli; order Lactobacillales; family Streptococcaceae; genus Streptococcus; species Streptococcus infantis_O. The sequence continues at coordinate 262,118 of NZ_JASHAJ010000001.1, read as the reverse complement.
CTTATGTTTTGAGTGGATTCCTCCCCTTGTTCTAACGGAGACAAAAGGAGTTTTTTATAGACGAGTACCTGATTTTCTTTTTCTCTTTCCAGATAGGCCAATAAAACCAGAGAGCTATCAACAAAGGTCCAAATGTTATAATTCCCTTCAAATGGAACTTGTATGATCCTATCTAATAATTTTTTAGTCATTTCCTCTTGATCATCCAGATAAAGTAGATAGGCCAGATGATTTAGCGAATCGAGATAGCTAGCTTGGGTTTTCTTATTCTTTTTTAAAATTTTATCTAAATAGAGATGTAGGTCTGGATGTTTTTCCAGTTGTTCAACTACTTCTGGTAGCTTCATTTGAAATCCTTTCTATTCTTTTTAAAAAAATTTAAAGAGATTTTAGTCAACTAATCCAACTCTGCTCGACTGAACAAGTCTTTCATAGCTTCGATATCATCGCAAAATTCTTTAAATTCTAAAGCGAATTTAGCCAAGGCGTCCACCTTGGAAGAATAGGCGCAAAACATACTTCCTTCAGGATCAAAGTCGATAGCATCGCTTAATTCAGGCATTTTTTCCTCCAAAAATACCCAAGCTAGGGATGCCCAATCGTAGCCATTTCCTTCAAATCCCTCCTCTTCTCGAGTGTCAAACACTTCCTGTCTGTATTCTCCATCAGGGTAATAAATGAGCGACCCTCGAACATTTTTAGGATCCTCATCATATACAAGCAGGCTAAAAGGGGCAATTTTTTCATTTATTTTTTCGTAATCCATCATTTTTAAACTCCTTATGGAACGCGTTTATTGGTAACAGGACTTCATAAATCTAGTAGATCTACTCAGCATCAAAAGGCATAAAGCTATCATGCTGATTATAATAATTCAAAGTATCAACCAAGTCTTGGAGACTTGCATCTGGCTTTTCTTCAATCGCTACGGTGAGAACATCAATCAACTGATCTCCATAGTAGACTAGCTGGAGATCTTGCTCCGTTGCATCAGCTGGGTAGACATCACGATCTTCCACAACATCTGGATAATCTGATACCCAATAGAGCTTTTCCAGTGCCAGTTCTCCATCCTCCTTGCCATAGAGGCAAAAATCATCTGATACCAATTGATCTACGCGCACCTGCTCAATTATCTGCTCTAGTGAAAGTTCTTGGTGTTTTCGCATCCCGTCTCCTTTTTAATCTCACTCTTCAACAAAAGAGTTCAAAAATTCCTCAAAAGAAGCCCATTGACCATAGATCTCAGCTTTTTCTTCTAAGACATAGAAATACACCTTACCATAATCTTCTTCCCTTAGAGAAAGAGCGTAAGTGCCAGAACCAGGATCATAGGCGAAATGGAGAAGGTCTGTAGCCCTAAATCCTGCAGGCATAGCCTCATCGTCATACCATGTAAGAGACTTCCTCATCTCCTCAAGTGAATTAAAGGAATTGAAAGGAAAGACGTGATGTTCATCGTGGACCCCCCTTACTTGGGGCTGGCCACCGTTGTACTTGAGATAAAAGTCCAACATAGTTTTTGGCAATTTCTTTCCAAGAATCTCCTCAAATTGTAAAAATTCTTCTTTTGAAATCGGTGAATCTTCATCAAGCATCCTAAACATGATTACTCCCTCAGTTTTCTACAATTCTTCTTCCAATACCTTATCAATAAAGTCATTGATGTTTTTAGCAACTTTTTGCATTTCTAAGGAACCTAAAGCTCCCAAGTCATTTTCATAAATGCAATCATCAGAATTTTTCTTAATAAAGTAAGCCAAATCTCCTTCCTGTCCAATCATAAAGTAATCTGGCTCTACTTCCTCAATCTGATAAGTCTCATTACGCTCCTGTAGATCCTCCTTGGCATACAAACAGATGCCTGAATCTCCAATTTCATAGGGGTCAATCTCTTTCCACTCCGTTAAAAACTGATAGTAGAGATTGGGCAAGACAAATCCAAACTCATCTCTTTTCATAGTTCACCTCCACATATTCATTGAGTATCAACTATATTACTTCAAAGACCAACCACCATCAATCGTCAGAATCTGTCCCTGCATGGCGATTGCCTTTCCGCTTGCTAAAAAGAGGCTGACTTCTGCCACTTCCTCTGGTTCTATCCAGCGTTTGATAGGTGTTTCGCTTGCTACCCAGTCTGCCAGTCCGCCTGGTTCAAAGTCCGCAGCGGTCATACCAGTTTTGACTGCACCAGGTGCGATTCCAAAGACCTGAATACCAGCTTCGGCATAGTCTAGAGCTAATTGCTTGGTAAAACCAGCCAAGGCGTGTTTAGACGAGGTATAGGCGTGACCACCACCCCCAGCTAGGCTTGAAGCAATGGAACACATATTGATAATGATTCCTTTTTTATTATCCAGCATTTGAGTAAGATAATATCGCGTCAGCTCTACTGGAGTCACATAGTTGATTTCAAAAATCTCTTGGATTTCTTGGGCTGTTTGTTCTAGTAAGGGCTTGTAGTCATCCAAAACCCCAGCTGTGTTACACAAAATATCCACCTGAGGGCACCAGTCAAAAATTGGTTCCAAGTCAAGCGTTAAATCACGTTGTAAAAAGTGAAAGTCACCTTGTAAGGCAGGATTTTCACCCTGATCCACTCCGAAAACCTGATAACCTTTTTCTAAAAAGAGTCGAGCCTGTGCTAGGCCAATCCCTGAGCTAACACCCGTAATGAGTACACGTTTAGTCATGGACTTCCACCCAGTCTGTTGCTAGGACATCACAAGGGGTTGGACTCCACATAGAAAAACCTTCCCCTTCTCCAGATACGTTGATGAGGAAATAAGGTGTCACTTCAAGGGCAACCCCGTTTTGCTCGATAGTATCAAAGAGCTGGACATAGTTTTCAGCCCCACCCCAGCCAGTACGGACGTATTTCTTTTTAGCCTTTAGCCCCGGCAAGATTTCTTCAAATGTCATATTTTTCTCCTCTGTTATCTATGAATCTCAATTTCATTATAACAAAAAACCGTTTTTCAACGGCTTTTTGACTGTGATTTCTTAAAATGCATTTTTTCCTATGGCAAATCATTCCCTGCTGCGAGGTAAATCTCATACCATTCTTTTCGAGTTAGGTTGACATTACTTGCTTGGCTTGCTTCTATCAAATGTTTAGGGTTAGTTGTTCCCACTACTGCCTGCATCTTAACTGGATAGCGTAACACCCAAGCGATAGCAATGGCTGATGGGCTTACTCCATATTTTTGCGCAAGGCGGTTTAAAACTTGATTCAAAGCTTGAAACTGTTCATTGCCAACAAAATTCCCTTTGAAGAAACCAAACTGCAAAACTGACCAGGCCTGAATGACCATGTCATTCAGTTTGCAGTATTCAAAGACGCTACCATCACGCAAAGCTGCCTTGTCACCTTCCATATTGACATGGAAACCTGATTCAAATCCTGGCGTGAAAGCTGCGCTTAGTTGTAGCTGATTAATAGTTAGAGGTTGCTTAACTTCTTTCTTCAGTAATTCCATCATCATGGGATTTTGGTTAGACACACCAAAGTCTCGAACCTTACCTGATTTTTGTAGAATATCAAAAGCTTCTGCCACTTGGTCTGCTTCCATTAGGGCGTCCGGACGATGGAGAAGCAAGCTATCTAGGTAATCAACCTGCAATCGTTGTAGAATCCCATCTACTGACTCTAAAATATAATCTTTTGAAAAATCAAAATAGGTAAATTCTTCTATGCGAATGCCACATTTGGACTGGATCCACATCTTTTCTCTCAGGTCAGGACGTTTGTTTAACACTTGACCCAGTAATTCTTCGCAACGTCCACGACCATAGATATCTGCCACGTCAAAGGCGTTGATTCCCACAGATAAGGCTGTTTCAACCAGCTCCTCAACTTCTTTAACCGACTTGTCACTGATTCGCATCATACCGAGGACAATTTCTGACAGTTCTCTTTTCTCTTGACCAAATGGAATGTATTTCATGGCAACTTCCTCCGTTTTTCTTCATTATAAAGTAGAATGCCTCTTTTATCAACTATCGTCATACAAAAGAAAAGAACCAGCTCAAACTGGTCCTTTTAAATCTTAGCCAATCACACTTCCGTTTGGTACAGCTGGATCAACTGTGAGAAGGGTTAATTTGCCATCATGTTCAGCTGAGAGAATCATCCCTTGGCTGACATATTTTTTCATCATCTTACGTGGTTTGAGGTTGGCAACGATTTGTACTTTCTTGCCGACCAATTCTTGTTCGTTTGGATAATATTTTGCAATACCAGAAAGGATTTGACGATCTTCACCATCTCCAGCATCCAAGCGGAATTGAAGTAACTTATCAGAACCTTCTACTTTAGAAACTTCTTTGACTTCAGCAACACGGATTTCAACCTTATCAAAGTCTTCAAACTTGATTTCTTCCTTGTTTAGTTTGAGTTCAACTTCATCAGGATTCCATTCTTTTTCAACAGCTGGCTTGTTGCCTTCCATTTGTTCCTTGATATAGGCGATTTCTTCTTCCATATCGAGACGTGGGAAGATTGGTGTTCCTTTAGCAACTACAGTGACACCTGCAGGGAAATCAGCTAAACTTAAGTTTTCAAGACTAGAAACTTCTGCGAGACCAAGTTGAGTCAAGACTGCACGACTGGTTTCCATCATAAATGGTTCAATCATGTGAGCTACGACACGAAGGCTGGCTGCCAAATGGCTCATAACACTTGCCAATTGGTCACGAAGAGCTTCATCTTTAGCCAAGACCCAAGGAGCTGTCTCATCGATGTATTTATTCGTACGTGAGATAAGAGTCCAGACTGCTTCAAGCGCACGTGGATAGTCAACTGCTTCCATGTAGGTATGGTAGTCAGCGATTGATTGTTCTGCAACGTCAGCAAGTGCATTATCAAAGTCTGTTACACCTTCTACATAGGCAGGGATTTGTCCATCAAAGTACTTGTTAATCATAGAAACCGTACGGTTGAGGAGGTTTCCGAGGTCATTTGCCAATTCATAGTTGATACGACCTACATAATCCTCTGGAGTGAAGGTTCCGTCTGAACCGACTGGAAGGCTACGCATGAGGTAGTAACGAAGTGGATCAAGACCATAACGCTCTACTAACATTTCAGGATAAACGACATTCCCTTTAGACTTGGACATCTTACCGTCTTTCATGACAAACCAACCGTGGGCAATCAAGCGGTCAGGCAATTTGATATCCAACATCATAAGAAGGATTGGCCAGTAGATTGAGTGGAAACGAAGGATGTCTTTCCCAACCATATGGAAGACTGTTCCGTTCCAGAACTTGTCAAAGTTGCCATGTTCATCTTGACCGTAACCAAGAGCTGTCGCATAGTTAAGAAGAGCATCAATCCACACATAGACAACGTGTTTCGGATTTGATGGGACTGGTACACCCCAGGTAAAGGTTGTACGAGAAACCGCCAAGTCTTCCAAACCAGGCTCAATAAAGTTTTTCAACATTTCATTGAGACGTCCATCTGGAGTGATGAAGTCAGGATGTGATTTGAAAAATTCGACCAAGCGGTCTTGGTATTTGCTGAGGCGAAGGAAATAAGACTCTTCTGAAACCCATTCCACCTCGTGACCTGATGGAGCAATACCGCCGGTTACATTTCCAGCTTCATCACGGAAAACTTCTGCAAGCTGGCTTTCTGTAAAGAATTCCTCATCTGAAACTGAATACCAACCAGAGTATTCACCCAAGTAGATATCATCTTGAGCAAGCAAACGTTCAAAGACTTGAGCTACTACTTTTTCATGGTAGTCATCTGTTGTACGGATAAATTTATCGTATGAGATATCGAGTAATTGCCAGAGTTCTTTAACACCAACTGCCATACCGTCAACATAGGCTTGAGGTGTGATACCAGCTTCTTCAGCTTTCTGTTGGATTTTCTGACCATGCTCATCCAGACCAGTCAGATAAAAAACATCGTAGCCCATGAGGCGTTTGTAGCGAGCTAGGACATCACAGGCGATGGTTGTATAGGCAGAACCGATATGAAGTTTACCAGATGGATAGTAAATCGGTGTTGTAATATAAAAATTCTTTTCAGACATAATATTTCCTTTCCAGGCTAATGAAACCTGTTTTTCTAACACTTCATTATACCACATTTTTAGTGATTTTCGATAAAGAAATCCATACAAAAACAAGACAGACAAATGTCTATCTTGTTTATCTTATTCATAACGAAGGGCTTCAATCGGATCAAGCTTAGAAGCCTTATTGGCTGGTAAAACACCAAATATCATTCCGATACCAGCTGATACCGCTAAACTAAAGAGAGCGATTGGAATGGATACGCCAACTTCGATTCCTGCAATCATGTTTTGAAGTAGAGCCCCTGCAAGCATCGTCACTCCTGCAGCGAACAGAAGACCGATGAAGCCACCTAACATGGTCAAAATCATAGATTCAATCAAAAATTGAACCAGAATATTCCCACGTGTTGCTCCTAGCGCTTTACGTAGACCAATCTCACGAGTACGCTCTGTCACTGAAACAAGCATAATGTTCATAACACCAGTACCACCGACAAAAAGGGAAATCCCCGCAATAGCACTAATAATCGTTGTTATGAAGGCAAAGAGTTGTTGAATTTCTTGGAAGGCAGCAGACGCATCTGCAACTTGATATTCCCCTTGTTGAAGACCTGCAATCTCTGTCATTCTTCTAGCCAATTCTGGACCCAAAGTCTGAGTCAGGGTCGTATCGTTAACACGAAACACAATATCAGAAATTTCGTCGGTGTTAAAATTGGCCGCAAGAGAAATATTGGTCGTGATTGGTAGTCCTCCAATCCCAAAGGTTTTTGCAGCCTTAGCTTCCTTACTTGCATAAACACCAATAACACGATAACTGATTTCATTTACTTCAACAATTTGGTTGAGAGCTTCTTGTGCTGAACCAAAAAGGCTATTAGCAAGTTCTTCATCTAAAATGATAACACTAGCGAAATCCTTATAATCTTGTGTTCTTAAACTACGGCCTGCAACGATTTTGTTTTCAACCGCATCCATATAGGTGATGTTTCCACCTGTCAAGCTCGCACGTTCAACCTTTTTATCCTTATAAGTCAAGGTCACATTGGATGAGTTGGTTACATAGTAGCTGTCCACACCCTTGAGCTTAGCAGCTTCCTTGACCCAAGCTTCTTGAGGTTTTGGTGGTTCAACAATATCTTCTTCTTGTCCGCCAGACAAGGTCAGGGCAGATTGTTTTTGGGTAAAGGAACCGTCCTTACTCTTTTTAGGTGAGAAAAAGACATGAATGTCTTTCTGAGACTTGGTCATGTTTTTATTGACCTGACGAGACATGGAATCGCCCAAGGCCATGATCACGACAACTGAGGAAACACCGATGATAATACCAATCATGGTCAGGAAGGAACGCATCTTGTGGGCCATGATTGAAGAAAAGGCAAATTTCAGATTCTGCATCTTAGTTTTCCTCCTTTTCTTCGATACCACTGTCAGATGAAATGACACCATCGCGGATGACGATTTGACGCTTCGCATAGGCGGCAATTTCAGGCTCATGCGTTACCATAATGATGGTTTTTCCTTCTTTGTTTAATTCAACTAAGAGTTGCATGATCTGATTACCCGTTTTGGTATCCAGAGCTCCTGTTGGTTCATCAGCTAAGATGATAGAAGGATTGTTAACGAGAGCACGCGCTATGGCAACCCTTTGCTTCTGACCACCTGATAATTCCGAAGGTAAGTGATGGCTACGCTCGGTCAGTTCAACCTTTTCCAGATATTCTTCTGCTAGTTTGCGACGTTTAGAAGCTGAAACTCCTGCATAAATCAAGGGAAGTTCTACATTTTGTAGAGCATTCATTTTGGACAAGAGAAAGAATTGTTGAAAGACGAAGCCGATTTCTTGATTTCGAACCTTGGCTAATTGTTTTTCACCCAAACCAGCTACTTCTTTTCCGTCTAGAAAATACTGACCACTTGTAGGTGTATCTAACATACCAATTGTATTCATGAGGGTAGACTTACCAGAACCAGATGGTCCCATAATAGCCACAAATTCTCCCTCATGGACTTCTAGGTTAATGTCTTTAAGGACTTGAAGTTCTTGATCACCATTTCGATAGCTACGGCAGATATTTTTGAGGCTAATTAGTTGCTTCATCAGTCTTCACCTCTTTTCCTTCTTGCAAGGAAGCTGTCGGATTACTGATGACTTTTGCTCCATCTGTCAGACCAGATGTAATTTCTTGGTTTTCTGCATCTGCATTGCCCAATCCAACTTCAACTTTTTTGGCCTTTTGATTTTCATCAAGAATCCAAACATAGTTTTTATCTTCTTCCATCACAATGCTAGTAATCGGTACAAGCAATGCTTTACTCATGCTTTTGACTTCGACACTGACAGTAAAACCTTGTTTCAGATCACCAATTTCACTAGTTACATCGACCGTATATGGATATTTAGAACCTGTGTTTGAACCAGCTAAGCTACTGCTTGCTTCACTACTGTTCTTTGGATAATTTGAAATATAGCTAATCTTACCATTCCAAGTTTTATCTGGGTAAACTTTTGAAGTAAAGGTAACTTCTTGGCCTACAGATAGATTAGCAAGGTTGTACTCAGAAAGTTCTCCCTTGACCTGCAAGTTGTCGTTACTAACGATATGTACCAATACTTGGCTATTTCCTGTTGGAGATTTTGAAACATTGCGGTTGACTTCGACAACTGTACCTTCTACTGTACTCAAAACTGTAGCAGCATCCAACTGTGCTTGAGCTTTTTCAAGTTGTGCCGCTGCATCTGCACGAACATCACGCGCATCACTGATTTGTGAATCGATAGAAGCTGTAGCTGATGTAGAAGATTGTGCTTGGGTTTGGTCCGTAGCGCCTTCAATCCCAGCTTGAGGGAGCACAGGTGTTGCTGCGGCGGTATTTCGAGCCTCATTCAATTCATTGATATGACGGTCAGCTTTCGCAACTGCACGACTGGCAGCATCATAGGCAGCCTGAGCTTCAGTACTACTATACTTAACAAGAGCTTGGCCTTCACTTACCTTATCTCCGACAGAGACCGAAACCTCATCCAAGTCACCTTTACTAGCATCATAATAAACATATTGTTCATTTTGAGCTGTTACGGTACCAGATAAGAGAACCGATGAAGCCACTGACCCCTCTTTGGCAAGAACGATTTTTGCAGTTTCGTCTTGTGTTGCAGCTTGATTTGGTTGTCTCAATAGAAGAACAGCAGCTGCTCCTACTACAAGAACTGACGTAACTCCTATAGCTGTAAATAAGGGCCATTTTTTAGCTTTTGACTTCTTTTTCATTTTCATACCTCTTTTATAAACATATATTAAGATTATAGCACAAGTCCTAAAAATGGACAATTGCTTTCCGACTATCCAAAAATAATTGCCGAATCTTTTATTGTTGTGTTAGTTATATAATACAACTTCTTTTTTATTTTTGCAAGTATTTTCTTAAGAAATTTAAGCGTAGCAGATTTTTGCATTGACTTCCAAAAAAAGATAGAATATGACTAGAAAACAAATAAAGGAGCTTTCTTATGAGAGAATATGATATTATCGCCATCGGAGGAGGTAGCGGGGGAATTGCTACCATGAATCGTGCTGGTGAACATGGTGCTAAGGCGGCAGTTATTGAGGAAAAGAAATTAGGTGGAACTTGTGTCAACCTCGGCTGCGTTCCTAAGAAAATCATGTGGTATGGAGCACAAATTGCAGAGAGTATCCACAAATATGGACCTGACTATGGTTTCACAAGCACTAATAACGAATTTAATTTTGCAACACTTCGTAAGAATCGCGAAGCCTACATTGACCGTGCTCGCTCGTCTTACGATGGAAGCTTTAAGCGTAACGGAGTTGATTTAATTGAAGGACGTGCTGAGTTCGTTGATGCTCATACTGTCAGTGTTAATGGCGAATTGATCAGCGCTAAGCATATTGTGATTGCGACTGGAGCTCATCCTCATATCCCTGCTATTCCTGGTGCTGAACTAGGTGGTAGCTCAGATGATGTCTTCGCCTGGGAAGAGTTACCTGAATCGGTAGCTATTCTAGGTGCTGGTTACATTGCCGTCGAACTAGCTGGTGTACTCCATACACTTGGAGTAAAGACTGACCTTTTTGTACGTCGTGAACGTCCACTACGTGGATTTGATAGCTATATCGTTGAGAGTCTAGTTCAAGAAATGGAAAATACTGGATTAAACCTCCACACCCATAAGGTTCCTGCTAAACTTGAAGAAACTGAACAAGGTATTACCATTCATTTCGAAGATGGCAGCACTCATACTGCCAGTCAAGTTATCTGGGCAACTGGTCGCCGTCCAAACGTTGAAGGACTTCAACTCGAAAAAGCTGGTGTTACCCTCAATGAACGTGGCTTTATCCAGGTTGATGAATACCAGAACACAGTCGTTGAAGGTATCTACGCACTTGGAGATGTTACAGGTGAAAAGGAACTAACGCCTGTAGCAATCAAGGCTGGTCGTACCCTATCCGAGAGACTTTTCAACGGTAAAACCAATGCCAAAATGGACTACACTACTATTCCAACTGTAGTCTTTTCACACCCAGCAATCGGAACAGTCGGTCTGACTGAGGAAGAAGCAATCAAAGAGTACGGTCAAGAAAACGTCAAAGTCTATACTTCAAAATTTGCATCTATGTATTCTGCCGTTACTAGTCACCGTCAAGAAGCTCGCTTCAAGCTCGTTACAGCTGGTGCAGACGAAAAGGTAGTTGGACTTCATGGTATCGGCTATGGTGTCGATGAAATGATTCAAGGTTTCGCAGTTGCTATCAAGATGGGAGCTACAAAAGCAGACTTTGATGCTACTGTCGCTATCCACCCAACTGGATCAGAAGAATTTGTGACCATGCGTTAAAAGAAAAGAGAGACCCCTTGGTCTCTTTTTTGTTTAAATCGGCTGTTACAATTTTGTAACCTTTTATTTTAAAATAGGTTGACATTTATATCTCATTCAGTATAATAGTTACTATAATTTATATAAGAGGTTAACTATTTTGAAAAAAGCACACATTTACGCTATCCCAGCTATCGGGGCTGCACTGATTGCTGTATTGGCCCAAATCAGTATGCCGATTGGTCCAGTTCCTTTCACTCTGCAAAACTTTGCTATCGGACTCATCGCTACTGTTTTTAGACCTAGAGAAGCTGTTCTCTCTGTCGGAATTTATCTCTTACTTGGGGCTATTGGCCTACCGGTCTTTGCTAACGGTGGAGCTGGATTTCATGTTTTAGTTGGACCAAGCGCTGGTTATCTTTGGTTCGACCTTGTCTATGCAGGGCTTGCTTCCTATCTCATTCACACCAATAGTGGTGTCCTACGTATTTTCTTTGCAAATCTCTTGGGAGATTCACTTGTTTTTGTCGGTGGTATTCTCAGTCTCCACTTCTTAGCTGGAATGCCTTTTGATAAGGCACTCGCTGTCGGTGTTATTCCCTTTATCATACCTGATCTTGCCAAAATTGTAGCCATTAGCTTCATCAGCCGACCACTACTCCAACGTCTTCGTACACAAGCTTATTTTTCAAGCAAATAAAAGAGGCCGGGAATTTCCCTAGCCTCTTTTTAATTAATCTTAGATGAAAGTTTATTGATTCTTAAAAGCATCCACCATGATTTGAAATTCTTCATTTGAGAGGGTAATTCCTTTCCCCATCTTGGCGTGGTCAGGACTCCAGCTACGAATGTCAAACTTCGCTGGCGCACCATTAAAGCTGACACGATTGATTTCTTTGGTCCATCCTTTTTCATTTTCAGATAGAGTAAGCAAGTGTTCTTCAATTTCAAATGTAAATTCTGCCATGTTTTTCTCCTTTTTGTTCTCAATTGATTATTCGAAAAATCTTGTAGATTTCATAAAATTTTTATATAATGATGTAAAGAAGGGAGGCCGGAATGAAAGATTTATTAAAACAGGCTTTGCAAAAAGTCCATGATTTTGTCAATGGACATGAAGATTCCATTCCTGAAAAAAGCGATCCCCTAATTGCTAGACTTGAAGAAGCCTTAGCTAAAAGAACAGCTGTACACATCATTTTTGCTGAGTCAAGTTTTACAGGCGATATTATCAAGTATGATACTGACCGCCAACAAATTATCGTTAAAAATTTCGCCAAAAACGTCAGCCGTATTATTCGAGTGTCGGATATTCGAAGAGTAACTTTCGTTCCTTCTACTATCCAAACGGCCCAAAAAAGAAGATTTAAGAAAGAGTGAGATGCTTCTATCATCTCACTCTTTTTATCTTAGCGAATTTGTTCAAAATGAAGGTGAACAGCGATGTGGTCGCCATAACCACTTCTCTCCAAATCACGTTGCAAACGGTAAGAGATATAGTGTTCTGCAATAGTGATATATCCTGCACCTAGTAAGCGGTGCTCAACCATTGATTGGATCATACTGATAGTTGCACGTTCTACTTTTGCTTCTTCCAAATCCAAAACAACCTTTTTAGTAACTTGAGCTAGATTTTGGCGCAAATCGTCCGTCAATACATAGACTGTTTGAGCTGCCTTGAGGATAGCTTGGTAGATTTTATCTGGATCAAAATCAGCGACTTGTCCATCACGTTTAATTACTTGCATAGTTTTCTCCTTTTAATTGTTATTTTCTTTAATTTCTGCTAACATTTTCTCTTCTTCTGCTGTCAATTCATACTCTTCCAGCAAATCAGGTCTACGTTGGTAGGTCTTCCTAAGGCTCTCATAGAGTCGCCATTGACGGATATTTTCATGGTGTCCACTCATAAGCACATCCGGAACTAACATACCACGAAAATCGTAAGGTCTTGTGTACTGAGGATATTCCAAGAGTCCTGATGAAAAGCTATCATCCTGGTGACTTGCTTCCTTTCCGATAACTTCTGGAATCAAGCGAACCGTCGCATCAATCATAGTCATTGCTGCTAGTTCTCCACCAGTCAAGACATAATCTCCTAACGAGATCTCATCCGTCACCAGAGTCTTAATCCGTTCATCATAACCCTCGTAGTGACCACAGATGAAGATCAGTTCTTCTTCTTGCGCTAAATCTTCCGCATAAGCCTGGTCAAACTGCTTACCGGCTGGATCCAATAGAATCACGCGCGGATTCTTTTTTTCAATGGCATCAAAGGCATCAAAGATGGGTTGTGCTCGGAGCAACATTCCTTGACCACCACCATAGGGTTCATCATCTACATGACGCGCCTTCTCTGCATATTCACGAAAATTATGGTAGTGGATATCTAAGAGTCCTTTTTCTCGAGCCTTTCCAACGATGGAATGTTCTAAGGGTGTGAACATTTCTGGAAAAAGGGTTAAAATATCAATCTTCATCGTCTAACCCTTCCAAGAGTTCAACATCCACACGGTTATTAGGAATATCTATATTAAGGACAACAGGCGGAATATAGGGTAAGAGCAGGTCACGTTTGCCTTTACGTTTGACCACCCAGACATCATTGGCACCTGGCTGAAGGATTTCCTTGATGGTTCCAATCAAGTTATCTCCCTCATAGACTTCTAAACCGATAATCTCGTGGTAGTAAAACTCACCATCATCAAGTTCATTGAGATTCTCCTCAGCAACCTTTAGACTGTAACCCTTGTATTTTTCAATGTCATTGATATGGTACATATCCTTGAACTTAATGATATCGAAGTTTTTGTGCTTACGATGGCTAGCGATAACCACTGTTCGCACAAATTGATCTTTTTCATCAAATAAGGCAAGTTCTGCCCCTTTTTTAAAGCGTTCTTCAGTAAAATCTGTCACTGACAAGACTCGCATCTCACCCTGCAAGCCCTGAGTATTGACAATTTTCCCAACGTTAAAATAGTTCATTTGATCTCCTGTATCTGTTTCTCCCTTTATTTTATCATGTTACAGGGATTTTCACAAGTTGGAGAAAAGGAGAACTATGGAAGTTTTTTATCTAAAAAGCTTTCCAAATCTTGTACATGCTGATACTTGATGGATGCCTTTTTGTCTTTTTCAAAAATGGTCTTCGTTAGGTCAATATCGTTGATAGCTGCAATTGCCACTGTATAGTGAATGATATCTGCCAACTCCTTTGCCAATTCCTCGTTTGAATCTTGGACACCCTCTTTTCTACCGGAACGTCCATTTAAAACCTCAGCGACTTCTCCAACTTCTTCAACTAGTTTTATAAAGAGTCCTTCTTCTGTCCTAGATTGTTGATAATGGTCAAGTAAGTATTCCTCTAGTTGTCTAACTGTTAAATCTCTCATTCCTTCTCCTTGCAAAAAAAGCGAGACCATGTCCCGCTTTTCTTATTTTTCGTCAATAACGATTCTTACTTTTTTGTCTTCAGTTGGGACAGAGTAGACAATCGTTCTTATCGCAGAAATAGTGCGACCCTTACGACCGATTACACGACCCACATCGCTTTGGTCAAGATCCAAATGATACTCCAAAAATTCTGGTGTATCTTCAATCTTGATAGTTAAGGCATCTGGTTGTGAAATCAAAGGTTTCACAATTGCAATAATGAGATTTTCAATTGTATCCATCTGTCAACCTACTTTAAACTTATTTTGAGAATTTAGAATCGTGGAATTTCTTCAATACGCCTTCTTTTGAAAGGATGTTGCGAACTGTATCTGAAGGTTGAGCTCCATCAGCCAACCATGCAAGAATACGGTCTTCTTTCAAAGTTACCTGGTTTTCTTCAACAAGTGGGTTGTAAGTTCCAACTGTTTCGATGAAACGTCCGTCACGTGGTGAACGTGAATCTGCTACGTTAATACGGTAGAAAGGTTTTTTCTTAGAACCCATACGAGTCAAACGGATTTTAACTGCCATTTTTAATATCTCTTTTCTTTTATTTTTTAGTTCGGTGAAATAGCTAAGCTATTTAGCACATGTTCTATTATAGCAGATTTCTGAGAGGTGTCAAGAAAAAAACTTGACAGAGTTTAAAATTTTTAAATTTTTTAGACTAATAGGGATAAATTAGAAAGAGAAAATTAACTTCTACACCTACAAAGCTTATTCTGACAGACTTTATAACAGTCTAAGAAAAAAAGTAGAGATTCATACAGTATCTAGATTTTCCAAAAATTCTTTATCATCAAATATTATTAACGAAACTATCCAAACCAGATCCGATGCATTGCTTCAAAGAATTCTTTAGTTGTTTGACTAGCGAGGTCTTTAATTAAAAAATTTTTCCAAATAATTGCCACCTTGGCATATAAATTCTTGCTTTCCAAATTTAAATGTGATATATTTATAACATAAATTTAAGTGTTATATATTTATAACACAAAAAAGGAGTCTATCATGAAAAAAAGTCAAAAAATGCGTGGCCTCATTGCAATGATTGCCGTAGCTCTCTTTATTGATTTTATTGTTTTATTTGGTTCTAATCTTAGTTGGGGACCCAAGTTAGTTATTACTGGTATTTCAGTGCAATGTCAAATTGTAGCTATTTGGAGCTGGCTACATATGAAACTATGGCCTCATAAAAGTCAGAAAGGTAAGGGAAAGATTATTTTTGACTTGTCTGCTAAGCTTTACACGATACTTTTGTTTGCAGCAAGTATTTTTTATACATTAGGAATTTGGGTTGCAACCCCAAGCGAAAGTTCTGGTATTAAAGAATGGATTTTGGGAATTGGCCTCGTTATTGAAGTGATTGTATTTGCTTTTTTCTGTTTGAAAAATGTCAAGGAAACTCCGGACGAACGCTTTTATGCTAATTTAGCCAAGGCAGCTAGCTTGATGTTTGTTTTTATACTAGGCGCACTGATGATCCTAACAGTTATCATTGGGTATATGGGGTCTCTCACTCTTTACATGGGACAGATATTTTTTAGCATAGCTGCCTTGATTTGCATCTTTGCGGTTGTCTATCTTATCTTGGAACGGAGAGGATAAGTATGGCCAAAGAAAGCAATATTATTACTAATCTCAAATCTGTTCGTGAGTCCACAGGCATGACCCAGCAGGAGTTAGCCGACCTCATCGGCATGCGACGCGAGACAATTCTGCACTTGGAAAATAACCGTTACAATCCTTCACTGGAAATGGCTCTTAAAATTGCTCAAGTTTTTGATTTGAAAGTAGAAGACCTCTTTGAACTCAGACAGAAAGAGGAAGCATAATTCTTTTCGAGACCTAGCATTAAGTTCAATGATTAATTAGAAATTGAGCCAAAAGAAAAATCCTTTGAAAATGTTCTCTTTTAAAATATAGTAATTCTTATGGCATTGATATCCCAAAACATTTAGATACGCTTGTTGAAAAAGGATATGCTACTATCGAAACCGCCTTTGACTCGCTTGACCATCTAAATGCCACTACAAAAAAGAATATCCTTAAAAAGAAGGGGGTTGCCGGACTTTCTAAGATGAAGGCTGCCGACTTGAATCAAGCATTTCATGACCATTTTTCAGAAGAAGAATTATCCCAGTGTTTCTCCATCCGTGGCTATAAACTGACCCCTAAAGGGGAACAAGCGCTCAAAGACCATCAGGCAATCATTGACCGCCATCCTAAAAAGAATCTTTAATCAACCAATACTGGTTGATTTTTTTGTAATTTTTTAAAACACTTACAAATCATTACAATTATTGACAAATACTTACAAAAAGAGTATAGTATTAAAAAAAGGAGGAATTCCTATGTACCAAGCACAAAGATTAGAAGAAATCATAAAACTTTTAGAAGATAGAGGAAGTCTATCGGCAAGAGAAATGATTGACTATTTCCAAGTATCCAAGGATACTATCCGGAGAGATTTTTCCATTCTTGCAAAGGAAAAGCGAGCGCAACGAACTCACGGAGGTTTGTTGCCAATAAAAAAACAAATCATTCTTGATTTTCAAGGACGAGCAGCTAAATCTAATAAAGAAAAAGAAAAAATCGCTCACTTAGCCAATGAACTCATTTCCGATTCACAACTGATATTCTTTGATGTTTCAACCACTATACTTGAGTTAGCAAAAATTATAGATAAAAAAGTTACTATTTTCAGTCATTCATTAGATAACGCAATTATCTTAGGAAATAATGAAAATGTCGATTTTCATATTCTCGGTGGAAAATTTCATAGACAGAATCGTTTTTATTATTCATTAGAAGAATCCAACACTTTAAAGGGAATTAGATTTGATGTAGCATTTTTTGGTGCTGCTAGTCTTTCAGACGGACAAGTTAGCTTTGAGGATCAAGAAGATGTTCTCATGAAAAAAAGAGCATTTAAAACAAGTGCTATTCGTGTTTTGCTAGCTGAAACAGGAAAGATAAACAAACACTCTCATTTTATACTTTCTGAACTAGCTGATTTTGATTACTGGATTACAGATAAAGAGCCTGATGTAGAAATACAAGAATCTTTAGATGGTAGAACAACAATACTATTTTAAAAAGGAGCAAAATATGTCAAGAATTAAATTAATTATGAGTGATATTGACGGCACTATTTTGGATAAAAATCACCAATTAGATTCTTATTTGATAGAACTGATGCCGCTTTTAAAACAACGTGATATTCCTTTTGTTTTAGCTTCTGCTAGGTCTCCTCTCGGTATAGCGCCAATTTCTAAAGAACTTGGCATCACCGACTTTCCTATTGCCTGCTATAATGGAGCACTCATCAGTTTAGGAGATAAAATCCTAAGTCAGCATTCTATTGATAAAAGCGAATTGCTCTTACTTCATGACTTTTTGAAAAAAGAATTCCCGACAGTTTCTATAAATGTTTATTCTGGAAAAGATTGGCTTGTGAATACTATTGATGAATGGGTAGAAATCGAAGCAACTATTACTGGAGAAAGTCCAAAAGTTACATCTTTAGCAGATTTTATAAGAGACGAGAAAACTCTTGTTCATAAACTTTTGCTGATAGATAATACGGATACCATACAGAAACTTCAAAAAAACTTATCCTCAATAGATTTCCCTCAAACCGACTTCTATCTCTCTAAAGATAACTATCTTGAAGTCACACATAATCAAGTATCCAAAAAACAAGCTCTGTTAGAATTAGCCAAGTATTATCAACTATCACTTAATGAAATTATGACCATTGGAGATAATTATAATGATATTCCCATGATTGAAACCGCAGGGCTAGGTATAGCAATGGGGAATGCTCCTAGAGATGTCAAAACTTGTGCAAAAGCAGTTACTGACTCTAATGAACAAAATGGTGTAAGTAAAGCTATAAAGTTGCATGTGTTAGATAAATATTCTTAATTGAATATTTGAAATCCACCTCCTTTTAGGGTACAATGGTAAAAATGATTTTTGAGAGGATTAACATGAAAAAATTAGCTACACTACTACTCATATCTACCTTTGCCCTTGGTGGATGTACAAGCATCCAACGTGTTCTTCGTGGTGATGATTACGTAGATTCTAAAATTGCTACTGAAGAAAGTTCTAAAACCGCTACTCAAGCAGAAAAAGATTTCAAAGACGCTTTAACCAATGAAAATGCTAACTTCCCTCAACTTTCTAGGGAAGTAGCTGAAGACGAAGCTGAAGCTATCATTCACACAAGTCTGGGTGATATTCGTATCAAACTTTTTCCAAAGCTAGCCCCTCTTGCGGTAGAAAACTTCTTGACTCATGCTAAAGAAGGTTACTACAATGGTGTGACTTTCCACCGTGTAATTGATGGATTTATGATACAAACAGGAGATCCGAAAGGTGATGGTACAGGTGGTGAATCTATCTGGCACGGTAAGGATCAAACAAAAGACAAGGGAACAGGTTTTAAAAACGAAATCTCTCCATACCTCTATAATATCCGCGGTGCTCTATCTATGGCCAATACTGGTCAACCAAACTCAAATGGTAGCCAGTTCTTCATCAACCAAAGTACAACAGACTATTCAGCTAAACTTCCTACAAATAGCTATCCTAAGAAAATTATCCAAGCCTACAAAGAAGGTGGAAATCCTACTCTCGATGGGAAACACCCAGTCTTTGGTCAAGTGATTGATGGGATGGATGTAGTAGATAAAATTGCCAAGGCTGAAAAAGACGAAAAAGATAAACCAACTACTGCTATTACCATCGACAGTATCGAAATTGTTAAAGACTACGATTTCAGTAAACAATAACACCATTAACTATAAGGAGTATAAAAATGATTCTATTTTGGGGGTCAAAAGGTTACCAAAAAGTGTTGGGACATACACAAACTGCTATCGAATGTGACCATTGTAACAATGTTGGTACTTGGGAAATTACGGAATACGGACGTAAGTTTACTCTTTACTGGATTCCTCTCTTTCCTTATGGAAAAACTTATTTCGTTTCTTGCCCGATTTGTCATTATGGCAAAGAAATCCAAAAATCTGAGATTGAACAATATCTCAACTACTAAAAAGATAGGTCATTCTCTATCTTTTTTATTTACACTTTTATGTAAACGCTCTCTTTTTTGTTTCAAATATGATATAATTTAGTCAATAGTAACGAGGAGATTTTCCTATGAAACCCTATAAAATCAACCTATTCCGGCTTGGTTTACTATTGCCAACATATTTAGTCTTTAATGTTGTATATTCGATTGTTTATGACTCTGCAGGACTTGCTTTAATAATCTTGTGGCCAGTATTTTTCTTATCATATGTGGCAATTGTAGTTGGAAATATTTTTATATTTCGAGACATCTCAAAATTAAAATCTGCCTTCAAAGACAATGACTTGATTCAAAAGACTTCTACTATACAGTTAGTATTAGCTACAATTGGAGCTTTCCTGCAAATAGTAGGTTTTAAGGGGGCTCCACTTAATTACATTGATAATTATCCACTACTAGTTAGCGCTAGTATTGTGTACTCTATCGTTCTCCTTATCGGTATTTATCAGATAATAAAGCTAGGTCAGGGAAAAGATATTTTAGCTATACTTGGTTTTATCTTTGGGGCTACGGTAATTTTTCTTACTAGCATAGCACTGCTCACAGCCTCTTTCTCTCCCTCTTCGCCAGCCAATACATACTCTACTCCCAATTTTGCTGAGGAATTCCAATCTCTTGGGCTTAAGGGAAAGGTTGAGTTAGTTGATAAACACAGAGAGATTGAAGCATTTTATGGAACAGCCTACAAGCTAACATATACAGAAAATTTATCAGATGGAACTATTTTAAAAGAAACTACTACTGCAAAAATTCATGGAAAGGATGGAGAACATTTATCAAATTTCTTTCTTCTTTCAGGAACAGATCTTGAAACACTTCTTAACGACAAAGAAAAGGCACTATTTACTACTGTCAAACAAGACGAATTCAGTTTCTTGCTAGATGTAAACCAAGAAAGGCCGAATTTCCAACAAGAAGAAGATAGTATCAAAAATGCTACTGCTGACAAAATAAATAAGCTTTTTGATACACCAGGAAAAATTGCTTCTAGTTTTGAATTTAGAAAATATCCAATAGAAAACTACTATGTGGCAATTATGGCGCAGGCTGTCAGCAATCGGGAAAAAGGAGATTCTGACGCAGCCGGCTTTTATAATATTACAACAAATGATCTCATGAAAAACAAGGGTCTTACTCTCGATATTGATTGTGACCTTTCGAATATAAAGGCAGAAAATGCTAGTCCTGTGGACGCCTTTAAGGAAAAAATCTTATCTTTACCAAAAAATTCATTTTCCGATGGAATCTATCACATCACTTGTTCTTATGATGAAAATGGAATAAAAAAGAAAGTTACTTGCCCATTTGTTGTTGAAGGTGGTGTGGGACACTTTGAGGAGAACGTAATCGAAGGAAATCAAACCAATTAGTTATTTTTGATACAGAAACAGAGCGGAAGAAATACGACTTCTACTATTTGCTGCAACCCACGTAAAAAAAGCCAAGCCGATGAGACTTGGCTTTTTTATGACTTTTATGTTAGCTCATTGAAATCCCAGATTTGATCCATCCAACCTTCATAGAAGTCTGGTTCGTGGCAAACCATAAGTATAGAGCCCTTATACTCTTTTAGAGCACGTTTGAGTTCGTCCTTGGCATCCACATCCAAGTGGTTGGTAGGCTCGTCTAGAACAAGGACATTGTTCTCACGATTCATCAAGAGACAGAAACGAACCTTGGCTTGTTCCCCACCTGATAAGACTTGAATTTGGCTTTCGATATGCTTCGTTGTCAAACCACAGCGGGCAAGGGCTGCACGAACTTCTGCTTGATTGAGGGCCGGAAAGGCATTCCAAACAGCTTCTAATGGTGTTTGGCGATTGCCACCCTCCACTTCCTGTTCAAAGTAGCCGAGTTCTAGATAGTCCCCACGTTCAACCTCCCCAGCAATTGGTGGAATAATTCCTAAGAGACTTTTCAAAAGAGTTGTTTTACCAATACCGTTGGCACCAATGATGGCAACCTTTTGATTGCGTTCAAAGGTGAGATTTAAAGGTTTGGTAAGCGGACGGTCATAACCAATCTGTAAATCCTTGGCTTGGAAAATAAAGCGACCAGGTGTACGAGCTGGTTTAAAATCAAAGGACGGCTTTGGTTTCTCACTTTGAAGCTCGATAATGTCCATCTTGTCCAATTTCTTCTGGCGAGACATAGCCATGTTTCGAGTTGCGACACGAGCTTTGTTACGGGCTACGAAATCCTTGAGGTCCGCAATTTCTTTCTGTTGACGCTCATAGGCTGCCTCCAGTTGAGATTTCTTCATAGCATAGACTTCTTGGAACTGGTAGTAATCGCCAGAGTAGCGTGTCAACTGTTGATTTTCTACATGATAGACGATATTGATCACATCATTTAGGAAAGGAATATCATGCGAAATAAGAACAAAGGCATTCTCATAGTTTTGGAGATAGCGCTTGAGCCAGTCAATATGCTCCGCATCTAGATAGTTGGTTGGCTCATCCAAAAGCAAGATATCTGGCTTTTCAAGAAGGAGTTTGGCTAAGAGAACCTTGGTTCTTTGTCCACCTGACAAGGCGGTTACGTCCGTATCCATACCATAATCCATGACACCAAGAGCACGCGCGACTTCGTCAATCTTAGCATCCAATGTATAGAAATCACGACTCTCTAAACGATCTTGGAGTTCTCCAACTTCGTCCATCAGAGCTTCGATATCTGCACCTTCTTCTGCCATTTCCATGTAAAGGTCATTGATGCGAGCTTCGGCTTTGAATAATTCGTCAAAGGCAGTACGAAGAACATCACGTACGGTTTGACCTTCTTTGAGCACAGCATGCTGGTCCAGGTAACCTGCTGTCACATATTTAGACCATTCCACCTTACCTTCGTCCGGTAGCATTTTACCAGTCACGATGCTCATAAAGGTTGATTTCCCCTCACCATTGGCACCGACTAAGCCGATGTGTTCACCCTTGAGGAGACGGAAAGACACGTCTTCAAAAATCGCACGGTCTCCAAAACCGTGACTCAAATTCTTAACTTCTAAGATACTCATTATAATTCCTTATCTTGTTTCTATGTAGTAGTTTATAAAGGACCCAAGCCAGGTAGCCACCCAAAGTATTGGTCCATAAATCATCAATCTCAAATACCCTGTTAAAATCAAAGAAAAAATCTAAAATTAGTTGCGTACACTCTATGCTCAAGCTCAATAAAAAGCTAAACAAAATCACTTTCTTCGTTTTTCTTAGAGCAGGTATAAGATAGAGAAGCTGGAAAATCAGTGGGAAGAGCAAGAGGATATTTAAGGCATTTTGCAAAAATATCCAGAATAGCTGCAGAAGGCTAGTCACTTCACCCAATTTCCAAAAGGAGTTAAAAGGCGTCAAAAGAAAAACCAGGCGTCCAATAGTTTGAATACCTGGAGTTTCCACTCCTATCGGAAGTTTTGGCTGGGGAGTAAAACAAAAACAGACAATACAAAGACTGTATAGCACGACTCCCAAGCTTAGTAATTTTTTTCGTTTCATCTTATGGATTTACTTCAGCTACCGCTTTTTGGCGGTCACGCTTCATGGTATTTGAACGCAATTGTCCACATGCTGCATCGATATCAGTACCATGTTCCTGACGAACAACACAGTTGATGCCTTTCTTCTTGAGTGTATCATAGAAGGCCATCACGCGCTCTTTCGGACTACGACTGTACTGGTCATGTTCACTAACTGGGTTGTAAGGAATCAAGTTGACATATGACAATTTCTTGATATTTTTCAGCAATTCTACCAACTCAAGTGCTTGTTCCACTCCATCATTCACTTCATTGAGCATGATGTACTCAAAAGTTACGCGACGGTTAGTTGTTTCAATATAATACTCAATAGCTGCAAAGAGTTTTTCAATTGGGAAGGCACGGTTAATCTTCATGATACTTGAACGAAGTTCATTGTTTGGCGCATGAAGTGAGACAGCAAGGTTAACCTGCACACCTTCATTAGCAAACTCACGAATCTTGTGGGCCAAACCTGAGGTTGAAACAGTGATATGGCGAGCTCCGATTGCCATTCCCTTATCGTCATTGATGGTACGGATAAAGTTCAAAACGTTATTATAGTTATCAAATGGCTCTCCGATACCCATTACAACGATATGGCTTACACGTTCATCTTGTCCACGTTCGTCAAAATATTTTTGAACCAACATAATCTGGGCAACGATTTCCCCGTTATTGAGGTCACGTTGCTTCTTGATCAAACCTGATGCACAGAAGGTACAACCGATATTGCATCCTACTTGAGTTGTTACACAGACTGACAAACCATAGTGCTGACGCATCAGAACAGTCTCAATCAGCATCCCATCTGGCAATTCAAAGAGATATTTAACTGTCCCGTCAGCTGACTCTTGAACGATGCGTTGTTTCAAGGGATTGACAACAAACTGCTCGTTAAGCTTGGCAATCAAATCCTTAGACAAATTGGTCATTTCTTCAAATGTCTGAACACGTTTACGGTAAAGCCACTCCCAAATTTGGTCGGCACGGAATTTCTTTTCGCCCTGTTCCAAGACCCATTCTTGCATGCCTTGACGAGTTAAACTATAAATCGACGGTTTCATGTTTTCTCCTTATTCTCTAATCTTTCTGACGGATGACGAAATGACGTTGTCCTTTTTCTTCGTTCTGAGGTTTCTGTTCCTTACGACGTCGTCTATTTCTCTTGTCCGTATGATTTCTTTTCCTATTTTGAGAAGACTTCTTCCCTTTACGGTTGTCTTTCTCTTCTTCTCTCTTGCGCATTTTTTGGTCAAATGGTGCTCGTTTAGGAATCTCATTTTCTAAGACAAAGTAGGCACATCCATAGCTACAATACTCAAGTAGGTAATCTTGTAAACGACTGATTTTCTCCAAAGATTCTTCAGCTCGCTCATTCTTGTAGAATCCTCGCAAGCGCAACTGCTCATTGCTCCAGTCTCCTACAATATAATCATACTTATTTAAAACTTCCGAAAAGCGTTGAGTAAAAGCTGTTGCATCAAAAGCGTCCTTACTATTTTCAACCAAGGTAAAGTTAAACCCTTCAGCTTCGACTTTATCTCCAAATAGATGAAATTCAGGACCAGGGAATTTATTGTAATTATATAATTCAGGTGCAATCTCTTTACGCATAATATTCCTTTTTAACGTTTACTTAATACTCTATTTTACCATATTTTTGTCATATTTTCACCTTTAGTTTTAAAATGAAAAAAGTCTGACGATTTAAGCATTTAGGAGTTGAAGATCATTTCAAGTTTTGAAAAAGAAAAAACTGGGAAACTCCCAGTTTTTGATGATTACATGTAAAGTAATTTGAAGAGTGCTACAGCGGCAATAGCAGCAGCAATCGGTGCAACTACTGGTACCCAAGCATACCACCATTTTGAATCACCCTTGTGTTCACCAAGGATTGATTTTGGAAGTACTGCGTGAAGAAGACGTGGTCCAAAGTCACGAGCTGGGTTCAAACCTGGCCCTGTTGGTCCACCTAGTGAAGTAACCAAGGCCATTACAAGGAAACCAAGAGCCAAGTGTGCAACAGCAAGACCTGGTGACAAGAACGGAGCTACTTGAGTTTTTGCTTGTTCAAGAGCTGCAGTAACTTGTTCTTGAGGAATTGTTTGACCTTGAGCAGTCGCTTGTGCCACTTGTTCATTAATCAATGCTTGAGCTTTTGTAACTAATTCAGCACCAAAGAAGTTCTTTGTCATACCAAGTGCTGCAAAGAAAAGTACGAATGAACCAACGAACTCGTTGATAAAACCGTTAACTGAAGCTGCAAAGCGTGATTCTTTTGTTCCGTGGTCGATACTTGAAATTGTTGAGAAAGTTCCCAAGATGTTGTTTGGGTTTTCTGTCTTCAAGTAGTATGGACGGTGAGCTGCAACAACCAAGGCTTGTCCAAAGATTGCTCCCAAAACTTGAGCGATGATGTATTGAGCTACTTGTGACCAAGGGAAGAGACCGCTAACTGCAAGTCCAAGAGTGAAGGCTGGGTTGATATGGTTACCTGAAACATTACCAAACATCAAAGCTGGGATCATAACCCCCATACCGTAACCAACAGCGATAACGAGCCAGCCACTTTGGTGACCTTTCGTACCTTTAAGTTCAACGTTGGCAACTGCACCATTACCCAAGATAATCAAGATTGCTGTTCCCAAAAATTCAGTGGCATATTTGACTGCCCATGTGAAATCCATTGATAGATTCTCCTTAATATTTTTTAGACAATCCCTATTCTATCAATTTTTAGGGCTTTTAGCAACAGATTTTCTAAAAGAATCCTGTGAGAAAACGCTTTTATTTTTGCTCTTCAAAAAAGACCTAACAAAGAGAGTTTGTTAAGCCTTTATTTCAATTATTCTTGACGTTGTCCAAAGTCCTGAATCATCTGCTCCATTTCCTCACGACTTGATGTCGTTAGCATATAGAGATAATCTCCTTGCAATTCAGCAAAGGCTGCTGGCATGATTTTCTTAACTTTAAGTTGTTCACGATACTTATCAAAAAGTTCTTCTTCTGAATAAACATAGTTAGTATTTGCGCGACGGGATGTTGCCAAGCAATACTGGGTTTCAAACGGAGACTCTGGGAATGCTTCACCTGCAACGATAGCTGCATAGCCCTTGTACAAATCCAAGGAATGCGCATAGTTATAGACATCAATAGTGAAGCCACCTGCTGGACGGTTATTGTACTCAATGGCAATATAATCATCACCCTCACGGAAGAACTCGATATGGAAGAAGCGTTCCTTCATGCCAAATTCTTTGACAATTGCCTCACCATATTTACGCAATTTTGGATCCATATCTTTAAGAACATAATAAGAATTGTCCATCTTGTAAATCATGAGATCAAGTGGTGTATGTGCATAGTCAAAGGTCGTAGAAAAGACAATATTTCCATCTCTATCCACCAAACCATCGAAGGTACAGATTTCACTAGAGGTAACAAATTTTTCAAAGAAATAAATGGTTGAGTGGTCCCATTCAGCCTTAAAGTGGTTTACATCATCTTCTGTTTCAAGTTTGAAGGTTGCTGCTGCACCTACTCCATTATCAGGTTTGGCAATCATGGGAAGACCGATTTCTTTCACAGCTTTGTCAACATCTGCTTCTGTTTCAATGACAGTACCTGGCACAACTGGAACTCCAGCTTTTTTGAAGAGTTTTTTCATCTCAGATTTGAACTTGGTCTTCTTGAGGTCTTCTGGTTTGGCACCAAAAACATTGAACTGTTCACGAAGGGCAGCATCCAACTCAAGCCAGTATTCATTGTGTGATTCAATGCGGTCAATTGGACCATGCTTATAGAAAAGAAAGGCAACTGCTCGTTTAACCTCATCGATATTTTCAAGATTATCAACTCGGAAGTACTCCGTCAAGCTATTGCGCAATGGTTCATCTAGTTGTTCGTAGGGTTCTTGCCCAATCCCTAGAACTGTGATTCCTTTATTGGCTAACTCAATACTAAATTGCTGAAAATTTTGTGGGTAATAGGGTGAAATTACAAGATAATTCATAAGCAACTCCTTTTAAAGACTCATATGACCGAGGAAATATGGCATTTGTTTGCGCCACCATTCCCAGTCATGGGCAACATCGTGCCCCCATTCTGCAAACCAGGCAGGAATTTGTTTTTGGTCAAAGGCTTCTTTTAACTTGTAGTAAGAAGGCAGGCCATCTTGTTCCCAAGCACCTAGACCAGTACAAACAATAATCTCAGCCTGACGGTAACGATCAATAAACCAACCATCATTTTGATTCCAGATATAGTCTACTGGTGAATTTTGATAGATAGCATCATCGTTGTAGTAATCTCCAACAAAGAAACGAGCATCATAGACACCACTGAGGGCGATTACCTTGGTAAAGACATCTGGATGTTGGAGGAAGAAATTCAAAGCGTGATAGGCTCCCATAGAGCATCCTGTTGTCATCATACCGTCAAACCAGCCTGTCTTGTGCTTGA
This sequence comes from Streptococcus infantis, assembly GCF_047465185.1. GTDB lineage: Bacteria > Bacillota > Bacilli > Lactobacillales > Streptococcaceae > Streptococcus > Streptococcus infantis_O. The sequence goes on along the minus strand of NZ_JASHAJ010000001.1, from coordinate 234,726 downwards.
TAAAAGGAATCGCTTCTTCAATCACATATCGTTCATAGGCACGGTGCATCTCAGCTTGATCATGACTATTTTTCCAAGTCGCAAGCCAGCTCTCACTATCTACACTTGAAAGGGTAAAGAACTGCACGCGACCTTCTTCAATAAAGGATGCACAAGTATCAATCATCCCAAAATCATAGTATTCATTGTGGCTACCACCTGAAGAAGCAAAGACAACAACTGGGATGCCTCCATGTCCGTATCGATTGACATACATTTCACGGTTAAGATGACCACTCCAGTGGCTAAGATGTTCAATATGCATATCCTGTCTCCTTTATACTGATTACCAATTTTCTGCAAAAAAGCGTAAGCAAGCTGGAAGATTTTCTGCCCATGGAATTTCATGGTGGATAGCCCCGGCTTGAACCTTGAGTGAGAGATTTTCCAACTCAACTCCTCCTGCTATCAAATCATGATAATAGCGAAGAGAAGAGTCAATATAGGCCTGCTTAATATTACCAGCCATAAGGATCTTATCCGTGTCATCTGCTTCTTCCGTCCCGACATAGATAAAGACTCGTTGATCAGGTAATAGTTTTTTTCGCTCCATATAGCGATCAAAGGCCTCTTGGTGAAGCCAGTTGGCTGATGAGAACACTCCCAAGCAGCCAATCTGGTCTTGATACTCCAAGCCAATAAACTGTGTAATATTGCCACCTAGAGAAGATCCAACCATAGCAGTGTGCTTGCGATCAGACTTTGTACGATAGTTTTCATCGATAAAGGGTTTGACCACTTCCATGACAAACTCAGCGTACTCGACTCCCTTACCACCAAACTGTTGACCGGGAATATTAGACTCTTGGAATTTCCATGCCGCATACTCGTTCATACGGCCTAGGCCATCATTGTCAATAGCTACTACAATCATACGGCTGATATCTGGATTACGTTTAATGGTAGGAATGATCTTCCATGAATGACCGACATAGGATTCTTTACTGTAAAAGACATTTTGACCATCATGGAAATAGACAACCGGATAAGTTCGATCCGTGTCTTTCTCGTAGTTTTTCGGGAGGAGAACACGTACACGGCGCTCCTTGCCTGTGTATGGAACCTTGAGTTTATGCTCTCGCATTTTCAGGTAAAAGTAGGATTGATTCATTGTCAGAAAACTCTCTATATTCAAAATTTTACCTAATTATATCATAAAAATAGAAAAAAAGTCAGTTTCCGTCCAAATTTAAGACAATAAACTAACTTTTTTTTACTTATTTTATCTTTTCCTCTGGTTTTTCTGATTAAAGGAGATCATCAATCAACTCATCGACTGAATCCTTCTCAGCCTGAGGTGTGATTTCCGTAATCATGATTCCCGCTAGTGCTCTCTCAACCAAGCCTTCGACATCCATACGTGCTTCATATTGCTCCGCATTCTTAATCTTAGGATTTGTTTTTGGACGATCTGGCGCAAAAATAGTACAGCAGTCCTCAAAGGGTTGGATAGAGATTTCAAAGGTATCAATTTCTTGTGCAATATCAATGATTTCTAGTTTATCCATAGTTACAACTGGACGAATGATTGGCGTATTTGTAACAGCATTGATAGCTTGCATACTTTCAAGGGTTTGGCTAGCCACCTGACCAAGACTTTCACCATTGATGATAACCAAACCATTTCGGACCTCACGGATACGGTCTGTAATGCGCATCATAAAGCGACGAGTCAGTGTCATCAGATAGGCTTCTGGCGCTTTAGCCTTGATTTCTTCTTGAATCTCCGTGAAGGGAACCTCGATAAATTGGATATTTCCTCCGAACTTAGTCAATTTACGGGTTAAGTCCTGGGCTTTCTTGAGGGCACCTGGACTTGTGTATGGAGGGCTCGCAAAGTGAACAGCCTCGATATCCACTCCACGTTTTAGAGCTAGATAACCAGCAACAGGTGAGTCAATCCCCCCTGACAACATGAGCATCCCTTTCCCTGAAGTTCCGACAGGCAAACCACCTGCACCACGAATGGTTTCATATGAAAGGTAGGCTGCTTCTTCACGAATCTCCACCTGAAGGTTAATATCAGGATTTTTCATTTGTGCCTGCACATTTGGAATAGCTTCAAATACTGCTCCACCAAGTGTCTGATTGAGTTCTCGACTATCTAGCTCAAAGTTGTGGTCGCTACGCTTACTTGAGATTTTAAAGGTCATCCCTTCCTTGTAGATGTCCTTCATAATCTCTTGGACAGCAGACTTCAGAACTTCTACGGATTTTTCAACCTTATACACTGGAGAAAAGTTTTGAATCCCGAAAACCTGTTTGAGAGACTCAGCTACTGCTGCATAGTTGGCTCCATTAAGATAAGCATGGGCACGGTCGCGATCAGCAGTTACCTTGACTTGAGGATAGATAGATAAAACATCTGAGATATTATTACGTAGTTTATTGATGAAACGCATACGGTTTTTACCTTTGGTTGAAAGTTCCCCGTAGCGAATCATAATTTCTGAATATTGCATGAATGCTCCTATCTTACTTTTTTAGTTTGATTGTAAATTAATTTTAGCTTAGTCAAAAATTGCTCAACTTGACTCATATCATTTTCTAGATCTAGACTGAGTCGTACTGCTGACTGGGCTTTATCCTTTTCAATGCCCATGGCAATCAGGGTCCCAGCAGGTTTCCCAGCCTTGGACGAGCAAGCTGATGTTGTGGAAATGAAAATGTCATAGTCTTCAAATGCGTGAACAATGACTTCCCCACGAACTCCCTTAATCCCAAAGGTCAAAATATGGGGCGCAAAGCCTTCTTCACCTGAAAAGACAAAAATATCTGGATATTCAAGAAGAGCTTGACGGATAACTTCCTTCATCTGACTCGTTTTACTAGTAAACAAGTCTAATCTCTCCATAGCCAAACGTAGTGCTTTAGCTGTCGCTGCAATCCCTGCTACATTCTCAGTTGTGGAACGATAGTCGCGCTCCTGACCACCACCGGTTAATAGGGGTGTAATTTTCTTTCCAGACTTGATGTAGACAAAGCCAACACCACGAACTCCATGAAACTTATGACTGGAGAAGGTTGCAAAATCAACTCGGTCTGTCAAATACTTTTCTGTTGGTATTTTTGCCAAGGCCTGAACAGCATCTACATGGAAAGAAATGGTTGGTTTATCTGTTAAAAGCTCTGAAATAGCTTGGATGGGCTGGATAGAGCCAATTTCATTGTTAACTGCCATGACGGAGACCAAGGTCGTATCAGGACGAAGTAGTTTTTCTAAAGCAGCTACATCTACAAATCCCTTTTTATCTACAGGTGCAAAATCCACTTCAAAACCTTGAGTCTTAAGCCAGAGAGCTGACTCCTTGACTGCTGGGTGCTCAATGTCTGACACGATGATGTGTTTACCAAATTGCGCTTTTTCAAATGCAACTCCTTTGATAACCCAGTTATCCCCTTCAGTACCACCAGATGTAAAGTAGATTTCGTCGCTTTTCTTACCAATTAAATCCGCAATCTGCTGTCGAGAAGCTTCTAAAATTCTGGTAGACTGGTCCCCCAATCGATGGAGACTAGAAGGATTTCCAATAATTTTTGCAGCAACTTGCATATAGGTTTCAAGTGCTTCTGGATAAGGCTTGGTCGTAGCCGAATTATCAAAGTAAATCATGGTTTCTCACGCTTTCTAAAATCACTGCTTCTATTGTAACACGAAACAGTTCAGGCGACAAGAAAGGCCGTTCAGGTTTATTTAAGTTTTTTTTAAAGATTTTGGGTATAATGAATCATAGTAAAGGAGAGCTATTATGTCTAACTATCGTAGAAGATCAAAGCCTAAGACCGAACACATCAAAAAAGGATTCACTGTTTTTCAAAAAACAATCGCGACGATTGCTAGTATTCTAGGTTTGATTACGGCTAGCATCACGATTATGAATGCCTTTGATAAGGAAAAAGATAAAAAAGATACAAATCCGCAAACAACTATTATCAAGGAAGTTCAAAAGGAAGCTCCCGCTGAATCCAATACCCCTGCACAAAATCAAACTAACAATCAAGAAACAACTCAAAAAGAAGAGGTTCAAACTCCTAGCAAGAAGGAGGATACAAAATCAGATAACAATTCTCAGAAAAATGAGCAATCTGATTCTTCTTCAAACACTCCAACTACTGAAGCAGGAGTTAGCGCAAATAACGGAGCATCTTAAGCATTTTTCAATACCAACGATTACTTCGTTGGTATTTTATTTGCAGTTTTCTATACTTTCGAATCACAAAAAACCAGGAACTAGTGTCCCTGGTTTTTCTTTTTAAAACAAGCTATTCTGCATCGAATGAAGATTCGTACTTAGTCTTCTTTCCCCTTTTTGATAAAGGTTGCAGAAAGAACCAATCCAAGACTAGCTAGGAAAGCTAAACCTACTGAATCTTGCTCACCAGTTGCTGGAAGCTGAGCTTTTGCTTCAGTTGCTGGTGCATGTGGTTGTTCTTGTTTTTGGTTTGTTGAAATTTGAGCTGGCTTGTGATCCGCAATTGGTGTAGCTGGGTTTGCAACAGGCTCTTTATATTCTGGAACCTCATTCTTAGCTGCTTCAACCCAATTAACGCCACCCTTGAATTCTGGGAGCTCATTCTTGTCCGCTTCAACCCAATTAACGCCACCCTTGAATTCTGGGATTTCATGAACAGCCGCTTCTGCAGCATTAACGCCACCTGTAAATTCAGGAATTTCAACTACTGGTGGTTCTTGATCTCCCTTACTTGAAAGGACTTCAGGTTCTGGAGTTGGTTCTGGATCTGGAGTTGGTTTCGGATCTGGAGTTGGCTCTGGATCTGGGGTTGGCTTTGGATCTGGAGTTGGCTCTGGATTTGGAGTTGGCTCTGGATCTGGAGTTGGCTCTGGATTTGGGGTTGGCTCTGGATCTGGGGTTGGCTTTGGATCTGGAGTTGGCTCTGGATCTGGAGTTGGCTCTGGATTTGGAGTTGGCTCTGGATTTGGAGTTGGCTCTGGGTTCGGAGTTGGCTCTGGATCTGGAGTTGGCTCTGGATTTGGAGTTGGCTCTGGATTTGGAGTTGGCTCTGGATTTGGAGTTGGCTCTGGGTTCGGAGTTGGCTCTGGATCTGGAGTTGGTTGCTCAGGTTCTTCTGAAAGCTCTTGATAATATGTTGTCATTTCATAGAACTCTGGCTTGCCACCTTCCCAAATGAGTTTGACATCAAGTAACGGAGCCTTATCTCTCACTGCAAATGTTTGGAAGCTTGAAGTAATTGCTCCCAAATCTGTCCAAGCACCGTCTCTGTCTGTTTTCAGAGTGCGAGCAAGAACACGAGCTACCACGCCTTGAGGTAGACTAGAAACAAGTCGGATGTGGTTAGCATCTGTTGGTTCTGACAAGTGGTAAACCAGCTCACCTTGGTCTTTCTCAGCCTTATAGCTTGTCAAGACTTTGCCATCTACAAGATTGGTGTAAAGATTTCCTCGACTTTCTCCACTATTTCCTTGAACAGTTGGGTCGTTAATTGGTTTCACAAATTCGCCATCATTGATAACCAACTCAGTAAATCCAACAAAACGAGCATCGTAATTAGCAGTGAAGAGAACACGGAGATAATTAGCTTTAACTGGGCTTGCAAGTTCACCCTCAATGTAGCGATTTCCAGGCATCTTAGAATCATGTGTCCATCCATCTGTCAATGAATCATCACGCATTTCATTAGCGACACCATCACCTACTGTCACAACGTCTGTCCAAGTCTTACCGTCTTGGCTGACTTGAATCTTACCATCACGAAGATAGTTCTTCGTACCGTCTTGGATGTAGGCTCTAATCTTCTTGATTTCACGTTCACTACCAAGTTTCAAGGTAATGTGACCATCTTTACGTGCATAGTCAGAGAACTCTACAAAATTATTGTAAACACCATCAAACAACTGATCCAAATTCTTGATCTTGCGAACATCATTTGCACCATAATGGGCATCGATTCCCATAGATGTAGAATCCAGTTTAGTTGGTTGGACTTCTTTTGTCTTAACCAATAGAGATGTTGCTGTCACTGCTTGTTCTTGGTCGGTCTTATTGACCAAACGAGCATAACGTACCAAGGACTTATCAGTTACTTGGCTAGCTGGATACCATTCTTGTGCATTTGGAGAGTATTCCAAGTCAAGGGCTGGATTTCCAATACCAATAGCCTGAATGCTTTCAGCTTGGTGTAGGCGGTCTAGCTTCATACCCAAGTAGCTATGAGCTGGAAGCTTAGTGCCACTTGGAATTTGCATGTCATAACGACCGAGACTGTCATATACTGGAGTTGATTTCAAACTTTCAACATTGGTGTCTGTCATCTCGCTATTACCAGCACGTGTCTCAACTGAGAAGTCAGCGATACGCCACCATAGATTGATATTCTTGGTGTTACGAACACGGATGTAGCGAGCTGAAATTGGAGTTTCAATTTCTTTGGTTTGTTCACCAGTCAAACGATCCAATTCTTGCCATGAACTTCCATCTGTAGAATACTCAAGGACACCTTCTGCTAACTTATCTCCTGAACCTTGAACGAGACGAACCTTAGTTACAGGTTTGACTTCGCCCAAGTCTAGTTGTACCCAACCATCTACAGGAGTTGTATCCGTGCGATCAGCATTTGCAAGCATAGCTTCAGTATTATCACGACCATCTGTAATCTGAGCAACTGTCGTGTTGTACTTGTACATGAGATTTGGACTGATAGTCACTGTAGCTGTCTGTTTAGGACGACTTACTTCTACAGGACGATTAACAGCAATTTCTCGCACTGCAAACCAAGTATTTCCACGATCAGAAGTGGCAATCATTCGAACAGCTTTGGCATTGATATTGAGATTTTCAAATTTAAGAAGAGGCTCATTACCAGTGTAGCTTGGTTCTGAAAGTGTTACCCATTGATCATTTTCATTGAGATACTCAACTTTAGCATTGTTAAAGGTATCGCGTGGATTTGCTTGAGTTCCCATTGCAAATGTCAAGTTTTGGATTGGAACAGCCTTATTAAATTTCAAACCGATATAGTCACCAGTTTGGATACTGTTTGGTGATTTGATAAGGGCATGTGTTCCTAAATCTCCATCAGTAATTTCAGCAAGTCCACCTTCTACACCAGTACGATTTGTGATAAAGGTGCTAATCACTTGGTCAGGGTGCAAGGCTTTTTGAACTTCAGTTGCCAATACTTCACGAAGGCCAAGCAAGAATGGACGGATATGTTGGACACCCAACTCAGCTCTCTCATCATGGTCTACATAATGGAAAGTATAAGTTTGTGATTGTTCGTAAAGTTTCAATCCCTTGTAGTAGCTATCCCAAAGTCTAGCAGAATCATTGTTTTCAATCGCTTCTATTCCATCTAGGAAAGCACTCAAAGCATCCATTTGGTCAATCGTATTATCCAACCAGTAGTGGATTTGAGAGCGCATCTTTTCGTCACCAGACGCTTTATAAAGTTGAGCTGCTGCTTTCAGTTTTGCAAATTCTGCACGCAATTCAGCACGCTCTGCACTAACATCTTGACCTGCTTTTAGCTTAGCCATAAAGGCATCCAATTTCGGTGCAAGTTCAACAGACTCTTCTAACTTCACAACACGACCATCCATGTTTTGGTTAATCATGTGTTTACCAAGTTCACGGAAGGCAACAGATGTTTCACTATCTGTAAACTTACCAGTTTCAACAAAGTTGAAGGCGATATCGTTGACTTTCTTAGCTTCTTCTTCAGACTTCCATTGTTTCCATGCATACTGAGCTGCAGAGAAGAGGGCAATCTTAGAAGGCTCAGATTGTTGCATTGGATTCAACATGATACCTGAAAGGAGACTTGGGTCCACATTTGGATGAAGGAATTTCTCACCGCCACCCAAGATTAAGTGTTGTTTAGAGTTGTCTGTACATGGCCAGTTAATCCATAGAGATACTGGGCGGTAGGTCTTACCACCTGCAGTTAGGTTGTTCTTAAGGTTAGAAAGGAAGTTTTCTGATACTTCACCCCAAATCTTACCACCAGTAAGGGTCATTGAAGTTGAAGTCGGAAGGTTTTCATTTAGAGATCTCAATTCATCTTCACGACCATTACCCCAATACTGACCTGGAACGAAGATCATTTCCTTACGAAGGCCAACATAAGTTGCTTGTTTTTCAGTCAACCAATCAGTCATGTCCTTCATCAAGCGGTTGTAGCTATTGTAGCCACCAACTGGGCTTGGAGCATCATCAGCTAGAATACCGAACTCACGGACACCGACATCCATCAATTGAGTGAATTTAGCCTTAATCGTATCTAAATCTTGTTGATATTGTGCATCATTACCAAAACGGATACGATCGTTCATGAATGGGTGGATAGTCCAAACATAGCGAGTCTTGTTTTGGTTTCCGACACGCGCCAATTCACGGATTTCAGCTAATTTTTCTTCTGGATAAAGTTCACGCCATTTCTTGTTGTGGTATGGATCATCTTTTGGTGCAAAGAAGTATTGAGTCAACTTCAAGTCACCACCATAGCGCATGAGTTCAGCACGGTCAGCATTTGTCCAAGGGTTACCATAGTATCCTTCGATAAAGCCACGGTTCTTAATTTCAGCAAAGTCTTCAACTGTTACATTACGTAAAACTGGAGCTTCACTTTCATTAAGCATGTGTTTAAGAGTAGTCAAACCATAGAAGACAGCATCTGTATCTTTACCGACGATAGAGATTGTATTGTTCTTGATTGACAAAGCATAGGCATCAATCTTATCAAAGAGTCCTTGAGAAATACCAGAGATTTCTTTTTCAGCCTGTGAATTTTGACCATGAACACCAAGATAGATATTTGTAGCACCTGCTACTGCTGCTGAACTGCTTGTGTAAGAGATTTGATGATCTTGCAAGACACTCTTCAAGCGGTTGCGAGTATAAATATCTAACTGATTGCCCATTACAAGATTAACTTGTTTTTGAAGCTTGGTGACACCTTCACCATAAGTGACTTTTTGTGGTGTTGGGAATACCTTGTATTCTTTCTTGAGATAATCTTGACTTTGTGCTGCAGCAGCAATCGCATCATCACTAGCTGGCTTCTTAGCTACAAAACTATCAGCGAGTTCAGTTGTACCATCGCCCACTTCTTCAACTTTTGGTGGTTCTGGGGTCACTGGTTTCTCTGGAGTCACTGGTTTTTCTGGAACAACTGGTTCTTCTGTTTTACTATCAGAAAGTGGCTTAAGTAGTTGGATTTCTGCAGCACTACCAAATCCTGCGACACCTGATAGAACTTTAAATTCTACCTTGTTGGTTTCAACTGTCGCAAAATTAACAGTTTTTTCTTTGGCATTATTTTCCCAAGTTCCTGAAGCAACTTTTACCATTTGACCATCTTTTTGAGCATAGATTTCATATGAGGTCACGACTCCGTTGCCTCCACCTGGACGTGGAAGATAAGTCAAACCATTGACTTTTTCAGGAGCATTCAAATTCATTGCAACTGTATATGGAGCACGGTCTCCAGTCCATTTTGAATGCCAGAAAGTATTCGGATCATTATCGAAAGCTTTTTCTACTGGTCCTTCAGTTTCTGTTCCTGGTGTTTCCTGACTAGTTGCAGAAACACTAAAGTGATCCGTTGGGATCAAACGTGGATTTACAAATGCTTCATTGGACAACTCAGCACTATGCAAGATTCCTTGGAAGCCACCGATTGTTTCAAGTGGAAGTACCAAGGTATTGTGGGCCAAGCGAGGATGAGCTGGATTTGCAATACGTTCAACCTTTTCGCCATCTACATAAACTTCTGTCACTTGAGGTTTGGTTACAACTGAGATTTGATAACGTTTGTTCTTTTCAAGTTTCTTATTAAATTGAATATGGAATTGTTCAAATTTATAAGCGAGGTAGCCATCCTTGTCCGCAAGATAAAGTTGGTTGTCTCCACTAGTTGAGAAGACTTGCTCACCGTCTCCTGTCACTGTCACATCCAATTTCAAAACATGACTCGGACCAACATCACCAACGAGACCTTCGATGCTAGAATCTTTTTCAAAATTCAATCCTGCTTCTGTTTTCTTCACATTCTTAGCAAGATATTCTTTGATAGTTTCTGCTTTAATTGTAAAGAGGTCGCTTTCTTCTACTGTCTTATCTGGATTTGAACGTGGTGCATAGACACTTGTTGGTTGGATACGGTCAGCATAGGTCTTAGCTGCACGATCTGAACCCCAAGTGCGTTCTGCAGTTGATTGCATACTCTTGAAGAAGCGTTTAAAGATATCAAAAGAGGTAAGTCCTGTTTCATGGAGGTCGATGTTGTCATTCCAAACTGCATGACCACCACCAATGATATTTGGATTAGAGGCTTCTAAGCGTGGGCCTCTTCGAGCAGTGAAGTCATTTGGTGCCCAACCATTGTATTGCATTTCATAGTTGGCATAGTCACTGTAAGGTCCCTGACTGTTGCTACCACTTGGAACACTATAGGTTGGTACATCCAAGATATTGATAATCTTAGCACCCTTAGCAATCGCTGCCTGTGGATTTTGCCAACCAAGGCTCCAGATATCCACTTCTACACCATTCCAATCGACTGGTGTATTTCCTTGCTTAGCAGTGAGTGAACCCCAAATACGTGGTGTTAAGCCCTTGTCTTTGATGTACTGAATCATATCATGGACATAGCGTCGATAACTTTCCGGACTACCATAGTACTCATCTGTACCGATATGAACTGTTGAAACGCCACGAAGAGGTGCATTTTCACCAACCAGTAACTTGTCGTAAACAGATTTAACAAAAGCGAGAGTTTCTTCGTACTTGTTATCCAAGTCTAGCATCGCTACACGCTCTACATTATGCTTGTTAGCACTAAGTCGTCCTTGATACATCAAGTCTGGACGAACCTTGACAAAGGACAAGGCGTGACCAGGTGTGTCAATTTCAGGTACAAGGTTGATATGCAAGTCTTTAGCCAATTTGATGATCTGTTGCATTTCTTCCTTAGTATAATGCTCGTCTGATGTTAATTTTTCACCATTTTCTCCGACAACATCCGTTTCTACACGGAAACCTGTTTTGGCATTTTTAAGAACATAATCCAGTTCTTCTTTTTGACTGAGATGTTTACCTTCCACATGTTTATCTAGGAAGATATAGTTGTCATTCAAGTGCAATTGAAGATCGTTCATCTTGTAGTAAGCCATGTTAAGCATGATATCTACAAGCGTATCATAAGGAATAAACTTACGACCTGTATCTAGCATAAAGCCACGGTGGCTAAAGCTTGGGAAGTCGCGGATTTCACCGTTCTGTAAGTCTTTTTCTCCCATCTGAAGGAGAGTACGAGTTGCATAAAAGGCACCAGTATTAGTCGCTGCTTCTACTGTGATAACTCCATCTTTAATGGTGATACCATAGCCTTCTTTACCATAGCCCTTGTCTTCAACCTTTTTAAATTCAATTCGGTTTTGAGCTGATTGATCACCTGTAGCGACTTCCAAACCACGATTTTCAAGGTCAGTTTGGTAGAACTTAGCTTCCTTGTCAAATCCAGAATTCCCAACGGAAATGACAGTTTCAGAAGTAATAGAAGTTTTACCTTCAGTGCCGTACCATTGTTGAACTGCTGGGGCAACTGCAGGTTTGGTTCCCACGCCTTCATCAGCATGCAAGCCTTTAATGACAACTTCAAATTCTTTTGTGAAGGTATGGTTATCATTGGTTTGTTGGACCATCACTTTGACATGTTGTTCTGTCAGCGGTGTGTAGATTTTATTATTTAGATCGATAACACCTTGCTTATTGCTTCCAATCAAGCTAACTTGACCAGGTAATTTAGGCAATACAAGTGATTTTCCGTCTTCAGAAACCGCTATTTCTGTAACTTGGCGAATATCTGTTGGTTTGCTGGTGTCTGGAATATTTGAGTAGGCACGAATTTCTTGAATACCCACATTTTTCCATTGCATAGTACCGGCTTGATAATCTGTAATTTCAAGTTTAAGATACTTAGCTTGAACGGCTTCTTTTAAGTCAACTTTTTCATCTAGAACCGGAGTTCCTGTTCGTTGATGAGCCAACTTCCATTCTCCAGGACCTGATCCATTGACCTCGTCTTGACCTGCATAATAGAGATTCCAAGATTTGATGTTTGGATCATTTTGCTCGCCACGAACACGACGATCCCAATCGATTTCCACATGCTTGATTAAGGTTGTCTTTTCAAGCTTAAATTCGATTGTTGGTTTCACAACATCACGGTCAGTTGCCCAACGAGTATCTGGATTTCCGTCAATTGCCTTCTCAGCTGTAAATGGTGTGTTCGCTTCATGGTTTGATGCTGTCGCAGTAGCCTTTTCCAAATGATTGACATCTGGAGTTTCAACCAAATCTTTAGTAACTGGTTTTTCTGCTGGTTTAGCTACTGGTGCTGCTTCTTCTTTTGGAGTCTCAGCTGGTTTTGGTGTTGCTTCTTCTTTTGGAGTCTCAGCTGGTTTTGGTGTTGCTTCTTCCTTAGGAACTGGAGTTTCAGCTGGTTTTGGAGATACTTCTCCAGTATTTTCAGGCTGAGCTTCCGCATCAGTCGGATTCGTTTCAGTAGGATCAGTTGGTTTTGCTGATTCAGCTTTTTCAATAGCTGCTGCTATATCCGCTGGTAACTTATCCAGGGGCTGAACCTGTGTTACTGTTCCTTCTGTCTCTGCAGGTCCTTCTGTTTCGGCTGCTTGAACCATACCAGCACCAAAAATGCTAGCACCAATCATGACAGAAGCAGCGCCAATTGCAAATTTACGTATACTGTAATGACACCGTCTCTCAAAAAAATGTTTTCCCATTTTCTTTATTTCCTTTCCCACGCTTAAATTGGGTAAGCGTTATCATTTCCCTTTTAAAAAGGGAGGACCAAGAGGTCCTCTCTAGGTGTTTGTTGTTCTCCATTACAATCCGTTAGGAGTTTGAGTTTTCATAGTGTAAAACTCTATGATATTTTAATCTTCTTTTCTTTTTTCAAGAAATAGAGCAGACATTGCTACTGCAAGACCAGCTAGGAAGAGGTGTCCAGTTGCTCCTTCTCCTGTTTCAGGAAGTTTGGCCTGATCCGCTTCTTTTTGTGCTGCTTGCATAGCAGGTGTTGGTGTTAGAGCTGGTTTCTGATCAAGTTTTTCTGCAATTGGACTTGTCTGATTGTCTCCTGCACCTAATGTTTCTTTATACTCAGGAACATCATTCTTAGCTGCTTCAACCCAATTAACGCCACCTTTGAATTCTGGGAGCTCATTCTTGTCCGCTTCAACCCAATTAACGCCACCTTTGAACTCTGGGAGCTCATTCTTATCCGCTTCAACCCAATTAACGCCACCTTTGAACTCTGGAATGTCATAAACAGCCGCTTCTACAGCATTAACGCCACCCTTGAATTCTGGAATGTCATAAACAGCCACTTCTGCAGCATTAACGCCACCCTTGAATTCTGGAATTTCAACTACTGGTGGTTGCTGTTCTCCCTTACTTGATAATACTTCAGGTTCAGGAGTTGGTTTTGGATCTGGGGTTGGCTCTGGATCTGGAGTTGGTTTCGGATCTGGAGTTGGCTCTGGATCTGGAGTTGGTTTTGGATCTGGAGTTGGTTTTGGATCTGGAGTTGGTTCTGGATCTGGAGTTGGTTTTGGATCTGGAGTTGGCTCTGGATCTGGAGTTGGCTCTGGATCTGGAGTTGGCTCTGGATCTGGAGTTGGCTCTGGATCTGGAGTTGGTTTTGGATCTGGAGTTGGCTCTGGATTTGGAGTTGGCTCTGGATTTGGAGTTGGCTCTGGATTTGGAGTTGGTTTCGGATCTGGAGTTGGCTCTGGATTTGGAGTTGGTTCTTCAGTTTCTTTAATTTCTTTCAAGCCTTCTACCAATTTATTAAGTCCGTTTGGAGTTAATAAGTTATGTTCTGCAAGACCATTCTTGTACGCTTCAACAGCTGCCAAGTATTCTTTCGCATCTTGACGATCAATCTTACGAACACGTTCTACTTCAGCATTGTATGCAGCTTCATCTAATGGTTTATCATTTTCAATTGGAAGGACGAAGCGTAATTCCGCTGCTGAAATATGTCCAGGGTCACCGTATGTTTCGTTACCAGTAAAGATAGCTTTCTTCACCTTGATTGGAGCATCAAAGTTAATCACTTTTGTCTTCGCATCATTTGCCCATCCAGTAAAGTTAAAGTTATGTTCTTGTCCTTTTTCATCAATCACTGTAAGGCTACCGCTCATCACACGTCCGTTTGGACCTGAAGGACGAGGAACATATTCAAAGCGAGTTGATTCCATCGGATTATTGAACTCTACTGTTAATGGTTTTCCTAAGCTATTCACTCCATAAGGTGTATGCCATAAAGTATTTGTATTTCCATCAAATGCATACCATACATTATCTGCTTCTTCATAAGGAGCATCAAGATCATGAATATCGTCCCAATCTGGAGCGCTACGTTTCACCGCAAGTTTTTCTTTAGCCTCGTTAACGCGTTCTACAAGAGCTTTAGCATCATCCACACTAATATCATCGTCTGCTTCTAATAAAGCTGCTACAGCGTCTTTATAAGCATTTAATGAATCTTGTTTGTAGTTGCCATTTACGATTGGAGTATTCTTTTCGTATGCTTCATCGATGATCATCTTACCAGTTAACTTAATTTCTTCAATTTCAAGGTTATCTAACATAAAGTCTTTATAACCTTTGAAGTTGATTTCGTTGTTATCTGTATCTCCTTTAGTATCGGCACCACGCGCATTTGAGTAAATACCAATCCAAGTGTTTCCACCTTTTTCACCAGTAACATAGAAGCTTACTTTCTTAGGAGTTGATGAATTTTCCCAAGTGTTTTCTAAGTCGTATTTCGTTAATTTACTACGACGAGAATTTTCGCCATTACCGATAACGAATGAGTATGCTCCATTTGAACCTGCTTCATAATCGAAGGTTACTTTATAAGTCTTACCTTCTTCGAAGCGGAAGTTTTGTGGAATTGTTTGGTAAACGAGTTTGTCATTTCCTGTTAAACCGTTCGTCTTCAATGACCAATTGCCTTCGATAACATCGTTGACTTTCTTACCATTCCATCCACGTTGAGTATATGGTTCGTGTTTCTCAGATAAGTGAGTACGGTTATCTTGTACGCCTTCAACATCGCCAACTACGAATGGGAAGATACCTTGAGGCACTTCTTCAAAGTCTTGTTTGAATTTACCATTTCCTGTATCGTGTTTTTCGTTGTACATTACAGATTGATTTTCAAATACACGAATTTCATCGAAGTAAGTTGCTGCTGCATCCGCATCACGTCCAAGTTCTAATGTCACATTAGAAACATCTTCGCCTGTTGTGAAGTATACATACATGTTTTGGAAGTAACTTGTATTATCTACTGTCGCATTCTTCTTAAGTGTGTTATGCGCATGTGCTTGTACATAGTTCTTCGCGATTGATTTATTTGTGTAGTTAGAAATCACTTTATCTCCGACACGGACTGTGATATCTGCACGTGCATCGCTTCGGTTATCCACGCCTACATAAACGGCATATCTTGTATTAGGTTTCAAGTCTGTTAAGCGTTGTTTCAATGTCACACGTTCAGTGTTACCTTGAATACGTAACATTTCGTTTGCCCCTTGAGATTTCACGATTTCAGCATGTTCGCTGTCACCAGTTTTTTCCCAATGATCTAATGTTCCGCTGTTGAAACCTTGGTCATAGATGTGTAGTCCTTCACTCCATACCATTGTCTTCTTGCCTTGAGGAGCTTTGTAAAGTACATATGGTTGGTACGCATCTCCCGTAATTTGAATCTTACGGTCTGCGCCGACTGTTAATTCCACAACATCTTGTTTTCCTTGGTCTGTTAGACGATAGAGGTATACTTTATCTCCAGTCCAATCGTCTGGAAGTGTCCATTCAGTTGTTCCAGCAGTATTTGTGAAGAAGTACATCTTTTCTTTGTCGCCTGTTAAAGCTTTACCATTTTCATCCCAGTTCCATGGTACTAAGTAGCTTCCACCATTTTCGATAACACGACCGTTTAATGTTGTGACACGTTTACGGTAGTCTGGGCTGTTAGGGTCGTTTGATTGACGAACAATCTTCACTTCATCCCCATTGTCATTTGTTAAATCAACTTCCATTTCTGGAGTCCACTTGTAGTTTTGACCATTGTCGCTCATCGCAACTGGGTCACCGTTCACCCATTTAGAAACTTTGTAGTGTTGGAAAAACTTCGTCATGATGTTGTTTTCGAAGAGGTTACGAATATATCCTTCGTAGTCGCTTCGACCTTGCCATCCTTCGAAGTCTTTCATGTTATATCCACCAAGTAATGGATAGTTAGCGGCACCACCGTAGCTTGGATAATCACCAACCCATGAGTCTTTTTGGTGGTTACGGATGAATCGAGTGATGTTTGAGTTAATACCTTTCAGTGAATATCCACCGTAAGTTAAGTCAGCCGC
The DNA here is from genome assembly GCF_047465185.1 of Streptococcus infantis. Taxonomy (GTDB): domain Bacteria; phylum Bacillota; class Bacilli; order Lactobacillales; family Streptococcaceae; genus Streptococcus; species Streptococcus infantis_O. The sequence goes on along the minus strand of NZ_JASHAJ010000001.1, from coordinate 218,246 downwards.
CCAGTGTTGGAATGTTGAGTCATATTCCGCACCGAAGCCCCACTCGATAGCCATACGCCATCCTTGAGAGTTTAATTCTTTAGCAAGTATGTGAGTTGGCCAAGCAGTGTTATCTCCTGATTGTCCGTTACCCCAAACATCCACATAGATGAAGTCTAAGTCAGCACCTAGTTTTTCTCTTAATTCTTTCCAACGATCCAAACGTCCATGAGCCAAGTCATATTCTGCATCGATGTTGATACCTTGGTCTAACCAGTTCCAACCGTACATATATGTTCCGTCAGAGTTTCTACGTAAAATGGCTTCACTGAAGTATTTAGATTCAGGATATGTTTCAGAAGCGTTTACGTGAATACCGATTTTAGCTCCGTATTCTTTTGCTCTCGCTAATAATTTCTTGAAGTCTTCAACGCCACCGATTCTCTTACCGATATCTGCATAGTTTAAGTGACCTGAGTCGTGACCTTCACTACCATACCCTTTAAGTAGGATTGATTGGCCTAAACCATCTGTGTGTAAGTTAATCTTCTTAATACCATCTAATGTCATTAAGAATGGGTTTTGCGCTTGAGATGCGAAGTTCATCGCAATACGATACGCTACTAAATCTGGAACAGATTCTGCTCCTTTAGGATTGTTCATGATATTACGATAGGCAATCGCACCATCTTGCCAGTCCACAACATTATCTTTGTTTAAGTCTTTTGTGATGACTACTTTAGAACTTGGTAATTCTAATGTGTATTCTGGGAATACCAAGTTCTTATAAGCACGTTGGTACCAGTAAGGTGAGCTTTGAATACCTAAGTAGTTCACGCCTTCTACACGTTCTAACGCTGTTGTTAAACGTGCAAAGTCATTTCCTCTGTAAGTAAATTGAGAGTTACTCCAAACAGACGCTGCTAATTCGTTAGAAGAAACAAATCCATACATGAAACCGTAAGTATATTCATTCATCTTGCCTTCTTTCAAGTCTAAATGATAGTCTCCACGGTTATGTGTGTTTGTTGACATTTGAGCACCATCGAATTTCGCACCTTGTTTATTTGAACCTACAGACACTAATGTGTTTCCTGGGAATTCAATGGTTTGGATTAATTTGCGAACATTGTCGACTGGTTTACCCATTTCGACATTGTTTTTGTTCACTACTTTTGTCACATCGAAGTGCATTTCGTTGCCGACTAATTGTAATTTCACAGTGATTTCAGCGTTGATGAATTCATCATCGTTTCTTACTTTCATTACATATTCTGCAGTAGTGTCATCAATCTTACGGTATTGAACTTCTGGAGTGACTAATACACCGTTGATTGACATTTTATCTAATTTTTGAACTTGACCTGTTAACGTTTTTCCATCTAATTCATATTCTTTAACACGTGGAAACGCTGTGTCGATAATCGCTTTTAATTGTTCTGATTGTAAAGTTTCATAGTGAACATCTTGGTCATTGCGACGTAATCCATCATCCACAGCTGGAGTTTCTTCTTCAGGTTTGATGTTATCTTGGTTATCCGCTTTGATCGATACAGAAGATAATTCTGTACCGTAAGTCCCAGCTTTGAGGTAAACTTTATTCACATCAGCTAAAGCGTTCTTGACAGCTTCTGGAACGACTTCTGTGCTAAATAAATTTTGTCCATTATTTGTAGCGTTTAATTGACCGTCTTTCTTGTACACGATAGATAGATGGTTTTCTTCCCCTACATTTGGTGCTTCTACACGAGTCTTGCTATACCATGTGTTTACATTTGGTCCTTTGTATTGCCAGAACCAACCGCCCTTGTCATACCCTACAAAGATGTTGTTGTCATTATCTTTATATTTTAGATATACCCCAAAGCGAGTTTCAGCTGGAGGAGTGTTTGCCTTGAACGTTAAGTCAACGCTTACATTTCCTTCCGCATCCGCCTGTAATCCAGCTTTTTCAAATAAAGCTTCGTTTGCTCCATTGTCGTTAGCTGTTGTTGAAGTTAATTTGTTGTAGCGTACTCCGCCTTCTTCAACGACTTCAACATTCCCTTTCACACGACTTACTGAATTCCACTCTTTTTTCACTTCGGCAGTAGCGTCGCTAGTTTCTCCCGTTGCTGCTTCAGCTGGTTTGTTTTCTGCTGGTTTGTTTTCTGCTGGTTTATTGTCAGCTGGTTTTTCTTCCTGAGGTTTATCCTCTTTTGGTTTTTCTTCTTTATCTTCAACTTGTTTATCAAGAGCATCTAGACCAGCTGGTTTAGTTGTTTCAATACCCTTAATATAGTTTTGAATCCACTCTAACTGTGCAGGTGAGAAAAGAATACCACCACTACGTTTACCAGATACACCGTTTTGATGAATCCCAATTAATTTTCCATTTTCATCAAAGATTCCACCGCCACTTGCACCAGGTTCACTTCCTTGGTAGCTAATTCCACGAACGCCTTCTCCATGGTCATTAATATCTTCGACAGTAGTATTGAGGATTGGATCGAGCACTCCTTTTGGATATCCAAATACATGAACCTTATCTCCTTTCTTGATAGTTGACGGTTTATCCGCAACTTCAACTGGAGCATTTGCAAGAGGACTGCGAAGTTTGACAATGGCTAAGTCATTTTTATAACCTTTCAGGAAGCCTTCACGATCCCAGTGTTTTACATCATTTTTACTAAATTTAACGTCTGGTGCACCTTCATAAGAAACTGTATAAACATCTTTATCACTATCAATATTATCAGCTACTTTACGATTGTTCCCATCCGGAACATCCTTGATAAAGTTATGAGATACTGATAAGACAAGATTTTCTCCAATAACAATACCACTACCAGTCCCAGCTTCGCTCTTAATTTCAACTGTAGCACCGTAGTTCAATTCCCCATTTTTTGTTTTGGCAACTTCTTCTGGAACTAAACTTTTATCTTCTTTTTCCAGGTCTTCTTTTGAAGCAGTATGGCCACTGTCTTCGGCTTTATCGAGTTTTTCACGCAGATCTTTTGGAAGTTCATTTTCAGTTGCTGAAGTTGCTGCACCTTCTTTTTCTTTCTCTAGTAATTCTTCCTCAGTTTTTGGTCCTTCAGTAACTTCAGGAGAACCTTGATTTTCTCCAGCTTTCGGTGCTTCAAAATCATGCCCATTGTCATCTTTTGCATTGGCAAGAGCTGCTGCTAAATCAGCTGGCATATTTGCGGTAGATCCAGTTTGGGCTGTATCTGCTAAAACGGTACTTGTTCCAAAAAATGTCGCACCAATGACAACAGAGGCAACACCTAATGAAAATTTCCGAATACTATATTTACAACGTTTTTCAAATAACCTTTTATTCATTTGTTTTTTATTCCTTTCTGCTTAAAAAGTAAGCGTTTGCATTTACCCTTAAAAAAATAACCCCCTTTATTCTTTTCGCTTATTTTTTAAACATTTAAATATTTCTTATACCAGTTTAATATATCAAAAACCAGTTTAAAAATCAATACTTTATTAGTTAAAATTAGTAAAAGTAAAATCTAAATTCCGAACCAGACTGAAAGTTTTTTTACTACAAGAACACCTATAATCATAGGCATAAAAAAGAAATTACCTTCGAAAAATTAGAGTAGATTATCCCCATTTTCGAAAGGTAATTTCTTGAATTTTTATTCTATTTTCAAACAATTTATTGTTGTAAGACTTTACGAGGTTTTGTCCCTTCAGCAGGACCAATAACTCCAGCCATCTCTAATTCTTCCATCAATCGAGTGGCTCGGTTAAAACCAACAGATAGACGGCGCTGAATCATGGATGCACTTGCTTTTTGAGTTTCAATAACCAAAGCCTTGGCTTCTTCAAAGAGTGGATCCCCGCCCTCATCGCCAGAACCAGAATCACCATCAGTCTCAGAAACTTCTCCAGGATCAAAACTGTCATCATAATCAGCATCTGCTTGAGCCTTAATGAAGTTTACGATGCGTTCCACATCATCATCAGAGATAAAGGAACCTTGCAGGCGAACAGGATGGTTTTCATCAATTGGCTTAAAGAGCATATCCCCTCGACCAAGCAATTTCTCAGCACCATTTTCATCCAAAATTGTACGTGAATCCGTTCCTGAAGAAACCGCGAATGCTACACGTGAAGGCACATTTGCCTTAATCAAACCAGAGATAACATCCACTGAAGGACGCTGGGTTGCAAGAATCATGTGAATACCAGCCGCACGCGCCTTTTGTCCGAGTCGGATAATGGCGTCTTCTACTTCCTTGCTAGCAACCATCATGAGGTCAGCCAACTCATCCACAATCACGACGATTAAAGGTAGAGGTACTTGTTTGTACTCTGATTGAGTGTTAAATTCCTCAACCTTAGCATTAAAACCAGCAATATTTCGAACTCCGACTTTGGCGAAAAGTTCATAGCGATTTTCCATCTCATCAACGACTTTTTGAAGGGCCTTGCTGGCCTTACGAGGGTTGGTCACAACTGGAATCAAGAGATGAGGGATATCGTTGTATACTGACAACTCAACCATCTTAGGGTCCACCATCATAAATTTGACTTGGTCTGGGCGAGCCTTCATCAGAATACTTGCGATAATTCCATTAACTGCAACGGATTTACCAGAACCCGTAGAACCGGCAACTAGCAAGTGAGGCATTTTAGCCAAATCAAAACTACGAGCCGTACCATTGACTGCTTTCCCAAGAGGAATTTCTAAAAGATTTTCAGGTTTTGTTTGAGATTGTTCCCAAAGCTCACGGAAGGATACAGTTGCAATTTCCGAGTTAGGAACTTCGATACCTACCAAGGATTTTCCAGGAATCGGTGCTTCAATACGGACATCCTTAGCAGCCAAGGCCAGAGCTAAGTCGTCTGCTAGATTGGAAATACGATTGACACGAACACCAACTGCTGGTTTAACCTCATACTTAGTAACAGATGGGCCAATTTCAGCACGTTCAACCGTTACCTTGATACCGAAACTTGCAAAGGTTTCTTCCAAAATTTTGATATTCTCTCGAACAATTTTCTTTTCTTTAGACTGATCTTTTGGTTTATCAGGTGCAAAGAGTTGCAAGCTTGGGAGCTTATACTCCAAGGCCTTTTTAGCAGAAAAGTCTACTTCAACATCTTCGTCATCATCTTCTGGGAAATCTTCTTCCATCGGATAGTGACCTTCCTCAGGATATTCAAAATCGGCTTGAGGGAGAATAATCTCAGGCTCTACCCATTCTTCCTCTGGTAGTGGAGGAAATTCTTGTATTGGTTCGTCTGATAAAATTTCTCCTGTTTCCATATCTACAGGAGGCAGATCAAGCAATGCCTGCTCTTCTCTTTCTTTCTCAAGTCTTGCTTGCTCTTCAGCTTCTCTTCTTGCCTTTTCTTCTTCACGCTTGATAAAACGCTCTTGTTTTTTCTGTTCGTGGCGTTCCATCCAGATAGCAAATCGAGCTGACAGAAAATCAGCGATATCATAGATAGACCATGGACTTATTAAAAGAGCTCCGATTAAGATTAGAATCGCTCCGATAAAGTAGGTGCCAATGTTTGAGAACAAAAAGGCTATCGGAATGTAGAGTCCACTCCCAATCACACCTCCACCAGCAAAGCTCGTCACTTGAAAGCTGGTTAAATCTTTAAAAATTTGTCCGACCGTTCCTTGGAAAACAGCGTTTGCCATGCTAAATTTCCAGACAAGATAAGATTGAAAGATTAGTAGTAAGCCTGTAAAAATGAAAAAGAAACCTGCTAGCAATCCTTCTTGTTTATGAATCCATTTGAAAAAGAAGAGATAGATCAAGAGAGAGAAAATAGCTAGATAAGCTAAACTCCCCACAAGTAAGCGGATTAGGTTGTAAACGGTGATTCCTACAGCTCCCCATTTAAGGGCAGCAAAAATTAAACAGATAGCCAAAGCTAAGGAAATCAACATTCGTTGAATCGCTTGTTTTCTTTCCAATTCTGCTTTCGACGGTCTGCGTCTTGTTTTAGTTGTATTCTTGTTTGCCATTCTTCTATTATAACATATTTCATGAACTTTTCGAGGGGTTAAAAAAATGACTGCCCACTTTCGTGTTCAGTCATTTGAATGTATTTGTGATTATTTTTCTAATGGTTTACGAAGGTAACCGTAAACGACACCACTGACAATTGCTCCTACCAAGACAAAGGCAAGGTAAAGAAGAGCATTTGAAGTAAGGGCGATAACGAAGATTCCTCCGTGAGGAGCCATGAGTTTGATATTTGCAAGACCAACGAGTCCACCTGCTACCGCTGAACCAAGGATGAAGCTTGGGATAGCACGAGCTGGGTCTGCTGCACCAAATGGAATCGCACCTTCAGTGATGAATGACAAGCCCATAACGATGTTCGTCAAACCAGAGTTACGTTCTTCTTTGGTAAATTTATTCTTGAAGAGAAGTGTTGCCACAAAGATTGCAAGCGGTGGAACCATTCCTCCAGCCATAACTGCTGCCATGGCTACTGAACCACCTGTCGCCACTGTTGCTGCAAGAGTACCAGTACCAAAGACATAAGCTGCTTTATTGACAGGTCCACCCATATCGACAGCCATCATTCCTCCAAGAACGACTCCAAGAAGGACAGCTGATCCACCTTCAAGACCACCAAGGAAGTTGTTCATACCAGTGTTGATTGCGGCCATTGGGATATTAACAGCTAGCATGACAAAGCCTGTCAAGATTGTTCCAAAAAGTGGCAAAAGAAGGATTGATTTAGCACCTTCAAGTGAGCGAGGAACCTTCACGTATTTCTTAACCAAGAGCACTAAGGCACCTGCGATAAATCCACCTACGAGGGCTCCAAGGAAACCTGATGACACACCTGCAAGGGCTGAAGTTGCTTCGCCACCTTGTGCGTAAGGGATTTTACCAAAGGCATAACCTTCTTTAGCGATAGCACCAGCTACGAAACCTGCTACCAAACCTGGTTTTTCAGCGATTGAGTAAGCAACATATCCAGCAAATACTGGAAGCATCAAACCGAAGGCTGAACCACCAATTTTCATGAACATGGAAGCTAGCTCATGGTAGGAACCGAGATTGCCAAGACTATCCTGTGGCACACCCAAAGCACCATCAATCAAGAAGGCAAGGGCAATCATGATACCTCCACCGATAACGAATGGCAACATTTGTGATACACCACTCATCAAGTGTTTGTAGAAGGCACCACCTAGACTTTGTTTTTCATTAGATGCTGTTGAAGCTTGCGCTCCATTAGCAGCACGATATACTTCAGCATTACCAGAAAGAGCCAAGTTGATCAACTCTTCTGTCTTACGAATACCATCTGCAACCGGACGGTTCACCAATGGTTTACCATCGAAACGATCCATCTCAACTGCCTTATCTGCAGCGATGATAACAGCTTTGGCATTGCGGATATCTTCTGCTGTCAATTTGTTGCCAACACCACTTGCACCGTTGGTTTCAACCTTGATACCAACACCCATTTCCGCAGCCACTTTTTGAAGAGCTTCTTGGGCCATGTATGTGTGGGCAATTCCTGTTGTACAAGCTGTAACTGCTACGATAAAGTCACCAGATTCATTTGCAGGAGCTTGAACTGGTTCTTGAGCTTTTTCTGAAGCTTGGTCAAAGAGTTCAATGACTTGATCAGCTGATGTTACTTGACGAAGTTTATCAGCAAATCCGTCTTTCATCAAATATTGTGACAATTCTGCCAAGGCAGCCAAGTGAGTATCATTGGCACCTTCTGGAGCAGCAATCATAAAGAAGAGATCAGTTGCTTGCCCGTCTAAACTTTCGTAGTCAACACCCTTGTTCGACTTAGCAAAGAGAACAGTAGCTTCCTTTACAGCAACATTTTTGCTGTGTGGCATAGCGATACCGTCGCCCAAGCCTGTAGAAGTCAAAGCTTCACGCGCTAAGATTCCTTCTTTAAAGGTTTCAAAATCTGTCACGTATCCGTGTTCAACCAAGCTATGAATCATTTCTTCGATAGCTGCTGTTTTTTCAGTTGCTTGCAAATCAAGCAACATGACATCTTTTCTCAATAAATCTTGAATTTTCATCTTTTTTCTACCTCAACTTTTTCATAAGTTTCTTTAATAAATGCTGCAGTTGCCAAATCATCTGAGAAGGTGGTCGCTGTTCCACATGCCACTCCCCACTTGAAGGCTTCTACTGCGTCTTTTGATTTGACAAACTCACCCGTAAATCCAGCAACCATCGAGTCACCAGCACCCACTGAGTTTTTCACGGTTCCCTTAATCGGTTTAGCAAAGTAGGTTCCATCTGATGTTACCAGAAGGGCTCCATCACCAGCCATAGAGATAATCACGTTTTGAGCACCTTTAGCCAGCAATTCTCGAGCGTATTTTTCAATCTCATCTAAGCTTTCAAGTTTGACTCCAAAGATTGCTCCAAGTTCATGATTATTTGGTTTGACCAAAAGAGGTTGATAATCCAAACTATCGATTAAGGTCTGACCTTCAAAGTCACAGACTACTTGAGCGCCTGTCTGACGGGTCAAGGCAATCAAATCCTTGTAGATAACATTGCCTAAGTTCTTTGCACTTGAACCAGCAAATACCACAGTATCTTCTGCTGTCAGACTTGAAAGAATGGCTTTTAACGCTTCAAGTTGTTCGGGCTCAACATTAGGACCTGTCCCATTGATTTCAGTTTCTTGGTCTGCTTTGATCTTGACATTGATACGCGTATCTTCTGCCACTTGAACAAATTGCGTTTCAATTTGTTCTTCAGCTAAAGTATCTGTGATAAATTTACCTGTAAAGCCACCGATGAAGCCTGTCGCTGTATTTGGAATATCCAAGCGTTTCAAGACACGGCTAACATTGATTCCTTTACCACCAGCAAACTTATCATCACTGTCCATACGATTGACACTACCAACTTCCACTTTGTCCAAACGGACAATGTAGTCTATAGATGGATTGAGTGTGACTGTATAAATCATACTTCTATTACCTCCGTTTTCTCTTTGATAGCTGGCAAGAGCTCGTGACCCTTGCTTGTAATGACAATAGCACGTTTTATAGGAGCTACCTTAGCAAAACAAGACTGACCAATCTTGGATGAATCTGCTAGAACATATGTCTGTTTAGCATTTTCTAAGATAGCACGCTTGACGGCGCCCTCCTCCATATCTGGAGTTGTAAAGTAACCTTCATCTACACCATTCATTCCAATAAAGGCACGATCAAAGTGCAGTTGGTTAATCTGATTGAGAGCTACTCCTCCGATACTGGCATCTGTTGTCATTTTAACTCCACCACCGATAATGACTGTTGGGATTTGCTTATCCACTAATTGAACCGCATGGTGAATGGAATTGGTTACCACTGTAATGTCTTTTCGCTCCAATTCCTTAATGAGAAAGGCTGTCGTACTTCCTGCATCCACAAAGATAACATCTTTTTCTTTGATGAGGGAAGCCGCTTTTTGCGCAATCAACTTCTTCTCTTGAAGGTTTTTGACAGATTTTTCTTGAATGGTTTCTTCTTCTTGCAAGGAGTGAGGCAACTCTGCTCCTCCATGCACTCGACGAAGTTTATTTTCGGACTCCAATTCATCTAAATCACGTCTGACTGTTGATTCTGAAGTATCTAACAAGCCTACCAATTTCTCTAGAGAGACGATTTTATGCTTACTCAATTCTTCTAAAATCAACTTTTTTCTCTCGCTTTTTAGCACGAACCCACCTCCTGTTAACGATTACATTATTCATTCTATCATAAAAAATATCAAAGTCAAGCATTTTTTGTCAATTTCTTTCATTTTCTATCACTGGATCCTCAACTTTAAATAAATTTGCAAGAAAGAAGGCTTTATGGTAGACTAGGTTAGTAAACAATGGAAGATTACTCAAGAGGCTTAAGAGGCCGTGTTGGAAACGCGGTAGGCGTGTTAAAGCGTGCGTGGGTTCGAATCCCATGTCTTCCGTTTAGTTTCAAAAAAGATACCCAAGAAATCTTGGGTATCTTTTTTCTTATATACTTGTTTTATAACTCGGGTGAATTTCTTAGAAAATATCAAATAACAATTTCACATTGAGAATTGTTAAGATAATGGAAACAATATAACCAAGGATGGTATTCCATTTAGCATTGGTAAATTCACCCATCAGTGATTTCTTAGAAGTTAGATAAATCAAAGGGAAGATTGAAAATGGAAGAGCGATTGAAAGAAAGACCTGCGAATAAACCAATAACTGATCCAAGGTTTTTTCCTGATGACCAAACACAACCGCTACAATCATGACAGGCAACAAGGCAAAGAGACGAGTTGCCAAACGAATGAACCATTGAGGCAATCTCATATGCAAGAAACCTTCCATAACGATTTGTCCAGTCAAGGTACCCGTAATTGTCGAATTCTGACCACTGGCTAATAAAGCCAAGGCAAACAAGGTTGATAAGGTTGAGCTAGCTATAGCTCCTGCAATAGTAGAATCCTGCAAGGCATTATACATTTGAGAGAAGGCAGAAATCTCGGATGCATGGCCGAAAAAGAGAGCCGCCCCGAGAATTAATAGAAGGGAGTTAACGATAAAGGCCAAGGACAGTTGAAGATTTGAATCCCAGGTCATAAAGCGCACGGCTTTTCGAACATCATTCTTGTCCTTGTGATTGATTTTCCGAGTTTGAGACAAGGAAGAATGCAAATAGAGGTTATGGGGCATCACTGTCGCACCCACGATACCTAACGCCAAGGTTAATTGACTTTCATGCCCTGGCAAAGGACTTTCAAATAAGGTTGCATTCGGTAGATAACCCTCAACGATTCCTTGGAAGCTTGGATGTGACAAAGCTACCAGATAAGTAAAGATTGCTAAAATCGTTAAAATCAGTGTTGTCACAATAGCTTCAATCTTCTTAAAGCCAAATTTCATCAAAAGCAATAAGAGAAAGACATCTAGAACCGTCAAAAGGATGGCTATCATAATCGGAATCTTAAAGAGAAGATTGAGAGCAATCGCTGAACCTAGAACTTCTGCCAGATCTGTCGCCATCAAGGCTAATTCTAAAATCACCCATAGACTATAACGAAGCCATTTAGGTGAATGATGAGCCGTTGCTTGAGCCAGGTCCATCTGGGTTACAATACCAAGCTTTCCTGCCATCTGCTGAAGTTGCATGGCAATGAGAGATGAAATCAAGATAACAAACAAGAGACTATACTTATAGGAAGCACCACCGACTACACTGGTAATCCAGTTTCCTGGATCCATATAACCAACTGCGACAAGAGCACCCGGACCTAAAAAGGCCTTTAAATTTTGCCAGAAATGATTGTTATTTGGAGTATCGATAGATTGATTAATCTCAGAGAGTGACACTTTTTTATGAGAAGACATAGATACTTACCTCTTTCTAAACCTACTTTTTCATTATTTTCTATTAGAGAAAAATAAGATTGACTTTAAACTATTAAAACAATGAAAACTATATGAAAAACATTTAGTTTTTTCATTATTTTTCTTAAGGCGCCTTAATATTTTTCTTAAGGCACCTTAATATTTTTATTAAGGCACCTTAATTATAACACAAAAAATGAAAACTATATGAAAAACATTTAGTTTTTTCATTATTTTTCTTAAGGCACCTTAATTATAACAGAAAATATGATAAAAACTTAAGAAAATTCAGGACTTGATTTAATATTTAGGATACAACAAAATGTTGTATTCTTTTTTTGCAAAAGAATACCAAAGAATAAAATAAAAAACGTTGTAAAAACAACGTTTTAGAAAGATTTACAAAACAATGTAAATTATCAATGGAGCCGGTGGGAGTCGAACCCACGTCCAAACACCTGCTAACATATTTGTCTACAACCATAGGTTATGTATTGTTTTAACAATCCCTCGACACATAACTCAAGCCTAGGAACTGCGAGTCTATAAATCTCTTACCAAACTGCTAGACAAAGCTTGATCGTATCTCGCTAATAATAAGACCCATCATCAGACACGAGCAATCCGAATCGGGTCACGCCTGCTGGTTTTTAGGCAGCTAGAGCGTAAGAAGTGTTATTTTTTGCAGTTATATTTAACTGAGCGTTTACGTCGCCACACGAGTCGCAAAATATGCCTCATAATGCCTGTCGAATCCGTAACGACCCCAAAGACTATAAAGATATTATACCTTATCTAGGTTAAAAAAGCAAAAATGCAAGTAGATGTCTAGAAAAGTCTAGTTTTCAAGGTTTCTGATAGAGCCTGATAGCCAGAAACGCTAAGGTGAAGCCCATCTGTTGTATAGTCAGATTTGAGTTGCCCTTCCTGATCGAGTAGCTCTTCAAAAGCAGACACATATTCTACCTGCATGTATGCAGAAGCTAGCTCTTGATAGGCTTGGTTCCAGGCCTTGATTTTCTCATTTGTGCGAATATAAACTGTCTGTTTGTATTCTTCCCCTTGATGAACTGGCAGAATAGAAACTAGCTTAATCTGTGACAGCGGATAGTCACGAGAAATACTTTGAATCACACTTTCAAGATTTGTTAATGCTTGACTCATCGGAACATCTTTCCCAATGTCATTGGTCCCAATCAAAAGCACAATTTGATCCACTGCATCACCATAGAGGTGGGCATCAAGGTTATCTAGTAAAAGTCCGGTCTGATAACCCCGAATACCTCTATTTACAATGGTCTTTGTTGTCCCTAGCAATTCTTGCAAGGGATAATACTCAACAATAGAATCTCCAATAAAGATGATATCTGGTTCAATTACCGAAATCTGATTGAGTTCACGATACTTGGTTTGGATTTTCTCTTGCTCTTTTAAGAGCCAGTTTTCTAATAGCTGTACTGCCAAGTTATTCTCCTCTTTCTAGCCAGTTCTCTAAAACTTGGTAAACACCCGCCTGACTGTTGGCTGGAGCTACTTTTGTCGCAATTTCTTTAACAGCCTCTTCTGCATTTTCCATAGCGTATGAAATTCCTGCCAACTCTAACATTTCAATGTCATTTTCACTATCACCAAAGGCCATAATTTGTTCAGGTTTTAAGTTCCAACGTTTGAGCAATTCTACTAGCCCCCACGCTTTATGAATCCCATCTTGTAAGATATCAATACAGCCATAACCGCTGGAAACAGCTCGCACATGCCCATCAAATAGGTCATTAATTTCCTGTAAAACCGATTCAGATCGCTCTTCACCAACTACCATGCTCATCTTGAGAACACCACCGAAGAGATTAGAGTCAAATTCATCGACAAAGTTCATTCGTTGATAGAGCTTTTCAATCATCTCTGGAGTCATAAATTTATCAAGTTCTGTAAAAACAGTACCTTTCTTTACAAAACCACCATTCATCGCAGTTACGACAAACTGATCCTGACATTCTCTACCTTTAAAGTGAGCTAAAGCCCTATCAACCATGGCATCATCCCAAGTTTGTGCTTGAAGCAATTCATTATTTTCGAATATCCGAGCACCATTAGCAACTACCAGAACGACTCTTTCTGCTAGATGTCCCAGTAATTGTCTCATACGATGAACTTCATTTCCAGTCGCGATTACAAAACGAACGCCACGTTGGTCCAGCTTATCCAAAATTTTCTCTAAGCGAGGAAGGTCTAGTTGACCTCTTGGATCTAACAAAGTACCATCCATATCCGTTGCTACTATCTTAATTTCCATTTTGTCTCCTTGAGATTCGAATCACTACCACTTCAAACCTACATGTTCATTCATTTCTTTATAGGCTGTATCAATCCGTTCCTTGGTAGCCTCGTCTAACTGACTACGGTATTTCCCACCCTCAATAAAGTCTTCCAGGATATAAGTTTGGTAAAGATAGAGTGGGTATCCTTCTGGAGAATAGCCTCCCTTTGGAGTCCTACTCACCCAGCTTGGATGGGCTTGGGCAGTTTCGATAGTCGTTTTACCGGATTTCTTCTTAATGGTCACATCCATGAGAACTCCACGTTCCGTCCACTTGGCATTTTCAACATCCTGCATGGTTTCAATCCGTTGATTTGAGATGAAATTCCCCATAGAGTAAATGATAAGCTTTTTATCACCTTCTTTTTCAACCGTTTCAGCTGGTTCAACAACGTGAGGATGACCACCAAAGATAATATCAGCACCCCAATCAATCATTTTATGGTAAAGTTTCTTTTGCTCCTCAGTCGGCTCAATTTGATACTCAACTCCCATCTGAGGCATGATAATTGTAATATCCGCCTCCTTCTCTGCTCGTTCAATTTCAGCCTTCATTTTATCTTCATCTAAATCTGAAAGATAACGATTATAATCCTCTTGAGAAATGCTTTGTTCAATTCCGTTAAAACCATAGGAATAAGCTAAAAGGGCAACTTTAATCCCATTGACTTCCTTGATGACAATAGGTGCTTTATCTCGTGGTTCATGAGTGTAGACTCCGATTGGTGTCATTCCAGCTTTTTCAATCGCATCTGCGGTTGAAACGACTCCCTCAATCTGAGAATCCAAAATATGATTATGAGCCAAGTCTAGCACTTGATAGCCTGCATCTTTTATAGCGTCCATGACTTCACCAGGTGCATTAAACAAGGGGTAACCTGCAAGATAGTGATCTTTATTTACAGTGCCTTCAAAATCACCAATGACCAAGTCAGCTTGCTTAAGCCAAGGCTTTACGTATTCAAAATTTTCATGGAAATCATAGGTACCATCTGATTTTTTGGCTGAAATATAGATAATGTCATGATAGAGCAAATCACCATTGGCCATGATCCGAGCACTTGTTTCTTGCTCTGTTGCCGTAGTTTTCTCCTTAGAATCAGCTGTCTGACTTACGACAGTTGTACTACTACTGGTCAATGGAAATCCCTTTAGCCCCTCGGCTAATAAAGTCAAAGCCATTGAGATTGCAACGGCAATCAACAAAACAGCGATAAAGGTTTTATTACTCCATTGGTGATAGTTCCTAAAAAATCGAATCAATTTCCCGACAAGCCGAAAGATAGGACCATTTTGATTTCTACTACTGCGTTTTTCCATCTTTTTTCTCCTTGCTTTTTGATGCAAGTCTCCTTACTTTATTATACCACAGACAAATTGGTATTTCCTTTTATTCTATAATTTTTTAACAGCTTCTGTGACTTTCTTTCTCATCTGATTTGTGTTATCATGTAAATGTAATGGAAGGAAGGAGAGAACATGTCTGCTATAGAACGTATTACAAAAGCTTCACATTTGATTGATATGAAAGATATTATTCGAGAGGGCAATCCAACCCTACGTGCTGTTGCCGAGGAGGTCACTTTCCCATTGAGCGATCAAGATATCATTCTCGGTGAGAAAATGATGCAATTTTTAAAACATTCACAAGATCCAGTTATGGCTGAAAAACTTGGACTACGTGGAGGAGTTGGACTTGCAGCACCACAATTGGACATCTCAAAACGCATCATCGCTGTTTTGGTTCCAAATATCACTGAGGATGGTGAAACACCTCAGGAAGCCTATGATTTACAAGCTGTTATGTACAATCCTAAGATTGTTTCACACTCAGTTCAAGATGCTGCTCTAGGCGAGGGAGAAGGTTGTCTATCAGTCGATCGAGCTGTACCTGGTTATGTTATCCGTCATGCTCGAGTGACTGTTGACTACTTTGACAAGGATGGCGAAAAACATCGTATCAAGCTAAAAGGCTACAACTCAATCGTTGTCCAACATGAAATTGACCACTTAAATGGTATTATGTTTTACGATCGAATTAACGAAAAAGATCCCTTTGAAATCAAAGAAGGCCTACTCATTCTCGAATAAAGAAAATCCCGTTGCAAGACGGGGTTTTATGTTATAATAGAGCCATGAAAACAAATGATATTGTCTATGGCGTTCACGCCGTTACCGAAGCACTGTTAGCAAATACTGGAAACAAACTCTATCTCCAGGATGATTTACGAGGTAAGAATGTAGAAAAAGTCAAGGAACTGGCGACTGAAAAGAAAGTATCCATCTCTTGGACTTCAAAAAAATCTCTTTCCGAAATGACTGAAGGAGCTGTTCACCAAGGTTTTGTCCTACGTGTTTCTGAATTTGCCTACACAGAACTTGAGCAGATTCTTGCTAAGACTCGTCAAGAAGAAAATCCACTACTATTGATTCTAGACGGACTAACTGACCCTCATAACTTAGGTTCTATCCTAAGAACAGCTGATGCAACCAATGTTTCAGGCGTCATTATTCCCAAACATCGAGCTGTTGGTGTGACACCCGTAGTTGCAAAAACAGCAACGGGCGCCATCGAGCATGTGCCTATCGCTCGTGTTACCAATCTCAGCCAAACCTTGGACAAGCTAAAAGAAGAAGGCTTTTGGACCTTTGGAACTGATATGAATGGAACTCCTTGCCATAAATGGAACACCAGTGGAAAGGTCGCCCTCATTATCGGAAATGAAGGAAAAGGTATCTCAAGTAACATCAAAAAGCAAGTGGACGAGATGATCACTATTCCAATGAATGGACATGTACAGAGTCTCAATGCAAGCGTTGCTGCTGCTATTCTTATGTACGAAGTCTTCCGCAATCGATTATAAAAAAGTGAGGTTGGGACAAAAGATCCCGACCTCACTTTTTATTAGCAATCAAACTTTGACGCGGTAGCTGATTGAACTTTTTGTTCGTCTTTTAGACTCCAAAAAGCTCCTAATCATCCTCGCGGGGCTGGGACTACGAAATCGAGACTTTGTCTATCGATTTCTGTCCCACCGCCTTTTTAACTATGTTCAGTAATATATTTATAGGCTTCTTGACCTGCAATAGCACCATCTCCAACTGCTGTTGTAACTTGGCGAAGGTCTTTCTGACGAACATCTCCAACTGCAAAGACACCTGCAACACTTGTCTTCATGTGGTCATCTGTCACAATCCAACCTGACTCATCTTGGATTTGTAAATCTTTTGTAAAATCGCTAACTGGATCTAAACCAACATAGATGAAGACACCTCCAAAGGCATGTTCAGTCACTTGATTTGTTTTAACATTTTCAATGACAACTGACTCCACACGGTTTTCACCCTTGATTTCTTTGACAACAGAATCCCAAATGAAGTTGATTTTATCATTGGCAAAGGCGCGGTCTTGCAAGACTTTTTGAGCACGAAGTTCATCACGACGGTGAACGATGGTTACAGATTTGGCGAACTGTGTTAAGAAGATTGCTTCTTCAACAGCCGAATCTCCTCCACCTACAACCAACAAATCTTGGTCACGGAAAAAGGCTCCATCACAAACCGCACAGTAAGAAACTCCACGACTATTCAGTTCTTCTTCACCTGGAACTCCCAAGAGACGGTGCTTAGAACCTGTCGCTACGATAACTGTGCGAGTTTCATAAACTTGGTCGTCTGTTACGACTTTTTTAAATTCGCCATGGTCCTCAACATTTTCAACAAAGCCATAAAGATGCTCAACACCAAGATTTTCAAGTGGTTCAAACATCTTTTCAGCTAATTCTGGACCACTGATATTGGCATAGCCTGGATAGTTTTCAATATCAGAAGTGTTATTCATCTGACCACCTGGAAGACCACCTTCGATCAAAGCAACTTCCAGATTACTGCGTGCTGCATACAAGGCTGCAGTCATCCCAGCAGGACCTGCACCGATAATAATCGTATCGTACATTCTATTTCCTTCTTTCTTGTTGTAACTATTCTTATTCTAACGGATAAAATCCTATTTGACAACTATTAAGCCTTGAGAACCAGCAAAATACTCATGGTTGCAAAAGACAATACTGGAATTGTTAGAACTCCAATCATAATCATATCATAGAGGTGAGCCTGACGCTCCTTAGCAGTTTTGTCCACACCTGATAGAGCTCTCAAACCAATCCAAAGCCCTAAGACAACCAAGACTAGTAAAATCGTCAAAACCAAACTCTCTAAATACAAAGCAAATAGCTGAACTAGCATGCTCTCTCTCATTTCTATTATTTTTAAAGAGCAAACCCAGTTAGCTTAGCCAACTGAGTTTTTCTTATCTTCTATTATATCAGATATAGGTTCGTTTGTAACTAGCAAAGAATTCTTTTGTTCGTTCTTCTTTAGGATGGTTGATAATCTCATCCGGTGTTCCAGATTCAATAATCTTTCCTTTATCCAAGAATAAAACCTTATCAGCCACTTGAGCAACAAATGACATATCATGACTAACCAAAACCATGGTTTGACCTGATTTTGCAGCATTGGCAATCGATCTTTCTACCTCACCAACCAATTCTGGGTCCAGTGCTGAAGTTGGTTCATCCAAGAGTAAGACGTCTGGTTTCATGGCTAGAGCACGCGCTATAGCGACCCGTTGTTTTTGCCCCCCTGACAAGTGACGCGGATAATGCTGTTCACGATCAGAAAGCCCAACCTTAGCTAGCTCTTCCTTAGCAATTTCAGTCGCTTCTTCGTTCGATAGTTTTTTAACGACAACCAAGCCTTCTTTAACATTATCTAGCGCTGTTCTACGCTCAAATAAATTAAACTGTTGGAAAACCATCGATAGTTTACGACGAAGAGTCAGAATTTCTTCTTGCGTAATTTGAGAAAAATCAACTTTGAAATCATCAATCTGAATACTTCCACTATCAGGAGTTTCTAGATAGTTTAGGCTACGAAGAAAAGTTGATTTCCCAGCTCCTGAAGAACCAATTAAGGCAACAACTTCTCCTTTTTGAATATCTAAATTCAGATGATCCAAAACGGTTTGACCTGAAAAGGATTTGCTTAAATTTGAAATTTTAATCATCAGCGAAGCTCTCCTTTCACATCTGTCTCAACATTATCTGGTGCTGTAATAGCCATTTTTCTTTCAATGAAACGGCCAATATTTTCAATAACGATATTTACCACCCAATAGACGAGAGCTACTGAGATGAAACGTTCAAAGTAACGATAGTCTGCACCACCCAAAATCTGAGCTTGGGCAAAGACTTCTACAACACCTGCACTGAAGGCTAGGGAAGTCCCCTTGGTCAAGCCAATCAAGGAGTTAATCAAGGTTGGTGTTGCAACTACTGCTGCATTGGGAATAATCACTCGACGATAAACTTGCGCACGTGTCATACCAAGACTACGAGCAGCTTCAATCTCACCTGGATTTACAGAAAGAATTGCCGCACGAATGGTTTCACTAGCATAGGCTGCCTCGTTAAAAGCAAAAGCCACAATCGCAAATGTTGCTGCTGGAATAGCATTAATGTTCAGAGAAGTTCCCCATTGTTGATTCAAGGCTTTCAAAGCCAATGGAATTCCATAATAAGTCAACATCAGTTGAACTAAAATTGGAGTTCCTTTTAGGAAACTTACAAAAAAGGCTTGTAATGGGTATATAAATCTAACTCGGTTGATTTTCACGATAGCAAAGACTAGGGCTAGCATGATACCAAAAAAGGCACCAAATACTGTTAACATCAAAGTTGTAGGTAATTGCTGTACAATTCTTGGAATCCCATCAAAGACAGAACGCCAACTAAAAAGTTTGCCATCTGGAATATATTGCATCAAATTTTGATACCAATCAGATGCTAAAATCGTTGTAATATTCATAGAAACATCCTCTCAAGATAATGATTCATTCTATCATACTTATGCTCTAATTAAAAATATTTGCTACGAGCATATCAGATTTCATCTACCTTCTAGTGTATCATACTTTAAAAGTGGGAGGTTATATATTTTATCTATCAAGGAGATAGAAAAAAACTAATTCAAATCCAAGTCCTTGTATGATTTACGATAGCCAATTTGTTTTACAAGACCATTTTCAACTAGTATTGGACGTTTCAATAGCATACCATCACTGGCCAAGAGTTTGGCTGCTTCTTTGTTTGACAATGTTCCAACCTTATCTTTCAACCCGAGTTCACGATACTTGATTCCACTAGTATTGAAAAATTGCTTCAATTCAAATCCCGAAGTTTCGAGCCAGTTTAAAATGACCTTTTCACTCGGAGTCTCTTCAACGATATGAACGTCTTTATATTCTAGTCCGAGTTGATCTAATTCTTTCTTAGCTTTTTTACAAGTTGTACATTTTGGATATTCGATAAATTCTAACATTTTCTTCTCTTTCTATTTTTTATTTTCTTGATAACTTGCACCTTCATGCCTCAAAAGCCAAGCCTTCTTTTCGAGTCCCCAAGCATAGCCTGTCAGACGTCCTCCAGCACCTAGCACACGGTGACAGGGTACAAGGATAGACCAAGGATTGCGACCTACTGCTCCTCCGACTGCTTGAGCAGAAGCCACCTGCAGGTCCTTAGCTATTTGCCCATAAGTAACTGTCTGACCAAAAGGAATTCCTCGCAAGTAGTTCCAGACTCTTTTTTCAAAATCACTACCGACAGGAGCTAAAGGTAATCCAGATAAGTCTTGATCTTGCCCCTTAAAATAAGTTTCTAAATAGGAAGTAATTTGATTTAAAATGGGATGACTCTCAACAACAGTCACATCATTTTCAGATAATCCCTTCTCAAAATCGCTCTCTTCTTCAATCCATATCCCAAACAAAAAATGGTCATCTGCTACCAGAGATAGGGGGCCAATCGGTGACTTGTATAGCATCTTTACATACTTCTTAGGCATTTGATTTTAATTTTTGATAGGCCAAGCGTTCCCCGTCTACTGGAACTTTACCAACCTGTTTGAAGCCAAGTTTTTCAAAGATATGCTGCATGGCTATGTTTTTAGCGTGCGTATCTGAACGAAAATCTAGGTGATCGAAGCCTTCAACCAAGCCTTCTAAAAAGGTCTGAGCAACACCTTGACCTTGCGAGTCTCTAGCAACAGCAATACGGTGAAATACTAAGTATTCTGCTTCATTTCCCTCCCAGTTGCCATCATAAATTGCTTCATAAGCTTTTTCTGGGCTCTTAGTCACTGCTGCATAGGCTAAGAGGTCCCCTTCGTCTAGGGCTACATAAGCTTGACCAGAGACGATGTCTTCAATAATGGTATCTGCATCTGGGTAGCCGTTTTGCCACTGAGTGCTGCCAGCTTCTGCCAAACATTTCTTGGCTCCCTCAATCACTTGCATAATTGCATCAACTTCGTTTGGAAAGGCTAAGCGAATCTCCATCATTTATCCTCTTTTCATACTATTTCTCTCATCATAGCATAAATTATTTCTTTCTACAAGCACTTGAAACTTGACTTATTATTTCTAATATTTTATAATCTAGTTATTAAAACTAGATAAAAAGGAGTTGAAAATGAATACTACTTTTTCCTATCCAAAATGGGAAGAAATTCCAAGTATCAATCTCTATCTGGACCAGGTTCTGCTTTATGTCAATCAAATCTGTCCTCCTGCTTCTCCTGACAAGGAGAAAGGTTTGACAGCATCCATGGTGAACAACTATGTCAAACACGGTTATATCAGTAAACCTGAAAAGAAAAAATATCAACGCAAACAAATCGCACGATTGATTGCTATTACCACTCTCAAGTCTGTTTTTTCTATCCAAGAAATTGCTCAAACCCTAAACACCCTACACACAGAGACTAACTCACAAGAACTTTACAATGCTTTTGTGGACTATATGAATGAAGATATTGATCCAGCTAATCCCATTATCCAAGCAAGCTGCCAAACGGTCAAACTCTATCATCAAACACTTGCACAAGTCTATACAGAAACCCCAGAGGAGGAAACAAATGAATACTAGTTTCAAACTTAGTAAACGACTTAGTTTTGGAGAAGAAATTGCCAACAGTGTCACCCATGCTGTTGGAGCCTTTATCATGCTGATTTTACTTCCTATCTCTTCCACTTACAGCTATGAGGCTCATGGTCTTTTATCCTCTGTAGGTGTCTCCATTTTTGTCATTAGCCTCTTTCTCATGTTCTTATCATCAACTATTTATCATTCTATGGCTTATGGTTCAACTCATAAATATGTGTTACGAATTATTGACCATTCTATGATTTATGTTGCGATTGCAGGTTCTTATACCCCGGTGGTTTTAACCCTGATGAATAATTGGTTTGGTTACCTCATTATTGCTATCCAATGGGGGACAACTATTTTCGGTATTCTTTATAAAATCTTTGCCAAGAAGGTCAATGAAAAATTTAGTCTCATCCTTTACCTCATCATGGGGTGGCTTGTATTGGCTATCTTACCAGCAATCATCAGTCAGACAAGTCCAATGTTTTGGAGTCTTATGGTATCGGGTGGCCTTTGCTATACAGTTGGCGCTGGATTCTACGCTAAAAAGAAACCATACTTCCATATGATTTGGCATCTCTTCATTCTAGCAGCCTCTGCTCTCCAATATATTGCTATTGTTTATTACATGTAAAAAAGAAGTTGGGAAAAATCCCAACCTCTTTTTTATTTACATATATTCATAAAGTACTGATGCAAACGAAGATCATTTGTCAATTCAGGATGAAAGGAAGTTACCAGCATATTCTTTTCTTGTGCCGCAACGATTTGATTGTTCACAATCGCTAGAACATCAACACTGTCACCAACACTGCTGATAATAGGACCACGGATAAAAGTCATTGGAATTTTTCCAACACCCTTGCAGTCAGCTTCTGTATAAAAGCTTCCTAGCTGACGTCCATAGGCATTGCGCTCTACTACTATGTCCATGGTCGCTAGATGGCTTTCCTCTTGAGAAGTGATTTGTTTTGCTAGCAAAATTAAACCCGCACAAGTTCCAAAGACCGGTAAACCATTGAGAATAGCCTCTCTTAGAGGAATTATCATCTGCTGATCTCGCAACAGTTTCCCCATAGTTGTAGACTCTCCCCCTGGCAAGATTAACCCCGACAGGTCACTCTGGTGTTGCTGAAAATCTTCTAGGTTTCGCAGTTCAATACTTTCAACTCCTAGTTGAGCAAGCATTTTCTCGTGTTCTACAAAGGCACCTTGCAAGGCCAAGATTCCGATTTTCATCTATTTTCCTCGCTCAGCCATGAGAATTTGGATTTCATTCTCATTGATACCAACCATGGCTTCTCCCAAGTCTTCCGAAATTTGAGCCAGAATTTGAGGATTCTGATAATTGGTAACAGCTTTGACAATTGCTGCCGCACGTTTAACAGGATCACCTGACTTGAAAATCCCTGAGCCAACAAACACACCTTCTGCACCTAGCTGCATCATAAGAGCAGCGTCCGCTGGTGTTGCAACTCCTCCAGCTGCAAAGTTAACAACTGGCAATTTCCCATGTTCGTGGACATATTGAACTAATTCTACAGGTACTTGGAGTTCTTTTGCAGCAACATATAACTCGTCCTCACGGAGGTTTTGAATGCGGCGAATTTCTTGATTCATCATACGCATATGACGAACCGCCTGAACGATATCTCCTGTTCCTGGTTCCCCTTTTGTACGAATCATAGAAGCTCCTTCAGCGATACGACGCAAGGCTTCTCCTAGGTCTTTAGCACCACAGACAAAAGGAACTTGAAATTCTTTCTTGTCCACATGGAAACGATCGTCAGCCGGAGATAGAACTTCGCTCTCATCGATATAGTCAATCTCGATAGCTTCTAAAATCTGAGCTTCAACAAAATGCCCAATTCGAACCTTAGCCATAACTGGAATGCTGACCGCTTCTTGGATTTCCTTAATCATCTTTGGATCACTCATGCGAGAGACACCACCCGCTGCACGAATATCTGCTGGGATTCGTTCCAAAGCCATCACTGCTGCCGCACCTGCAGCCTCAGCAATTCTTGCCTGTTCAGGATTTTGAACATCCATGATGACGCCACCCTTAAGCATCTGTGCCAAATTCTTATTTAATTCATAACGATTTTCAGTCATTTTTCTTCCTCATTACTTGTATTAGTAGCTACAGTTTTATTGTAAGGTATAAAAGACTGCATAACAAGATAAAATAAATTGATTTGTCCGGGTACAATTATCTCTATCAAAAAAGCACCCACATTGGATACTTTTATTTCTTAGATTTTTTAATACTTTTCACAAGATAAAAGAGATATCCTGAAACCATGTAGGCAACAAAGATAGTTGCTGCCCATTTAAAGACAAAGCCCCAACCATGTTTGGTAGCATTCAAAAAGAAATAAGGGAAGGGACTATCCTTAGCATTAGGGACATCCATCTTTAGAACAAAACCGTTTAAAAGGGCAAAAATCATATAAAGCAAAGGGAGGCTAGTCCAAAGCATGGGATCAACTAACTTATATTGACGACTCTTATCAAAAATAATTGTATCTGCTAAAAACCAGAGAGGGACAATATAATGACAAAGGAAATTTTCCAAACGGTAAAAATCTGTCGTCAAAGGAGCTAGCATGAAATGATAGATGACACAAGTAATCATAATACTCATAGTGACGCCACCTTTGAGACGTAGAATACCAGGACTCTGCCAACTATCACCTCCACTACGCATCTTTAACAAAAGATAACCTGTAAAAAGTACAACCAAAAGATTAGAAAGTACTGTATAGTAAAGCAACATCCCTAAACCACCGCGTTTGGTAATCTCCAAGTATACACCGGTAAAGGCTGCTATAAATAAAAAGATACGACTATAAAATATTACTTTTTCATTTTTAATCATGATTAAATCTTCTTCACAAATTCTGATTTAAGCTTCATAGCACCAAAACCATCAATCTTACAGTCTATGTTGTGGTCACCTTCTACAATACGGATGTTTTTCACACGAGTTCCTTGTTTGAGGTCTTTAGGAGCCCCTTTAACCTTCAAATCTTTAATCAAGGTTACTGTATCTCCATCAGCTAGTTTGTTTCCATTAGCATCGATGGCAACAATGCCTTCTTCTGCTTCTGCTTGCTCAGCAGGATTCCACTCGTAAGCACATTCTGGACAAACTAGAAGTGCGCCATCTTCATATACATATTCTGAATTACATTTTGGGCAATTTGGTAATTGACTCATGTTATCTCCTTAAAAAAATTTATGATTATTTGAATTTCAAATTTTCTTCAACAGCAACTATTATACCTTAAAACAGACTATTTGACAAATTATGATAAAAAACGACAAACCGAAATTCAGTTCATCGTTTTTATAGTTCTTATAGATGTTTTTGAGCTTCTGATTTAATTTTTTCAACAACTTCTAAAATAGAGAGGCCAGTCGTATCCAAATAGATTGCATCCTCAGCTTGCTTGAGAGGTGAAGTTTCACGATGACTATCTTTATAATCACGCGCAGCAATCTCCTCTTTCAAAATTTCCAAATCTGTTTCAATTCCCTTTGAAAGATTTTCCTTATAACGACGTTCCGCACGCTCATCTACAGATGCTACTAGAAAAATCTTCAATTCAGCCTGAGGCAAGACTACTGTTCCAATATCGCGGCCATCCATAACGATACCACCTTGTCGGGCAATTTCTTGCTGAAAGGCTACCAATTTTTCACGAACAGCTGGAATTGCCGCAAAAGCAGAAACAGCGTTGGTTACTTCATTTTCTCGGATTGGATTTGTTACATCTACATCTCCAACAAAAACAAGCTGCTCTCCTGTTTCAGCGCGGCCAAAACTAATCGGGTATTGTTCCAATACTTCAAGAAGTTGAGATGGCTCATCTGGGCTAATTTGGTTTCTCAATGCGATGTAAGTCGCCGCACGATACATAGCGCCTGTATCCAGATAAGTATAGCCAAAGTCCTTAGCAATAATCTTAGCTACTGTACTCTTACCACTGGAAGCTGGCCCATCAATCGCAATCTGAATTGTTTTCATTGTCACTCCTATCTTGTCTTAAGGACATCACCAGGATTTGCAAACCAAGTTCCTGAAGACATATGACCAGGATTCAAGGCTTCAAGTTGAGCAATAGAGATTCCAGCTCGAGCTGCAATAGCTGCTTCCCCTTCTCCTGCCATGACTGTAATAGTTCCTTCAGAATCAGTATGTGCCTCTGTATGTTCTTGTTGAGTTTTCTCTGCTTCTGTTGACTCTGTTGACTGAGCAGTAGTAGCCACTGTTGTAACTTCTTCTACTTTTGGAGCTGAAGAATCATAAAAATCTTTCAAAGCTGAAGTGCGATCACTTCCGCCTGATGACAAGTAGACCAATACAACTACCATCCCAACAACAATGACAAAGAAGAGAATAGCTAGAACCGTTAAAATACGATTGGCAACGACACCTGAACCTTTTTTGTTTCGTTGACGGCGTTCTGTTCTTGATTCCTCTTCTTGGTTTTCATAAATATCTTCTTGCCACGGTTCCTTTTCCATACCTTACTCCTTGAGTTTTTTTTAGTTTCTTATTACAATATAAATATGAAGATTAGACTTATACCTGAACGTTGCATCGCTTGTGGGCTCTGCCAAACTTATTCAGAATTATTTGATTACCATGATAATGGTATCGTCCGTTTTTACGATGAATCTGAGCAATTAGAGCGAGAAATTGCTTGCAACGACGACATTTTAGAAGCCGTTAAAAATTGCCCTACTCGTGCTCTGATTATAGATGAATCTTAAAATTTGGTGGAACATCAATCTCTAATTTCCACTCCCTCTAGTTTAGCATATTTTTCTAGAAAATTATAGTCTTTTGCTAGCTATTTTTATACAATTTTACTTTTATTTGTTCCAGGATTTCAATAATAAATAAACTGTTCTTTTAAGACATTTTTCTATCACTTAAGCACTAATCAAATTTTTATTTCAACCACATATAAAGTTATAAAAAAAGAGGAATGACTTCCTCTTTTTTTGTTTAATCAAACGATTAATCTTCAAATCCATTTGGATGCTGACTTTGCCAACGCCATGCATCCTCACACATCTCTGTAATACCAAGTTCTGCTTCCCAACCGAGCTCTTCCTTAGCTTTTGCTGGGTCTGAGTAGCAAGCTGCGATATCACCTGGGCGACGTTCAACGATACGGTATGGAATTGGGCGTCCAACAGCTTTTTCCATATTTTGGATAATTTCAAGAACTGAGTAGCCTTTTCCAGTACCAAGGTTATACACATTGAGTCCAGAGCCTTTTTGAAGCTTCTTAAGGGCGGCAACGTGTCCTTTTGCTAGGTCAACGACGTGGATATAGTCACGAACACCTGTTCCATCTTCAGTATCGTAGTCATCTCCAAAGACTTGAACTTGTTCCAACTTACCAACTGCGACTTGTGTTACATACGGCAAAAGGTTGTTTGGAATGCCGTTTGGATTTTCTCCTAGGTCACCACTCTCATGCGCACCGATTGGGTTGAAATAACGAAGTAAAACAACATTCCATTCTGAGTCTGCTTTATAGATATCTGTCAAGATTTCTTCAAGCATTAGCTTGGTACGACCATAAGGGTTGGTAGCTGAAAGTGGGAAATCTTCGAGGATTGGAACTGTATGCGGATCTCCATAAACTGTTGCTGATGAGCTGAAGATGATGTTCTTACAGTTTGTCTCTTCCATAACTTTCAAGAGACTGACAGTTCCTGCGATATTGTTATCATAGTAGGCAAGTGGGATACGTGTAGATTCTCCCACAGCCTTCAAACCAGCAAAATGGATGACTCCTGTTGGTTCTTCATGTTTGAAAATATCACGAAGTGTATCTGTATCACGAATATCTGCTTCGTAGAAAGGAATTTCTACGCCTGTGATTCTTTCAACTACTTCAAGACTTTTACGACTACTATTGACCAAATTATCCACGACAACAACTTGGTGTCCGGCTTGAACCAGTTCAATGACAGTGTGACTTCCAATAAAACCTGCTCCACCCGTTACCAGAATTTTTTCTTGCATTTTATTTCCTCAATTCTTGAATTATTTTTTTCATTTTACCATTTTTGATAGAGAAAGTCATTTACTTTCCTAATACTACCGTAAAAACTAGGTAAAAGATTTACGATTGTTTCTTTTTAATGTATCTTTCAGTCGGATAATCTGCTGGATTTAATACTCCACTTCTCCCCTGAAGCATTTGGGCTAGATGATAGCCTATAATAGGACCCGTCGTTAACCCTGAAGATCCTAAACCACTCGCTGTATAGACTCCTGATAAGTTTGGAACCTGTCCAAAGAATGGAGAGAAATCACTTGTATAGGCACGAATCCCCACGCGCTCACCACTTATCATTGTATCTTTTAAGTTAGGATAAAATGGACTCGCTGCCTCAGCCATTTGCTGAAGTAAATTTTCATCAACTGTTAGGTCAAATCCCATATCATTTTCATGAGTAGCTCCTAGAGACAACTTCCCACCTGGAAATGGAATCAAATCCCACTCCCCTTCAGGCATAACTACAGGATAAGCTCCCATGTCTTGTTCCACTTGGTAATCTCGAAGTTGCCCCTTTTGAGGACGAACATCAACCTCATAGCCTAAAGGCTCTAACATGTGTCCAAGCCAAGCTCCTGTGGACAAGATAACTTGGTCAAACATTTGGTTGTCTATTTGATAACCCGATGCTAAGGGTTTTAGACTGACCTCTTTCTTTACGACCTTCACTTGACTGGCTTCAAGCAAGCGACTAACTAAAAGTTGTCCATCTACTCGAGCCCCTCCAGAAGCATAGAGCAATCTCTCAAATCTCTCTAATCCAGGGAATAGACTACTTGCAGTAGCTTGGTCCAAAATGGCTAATTCGCCAATTAAGGGAGATTCATCTCTACGTTTCAAGGCTAAGTCATAGAGTTCCTCGAGCTTGGAATCATCTTTTTTGAGAAGTAAGACTCCTGAGCGCTGGTAGAAATCAACCTTTTGACCCGATTTTTCCAAGTCAGCTAATAAATCCACATAGAAATCAGCTCCTAGTCGCGCCATCTTATACCAGGCTTTATTGCGTCGTTTAGAAAACCAGGGACTAATAATTCCTGCTGCGGCCTTAGTTGCTTGGCCCTTTCCATAATCAAAAACTGTTACTTCAATATCAGCTTCTTTAGAAAGATAGTAGGCAGCTGTTGCACCTACAATTCCTGCACCTACAATGGCAACTTTTTTCATTGTCTTTACCTTCTAATTAGATATGACGGAAAGGATTGGTGGACGCTTGACTTGCGACAACCTCTAGAGACCAAGCTTTCTCTTCCTTCCATTCGTTCAGAAGTGCCGCGATTCTTTCCACAAAAAGCACTTCGATATAGTGTCCCGGATCTAGAGCTAATAAACCATCTGATAGCATATCTTGGGCAGTGTGGTAGTATATGTCTCCAGTAATGTAGACATCCGCTCCTTTTACTAAAGCATCAGAGTAGAAAGACTGCCCACTTCCGCCACAAATAGCCACTCTTGAAATTGTTTTTTGCAAATCACTCTCATGATAAAACACCATACGGAGACTATCTAGACCAAAGACTTCCTTAACATGACTGGCAAATTCTTCAAAGGTTTGAGGTCTAATAGTTCCAATACGGCCAATCCCACGTTCAGGACCTGTTTCCTGTAGATAAGTTGTGTCCTCAATATCCAATAGTTGGCAAAACCAGTCATTAAGGCCGTTTTCAACAATATCAATATTGGTATGGCTAACGTAGACTGCAATATCATGCTTGATAAGATCAATATAAATCTGATTTTGAGGACGGCTAGCTACCAAGTCCTTGATTGGACGAAAGATAGGCGCGTGCTTGACGATAATCAAATCTACTCCCTTTTCAATGGCTTCTGCAACCGTTTCTTCACGAATATCGAGGGCAACCATGACCTTTTTGATTTCTTTGTCTAATGTTCCAATTTGTAGTCCACGACTATCGCCTTCTATAGAAAATTCTTGGGGGCAATAGGCTTCATAACGATTTATCACTTCACTTGCTTTCATGAAGCACCTCCTTGATGGCTTGAATTTTATCTGCTAGAACTTGACGTTCTTCATGATTTTTTTCGGGGATTTGACTAAGGGCAAACTCAAGCTTAGCAGCTTCTTTTTGCCATTTTTGAACAAAGACTGGACTGACTTCTTTGGACAAGAAAGGTCCAAAACGGGTATCGCTAGCTGATAGATTCATTTCACCAGCTTCTACTACTAGAATCTCGTAAAATTTGCCAGCCTCTTCTAGGATACTTTCAGCTACAATCTGAAATCCATGCTCTTGTAACCAACTACGTAACTCATCTTCACGGTTATTTGGTTGAAGAATCAATCGCTCAACGGTTGCTAGTTTGTCCAAACCATCATCTAATATCGTAGCAATCAAGCGACCACCCATTCCAGCAATAGTGATAACAGAAACTTGGTCAGCCTCTTCAAAAGCAGCCAAACCATTGGCTAAACGAACCTGAATTTTCTCAGTCAAACCATGACTCTCAACATTTGTAACTGCAGATTGATAGGGCCCCTCTACAACTTCACCCGCGATGGCAGCTTCAATATTCCCTTTTTCAACTAATTCAATAGGCAGATAAGCATGATCGCTCCCGACATCCAGCAAAACGGCTCCTTGAGGTACAAAGGAAGCTACCGTTTCTAATCTCTTTGAAATCATCTTCTCTCACTTTCAAAAACTCTATTTCCCTTTATTATACCATATTTTATCTAGCAATCCTGTACCTAAAAAAGACCGCAATCAAAGATTGCAGCCTTTCTTTATTTTTTAGCTTGATAACGACTTGTCAGGATGAAAATGACAGCAAATATGACCATCATAATGCCATAGACAGGTAATGTTTGTCCTGTCAGTGTTGAAATTTCAAGTAATTTTTGAAGTTTTGGAAATAGAGCAGTTCCAAGGAAACCACCAACTGACCAAATAATCAAGAGCACACGCCACAGACTAAATGGCAAACAAGCTCTAACTACTGACATGAAACCAATCGATGCTAGCAGATAATACAGAAGAGTCGAAATTTCAATGGCTGACCAGCCTTGACTTGTTCCAAAAATTTTAACAAAGAGAACACTAAAAACTACCATCAAGGCACTTGGTAGTGCACGGAGCATGGATTTTCTGAGGAAGTTTTGTTCCACAGGTTTGATATTTCGTTCAAAAGTTAATACAAACGGTGGGAATCCTTCCACAAACTGGTCAATCATGGTAATCTGAATCGGAATGAATGGGAAAATCAAAATCCATTCAGTACGTCCCAACAAAGCACTGGCAATACAGATAACTGCTAGCAAGAAGGAATAGATTGTCTTAATCAAGAAAATCGGAGCAATGTGGGCAATGTTATTGACCACACGACGACCTTCGAAGAGAATCTCAGGAACATCATTGAAATCTGAATTCAAGAGGACCAGATTTGCAATCTGACGAGTTGCTGGGTCTCCTTCAGCCATAACAATGGAACAGTCTGCCTCACGGAGAGCTAGGATATCATTGACACCATCCCCTGTCATTGCAGTCGTATGTCCTGCTTTTTTCAGAGTTTGGATGATGAGTTTCTTTTGATGAGGCGAGACACGTCCGAAAATGGCTGTTTCCTCAGCCATGGCTATCAATTCTTCATCATTAATTTTCGAGCAATCTACATAGCTCTGATAGTCTGCAAAACCTGCTTTTTGAGCAATACTTGAAACAGTGACTGGATTATCACCAGAGATAATTTTCAATCCCACTTCCTGAGAACGAAGATAGTCTAGCGTCTCAGCAGCACCTTCTCGAATCGGATCTAGAATCTCAAGCAGAGCCAAGGCTTGCATATCCGATGGTTTCTGCAGTTTGTGGTGGTCAAGTTTTTCTTGACTTAGAGCCAGAACTAAGACACGAGACCCTCGTTCAAGAGCTTCCCTAGCTTCAGGAACTTCAGCATCCAACAACATCTCAGGTGCACCTAGGAAAACAGTTCCGAGACCTTCCAATTCCATCGCTCCCCATTTTCGATCACTTGAAAATGGAAGACTAGAAATCATTGGATAGGCTACCTCTCCCGCAAAACGCTTTCGAATAGCTTGAGCAGTTGGATTTTTATCCTCACTGTGTGCCATATAGCTGATTAGTATTTTTGCAATAGCATCCTTGTCATAAGCCTGGGTCAGAGGAAGAACAGTCTCAACCTGCATCTTTCCTTGAGTAATGGTTCCTGTCTTATCCAAACAGAGCATATCCACGCGCGCTAGGGTTTCAACAGAGTACATCTCCTGCACCAAGACCTTTTTCAAACCAAGCTTGATAACAGCGGTTAAAAGAGAGGTAATGGTCAAGAGGGCAATCCCCTTAGGCAACATTCCCAAAAGAGCTGTAGAAGAATTGACTACAGAAGACTTCAGTGGCAGACCTTTTAAGATCAAGGCTTCAAGCAAGAGAGCAATACCAAAAGGAATGATAATTTTCCCAGTAAAGCCGGCTAACTGGTCTAGCGATTTCATGATACGAGAGTTAATTGGCTTCACTGTCTTGGCTTCAAGCATGAGTTTAGCAGCATAGTTATCCGCCCCAACATGATGGACCTGTGCTAAGACAGACCCACTTGCAAGAAAGCTACCTGACAACATCAAGTCTTCTACTTCTTTTTGTACCAAGTCACTCTCGCCTGTTAACATGGCCTCATTGACTTCAGCAAAGCCTTCTAATACAACTGCATCACTTGGAATCTGATCCCCTGCAGACAAGCGAATCACATCATCCAAAACAAGCTCTTCAGGGTCCAAAGCAATCTCTTGTCCATCACGAATAGTCGTAATCTTTTCTTTATTCAAGAGGTTGAGTTTATCAACCATATGTTTGGCACGTAGCTCGGTAACAATCCCTGAAAAAGCATTAAAACAGATAACTGCAAAGAAAACTAGGTTGCTCCAAGCTTGAACAAAGGCGAGAGCTAGGGCAATGGCAAAATTTAAAGCATTAAATAAAGTAAAGACATTTCTCTTCACTATCTGCCAGGTACTGGTACTAGCTGAAGCTTTGAAATCATTGACCTGTCCCTGTTTCTGACGATCTTTAACTTCTGATTGGCTTAAGCCCATCATTTTATTTTTATCCATAAATTATATCATATCATTTTTTTTGGAATATTTCTAATTTCATATGAAAAGCTATTCCGCCTAAACAAAAAACATTTGCCTGTCCTACTATGATAAGGTATAATAAAAGAAAGAAAACTGAAGGAGACACCATGTTTTATACTTATCTACGTGGGTTGGTTATGTTGATTCTATGGTCAATCAATGGAAATGCTCACTTTCACAATACTGATAAAATTCCAAGTATGGATGAGAATTATATCCTTGTTGCCCCTCATCGTACTTGGTGGGACCCCGTCTACATGGCTTTTGCAACCAAACCAAAACAATTTGTTTTTATGGCAAAAAAAGAACTCTTTGCAAATCGTATCTTTGGGTGGTGGATTCGTATGTGCGGTGCCTTCCCTATCGATCGTGAAAATCCAAGTTCTTCTGCCATCAAATATCCAATCAATGTCCTTAAAAAGAGCAATCGCTCACTGATTATGTTCCCAAGTGGTAGTCGCCATTCCAACGATGTTAAGGGTGGTGTTGCTCTGATTGCGAAAATGGCTAAGGTTCGTATTGTGCCAGTTACTTATACTGGACCT
Source organism: Streptococcus infantis (assembly GCF_047465185.1). Classification (GTDB taxonomy): domain Bacteria; phylum Bacillota; class Bacilli; order Lactobacillales; family Streptococcaceae; genus Streptococcus; species Streptococcus infantis_O. The sequence continues at coordinate 184,881 of NZ_JASHAJ010000001.1, read as the reverse complement.
ATGACTCTAAAAGGACTCATCAGCCGCGAGCGAATTGATATGAATTTTGGAAATCCTATTGATATCTCAGACATTAAAAAGATGAATGATGAGGGAATTGAGATGGTTGCAGATCGCATCCAATCTGAGTTTCAACGCCTGGATGAGGAAACAAAAGAGTGGCACAACAATAAAAAACCAAACCCACTGTGGTGGCTCATCCGTATCCCGGCCTTGATCCTCGCAATTGTAATCGGAATTCTGACAATCCTCTTTACCTTTGTTGCAAGTTTTGTTTGGAATCCAGATAAAAAGAGAGAGCAATTACAATAATCGAATCTCCACAAGCTCAAGTTTCTTACTTGGGCTTTTCCAATGAGTTAGCATACTAATTAGCATATTGACAAAAGCTTAAATCTATAGTATACTTTCAAAGTAAGCTGATTTAGCTCAGTAGGCAGAGCGCATCCATGGTAAGGATGAGGTCGCCGGTTCGATCCCGGCAATTAGCATCAATTCAGCAGTTCCTATGTGGGGAGCTGTTTTTTTCTTGACAAAGTATTGGCTCTATAGTAAAATAAAGTCTGCGATGAGTCGATATGTAGCGAAAGCTACAATTGCGCAAAGGAGGTCATAACGCAGGAGCGGACCTTGAGAAATTGTGTGAACCAGTTTCTCTCATGGAGATGCCTCTCACACTCTCTGGTTTTCCAGAGAGTTTTTTCTTGTCCTAAACGAATGGGGTTCTGGACCTTATGAAACAAAAAAAGACCTATCACACAAGCTGGAAAGCTTGATATGATAGGTTTTTAATGTCAGATTAACGTACTGTGCGGATACGCATTGTGTTAGTACGAACTGCTTCTCCAAGTGGCACACCTGCAACGATAACGATGTCGTCACCAGATTGTACAAGGCCTGCTTCAACTGCTTTACGTTCAGCAATTTCAAACATGTCATCAGTTGATGATGGAGCTTCTGTCAACATTGGGATAACACCCCAGTTCAACATCAAACCACGTTCTGTCAATTCGTCAAATGTCAATGCCAAGATGTCAGCATTTGGACGGTATTTAGAGATCAAACGTGCTGTATGACCAGTCTTAGTCAACGTTACAACCAATTTAATATCCATTGAGTTTGTAGCGTCTTTAACTGCTGAAGCCATAACTTCTGTTTTAGAGTTACGTTCAAATGAATCTGAGTTCAAACGTCCGTATTCATTAAGAAGAGTTTGAGCGTTCTTGTCGATTGTTGCCATTGTACGGACAGACTCAAGTGGGTATTTACCGTTTGCTGACTCACCTGAAAGCATAGTCGCGTCAGTTCCGTCGATAACAGCGTTAAATACGTCTGATACTTCTGAACGAGTTGCACGTGGTTTTTCAGTCATTGTTTCAAGCATGTTTGTTGCAGTGATAACAACTTTACCAGCAGCATTCACTTTTGTGATGATCATTTTTTGGTAAACTGGAACCATTTCGAATGGTACTTCGATACCCATGTCACCACGAGCGATCATGATACCGTCAGCAGCTTCAATGATTTCATCCAAGTTATCGATACCTTGTTGGTTTTCGATTTTAGCGAACAATTGAACGTGACCGTTACCAGTTTCTTCACAGATTGCACGAACTTCGTTCACGTCTTTAGCAGTACGTACGAATGAGATCGCGATGAAGTTGATACCTTGTTCAAGACCAAAACGAATATCATCGTTATCGCGTTCAGCAAGGGCTGGGAAAGGAATTTTAGTGTTAGGGATGTTCACACCTTTTTGTTTAGCAATGATACCATCGTTTTCAACTTTAACAACAAATTCACGGTTAGCAGCATCTTTTTCAACAACGCGAAGACCAAGCTTACCATCATCAACCAATACTTGATGACCAACTTCAACATCATCAAAAATATCAAGTGCACCAGCTACGTTCAATGCAATGACATCACGAGTTGATTTGATACCTTGTTTAGTTGCAACACGGATTGTTTCACCAGTTTTGTATGAATATTCTTTAGCTTCACCTTCAAACAATTCAGTACGAATTTCTGGTCCCTTTGTATCAAGAAGGAAACCAACTTTTTTACCTGCAAGTTTTTCAGCAAGTTTTACAGTTGCCATACGTTCACCTTGTTCTTGGTGGTCACCGTGTGAGAAGTTGAAACGGAAAGTGTTAGCTCCTGCTTCAATCAATTGAGCAATGTTTTTTGCTGATGCTTCAACATCAAGCTTTTCACCCCAATATCCGTCTTCACCGAATTTTTTACCACCGCGGATTTCAACCGCAGGACCTAAAGTTGCAACGATTTTTACACGTTTGTTCATGATTATGAAACTCCTTTATTTTTTAGACCTTTTAGGTCTGATTAACTAAGTTAATGAAAGTAAATTAGGACAAGCTCTTATTCAATTTGGCTAGTTCTAAGTCAGCCTTGTGAGGATTGTTGACAACAATCTTACCGTCAGCTGTTAGGCTAAACAAAGCTCCCTCTTCTGCTGTACCAAGAATTGGATTTTCAACCATTTTTTCGTTTCGGATACCCACAGCGACACCACCGATTCCTTGCTTAAGGAGTTTAACAGCGTGTGCACCCATGCGTGAAGCCAATACACGGTCACGAGCAGTTGGTGAGCCACCACGTTGGATATGACCAAGTTCGGTTACACGAAGGTCGCTTGTATCTCCAGCTTCTTTTAGTTTTTGACCAAATTCAGCCGCTGACATAACACCTTCTGCCAAAACGATAATGTTGTGTTTTTTACCGTGTTCATATCCAGCTTTGATACTTGCTACGATGTCTTCCATCTTGAAGCCTTCTTCAGGAATGATGATTTCGTCAGCACCTGTTGCGATACCTGCCCAAAGAGCAATATCACCAGCGTTACGTCCCATTACTTCAACAACAAAAGTACGACGGTGACTTGATGATGTATCACGAATCTTATCGATTGCATCCATAGCAGTTGTTACTGCAGTATCAAATCCGATTGTAAAGTCAGTACCTACGATATCGTTATCGATTGTTCCAGGAAGTCCAATAGCAGGGAATCCATGCTCAGTCAAGCGCATAGCTCCATGATAAGAACCATCACCACCAATAACTACGACACCTTCGATACCGTGTTTTTTCAATTGCTCAATCCCTTTAAGTTGACCTTCGAGTTTCGCAAACTCAGGGTAACGAGCAGAGTGAAGGAAAGTACCACCACGTGAAATGATGTCTCCTACTGAAGCAGCATCAAGTGGATAAATTTCACCAGCAACCATACCAGCATATCCATCATAGATACCAAAAACTTCCATTCCTTCTGAGATTGCTTGACGAACAACTGCACGAATGGCAGCATTCATACCGGGGGCGTCCCCACCACTAGTCAAAACAGCAATACGTTTCATTTGGTTTTGCTCCTTTTTCTTTAACATTCTAACTGATTATACCATATTTAAAGTTAAAATTCTTTTATTTTCATTGATTTTTAACGATAAATCGTTTTCATTGTGATTTGACTTAAAGATTCTTGTAAGCTTGCGTCTTTTGCTACAAAATAACCTGGCAAAAGGACATTTTTTTGTTCATCCTCATAGCGAATGACGACAGGAATTTGTCCCTTGTATTGCTCTAAAAAATGATAAATTTCAGAATCATGGTTATGATTAGCAACTTGAATCCAAAAACGTTCACTCACTGCTTCTTTTAGATTATTTAACACTAATTGAAGGCGACCATCTCTGGCTTGTACTTTTCCATTTAGGTAATAGAAACTTCCTTCGTGCAAAAGATTTTTAAATTGGCGGTACTGTTCAGAAAAAACAGTAACCTCCAGACTTGTTTTACTATCAGTAACTTTCAAAAAGGCCATGTTTTCACCTTTTTTAGTTCGAATCACTCGGATAGACTGAATTTCAACGAGCACTGTAGCTGTCTGTCCCTCGGAAAGCTCAGATAAACTCACAATTGGATACAAAGGATTCTTCGCTAAAACCAGCAATGGGTGTTGGCTAATTCCAACACCTAACCAATCTTGCTCTTTTTGGAATTTTTCAATATTTGAAAAGTCCTCTGTATCTGTCCAACTATAGTTAGAATCCGCAAAAAGGCTACCTAATTCTTCTACAAAGATAAATAGAGTTGGTAGATTGGTTAAGATTTTTTGACGATTTTTATCAAATCCATCAAAAAGACCTACTTCCACTAAAGGGGTTAAGAGGCTAATCTTTTGATAATTTTTGGGTAATCGTGTGATAAAATCTTCAACACTGCTAAATGGACGATGCTCGATAATCCAGTAGGCAAAATCACGAGGCATTCCTTTGATAGTCTTGAGTCCTAGATGGATTGTCTTATCTGCTAGTTTATCTTGATATGGAACCGTATTGATAGAAAGTGGAGCTAGTTCAAACCCCATTTCAAGCGCATCGAGAATATAATCTCCACTCGCATAATTGAGCATGACCTGATAAAAGATAGCAGGATAATGTGTTTTAAAGTAGGCAAGCTGAAAAGCTAAGGCAGCATAAGCATAAGCATGCGAACGGTTAAAACCATAACCCGCAAATTTTTCCATTACAGCAAAAACTTCTTGAGCCTGTTTTTGTCCATGCCCTTTTTCGAGGGCCCCTTGGATAAAACTCTCCTCCATCCGATGCATCTCAGCCGCATTCTTTTTCCCCATAGCACGACGTAAGATATCTGCTTTTCCAAGACTGAAACCTGCATAGCGTTGAGCTACTTGCATCACTTGCTCTTGATAAAGCATGATGCCATAGGTTGGAGCTAGGATATCTTCTAGCACAGGGTCCAGAACCGTAACCTTTTCTTTACCATGTTTTCTGGCCACAAAGTTATCGATATAGTCACTCGCACCTGGTCGGTTCAAGGAAGTCGTCGCCACTACTTCTTCAAAGTTTTCTGGTTTCACGCGATTCAATAAGCGAATGGCTCCAGGTTGTTCAAACTGAAAGATTCCCTTGGTCTTACCTGCAGCAAAGAGGGCTAAGGTTGCCTTATCTTCAAGATCAATATCCTCAATTCTTAGTGAAATACCTTGAGTTTCATATAAGAGCTCCTGCATTTTTTGAGCGAAGGTTAAGTTTCGTAGGCCCAAGAAATCCATCTTGAGCAAGCCATTTCCTTCAACTCCATGCGCATCATATTGGGTAATCAGCATATCCTCTCCATACTTGAGAGGGATGTAGTCTGTTAGATTTTTATCACTGATAACGACACCAGCTGCATGGATAGAAGTCTGTCGTGGATAACCTTCAATCTTTTTGGCAATAGAGAAGGCCTTTTGGTACTCAATCTTACTCTGAATGAGTTGTCTAAAACCAAGATTTCCTTCATAGGCTGTCGTTAGAGTATCTTTAGAACCAATTTTTTTTGTAATAGCTGTCAACTCATACTCAGGTACGCCATAGCGTTTGAAGATATCTCGGATGGCTTGCTTGGCTCCAAAGGTTGAATAAGTGACAATCTGCGCAGCATGGATACTACCATAACGGTCACGAACATAACGAATAAACTCTGGACGATAGATATCTGGAATATCAATATCGATATCTGGCATGGTGTAACGTTCACGATTCAAGAAGCGCTCAAAGATAAGATTTTTAGCTACAGGATCAATTCCAGTAATATCTAAAGCGTAGGCCACTAAACTTCCAACTGCGGATCCGCGTCCCATTCCCATATAATAACCTTGAGAACGACCAAAACGTAAAAGGTCCCAGACAACCAAGAAATAGTCATCGAATCCCATATCATGAATCACAGACAGTTCTTCTTCTATACGTTCCTGATAGACTGAATCAAGCAAGCCTTTTTGCTCCAAGCCCTTGATAGCTCTCTCCCGAAGTTCTTCAACAGCAGGTCTCTCTGGATTGAAACGTGGAAGCTTGAGACTACTATCAATCTCGTAGGAGGTATCCTTGATTAATCTTGCAAGATTATCCAGTGCAATTGGGAACTTCTCTAGAAAAACCTGTTCAAGACGTTCAGCAGGCAAAAACAAGCCCTGTTGAGATTGAACATCAACCTCTCTCAAGGTCACATTCTCTTTAATCGCTTTAAGCATTTGTAGAGCTTCTAAATCCTCAGACTCGAAAGAGTTAACACGATAAAGAGGGAGAATAGGGTGAAAAACATTCAATTGAGGTGTATCTGGATACACTCCGATATAGTAGTCATGCCCTAAGTCCAAGGAATCAACTTCAGGATAGTAAGGAACAATGACACAAATATCTTCAAGGTAGGAAGAGAAATCAGCCCATTCTTTTTTACCTGTCATCTTTAAAGACGACAGCTTCATCAGGTTTCGATAACCATGGTTTGAGAGGGCTAGAAAACGTAGATTGAGCACTTCTTCTTTATGATAAACTATCATCTCAAGACCTAATAAAGGTTGAACCCCCTGTTTTTGGCATTCTTTGATGAAATAATAGGCTCCATAGAGATTGTCTTCATCCATGATTCCAAGTGATGAATAGCCATATTCTTTCCCTAGGCTGACATATCTCTTGATTGAAACCATACTCTCCATGAAACTATAGACAGTTTTCGTATCCAGTTGGGCAATCACTCACTACCACCTCCCTTATTCTCTTTATATTATACCATTTTAGAAAATAGAAACACAATTTCTTTCTAATCATTAAACTAAAAAACCATAGCCTAAAAAGCTATGGTTTTATGATATGAAATAAGTTCGAAGAAGAGTTGCGCCTAGCTTTTTAAACTTATTTACTTGTATCTTTCGTAAAAAATATCCCGATTAGAACTAGGACTAGTGAGAGATAAGGAAAAACCCTAAACATCTGCCAATCCGGGTCGAATGCTAAAAGTCCGGAAAGCAAATAAAATCCTGCACTCGCATACAAGAAATTTCTATTTACTTTCTTGATTCCTATCCTAGTTAAAAAAGTTGCTACAGCGTAAGCAATTAAATTAGGACCTAGAAAAATCAAGAATAGAATTCCCCATGGAGCAGTAAATAAAGCAAGAGTTATAAATAGAAGAATATAGGTAAGTGCCAAATAAAATGAGAAAGATAGAAAAGTCGAAGGTTTCTTGACTGCTTTTGGACCATTCTTCATATCTTCCATCGAATTATTTTCTACAATTAATTTATCTTCTTCTTTGTTTAGCTCTACATTTGGATTTTGGTCTGACATTTTTTTCTCCCACTAATTTGTTAAGTTATTTTTATTATATCCCAATTTGTCACATTAAGCTAGATAGAAAAAAGCCATCTATGTTAGTCTAAGACAAACGCTCACATTTGTCTGAAAGAAACTAACATAAATGACCTACAGTCCTCCCTATCAAGTTTTTCTGAGTCAGGTGAAATGGTCTAACTCAATTTGACAAATGAGGAGTTTTTATTATTTTTCACGAATCACTTCTACCTTGTATCCATCTGGATCTTTGACAAAGTAATAGTTTGGTTGTGTTCCTGGAAGTCCATTTGGATTTGTCACTTCGTAACCCTTGTCGCTATGTTCTTTATGAAGAGCCTCAAGGTCAGGTGTGCTTAGAGCGATGTGAGCAAAACCGTCACCTACAACATAAGGTCCATGATCATAGTTGTAAGTCAACTCCAATTCATAATCATCGCCATCAAGACCTAGATAAACAATGGTAAAAGCGTGTTCTGGGAAGTCCAGACGACGCAATTCCTTAAATCCAAAAGCATCTTGATAAAAAGCAATTGATTTTTCAAGATTTTCTACTCGCAAGCAAGTGTGTAACATTTTTGAAGCCATTTTTTTCTCCTTTGTTTTAAAAAAGACTGGGACAAACTTGCACCAGTCTTATGAATAATTATTTACCAAGTTTTGCTTTGGCTGCATCAGCAAGAGCTGTGAAAGCTGCTGCATCGTTAACAGCCAAGTCAGCAAGCATTTTACGGTTTACTTCGATCTCAGCCAATTTCAAACCATGCATCAATTGTGAGTATGAAAGTCCGTTCAAACGAGCTGCCGCATTGATACGTGTAATCCACAATTTGCGGAAGTCACGTTTCTTTTGACGACGGTCACGGTATGCATAGTAGTAAGAGTTCATTACTTGTTCTTTTGCAGTACGGAACAAGATGTGTTTAGCTCCATAGTAACCTTTTGCTAATTTTAAAATACGTTTACGACGTTTGCGTGATACAACGCCACCTTTAACACGTGCCATTTATATTTCCTCCAATATTTCCTAGAATTCTTAACTTACAAATACGCGATTATTTCAAGCGAGTAAGCATTGCTTTGATACGTTTGAAATCTCCTGCATGCACCATAGATGCTTTACGAAGATGACGACGTTGTTTCTTAGTTTTTCCGTGGAAACGGTGAGAAGTGTAAGCACGGAAACGTTTAAGTCCACCAGAACCTGTACGTTTGAAACGTTTAGCTGATGCGCGGTGTGTTTTTTGTTTTGGCATGATATTTTCTCCTTTTTTTAACTTTCTGACAGATTATTTCTTGTCAGTTGCTGGGGCCAACTGCATGAACATTTGACGACCATCCATTTTAGCACGTTGTTCGATGATAGCAATATCTTGAGTTGCTTCAGCGAAATCGGCTAAAACTTTTGCTCCAATCTCTTTATGGGTAATCATACGACCCTTAAAGCGAATGGAAACCTTCACTTTGTTCCCTTTTTCAAGGAACTTGCGAGCACTGCGAAGTTTCGTATCGAAATCACCCTTATCAATAACTGGGCTCAATCGAACTTCTTTCACGGTCACAACGCTTTGTTTTTTGCGTTGTTCTTTTTGTTTCTTCTGGTACTCAAATTTGAACTTACCGTAGTCCATAATTTTCGCAACAGGAGGTTTAGCTTGAGGTTGAATGAGAACCAAGTCCACATTAGCGTCGTCCGCAAGTGCTTGCGCTTCACCAAGTGGTTTGATACCCAATTGTTCGCCCTCAAGACCGATTAAGCGAACTTCACGTACACGAATTTCATCATTGATGAATAAGTCTTGCTTTGCTATGGTTTTCACCTCTTTTTTTAGTTTAGAGAAAAACAAGAGCGGACTTGCTAACGCAAATCCGCTCTACATGATTATATTTCATTTCTGAAACTTGATCTGTAGGGGCCAGACAACGTTAGTCGCAAGGCGAGAAGTTCTCACTTCTGCTTTTCTCATCTTGTATATGATATCAAGTTTTTCCCTACTTGTCAAGATAAAAATAATCTTTTTTTGTTTTTTTCTAATATTTGATTTTAATCCCAACTATTGGTTACGAGAATAGTAAATACCATGTGGTTTTAAACGATTTCCTAGTAATTCAGAGACTGTAACAAAGCTATACCCTTGTCCCTGCAAATATTCAATAACTTTTGGCAATGAGTTAACAGATGTTTGATGGATATCGTGAATGAGGATGATAGACCCATCTGTCGTTTGACGTTGGACTTCTGTTAAAATAGCAGCTTCGTTTTTACTCTTCCAGTCTAAGCTATCGACATCCCACATGATAAAGCTCAAATCGAGGCTATTACGAATATCATCCGAAATAGCACCATATGGTGGACGCATCAATTTTGTGCTCTTCCCAAGCACACTTTTAATAGCATCTTCTGTATCTGTAATTTGTTTCTTAGCATCTTCTAATGAGAGTTGAGTTAAAACTGGATGGTTCCAACTATGGTTTCCAACTTCATGCCCCTCAGCCTGCATACGTTTGAGGATAGCTTCATTACCTGCAATGTTTTTTCCTTGTACAAAGAAAGTCGCTTTGATTTTGTACTTAGCTAAAATATCCAAGGCCTGTGGTGTTGTATTGCCATCGGGACCGTCATCAAAGGTTAAGGCTACAACTTTTTTATGTTTCTCTGCTTGAACTTTTTTATAAAGTTCAGCATCTTTTTCTGTTAGATAGGATGTCTGAATAAAATCAAAGAAATCTGAAATAGGCATCGCTATTTCTTCAACATTAGTCGTTGCTTTGAATGGATAAAGAACTAATTGACTATCTTTATAGGCAAACTTCCAGCTTGACAATTCTGCAGCAGAGAAATCAGCTGAAACTTGATCAACAACAGATTGCTCTACTTTTTTAGCTTGAAGAGTTGACTTAACTCCCTCAAGCAATTTTTCTTTTGCCGTGGATGAGTCTGTAAAAAGTTGATCCAGGGTAAAGACAGAACCATCTTCTTTAAGATACAGCTGATCTAAAGTAGTATTTTCTATTTCAACAACATTAGAATTGGCCAAGTCATAGGCTTGCTTTTTGATCAAACGATTTTCAACCCCAGTCAAAGAGGAATCCCCTTTTTCTGAGTAATAAAAGATCAACTGTTCTTTACCTTCTACTTTGTCAGTGATGTCTTTTACGATGACATCCTTGACAGAGGTGATAACGTTGTCTCCAACTAGTGGATAATAGGTGATAATTTCTGTTTTCTCTTTGCGGAAATGCTCTTTTTGACTTCCTTGGGAGTAGGCACCATCTTTTTCCTTCTTGAGGCTCTCAATTTTCTGTTCAAAGGCTTGTTTGTTCATCACTTTATAGGTAATCACACTACCGAGTGCTAACACTGTTAGAAATAAAAGCAAGACAAGAGTGCCAAGCTTTTTATTATTTTTCTTCTTTACATTATTCTGGGGTAATCTCTTTTTTGTCATAGTCTTATCATATCAAATACGAGCTATAATTTCAATGAAAACATGGCATAAAAATATTTGAAAAAGGTAAAGAAAAGTAAAAGAATCCTAGAAAAATCTAGGATTCTTTTATAAATTAGAAACGGATACTTTCTCTTGTTTTCTCATAAGAAGTAACAAAGCGATCTGTCACGCCTGGTTCGGCTACTTCTAATGCTTGAGAAATTTTTTCGAAAGATGCTTTATAATCAAAGGCTGTTTCAAAGATATTCAAAGCTTCTTGAAAGGCTTGTTGAATACGATCATCAAATGATCTGTAACGGTTCGAATACTGAAGCAATTGTTCCGTAAGTGTCGCATATTGGACAATACTGTATGTTTCTTCTTCCAACATATTCATATCATTTGTCGCAATCTCAAGGATACGATTTACAGATTCGATATTCACTTTAGCTTGTTCCAACTCAGCCATCAAGTCTTCTGTACTGTGACTTGCATCAAAGAAGAGCTTCAAGAATTTTTGTGGAATTCCTGGAAGATTTCTCTTCTCCATGTAGCGTTTAATCGTATGCAGACGGTTGACATAGACATTTGCTTTTTGACGAGCATTGATGTCATCTTTTTCAATCTGAACTAGACGCTCACTGACACCGATTTGGTCATCTTCAATATCTTTTAATGTAGATTGAACATTTTCCAAACGTTCTTGTAATACAGAATATGCTTCTGAAACTTCTGTTTGGTCATTTGTTAACTCTTCGATTGTAGCATTCAAAGCTGAGATATCAGCTTGAAGACGACGAACTCGATTTACATCACTTTCAGAAATCAAGTAGGTTTTCCCAAGACGTTCAATATCTTTAACCAAGACCTGATTATTTTCTTTCAAGTGGTTAAGATACGTAGGAAGAGTAGCTACCAATTTTTCAAAAGCTTTATGTGCTTTAATTTCACGTGTGAAAATATCATAAAGTGCATTGATTTCTTCTTGGATTTGAGTATTTTCATACTCTGCATTATCCAACTCCAATGTACGGATATTTTCGTGATTATTTTTCAAGGCTTCATAGAGAAGTTGAAGACGAGATTCGATATCTGTTTCTACAAAATGATAGTTCTCATCGAGTAGCTTACGGTAACCTGCTTCTAAATCTTCAAGTTGTTCTGGCAATTCAGTCGTAAGCTTGGTTACAATAGCTGGAATTCTTTCAACGATATGTGTCAAGGCTAAAATATGATTTTCAGCGTTATCTAAAATCCCTGCTGCTTCAACCGGATCCCCTGAAGAATTCAAGGTTACAAATTGAGAAAACTCAGATTGAATGTTCTCCAATTGTTTTTCAATTTCCGGAAGAGCTTGACCATATTTTTCAGAATCTTCAGCTACCGTATTTTGTAGTTTTTCGAATAAATCTAGGGCATGCAGAACACGTCCGCTATTTTTTGATTCTTGTTTTTCCAAATCAGACAAGGCATTACGAATTGCTGTAATATCCTCTTCAACAAGTTCAATCTGACTTTCAATTTGATCAATCTGGTGCTTAGCTTTCAAGAAACGGAATGAGTTATTGTATCCTTCAGCTTCAAAGAGATTATTCTCAATATCTGCAAAAGAGTTCAGAGATAAATCTACCCATTTTTGGTTCCATTCTCTAAAAGCAACCTGACTTTGACCAATCAGATGCATGTTTTTAACAACCTCTACCTCATCATTAACAGGAAGGTTATATAATTCTTCTTTTCTTTCTTCTAACGCTGCAAGTCTACTCTCATTACGTTTACGTAGCAAAATAGCCACTGCAAAGGCAATAAGAAGCAGGACAGCAATTCCAATCAAAGTAATAATCAACTGATTATTTGACATATCAAACTCCTTTTATACATGACACAATTGTAATGATTATATCATATTTTTCAAACCTTGGGAACTATTTCCCAATATTTTTATACGTCAAGAGTACTGTAAACAGCGTTTTCTTCGATAAATTCTCGACGTGGTTCTACTCGATCACCCATGAGCATATCAAAAATCTTATCTGCTTCTGCAGCGTCGTCTACTGATACACGAGCCATGAGACGATGGTCAGGATTCATCGTAGTTTCCCAAAGTTGGTGGTCATCCATCTCTCCAAGACCTTTATAACGTTGGATGGTTGGTTTGGAACGACCTTCACTGTAGCGAGCCAAGGCTTCTTGTAGGCGGATTTCTTGGTCTGCGCCTGGTTGAATATATTCTTTAATCTCACTACCGACTTTGACACCGTAAATTGGTGGCTGAGCGATATAAACATAACCTGCCTCTAGAACGGGTTTCATATAACGATAAATCAGAGTTAACAAAAGAGTACGAATATGTGCTCCATCGACATCGGCATCTGTCATGATCACCAGTTTTTGATAGCGAGCTTTGCTAACATCAAACTCAGCCCCAAATCCTGTTCCCATAGCTGTGAAAAGACTGCGGATCTCCTCATTAGCTAAAATCTTATCCATGCTCGCTTTTTCAACATTAAGGATTTTACCACGAATTGGTAAGATGGCTTGGAACTCACGATTACGTCCTGATTTTGCAGAACCTCCTGCAGAGTCTCCTTCGACGATGAAAAGTTCAGTTTCAGCTGGATTGTTTGATGAACAGTCCGCTAATTTTCCTGGAAGATTTGAAATTTCTAAACCAGATTTCTTACGTGTAACTTCACGCGCACGCTTGGCAGCAACACGCGCTTTGGCAGCCAAAATCCCTTTTTCAACGATGCGCTTAGCAATCTGTGGATTTTCCAAAAGGAAGTCAGAAAATGCATCGCTGAAGAGGCGATTGGTAATCTTCACAACTTCACTATTTCCAAGTTTGGTCTTAGTTTGTCCTTCAAACTGAGGGTTTGGATGCTTCACAGAGATAACGGCTGTCAATCCTTCACGGACATCCTCACCTGTTAGGTTATCTTCGTTATCTTTTAGAAGTTTGTTTTTACGAGCATAGTCATTAATAACACGAGTTAAGGCTGTACGGAAACCTTGCTCATGTGTTCCACCTTCATGGGTATGAATATTGTTGGCGAAACTCATGACATTCTCGTGGTAACCCGTTGTGTACTGCATCGCAACTTCCACTGTAATATCATCCATTTCACCATCTGTGTAGATTGGTGTATCAAAGATAACATCCTTGTTTTCGTTGATGTACTCAACGTAGCTCGCAATCCCGCCTTCGTAGTGATAATGCTTGGTTTGTTCAAGTCCTTCACGTTTGTCAGTAATAGAAATTTGAAGCCCGCGGTTCAAAAAGGCTAACTCTTGAATCCGTTTATTCAATTTATCAAAATCAAATGTCGTTGTCTCAGTAAAAATTTCTGGGTCTGGAGTAAAGTGAACGATTGTTCCTGTTTTATCCGTATCCCCTATCACCTCAAGGTCTGCAACAACATGTCCACGACGGTATTCTTGGTAGTGAATCTTTCCATTTTTATGAACGCGAACATCCAACTGTGTTGAAAGAGCATTTACAACTGATGACCCTACACCATGGAGTCCACCAGATACCTTGTATCCGCCACCGCCGAATTTCCCTCCAGCGTGAAGAACAGTAAAGACTGTTTCAACGGCAGGACGTCCTGTTTTTTCTTGGATATCAACTGGAATTCCACGACCATCATCGATAACTGTAATTGAATCATCCGGTTCAATAAAGACCTCGATATGACTAGCAAATCCTGCCAAGGCCTCATCGATAGAATTATCTACAATTTCCCAGACTAGGTGGTGAAGACCCTCTTTGGCAGTTGAACCAATATACATCCCTGGACGCATACGAACAGCTTCCAGACCTTCCAAAACTTGAATTTGACTGGCATCATAATCTTGTGCCTGTTGGTTTTTAATATCTTCTGTCATTTTTCCCCTTTTTCTTACATGTCTATTGCTTGTTTTAAGGACACAACATCCTCAAAGAGATAGGCATCTAAGCCTGCAGCATGTCCTGCTTCTACATCAATGGTTCGGTCACCAATGACTAGACCTGACGTTATATGATACTTATCACGTAAATAAATCATCGATTCAGGATTAGGCTTGCGTTTAAAACCTGAACTAGCCGTCACTACTTCTGTAAAGTACGGAGCTATCTCAGTTTTCGCTAGAATTTCCAATACTTGATCGTTTCGATGAGAAACCAAGAAGTTACGGCCACCTTGGTCCGAAATATTTTCTAAAAGAGTAGGAATCCCATCAAACAAAACTGGATGTTCAAGCTCTCGGGCTTCATTTTCCTTATATTTTTCAAGAAAGTTTTCAATACCTGGAGCATACTTTTCGATGGCAAAGGCAGTCGAAACCTTCAAAGCTTCGTAAACACTATCGTGTTCCTGCTCAATCCCAAACTCTGCTAATGTTTCTACAAAAGCTGCTGTAGAAGTTTCATAATTATCAAGCAGGGTTCCACCTAAATCCCAGATGTAATCGTGATATTTCATACCCTTCATTATACCATTTTTTTATAAAAAATGCGATGTTTACCTTGCTTTTTGCCATTAAAAAAGAGAAGAATCTTCACCAACAAGAAAGATTCTCCTCCGTTTGTCATTATTTTTCAAATAGGTCTGTGTAGAGCATGCCATTTCTTAGAGACTCAGCATCTCCGCCCAGTGTTTCAACCAGGTAGTAAGCAAAGGCTAAAGCAGTTGCTGGCCCACGGCTCGTAATGATATTTCCATCTACGACTACTGTTTCTTTATGGTAGTGACCGTCAGCAATTTGTTCTTGAACTCCATCATAGCAGGTGAAGTTTCTACCTTCTAGTAGACCTGCCTGATTCAATGCAATTGGAGCCGCACAAATGGCTGCTACCTTCTTACCGATTTTCTCAAATTTTTGAAGTTCAGTGATCAATTGTTCATTGTCCCGCAAGTGGGCAGAACCAGGCATACCTCCTGGAAGAACAATCATGTCATACTCTGATAAATTACCATCAAACACTCGATCAGCTTGAACTTGAATGGCATGTGAACCTGTCACTGTATCTTCAAATCCTACCATATGGCAGGTGATATTTGCGCGACGCAAGACGTCTACGACAGTCAAGGCTTCAATTTCTTCAAAGCCATTTGCTAGGATAACTGCAACTTTAGGCATAGCGACCTCCTTATTTCACTTTCTTCAGTACAACTTTTTTACGTTTGAATCTTGTTCGGCCACTCTTTTCATCAGCTAAATGAGTTTGGTAGCTCATCGATAAAAGCAAACCTATACCAATAAGATTACTGATAATAGCGGATCCCCCTTGAGAAATAAAGGGCAAAGGAATCCCTGTCAGAGGCAGAAGACCAGTAACCGCACCTATATTTTCAAAGATATGGAACAAGAGCATCATGATAAATCCAGTTGAGATGTAGGTATAAAATTGATTATTGGATTTTAGGGTAATCTTTAACATGCGATAGATGAGCAGTAGATAGAGTGCAACCACAACAACTGAACCAATAAATCCAAAATCTTCCGCAATTACTGTGAAAATCATATCACTCTCGCGGACTGGAATAAGGAGATTAGACACGTTAAAACCTTGACCGAATACTCCACCGCTACCAATCGCAATTTGACCCTGCGCCTGTTGATAGGTAGTTGTTTGCGCATAATCAAAGGGATTGAGCCAAGCCAAGATACGGTTAATCTGATAAGTCGGCATTCCAATTTGGTGCAGAAAGGCACGCCCATCCTTTGTAATGAAGATGGCTAAAAATCCTGTAATGGCTGATACAACTGTTACAAAGACTGGAATGATAATCTTCCAAGAAACACCTGACAGCAAGAGAAGACCTGCAAAGATTGCAACAAAAACCATAGCTGTCCCAAGGTCACTTTGCAAGGCTAGTAAAACCATAACTGGCATCGTGAAAACAATCATCCACAAAATCAATAGAAAATCTAAGCCAATAGTTCGTTCTTTGTCTTTATGTTTCTTGGTAAAGGTTACGATAACGTATGCCAGCATCAAAATATAGGATATCTTCATGAATTCGGATGGTTGAAAAAGTGTATAACCACCGATTGATACCCAGTTTTTAGCACCTGTTGCTGCTACTAAACTCGGGTTGTAGAAGACCAAAGGCAAGACCATCAAGGCTAGACCGAGTCCATATAAATAAGGTGTGGACTGCCAGAGAAACTTTGTGTTAAAAAACATGACTATGAAACTAAAAACAATCCCTAGTGATATCCAAGCCAGTTGTTGTCCAAGTATGGGCCAAACATTGTTTGGGTAGTCATGACTAACTGCTATATAAATAGCTACGACTCCAATCACCAACAAACAAAATACTGGTAATATTAAACTATAATCGATCCTAGAGTCGAGAGAACGTTTCATAAAAGGCCTCCTTCATTCTTTCAGGTATTCATTTCATTATTTATTTAAAGATTCTTGAACATTGATATAAATTTGCTCTCGGCTAATGACTCTAACACGATTGCTTCGAGCCAAAGCCTTGCTGATTTGCTTACCATAACGTTTACTTGCCATGCGGCTATCTAGAATCAGAACTGCAGAGCGTTGCCCCAATCGACGCATGGTTCTTCCAATCGCTTGCTTGAGGCGAATAATAGCCATAGGAAGCTGATAATCGTAAAAAGGATTTTTCCCTTCAAGACGGAGTTCTTGGTTCATCTTTTTAGTAAAAGGATCTTCTGGATTTTGGAAAGGTAAACGAGTCACCACTTCAATAACCCGCGGATGTCTTGAAAAATCGACACCTTCCCAAAAACTTCCCGCCCCAAGCAAAAGCTCACGCTCGCCTCTTTCAAAACGTTTTTTCAATTGAGCTGGTTCCCCATGCTTATATTGGGCTAAATGGGGAATTCTCAAAGTATCAGATACCTGCAACAATAAATCTTTTGCAGTAAATAAGACTAAAATCGGTTCTTCAAGGTAGGACAAATCTTCTAGAACCTCTACAATTGCTTGTGCATATTCCTCAGATGAAATTTCTGTCACCAATGGAAAATCATTCACTAATAAAATTTCCTGATTTTCTTGAAACTGTTCGTCTAGAGAATAAAAGGTTGCTTGAGGGAAACCCAAAAGTTCCGGCAAGGAAACCCGACCACTAATTTCTAAAGTTGCGGAGATTGCTAAGAGCTGACAGGAGTCTGGAAAGATTTCAGAAAAGAGCAAACGCTGATTGCGACTAGAAGTTATTTCAACCTTCTTACTAGACATATCTGAAGTCGATAACCAAAATTCTCCCTCAGATGCAAAAAACTTCAGATAATCTTTAAATTCTGGTAAATTCAGCTCAGAAAAATCTTGTCGGAGTTTGTCAATGCTACTAGCTGGACACATCTTCCGTTTACCAGATAGAAACTGATCAAGTAGGTAAGAAACTTCAAAACGAATACTCTCTAGCAAGCGTCTTTGAAGCATACCTTCTTCCCTCGATAGAGCTTGGTCTAATTGTTCTAGCAAATCTGTAAGCAAATAAGATTTTCGAGAAAGATTTTCCAAGGTCAGCAAGATTTTCTGGGCTTCATCTAAAATCAAGAGACGCCCTTCTAAGAGACTAGGATCATCTTCAAGTCGAGTAACGAGGTAAGCATGATTGGTCACAAGCAACTTGCAAGAACGAGCCTTTTCCTGACCTCGTTTCCAAAAATCCTCCAACCAAAAGAGAGAGTCTTTGTGAAGGTTACCATCATGAACCAAGTTCGATAAGAATTGCTGGTAGCGATAGAGCTGACCAATCTCGTCTAAATCTCCTGTATCTGTCTCTGTCAACCAAACTAGAAGTTGCATCTTGAATCGTGTATACAGACGATTGGAGTCTTCTTCCTCTAGAGCTGTATGAAAGGCATCTAGCTTCAAGTAATTCTGAGGACCTTTAAGACTATGAATAGAAATATGGAAAATCTCTTCTAGTCTTTTAGCCTCCTCTTGTATCACCTGATTTTGAAGGATTTTAGTCGGAACACTGAGTAGAATTCCCCCTTCATTCTCAAGTGACAAGGCCGGTAGCAGGTAACCATAGGTTTTCCCAATTCCTGTTTGAGCCTGAATAAAGGAAATGGCTTCTCCTTGTAAAAACTCTTGAACCTTTTGGGCAAACTCTTCTTGTTGACTTTTCTCCTCCAAACCTAGCAAGGCAATATTGGTCTGGAAATCTTTTGAGAGTTTGCGTGGAGAAAGGACTGGCTTCTCTTTTCTTAAGAATAAGCCCTGCACTTCTACCAAATCATGCTCAACGAGGAGAGACTGCTTCTGATAAACTTCCTCGATGACTAGGTAAGATTCATAGAGTAAACTGTCTGATAAACTCAATAAGCGCTCCAACAACCCTTTTGGCAGTCCAAACATCTTTTGTCTCATACAAAGAAAGAGTTCTGCTGTTGCTTGGGCATCAGATAGGGCTGAATGGGCTTGCTCTAGAGGAATCCCCAATTCTTGGCAAAGAATGCCGAGATTATACTTCTCAAGCTGAGGGTAAAATACTTGAGCCAACTCCACTGTATCAATACGAGGCGTGCGCAATTCATAACCCTCAAAAAAGAGGAATTCTGCCAATAAGTTAGCATCAAACTGAACATTGTGCGCAACAAAAATACCGTCTTTGACCAGTTCAAAAATCTTTTCAGCCACCTGAGAAAACTCTGGAGCCTTTGCCAAACGTTTATCAGTCAAACCCGTTAATTCTTTGATATGAGAATCCAAGTGTTCATGAGGGTTGACATCAGTCGCATACTGCTCAACAATCTCACCATCTTCAATGACTACAATTCCCACTTGGATGATTTTTGCCTTGCTTCCGGTACTTGTAGCTTCTAAATCTACAACCACATACCGATTATTTCTAAAATTCATCACTAAAAATTATATCAAAATTTGCACCATTTGACACTCCTGAACTTTATTTGAAGAGTCAAGTTTCTTGCAAGATTTGAAAAAAAATGATTGTATAGAATTTTAGAAAAGGAGGGAACTCATGAACCCATTAGATTTGTTTAATCAAGTAAAAGAACTCATTGAGAACAAAGATTTTTCTGCAGCAAAAACATTTGTTGAAGAAAACAAGGATCAACTCGGTGAGTACCTAAGCCAAGCACAAGCTTTGGTCTCAGGATCAGAAGGACTTGACGGTCTTGTAGATAAGGTCAAAGGCCTCTTCTAATCATCAAAAGACACCTGATATTTTCAGGTGTCTTTTTGTATTTTTTTCATAAATGCAGGAATATGTTGACTAATCGTGGTTGGCAGAACTACAAAGTTGTCCTCAGCTAGTTCTTGGGCAATGGCTGAATGTAGATAGGTCGCTACTGTCACTCTTTCATAGAGACTTGCTCGAGGAAATTGCCCTGCAAAGCCAGCGATCATCCCAGCCAGAGTATCACCCATTCCCCCAGTCGCCTGATAAGGGCCACCAACACTCAACTGATAACAATCAGTTTGACCAGCTTGCCAAATTCGAGTAGCAGGACCTTTTTGAACTAGAATCGTTCCTGAAGGAAATCTCTTCATAGCCTCTCCTGTTTCCTCAGTTCCTTGGGAAGTCAAATCTAATCCTGACAAGACTTGCCATTCCCTTTGGTGTGGAGTTAAAACAAGCTGAGCCTTAGGAAATTTCATTCCCGTCTTCGCTAAAATGGATAGGGCACCACCATCCAGTATGAGGATCTGGTCTTGGACTAAATGATGAAAGACTGTTTGGAGAAGCTCTTCTCCACGCTCATCGTCCACTAATCCAGGTCCAACCAAGACAACACTTGCTTTCTTCAACTGTTGCTCCAGTAATTGCTTATCACCAAGGTCAAAAGCCATAGCCTCCGGCAGATGGCTATGCAGAGCTGGAATATTCTCTTTATCCGTTGCTACTGTCACCAAGCCTGCGCCACTTCTAACCGCCCCTAAAGCAGCCATAATAATCGCTCCCCCATAGGGATACGTTCCTCCAATCAAGAGAAGACGACCGTAGTCTCCCTTATGACTAGAACGAGAACGCTCGATAATCACTTTCTTTAGTAGAGCTTGATCAATCTCTTTCATAAGCTACTCCTTCGACTTATCCTTACCATATAGCACTTGATTAACCTTAGTATTCCAAGCCTGTAACCCTTCTCCCTCATAGTCTAGGTACAGCACTCTATCTTGTAATTGACTGGGAATCAAACCTTCAAAACAAGCCTTATCTTTTGAAGGAATAACACACAAATAAAGAAAGGTATTCAAATCTAAACTATCTCTTACCTTCGCAACGTGATAGCCGTCAAATATATAACCTGGTGCTTGAATTAATTCTTCATACAGGAAATGAAAACTAACTCCAGGAATGAACTTTTCTTGCAATTCCTCCTCAGAAGGTGCCCGTCCTAACAAACGCTCCATAGCGAGTCGGTAACCCGAAGTCGTATTAGACCATCCAAACATGATATAGTCAAAATAGTCTGCTGGATCAGAAGCTGCATTACGACTATCTGTAACTAGCTCCGCCCCAATTTTACCAAATACTTTAACCGCTGACATGAGTTTGCCAGTCTGAAAAATAGCCTGAGCCACCTCAACTGTACAAGTATGACTACAATAATTTGAAGTTACCAACTTCTTATGGATATCATAGGTAGAAGCTACAAGCTGATGACTTGGTCTGTAGGGAGGAAAATAGCTATGCTCTTGCAAGTAATCATGAATTTGTATTTTTAATTCATGATCCTCACATTCCACAATGGTCTGACGATGATGATCCTGTTCATAAGCAATAAACTTTGCCAGCTTCTCCAATTCCCATGATTGAATCTGAGGATAGTTTTCAAGAGCAAATTGATAGATTCCATCCCACTGGAGACTATAATCTGCATTACAAACTTTTACAATCATGATCCTTCTCCTCACATTCTCTTACTTTCATTATACACCTCACTGCCCAATTAATAAAGAGAGTGGGACAGAAATCGGTCATTCGTTAGAATTCGATTTCGTCGTCCCACCTCCGCACAGTTGAGTAGGGCTGTAAAAGCTGATGAAATCAGCGTAGTAGAGCTCACTCAACCACTGCGACTTGCTCGACAATCCATAGACAATTGAGAGGCTAGGACTTTTGTCCCAGCCTCTTCTTTTATAATGATCAACCTTTTGAGAATAGTAAGTTATGAATCATTATTCTTCCTTACGTTTCCCATTTAGGAATGCTGCTGATAAAGCTAGACTTAGACCTGCTAGGAAAATAGCTGTATCTGATTGACTTTCCCCAGTTTCTGGAAGTCTTGCTGAGTCTGCTTTTTCTGAAGCATTTCCAAGAGCTTGGGAACCCTGAGTCTGCTCAGCAGAAGCCTGAGTTTCTGAAGGCTTGTCAGATAAACCTCGAATATCTGCAACTGGTTTATCGATTGTTGGAGCCGCTTGGTCGCCTGCGGTTCCTAGAGGTCCTGTGTATTCTGGGAGCTCGTTCTTATCTGCTTGCACAGCATTGACTCCACCCTTGAATTCAGGCACTTCATTTTTAGCAGCTTCAACCCAATTAGCTCCGCCCTTAAACTCTGGAACTTCATTTGTAGCGGCTTCAACCCAGTTAGCTCCGCCTTTAAACTCTGGAACTTCATTTGTAGCAGCTTCGACCCAATTAGCTCCGCCCTTGAACTCTGGAACTTCAACAATTGGGGCTGCTTGATCGCCTGCGGTACCGATAAAGTCGCTATATTCTGGAACTTCGACAACTGGGGCTGGCTCCTCACCTACAGTTCCAATAGGGGCTGTGTATTCTGGAATTTCAAGAACAGGAGCTGGCTCGTCACCCTTGCTACTTGTAACAAGTGCTTTCACTCCTACTTCAACAATTTGATCTTTTGCATCTATTGTTTCAGTGTGAACAATTTTACGACTTGTTCCTAATATTTCGACATAGTCTACTTTTTCTCCATTTTTACCTTCTGAGACGATACGACGTTCATCTTTGGCTAGTTCACTATTCTCACGAATAATTTCCTTGAATGGAATGATAGCTTTCTCAACTTCTAGACTTGGACGGTCTAGAACAAGAGCTTGATCATCCACTGCATGACTAGCTTCTGAACCAGCTTCAAAGTGAAGGCGATATTCTTTCACAAGACTACCATCTTTAGCAAGGAGTCGAACAAGTGTTGGAAGATTGTCTTGATTTGACTCAATGACAGTTGCTACACCATGACCACTTGTTTGGACTGTCACTTGTGGTTTCGCTCCATTAGCGGTTAAACGATATTCTGAAACAGCAGGGTCAAAGTTTTCCAATGCTTTTCCAGCAACTGAAATAGTCACTGCAGGTGTTTCTGAATCACTTGCTTTGGCTGGAGAATAGGCACTAAACTCGACCATTGCAAGACCATTGGTTGTTGATTTGCGAGTCATACGTGCGCGAATAGCAGATGTCTGAATCGGATCAAAGGTAAATTCGATTGGCTTACCAGCCACGATTGCTCCAGATGCTTTATAAGGAATTTCTTCCCAATTTTCTGCCTTGTTAAACGGATGATCCGCATTTTCCTCATAACGTGAAATGGTGCTTGGTTCAGAATAAGTTGGTCCAACGTATCTTTCGAGTACCATTGTCGCTGGTGCATCTGTTCCACTGTCTTTGAAGAATTGGATTGCTACTTTTCCAACAGACTGAGGTGTAATCTGACCGTTCTTCTTAAAGAGAACTCCCACGGACACTTCTTGATCTTTTGGAGTCCGAGACCAGTTTGTCCAACGATTATCCTCATTAAATCGACCATCGTTGATATAGAAGATTTTATCATTAGAAGCGGCATCGGTATCGTTTGTAGTAGAGGCAAAGGCTTTAGAGTCAGTCGCATTATTGCTTGCATTCTCAGAGATAACTTGATTTCCTCTTGCCAGAACGGTTACTTGCATCTTAGTTGTCAGGTCTGTTCCTAGGATATGACCAAGCACTTCAAAGGTGCCTTCCTGGTCTGTCGCATGTTCAGCCACTGCATCCCATTCTACGGCTAGTTTATCTGTAGTCCAATCTGTTTCTGTTGGATAGTATACTGTCAATTCTGTAGGTAATTGAAGCTTATCGCCAACACTCAATGTCATGGCAGCATTTTCGGCAGCTACTGGTTGTGTAGATTCTTTTTTACCATCACGGAAAATGCGATACTCTTTCAAGATGCTTCCGTCTTCTGCCTTCAAAATGAGGCGTGTTGCTCCTTCTGGGCTTGTAGCAGGGACAATCGTTACCACACCATTGTCGCTTGCTGTTGCAGTAATCACTTTGCTAGCTTGAGGAATATGATAGTCTGTCTTAGCTGGATTGAAATGTTCAAGGCTCTTGCCATCTACTTGGATAGAAATCTCTGAACTTGAAGCACTTGGAACTTTATTTCCTAAGATAGTGATTTCGGTCAAACCGACACCAGCCGTACCATTTGCTTTCTTCATGCGAATACGAACTGCATAGGTCTCAACCTTATCAAATGTAAAGTGGTTAGTTTGGCTTGCAGATAATTGTCCTGGAGCTTTGAGATGTTCAACCTCTTTCCAGTTGGTAGCATTGTTAAATGGATGCTTGGCATCTCCTTGAGCATGATTGACATCAGTTGGTAAATCTGGAATTTCTTGACCAACATAATACTCGATGACATATTCTTTTGGAAGTCCAATCGCACCATCTGTATAGAAATCAACTGAAAGATTGTCGACAAAGCGTTTGGTTAAATCTCCCGAATTACCAAATAAGATAGACGCCCAATCGTTATCAGTATTTGTTTGCCATGTAGTCCATCTATTCTTGACATCTGTATTGGCTCTTGAAACGGTCAAGTCATTCAGAGTATTGGCCGAATCATCTCCACCAGTATTGGATACGATAGCTGCTGGCAATTGTGAACCTGTCCATTGTTTCGAGATATTATTTCCCGCAACAACCTGACTGGAAACACGAACATGAGCCTTGGTAGTCAGAGAGCTACCAACCAATTGACCTTTGATTTCAAAGATTCCTTCAGTTTGACTAAAGTTAGCTGGCACCTTATCCCAAACGACATCATTATAGACAGTTGTTCCATTAGAATGGTAGGCACGAACGTTAGCTGGCAATTGAACCGTTTCACCCTTAGGAAGAGTGAGGCTGATTTCTTCTGCAACCTGCAATCCTTCAACAGTCACATTTGCAATAGCTTCAATGTCTGTACCTTCTACATGACCTTTTAAGGTAAAGCTATGATAGCTTGCAAGTTCATGTTCATCTACCTTATCCCACGTTACAGTTACCTTACGAGGCAAACCTTTGTCAAATTCTGCTCCAATTTGATCAGGCAAATTCGGTTGCTGATTGATATCTGTAGAGATAGTCACTGGATGAAGCTTGACAATTTTCTTGTCTACTTTATTTTCTTTAATGACCAGCTCTGTTGCTACAGATTGAGTCTTATCAGTTTGATTATCAATACGAGGAGTGAGGGTTACATGTCCTTTCGTGTAAAGAAGTAAGTTCTGACCATTTACCTCTAGATGACCACCATCAGCTGATTTAGCTTCCAAATGGATATCTGATGATGAAAATTCAGTCTGTGACCCATCTTCGTAATGTCCAATGACATGATAAGGGAGGACTTGATCTTCTGTTGCATTTTCTTTACCTTCTACACTTACTTCTAAGCGTGTCAAGGCAGGAGCTTCCTTCACGAATTGAATCAAGTAAGTTTGAACTAAATCACCCTTCTGGTCACTCAAGAATACAGAGGCCTGATAATCATTAGCCGCTGAAGCTTGTTGAACTGTTACCTGATAGCCACTTGTCTGTGCTCCGACACTTGGGATTTTAGCAGTATAAGGAAGGGATACTCGGTAGTAAGTCTTTCCAGGCTCAAAGTTTTCAAGCGTCTTATCTCCAACCGTGAGACCTGTGACAGTACTTTCTGTCTCTTTGTCACTTGCAATAAAGGTCGCTGTCACCTCGTAGTCATTACCTACTAATTTACCAGTTGCTTCCGTACGTCCACCTTCCTTGGTCAAGGCAGAAGGATCTTTCAAGGTCCAAGAAACGACATCTGCATCAACTAAGTTTCCATCTGACAAAACAGCCGTAACTGTCTTGTCCAAATCTTGCACAGCTGTACCAACAGGAACTGTTGCTACCTTAGGCAACCACTTATCGAGCGCAACCACCTTAACTAGAGCTTCAGCCTTAGCTTCGATACCCTCAACATGACCAAGAACTTTTTTCTCTCCAGCACTGGTAAGGAGATCATCTGGGATATCCCAAGTCACGGCTTTTTCTTCAACACTACCGTCGCTATAAATAGCTGTCACTGTATCTGGTAGTTTAGGATTTTCGCTGACATCAGTTCTTGCCTTAACAGGGGCAAAAGCGACAAAGTGACGGTTTTCTTTTTTACCGGAAACAGTTGTGACTGTCGCTTGATCAGAAGCTAAACCTGCAGAATCGGCATACAGGGTAAATTTACCTTCTTTTTCAGTGGATTTAACAATGACAACCCCTTTACCATTGAAGGCTTTTCTTTGCCATGTGCCATCTTTCTGAGCTTTGTAGCGTTCACGGCTAGCTTGTTCTCCATTATCCACACCAACGATTTGTCCTTGCCCATGAAGATTGAAGTGAACAAGATTATTGGCAGTTGGAACGACATTGCCATCTTCATCAACGATTTCATAATGGATATATGATAAATCTTTTCCGTCTGCAGTGATGACATGTTCTTCCTTGGTGAGCCGAACTCTAGCTGGTTCTCCTGCTGTTGTCACACTATCACGCGCGATCTCTTTGCCATTTTCATCCCGAGCAATAGCCGTTAAAGTACCTGGTTTATAGTCAACCAACCACTCAAGATACAATTCACTTGGTTTAGCTCCCTCGTGATAAGGGCGGCCATCTTCGGTTGTTTTCTTAACAAATTCTTTCTTGCCGAGAGATTTGTTGTTCAGAAGTAATTCTACGCTAGCAGCATTTGAGAAGGTCCGAACTGGAACCTTGCCATTGATGAGCATATTGCGTTCCTTGAGCGTTTCATCTGTCCAATTCCAGTGAGGCATGATACGAACAGTTGGTTTTTCTTTGGCACTATACCATTCACTACGGTAGAGATAGAAATCATTCTTAGGCAAGCCTGCCGTATCAATGATACCAAAGTAAGAGCTTTTCACTGGTGTATTATCTTGGTTATGCCAAGGTGTAGGCTCACCGATATAGTCGAAACCAGTCCAGATGAACTGACCTGCATAGCCAGCACGATCACGGTCAAAGGTCCAAGATTCAGTAGCTGTTCTACCCCAGGCTACACGGTCATTACCATAGTCTGACTGTTCATAATGACGATTTGGACGATTGTCGTGCCAGAGTAAATGAGCAGGATCAAAATAAGAATCTCGAGTTCGAGTCGCTGAAGAAGTTTCAGAACCGTAAATCAACCAGTCTGGATGCGCTTTACGAACAGCATCATAATTCCGTTCACCATAGTTCATACCGACAGCATCCATAATTGCTGCCAATTTCAAGAATTCTCCAGTAGACCTATTACTAAATTTGTTCTCACCCATGGTCACATAGCGCTCTGTATCGATTGCTTTGATGATAGCTTTCAAGCGCTTAGCTGTTTCTAGTGAACGTTCCCCACCATCTGCTTCATCCACTTCATTACCGAGTGACCACATGACGATGGATGGATTATTTTTATCACGTTCGACCATGGTTCTCAGGTCAAAATCAGACCACTTCTCACCCTTCTTGGCTTCTGGGTGGGTTGCATCTTGGTCAAAGAAACGTCCATAGTCATACGTTTTCTTGCCACGATACCAAGTATCAAAGGCTTCTTCTTGGACCAAGAGTCCTAGACTAGCAGCAGCATCTAGTAACTGTGGACTTGCTGGATTGTGAGTCGTACGGATAGAGTTAACTCCCATATCTTTCAGGAGTTTTAATTTACGATAGGTTGCCTTATAATTTTCTTCTGCCCCCAAGGCACCATTATCATGGTGGATACTAACTCCGTGGAATTTCATTCTCTCACCGTTCAGTGAGAAGCCTTCTTTAGCTGTCCAGTTGAAATAACGATAACCAAAAGTATCTTCTGTTACATCAACTAGCTGACCTTCATTATAAACCTTGGTTTTTAGAACATAGAGCTGAGGATGGTAGCTTTTTGTTGTCCAGAGAGTTGGCTTGTTAACCAAAATCGTTTGCTTAAAGTCAGCTGTCTCATTTCCTGATAGAGTCTTAGTTACAGAACGAACTAAATCTGAAACAACCTTACCTTCCTTAGTAAAAATCTGTTGCTCCACAAATACCTTGGCTAGAGTCTTGGCAGTATTTTTGATCTTGCTTTGGATTTGTGTTTCAACATTGCCATCTTTTTGTTGAGCTAATTTCGGAGTTGTAATATGATTTCCATTTTCAGCCACTTGCACCTTATCACGATAGCTAAGCGTCACATCACGATAAATACCACTTCCTGAGTACCAACGACTACTTGGTTGCTTATTAGTCACTTGAACAGCAATGGTATTCTCACTGCCATCTTTAGTTAAAAATTCAGTAATATCATATGAAAAATGGTTGTAACCACTTGGATAATGACCTACAAATTGACCATTGACATAGACCTTAGAGTCCATGTAAACTCCATCAAAATTAATACGAACGTCTTTGCCCTTGGCAGCTTCGTCTACAGTAAAGGTCTTACGATACCATGCAGTACCCCCGTTTAATTGACCACCTTCGTTTCGAGCAGGAGATTTGTGATCAAAATCAAAATAGATACTCCAGTCATGAGGAAGGTTCAACTTAGACCAGTCATGAACATCCACGTCTTTCTTAGAAAAATCACCCTGAGAATTTAATTTAAAATACCAATCTTTGTTAAAATTTTGTTTTCTTTCTTGTAACAGTTGGTCTTCTTTTTCTTTCTCTTTGGTAACTTGAGGTAAGTCTGTTGCAGAAGTATTTTCCTCCTTAACTTTATGACTAGTTACTGGTTTATTCTGATTTGCTTCAGCAGTATGTTCTTCCAAAACTGCTGGCTTTTCAGAACTAGCTTCTGAAACTGTAGGCGCTTTTTCATCCACTGTAGTTGCTGGTTTTTCAGCTTTATCTTCCTTAGGGGTGACTACTTCTGCTTCCTTTTCTTCCTTAGGACTTGTTGCCTCAGTCGCCTTTTCTTCAGTTGCTGGTTTTTCAGTTTCCACCTTATCCTTTTCTTCTTTATAAGTAGAAGAATCTTGTGGACTGTTTTGCTCAGCTTTTGCAATGGCTGCAGCAAGATCATCTGGAAGTTTATCTAAAGGTTGAACTTGATGAATTGTTTCTTCGCTAGGACTAGCTGTTTCTGCTTCAGCTGCTTGCGCTACCTGAAGACCAAAAATACTAGCTCCAATCATAACTGAAGCCGCACCAATTGCAAACTTACGAATACTAAAATGACACCGTTTTTCAAAAAATCTCTTATCCATTATGGTTCCTTTCTAAGTTATAGTAAGCGATTACATTTTGCTTCAAAAAATAAACCTCCCTCTAGACGCTTACTTCATTTACATATACATATTGTTACTTTTAATATATCAAAATAGTAGAGTTTTTTCAATAATTTGTAGAAGTTTTACTGGAATTTTAGTAGAAATCGAGCAAGAAAAAAGCAAGTTCTAAAAATAACTTGCTTTTAAAGTTCTATTAATAATTACAGAGATGATTAATCTTTATCCAGCGTTCTTAAAGCCGCCTGATAAGTCTGCTCCATCAGCATAGTAATGGTCATAGGTCCTACTCCACCAGGTACAGGTGTGATATGGCTAGCGACTGGTGCAACAGCATCATAGTCAACATCTCCACAGAGTTTGCCATTTTCATCTCGGTTCATCCCCACATCAATAACAACTGCCCCAGGTTTGACAAAATCAGCAGTCACGAACTTAGCACGACCGATAGCTACGACCAAAATGTCGGCTTTAGAAGCTACTTGGGCTAGATTGTGGGTGCGAGAGTGGGTCAAGGTTACAGTTGCATTTTTAGCCAACAGCAACTGAGCCATGGGTTTCCCGACAATATTGGAACGACCAATTACGACCGCATTTTTACCTTCTAAGTCAATCCCATATTCATGAAACATTTCCATAATTCCTGCAGGTGTTGAAGGAATCATAACTGGATGACCAGACCAGAGGCGTCCCATGTTGAGAGGATGGAAACCATCCACATCCTTTTCTGGATCAATAGCTAGTAAAATAGCTTCTTCATCGATGTGTTTTGGTAATGGAAGCTGGACCAAAATCCCATGCCATGCTGGATCTTGGTTGTATTTGGCAATCAACTCCAACAATTCCTCTTGAGTAATGGTCTCCAGAACACGTACAACTTCACTTTGGAAGCCCGCTGCGATAGCTGAACGTTCCTTGTTACGAACGTAAACTTGGCTGGCTGGATTTTCTCCGACTAAAATGACAACTAAGCCAGGCACCAAGCCTGTCTCTTCTTTTAGTTTAGCTGTTTTTTCAGCCAGTTGTCCTTGTAGCTTGGCTGCTAAAGCCTTCCCATCAATAATCTGTGTCATGTATTTTCTCTTTTCTAACAAATATCCTCTATTATAACAAAAAATCGCTCGACCTTCTAACACTTCTTACCTAAGATACCCTATAGTCTGAAACTATAAGAAAAAGCCCTCTTGGAGCTTTTCATCATATTCTTACAAAACCTTACTCAAGAAATCCTTGGTTCTTTGTTCTTGTGTTTGATCAAAAATTTGCTCAGGTGTTCCATCCTCGACAACTACACCGTCAGCCATAAAAATAACACGGTCTGCTACTTCACGCGCAAAGCCCATCTCATGTGTTACGATGACCATGGTCATACCTGACTTGGCAAGTTCTTGCATAACTGCTAGTACTTCCCCTACCATTTCTGGGTCTAGGGCAGAAGTCGGTTCATCAAAGAGTAGGACATCTGGTTCCATAGCAAGACCACGCGCGATAGCGATACGCTGTTGTTGCCCGCCCGACAAGCTTTGTGGATAGGCATCGGCCTTATCTGGCAATCCAACCTTTTCCAAGAGCTCAAGCGCTCTCTTCTCAGCCACTTCCTTACTTTCTCCCTTAGTCTTAATCGGAGAAAGTGTAATGTTTTCCATGACTGTCATATTCGGGAAGAGATTGAACTGTTGGAAAACCATTCCCATCTTTTCGCGCATGGCAAAAAGGTCATTTTTCTTATCCGTAATGTCAACACCCTCAAAGATAACCTTTCCTTTTGTAGCTTCTTCAAGGAGATTCATCGAGCGAAGGAGGGTTGACTTACCGCTACCAGATGGTCCAATAATGACCACTACTTCCCCTTTTTTAATTTCAAGATCAATCCCTTTTAAAACTTCATTTTTTCCAAAACTTTTATGAAGGTTTTCAATTTTTATAAGTGTTTCAGTCATTATTTTTTATCTCCTTGTCCCATACGATTTTCAAAAGCTTTCAAGGCCAGCGTCAAGATAGAGGTCATAATCAAGTAGTAAAAGGCTGCGAATAGAAGTGGAGTTAAAGGTAAGTAGGTGGTTGTTGACACCGTAGTAGCTCCATTCCACAACTCCATAACCCCGATAGCTGACAAGAGCGAGCTATCCTTGATAATGGTAATAAACTCATTCCCCAAGGCTGGTAAAATATTCTTGATAGCCTGTGGTAAAATGACATAGCGCATAGCATTTTTAGGGCGAATACCTAGTGAATAGGCTGCTTCTAGTTGTCCTTTTGGCACTGCATTAATCCCAGCACGAACAGTTTCTGATACATAGGCACCACTATTCATAGAGATAATGATAATCCCTGGGATCAAACGAGTAAGATCAACATCTAAAATCCCAATTTGAATCGTTGGAGCACTAATATGCATCAGGGCAAAAGCAATCATAATCTGCACCATCATCGGTGTCCCACGGAAGACCCAGATATATAGATTAGCAAACCAAGCAAGTGGTTTAATCTTCGAACGTTGTGCAAAGGCCAACACTACCCCTAAAATAGTCCCCAAAAAGACCACTAAGATAGAAATGATAATCGTAACAATGGCACCATAGTTAAAATACGGTAGATATTTCGATAAAAAAGAAAAATTCATGGATACTCTACTTTCTATTTTTAATATTTAAACTCAAAACTTGTATAAGGATAACATATTTTGCATAAAAATTCAACATTTTCTCCTAATATTTTCAATAAATTTTCAAAGACGATAGAAATAGCGAGAAATCTTAGTTTTTTTCTAGTCAAGTGGAGTCTGTTTATGGTAAAATAGTAAAGATAAGAAATGGAGGAGAATCAAAATGGAATCACATTTGGTTAGAATCATCAATCGCTTAGAAGCAATGACAAAAGATGGTGGTAATTTAAAACGTAACTTTGAGCGCGAAGGAGTTGTTGTCGCAGAGGTTGCTTTTAACCACGACGAAGAAAACGGACCACTTTTCACACTTCGTGACGTTGAAGCTCGTGAGACTTATACATTTGATAGCATCGACCTCATTGCGATGGAAATCTACGAACTTTTATACTAATAGTTGAATATGGGCTGGAGAATACTCCTGCTTTGACCAATGAAAATCCTTTTTGCATGACAAATGGGATTTTTATTTTTATAACTAAAGTCTAGTAAGAATTGCCTGGAATGTTTAATTGTAACAAGCAATCTTTTTGCTTGCTTTCCCCTTTAATCATGATATAATGAGACTAAAGAACTTTGACTATTTTTGACCTTTCTATTTTAGTCAAAGCCAAGAAAGAAACGAGGTAGTGGTATGCTCTGTCAAAATTGTAAAATCAATGACTCAACAATCCATCTTTACACTAATCTGAATGGGCAACAAAAGCAAATCGATCTTTGCCAAAATTGCTACAAAATTATCAAAACAGATCCTAACAATAGCTTATTCAAAGGCATTACAGATTTAAACAATCGCGATTTTGATCCATTTGGAGACTTCTTTAACGATCTGAATAACTTTAGACCTTCTTCAAATAATAATGTTCCTCCAACCCAGTCAGGTGGTGGATATGGTGGCAATGGTGGTTTTGGTTCCCAAAATCGCGGGCCAGCTCAAACACCTCCTCCTAGCCAAGAAAAGGGCCTCTTGGATGAGTATGGTATCAATATAACTGAGATTGCCCGTCGTGGAAATATCGACCCAGTTATCGGCCGTGACGAAGAAATCATCCGTGTCATTGAAATCCTCAACCGCAGAACTAAAAACAACCCAGTACTGATTGGGGAGCCTGGTGTTGGTAAGACAGCAGTTGTCGAAGGCTTAGCACAGAAAATTGTAGACGGTGATGTTCCCCACAAACTTCAAGGGAAAGAAGTCATCCGCCTAGATGTCGTGAGTCTTGTTCAAGGCACAGGAATTCGTGGACAGTTCGAAGAGCGCATGCAAAAACTCATGGAAGAAATCCGTGAGCGCAAAGATGTCATCCTCTTTATCGACGAAATTCACGAGATTGTCGGTGCTGGTTCTGCTGGAGACGGGAATATGGATGCAGGCAATATCCTCAAACCAGCCCTATCTCGTGGTGAACTTCAGTTAGTGGGTGCTACTACCCTCAATGAATATCGCATCATCGAAAAAGATGCTGCCCTTGAACGTCGTATGCAACCTGTCAAAGTTGATGAACCAACTGTGGAAGAGACTATTATTATTCTTAAAGGTATTCAAAAGAAATACGAAGATTACCACCACGTTCATTATACTGACGGAGCTATCGAAGCAGCTGCTACTCTCTCTAACCGCTACATCCAAGATCGTTTCTTGCCGGATAAGGCCATTGACCTTTTAGATGAAGCTGGTTCTAAAATGAACTTAACCTTGAATTTTGTGGATCCAAAGGTCATCGACCAACGCTTAATCGAAGCAGAAAATCTCAAGGCTCAAGCAACTCGAGACGAAGACTTTGAAAAAGCAGCCTACTTCCGTGACCAGATTGCCAAATATAAGGAAATGCAAAAGACCAAGGTAACGGATCAGGATACTCCAATCATCAGTGAAAAGACGATTGAACACATCATTGAACAAAAGACCAATATTCCGGTTGGTGATTTGAAAGAAAAAGAACAGTCTCAACTCATCAACCTAGCAGACGACCTCAAGGCTCATGTCATCGGTCAAGATGATGCAGTTGATAAGATTGCTAAGGCTATCCGTCGTAACCGTGTTGGACTAGGTACTCCAAACCGTCCAATCGGTAGCTTCCTCTTTGTTGGTCCTACTGGTGTCGGTAAGACAGAACTTTCTAAACAACTAGCTATTGAGCTTTTTGGTTCTGCTGATAGCATGATTCGCTTTGATATGAGTGAATACATGGAAAAACACAGCGTTGCTAAACTCGTTGGTGCCCCTCCAGGATACGTAGGCTATGATGAAGCAGGTCAATTAACTGAGAAAGTGCGTCGCAACCCCTACTCACTTATCCTCTTGGACGAGGTTGAAAAAGCCCATCCAGATGTTATGCATATGTTCCTTCAAGTATTGGATGATGGCCGTTTAACGGATGGTCAAGGTCGAACTGTTAGCTTTAAGGATGCCATCATTATCATGACCTCAAATGCAGGTACAGGCAAGGCTGAAGCTAGTGTTGGTTTTGGTGCTGCTAGAGAAGGTCGTACCAACTCTGTCCTTGGGGAATTAGGCAACTTCTTTAGCCCTGAGTTCATGAACCGCTTTGATGGTATTATTGAATTTAAGGCTCTCAGCAAGGAAAATCTCCTACAAATCGTTGACCTTATGTTGGATGATGTGAATAAACGTCTCTCAAGTAATAACATCCATTTAGATGTAACAGATAAGGTGAAAGAAAAACTTGTAGACCTTGGTTACGATCCAAAAATGGGAGCTCGTCCACTCCGTCGTACCATCCAAGACTATATCGAAGATGCCATTACAGACTACTACCTTGAAAATCCAAGTGAAAAAGACCTCAAGGCAGTCATGACAAGTAAAGGTAAAATCGTGATTAAGTCCAAAAATAAAACGGAAACAGTCGAGTCAAACGACTAATTCCTCACATACAAAAGAATGTTCTTGCTTGACAGCGAGAACATTCTTTACTATTATAGAAAGAAAGCGCACTCACGAAGGAGAACTTTATGGCAAATCCAACATTTGGAGAAAAAAAAGAGGGAGTAACCTACAAAAATAGATATGGCGTTTATGCAGTCATACCTGATGCAAATCATGAAAAGATTATCCTCGTACAAGCTCCAAATGGTGCATGGTTCTTACCAGGAGGTGAAATCGAAGAAGGCGAAAACCATCTTGAAGCTCTCAAACGAGAGTTGATTGAAGAATTAGGATTTACAGCTGAAATCGGCACCTACTACGGGCAAGCTGATGAATATTTTTATTCTAGTCATCGTGATACCTACTACTACAATCCAGCCTATCTCTACGAAGCTACTTCTTATCAAGAAATCCAAAAACCTCTCGAGGACTTCAATCGTCTAGCTTGGTTTCCAATCGATGAAGCTATTACTAACTTAAAACGCGGAAGTCACAAATGGGCGATCGAAGCTTGGAAAAAACAACATCAAATTTAAACTATCTTTACCAAATTTCCCAAAAAGTGCTATAATAGACATAGAAATACAGGAGGAAACCCTATGAAGCTTATCAATACTACAAATTCACACTCGCAACTTGTTAAAAGTCAGCTAGAAAACACAGACGCAACGCTTGTAGAGGTTTATTCTGCGGGAAATACAGATGTTATTTTTACTCAGGCTCCACTTCATTACGAAATCCTCATTTCCAATAAACATCGGGCAATCCGTGAAAAAGAAATGGAAATAATCAAAGAATTTTTCCTCAGTCGTAAAATTAATCAACAGGCTATTGATAAGGCAAATATTAAAACCCTCTATTCTGATAAATTGATTGAGATTTCAATCCCTACAAAATAGAATTAATCTACCCTACAGTTAAAACTGCGGGGTTTTTTAATACCTTTTCTTGTTTATATCTTTAAATAAATTATTGTGAATAAAGCTTTTTGTGAAAATTTCACATTTTAATCGAAAAATGTGAGAAATTTCGTTATAATAGATAGAGAGATTTTAATGAAGGAGTTTGATATGAAAGAAATAGTATACAGAGAAGCCAGGCTAGATGAATATCAAAAAATTGGAAAAGTGTTGGCTGGTGCCTTTATGGACTACCCTTTCATGACTCTTATCAAAGATGATTTAAAGAAACCAGAATATTACCCAGCATTCTTAGAATTGTTGTATAGCCTTTTGACCAGACTTTACATCAAAGGAGAGACTTGTCTAGTTGCTGAACGAGATGGGGAAATCCTGGCTATCGCACTTTTACAACAAAAGGATTTTTCCATCCTATCTTATCTGTTGAATGGTATTATCAAGCTTTTCCGCTTTATTACCCCCCGCAATCTCTTGAAGTATCTAGATTTAGTTGAT
The DNA here is from genome assembly GCF_047465185.1 of Streptococcus infantis. Taxonomy (GTDB): domain Bacteria; phylum Bacillota; class Bacilli; order Lactobacillales; family Streptococcaceae; genus Streptococcus; species Streptococcus infantis_O. Next base: position 148,890 of record NZ_JASHAJ010000001.1, on the reverse strand, counting down.
CGCTCTGAACAACATTTGAAAAAATCTGGGAACTTTGATTGGTACTTGATGATGCTAGGAGTCAACTCTTCAATCCAAAACCAAGGAATCGGGAGTGCTTTTCTACAAGAAGGTGTCGAACCTTATCTTAAATCCAAAGGCTGCAAACGCTTGGGCTTGATTACTAGTACTGAAAAAAATGTTTGTTTCTATGAAAAAAACAAGTATGAATTACTAGATTCGATGATGTTAGAATACGGAACAAAATCTATTGGAAACTGGGCTTTTGTAAAAATCCTGGATAACTAATTTTAAACATAAAAAAGATTGGTCCTTAGACCAATCTTTTTTATGTTTACTTAACGGCTTCTTTCAAGGCTTCTACTTTATCCAAGCGTTCCCATGGAAGATCAATATCTGTACGTCCCATATGTCCATAAGCCGCTGTTTGACGGTAGATTGGACGTTTGAGGTCAAGCATTTGAATGATTCCTGCAGGACGAAGGTCAAAGATTTGACGCGCAGCTTTTTCAAGTTTACTTTCAGCTACTGTTCCTGTACCGAAAGTATCGATACGGACAGATACAGGTTGAGCTACACCGATTGCGTAGGCCAATTGCACTTCTGCTTTCTTAGCAAGACCTGCAGCAACAATGTTTTTAGCAATGTAGCGAGCTGCATAAGAAGCGGAACGGTCAACCTTAGTCGCGTCCTTACCAGAGAAGGCACCACCACCGTGACGTGAATAACCACCATAGGTATCCACAATGATCTTACGACCCGTCAAACCTGAGTCCCCTTGAGGACCTCCGATAACGAAACGACCAGTTGGGTTGATGAAGAATTTAGTCTCATCGTCAAGATAAGAAGCTGGAATCACTTCCTTGATAACCTTGTTAATCACATCCTCATGGATTTGTTCATTGCTCACTTCTGGATCATGTTGGGTTGAAATAACAACTGTATCCACGCGCACTGGTTGATCATTTTCATCATATTCAACAGTAACTTGCGATTTGGCATCTGGACGAAGGTAACTAATTTCACCAGACTTACGTAGCTCTGCCAAGCGACGAACCAACTTGTGGCTAAGTGAGATTGGCAATGGCATGAGTTCTTCAGTTTCATCAACTGCAAAACCAAACATGAGACCTTGGTCTCCAGCCCCAATCAAATCAAGTGGATCTTGATCCGCATTCCCACGAACTTCCAAGGCTTCATTAACCCCTTGAGCGATATCTGGAGATTGCTCCACCAAGGATGGGTGTACTCCCACCGTCTCTGCAGAAAAACCATACTCTGTATTGGTATAACCAATCTCTGCAATAGTATCACGAACCACACGGTTGATATCCACATAAGCTGTAGTTGAAATCTCACCAAAGACATGAACGGAACCAGTATAAACAGCTGTTTCAGCAGCAACGTGTGCCTCTGGATCTTGCTCTAAAATAGCATCCAAGATAGCATCTGAAATTTGGTCTGCAATCTTATCTGGATGCCCCTCAGATACAGATTCAGACGTGAATAATTTACGTTCTGACATAAAAATGTCCCCCCTTAAAAAATATTCGTTATAGAGTTACAAAGAACTGGTAGGAAGAGTATTTACAATCAATCCCACCACCTTATCGGGACCATATAACCTAACTATTATAACACGAATCTTTGAAAAATACTCGTATGATTGCTATTTTTCTTACTAGGAAAATGTTTTCTAATCACAACCAAATAAAAACTCTTAAAATAGAAGAGTTTCTACTTTAAGAGTGATGTTATAAACTAATTATTTTCTAGATAAAATTCAAACCGTTCTCCGACGTATTGGCTCTTTACATACTCAAAAGCCGTTCCGTCATCAAAGTAAGAAACCTGGGTCAGACCTAAAATAGCATGTCCCTTTTCTACTTCTAGATAATGAGCTATCTTTTCTTTTGCTAAACGTGCATAAATGGTCTGATGAGATTTACCAATTCGATAACCATGTTTCTGCAAGGTTTGAAAGAAATGCTTGGTTACTTCTTCTTTTTTGAAATTTTTGATAAATTTCTCAGGAATTGAAGCCACTTCATAGACAACAGGAAGCTTGTCCGCATAACGAACACGTTCCATCCGAATGATATTGTCAGTTGGTAGTATACCTAGTTTAGCCACTTCTTGCTCATTCGGAATCGTTCGACGATAAGAAATCAGATGACTCGATGGTGTTTTACCCTGAGCCTTCACAATTTCCGTAAAACTGGTCGTTCCACGCATTTTTTCCTGAACACGAGTACTAGAAACAAAGGTCCCACTACCTACACGACGCTCTAAAACCCCTTCTTCAACCAAAAGAGAGATTGCTTGACGTAAGGTCATGCGGCTAACGGCAAATTCTTCTGCTAAATCTCGCTCACTTGGGAGTCTCTCTCCTATTTTCCAACTTCCCTCATCAATGTCTTTCTTGATTTGGTCGTGGATTTTCATATAAGCTGGTAACATGCTTGCTCACTTCTTTTCTTTATTTTTTCCATTGTACCGTAACTCATAGGGAAAAGTCAAACCGCACTTGTTTAGTTGGTAATTCTAACCCTTTTATGATAGAATATTCAAGAAGATATTTCTTTGAAGAAAGGGAAAAGATGAGCAACATTTCAACTGATTTGCAAGATGTCGAAAAGATCATCGTACTGGACTATGGTAGCCAGTACAACCAACTCATCTCACGTCGTATCCGTGAGATTGGTGTCTTTTCAGAACTAAAAAGTCACAAGATTTCGGCTGACGAAGTCCGTGCTATCAATCCTGTAGGGATTGTACTTTCAGGTGGTCCAAACTCTGTTTACGAAGAAGGATCGTTTGATATTGACCCAGAGATTTTTGAACTCGGTATTCCGATTTTGGGAATCTGTTATGGTATGCAGCTATTGACTCACAAACTTGGTGGTAAGGTTGTTCCTGCAGGTGACGCTGGTAACCGTGAATACGGTCAATCAACATTGACTCACACAGAATCAGCTCTTTTTGCGGGTACTCCAGATGAGCAACTTGTCTTGATGAGTCACGGGGATGCTGTAACGGAAATTCCTGCTGACTTTGTTCGTACTGGAACTTCTGCAGACTGTCCTTATGCATCTATTGAAAACCCTGATAAGAAAATTTACGGTATCCAATTCCACCCAGAAGTTCGCCACTCAGTTCACGGTTATGATATTTTGCGTAACTTTGCTTTAAATATCTGTGGTGCCAAAGGTGACTGGACTATGGATAACTTCATCGAGATGCAAATCAAACAAATCCGTGAAAAAGTTGGAGATAAACGTGTTCTTCTCGGACTTTCTGGTGGTGTTGACTCTTCTGTTGTTGGGGTTCTTCTCCAAAAAGCAATCGGCGATCAATTAATCTGTATCTTTGTAGACCACGGTCTTCTTCGTAAAGGGGAAGCTGACCAAGTTATGGATATGCTTGGTGGTAAGTTTGGTCTCAACATCGTTAAAGCAGACGCTGCCAAACGTTTCCTTGATAAATTGGCTGGTGTATCTGATCCTGAACAAAAACGGAAGATTATCGGTAACGAATTTGTCTATGTCTTTGATGACGAAGCAAGCAAACTAACAGATGTGAAATTCCTTGCTCAAGGAACTCTTTATACTGACGTGATTGAGTCTGGTACGGATACTGCTCAAACCATCAAGTCTCACCACAATGTTGGTGGACTCCCAGAAGACATGCAGTTTGAACTGATCGAGCCACTCAACACTCTTTACAAGGACGAAGTTCGTGCACTTGGTACTGAACTTGGAATGCCAGACCACATCGTATGGCGCCAACCATTCCCAGGACCAGGACTTGCTATCCGTGTTATGGGTGAAATTACTGAAGAGAAACTAGAAACAGTTCGCGAATCAGATGCTATCCTGCGTGAAGAAATCGCTAAGGCTGGACTTGACCGCGATATCTGGCAATACTTCACTGTTAACACTGGCGTTCGTTCAGTAGGTGTTATGGGAGATGGCCGTACTTACGACTACACCATCGCTATCCGTGCCATCACTTCTATCGATGGAATGACAGCTGACTTCGCTAAGATCCCTTGGGAAGTCCTCCAAAAAATCTCAGTTCGTATCGTAAACGAAGTTGACCACGTTAACCGTATCGTCTACGATATCACAAGTAAACCACCAGCAACCGTTGAGTGGGAATGATTTATAAACATGATTTGAAGTGAAATGGTTGTTTTAACAGCACTTTCGGTTATTATAAAAGGTTAAAAATCAATCAAAATTGATTGGTTCCCCACCAAAAATCCCACCAGAAATATTCTGATGGGATTTTTTTATATTAAATTTTATTCTTCTATTATTTGATGCTTTACGAGCTTTCTTAAGACCTGGTTGGAAACATTTCTATTTGAATAAGTTTCAAGATGGGCTTAAAATCAATGTTTTCCCACATTTACAGAAAACTGAATTTCATCTAATTTGAATCAATTTCAGAATAAATTCAAACAGGATAATCATCATCATGTTGCCAATAAGTTCGATAGTATTCCATTATTGGTCCCCCGTCTGATTTTTATCATTAAAAAGTTGTAATGTTTTTTCAAAATCATTTTTTGAAATTTCTATTACGGTAATTTCCTCACTATCGTTGATAGATTCTAAATCTTCATCGGTAGGAAATTCACCCAACTCAAAGGGAATATTAGCATCATAATAACTAATTTTTCCATCTAAAAAAATTTCTAGTTTTCTAATCTCATACCCCTGATTATCAACTTCCGAAAATATCCATGTTGCATATTCGAGAGATGACTGCTCCCAATAAGTTCTATAATATTTCATTAGCTTTCTCCTAATTTTCACCATAATTTACAATACGATTTGTTATATCAAGAGAAGATTCATTAGGAACAAGGTACACTCCTTCTCTTCCTTTTATAACATTTAAACCATTTGTATCAATTTCAAGATAATGAGAAGTTTGCTTGTATTTCCATGGTGTAGCATAAAACTCTCGAGATAATTGACCGTTACTTTTAGAACCTGGAGCAATATCCGTAAAATATTGACCATTACCATAACGAGCATCTTTAGGATTATTCGCTTTTAACGATGGATTTAGAGTTCCTGTATCTAATATTCCAGTCAACCCTTTCTCGGACGTATAATGATATAAAGTAGATGGTTTATCAACAATATCTGGCTTATCCGCAGACATTTGGAGATTCTCTACTGTCATTGGTAGACGTCCACCTGTAGGCTTCGTCGTCACCACATCATCCTTAGGAGCCTTCTTATGCCTTATTTTTAGTATGTTTACACACGTACTTAATGTTTCCTATATTAAAAATTTAAAAAGTGCTCTTCCAGAAAAAATCATGTTCTGATAGTTTGATTCTTTCCACAGTAACATCCCTAGAAATGATATTGAACTTGACTAATCCTTCTAAAACTATCCTGGTTTGAAAAAAACTGCCATCGTAATATTCAAGAGATATCTCTTGACAGGTATACAAGTGATTTTGTGTAAAATCTTTTACTTTAAATTTTTTGCGATTTTGTGCATCTGTCTCATAATTCAGTGATGCACAAGCAAGGAAACTGACTTTCCAACATTCCTCTAAATCTACTTTATTCTCGTTATAACTTTCTATGTATATATGGACTTCATCGCCAAAATATAATATTTGTAAATCTAGAATCCGACAATCCCAATAGTCAGTCTGATTTATCTTATCCTGCTTCTCCCTTATTTCAAAGTGTTTCATTAATATTACCTCAATTTCTGATGTTATTGGTCATTAATCCAAGGAACATGTGCTTCCGAACTACGATAATCAACTATTTTCCCATTTATATCTAAAGAATTTTGGGCACCATCATAAAAATGCATATGAGGATAATTTGTTTTAGAATCTGGTGGATCAATTCGAATTATCGGTTTAGGATTTACATTGTCATAAATGTGTACAAAACCATTATTATTTTTTAACTCCCATCCCTTTGGCAAAGCTCTCTGGATACTCTCTAAGCTCATATTAGAAATTTGTCTCGGTGATAAATTATCAAGTGTTGACAATGGTTGCAAGGTTCCACTATATTGTTGTGGTCCATATGGCCTTAACGGTTTTAGAGGTCCATTATATGGTTGGGGGCCGTAAGGTGAACCTGTACCATTCAAATTTAATTTTTTCCCACTTTCCGATCCCCACTTCATACCATTACCAGTCGGAACACTAGAACTGTATTTAGCAACCTGTCTTCCTGCAAGCGCAGCCGTTACATTTTGAATCGGTGCAATCCACGGCACATATGGAGCGATAGCTTTCTCTATATCACTCGCTGGTGTCCCATCTATCTGACGATTTCATCCACAACATTATCTACAGTCGCAATTTCTATAAAATTTTTAGGCTATAGTGAAATTATCGTAGGAATCTATCCAAAACTCTAGAAAATTTTATTTTTAACCAAAGTAAAAAAATAAATCTTTACAAAAATCAATCTCCTCTTGAGTTAAATCTCCGTTTTTTTCTTTATCTAAACTATAGAGTACACCTCTCACAGTATTAACAGACTCTGCTTGCTCTAACATTTGTAAACGTATTTCAGGATTATCAATGTATTTAATAATAATATTACATAATTTTTCTTTAACATCATTATAATTCATATTAGTCACCTATAATATCTACTTTTTTTAATGTACTCATAAATTAGCCCTTCGTCACTTATCAATCTCTCTCAACCGCTCCTGTCCCATCTTCAACATCTCTTTTTCCACCTTGTTCCATTTTCCGAAGAGGCATTCTTGTAGAACTTCTGCTGCTGAGATTTGATCTACTTCCGAATCATAAACACACGATTGATCTCTTTGATAAATTTGAATTTGATTAAAAATTTTGTCATTTTCTAACTCTCGTAAGTTATCAACTAAATGTTCTACAATTCCATCATGGTGCTCTTTGGGAGTCGCTCTCGCTTGACTAGGGTCTAAAGCATGGAGCTCCTCATAACGTATCAAAGTACTGAGATAGGACAATTCTGGCTTAGTCGCAATCAGTGCAAGTGAGACTTGATATCCTCTAGTTGCCAATAATTGTGCCGTTTTTCTAGGAACTTCTGTTGTTCTCAAGGTACCCTCGATTAACAAATGATAACCTTTCTTACTCAACTCATCTACAAGATATTCAACCATTTGGCCCGCAAATACTTTGGTATACTCCACACTATCTTTTCCATACTTTTCCTGTAAGCCAAGGTAGTTCGGATGAAAAGAGCGATAACTATCTCCATCAATGATAATGATATTGCCTTGAAATTCCCTTTGTTTAATACGATGAATCGTTGTCTTACCAGCACCACTCTGTCCACCGAGCAAAATAGCCTTAGGCTGAGATGAGGTTGTTTTTCCACGAGTTAAAGAACGAACGAGTCGTTTGGATGCTCGTTCAAAATCATCTTGACTAAATTCTTCTAGTTTCATTAAGCCACCACTAGATGACTAGCTTGTTCTAGCATACGTTCAATGCCATCCAAATAGCCATTAAATCGCTCTATATCCTCAAAAGTTGCAACAAGATAAATCCTCGTATTAATCAAATCAGAAAGATCATCGCTCATTAGAACCCAAGGATTAGAAGTATCGTCATATGCAATTCCTTGTTCATCTTGAAAACGATAAAGTTGCGCTAAGATATTCGCTCCTCGTTCCTTTATCAATTCTATTTTTAATGTTAACTGATAATCTTCAACTGGTGTGAGCATTTTTTCCTCCCCTACGATATCGATATAGGAAACATTAAATTTTTTGCAGATACGATCGATTAATTCTGTCGAAACTCGACTTGTCCCATTTTCATAACGACTCAGACTATTTCTAGAGATACCAACAATCTTTGCAAACTCAGGCTGGGTTAATTTATGTGTTTTACGTAACGTTTTTATATTTTCTCCAATCATGTAACTCCTCCTTTTATTTATTTCTATTATAGCACAAAAAATAAAAACGCACCAAAAATGGTGCGTCTTTATCTGTTGCATTGTTGCTAAACCAATCATCTAATACAATGGCTTTATCAAATAATCTATCTTATCTATTTTAAAGACAAATTTACCACAAAAACACACTGAAATACTCGTCCCAGTGTGTTTATTTTATTTTAGGATAACTTCATCAAAAAACACCTAATAAAAGCCAATATAGCTCTACTTCAGGTGTTTTGTGTGTATTAAAGTATCTTATTGTTCTTTAGATTTTCTAGCGCTTGTAGCCAATCCAAAACCTGCGAGCATAATACCTAGACCCAAAAGAGTTTGGTTACTAGAATCATTGCTTCCTGTTTCAGGAAGTTTAGCTGGTGCTGGTTTGTAAGCAGTAGGTTCTGGTTTAGGAGTTACTTTCTGCTCCAAAACTGGCACAGTTGTACGACGTTCCAAGTAGAATTGGTAGCTGTCTTTTGTTACCTTGTACTGACGTCCCTCACTGACTGTTTCCACAATCCATGAAGCTGCATCCTTAGTTAAAGAGTCAGCTAAGTTACGATCAATATCCATTAAACGTCCCTCAGACACAAAATCTTTATAGTTTCGTTGATTATACAAGGTTGTCGCTACGATTCTATCAATACCAGCTTTTTTCAGAGTTGTTAATGTCTCAGCGATAGATGGAATTGACGGATCTTCTTTCATCCTAGCATCTGTTAACAACACCACAAACTTTTTATTTTTTGGTGACTTAGACCAGTCGTAAGTAGAAACAATCTTTGTGAGAGCAGGAGTTGCTGTTTCAGGAGAATCTCCCCCATGTGCAATCTTAATTTTTTCTAAAGCTTTTTCAAGTTCAACTGGATCTGTTGTAAAATAATTCTCACCAAATTTCGTTAGAATTGTATCTTCGTCAGTTTTTCCTAATCGACGTCCGTATACTTCATCACTATATGTAGCTAATCCAAAACGTGCCGCTACTCCATCTTTGGCAAGATTTCTTGCAAACTCATTGACATTTTTACGAACAGTATTAATCGTTGAAGACATAGATCCTGAACGGTCAACAACAAAAACAATATCTGCTTCTCCTGCTTTTTTAACAGTTGGTGGTGTTTTAGTTATTTCCACAGTTGTTGTCTTGTCTACTCGTTCATACTGAGTATAAGAATTTCCATCTTTATCCTTAGCTGCTACAGTATTCTCTTTTGTCGTAGTTACAGGATCTGGAAGTTTTTCCACTTTTTCTGGAGCAATTTCAGTTTTGGTTACCTCAGCTACAGAGGTTTCAATATGGACTTTCTGATTGCCTTCTTGACTTTCTTTTACTTCGACAGCAGATTCTTTCTTTGAGACATCAATCAAATCCCCAGCTTTTGCTTCAGTTTCTTTGACAATAGGTCTTGATTTTTCAGTTGCAATTTCTGCTTTAGCCTCCTCAATAGGCGATTTGACTTCTTCAACTACTTTTGGTGCCTCAGTTACCTTAGTAATTTCACTTGACGAAACTTTACTAGTTTCATCAGCAGAAACTTGTCCAAGTTGTGCAAAAGCAAAGAGGATAGCCACAGATGCCAATCCAACTTTCATTTTACGAAACGAAAAACGTTCTTGCTTAAACATTCCTTTTGCCATAATGACCTCTTTTCTTTAACAGATTTAATATTTTTTAAAAATCTGTTTTTTTTTAGAATAACATAAATTAAGAATGTTTTCAAATATTTTCTGGAATCAAAATTTTGATTAAAAATCCTATAGCATCAGTCTCTATGACATTTTTTTGCTATTCAAATTAATTAGCGATTCTTACTTATACTATCTTAGGCTTTAAGAGTCAAAAAAACAGTAAAACCACTTGGTTCTACTGTCTCAATTCTAAAATGTTTGACGCTTGGCTTTACGTTCTGCACGTCCACGGGCACGACTTTCAGCACGCTTGGTTTTACGGCGTTTTTCATCGACTGCCCACTGAATTTTCTTCTTATAGCCTGGTTTAACTTTTTTCTTTTTCTTTTTGACCAAGCCAATCATTTCGATATCCAGTTTTTCTTGTTTTTTCTCACGATTGGCACGACGATCACGGTCATAGGTATCTTGGAATTCTCCGTCTTTAACCACCTTAGGTACAAACTTAATTCCTAATTTCTCCAACTCACGAATATCAGAGTCATCACTAGGCTGGTAAAGGGTAATGGCTGTACCTGGTAGACCATTACGTCCAGTTCGTCCAACACGGTGGACAAAGAAAGACAAGTCCTGTGGGATAGCATCATTGATAACATGGCTGACACCTTCGATGTCAATCCCACGCGCAGCCAAGTCAGTCGCAACGATGTACTCAAAATCAAGGTTCTTTACCTGATTCATGATCCGTTTACGTTCACGAGGCGCAATATCTCCATGAATCTTCGCTACCTTTAGACCTTGCGCAGTTAAGTAAGAATGTAATTCATCTGCACGTGTTTTTGTATTGACAAAAATCATAGCAAGATAAGGTTGCATCAATTGAGTCAATTCATAAATCTGAGCATTCTTGTCACGCCCCTTGGTCGAAATCAACCAGTTATCAATGGTATCAGAGATAACGGTTTTGGTCTTGATTTTCTCCATGACAGGATTTGACAAATATTTCTTCAAGAATGGTTGCAGTTTTTGTGGGATGGTTGCTGAAAAGACCATAAACTGCAAGTCTTTTGGAAGGCTTCCTGCAATCTTATCGACTGTCTCCAAGAATCCCATATCCAAGGTCATGTCGGCTTCATCGACAACAAAAATCTTAGCCTTGTGAATAGCCAAATCACCTGATTTTACCAAATCATAGATACGACCTGGAGTTCCGATGACAATATGTGGCTGATTGCTTGCCAGTTTGTCAATTTGGCGAGCCTTATCTGTACCACCAACATAGTTGGCAACACGAATCTCTACTTCAGAATGTTCCGCAATCTGGCGAGCTGCCTGGTAAATCTGAGTCGCCAACTCACGACTAGGAGCTGTGATAACGGCTTGTACACTATCACTTTCTTCATCTAGCTGTTGGAAAATCGGCAACAAGAAGGTATGGGTCTTTCCTGAACCTGTTTTTGATTCACCGACCAAGTCACGCCCTGCCAAGACAATAGGAATCAACTTTTCTTGCACTTCGGTAGGCGCCGTAAACTTCAACTCTTCCAAAGCTTTTTCTATATATTTCTTAAAATTAAATTGTGTAAATGACATAATTTCCTCGATTCTATCTATCTTCTCATTATACCATAATTTAGTTTATTACAGGGAGGGATTTCCGTCAAGGGTAATCGCTTGAAAATTCTAAGGAAAAGCATACATGAGAAACACTCCTAGTTGCGATGAACAAGGAGTGCTATTAGATTACTTGAGTTCCCACTGCTCTCTTAGCCAATCACAAAACTGATGATAGCGTTCGTTAAGAGCTTCATGATGCCCATAAGCATCAAATGTAGAATATGTTGAGGGAACTGCTTCTGAAATCAGGTTATGTAGTTCCCTTGCAAACATCGGAGCCTTAGACAGACGATTAGAATGATTGGCACCTTCTATCTGACCATTTTGCAGATAAATCAGACTTTGACTCTGTATCAGCTCATGTTCCCTACAAAAGTCTGTAAAGTCTGGATACCAGAAGGAACCACAGATAGAGAAGATACAGGCCAAGGGGAGATGATTACTGTAAAGACTATAGATAGCAGCAAGACCACCAAGTGAATAACCACCATATGCAATCCTATTTTCATCAATCAAGTAGTCTTTTTTTAGAGTTGTTAGAATTCCTTGAAAGAGCTTCTCATGATAGGCTTCTACCTTCCCACCAAAATCCGGAGCCCCTTCTTTTAAAGCACTAACTTTCCAAGGTGTAAAGTCATTCAGACGGCTTTCTGGAATCAAACCCACCAAAATCACAGATTGAGATAGGTCTGACAAATAGTCCAGTTCCCCATCGTTTAGAAGTACAATTGGGTAGGCTTGTTTAGAGTCATAGTTTGAAGGAAGGCTGACCCTAACCTGAATTCCTTCCCAGTTAAACTCCTTATTTCTTGATAAAGTCATTGATTTTTTCAAGTGAATCAATCACTGCAGGACCGTAGTCCATCAATTCATCATAAGAGATGGTCATGATTTTTTGATTCTTGATTGCTGGTACATTTTCCAAAACAGTGTTTGCCTTCATCAAATCCACTGCTTTTTCATCCAACTTTTGATTACGATCGCTAGTTACATAGATAATCAACTCTGGATCCATTGATACTAGATTTTCCAGGGTCAAACCAGATGTTCCTGTTGCAACATTGGTATAACCAAGTTGGTTAAGCAAGCTTTCTTGAAGGGCTGACTTGTAGGCACCAAAGGTTTCGTCATTGTAGGCAACCATAATTAAAGCTTTTTTCTTTTCACCCTGTGTTTCTGGGTTGGCTTTTTTAACCGCATCGATTTTAGCTTGCAATTGTTCTGCGTATTGGTTGGCCTTGTCTTGGACATTAAAAATTGTTCCTAGATTCTTCACATCTTCTACGATATTTCCCAAATCTTGTTGAACATTTGAAAGTGAAGCTTTTTGCGTATAAACAGGAATTTTGTTTTCATTCCAAGCGCTAATCGTTCCCATTGACTTTTCAGAGAACATCATGTTGCGCCCCATCAAGGCATCAGGTTCATAAGAAAGAACCGTTTCTTGTGAGACTGATTTCTTATCCCCAATATGAGGGATAGCTTCAATGGCATCCTTGTATTTACCAGTTACGGCATTATCAGGATTGAGCATGCCGGCAATTTTATCTTTCAAACCAAGTTCAAGTAGAATTTCAGTTGTTGAAAGGTTGTTGGTGATGACCTTTTCAGGAGCCTTTTCAAAGACTTGCTCGACTTCGTTTCCTTTGGCATCGTATGTTTTGATGGTTACAGGATAGCTTGTTTCTGTAGTAGCTTTTTGACTAGCTTCTGTTGTAGCTGGTGCAGTTGCTGTTTCTTTAGATGTGTTGCTACAAGCCGCCAAAGTTAAGGTAGCTACTGTTACGAGCAAAATACTGAGTGATTTTTTCATGTCAATTTCCTTTAAATCTTATAAATAGTGAATCATGGCTTGCTGGTCTTCCATCCAAGTAACCTTACTTTGGACACCATAGACAACCTGCAAAGATTCAGGAGTGATGGTTTCTTTTGGAGTACCTTGGTAAACTATCTCTCCCTCTTTCATCAGATAGAGATAGTCTGAATAGCGACAAGCCAGCTGAATATCATGCAAGACGGCTAACACATTGATCTGGAGATTTTTGACAATGGTTAACAAGTCCAGCTGATACTTGATATCCAAGTGATTGGTCGGCTCGTCTAAGAGCAAGAGTGAAGGTTCTTGAGCTAAGGCGCGTGCTAACAAAACTCGCTGTCTCTCTCCTCCTGATAGAGAAGAGTAAAGGCGATTTCTCTTTTCGAGCATATCTACCTTGGCTAGAGCATCCTCAACCAAGGCAAAGTCTTTTTCTTTTTCCTTTTGTAAGAAAGAGAGATGGGGTGTTCTGCCCAGCATAACGATTTCTTCAACCGTACAATCAAATTGGAGTTGATTGAACTGGGTGATGACGGCCATCTGTTTTGCCGTTTCCTTAACTCTCATTTGTTCTATCGGTTTCCCATCAAGGGAAATCAGGCCCTGATCAGGCTTTTCCTGACGATAGAGGAGTTTCAGTAGGCTAGTTTTCCCACTCCCATTGGGGCCTAAAATCGTATGAAATTGGTTGCCCTCCAGTTTAAGCGAGACTCCTTTGAGAATCTTTTTTTCTCCGATTCCAAAGTGAATATCCTGACACATTAAGTCCATATCAGACCTTCACCTCCCTTCGTCTACTAGCAACCATGTAGATAAAGAAAGGTGCACCTACTAAGGCTGTGAAGATTCCAATCGGAAGCTCAGCATTTTGTATCAAAACACGAGCAAGGACATCTGCCCAGACAACAAAGAGAGCGCCAAGTAAAGTAGCAATCGGAAAAAGTCTTCTGTAGTTTGTACCAACCAAGCTTCTTGCCAAATGAGGTGTAATCAGGCCAACAAAACCAATAATCCCACAGGTCGATACCAAGATAGCTGTCAGCACAGCCACAATAGCCACATAGAGATACCAGTAAAAACGTAGAGGAATCCCCAAGGTCAAGGCTGCCTCATCACCCATCATCATGGCATTAAAAACACGGTATTGGGTAGAGAAAAACAAAAAGGATATTCCCACGACTACTGCTGGCAGGGTTAAGTGAGCCCAGGAGATCCCTGCTAGAGAACCCATGGTCCAAAACTTGATCGTCATGACACTGTCAGCATTAGCGCCAACTGAGATAATAAAGTTTGAAAAAGCCAAAAAGAGTGCATTGACCACCGTCCCTGATAAAATGAGGCTTGAAGTTGTCATCCTGCCTTGCATGGAAGCAATGACTAAGACTGCAACTGTTGCCAAAAGCGCTCCAAGGAAAGAACCAACACCAATCATGACCTTAAAACCGAGAATAATGCTCAGCGTTGCTCCAAAGGTTGCCCCAGCTGAAATCCCTAACACATAAGGTTCAGCAATGGGGTTATTGACTGTTGACTGCATGACACTACCACACATAGAAAGACCCGCACCAACTATCAAACCTAGAAAGACCCGTGGCAATCTCATATTCCAAACAATAGCAAGTGTCGACTTCGAAATGTCTCCTATATCCAACGGAGCTCCCATCTTACTTAATATAATCCGATAGGTATCACTCAAACTAATTTGAACAGAACCCATAGAAACAGCAAAAAATAGAGAGATTCCCAATGCTACAAGCAAAAAAGCTAGCAGAAAAAAATATCGCAGGTTTTGATGGCTTCCAGAAAATTTGGAAAGCATGAAACCCTCCCTTTATCAAAGATTAAAAATTTAGACAATTTTCATAATTAGTATACCACATTTCCAAATCAGGAACAAGACTAGAAAAATATAGAAAAAAGCCCTCTGAAGTCAGAGAGCTAATTTGAACTTGGGCTAAAATCCTAGTGAAAAAGATGAAACTCCTTGTGTTCATCGAACACTGCGTCCTTTCCCTATTTTCATACGGATTTTTAACGCCCTTAGCATCATAATTCTTGCTGGATAAAACGTTTATAGACTAGGCGGCAAGCCAAAGATTGAACAAAAATTTTAGTGAAACAAAAAATCTCCCCAAAGGGAGATGATCTGGTTTATTTTACCTTACAGTGCTAGGAACCGTAACCGAAGATAATACTTAAGTATATCGAGGTGAGGTGACAAAATAAAAAAACTACTCAACTAGAGTAGCCTTACTTTCAAGATATGCTCAATTGAACACGGCCTAAGCACTTGGCAAAAAAGATAAAATCTCCTAGAAACTGAAGTTTCTTCGTCAATTTTCCTATTTTTGCTTTGTGCTTTTGACGGCCTTTGTATCTTGAATTAGCGACGAAGTCCAAGAGAGTTGATTAACTCACGGTAACGGTTAACGTCGTTTTTACGCAAGTATGCAAGCAAATTACGACGGCGACCGATTTTCTTCATCAATCCACGGTAAGTAGCGTGGTCTTTTTTGTGTTGTTTGATGTGTTCGTTAAGGTGGTTGATTTCCCAAGTAAGGACAGCAACTTGAACCTCTACTGAACCTGTATCACCTTCGTGACGGGCATATTGTGCGATGATTTCATTTTTTTTCTCTTTTGAGATTGCCATGATGTTTCTCCTTTTTATTTGGCTTCATCCGAGTGACAGGTTGGCATGCCTGTAACCAAGAAGAAGTTATTTGTCTTTACGACAGTTCTTATTCTACCAATAACTAACTTCTTTGTCAACTAATTTACTATCAATACCGCAAATGTGCTATAATAGTTATAGGAAGGATATCTAAGGTGACAGCTTGAAAAGTGAGGTGATTACCATGCGTAAATTCTCGCAATATCTCCCCTACTATCTGGTCATATTTTTCTTTTATTGGCCACTTTATGGATTATTTATACTACTATTACAGAATCCAAAACTAACGGAGCTCTATCTTTTAAATATATTCATCATTTCGCCTGTTGTAATTTTTATAGTTTCACTTCTTTATAGCTACCGTTTTGGTTTTTCACTCTATTGGCTTCTAGGTAGTTGCTTGCTCTATGGCTTTACTATTATTCCTTTCAAAGAATTTATTTTTGTTTATTTTCTAGCCTATGAAATTCTTATTCTACTAGGTACAGTTATTGGTGCCACTATCAAGTATCTGGTTCAAAAACTGAAAAACAAAAAACTTTCACAAAATCCTTGAAAAATCTCGCAATCATGCTATAATAATGCATAGAGACAAGTCACTTAGAATCTTTCTTTTAGAGAGTGCGTGGTTGCTGAGAACGCATAGGAAGTCTAAACTGATACTACTCTACTAACTTTTATGCAAACATAAAACGGTGGCCACGTTAGAGCCAATCAGAGGTGTCCCTCTTTTTTGAGGAACATAAATGAAGGTGGAACCACGTTGCGACGTCCTTTCGAGGAGGTCGCTTTTTGTTTTTCTTGATTTAAGAATGCAAAATAGGGAAACACTTCTGCTATAAAAATAATTGATAACTAATATTAAGGAGAACATCATGATTAAGATTACTTTCCCAGATGGCGCTGTTCGTGAATTCGAATCAGGCGTTACTACTTTTGAAATTGCCCAATCTATCAGTAATTCCCTAGCTAAAAAAGCTCTTGCTGGTAAATTAAACGGCAAACTCATTGACACTACTCGTGCTATCACTGAAGATGGAAGCATCGAAATCGTGACACCTGATCACGAAGATGCTCTTCCAATCTTGCGTCACTCAGCTGCACACTTGTTTGCACAAGCAGCTCGTCGCCTTTTCCCAGACATTCACTTGGGTGTTGGCCCAGCTATCGAAGATGGTTTCTACTACGATACTGATAACCAAGCTGGCCAAATCTCTAACGAAGATCTTCCTCGTATCGAAGAAGAAATGAAGAAAATTGTGAAAGAAAACTTCCCATCTATTCGCGAGGAAGTGACCAAAGATGAGGCGCGTGAAATTTTCAAAAACGATCCATACAAGTTAGAATTGATTGAAGAACACTCAGAAGACGAAGGTGGCTTGACCATCTACCGTCAAGGTGAATATGTAGACCTTTGCCGTGGCCCACACGTTCCATCAACTGGTCGTATCCAAATCTTCCACCTTCTCAATGTAGCAGGTGCTTACTGGCGTGGAAATAGCGACAATGCGATGATGCAACGGATCTACGGTACTGCCTGGTTTGACAAGAAAGACTTGAAGAACTACCTTCAAATGCGTGAAGAAGCTAAAGAGCGTGACCACCGTAAACTTGGGAAAGAGCTTGATTTGTTCATGATTTCTCAAGAAGTTGGTCAAGGTCTTCCATTCTGGTTGCCAAATGGTGCGACGATCCGTCGTGAGTTGGAACGCTATATCGTTGATAAAGAAGTCGCAGCAGGCTACCAACACGTCTACACTCCACCAATTGCTTCTGTAGAACTTTATAAGACTTCAGGTCACTGGGATCACTACCGTGAAGACATGTTTCCACCAATGGATATGGGGGATGGAGAAGAGTTTGTTCTTCGTCCAATGAACTGTCCTCACCACATCGAAGTTTACAAACACCATGTGCACTCTTACCGCGAATTGCCAATCCGTATCGCTGAAATCGGTATGATGCACCGTTATGAAAAATCTGGTGCCCTTACAGGACTTCAACGTGTGCGTGAAATGTCTCTGAATGATGGCCATACCTTTGTGGCTCCAGAACAAATCGAGGAAGAATTCAAGAAGATCCTTCAATTGATCATCGATGTGTATGAAGACTTTAACTTGACAGATTATCGTTTCCGCTTGTCTTACCGTGATCCTGAAGACAAACACAAATACTTTGACAACGATGAAATGTGGGAAAATGCTCAACGCATGTTGAAAGCAGCCGTTGATGATATGGGTGTTGAGTACTATGAAGCTGAAGGGGAAGCAGCCTTCTACGGACCAAAATTGGATATCCAAGTGAAAACAGCTCTTGGTAAAGAAGAAACTCTTTCAACTATCCAATTGGACTTCTTGCTTCCAGAACGCTTTGATCTTCATTACATTGGAGCAGACGGGGAAGAACACCGTCCAGTTATGATTCACCGTGGTGTTATCTCAACGATGGAACGCTTTACAGCTATCTTGATTGAAAACTACAAGGGTGCCTTCCCAACATGGCTGGCACCACATCAAGTAACCCTTATCCCAGTTTCTAACGAAAAACACGTTGACTACGCTTGGGAAGTAGCGAAGAAACTCCGTGACCGTGGTATCCGTGCTGATGTGGATGAACGTAATGAGAAAATGCAGTTCAAGATCCGTGCTTCACAAACTAGCAAGATTCCTTACCAATTGATCGTTGGTGACAAGGAAATGGAAGATGGAACTGTCAACGTTCGTCGCTATGGACAAAAAGAAACGAACACTGTATCAGTAGATGAATTTGTAGCAACTATCCTAGCTGATATCGCTAACAAATCTCGTGTTGAGAAATAAAACGATTACAGTCTGGGGTGTATCAGGTTCGAATGTACGGAGTCTTCCTTTTTGGCTATTTATCACAGAAAGAGGAAGTTCTCACCTTTTTGAGAGAAGAGGTTTCCAAGGACGATAACTGGAGAGTGCAAGAAGTGTTAGCGAAGGCGTTCGACGAGTACTGTAAAAAAGTCAGCTATGAAAAAGCACTTCCCGTCATCGACGAGTGGCTAACCCATCCGCGTTCCAATACAAGACGAGCGGTCACAGAAGGCTTACGAATCTGGACGAGCCGGCCGTATTTTAAAGAACATCCCCATGAAGCCATCCGAAGAATTGCCGCCCTCAAAGAAGACGAAAGCGAGTATGTCCGAAAATCTGTTGGCAATGCCCTTCGAGATATTAGCAAGAAGTACCCTGCGTTCATAAAGGCTGAATTAGAAACATGGACTCTCGATTCTAAAGCAATTCAGCAAGTGTATCAATTGGCGAGCAAGTTTTTATCAAAAGAGCATGACTTTAGTAATGGCAATCCATGACAAAAGTGCGACGGATTGACATCCGTTTTTTACAGGAGTAAAATAGAGGATGTCGTTAAAAGTTTCAAAGTTAACTGGAGGAATACGTATGTCATTTTTAGGTTATAACAAAGGAGAAACATTAGAATTTAACTACAAAAAGGCGTGTGGCTTATGGCTCATCGCAGTCGCATTCGTAATTGCACTTGCGACAGTTGTAGGTGGCGAACAAATCATTAATATGCAGGTTTTCAGTATCGGGTATATGGTGAGCTTCTTTTCCATTAATCTGAATAAAAAAGTCCTTCATAAGTTTTCAGAAGGCCCTTCAACGCCTTTCCAACGAAAAGTGTCGTTATACTCGGTGATTCTCTTATTTATTTTGCTAGTACTTTTAGGAGGTCCGTTTTTTGAATCAGAGAACTGGAGACTTATCTGGCTAGGCGCACTCCTTGCGACAGGAATTCATTTCTTACCGTACTACTTCGTTCATGGGAAATCAATGATCTTCCTAGGGTTGGCATGTGTGATTAACGCAGCATTCGGATACCTTTCTCCGCAAACATCCCTCGTGACCATCGCTTATATTGATGCCTTTATTAAATTAGCCTTTGGAGTTTACTTATTCTTCTTATCTAAACCATCCAAAGCATAAATTCATTGCCATTTACAAACAGCAAATCAATTTGGTTTGCTGTTTTTTTGATAAGGTTGATTTCTACGGAACTTTGCGGATTTCTACATAATAGCTGTAACGTTGCACCGGTGCAAGCCTTCGTCTTGCACCTTTAAAGCTTCAAAGTAGGAGTACACCCGAAAGCGGGTTACTCCTACTAATTCACATTTAATGCGTAACGCGTTACTGCTATTATAGAATCCGCAGTTCCTTCGAAATCAACCAAGCCATGACTTTAGTAATCCAAATCAATGACCAAAGTGCCTATTGCACGACTCCTTAAAGTGGTTTAATAAAGACAAGGAATACAGTTAAGGAGCGATTCACATGAAAATCAACATCAAAAAACAAGACACAAACCAACTTACAAAAGACCTAATGATTGTAGCGCTCGTCGTCAATGCATTAGCCCTTGTCATGCACCTGGTTTTAAACGTTTTTACAGGCCAAGCATTAATCCCTGTACTCACAAGCCAATTTATCTTTATCCTTCTCCCGATCATGTACCTAGTAGAGGATGCTAAGAAAAATAAAGAATCGGACAACCGGTAAATTGCTAAGAAGGACTATTCACAGATGATTTCTAGGAGTATAATTGGTGTATAGATAAATAATAAATGATGAGATTTTACCACGTTAGCAAGTTGATGAAGCAATTACGTCGTAAGTAGTGTAGGTTTTGTAGCGTTGTTTAAGGGGTGGAATAGGATATGTCAAAATTAACTTATGGGATTTTCTTAGGTTCAATTTTAGGTTTATTTTTGTCAATTGTTGTTTATTTCTTTGCACCTGATTTATATCCGGTTTATCCGAATGTACTGTCGGTATTCTTTTTTGTAGCTGTGGCTTCAGCTATCTTGATAGTTATTTTTAGAAAATTAAAATACAAAAATCACTCTGAATAGAGTGGTCAGAACGTAGACAAACGTCATTTTTGGCGTTTGTCTTTTTGTTGTATTTTCGAAATGATTTGCTTTATCATCTGTTATTCCATCCAAAAATCGGATTTAGAACAAGATAAAAAAGGATATTTGCTATCCATTTCACCAATTTTTTGATATTTCAACATGCTATCGTAATTGGTCAAACCACCACAAATGGAATCTTCATCAACAATT
Organism: Streptococcus infantis; assembly: GCF_047465185.1. Lineage (GTDB taxonomy): Bacteria > Bacillota > Bacilli > Lactobacillales > Streptococcaceae > Streptococcus > Streptococcus infantis_O. Next base: position 128,101 of record NZ_JASHAJ010000001.1, on the reverse strand, counting down.
CTTTTATCCATTAACTTTTGGATATAGAATATCCTCCCAAGATTTGCTTCCATGAGTTAGATAAGTTGACTATCCTCAGTCCTTGTCTGCTTCATTTTCTTTTGCGCGATCGTTTTGTAAATCTTTTTCAGAGAGTTTTTGTTCGATATACTTGTCAATGTTTTCGTAAAATTCCTTAATCGTCTCACTATCTAATTTTGCCGAATTATGGAATTGCTTGACTTTCAATTGAACAGATTGAATACCGTAAGAGGCCTGCTTTTGGCGAATAGTTTCTAATTCTTCTTCTGAAATCGGATCTCCAACAACTGTCAAGACCAATTCATTATTACTTGACTTGTAGACTTGATTAATGATCGTATGATTGGCGAACTCATTTTCTACAAACTGTTTGATCCCTTCTTTTCGAGCTTGATCCATCGTCAGAGTGACTGCTGAATAGCTGGCTGGAAGGACCAATAATACAATCAAGGAGATCAATCCAATTTTCATTTTAATGTTTAGCTCATTAAATGAACTTAAGGGAGATTTTCTCATCAACATTCTTGTTCCAACAATGTTGATTAGCATGATAAAGACACAGTTGATCAAGAAAAGATAAAGAGCCCCAAATAAAAATCGTACATTTCCATTAGCTAAACCATATCCTGCAGTGCAGATAGGTGGCATAAGAGCTGTTGCGATGGCTACTCCTGGTACGATATTGTTTGCTTCTTTTTTCCTTGAACCAATGAAACCTGCTATCCCACCAGCAATAGCAATGAGAACATCCCAAATGGTTGGAGAGGTTCGTGCAATCAACTCGCTACTTGCATAAGATAAGGGAGAAATCCAGAAATACAGAGTCGATACAAGCAAACTGACCAATACTTGAGTAAGTAAAACCTGTAGAGATTGCTTGATTAAACGCGTATCAAAAATAGCTAAACCAAACCCCAGTCCAACAATCGGTGTCATAAGAGGGGAAATCAGCATGGCTCCAATAACGACAGCTGTTGAATTCATATTTAGACCTATAGAGGCAATAAAAATCGAACACATCAAAATCAGTGTATCTCTTAATCGAACATGAAGGTCATCATATAGTTTCTCGCGGAATTCACGTGTTGAATAGTTTCCGGACATTGGTTACTCCTTTTATTTCATATAATCTTGTTTCTGCATGGATGATGGTAGAGAGACTTCTGTCCAAACTGACATGTTTTTAATTCTTAGCTGTGATTCTTTTGAACATTATCTTTTAAATATCCATCAGTCCATCCTACATATTATATCAAAAATTTTACAGTCTTTCTCTGAAGAAATCAATTCATTTAAAAGATAGAGAAAGGAAGAAATTTTTGTATCCTTATTCGAAGAAGAAAAACGATATCTCCTCTGAAAGTAGATACCGTTTTAATGTTTAAAGATGATGAGTTTGTAGCAGCAATCCTAGCTGATCTCGCCAACAAATCACGTGTTGAGAAATAAGAGATAAAATCTGATACAAAATCCCAGCTACTAAAAAAGAGGCTGGGACAAAAGTCCTAGCCTCTCAATTGTCTTTTGATTGTCGAGCAAGACGCAGTGGTTGAGTGGGCTCTCCTACGCTGATTTCATCGGCTTTTATAACCCTACTCAACTGTGCAGAGGCGGGACAACGAAATCGAATTCTAACGAATTAACGATTTCTGTCCCACTCTCTTTTTTGATGTTTCTGTTTTTACATTTGAACAATTCTACGATAACTTCTTGAAGTAATCATAAAGATAAGTACGTAGATGAGGGCAAAGATACCACAAATAGAAAGTGTTACACTTAACATCATAGCTGTATCTACTACCCCAATGACCTTAAGAATCAAACTTAACATATGATAGGCAAAAGCCAAGTGTAGGAAAGCAAAGATTACAGGGAGGAAGAAAACAGTCAAGACTTGCTTGTTAATGGTTTGTTTGATTTGTTTTTGATCCAAGCCCACTTTTTGCAGGATGACAAAGCGTTCACGATCCTCATAACCTTCTGAGATTTGTTTATAGTAAATGACCAGTACAGTACCTACCATAAAGATGATAGAGAGGAAAATACCGATAAAGAGAATTCCACCAAAGAGAGCGTTCATTTCAGCAATTGCATCAGTTTTAGTAGTTCCATTATAAACCATAGCATCTTCACTCTTGAGATTATGACTAAAATTGTTCACATACGCATCAAAATCATCAGATAGCTTTAACTGTTCCTCTTGACTAGCAGTTACATCCATACCACCGTAGAACTGAGTGTAGATAGCGGAATCTTGGTACTGTTCCAAAAAGTTTTGAAGATTTGGTACAACTAGATAGTTATAATCCGATACCAAGAGAACATATTGATTTGAAACATGATTCATAACAAAATCTTGCTGGATTGCTTCCTTGATCGTATAGTCCTGATTGTTCAGACTGAATGCTTTTTGACCTTTAAGTTGATCATTTCGAGCCCAAAGTCCTACTTCATTACCAGTAAGATTTAGCTTTTGTCCAGTCATTTTTTCATAATCTTTTTGATCAAAAACCAGAAAGACTGTCTTAGGCATGACATTGTTTTGCCCTTTTTCAAAGGTGGTTAATTTGGTCCCCTCTTGACTCGAAAGACCGAAACTTGCATAATTGAGGACGTCCTTATTGCTGATCGTTAGGTTCTTTTCGCTAGCGTATTGAGTCAAAAGCTTGTCTAAATCCTCAACTTCTACATGTTGTCCCTTAACATCAAAATCATGAGGATACATGAGTTTTTTCATATTCTCAGAACCGTTGTAGATACTAGTAGCTGCTGACATAGTAACCAAAACCATGGTTGAAAGGATGGCAATGGTTGCTAATCCGACAGCATTTTTCTTCATACGAAAGATGAGGTTAGAAACAGAGATGAGGTTGTTGGGTTGGTAGTAATATCGCTTGTTTTTCTTGAGCAACTGCAAGAAAACTGTAATACCTGCATTGAATAGGAGGTAGGTTGCAAAAATGACCAACATAACGGCTATGAAGAAAGTTAAGACCGCTGAAACTGGATCTTTTACGCTTTGTGCTAGGTAGTAGCCACCACCTAGAGTAATTAGTCCTACAAGTGTCTGAAGAACTAGGAAACGCCCCTTCTTCTCACCCTTTGCTTTTTCTCTAGAAAGCTGTAGAGCATCCATACGGATAATGCGTACAGCGTTCAGGAAAACGATGACTAAAAAGATAAAACCGAATACTAGAAGGATTGAAAGCACTACGGACCATTGGAAGGTTGCGACTAACTCTACCTTCATCTTTGCAAGTTTTAGTAGTAAAGCGAAAATCAGATTATCAAAGAGGGCACCAATTCCAATTCCGGCAGTGACTGTTACTAGCCCAAATATCAAGAGTTCCTTAAAAGTCATACCAATCAAATGGCGTTTTTCTAAGCCCAACATGCCATATACACCCAGTTCTTTTGAGCGATTTTTCATGACAAAACTATTGGCATAAAGAACGATAATGGCAGATGCAAATGTTACAACGACAAGCCCTAGTTGTAGGGTAAATTGAATAGCAGATGCACCACGTAAATCCACAATTTTAGGATTAAAGGCTAGAGAGTAAAAGAGATAGCTGATAGTGACTGCCAAAATGACAGACAAAGCAAACGGATAATAGAGTTTGCGGTTTTTAATTAAGTTGGATATGGCCAACTTATTGGTTAATCGAAACATACTAGTTCACCTCACTTGCCATAACAGTCAAGGTGTCAGAGATTTCTTGGAACATCTGACGATCCGTCTTTTCACCACGGTAGATTTGATTATAGAGAATACCGTCCTTGATGAAAAGAACACGTTTTGCACGGCTAGCAGCTGCTGTTGAGTGGGTCACCATGAGAATGGTTTGCCCTTGCTCGTTGATCTGATCAAAGATATCAAGGAGGGCTGCAGAAGATTTAGAGTCTAGGGCACCTGTTGGCTCGTCCGCAAGAAGAATTTCTGGTTCTGTGATGATAGCCCGTGCAACTGCTACCCTTTGTTTTTGCCCACCAGAGATTTCATAAGGGTACTTCTCTTGCAATTGATTGATGCCAAGATTTTCAGCTGTTACGACCAATTTTTTCATCATTTCTGTAATAGGCTTTCTAGACAATACCAAAGGGAGTAAGATATTGTCCTTAACAGAAAGCGTATCTAACAAATTGAAGTCTTGGAAGACAAAGCCTAACTTTTCACGACGGAAGCTTGATGCTTCAGAATTTTTAATGGTAGCTGTGTCAGTTCCGTTTAGGAAGACCTGGCCACGCGTTGGCTTGTCAAGCATAGCTAGAATATTCAGTAGAGTAGATTTACCAGACCCAGACTCACCCATGATAGCGACGTAGTCGCCTTTTTCAACGGTAAAGTGAATATCTTTCAGGGCTTCTACTTGGTTGCCTTGAAAGCGAGTTTTATAAATCTTTTGAACGTGTTTTACATCTAATAGTGTCATGATAATCTCCTTTTTAATATCCCATTAATTGAAACTGAGCTTGCATCATTTCGATGCCGATTTGAACTCGCTCGATATCCTTTGGACTCGGCTTACTTGTTTGTTTCTTTTGTAAAATTGTTTTCATGGTTCCTCTCCTTTTTCTTTATGCTCTAAGTTTACTCCAAAAAAAGGTGGCTTGCCATAACATAACCTTACAAAAGAGGCCTTTAATCTTACATTTTTGTAAGATTAAACTATTTTATACTCAATGAAAATCAAAGAGCAAACTAGGAAGCTAGCCGCAGGCTGTACTTGAGTACGGCAAGGCGAAGCTGACGTGGTTTGAATTTGATTTTCGAAGAGTATTATCTGATTGGAGCCTTTTTTCTCACCATATCAAGGTCTAAAGAAGAGCTTGAAAGGTTTCTTCCAAGCTCTTCACAATTCTTTTCATTCAATCAGTAAATTCACTTCAGAGAACTTAATCCTCACAGTTGTTCCTTGCCCAAGTTCGGATTCTATTTGAATCTGATGTCCTAATTCTTGGCTGATTTTCTGGGTTAGATAGAGCCCAAGTCCAGATGACTGCTGGGTCATTCGACCATTATATCCTGAAAATCCACGTTCAAAGACTCGCAACCGATCACTGTTTTTGATACCAATCCCAGTATCTTTGATACAAAGGTCCTGACCGTCCATATAGATTTCAATTCCACCTTCATTAGTATACTTGAGGCTATTTGAAAGGATTTGTTCAATGACCACCAACAACCATTTCTTATCCGTCACAATACTTCTATCCAAGTCATGCAGATTGATACTAAGACCTTTCTGGATAAAGAAAATGGCATATTTGCGAATGACTTCCTTGACCAGATCTTCTATATTTTCTTTCTTCAACACCAAATCATCATGGAAGCTTTCTAAGCGTAGATATTGGAGAACGAGGTTGGTATAGGAATCAATCTTAAAAATTTCCTGCTCCAACTGTTGTTTCAGTTGGCGATCTGCCACCTCACTCACTAGGAGTTTACTGGCTGCAATTGGTGTTTTTATCTGATGAACCCAGAGTGTATAGTAATCCACCAAATCATTATAGCGGTTTTCAGCATCTGATTTCTTTTGATAGAGTTCAGATTCGCTTTTCTCTAATTTTTCAGTTAGAAGGACTTCCATTGGTGACTTAGCTTTTCTTTCCCCATAGAGCAATTCCTTACGATAACGTTGCAATTCTATCAAGAAATCAAATACCAAAAACAAAAATGTCAAAAATGTAGATAGAAAGAAGAAATAGTTAAAGTAGGGCACTTGCTTATCAAACAAGATTTCAAAGAGAAAAAGCAAACCTGTAAGCGATAGAATAAAAGCAAAAAAACGGCTACGCGAACGGATATAAGCTAGAAAAAAACTTTTAATATCAAGCATGTTTCAATCCATACCCTATCCCTTTCTTGGTTTCGATAAAACCAATCAAACCTTCTTCCTCCAGTTTCTTGCGCAAGCGAGCGACATTAACAGACAATGTATTGTCGTCGATAAAAAAGTCACTGTTCCAGAGTTCCCGCATCAAATCATCACGCGCTACGATATTTCCTGCATGCTCAAATAAAACTCGTAAAATCTGAAATTCATTCTTGGTTAGGCTGATAGCTTTGCCATTGACATGCACATCCATAGACTTGGTATTGAGAATAACTCCAGCATACTCTAGGAGGCTCTCATCCCTTCCAAATTCATAAGAGCGGCGCAATAATCCTTGTACCTTAGCTAAAAGGACCTGCTGGTCAAAAGGCTTGGTCACAAAATCGTCAGCTCCCATATTAATAGCCATCACGATGTCCATAGCCTGGTCTCTTGAAGACAGAAACATAATAGGAACTTTGGAAATCTTGCGAATTTCCTGACACCAATGATAACCATTAAAGAGGGGCAATCCAATATCCATCAGGACCAGATGAGGCTCAGACTGAACAAATAGCGTCAGAACTTCCATAAAGTCTTCTACCATGACTACTTCAAAACCCCATTCAGAGAGCATTTTCCCAACTTGCTGACGGATTACTGGATCATCTTCTACTAGTAAAATCTTATGCATCTGCTCCTCCTTTTTTTATATTATAGCAAAATTCTTCTGACTACTAGCGAAATTGATGCAAATCTGATATGATAAAAGTTAAGAAAGGAATTCTCATGGCCAATATTTTTGACTATCTAACTGATGTTCAATACGATTCTTTTTATGATCTTCCCTTAAATGAACTGGATGTACTTGCTTTAACAGAGCTGACTTATCTTCCTTTTGATAACCTATTGGACCAGCCTGTCAATCGTTTAAGCGATGTCGCAACACGTGTTCCGCGAGAAAGCACCATGTTGACCAATAAAGAACGTCTGCAACTCTTAGATCAACTCTCCACACACAAGCGTTTTAAAAATAGCAAGCTATCAAACTTTATTAACGAGATTGACACTGAGCAACAGAAACAGTTCGCTGCTATGACCTATCGTCTGAACCTAGATACTTATCTGATTGTCTTTCGTGGCACAGACGACAGTATTATTGGCTGGAAGGAAGATTTCCATATGACCTATATGAAGGAAATCCCTGCCCAAAAGCATGCTCTTGAATACTTGGAAGATTTCTTTAAACAACATCCAAAACAAAAAGTGATTATAGCTGGGCATTCTAAAGGTGGTAATCTAGCCGTCTATGCTGCAAGTCAAATCCAGCCTGAGTTGCAAGAAAAAATCTCGGCTATCTATACCTATGATGCTCCTGGTTTGCAGGCTCATCTGACTGAAACCACTGGCTACCAAGACATTATCCCTAAAATTCACCGTTATGTACCCCAGGGGTCTGTTATTGGAATGATGCTTGAAGTGCCTGATACTCCTATTGTCGTGCGAAGTCTAGCCCTAGGCGGTATCGCCCAACACAATACTTTCAGCTGGCAAACTGAAGGACACCACTTTGTCCAACTAGAGTCCATCAGTAGCGAAAGTCTCCAAATCAAAGACACTCTTAAGGAATGGGTGGACAGTGTGCCCGATGAGGAATTGGAGCTCTACTTCGATCTCTTCTTTGGTACCATCCTAGAGTCTGGAATTAGCTCTATTAATGAACTGTCTTCTAAAAATGCTATTGACCATGTTCGACAACTTGTTTCTCAAGCCCAGACACTGGAGCCCGAGCAAGTCGAAATCTTAAAAAACCTGACACAACTCCTACTGGATGCACGCTTCCAAGCCTGGAAAAATCATTTTTAAAAAGTTAAAAGTCCCTTCCTTTATGGAGGGACTTTCTTGTTGATTCCTTATTTTATTCTTCTGTGTTATACTAGAAAATGTAAATCTATGAAAGAGGAAATCCTATGAAAATCCATAAAACTGTGAATCCTGTTGCCTATGAAAATACTTATTATCTTGAAGGGGAGCAACACCTGATTGTAGTCGATCCTGGTAGCAACTGGGAGGCCATTCGCAAGACTATCGAAACCATCAACAAACCGGTCTGTGCCATTCTTCTGACCCACACTCACTACGACCATATTATGAGTCTTGACTTGGTCAGAGATACTTATGGAAATCCTCCAGTCTATGTGGCAGAAAGTGAAGCTTCTTGGCTCTATACTCCTGTTGACAACCTTTCAGGTCTCCCTCGACATGACGATATGGCAGATGTCATCTGCAAACCAGCTGAACACACTTATGTCTTTCATGAAGAATACCAGATTGAAGAATTCCGCTTCACGGTCTTACCAACGCCAGGCCACTCTATCGGTGGAGTTTCATTGGTTTTCCCAGATGGACACTTGGTCTTAACGGGAGATGCCCTTTTTCGAGAAACCATTGGTCGAACAGATTTGCCAACTGGTAGTATGGAACAACTCCTTCATAGTGTCCAAACCCAGCTCTTCACCCTTCCAAACTACGATGTCTATCCAGGACATGGTCCGGCTACGACTATCGCGCACGAAAAAACCTTCAATCCATTTTTCTAAAACATAAAAACCAAGGACAATCATCCTTGGTTTTTGTGTAGCTTTAATTTCTACATCACTACTTGCTCGGTAGAATCAACATTGACTAGAAAAATAATTCAAAACTAATTAGTTGGATTCAATTCTTTCCAGTCAATGTTAGATAAATCAAGCTTTTCAGAAGAAATATCTAAAACTTGCTCTGCTTTTTCATTACCACCGATTTGAATAGTTGCTTCTTTAATCTTCTGCACTCCATTTTTGTCAAACGAATATAGAGCCAGGTTCATTTCTGGACGAGTTGACTGCCAGTCTGCATAAGAGACTAGACCATTTTCGTAAATAACAAAGCCTGAGCGAAAACCACCTGCAGAAGCTACATAAGCTGTGTGAAGTAAGTTTGGTTTTTGATTTTCCAAATAGTAAATAGCTGAAACGAATTTTTCATCCCCAATAAGCAACTCATCTTGCCCATCTTTATTCAAATCAAGAAGGGCATATTTAAAGTCTGGTGCATTTTGATAATCCATACGAGAGAAAATCATGCCATATTCTTCTGAAGCAATCTTGTGTTGTTTATTTTCCTCGTATAAATCTTCTCTATTACCTTGTTTTAAAAGCTCTGTATAGTGATTATAACGTTCAATCACTTCTTTATACAAATCTGGTCCCGTTTCCTTCTTATTTTCAGCAGTTGATTGTGAAACTTTGGTTGACGAGTCGCTTGTATTTTCAGTCTTTGCTTCTGTTGATGTACTAGACTTATCGTCTTTGGAAACAGATGATAGTGGAGATGAAGGTTCTGTATTGCTATTATTCTTATTAAGACCACAAGATGCCAAAACTGAAATCGAAAAAATAGCTGAAAGCATCATTAAAAATTTCTTCATATTAACCTCGATAGCATTGCATTTTCAGATGTATAAACTTCAAAAATGAATCATTCACTCCAAGTTATACTTGATTAAGAAATCATTTTACCAAATAATCACACGGTCTTCTGGTGAACGCCACATGCCGTCACCTTCTTTGACATCATAGGTTGTAAAGAAGTCATCAAAGTTTGGCACTTGGACATTAACACGGAGTTTAGCTGGGGCGTGTACGTCAACGCTAGCCATGAGTTTCATCAACTCTGGGCGACCTTTCATTCGCCAGATACGAGCAAAGTTATGGAAGAACTCTTCAGCTGAGAAGTCTGGTTCTCTCTTAGCAGCTTCAAGGGCAGCAGCAATTCCTCCTAGGTCGGCAACGTTTTCGGATACAGTTAATTTACCATTGATTTTTGCACCGTAAGATTCTTGACCATCAAACTGGTCGATAACCTTCTGTGTTTTTTCTTTAAAAGCTGCGTAGTCGCTCTCTGTCCACCAATCCTTGAGACTTCCATTTTCATCAAAGGAAGCTCCATTAGTATCAAAGGCGTGAGAAATTTCATGGGCAATAACCGCACCAATACCACCATAGTTGGCAGAAGATGACTGATGCAAGTCATAGAATGGTGCCTGTAAGATAGCAGCTGGGAAGACAATCAAGTTCTTTTGTGGATTGTAGTAGGCATTAACCATGTGAGCAGGCATTCCCCACTCCTTGTAGTCAACCGGCTGATTCCACTTGCTCCAACTGTGCTTAATTTCCACACGCGCAAAGGCAAGAGCATTCTCAAAGAGGCTAGCAGATTCATCCACTACCTTGTCCTTGTAGCGAGCTGGCAATTCTTCTGGATAACCGATATAAGGCTTAATGACATTGAGTTTGACGATAGCTTTTTCTCGTGTTTCAGGAGTCAGCCAGTCATTCTTAGCCAAGCGTTCCTTATAAACGTCAATCATAGTTGCTACTTTTTTCTCTACATCCGCCTTTGCTTCTGGAGAGAATTTTTCATGGGCATACCAAAGTCCGAGAGCTTGTTTAAATGGTCCTTGCGCTAAATGATAAGCCGCCTTACGTTTGTCTTGGGCTTCTGGAACACCTGAAAGAGCACGGCCATAAGCACCTGACAAGATACGAATCTCATCTGTCAAATAGCTCGTTGAAAGATTGATCACACTCAAGATCAAGCTTGCCTTGAGCAAAGGCCAAGCTTCTTCACTATAGAATTGCTCTGCTGCTTGCCAGAAACGTTCTTCATCTACGATAACCTTATCTGGAGTTTGTCCAATCACAGTTTGGAAGAAGTCATCGAGAGGTAGAGCAGGTGCAAACTTTTTGAAATCTTCATAAGAATACGGATGGTAAAGTTTGGCATATTCTGAACTCTCTTCGTTTGAAAGTACGACAGCTGCGATGCGGCGGTCCAATTCCAATCGTTTTTCTAGCAAGTCTTCGATTTCTTCATCTGAGAAGTTATAGGCTTTGAGGAGATTAGAAGTACTTTCTTTCCAAAGGTTCAATAATTCCTCACGCTGAGGATGGTCTTCCGCATAGTAGGTTGTATCAGGCAAAATAGTTCCTGGAGCACTAGCCCAGAGAACATTGGTTCTAGCATCCATAAAGTCTGGTGATACTCCAAATGGAAGGAAGTTTGGTTTGCCAGCTAATTCAAATGCTGCTAGTTTACTTGCGAAGTCCGCAAAACTTTCCAAATCTTGGTATTCCTTCAATAAAGGAAGGACTGGCTCAATTCCGTCTGCTTCTCGCTTATCGAAATCTCTCACCATAGCGTGGTATTTGACAAAGTTTGCTAGGATAGGATCTTCTGGAACATCTTCTCCTTCCAACCACTTGTCTGTCGTCGTTAGCATCAACTCTTCGATTTCTTCATCAAGGTCGATAAAACCACCTGTTCGCGATTTGTCAGCTGGAATGACCGCAGTCTTTTCCCACTCACCATTTATAGCATCATAAAAATCATCTTGATATCGTGTCATCTTGTTCTCGCTTTCATTTTTCACTTATTCTTAGCTTAGCAAAAATCCCTGGGGAATGCAATTAAAAATGCCGTCTCTTACTGATCGATTTCATCATTAATATTTTAAATTTTTACCAAAATTAACTTGACTTAAAAATAAAATTAAGGTATATTAAAATCCAGGAGGAATACAACTGTATGATACGTATCGAAAACCTCAGTGTCTCCTACAAAGAAACGTTGGCACTTAAGGATATTTCACTAGTGCTCCAAGGACCAACGATTACCGGAATTATTGGTCCAAACGGCGCCGGGAAATCAACATTATTAAAAGGTATGCTGGGCATTATCCCACATGAAGGACATGCTTTTATCGAAGATAAAGAAATGAAAAAATCTCTTAAGAAAGTTGCCTATGTCGAGCAAAAAATTCATATCGACTACAACTTCCCTATCAAGGTAAAAGAATGTGTCTCTCTGGGACTCTATCCATCCATTCCACTCTTTCACACTTTAAAAGCAAACCACTGGCAAAAGGTGGCTGAAGCACTCGAAATCGTAGGTCTTTCTGACTATGCAGATCGTCAGATTAGTCAACTATCTGGAGGACAATTCCAGCGTGTTTTAATTGCTCGCTGTCTAGTTCAAGAGGCTGACTATATTCTCTTAGACGAGCCTTTTGTGGGGATTGACTCGGTCAGTGAAGAGATCATCATGAATACGCTGAGAGATCTTAAAAAAGCTGGCAAGACTGTCCTTATCGTTCACCATGACCTCGGCAAGGTTGCCCATTATTTTGACCAGGTACTCCTTCTCAACAAGGAGCTAATTGCCTTTGGTCCAACAAAGGAGACCTTCACCCAAGCCAATCTCAAACAAGCTTATGGTGACCGACTCTTTTTCAATGGAGGTGACCTATGATTGCAGAATTTATAGATGGATTGCAGAACTTCCACTTTCTCCAAAATGCCTTGATTACAGCTGTTGTGATTGGTATTGTTGCTGGAGCGGTCGGATGCTTTATCATTCTCCGTGGTATGTCCCTTATGGGAGATGCTATCTCGCACGCTGTCTTACCTGGTGTAGCTCTTTCTTTTATTTTAGGAATTGACTTCTTTATTGGTGCTATCATCTTTGGACTGCTTGCCTCTGTCATCATCACCTACATCAAGGGGAACTCTATTATCAAGAGTGACACTGCCATTGGGATTACCTTTTCATCTTTATTGGCTCTGGGCATTATCTTGATTAGTGTGGCTAAAAGCTCGACTGACCTCTTCCATATTCTCTTTGGGAATATCTTAGCTGTGCAAGACATAGACATGTATATTACCATCGGTATGGGAGCTCTCATTCTATTGATTATCGGGATTTTCTTCAAGCAACTCTTGATTACATCCTTTGATGAACTCCTAGCCAAAGCTATGGGCATGCCAGTTAATTTCTACCACTATCTACTCATGATACTCTTGACTTTGGTGTCAGTGACTGCTATGCAAAGTGTCGGAACCATCCTTATCGTAGCCATGCTGATTACTCCAGCCGCGACAGCTTATCTTTACGCCAATAGTCTAAAGACCATGATTTTTCTTTCATCAGGCTTGGGAGCTCTAGCTTCTGTCTTGGGACTTTTTATCGGTTATAGCTTTAACCTGGCTGCAGGTTCAAGTATCGTGCTGACATCTGCAAGTTTCTTTCTCATCAGTTTCTTTATCGCACCAAAACAACGTTATCTGAAGCTGAAAAATAAAAAAATCAAACAATAATGAGGGAGCCCCTCTGGAGGAATATAATGAAAAAATTAGGTACATTGCTTGTTCTTTTTCTTGCTATCATTGGATTAGCTGCCTGTGCTAGCGGAAAAAAAGACACAGCATCTACAAACCAAAAACTAAAGGTTGTAGCAACTAACTCTATCATCGCTGATATTACTAAAAATATCGCAGGAGACAAGATTGATCTTCATAGTATCGTGCCTGTAGGACAAGATCCACACGAGTACGAGCCACTACCAGAAGACGTCAAGAAAACTTCGCAAGCCGACTTAATTTTCTACAATGGTATCAACCTTGAAACAGGTGGAAATGCCTGGTTTACAAAATTAGTTGAGAATGCTAAGAAAACTGAAAACAAAGACTACTTTGCAGTTAGTGAAGGCGTTGATGTCATCTACCTAGAAGGGGAAAATGAAAAAGGGAAAGAAGACCCACACGCTTGGCTCAATCTTGAAAATGGGATCATCTATGCTCAAAATATTGCTAAGCAACTCATCGCCAAAGACCCTAGCAACAAGGAATTCTACGAAAAGAATCTCAAAGAATACACTGAAAAACTAGACAAGCTTGACAAGGAAGCCAAAGAGAAATTTAACGCTATTGATGCTGACAAGAAACTCATCGTAACCAGCGAGGGATGCTTCAAATACTTCTCTAAAGCTTACGGTGTACCAAGTGCTTACATTTGGGAAATCAACACTGAAGAAGAAGGAACACCTGACCAAATCAAGACTTTGGTTGAAAAACTTCGCCAAATGAAAGTCCCATCACTATTTGTTGAGTCCAGTGTCGATGATCGTCCAATGAAGACTGTTTCAAAAGACACAAACATCCCAATCTATGCTCAAATCTTTACGGACTCAATCGCTGAAGAAGGTAAAGAAGGCGATAGCTACTACAACATGATGAAATATAACCTTGACAAGATTGCTGAAGGTTTAGCTAAATAATTATTTTAAAAACGTCAGTCACCTTGAATTGGCGTTTTTTTGATTCAAAATCCAGTCAAATTATTGGAAGAGTCTGAACGTTTAATGTAAAATGAAAGAAAAAAGATTGGAGTAGCTTATGACTACATTCCTCGGAAACCCTGTTACGTTTACAGGAAAACAACTACAAGTAGGAGATAAAGCACTTGATTTCTCTCTCACAACGACTGACCTCTCTAAAAAAACACTGGCTGACTTTGAAGGCAAGAAAAAGATCTTGAGTATCATCCCTTCTATCGATACAGGCATCTGCTCGCTACAGACTCGTCGCTTTAACCAAGAATTGGCTAGCTTAGACAACACTGTTGTCCTAACAGTATCTATGGACCTCCCCTTCGCTCAAAAACGCTGGTGTGGTGCTGAAGGAATTGAGAATGCCATCATGCTTTCAGACTACTTCGACCACTCCTTTGGACGCGATTACGCCCTCTTAATCAATGAGTGGCATCTGCTTGCACGCGCAGTTTTTGTTCTCGATACCGATAATACCATCCGCTACGTCGAATACGTGGATAATATCAACAGCGAGCCAGACTTTGAAGCCGCTATTGCAGCTGCAAAAAAACTCAACTAAGTCAAGCTCTTGTAGCAAGAAGCTAGAGAAATCTAGCTTTTTTTGGTATACTAGATGGAGATAATAAACAAGGAAATGCGAATGACACCAAATAAAGAAGACTACTTAAAATGTATTTATGAGATTGGCATGGATGTTCCTAAGATTACCAATAAGGAAATTGCTGCTCGAATGCAGGTATCTCCTCCAGCTGTAACTGAAATGATTAAGCGCATGCAGTCTGAAAATCTCATCTTAAAAGATAAGAAAAAAGGGTACTTGCTAACCGATATTGGGCTAACACTTGTATCAGAACTTTATCGTAAACATCGTTTGATTGAGGTTTTTCTGGTCCACCATCTAGACTATAGCAGTGACCAAATTCATGAGGAAGCTGAAGTATTAGAACATACCGTTTCAGACTTTTTTGTAGAGAGATTAGAAAGTATGCTAGGTTTCCCAAAAACTTGCCCTCACGGTGGTACCATTCCTGCTAAAGGAGAGCTGTTGGTTGAAATCAACAACCTACCACTATCAGAAACCAAAGAAGCTGGAACCTATCTCCTGACTCGGGTTCACGACAGTTTTGATCTCCTAAAATATCTGGAAAAACATGCCATCAATATCGGAGACAAACTCCAAGTTCAACAGTTTGATGATTTCTCTAATACCTTTACTTTGATTCACAACAATGAAGAACTCTTGGTAAGTCTAGAAATCGCCAAACAACTCTATGTTGAAAAAATGAACTGACCCCCCCTTATCCCTATAAGCTTTGTCTTTTAGGGATTTTATAGATAAACAAAAACCAAGCTAACAAGCTTGGTTTTTCTTATCTATTTTTTGTATCAAGGATGATGGTTACCGGCCCATCATTGACCAGTTCTACCTGCATATCTGCTCCGAAAACACCTGTTTCAACAGGAACTTCCTTGGCTAGTTCTCGATTAAAATCTTGATAGAAGGCCTCGGCCATATCTGGTTTGGCTGCACCTGTAAAGGCTGGACGATTTCCTTTTTTAGTATCGGCAAAAAGAGTAAATTGAGAGATGGAGAGAATTTCTCCTTGGATGTCCTTAACAGATAGGTTCATCTTGCCTTCGGCATCTGAGAAAATCCGCATATTGACAAGTTTTCTGACTGCATAATCCAAATCTTCTTGCTGATCCTCAGGTCCAACACCCACTAGGAGCAAGAGTCCTTGTTTGATTTGACCATGAATCTGCCCCTCAATAGAAACCTGAGCTTGCTTAACTCGCTGAACGATGATTTTCATAGAAATCCTTTCTGACTGTATCGATCATACTTAACCATTGGTCCGTTTGACTGAGTAGACTTCTGGTACACTCTTAATCTTATCAACTACCGTTGTCAACATTGAAAGGTTAGAAATTCCAAAGGATACATGGATATTGGCAAATTTCATATCCTTGGTCGGTTGGGCATTAACTGAAGAGATATTCTTAGTCGTGTTTGATAGGACTTGCAAGATATCATTCAAAAGACCAGAACGGTTGAGTCCATAGATATCGATATGAGCCATATATTCCTTGGTTGAGAATTGGTCTTCCCATTCAACATCTAGCAGACGTTGCTCGTAGTTTTCCTGTGAACGAAGATTCATACAGTCCACACGGTGGATGGCAACTCCGCGCCCCTTGGTAATATAACCAACGATATCATCACCAGGAACAGGGTTACAACATTTAGCAATCCGGACCAAGAGCCCAGAAGCACCTTGGATGACAACTCCACCCTCATGCTTCACCTTAAGCGTGTCCTTGTTCTCTACTTTGACTTCGCCACCCTTGACCAGTTCTTCTGCTTCTGCCTTGGCTTTGGCACGTTCTTCTTCACGACGTTCCTTCTCCGTCAAACGGTTAAAGACGGTAATGGCTCCGATTTCTCCAAAACCAATGGCTGCAAAAAGGGCTTCTTCAGTCTTGTAGCTGGTTTTTTGAAGGACTTCATCCATGTGACGCTTGTCCATAAATTTATTGGCCACATAGCCGTTTTCTTGAAGCTGACTAATCAGCATTTCACGGCCTTTATTGATGGACAATTCTTTATCTTGGTTTTTAAAGAACTGACGAATTTTGTTACGGGCCTTGCTGGTCTTAACCATGTTGAGCCAGTCACGACTTGGTCCAAATGAATTTGGATTGGTGATGATTTCAACCTGGTCACCCGTTTTTAACTTAGTCGTCAATGGAACCATACGGCCATTAACCTTGGCACCTGTTGCTTTTTCCCCAATCTTTGTATGAATCTCATAAGCAAAGTCAATCGGTCCAGAATCCTTTGGCAGAGAACGAACCGCTCCATCTGGAGTAAAGACATAAATCTCCTCAGCCAGATAGTTTTCTTTGACAGTATCTACAAATTCCTTGGCATCATCCGCCTGGTCTTGGAGTTCCATCATCTCCTTGATCCAGTTCATTCCAATAGCAGATTCCTTGCTATTAACTTGACCCTTGATTCCTTTTTTGTAGGCCCAGTGAGCCGCAACCCCGTACTCAGCAACCTCGTGCATTTCCTTGGTACGAATCTGGAACTCAATCGGCCCTTTTGGTCCATAAACAGTCGTATGGATAGACTGGTAACCATTGGCCTTACGATTGGCAATATAATCCTTGAAACGGCCTGGCATTGGTTTCCATAGTTCATGAACATAACCCAACATGGCGTAAACATCACTCTGAGTATCTAAGATACAACGAATGGCAATCAGGTCATAGATTTCCTCAAAGCGTTTTTTCTTGTCCTGCATCTTGCGATAGATAGAGTAGATATGCTTTGGACGACCATAGATTTTCCCTGTAAGGTGGCGCTCAGACGAATATTCCTCAAGTTTTGTCACAACTTCATCGACCAAGGCTTCACGTTCTTGACGTTTTTCCTTCATCATGTGACTAATCTTGTAAAATTCAGTTGGATTGAGATAGCGGAAGGAGAGATCTTCCAGTTCCCACTTCACACTTGAAATCCCCAAACGATGAGCAAGTGGTGCATAGATTTCCATTGTTTCTCTAGAAATACGCTCTTGCTTGTCCTTACGAAGATGCTTGAGAGTGCGCATATTGTGCAGGCGGTCAGAGAGTTTTACCAAGATAACACGGATATCCTCAGACATGGCCATGAGCATCTTGCGGTGATTCTCGGCCAATTGCTCCTCAAAAGATTTATACTCGACCTTACCAAGTTTGGTAACACCGTCTACAATCACTCGAACATCATGTCCAAACTCACGCTCTAAGTCATCCAAAGTAGCATCTGTGTCTTCTACCACGTCATGCAAAAAACCACAGGCAACAGTGACAGCGTCTAGCTTGAGCTTGGCTAAAATACCTGCTACCTGAATAGGGTGGATAATGTAGGGCTCGCCTGATTTACGATACTGCCCACTATGACATTCTACAGCGTAAACCAAGGCCTTGTGTACAAAAGCCACATCTTCTTTCGATAAATATTGTTGCGTTAAAGCGACGACTTCATCGCCTGAATAAATTACTTCTTTTGGCATGCATACTCTCCAGTTCTTCCTACCATTTTAACACTTTTTGGTCAATATGAAAACTAGAAAAGCCTATTCCCTAAGACTTTGCTGAACTCTAAAAAAACACTACTAGAGAAATTCTAGTAGTGTTGGTTGATTCAAATCTATCTTAGTAAACTGTTCTTTCAGTTTCTACGTCGAAGAAGTGAGCTTTGTTCAAGTCAAATCCAAGTTCAACTGTTGCACCAGCTTGCAAGTAGTCACGTGCATCAACTTTAGCAACGAATTCATCTTTACCAACTTGGCAGTATAGGTGAGATTCTGAACCGAGCAATTCTGATACAGAGATAGTTGCTTTTACAACTGATTCTGGGAATGTTTCAAGGAAAGCAGGTTCTGCATTCACGTCTTCCGGACGGATACCGAAGATCAATTCTTTACCTTCGTAACCTTTTTCACGAAGAACTTTCAAAGCACCTTCTGGAACTTTCAAGTTGAAGCCGTCACCAACGATGTGATCACCGTTCAATTTAACATTGATGAAGTTCATAGCTGGGCTTCCGATAAATCCTGCTACGAATTTGTTAACTGGGTTTTTGTAAACTTCTTGAGGAGTACCGATTTGTTCAACACGTCCGATAGTACCAGTACCAGCAGGGTTTTTAGTAGCTGACATGATAACGATACGGTCTGCAAGTGTCATCGCTTCAGTTTGGTCGTGAGTTACGTAGATAGTTGTAGCTCCGATACGACGGTGGATTTTAGCAATTTCAGCACGCATTGATACACGAAGTTTTGCGTCCAAGTTTGACAAAGGCTCGTCCATCAAGAACACTTTTGCATCACGGACGATCGCACGACCCATGGCAACACGTTGACGTTGACCACCTGAAAGGTCAGCTGGTTTACGATCCAAGAATTCTTTCAAACCAAGAATTTCAGCTGCTTCTTGTACACGTTTGTCGATATCTTCTTTACTGTATTTACGCAATTTCAAACCGAAAGCCATGTTGTCGTATACAGTCATGTGTGGGTAAAGAGCGTAGTTTTGGAATACCATGGCGATATCACGGTCTTTTGGAGCTACGTCGTTGACAACCACACCATCGATAGATGCAGTACCTTCTGTGATGTCTTCAAGACCTGCAATCATACGGAGTGTAGTTGATTTACCACATCCTGAAGGTCCTACGAAAACGATAAATTCTTTGTCTTTGATGTCCAAGTTGAAGTCTTCAACTGAGTAGTGTTCGCTGTTTGGATATTTTTTGTAAATATTTTTAAGATTTAATTCTACCATTTCGGTGAACTCCTTTTATTTTTGATAGTTTTATTATAAATGAAAACGCTTTACATTTCTATGGCAAGGTGACCAAAAAAATAAAAAAGTTCTGTGCAACTTGCACAAAACTTTAAATAATATCTGATAAAATCAACTGATAACACAAGGTCAAATCTGTCAATTCTTTCAACTGAAGCCCTGTCAATTCTTCCCATTTATCAATCTTGTATTGGAGAGAATTGCGGTGCAAATACAGTTGTTGTGCTGTTTTAGTTAGGACTGCACTATTTTCCCATAAGGAGAGAATGATTTCCTGAATTTGATCCTGGTCCAAAATCATCTGGTGGAGATAATCTTTGATCAAACCAAGATCCACCATTTTTTCACCCATACTCCAAAGGTAGAGCTGAGAAAACGTATGGAATCCTTGGTGTCCTTGTCGCCACCAGTTTTTAAACAAGTCACGTTCTGCTTTGATGAGATCTGTCAAACTCTGATTTCCTGTTTGCGACCAGACCTGACCAAGCATGATGGATAAGCGAACCCCAAAGTCATACTCTACTGCTTCCAAGGTATCTGTTAAGATAGACCGAACTGAAGTGTATTTGTCCTGTTGGAGAACAAACAGGTAATCCTGAGCTCCCACCTGAAGCACTGTCTCGCAATTAGGAAAGAGGGTTCTCATCATATCCAACCAAGAAGTCAAGTTTTCCTGTTGGTAATAGGAAAGGTGACAATAGACAACTTGTAGCTTTTTAAAACTTTGCGGTGCTTGTCCCTTGCCCTCAATCAAATAGCTATACCAGGGATTGAGCGAGATCGTTTGCTCCTGCTGGGTTAAGAGAGCCACCAACTGTTTCTCACGTTCACTTAGTCCAATTTCCTCCAGTAAAATCCACTGTTGCGAGGAAACTGGCAGCGTAAGAAAACCTTCCTTATCAATTGGCTGATCTACAATTTGAGCTTGTGGAAACCAATCTAGTAATTCTTTTGCAATCATTCCTAGCCCTCCACTTTTTGGATACACCAAGAAATCAAGGTTTCTAGGCGCTCCACATTTTCAGTCATATGAAGATAACCCATGACCGCTTCAAAACCTGTAGACATACGGTAGGTCACTACATCTGCGTTCTTTGCCTTGGTATGACTATTGGTATTGCGACCACGTTTATAGATTTCTTCTTCCTTTTCCGTCAGGACTTCTTCTTCTAACATAAGGGAAATCAAGCGTGCCTGAGCCTTGGCTGATACATACTTAGTGGCCTCTTGATGGAGTTTATTGGGCTTGGTCATGCCTTTAAGAATGAGATGACGGCGAATATACATAGAATAAACCGCATCTCCTTCAAAGGCTAGCGCAATCCCGTTAATGAGATTGACATCAATCACGTGTCCACCTCACTCCATCCTTGGTATCAAGTAGTTTAATCCCTTGAGCAGCTAGTTGGTCACGGATTTGGTCAGCTGTCGCAAAGTCACGATTGGCACGCGCTTCTTGGCGTTTTTGAATCAAGGCTTCAATCTCTTCATCCAAAACTTCCTCAACAAAGACAACTCCAAAGACTTCCAACATGGCTGCAAGAGTTTCCTTAACACTTGCATCATAGTTACCTGAGTTGATCCATTTGGCCATTTCAAAGACAACAGTGATTCCATTAGCTGTATTGAAATCCTCATCCATAGCTGCTACAAACTTATCTTTAAAAGCTTGCAATTCTTGAGCATCTACATCTCCAGTAAATGGTTGCTCGTAAGTGTTCTTCAAATACTTGAGATTAGTCTCGGCATCGCGCACAGCCTTTTCCGTAAAGTTGATAGGTTTGCGGTAATGCTGAGTCGCAAAGAAGAAACGAAGCACTTGACCGTCGATAGTTTTGAGGGCATCGTGTACCGTAATGAAGTTCCCCAAAGACTTGGACATCTTGACATTGTCGATGTTGACAAAGCCATTGTGCATCCAGTAGTTGGCAAAAGTCTTGCCTGTTTTAGCTTCAGATTGGGCAATTTCGTTGGTATGGTGAGGAAACTCAAGGTCAGCTCCACCACCGTGAATATCGATGGTATCGCCTAAAATCTCCGTTGACATAACCGAACATTCGATATGCCAGCCTGGACGACCAGGCCCCCATGGACTGTCCCAAGAAATCTCACCTGGTTTGGCTGCTTTCCAAAGAGCAAAGTCTACAGGATTTTCCTTGCGAGCTGTTTCTTCGTCTGTCCGACCTGAAGCACCTAATTCCAAGTCTTCTAGGGTTTTATTAGCTAACTTAGCATAGTTGTGGGATTTTTCTACACGGAAATAGACATCCCCTTGACTCTCATAGGCAAAGCCTTTTTCAATCAAGTCTTCTACAAAGCGGATGATATCAGCCATAAACTCGACTACACGAGGATGGCGAGTCGCAGGTTTCACACCCAAAGCCGTCACATCTTCCCGAAAGGCAGCGATATACTTGTCCGCTACTTCCTGAGGTGTGATACCTTCTTCCTTAGCACGGTTAATAATCTTATCATCCACATCTGTGAAGTTAGAAATATAGGCAACCTCATAGCCACGATATTCAAAATAGCGACGAATAGTATCAAAAGCTACCGTTGAGCGGGCATTCCCCACGTGGATATAGTTATAAACTGTTGGCCCACAGACATACATCTTGACCTTGCCGTCCTCGATTGGGACAAATTCTCGTAAATCACGAGACATGGTGTCATAGATTTTAATCACTCACTGACTCCTTTCTCTTTCTTGTTTATCGTAAAGAGTAGTTTCAATCCAGCTCTCTGGCAATTACTAAGGCTATCTCAAAGAAAGTCATAGCATCTGCTTTTCTTTCTTCGCGTCTGGCATCCCACTCATGATTGTGATGGTCGACATAGTCAGCTGTATAGAAAAATTGATAGACCTGGGCTTGTCGATATTGGGCCCAGGCCATGATAGCCGAAGCTTCCATATCTACAACTCTAGCTCCTGCTTCAAGTCTTCGTTTGACCTTAGCAGCTGTCTCACGATAGAAGGCATCTGTGGTCCAAGACTTTGTTCGAATATGCTCAACACCAGCTTTATCCAAGGCGTTTTCCATAGTTAAGAGTAGAGATCGCTCATAGGCTATTTCATCACTTGCTGGAGCATAGTGATAACTAGTACCTTCATCACGTAAAGCCGAGCTTGGTAAGATAATCTTATCTGCTTGAATAGACTGGTCTAGAACTCCGCAAGATCCCAAAACAATAAAGTTCTTAAATCCTCTTGCTTTTAGTTCTTCTAAGAGTCCAACAACCATTGGAGCTCCAATAGTAGCCATAGCAACTGCTACCTTACTCCCATCTTTTTCATAGATATACCATGGCAGTTTGCCATTTAGATTGGTAAGATAGCCACCTTCGTAGACACCTTCTATCTGCTTTACTCGTTCAAGGATTTCTCCATTAAAAGACAAGATAATAGTATCACAAACTTCTCCACCACTAAGGAGGCTTCGATCAGTTGGCTCGATAACAGCAGGTACATTTTCAAATTCTTCTAATAGCATCGACCTAACCTCCTAAATTAACGAATCACTTCTCCTTACAAACCAGACGACCTGTGACTGGCTTCTCTCGCTTGCTCGAGTTTATTGACGTAGTATTCACGTTTTTCTTCGACTTCGTGAATGGTTGGTTCATCCTTTTGCCCGTGAACACGAACAATCTTAGCAGGAATGCCGACAACCGTCACGTCGCTAGGAACATCTGCTACAACAACTGCTGCGGCACCGACCTTGGCATTTTCACCGATTTCTACAGGTCCGATGACTTGGGCATGAGCAGAAATGAGCGCTCCCTTACGCACGGTCGGATGTCGTTTGCCAACATCCTTACCAGTCCCACCGAGAGTGACACCGTGGTAGAGAAGAACACCCTTCTCAACAATCGCCGTCTCCCCAATCACAAGTCCTGCCCCATGGTCGATAAAGACACCTGATTCGATCTGAGCTCCAGGGTGAATCTCAATCTGAGTCCAAAAACGCCAAAACTGGCTATGCATACGAGCTAAAAGCTTAAAACCATTCTTCCAGAGAAAATGAGAGAGACGGTGGGCAGCCAAGGCTTTCACACCAGGATAGGTCAAAAGAACCTCCAAAGTGGTGCGAGCCGCTGGATCATTTTCTTTTACGATATCAATGGTTTCACGCCACCATCCCATACATTTCTCCTTTCTTATTCTGAGTCTTTTGGTGTTTCAGTAAATTCTTTCTTTGGTTTGTGGTCCTTGTGATGGTGACGAGGACGATCGCCATGGCGATGACCCTTTTCACCTTTTTCTTCTGAACGTTCAGGTTTTGGCGGACGTGGCAAGAGTGCCTTCATAGAAGCATCTACACGACCTTTTTCATCGATCTTGATAATCTTAACATCCACAAAATCACCAATTTGAACTAAATCTTCTACATTATTAGTACGAGTCCAAGCCATTTCAGAGATGTGTACGAGGGCATCTGTCTTGTCAAAGAGGTTGACAAAGGCACCAAATTTCTCGATACGAACAACTTTGGCATGGTAGACTTCGTCCACTTTGGCTTCACGAACCAAACCAGCAATGATTTCTTTAGCGCGGTTAATGGCATCTTGGTCGCTAGAGTAGATAGATACGTTACCTTCTTCGTCGATGTCAATCTTAACGCCTGTTTCAGCGATGATCTTATCGATGGTTTCTCCACCCTTACCGATGACAATCTTGATCTTGTCCACATCAATTTTGATGGTATCAATTTTCGGAGCAGTTGGAGCCAATTCTGGACGAACTTCTGGAATAGTTGCTTCGATCACATCAAGGATTTCAAAACGAGCTTTCTTGGCTTGAGCAAGAGCCTCCGTCAAGATTTCTGCAGTAATCCCTTGGATCTTGATATCCATTTGAAGGGCTGTAATCCCGTCACGAGTACCTGCAACCTTGAAGTCCATATCTCCAAAGTGGTCTTCCAAACCTTGGATATCTGTCAATACTGTATAGTTGTTACCATCTGAGATAAGTCCCATAGCAATCCCTGCTACTGGCGCCTTGATTGGAACACCACCAGCCATAAGGGCAAGAGTTCCGGCACAGATAGAGGCTTGAGATGAAGAACCGTTTGATTCCAAGACTTCTGCTACTAGACGGATAGCGTATGGGAATTCTTCCAAGCTTGGCAAAACTTGAGCAAGGGCACGCTCACCAAGAGCACCGTGACCAATTTCACGACGACCAGGTGCACCGTAACGTCCAGTTTCCCCTACAGAATATTGTGGGAAGTTATAGTGGTGCATAAAGCGTTTCTTGTACTCTGGATCCAAACCATCGATGATTTGCGTTTCACCCATTGGCGCCAAAGTCAAGATAGAAAGAGCTTGCGTTTGTCCACGAGTAAAGAGACCTGAACCGTGCACACGGGGAACGAAGTCAACAACCGCATCCAAAGGACGGATTTCATCGACCTTACGACCATCAGGACGTACCTTGTCTTCTGTGATCAAACGGCGCACTTCTGCGTGTTCCATTTGTTCCAAGATTTCAGCTACATCACGCATGATACGATCAAATTCTTCGTGGTCTGCATATTTTTCTTGATAAACTGCTGTGACTTGGTCTTTCACTGCTTGAGTTGCAGCTTCACGAGCTAATTTTTCTTCTACTTGGACCGCTTTTTGGAGGTCACTGTTGTAAGCTGCGATGATTTCAGCTTGCAATTCAGCATCTACATGAAGCAATTCCACTTCTGCTTTTTCTTTACCAACTGCCGCAACGATTTCTTCTTGGAAGGCAATCAATTCTTTGACAGCCTCGTGTCCTTTGAGAAGAGCTTCCAACATGATTTCTTCTGACAATTCTTTGGCACCAGACTCTACCATGTTGATGGCGTGTTTAGTACCTGCTACTGTCAATTCAAGAAGCGATTGCTCTGCTTGTTCTTGCGTTGGGTTGATGATGATTTCCCCATCCACATAACCCACTTGTACCCCAGCGATTGGTCCGTCAAACGGAATATCTGAGATAGAAAGTGCCAATGATGAACCAAACATAGCTGCCATTGGTGCAGATGCATTTTCATCGTAAGAAAGAACAGTATTGATGACTTGCACTTCATTACGGAAACCTTCCGCAAACATTGGACGGATTGGACGGTCAATCAAACGCGCTGTCAAAGTCGCATCTGTTGAAGGACGTCCTTCACGTTTCATGAAGCCACCAGGAAACTTCCCAGCCGCATACATTTTTTCTTCGTAGTTGACTTGAAGCGGGAAGAAATCCCCAGTTGCCATCTTCTTAGACATAACAGCAGCAGTCAAGACGGTTGACTCACCGTAACGCACCACAACAGAGCCATTTGCTTGCTTAGCAACCTGACCAGTCTCTACGATCAACTCACGACCCGCGAAAGTCGTTTGAAACACATGTTTTGTCATTTTAATCCCCTTTGGATTGTTAATATTATACGCCTTGCCTACAAAGATCAAGATACTAAGGCCGCAAAAAGCAAAGTAAAAATAGGAAACTGGTGAAGTCTTCGATGAAGACAAGTCAGTTTATCTTTTTTACACAGCTTTTCGGACGGGTTCAATTACTCAAGATATTTTGGACGGTTCGGCTTGCCGAACATTTCTGTAGAAAAATAGGAAGGTGACGTCGCACTCGATGAGTGCTAGGAAGCTTATCTTTTTTCCTAAGAAATGAGGCCAAAATTC
Organism: Streptococcus infantis; assembly: GCF_047465185.1. Lineage (GTDB taxonomy): Bacteria > Bacillota > Bacilli > Lactobacillales > Streptococcaceae > Streptococcus > Streptococcus infantis_O. The sequence goes on along the minus strand of NZ_JASHAJ010000001.1, from coordinate 102,040 downwards.
AATTACTCAAGATACTAAGCCGTTAAGCAACTCAAAGGAAAATAGGAAATCAAACGACGGAGCGACTGCTCCTAGGAGGATTTATCTTTTCCCACAGAGTTGTAGGCGGGTTCAATTACTCAAGATATTTTGGACTTTTTGAGTTTCGTTTTCGCAACCTTTACAACCTAAATACCCTCATCTTTGTATCAAGTACGTACAGAGTCTATTTTATCATATTTTTCTTAAAAAGTACGGTCTTTTCTATAAAAAAAGAAACCATTCTGCTATGAAAAGAAGAATGGTTTGCTTTTTATTATTTTAAGGTTGGTGATTGAACAAGGCATGGGTTGCTTGGTGGATGTACTGAGCAGTGTCTGCATTGTTCATGGTGTAGAGATGCACGCCTGCTACGTCTTGCGTTACCAAGTCCACGATTTGGTCTACGGCATAGGCAAGTCCTGCTGCTCTGAGTGACTCAGGGTCATTCTCATACTTGTCCAAGATAGCCTTAAATTTACGTGGGAGATGGATATTCTCACAAGTCTTCAAGAGACGAAGCGCTTGGTTACGATTCAGGATTGGCATGATACCTGCATGAATGGGAACATCAATCCCTGCCAAGGTACATTTGTCTTGGAAATCGTAGAAACGCTCATTGTCAAAGAATAGCTGAGTGACAAGGCTTGAACAGCCTGCATTCACTTTTCTCTTGAGATTTTGAATATCTGAGATTTGGTTTGGCGAATCCGGGTGCCCTTCTGGATAACAAGCTCCAATAATATCAAAGTGTGGCGCCTGTTCAGTGATAAACTCAATCAAGTCTGTGGCGTAACGGAAATCCTTCTGTGGCTCAACACCTGGAATGATATCCCCCCGAAGAGCCAAGATTTTCTGAACACCAACTTTATCCAAATCCGCAATGGTCTCAGCCACCTTATCCTTAGTCAAATAGATAGCTGGCAAGTGAGCAATGGTTGGAATCTCCAAGTCATTTTGGATATAATCAGCCAAACGAACCGTCGTCTCTTTGATATTAAATTTATTATTACTAGCAGTCACACTGATGAAGTGTGGTGCCAAGCCCTGCATGTCTTTCAGGGCTGCAATAATTTTGTCATTGCCTACTTCTGGGTTTGGAGGGAAAACTTCAAATGAGAGGGACGGTGTTTGACGTGACATATGTATGAACCTTTTCTAGTTGATTTCTTACTGATCAACCGTGTAGAGAGAACTGTCTTTTCTTACAATTTCTCACGCGCAGCTTTCGCAGCGTCTACAAGGCGGATCAAGCTTTCTTTCGTTTCTGGGATACCACGTGTTTTCAAACCACAGTCAGGGTTGATCCATACTTTCTTGCTTGGAACTTTGGCAAGGATAGCTTCGATTGTGTGGTCGATTTCGCCTTCGTTAGGCACACGAGGAGAGTGGATATCGTAAACTCCAGGACCCACTTCTGTCTGGAAGTTTTGAGCTTTAAGTTCGTCCAAGATTTCAAGATTTGAACGGCTAGCTTCAAATGAGATAACGTCCGCATCCATGTTGTCGATAGCTGGGATGATATCTGTAAATTCTGAGTAACACATGTGAGTGTGGATTTGTGTATCTGGTGCTACTGTTGAGTGTACCAAGCGGAAGGCTGGAATAGCCCAGTCAAGGTAGTCTTCGTACCAGTCGCTACGACGGAGTGGCAATTTCTCACGAAGAGCAGCCTCGTCGATTTGGATGATTTTCACGCCTGCAGCTTCAAGGTCAAGAACTTCATCCTTGATTGCAAGAGCGATTTGAAGAGTAGAATCCTTGATAGAGATGTCTTCACGTGGGAATGACCAGTTAAGAATTGTAACAGGTCCAGTCAACATACCTTTAACAGGTTTGTCCGTACGGCTTTGTGCGTAGCTAGACCATTTCACAGTGATAGGGTTGAGACGAGTCACATCACCCCAGATGATTGGTGGTTTAACCCCACGCATACCGTATGATTGTACCCAACCGTTCTTAGAGAAGAGGTAACCTGACAAGTTTTGACCGAAGTACTCAACCATGTCGTTACGCTCGAATTCACCGTGTACAAGCACGTCAAATCCAACTTCTTCCTGCCATTTGATCCATTCGTCGATCGTTTCAGCAAGGAAGGCATCGTATTCTTCTTGTGACAATTCACCCTTACGGAAGGCCAAACGTTTCGCACGAACTTCCTTAGTTTGAGGGAATGAACCGATTGTTGTTGTTGGAAGAGCTGGAAGTTTGAATGCTTCTTCTTGGATTGCTTCACGTTCTGCAAAGGCTGGCAAACGAGTGTAGTCTGCGTCAGTCAATCCAGCGATACGCGCACGAAGTTCAGCATTTTCACCAACACGTTCAGTCGCAAAGAGTTCTTTGTTTGCTGCAAGAGCTTCTGCACCTTGACCGTTGCGGATAGCATCCAAGTCACGGATCTCATCCAATTTTTCAACTGCAAATGCAAAGTGGTTCAAAATAGCTGGTTCAAAATCTTCATTAGCAGTTGTAAATGGCACATGAAGAAGTGAGCATGAGCTTGTCAAAACGATATTTTCAGCTGGGATTTGCTCAAGAATAGCCAAGCTCTTTTCGTAGTTGTTACGCCAGATGTTCTTACCATTGACAATACCTGCATAGAGAGTCTTGTCAGCTGGGAAGCCACCTTTAACGAGTTCAAGAGTTTTCTTACCTTCCACAAAGTCAAGACCGATTGCATCTACTGGCAATTTCACAAGGTCAGCGTAGACGTCACGAACGTCACCGAAGTAAGTTTGAAGCAAGACTTCAAGACCTTTTTTATCAGCCAAGAGTTTGTTGTAGATGTTCAAGAAGAGTGCTTTTTCTTCTTCTGTCAAGTCTTTGACAAGAGCAGCTTCATCGAGTTGGATACGAGTTGCACCAAGTTCAGCCAATTTCGCAAAAACATCTTGGTAAGCAGCTACTAAGCTATCCACGAAATCTTCTGCTTTCACGCCTTCTTCAAAGTCTGACAATTGAAGGAAAGTGAATGGACCTACAAGAACAGGACGAGTGTTAAGACCAAGCTCTTTAGCTTCTTGGAACTCATCGAAAATCTTGTGACCAGCCAATTTGACTTGAGTGTCTTTTTCAAATTTAGGAACGATGTAGTGGTAGTTAGTGTTAAACCATTTCTTCATCGGAAGGGCACGAACATCCCCTTTTTCTCCTTGGTAACCACGTCCCAAAGCAAAGTAGCGTTCAAGATCTGACAAGTCCAAGTTTTGAACAGATGCAGGAACTACGTTAAAAAGGAAAGCAGCATCAAGGAAGTTGTCATAGTGAGAAAAGTCATTTGATGGGATTTCAGTGATGCCTTTTTCTTTAACGATGTTCCAGTGTTTTGCACGCAATTCTTTCGCAGCAGCCAAAAGTTCTTCTTCTGAGATTTCTTTTCTAAAGTATTTTTCAGTTGTAAATTTTAATTCGCGGAATTCACCCAAACGTGGGAAACCGATAATTGTAGTTGACATGTTTTGTCCTCCAAAAATTGTTGTTGAAACTATCTTAACAGAAAAGAAAGCGTCTGTATAATTGTAAAAAATTAGGCTTTGATATAGTTTGAAACTATATCTTTTTTCAAAGGACAAAAAAAGATTTGGAGAAGATTCCCCAAATCCTTTGATAGATATAGATTAGTAACCTTTCAAGGTTGCTACATTTATTGTAAAATTCCAGTAATCTGAAAGCTGACTATGACTTGTTATTAGAAAAGACTATAGGTTAGTTTTCTTTTGTAATTCTGATATTTCCCTGAAAAGTGCGGACGGGAGGTAAAATTATCCAGTAGATGATTTTAGCAAACCATGTCATTCCATCCCTATCAACCTTTTTCCTGTTCAAGTGGGACAACTGCGAGTGTCTTGCCTAAACTGGCTAGAACTTTTAAGACGGTATCCAACTGAGGACTGGTCTTGCCGGTTTCCATCCTGGCTATGACAGGCTGGCTCACTCCACTAAGTTCTTCTAGCTTTTTCTGACTAATTCCTTGCTCACGTCTAGCTTCAATCAATTCACTCATAATTGCCACCCGCATATCACTTTCAAGGATTTCCTCCTTGGTAAAAAGTTGAGACCGAACATCCTTCCAGTTACTCCCAATGGCACTATTTTTCATCACTTACTCCTCTTTCTTTTAAGTCCTTCAGTTCACGCTTGGCTTTTTTAAATTATAACTTAAAAGTTATTAAAAGTAAATCCAAATACTTATTAAAAGAAGACCTTAGAATCATTCTAAAGATCTCATTTTTATTATTCGAAAAAATACGAAAAGAGTTATAAAGTGGAGCTAATCCTGACTCTTACTCCAGCTCGATCCCCTTCTCTCTGAGATTAGCCAGACACTCCTCATAGTAGGCAGCGTCATGCTCGCTATAGATGGGACTTTTCAGCTTTTCCTCTGCTAAGTCTTCATAGGAAGGACAGGTCTTGCCTCGGTAGTTCTTGTCCAGCCACTCTGGACTGACCTTGTAGCCACGGCTAGCCATCTCCTCCATGATCAAACGATGATAGGCATAGAGACGATAGGGCGAATGGGTAAAGACATAGTCAACCGTTGCATGCTTTCTGCCCCAGCCATTCCCACGCAGGGCACAGCACTCTCGATGTTGTCCTAAGAGCTGAGGACGGGGAAGTTGTGAAATCAAAGCCTCATGCCAAAGTCTCATGGGAGTCTCCTTTCAACAAGGTAGAATCTTGCAGATAAGCATTTGGGTAACGCTCCAGCAAATCTCGAGTCCTTGCAATCAAATCTTCCTTAGAAGCTTGACCAAAGCGATAGCGATCCAGCAAGAGCATATAGTCTTTGCGCTCATCAGGACTGGCGTTCTTTTTAAAATAGCCCCAAATATGCTGAAAAGCATTGCAAACCTGACCCCTGTGCTCTGGAATCTGGCAGGCACGGTCAATCATCTCTTGAACCTGACTCAGCTCCACCACTTCTTGCTTGAGATACTGGCGAATATCCTTGTAAATATTGCTAGAATGGCTCAAAACAAGGTATTTATTTTCCGCCCAGAGTTGCTGACAAAGGGCACGTTGGTTGTTATTTCCCATATTTCTCCTAACTTTTTACTAGTTCCCAGGAAATACGGAAACAAAGTTGTATTTTTAAAATGAGCGAATTGATTTTTAGATGAATCTAACGTCCACTTTACTAAATTCCTGAATAAATCTCTACTAATGTTTGAATCTGATGTAAAACTTCTTGTTTCTTACGTTCACGAGCTCCTTGTCTACGGGTAGTCGGTGGAATAATCGAATCCAGATCAGCTCCACTATTCTCAGCATAACCACGTTGAATAGATCGATCAATGAATAATTGATAATCTTTTACAAGATTTTCAGATTCTGCTAATTCACGAATAGCGACTGCTTTACGTTCTTTACCATAAGCATAGAATGCATTGATAATTTCATCATGGTCTTTCAGACTCGCTAAATCAGTATCATTGATAAAGCCAATCACCAACTCTTCCTTAGCACGAATATCAATACTTGACCGAATAACACGGCTAACTTCAGATTTCATTGCTTCCTTAGACTCAGAGTTCTTCGATTTTTCAACAATTAATGCGAGTATATAGTCCAGATTAATCTCGTCCGTTTTTAAGAGCTCAATCTCAAATTCAATATCTGAAAGGTCAACACCTAGATCTTTCGTTCTTTCATAGTTTTTAAGGTTTAAGAATTCATCTCGAATTTCCACGTAAGAGCTTCTTAAATCTTGGAGATAACCTTCAGAGATAGACTTTTCGATTTCCTGAAATTCATCATAATTTCGAAGAACGTTATCTAGCTTCAGAAACTCACCAAATAATTTAACAAACTCTTTTTTATCACGTTCTGTTTCTATTTCTTGTGGGTTCGGGAATCTTTCCAGAATTTCCTGACAAACTTCTGTATAACCTTTAACCTTGATACCAGTTACCTGATCCACGAAACCATCCATGTATTCGCTAAAACTTTTTTCTAAGATAATATCAAGTTTATTGGTATCCCCAAAGGTTCTAATAGCTTCTTGAGTAGCTTTTTCTAAATCACGGAAACATACGATATTCCCAAAAGGTTTAACTTTGTTAAAAATTCGGTTGGTTCTAGAAAAAGCCTGAATCAAACCATGATAACGTAGGTTTTTATCAACAAAGAGAGTATTCATAGTCGGAGCATCAAAACCTGTCAAGAACATACCCACTACAATCAACAAATCCACTTCCTTGGACTTAACTCGTTTAGAAAGGTCACGATAGTAATTTTGAAACTCTTTCCCATCAGTCGAAAAGTTGGTCTTGAACATTTGATTATAGTCGTAGATTGCCTTAGAAAGAAACTCTTTAGACGAAAGAGGCATGGCTGTATCTTGAGGGTCTAGCTCTTCATCTTGAATTTCTCCATACGCTGACTGTTCTTCGTTAGGCGCAAAGCTAAAGATAGTCGCGACCTTCAAACGCTTAGCTTCTGGTAATGCCGCTTGTTGTCGCTGAAGTTCTTCATAGTATAATTTCGCAGCTTCAATACTTTGTACAGCCAGCATGGCATTAAATCCAGACAGTTGTTTTTGTTTGTGAGTGTAGTGTTGATTTCGGTGCGTTTTGTCATTATAAACTCTCAACAGGTACTCTGTGATGGTTGCAATCCGTTCAGGATGCAAAAGTAGTTCCTTCTCCATCTTTTTGAGTTTCTTCTCATCGAGCTCTCGACCGATTGCCTTTTCTGCTTCTCTATACTTATTGATTTCAGGCTTGATATAGTTATAGTCGACTTTGAACTTCAACACTTTTTTATCTCGAATAGCATCTGTGATAACGTAGTTATGAAGTTGCTCTCCAAAAACCTCTTGTGTTGTTTCTCCTGTTAAGCTATTTTCTGGGAAAATCGGAGTGCCTGTAAAACCAAATAGAGCATACTGTTTAAAAGCTTTTTTGATACGCTTTTGTGCCTTTCCAAACTGGGAGCGGTGACACTCGTCAAAAATCAAGACACATTTCTTACTGTAGATTTCATGATTTGGATTCGCAGTGATAAACTTATTTAATTTTTGAATGGTTGTGACAACAATTTTTCCATCATTTTCTTCAATACTACGTTGGAGTTCTTTCGTATTGTTACTACCATTGACTGAATTTGGTTGGAATTTTTGATATTCCTTCATGGTTTGATAGTCAAGGTCTTTTCTATCCACCACAAAAATCACTTTGTCAATATAGTCCAACTCTGTTGCTAAACGAGCGGTCTTAAAACTAGTCAGAGTTTTCCCAGAACCAGTCGTATGCCAGATATAGCCACAAGCATTGATTGTACCGAAATTCTTCATTTCATTTGTGGAATGAATCTTTCGTAAAATACTCTCCGTTGCTGCTATCTGATAAGGGCGCATGATGAGTAAGGTATTATCAGCATCAAAGACACAATACTTGGTCAAGACTTCCAAGAGGACTCGCTTACTCAAGAAAGTGACAGTAAAGTCTTCTAAATCGTGAATGGTTTTATTTTTACGGTCTGCCCATTCACAAGTGAACTCATAATGATTTTTATTTTGAGCTGTCGTATTTGCAAAGTAGCGTGTATAGGTTCCATTTGAAATAACAAAAATTTGAATGTATTTGTATAAAGAATTTTCGCTATTGAAACTTTCCTTGCTATATCTATGGATTTGTTCAAAAGCTTCTTTAAGACTAACCCCTCGTCTCTTCAATTCAATCTGAACTAACGGCAGACCATTCACTAAAATAGTAACATCATAACGGTTGGTATGACTACCCACTTGGGTCACTTGGTTGATGACCTGCATGCTGTTGTTGTGAATGTTTTTCTTATCAAGAATGAAAATATTTTTAATTCGTCCATCATCAAAGACAAAATCATAGATATAATTCTCTTGGATTTTTCGAGTTTTTTCAACTAACCCTTCATTGGGACAATCCAGATACTCTACTACAAAGCGATCCCACTCCGCATCCGTAAAAGTCACCTTATTCAGTTTTTCTATTTGCACCTTAGCATTTGCTAAGAGCTCTTCAGGTGTATGAATATTTAAGCGTTCATAGTTGAGATGATTTACCAAATCAGAAATTAACTGATTTTCTAAATCAGCCTCTGTCTGATATTCTCTATCCGTACGATACTCTGGTTGATACTCAGCCAAGAGAATCCCTTCATTTGTTTCCGCAATTACTTCATGTATTTTTGAATAATCAACCATAGCATGCTTCCTTTTTTGTTTTAATTGAGATTCTATTTCGATATGATTAAGGAATTTATCTAGTAAAGTTTAATAATTGTTCTCTCCAGTATTCGTACTGTTTCTGTCTTAGTTCAATTTCCTTTGGGAGGCCATCAGAAAGAGAGTTGGTTAAGGTGTTGAAATGGTCAAGAATAGAGACGATTCTTTCTTGTTCAGCAAGGGATGGTAGATAAAAAGTAACTTTATCAATAGCATCCTTAGATAATCTAGGTATACTTGCCTTTCGAACCTGTGATTTGAGCCTATCTTGCTTACTTAACAAAACATAATACATAAACTTATCTGAAATAATATCTGATGTCTCTAGTGTATAGACATCATCTGCTGCCCAAAAGTCCGTATCGCTATACCCAATTTCACCAGCTGCTCCTGCACATATAATAAAACTAGTTCCTTTTGATCTGTTTGAATATGTAAAATATCCTAAAGGTGTCAAACTGTTCTGATAAACCGGAAAACTTCCTGAAGTAGTTAGCTGATTTCTAACAAGACGTTTCCCTCGTTGTAAATTGATGACTTGCCCCAAATTCACCCGAATTGGTCCAAATACCCAGTTCAAGAGCCTAATGATGTCTTGTCTGTACTGTACTGTACTGTACTGTCAGTGTACTCGCCTTCGGCGACGAATGTCAAGAGTTTTTCTCGGAAATATTCGTACTGTTTTTGACGTAGTTCAATCTCTTTGGGTAGTCCAATATTTAAGTCGTTACAAACCGTATCAAAGTTGTCTAAAACTTGAATAATGCGAGATTGGATTTCGAGGGAAGGGACTGGGATTTTGAATGATTTTATCACCCCCGCATTAATATTAGATTGCGATCCTTGTCCCATTGATTTTAATGCTTCGTAATTATAAGTCAACCAGTGGTAAACATAACGATAATTTGCTATATCTTCATCTACCTCAATGTTACAACATGCTTGATTTGTTGTTAATGGAATCTTGGCAATACCTACTTTCGCAGCAGTTGCTCCATACATAGCCACTATAACCGCATTTTTTTCAATCCATTTAGCTGATGAATTCGCTAGACCTTCTTCTGTTATACTTAATTCTGTACCATAAATCTCCCGAAAATCTACCTCTTGAGTTCTAAGCCAAGGAATTGAACCGCCATAATATAAACTATTTGATCTATCTGGTGTCCCTCCAGACGTTACCTTTTTAGAAACATCTAGGATTGTCTTCCACTCAACCTGATAAACCTCATCCTCAAAGGACAAAAGTTTATCTCGATAATAAGAATATTGCTTTTTACGTGAGGTCAATTCTGAGGTCAATTCTGAGGTCAATTCTGTAACATAATCGGTAAATTTGTCAAGTATTTGCACGATTTTTTCTTGAATTTCTTCACTTTGAGGAATTGGTATAAGAGTAGTTCTTGCTTTACTCCAATGTCTTTTATAATTTCCTTCTTTCTTATAAAAATTACAAAAGCAATAGTATATATATTTTGCTTTTATGCCACTCTTAGGTTTCAAAATTTTTAAACCATCAGCTCCTTGAACAAAAGCGAAATCTATATATTTTACATGCTCTGAGTGATCCCCAAAAATAATATATTCATCCTTTTTCAGATATTTTCCATAATCTGAAAAACCTGCAATGAATTGTTCCCCTTGATCAACAATTGGTATTTCCCCTGATACTTTATACTCCTTTTTAGTTAATTTTACTGGACTTGTAACAGTATCAGTCACTTCCCCCAACTCTTTCCACTCAACGGGACAGTTTTGGATTTCTTCTAGGATATTCATCATTTACCTCCTAGTTTCTCTACAATCTTATCTATCTCAGCACGTAAGTAGTCAATCTTAGTGACGGTCTCAGCGATTTCTTGATTGAGAACATCAATATCAATCTTTTCACGTGTATCTTCTTGTTCAACATAGGTAGAGACAGAAAGATTGTAATCCTGCTCCGAACCAATCACTTCATTATCAACAAGAGCTGCTTTATAGTCTACACTTTGGTAGTTAGTAAATAATTCAACGATATGCTCAATATTACTATCCGTCAAGACATTGTTATTGGTCTCTTTTTTGAACTCCTTGCTCGCATCGATAAAAAGTGTTTTATTTTCTAGTTTATTCTTCGCCAACACTAAAATAGTGGTTGCGATAGAGGTTCCAAAGAAGAGATTTTCAGGAAGTGCAATCACTGCTTCAACAAAGTTGTTATCTACTAGATACTGACGAATGGTCTTCTCAGCACCACCACGATAGAAAATACCTGGAAAACAAACAATGGCTGCTCGACCTCTGTTAGATAAGTGATTGAGACTATGCATGATAAAGGCAAAGTCAGCTTTTGACTTAGGAGCTAATTTACCAGCTGGCGCAAAACGGTCATCGTTGATAAGAGTTGGGTCTCCATCTCCCACCCACTTGACTGAGTATGGAGGGTTAGAAACAATAGCATCAAAAGGTTTTTCATCCAAATGCTGAGGATTTAAAAGGGTATCTCCTCGCTTAATATCAAAGTTGTTGTAGTTGATATTATGTAAGAACATATTCATACGAGCCAAGTTATAGTTGGTCATATTGATTTCTTGACCGAAAAATCCATCTTCTAGAATATGGTCTTCGTATTGCTTTTTCATCTGAAGCAAGAGTGAACCCGAGCCACATGTTGGGTCATAAACCTTGTTGATTTTGTCCTTACCAACCATTACCAAACGAGCCAGCAATTTAGACACTGTCTGAGGTGTGAAAAATTCACCACCACTTTTACCAGCATTGCTCGCATAGTTGGAAATCAAGAACTCATAGGCATCCCCAAAGGCATCAATGTCATTTTCCTCAAAGTTGCCAAAGTTAATACTATTGATACCATTTAGGATATCAGAAAGGCGTTTATTTTTTTCTGGAACAGTTCCACCAAGGATGTTGCTTCGTGTGTCCAAGTTATCAAATAAGCCTTTGATATCATCCTCTGACTTGAATCCAATCGCCGATTTTTCAATGTCTTGGAAAATATTGGCTAAATCTTCGTTTAAATTTTCATTTTGTGACGCATTCTTGACGACATTTTCAAATAATTGACTTGGAAGAATAAAGAAACCTTTATCCTCAACTGTCCCTGGTTTGAAATCTTGCTCAGCTTCTTGGTCACTCAATTCAGCATAACTGAATTCTAAATCGCCAGCCTCATGCTCAGCGTGATCAAAATAGTCTGCCATATGCTCAGAAATAAAGCGATAGAATAAAATTCCCAATATGTATTGCTTGAAATCCCAACCGTCTACAGCCCCACGAACATCGTCCGCAATCGCCCATATTTTACGGTGAAGCTCCTTACGCTCTGCACTTTCTTTATTTGCCATTTTTACTTCCCTTAATTAATGTATTATCCTTTCTATTTTATCATATTTTAGACAGTAAAAAACAATCGAACTAAGAAAAACCACTCGACATGAATAGATCGAGTGGGGTACTAAATTTTTTAAAAAAATTTTACTATTGTTTTCTAAAAATTTAATTACTTTTTGACTTTATTAAGGAATCAGGACCTCTTTCATACCATCCTTATCATCACTCTTTACAAATACAACATTCTGTGTCCCTGTTAATTCTATCAGTTTTTCTTTGCCAAGGATGATTGCGAGATTCTTAATAATTGAACGTTTAGCTTGCTCATCAAAATAAGTGAAAATAAATCGATAAGGATACTCACCTATCTTTGCTAATTCAAAACATTTTTGAAATATCTCTTTATCTAAAGGATCTACTGAATGGCCAAAAATAATTATATTTTTAGCCGCTTTATGTTCGTGACGGAAACTGTTTTCTGTACCCGGCACATGTAAATATTCAACAAAATAGCTTGAGAGAAAAAACATCTCAAATTTATTGCTTGTTTCTTTAACAACTCTTTGATAATATTTCTGGTATGGAATCAAATCACTATTAACATCATTTCCCTTATCCTCAATTCCAAAGACTATAGTATTGATTTGACTGAAAGTTCTATCTAAATCAATTCGGCCATGTATAAAATGAGTTCTTTCTTCAACAGTTTCAAATAAATAAGCTGACGTGTTGGTATAATTAAAGTTTAAAACATAGGTATGTGATAAATTAGGTACTGCATCTAAAGCTGTTGGTCTTGCTTCAATTCCTCGAATCTCAAAATCTATATAATCTAAATACGACAGATAGATTTCTAGTAGTTCAATTAGTAAATCAAGTTGCCGGATAAATTCATTATTTAATTTATCCAATGCAACTTCTCTTTCTAAAGAACTCCAGCCTTTTCCATGAAATAGTGAAAAAAACAAATCTGAAATATATAATTTTGACCTATAATTTTTTTCTTGTAATAATTTCTCCTCCAGTAACCCAGTTTGTCCTGTAGTAGTAACTTTGAATAGTAAATCATTATTCTCCTTATAATACATTATCGCATCTGCTAGTTGTGAAATCATAATTTCAAGGTTAGACCAATTTTCTCCAAGTCTATCTCTATTTTCATTAATAAATTTCAAATACAAATTATCTTTGTATTTATCAATCCTTATATTTTTAACTTTTAGAAACTCTATCAATTTCTTATCGCGATTAGAAAATAATTGTTTTTCAAACTCAATAAAATCGGTATACTTCGTTTTTCGCCCCATTGCAATATCAAATCCATTGCCTAAAATTAGAATTGTCTCTGTCATAATTATTTCCTTTTTTCTTTATATAAATAGTCTTCCCCCTACTTCAACGCACTCTTAACCTTCTTTTTAGTGATGATGCGGTCATTTTTGTTGGCTAGGGATTTGAGTCTGGCTTCGAGTAGGATTTTTCGGCCTGCTTCGTTGCGAGTGTAGACGAGTTGGTAGTTGCCTATATGCGGTGCGACGGCATTTTGGATGAGCTGGGAATCTTCCTTGCGTTTTTCAAAGAGGCTAGGAACTACGAAATACTTGGATTGGCCGACTGGTGCTTTTTGAGCGACTAAGAGGTAGCGTTGATTGTCCACAGGGGCAAAGAATTCTCCTAAAACCCTTGAAAAGAGTTCCTTATCTCGCATGCTGCCACCTTTTAGATAGGCAAAGATGTTAAAGCTTTCCTTGTCCTCATCGACCTGCACGCGCGACTGGTCATCAGACAAATGCCCGACAGTCACCATGGCTTTGCGAATAGCTTCACCGATCTGGCGCAAGCGTTTATAAGGACTCTTGTAGCTGTAATAGCGAAAGGCTGTGATGGCTAGGAAAAGGACACAGAGAGCTGTCAACCATGGTAAGGCAAAGAAGCTTATCCTAAATACATAGGCTAGAATACTGATAGCAGATATCATCAGAGCATAGCGAAGCCACCTTTCAGCATCCGCTAGAGCAAGCAGAGGGATTCGTTTGCTGTCGGTCGCCACTTCGTTAACAATCTCAATCTTGTCAGCAACAATGAGAGATTCCTGCCATTTTTTACGAAGGGAGGCACGATCTTTGGATAGTTCCATGATCTTCTCGTTATAGTCTTCGAGTTTCTTTTTCTTAAATGGGAACTCAGGAAAGTTCAAGCGATCCAGACCTGTTTCAATGGTATCTTCCTTATAGGACAAGCCAAGGAAATGGTCCATACGACGGGCAAGGGTTTGTAAGTCCTGATATGGATTGAGGTCTAGTTCCTCTTGATCCTCCTTAGAAAAGGCTGGATTTTTGTACGGTTTGATGGCTACTAGGTGCCAGATATTACTAGTCTTATCTGGATGCCCTGGCCAGATACGGATGGCACGGCCCCGCATCTGATTGCTGAGCATAAAGCTTCCGACAAAACTTCCGAGGATGAGAGAGTTGACACAAGGTGCATCCCATCCTTCTCCCAAGAGAGACTTGGTTCCGACCAAGACCTGGATAGAACCACGTTGGAAGAGTTCGGTCACTGCTGCGACCATCCCTTTAAAGCTAGATGGAAAGCCTACTTGGAGATAGGACTCTTGATCAAGCTTTCCAATGGCAGAGAAGCTTAAGCTAGTGTTTGGGATGAGTGTTTGAAGTTCTGCCTTGACACTAGCAGGTATGATCACGACACTACCAGAAAGGACTGCTATAGGGACAGACAAGCCTTGCTTTTGTGCACTTCTGCGAATAGTTTCAAAGTACGGGAGGACGCCTAATTGCGTGATTGGTGCCTGGGCATCTCCCAGATAACTGGCAAAGTCCTTGCGAATATAGTCTGCCAAGACCAACTGTCTCAAGTCCTTTCCTAGACTAGCATACTCGGTCTCAAAGATAGATGCAATCCCAGCTAGTTTTCCTAGAGATTGGTTGAGGATTTGGTCATTGGCCTTGGATTTGACCAAGAGAACTTGACGTTTTTCAATCAGTCCTCTTGATTTCAGTTCTGCTTCTATCTTTTTCCTTGTCTCCTGCGGATCCTCATACCAGTCAGGAGTCTGATATAGAAGGCCTTGCAAGAGAACTTCTAGCCAGTAGTAATTAAGGGCAGGCAAGCCTTCAGCTCCCAGTAAATCTTGTAGATGCTTGGGAATTTCCTGCTTTTGAGCCTGTAGATAAATGAGGAGGGCTGAGAGATACTTGGGATCCTCAAGGAGCATATCCGCAGAGATTTCCCCTTTGAGAACCTTGGAACTCCGAATCAACTCTTGGAAGTCAGGATCAAGGACTAGTTGACTGACATACTGCCACTTGGTGTCCTCAAACTCTTCCAAGCGCTTGTCCTCTTCCTTAGTCGGAAAACAGATATAGACAAAGTCCTGATGAGGGCAAAGAGTGTCTTCCTTGACCAGTTCTGGGACTGTGATTTCTTGGTCAATCTCGCCACACATCTGGAGATAGCGATCCCAGAGTTCTGGTTCACTGTCATAAGGCGGTGTCGCAGTAAGAGAGATGACTTGCAGTTGCTGGTAGTTTTTACGGAAGTCTTCTAAGCTTTTCCACCATTCATTTCTCAAGTGATGGCATTCGTCCAGACAGAGGGTTTCGACACCCCTTTCTTTGAGTCTGGCAAGCAGGTCAAAGCCTACAAAATCCTCAACCTCGCCGTTATCTTCTTGAGATTGCACCTGTTGCATAGCACTGTGAAAAGCTTGATAGGTGGCAATGGTGATTTGCTTCATGTCCTTGAGATTTTGAGACACGAGACTTGTGACCTGGTTCTCATCCTCTAAAAAGGCCTGGCGAATCCTATCCACCCATTGTTCCCGAATGGTAACCGTCGGCACTAAAACCAGAGCTGGCTTATCAAAGCGAGCAATCAACTCAATCCCAATGGTTGTTTTCCCTGAACCAGGCGCTGCCACCAAGTGGACATGGCCATCTGCCTGGTATTCTTGAAAGTTTTCTAAGACCTGCTTTTGATAGTTGCGCCAAGTGCCATTAAACTTCAATCCTAACATGATTTTCCTCATTCTAAGCTGTCATTTTCTTATTCCCATTTTACCATACTTGAGACTAAGTCACACGAAGTTTCCCATGTAGTCTTTCTCCTCAAAATATGGTATAGTAGAATCATACTATTAGCGAGGAGTTTACATGTCATCCGATAAACAAATGAAAGCTGTCTCTCCCCTGCTGCAGCAAGTTATTAATATCTCATCTATAGCAGGCGGTGTCGGTACCTTGATTTTCTGTATCTGGGCCTATCAGGCGGGGATCTTGCAATCAAAAGAAACCCTATCTGAATTTATCCAACAGGCTGGTGTCTGGGGTCCACCACTCTTTATCTTTTTACAGATTTTACAGACAGTTGTTCCCATTATCCCTGGTGCTCTGACATCCGTTGCGGGTGTTTTCATCTATGGACATATCGTGGGTACTATCTATAACTACATTGGTATCGTCATTGGTTGTGCCATTATCTTTTACCTAGTCCGACTCTACGGGGCTCCCTTTGTCCAGTCGGTCGTCAGCAAACGAACCTACGACAAATATATCGGCTGGTTAGACAAGGGTAATCGCTTTGACCGTTTCTTTATCTTTATGATGATCTGGCCTATCAGCCCTGCCGACTTTCTCTGCATGCTGGCTGCCCTGACTAAAATGAGCTTCAAACGCTATATGACTATCATCATCTTGACAAAGCCTTTTACCTTAGTTGTTTATACCTATGGCTTGACTTATATCATCGATATTTTTTGGCAGATGCTTTCTAATAAATAAAAAAACTCAAGGAACTTACATCCTTGAGTTTTTTGTTAAACTTCTTTTTTCAATAAAATAGAAACAATGACTGATGTTGCAATCATCCATGCTCCTAGGATAATAAAGGTCATTCGACCATCCATAGTCACCAAGCCAATCCCTGAAAGAACGAAGGGTGTTAATGATGCTCCAAAAGAACATCCCAAAACAGCAAATGAAGTTGCTTTGTTGAGGAGTTTTGCAGGAATTTTCTCAGAAACCAACTGAAAGACTGTCGTCAGAGCGATACTGTAGGCAAATCCTCCCAAGATAGAACCTGCAACCACCACCCAGAGTGATGGGGAAAGAGCAATGATGATTTGCCCTATCCCAAAAGTGACACCAGCGACCAATAGAAGTCTTTCCTTGAAGGTCGAGATCAGGAAAGAAAAGCTGATTCCAGCTAGAATCCCAATCAACTGCATGGCACTAAGTACCAAACTGGACAACTGAGCATCCCCAAAACCCGCCTCAATCATGAGACTAGGGATACGGAAGGTGATAGCTGTGTTGGTACAAACGATGACAGACGCTGCAATGGCTAAAAAGAAAATCAGACGTTTCATGGATGGAGTCAGCTGCTCTGCCACTTCACTTTTATGCATAGCATGGTGGTCCTCGCCATGTCCATAAGGAACAAAGAGGAGAAAGAGAACCAAGACCACCAAACCAGCCGCATAGGCCAAAAAGCTAGCTGTCCAGCCAAATGCTAATAGTTGACCAACTGCTAAGGTTAAGATGGATGCTCCTACGACTTCGGCTGACCCACGAAAACCAAGCATTTGGATGCGGGTCTTTCCGTGGTAGCGTTCACTGATGATGGAGATAGCCTTGGCATTGAGCATACCGACACCAAGCCCGAAAAGTAGGCGAGTCGCAAAGACAAAATAGTAACCCTGATACCAGAAAGGCGCAGTCCCGCTAATCGATAAAATCAAGAGCCCCAAGGTTAATTGGAGGCGTTCAGGGAAGAGGCGTTCTAGCACTCCATTTAGGAGAAGCATAGCCATAATCCCAAAGGAAGGAAGGCTAACCAAGAGCTCCACTTGACCTGTCGAATAGCCCTGATAATAGTCAAACATGGCTGGCAGAGCACTAGAGATTGAAAACGACGTAATCAATACTAGTGATAGGGAGAGAATACTCGCCTTTTCTAAAAATTGTTTCATCTTTTCCTCATTCATTGTTCATTTTTCATATTAGTAAAAAGGTCCTTTCCTATCATACACTCTTTAGCCAAAATTGGCAAGCGACTGAGCACCAAGACCAAAAGAAAAAGCGGGGCATCAAGATCTGTGAAGTCTTGATGACATTCCACTTTTTTATGTGTTTTATCCAGTTATGTGACTTAGATTTTCAAGAATCTACGCATTGAGATTCCTGAACCAAGTGAACCGATACAGATTCCGATGAGGAACAAGAGACCGATCATCAATGGAATAAAGGTATTCGGTGTAATCAAAGATAGGTTTTGACCAACCAAGGATGGGTTGACAGATTGGAACACTCGGTTATAGATAAAGTAAACCAATGCTGATGGGAGAGCTGCTCCCAACAATCCGATAAAGGCACCTTCTAACAAGAATGGGCCACGGATATAACCGTTCTTGGCACCAACCAAACGCATGATTTGGATTTCACGGCTACGTGAAATGATGGTAATACGGATGGTATTTGAAATCAAGAAGACTGCGATGAAGATCAAGAGTCCTGCGATGACCAATCCCCATACACGGATGAAGGAAGCCAACTTGAAGAGACGTTCGGTATTGGCACCACCGTCTTGAACTTCAGAGACACCTTCGATTTTCTTAGCTTCTTCAGCTACAGGTTTTACATCACTTGGTGAATTGGTATCTACGATATAGGCATCATGAAGAGGGTTTGCATCTCCTTCAAACACCTTCCACTCATCACCCATAGTTTCAGTCAGCTTTTGGTACTGCTCTTCTTTACTTGAGAAGGTTACATTTTTAACAGCTGGCAGAGCTTTAAGGGCGTTATAGACCTTGTGGTAGTCATTGTTCGTGACTGTTTGGCCTTCTTTTACAATGGTTTCACTGTTGTCTTCAACGTCTTTACGAACATAAACCATGACGCGGACGTTGTTTTCAATATCAGTTGCTAATTTCGCAGTATTGAAGATAACTGAAGCAAAGATAGCAACCAAGGTCAAGGTAATCATTACTGAACTGACAGCAGCAATGGTCATCCATCCATTACGCTTTAAACTTTTTAAAGCTTCGAACAGATGGCGGAAAAATCTACTAATCATCGTATCCGTACTCTCCTTTCGCTTCATCACGTACCACGCGACCATTTTCGATGGCAATAACGCGGTGGCGCAAGGTATTTACGATTTGGCTGTTGTGGGTCGCCATCAAAACAGTTGTCCCTTGAAGATTGATACGTTCCAAGAGGTTCATGATTTCCCATGAGTTATCTGGGTCCAAGTTTCCTGTTGGTTCGTCGGCAATCAAAACCTTAGGATTGTTTACAATAGCACGCGCAATGGCGATACGTTGTTGCTCACCACCTGAAAGTTCATTCGGGAATGAACGAACCTTGTGCTTCAAACCGACAAGGTCCAAGACTTCCATAACACGTTTTTTGATGTTACGACGACTTTCACCAACAACCTCCATAGCGTAAGCAATGTTCTCATAAACGGTTTTCTTTGGCAAAAGTTTGTAATCCTGAAAGACTACTCCAACGTTTCTACGCAAGAACGGAATATCTTTCTTTTTAATCTTAACGAGGTTATAACCTGCAACTTGCAAGCTTCCTTTGTCGATTTTGACCTCACGATACAAGGCACGGATAAAAGTTGATTTACCAGCACCTGAAGGTCCTACGATGTAGGCAAATTCTCCTGCATCGATATTTACAGTGATGCCACGTAGGGCTGTTGTCCCGTTGTCGTATTTTTTGACAACATCTCTCATTTCAATGATTGACATGTGACTTCCTTTCTTTTAACTGATACGCCATTTCAGATAAGCATCGATGAAACCATCTAGGTCTCCATCCATAACCTTATCTACTTGCGCTACTTCAAAGTTTGTACGATGGTCTTTTACCATTGTATAAGGCGTAAATACATAGGAGCGGATTTGGCTTCCCCATGTAATTTCCTTTTTCTCACCCTTGAGCGAGTCTACCTCAGCAGCTTTCTTTTCCTGCTCCATCTGGTAGAGTTTTGCCTGAAGCATCTTCATAGCACGATCACGGTTTCCGTACTGAGTACGGTCGACGGTTGATGCTACGACGATCCCTGTCGGAATGTGAGTCAAGCGGACACCTGTTGAAACCTTGTTGACGTTTTGTCCACCTGCTCCACCTGAACGGAAGGTATCCATCTTGATATCATCCTCACGGATGTCAACTTCGATAGTATCATCCAACTCTGGCATAACTTCTACAGAAGTAAATGAGGTGTGGCGACGTTTAGCAGAGTCAAATGGTGAGATACGGACCAAACGGTGAACTCCCATCTCTGACTTGAGAAGACCATAAGCATTTGGTCCTTCAAAAGACAAGGTTACTGACTTGATTCCTGCCTCATCACCTGCTTGGTAGTCTAAGACCTCAACCTTGAAGCCTTTGGCATTTCCATAGCGAGTATACATACGAAGGAGCATATCGCCCCAGTCTTGAGCCTCTGTCCCCCCTGAACCAGGATGGATTTCAAGGATGGCATTGTTGTGATCGTAGGGTTCTGACAAGAGAAGGGTCATTTCGTAGCTGGTCATCATCTGATCTAACTCAGAGAGTTTCTCAACTAGCTCATCCTTAACGGATTCATCCTCTGCCAAAAAGTCTAGTAAAATCTCAACTTCATCCTGCAACTCATCCATCTTGTGGAAGGTATTATAGGTATTTTTGAGTTCGTTTAATTCTTGCGACGTTTTTTGGGCCGCAATATTATCGTTCCAAAAATCAGGTTCTGTCATTTTGTTTTCCAAAATGGCAATCTCTTCCTCTAAGTCTTCGAGGTCAAAGAGACCCCCTGAAAGAAGCTAATTTTTCACGATTTGCGTCAATTTTTTGACGAATTTCTGAAATGTCCATACATACTCCTTTTTTTGCATCTTATTATTATACCACAATTTTTTTTTTTTATCTAATAGGTGTTTTGCTAATTTAGTATCAATATATTTCTGCAAGACATCTACTCGCCTGATTTCTAGCAAAATTTTAAAAACCTCACAAGAAATTTCCTATGAGATTTCGTAAATTTATGCTTATTTTTGCATGTTCACAGTCAGCACTTGACCGTCTTTCACGACTTGTTCACCAGCGATATAGACATCATTAACGTCACTAGATTTGACGGCATAAACGAGGTGAGATAGCATGTTTTCTTGGGGTTGGAGATGGATTTTTCCTTGGGGTTGGATGACTAGGAAATCAGCTTGCTTGCCAACTTCCAAACTTCCAATCTCATCTGCCATTCCTAACACCTTAGCACCCTCGATTGTCAGGGCCTTGAGGGCGGTTTCGATTGGAAATTGGCTAGCATCACCACTCTTCATCTTCTGTAAGAGTGCTGCAGTCCGTCCTTCCTCAAACATATCCAGGTTATTGTTAGAAGCAACTGAATCCGTCGCAATACCAACTGCTACTCCTGCCTGTTGAAGTTGAACGACTGGTGCAATCCCTGATGCTAATTTGAGGTTGCTGATAGGATTGTGGGCTATAGCTACTTGTGAATCTGCCAGGCGCTCAATTTCTCCTTCATTTAACTCCACACCATGGGCAAAGACAGCTTTATGGTCTAAATAGCCGAGCTCATCTAGGAAGGCTAATGGGCGTTTGCCATAACGTTTCAGGATAATGCCTGACTCTTCCTGTGTTTCTGCAACATGGATATGAAGAGGAATGTTTTCTTCTTTTGCTAGCTCAAGACTTGCCTCCAGCAAATCTAGACTACAACTGTAGGGCGAATGAGGGGCCACCATAACCTTGAAATTTGGGTCTTGATAGCCTTTGATTGTCTCGATAACAGCTCGAGTTCTGGCTATAGTTTCAGCCGTCGTCTCCACGTCTGAAGAAAAGAGGGTTGGAGAAAAATAGCAACGCATCTTGGATGCCTTGACTGCCTCATAAATCTCAGCTATATCCACTCCATTAGGATTGTACATATCATTGAAAGTTGTCGTTCCTGACTGGAGCATCTCTGTTAGCGCCTCTTTGACGGCCTTTGTAGTCATCTCTGGTATGAACTCTGCTTCTGCTGGCCAGATATAGTCCTCTAGCCATTCGTGGAGATTGCTATCATCACGAATGCCCCTCAAACCTGTCATGGCAGAATGGGTATGGCAGTTGACCAAGCCAGGCATGATCCAGGCTCCCTGATAGTCTATAAGCTGTTCAGCTTGATCTAAGATTTCTTGTTTCTCTTGGCCGACATAGACGATTTGGGATTCTTTAATAGCTAAAATCCCATCCAAATAGACGTGGAAATCTTGGTCACAAGTCACGATATTTACATGCTGAAAGACTTTCATCAATAGGCTCCTTTTCTAAATAGGAATTCATACTGGATAATTTTTCTAGCTATTGTAACAAAAAAGTCACCCGAAGGCAACTTTTCTTGTTTGTTCATAGGCATTATAATGGCTTTCCCATTATTCTGGGCTAAAAGCTGCTGCTTGCTGCATTTGATAGTATTTGCCTTTTCTCGTCATGAGTTCCTCATGATTGCCATATTCGACAATATCTCCATCGACCAAGACAAGAATCAAATCAGCATCTTGAATGGTCGATAAACGGTGGGCAATGATAAAGCTTGTTCGCCCTTTCATGAGTTTGGCAAAGGCATCCTGAACCAGCACCTCTGTCCGGGTATCGATGGATGAGGTTGCCTCGTCCAAGATCAGAATCTTAGGAATGGCTAGAAAGACGCGAGCAATGGTCAAAAGCTGAGCCTGACCAACAGACAAGGATTCCCCTGCATTTTCGAGCTTGGTATCATATCCCTGTGGTAATTGTTGGATAAAGAAATCCGCATTTGCTGCCTTGGCTGCTGCAATGACCTGCTCTCGGCTAGCATCAGGATTGCCAAAGGCAATATTGTCATGAATGGTTCCCTGCTTGAGCCAAGTTTCTTGGAGCACCATCCCAAACTGCTGTCGAAGAGATGCTCTAGTATAGTCGTAAATAGAATGACCGTCTAGCAAAATATCTCCTGAGTTAATCGGGTAGAAACGCATGAGGAGATTGATAAGGGTAGACTTCCCAGCACCCGTTGGTCCAACGATAGCAACCTTACTACCAGCTGGAATATCAATAGACAGATTCTTAATCAAGATCTTTTCAGTATTGTAACCAAAAGAAACATGTTTAAAGGAAATAGCTCCCTTGACTTGGTCGCTGTTCAATTCTTTAAGACCTGTTTCTGTAACCTCTGGACTTTTTAGAACAGCATAAACACGTTCTGCACAAGCTAAGGCGCTTTGCAACTCGGCTAAGACTGATGAAATATCGTTAAAAGGCTTGGTATACTGCTGCACATAGTTCAAAAAGGTCACTAAACGCCCAACCGTCAAAGTAGAACCCGCCATGATACGTAAGGCTCCAACACCAGCAAGTAGGGCATAAATGAGGGCATTGACAAAACGGGTGGAAGGATTGACTGTCGATGAATAAAAGATAGCCGACTGAGAATAACTTGCGTAGTTGTCATTTGCCTCATGAAGTCTCTCGATAAATTCTTCCTGAGCATTGAAGGACTGGATAATGTTCTGTTGGGTGAGCGATTCTTCTATCAACTGAGTCTGAATCCCCCTAGTCTCTGTCTGCTTTTGAAAGAGATGGTAGGATTTCTTAGCGATAAAACGTGAAATGACCATAGATAGAGGTGTTAAGAGCAGAACCAAGAGAGTCATCAATAGATGAATTTGGAGCATAGCAAGGATGCTGACCAAAATCATCAAAACTCCTATGAAAAATTGGTTAAAAATCATATTCAGACCCGCTGCCAACTGCTCGATATCTGTCGTTACACGGCTGACCATTTCCCCACTACCTTGCCTATCTACAAGGGCAATCGGAAGACGATGGAGCTTTTCAATGATTTTTTCGCGCAAATCTCTGGTATAAGAGAAAATCAGTCGATTATAGAGGAGAGGATTGGCCCATTGTACCAGCGTATTCCCAATGACCACCAAAATCATCTGGAGGAAAATCTGCCAAAATAGCTGGGATGAACCATCGACTAGGACTTGGTCAATCACCTGTCCTATCAAGATTGGCAGATAGATTGATAGGGCTACCTGAGCAATGGTACTCAAGAAAGCCAGGAAAAGAAGGACGGGATGACCAGCTAAATCTTTTGCTAATCGTTTAAGGGTTTGACTTGCATGTTTACCTTTCATTCTAGTCCTCCTTTCCATGTTGGGATGCATTGATTTCACGATAGACTTGGCTAGTCTCCATCAATTCCTTATGATTTCCAAGTGCTAATTGCTCCCCTTTCTCCAAGAGAAGAATTTGGTCTGCAATTTTCAAGGTTGAAGTTCGTTGGGAAATCAAGATTAAGCTGGTGTTTGGTAGGTTATCTTGAACAGCCTTCAGAAGATTGGACTCAGTAATGGTATCAAGAGCCGAAGTCGCATCATCCAAGATGAGGAATGGTGCTCGACGCAAGACTGCCCGGGCAATCGATAAACGTTGCTTTTGCCCACCTGAGAAATTACGGCCTCCTGCTTGGACCTCTGCATCCAAGAGTCCTTCCTTGTCACTGACAAAATCCTTGGCCTGGGCAATTTCCAAAGCCTGCCAGAGTTCTTGGTCAGAGACAGGGTCTTCCATACCCAGAGTCAAGTTAGAACGAATGCTTCCCTTAAAGAGTTCAACCTTTTGAGGAACATAGGCTATCCAGGACCGCCATTCAGAAAGATTGCGAGGACTACGTCCATCTCGACAAAGGGAAATGCTTCCCTTATCTGCCGGATAGAGGCCAAGTAGGACCTGTACCAAACTTGACTTACCAGAACCAGTCCCCCCGATGATTCCAAGAATTTCCCCTTCTTTCATTCTAAAAGAAATATCTCTCAGAGAAGGTTGGGCAGCATCTGGGTAGGTAAAGCTCAAGTGTTCAACTCGTAAGGACTGGTTCGAGGTAGTTTCTTTTTGAGCAATTTCTGCCAGTATATCTTCAGGCTTTTCAGCGAAGACTTCTTCAATCCGCTTGGCTGATATATAGGACTGGTTGAGTGAATTAATCAGCATGGCTAGTTTAATCAACTCTACCAAGATTTGTAGAAGATAGTTAATCAGGGCAATCAAGGCACCCTGACTGAGCCAGCCTCCCTGGATAGAAATATAACCATTCCAGATAATCACCAGCAAAGTTCCGTTGACGATCAAATAGGTCAAGGGGGTCAAGAGACTGGACCAGTAGCCTGTTTTCATTTGGATAGCCATATAGATTTGGTTTAGTACTTGGAAATGTTCAATTTCTCGTTTTTCTTGACCAAAAGCACGAATCACACGCATCCCTTGTAGTTGTTGGCGCGTTTCCTGAACCAGCTGGTCTGTTTTCTTTCTCAAACTACTGTATAGGGGATTGACCAAACGTGATAAAACGACAATGACAAGGGTCAAAATAGCAACCATGACCAAAAACCAGAAGGTCAATTCAGGCGATAGTCGATAAGCCATAAAAATGGCACCGAAAACAATAATAGGCGCTCTTAAAAACAAGCGCAAGAATTGATTGATTCCTGTCTGAATCTGATAGGTATCTGAAGTCAAACGCGTCACCAAACTCGAGGTCGTTAAACGGTCTCTACTATCCTTGGGCAAGGAAAGAATATGACGATAGAGGTCATTGGTCAACTCCTTAGTAAATCCTACTGCTGCCTTGGCTGAGTAAAACTGAGCAACTAAGGCTACCAAAACGCCGATAACCGCAAAAACAAAGAGGAAACCCATTTGCATCCAGAGGTGACCCTGATCTTTTTGGGGGATAGATTGGTCGACAATCCCAGCTATCACCATGGGAACCAAGAGTTCAAAAACGGCTTCTAGTAGCTTAAACAAGGGCGCTAGGAAAGACTCCTTGAGGTAGGGTTTAAAGTAAGAAAGTAAGTGTTTCATGTGTCCCTTCTATTTCCAAAATGAAGAAGGTGGAAAAACCACCATCTTTTTACTTATTCAAATATGGAAGTAGGTAGCCATAGCCAGCCTCTTCCATTTCATCCTTAGCGATGAATCGTAAGGATGCAGAATTGATACAATAGCGTAAACCACCTAGTTCACGAGGGCCATCTGTAAAGACGTGCCCCAAATGAGCATTTCCTGAACGTGAACGAACTTCGATTCGCTCCATACCATGACTCAAGTCCTGGTAGTAATGAATGAGTTCCTTGGAAATAGGACGGCTAAAGCTTGGCCAACCACAGCCTGAGGCAAACTTATCCTTGGCAAAGAAGAGGGGCTCGCCAGTCGTGATATCGACATAAATCCCTTCCTCAAAAGTTTGGTCATAGGCATTGCTAAAGGGAGCTTCCGTCGCTGCTTCTTGGGTAACTTTATAAGACTCTTCTGACAAATTTTCTCTTAAAACTGCCTGACTAGGTTTTTCATAGTTGGCGGCATCTATGAGTGGTTTCTCAGCATCCCTCACATCGATATGGCAATAGCCACCAGGATTTTTCTTGAGATAGTCTTGGTGATAGTCTTCAGCCAAGATGTAGTGACGTAGTTTCTCCACTTCTACTGCAATTTTACGACCGATGAGGAGTTCTTGTTCGCGAACTACTGTATTGATAGTCGGTAAATCCTCTTCATCTTTGTAATAAATCCCTGTGCGGTATTGACGACCACGGTCATTCCCTTGTTGGTTGACAGATAAAGGATCAATGACTCGGAAATAATAGAGTAAAATCTCACGGAGCGAGACCGCCTTCTCATCATAAATGACTTGCACAGTCTCTGCGTGATCTGTTTCTTTGATCAGTTGATAATTGGTGGTTTCTACCTGACCATTGGCATAACCAACACTTGTTTGCAGCACTCCAGAAATACGTGAAAAGTATTCTTCCAAGCCCCAAAAGCAACCACCTGCTAAATATATTTCTGCCATTTCAAATCCTCCTTGACCGTCCAGCGGTCGCTAAACACGGGAAACATTTCATATCCCATGTTTCATTTTCAAAAAAAGGACAGGAAGCCCTCTAATAGAGAGTTTCCCCATCCTATTGTTCTGTTTATTTTTCTTCGACGCGAGCGCCTTGAGTATCTACTTGCAAATCATGAAGCTTGCCTTTGAAAGGTTGCTTTTCAAGCTCAGCCTTAATTTTAGGCATCTTGTCAGGATCAGCCAAGACCATAACAGTCGGACCAGCACCAGACAAGTAGGTCGCATAAGCACCATTTCTCTTGGCAACTTTCTTGATCGTCGCAAATTCTCTCACCAGTTCTTGACGGTAACGCTCATGGAAGAGATCGTTCTCGATGGCTTGGCCTGCTTTGACCATATCTCCAGTCAGTAGGGCTGCAATAGCCACATTGGCGATAGAACTTGCCGCAACGGCTTCCTTATAAGATAGTTTCTTAGGCAAGACACCACGACTATCTCGAGTTCGCAATTCATAGTTTGGAATATAAGCTAGGAAAGCACACTCTGGGAAAGGCGCTACCACTGCTGAAACCTGACCTTCGACTGAGCTTGCAATGACGAGATTTCCATAGATAGCAGGTGCAACATTATCAGGGTGTCCCTCAATCTTAGTCGCCAACTGTAATTTTTCATGTTTGCTTAGCTTCAAGTTTCCTAGTTGATTTGCCAGCTCAATCCCTGCAACGATGACTGAACTAGAAGAACCTAGTCCACGTGCAAGCGGAATATCACTGACCATTTTCAGACGTCTTGGTTGTAAATCTGGAACAATTTGTAGAGCAATCTTCAGCAAAAGATTACGTTCATCACGTGGAATCCATTTGCCTAATTGGTGCTCAATCATCCATTCTTCACGTTCCTCACAAACCTGAATTTCTAGATACTTAGTTACAGCTACACCAACAGAGTCAAAACCTGGACCCACATTAGCACTTGTAGCAGGTACAATAATCTTCATCTTAGTCTCCTAAAACCTTGAAGGTGTTGAGAAGTTCAAACTCAGATACACGCTTCAAAGCTGCTGTAATATTTTCAAGTTGCGCCTTGTTGATTTTATGAGTGATGATGACAATACGAGCCTTGCCTTCTTGCTTGCCATCTTGTAGGATTTGCTTGAAGGAAATATCTTCTGCGTTAAAGAGTTCAGCCAATTTCAAGACTTGACCTTTTGAGTCTGGAGCCAAGATTGAGAAATAGTAGTTGGCTTTGACATCTTCTGGCTTAGCCAAGACCACTGGACGGCTGTATTCATTAAAGGCTTTTCCAATTGTTCCATCATTCAAACGACGAACGATACGGGCAATATCAGCCACAACACTTGTTGCAGTTGGTTTTTGACCTGCACCTGGTCCGTAGTACATAGACTCGCCGATACCGATTGATTCCACAAAGACCGCATTCATAACACCGTTAACACTTGCAAGTGGGTGTTCTTTAGGAAGGAAGGTCGGCGTAACCTCAGCAGCGATTCCAGAAGCTGTTTCTTCGATAGAACCAACTAATTTCACAACATAACCAAGTTCTTGAGCTACTGCTACATCTTCTGGAGTGATGTTGCGAATTCCTTGGTGACCAACATCTTCAAACTTGACATTCATCCCAAAAGCAAACTGGCTAAGGATGACCATCTTGTAGGCTGCATCAATCCCGTCCACATCATTGGTTGGGTCGCTTTCAGCGAAGCCAAGTCGTTGGGCTTCTGCCAAAGCATCCTCGTAAGACCAACCTTCGGTTACCATTTTAGTCATCATGAAGTTTGATGTTCCATTGACAACACCAAGAACACGAGTGATTTTATCTGATGCTAGTGAGTTAACCAAGGTACGAAGGATTGGAATTCCTCCTGCAACAGCTGCTTCGTAGTAGAGAGCAACATTGTGAGCTTTAGCAATTTCAAGCAATTCTGCACCATGGACTGCCAAAAGGTCCTTGTTGGCTGTCACGACATGTTTCCCTGCTTCTAATGCACGAGTGATAAATGTTTTAGCAGGTTCGATACGTCCCATCAACTCAACAACGATAGTGATGTCTTTGTCTGACAAGATTTCATCGATATTTGTTACAAAATTAAAATCATTTCCTGCCTCAAGCAAGCGTGCTTTCTCTTCATCGTCTTTGACCAAAACCTTGGCTACTTCAATTTCTGAATGTGCTGCTTGAACGATTTTTTCTCTATTTTCCTTTAGCAAGAATGGTACACCACTGGCTACTGTACCAAATCCAAGTAAAGCAATCTTAACTGACATGTTTGTCTCCTCGAAATTTTCTAATAGTCTTATTATACCAAAATTGTGAGAAAATTCCTACCATTCTAAACTAAAAATAGGAGCACCAAATCACAAAAAGCCTGCCCTGATACAATTTAGGACAGACTCTATTTTCTATCTATTTCACAAAAGCCAATTCCTTGTCACTAGACAAGTCTTCTCGATAATTGAAATCCGCAAAGCTGAGCTTTTTAATCTCTTCAACCGAAGTGACCTGACCTTCCATCAAGGCTGTTAAGAAAGCACCTCTGGCTTTTTTAGAAATAGTTGAGTGGATTTTTAGTTTACCATCTCGCTCTTCCATAAACTTAAAGGTCACCATTTTCTCACGGATTTCTTTAGGAAAGACAGTTTCAAACTCAGAAGACAAGAGTGAAAAGATTAACTCCTGGTCTTTCATTGACTCCTCATAAGCTAACTGCCAATGACTTTTCAAGCTTTTTCCAGCGACTTTTAGTTTCATCAAAAAGTCCAGTCTGTGAGGCGCAATCGGTTCAAAGGCTGGAATCACACCATAGAGAGCTGACGTTATCATGAGGTGTTTCTCCAGATAGGTTTGCTCCTCCTTGGTGAGATCGTCCCGTTCGATGTTGCGATACATGAGTCCATCAAAGAGGTGCAAGGCTGGATAGTTTGTCGCAGTTTCATTTTTCAAGGCCTGGATATGGTCATACTCCTCTTGCGCTTTTTCGGCAGATATTTTGTAAAAACTCTCCAGCTCTTGGGCAGAATATCTGGCCAATTCATCCAGCACTGCCTGACTTTCAGGGCGCAAGTGTTTAGCCTCTAAACTAGGAATTTCGGTGTTCATTTCTTTTGCAGTTGGGATTAGAATTTTCATAGTGTTAGTGTAGCATATTTTTTTAGGACTACCAAGGATTTGAGCTTAAAAGAGAGTGGGACAGAAATCGGTAATTCGTTAGAATTCGATTTCGTTGTCCCACCTCCGCACAGTTGAGTAGGGCTATAAAAGCTGATGAAATCAGCGTAGTAGATCCCACTCAACCACTGCGTCTTACTCGACAATCCAACATAAAAAAGAGGCTAGGACTTTTGTCCCAGCCTCTTCTTTCCTTATTTTGGCAATCCTAACCAGATTGCAAAGAGAACTAGTGCTGTCCCAAGGCAGCTTGCCAAGATAGATGACAGATTAAACTTTTTCTCCTTTAGATGAGAAAATCCTATCTTCAAAGCAAAAAGACCAAGCAACATCGAACCAATCATCAGATAAAATCCCATTTGACTGTCCTCCATTTATTATTCTTTCTTTCATTATCACAAATTTCAAACAAGAGTGCAAGAAAAACGAGGCTTTACTTAGTTTGAAGGATTTGAGCTTAAATAATACGACCGTCCAAATGATCCAATTCATGCTGACAAATCTGCGCTGGAAAACCCGTCAGGGTAATGGTTTGCTCTTGCCAATGGATATCTCTATAGCTTACTGTAATCTTCTCATACCTAGTTGTCGGTCTGACACCTGTCAAAGACAAACAACCTTCCTCTGTTTCGTATGGTCCTTCAAAAGATTTGAGAACCGGATTAAACATAACCATGGGAATCATTCCGATATTAAAAATAATGACACGTTTTTGTACTCCAATCATATTAGCCGCTAGTCCAACACAGGTTTCTCGGTTAGCCAATAGGGTATCCTGCAAATCCTTTGCTAGGGGTAAATCTTCCTGACTAGCAGGCTGGGATACCTGCGACAAAAACAAGATATCTTTTACAATTTTCTTTTCCAAGATTCATTCCTCCATACCATATCGTTCTCCTTGATCATAGCACAAAATTATACTCTTCGAAAATCAAATTTAAACCACGTCAGCTTCACCTTGCCGTATATGTGTTACTGACTTCGTCAGTTCTATCCACAACCTCAAAACGGTGTTTTGAGCAACCTGCGGCTCTCTTCCTAGTTTACTCTTTGATTTTCATTGAGTATTATTTCAGTTTATCTTTATATAAAACAAAAAGCCATCCAAAGATGACTTTTCAATGTTTAAATAGCGTTTTTATCTTTTCCAAGTGCTCGTTGAACTGCTTTGACAATCTCAACAAGGACTACAATCATAAGCGCTCCTACAGCAACCACCATCCATTGAGTCAAACTCAAATGTGACACGTGGAAGAGATTATTAAATCCAGGAACCAAAATTGTCACCACAAAGAGGACAAAGGCAACTGGGATAGACCAGTTAAAGGTCTTGTTTGTAAAGAGTCCAACCGTAAAGATTGATTGGTAAACAGACTTGACGTTAAAGGCATGGAGCAATTGGATCAAACCAAGAGTTGCAAAAGCCATGGTAAGGGCATCCGCATGGATTTCAGTATGACTTTGGTGCTCTGGGAAGAGAAGAGCCCAACCATAAACACCTAAAACTAGCATGGTTTGGAAGATCCCTTGATAAATGATTGCTCCGAAGACACCACCATCAAAGAAGTTAGACTTACGCCCACGAGGTTTGTGAGTCATGACACCTGGTTCAGCAGGCTCTACCCCAAGGGCGATAGCTGGTAGTGTATCTGTTACTAGGTTAATCCATAGCAAATGCACTGGTTGAAGCACATCCCAACCAAACAAGGTTGCAAAGAAGATAGTGAAGACCTCAGCCATATTAGCAGACAAGAGATATTGGATGGATTTTTGGATATTTGAGAAGACCTTACGTCCTTCTTCAACCGCTACGATAATGGTTGCGAAGTTGTCATCAGCAAGGACCATATCAGAAGCACCCTTAGAAACCTCTGTACCTGTAATCCCCATACCGATACCAATGTCAGCTGTCTTAAGTGATGGCGCATCGTTGACTCCATCACCTGTCATGGCAACAACCTTGCCTTCTTTTTGCCATGCTTTCACGATCCGAACCTTGTGCTCAGGTGATACACGTGCGTATACAGAGTATTGCTTGAAGACTTTTTGGAATTCTTCATCAGTGAGTTCATTCAACTCAGCACCAGTGAAGACATGGTCTTCTGTATCATTTGGATCAATGATTCCAAGACGTTTGGCAATAGCTTCAGCCGTATCTTGGTGGTCACCTGTGATCATGATTGGACGGATACCCGCTTCCTTAGCGACACGAACAGCTTCTGCAGCTTCTGGGCGCTCAGGGTCAATCATTCCGACCAAACCAGAGAAGATGAGGTCAGACTCAACAATTTCAGATTCCAAGGTTGGAATTTCGTTACTTGTCTTATAAGCCATCATCAAGACACGAAGGGCTTGTTTAGCCAAGTCTTTGTTGGTAGCGAGGATAGCTTTCTTATCTTCATCCGTGATAGGACGAACTTCCCCATTGACTTCAATACGCGTCACGCGCTTGAGCAGTTGGTCAGGCGCACCCTTGACAGCGATAAAGTAAGAACCGTCTGCTTCCTTATGAATGGTAGACATGAGTTTACGGTCTGAGTCAAATGGCAATTCAGCTACACGTGGCTCATCCTTCAAGACTTCACGAACATCAAAGTTGTGGTCCAAACCAAACTGTACAAGAGCTGTCTCCGTTGGATCCCCGATCAGCTTGCCAGATGGGTCCACCTTGGTGTCATTGGCAAAGTTCATGATACGTAGCGTATTGTTGTTAGCAGCAATTTCAGATGCCGAACTTTGCAATTGACCGTTGGTATAAACCTTTTCAACCGTCATTTGGTTCATAGTCAAAGTACCTGTTTTATCAGACGCGATGATTTCTGTTGAACCTAGAGTCTCAACAGCTGGCAATTTACGGACGATTGAATTCCGTTTTGCAAGAGTTGTAGTTCCCAATGATAGAACGATGGTTACAATGGCAGGAAGTCCTTCTGGAATCGCCGCAACCGCAAGGGCTACCGCAACCATCAAGCCTTCTAATGGATGCTCTCCACGAACGAATACACCAACTAAGAAAGTAATGACCGCAATCACAACGATTAAGTAAGTCAAGGCTTTAGATAATTGTTCCAAGCTTTGCTTCAATGGTGTTTCAGTCTCATCGGCATTAGCCAACATATCTGCAATCTTACCAACTTCTGTATACATACCAGTGTTGGTCACGACACCAATACCACGACCGTATGTTACGTTTGAGTTTTGGTAACCCATGTTAACACGATCCCCGATACCAGCATCTGCTTCAACAAGTCCTGTCACATCTTTTTCAACTGGCACAGACTCCCCTGTAAGAGCTGCTTCTTCAATTTTAAGAGAAGCTGCTTCAAACAAACGCATATCTGCAGGCACGACATCTCCCGCTTCAAGCAAGACGATATCTCCGGGTACCAATTCTTTTGAGTCAATCTCAATGACATGACCGTCACGACGAACACGGGCCATTGGGCTAGACATATTTTTCAATGCTTCAATCGCTGCTTCTGCTTGCCCTTCTTGGTAAACACCAAAGGCTGCATTCAAGACAACTACGGCCAAGATGATAAGAGCATCTGTTAAACCATCCATTCCTTCTGTAATCACAGAAAGTGTGGCTGCTGCTAGCAAGATGATGATCATCAAATCCTTAAATTGATCAAGGAATTTAGCTAGTAGGCTACGTTTTTCGCCCTCTTCTAACTCATTTCGACCATAAGTCGCTAAGCGTTCTTGAGCTTGAGCAGTTGACAAACCTTCAACAGATGAGTCCAGATTCTTTAGGACTTCCTCAGAAGATTGCGTGTAAAACAAGTCTTTATTTTGTTCTTTTGACAAAACAGTCTCCTCCTTTTTGGCCTCTTTTACAAAAAAAGAGACCTGTTTTTTAAAAAAACAAGTCTCGCTGTTTAATATAGTGCCGGAAATAATTCGGAATGACGACACTATCGCGGATACCCGCCAGCTACTCCCTTGAGTAGTTCTATTATATCAGAATTTCAAAAGTTTTCAAGTGCTGGGGTGGAGTTAGTTCATGCTCCATTTGAAATTTCCTTGGAAAACCAGTATAATGATAGAATACTAGAATGCTAGAAGGGGAGTTAGATGAATCAATCGATTTCAAACTTAAAATTAGCTGAGCGTGGTGCCATTATCAGCATTTTGACTTATCTTTTCTTGTCTGCAGCCAAGCTAGCGACCGGACACCTCCTCCATTCATCCAGTTTGGTGGCTGATGGCTTTAACAACGTTTCAGATATTGTTGGAAATGTTGCCCTTCTAATCGGAATTCGTTTGGCTCGCCAACCGGCAGACAGGGACCATCGCTTCGGTCACTGGAAAATCGAGGACTTGGCAAGTCTCATCACTTCCATCATCATGTTTTACGTTGGCTTTGATGTTCTACGTGACACCATCCAAAAAATACTCAGCCGAGAGCAAACCGTCATCGACCCACTTGGGGCGACTCTGGGAGTCATCTCTGCCATCATCATGTTTGCTGTTTATCTCTACAATACCCATCTGAGCAAACAGTCTAAATCCAAGGCCCTCAAGGCTGCAGCAAAGGACAATCTATCAGATGCCGTAACATCTCTTGGAACTTCTATTGCTATCCTGGCTAGTAGCTTCAACTATCCAATTGTGGATAAGTTGGTCGCTATCATCATTACCTTCTTTATCCTCAAGACTGCCTATGATATCTTTATCGAGTCATCCTTCAGCCTTTCTGATGGTTTTGATGAACACTTGCTAGAAGATTACCAAAAGGCTATCATGGAAATTCCTAAGATTAGCAAGGTCAAATCTCAAAGGGGTCGTACCTACGGAAGCAATATTTATCTGGACATCACACTTGAAATGAACCCAGATCTGTCTGTTTTTGAAAGTCACGAAATTGCGGACCAGGTCGAATCCATGTTATCAGAACGCTTTGGTGTCTTTGATACAGACATTCATATCGAACCAGCACCAATCCCTGAGGATGAAATCCTAGATAATGTCTATAAAAAATTGCTCATGAGAGAGCAACTGATTGACCAAGGAAATCAACTGGAGGAATTACTTGCTGAAGATTTTATTTTTATCCGCCAAGACGGACAAGAACTAGACAAGGGAGCCTATAAGGCTGAAAAAGAATTGACCTCTGCTATCAAGGAGCTTCATCTAACTTCTATCAGTCAAAAGACTAAACTCATCCGCTACCAAGTCGGTGATACCATTCATACCAGTATCTGGCGCCGCCACGAAACTTGGCAAAATATTTTCCATCAGGAAACAAAAATAGAAAAAGACTAAAGCAAAACTCCCAACTTTCTCAGTTGGGAGTTTTTTATATTCTTATTTTGCAACGCTCTTAGCAAGAACGAAGTTTCCTAGTGTAGCTGAACCATTGCCAGCAACAGCTGGAGTCACGATATAGTCACGTACATCTGGAACTGGGAGGTAGCCATTGAGTAGGGCTGTGAATTTCTCACGTACACGGTCAAGCATATGTTGTTGAGCCATAACCCCACCACCAAAGACGATGACATCTGGACGGAAAGTTACAGTCGCATTCACTGCGGCTTGAGCAATGTAATAGGCTTGAACATCCCAAACAGAGTTGTTGAGTTCAATGTTTTCCCCACGAACACCTGTACGAGCTTCCAAACTTGGACCAGCCGCATAACCTTCCAAACATCCATTATGGAAAGGACAAACACCTTTAAATTCTTTTTCAATATCCATTGGGTGTCTAGCCACATAATAATGGCCCATCTCAGGGTGACCAACACCGCCAATAAACTCGCCACGTTGGATAACACCTGCACCGATACCTGTACCGATTGTGTAATAAACCAAGTTTTCGATACGACCGCCGGCATTATTACGAGCAACCACTTCACCGTAGGCAGAACTGTTTACGTCTGTCGTGAAATACATAGGCACGTTTAGAGCGCGACGAAGAGCACCAAGCAAGTCTACATTTGCCCAGTTAGGTTTTGGAGTTGTTGTGATAAATCCGTAAGTTTTTGAGTTTTTATCGATATCGATTGGACCAAATGAACCAATTGCAAGTCCTGCAAGATTATCAAATTTTGAAAAGAATTCAATCGTTTTATCGATTGTTTCAATAGGTGTTGTTGTAGGAAATTGTACTTTTTCTACAACGTTATAGTTTTCATCTCCGACAGCACAGACAAATTTTGTACCGCCCGCTTCCAAGCTTCCGTATAGTTTTGTCATGATTAACCTCTTGTATTTATTTTCTTTATTATAGCATATTTCCAGACTGAAAATTGCTCAATATTTTAGATTTTCCTCTGTAAATTTTACCATTCAATCAAAAACGAACAAACATGACATTTGTTCGTTTTTTGATCTATTAAATCGAAAGTAGTGTACTCAATGAAAATCAAAGAACAAACTAGGAATCGAGCTGCGAACAGTACTTGAGTACGGCAAAGCGAGTATGACGCAGTTTGAATTTGATTTTCGAAGAGTATTAAGCTTTAACTTCGATGATTGCATCCCCCTTAGCAACTGATCCAGAAGCAACTGGATTTACTGAAGCAAAGTCTGCAGTGTTTGTTACGATAACCATAGTTGTGTTATCAAGTCCTGCAGCGGCAATCTTAGCTGAGTCAAATGTTCCAAGAACATCTCCAGCTTTAACTTTGTCACCTTGGGCAACTTTATGGTTGAAGCCTTCACCGTTCATTGAAACAGTGTCGATACCAACGTGGATCAAGATTTCAGCACCATTAGCTGTTCTCAATCCATAAGCATGGCCAGTTGGGAAGACGATTGTTACTTCAGCATCAGCTGGTGCGTAAACGACATCTTCACTTGGTTTTACGGCGATACCTTGTCCCATAGCTCCGCTTGAGAATACTGGGTCATTCACATTTGAAAGAGCAACAACGTCACCAACGATTGGTGTTTGGATGACACCTTCGCTTGGTGCAACAACAGCACCAGTTACTGCTTCTTCTGTTAAACGGTCAGTTTCAGCTTCAGAAATTGCTCCTGCAACCTCTTCTACTTCATCTTCGTAACCAAACATGTAAGTAAGAGCAAAACCAAGTGCAAATGATACAGCTACCATAAGAAGGTATTGTAGAAGTTGTCCATTACCAATGTAAAGCATTGTACCAGGGATGATTGTGATACCATTACCAGTACCAGCAAGTCCAAGGATAGATGCCAATCCACCACCGATTGCACCAGCAATCAATGAAAGGAAGAATGGTTTACGGAAACGCAAGTTAACCCCGAAGATAGCAGGCTCAGTAATACCTAGGAAGGCAGAAAGAGCAGCTGGGAAAGCAAGTGTTTTAAGTTTAGGATTTTTAGTTTTCACACCAACGGCTACTGTCGCAGCACCTTGAGCAGTCATGGCAGCTGTGATGATAGCGTTAAATGGGTTAGCATGGTCAGCAGCAAGCAATTGAACTTCAAGCAAGTTGAAGATGTGGTGAACACCTGATACGACGATTAATTGGTGAACTCCACCAATCAAGAAACCACCAAGTCCGAATGGCAAGTTAAGAATAGCTTTAGTTCCAATGAGGATGTAGTTTTCAACAACGTGGAAGACTGGTCCGATAACAAACAATCCAAGAATTGACATTACAAGGAGTGTTACAAACGGTGTTACCAAGAGGTCAAGTACATCTGGAACAACCTTACGAACTGCTTTTTCAAACTTAGCTCCAACAACCCCGATAATGAAAGCTGGAAGAACTGAACCTTGCAAACCAACAACTGGGATAAATCCGAAGAACTGCATTGCAGTTACTTCACCACCAGACGCAACAGCCCAGGCATTTGGAAGTGAACCAGAAACGAGCATCATACCAAGAACGATACCAACGGCTGGGTTACCACCGAATACACGGAAAGTTGACCAAACAACCAAACCTGGCAAGATAATAAAGGCAGTGTCAGTCAAGATCTGAGTATAAGTTGTCACATCTTCTGGAAGTGTCATTCCAAGAGCAGTCAAGAGACCACGAACACCCATGAAGAGACCAGTTGCTACGATAACTGGAATGATTGGAACGAAGACGTCACCGAAAGTACGGATGGCACGTTGGAACCAATTTCCTTGTTTAGCAGCTTCTGCTTTCATTTCAGCTTTTGTTGAAGTTGGCAAACCAAGAGCTACGACTTCATCGTACATCTTGTTTACTGTACCAGTACCAAAGATGATTTGGTATTGACCTGAGTTAAAGAAAGCACCTTGAACTTTTTCCAAGCTCTCGATAGCATCTTTGTTAATTTTCGCTTCATCTTTAACCATAACGCGAAGACGAGTCGCACAGTGAGCTACACTATTAACGTTCTCACGTCCACCTAAGGCTTCGATGACTTTTTTTGCAATTTCTGTATTCGTCATTTGCAAAAATCTCCTTATAAAAAATTTGTAAAATGTTTGAAAGCGATTTTATCCGCCCTACGCATATAATTCTATCATGTTTTTAAAATATGTCAAGCGTTTTGCAGAAAAAATTTTAGCATTTTGAACTTTTTGATTGTTTTTGATGTTTTTTAAATAAAAAAAGCAATATTTTACCTATTATTGTGAGGTTTTTAAATATTTTTTTGCAAATTCTTTCATTTTTTCATTTATTTTCATAAAATCCTTCAATCCGTTTCTGTCAATCGTTTGACATTTTTTTCTTAATTTTATGATAAAAGACTTGCTTTTTTAAAAGGAAACGTTTACTATAAAGATAGTAGAATTTATGGAGGGAATATAAATGGAATGGACTACTGAACGTCGTTACAGACGTTATGAAGATTGGACACAAGAAGAAAGAAAAGAAATCCAAGAAAAGATGGCACAATCCCCATGGCATGTCAGCTATCACATTGAACCAAAGGAAGGACTCCTTAACGACCCAAACGGTTTCTCTTACTTTGATGGCAAGTGGGTTGTCTTTTACCAAAACTTCCCCTTTGGTGCAGCTCACGGTTTGAAATCTTGGGTTCAGCTTGAAAGCGACGACTTGGTTCACTTTACTGAAACAGGTGTAAAAATCTTACCTGATACTCCACTTGATAGCCACGGCGCTTACTCTGGATCTGCTATGCAGTTTGGTGATCAATTGTTCCTATTCTATACAGGAAATGTCCGTGATGAAAACTGGGTGCGTCACCCTTATCAGATTGGTGCCTTAATGGATAAGGATGGAAAAATCGAAAAGATTGATAAAATCTTAATTGATCAACCAGCTGATGCTACTGACCACTTCCGTGATCCACAAATTTTTAACTTTAAAGGACAATACTATGCTATCGTCGGCGGTCAGGACTTGGAGAAAAAAGGATTTGTCCGTCTCTACAAAGCAGTCGATAACGATTATACAAACTGGCAAGAAGTTGGTGATTTGGACTTCAACAATGACCGTACTGCCTATATGATGGAGTGCCCAAATCTTGTCTTTGTCGGAGAACAACCTGTCCTTCTCTACTGTCCACAAGGTTTGGATAAAAAAGTTCTTGACTATGACAATATCTATCCAAATATGTATAAAATTGGTGCTTCCTTCGACCCTGAAAATGCTCGTTTGGTAGATGTGTCTGAACTACACAATCTAGACTATGGTTTCGAAGCCTATGCCACTCAGGCCTTCAATGCTCCTGATGGACGTGCCTTAGCAGTAAGTTGGCTTGGCTTACCAGATGTTTCTTATCCATCTGATCACTTTGATCACCAAGGAACTTTCTCATTGGTCAAAGAATTAACTATTAAAGATGGAAAACTCTATCAGTATCCTGTAGCAGCCATCAAGGACCTCCGTGCTTCAAAAGAGGAATTTTCAAATCGTTCTGAAACTAAGAACACCTACGAACTTGAACTAAACTTAGAAGCTAATAGCCAAAGTGAAATCATCCTTCTTGCTGATAAAGACGGCAAGGGGCTCTCTATCAATTTCGATCTTGTCAATGGCCAAGTAACCGTCGACCGCAGTCAAGCAGGTGAGCAATATGCTCAAGAATTTGGAACTACTCGCTCTTGCTCAGTTACTAATCAAGCAACTACTGTCAATATCTTCATCGACAACTCAGTCTTTGAAATCTTCATCAATAAAGGAGAAAAGGTATTTTCTGGTCGTGTCTTCCCTCACGAAGATCAAAATGGAATCCTCATTAAATCTGGAAACCCAACTGGAACATACTACGAATTAGAATATGGTCGCAAAACTAACTGATGTCGCAAAACTAGCTGGCGTCAGCCCTACTACTGTTTCACGTGTCATCAACAAAAAGGGTTATCTGTCAGAAAAAACCATTCAAAAAGTCAATGAAGCCATGCGTGAGCTGGGCTATAAACCTAACAACCTAGCTCGAAGTCTTCAAGGAAAATCAGCCAAGTTAATCGGTTTGATTTTCCCTAAAATCAGCCATGTTTTCTATGCTGAATTGATTGATAAATTGGAACACGAACTCTTCAAAAAAGGTTACAAGACCATCATCTGTAATAGTGAGCATGATTCAGAAAAAGAACGCGAATACATCGAAATGCTAGAAGCCAACCAGGTGGACGGCATCATTTCGGGAAGTCACAACCTTGGGATTGAGGATTACAATCGCGTAACCGCTCCGATCATTTCATTTGACCGTAACCTATCACCAGACATACCTGTCGTTTCTTCCGATAACTATGCTGGCGGAGTCCTAGCCGCTCAGACCTTGGCTAAAACTGGAGCCAAATCTATCATCATGATTACAGGTAATGACAACTCCAATTCCCCAACTGGACTTCGTCATGCTGGTTTTGCTTCAATCTTGCCAAAGGCTCCTATTATCAATGTTTCCAGTGATTTTTCACCCCTTCGTAAGGAAATGGAAATTAAAAATATCTTGACCAAACAAAAACCAGATGCGATTTTCGCCTCTGATGATTTAACTGCTATTTTGGTTATTAAAATTGCTCAGGAACTTGGTATCTCTGTGCCTGAACAACTCAAAGTGATCGGATATGACGGGACTTATTTCATTGAGAATTTCTATCCTCACCTCACTACCATTAAACAACCTATGGAAGAGATTGCTCGCCTGACAGTTGATTTGCTACTGCAAAAAATTGAAGGTAAAGAGGTTGCTACCACTGGTTATTTCTTGCCGGTTAGTCTCTTACCTGGAAAAAGTATTTAATACTCTTCGAAAACCTCTTCAAACCACGTCAGCTTCCATCTACAACGTCAAAACAGTGTTTTGAGCAACCTGCGGCTAGCTTCCTAGTTTGTTCATTGATTTTCATTGAGTATAAACAAAAAACTCAGACTAGTTTCGTCTGAGTTTTTCTTATGATCTTAATTTTTTCAAAAGAGTCTGTGCTTTTTCTAGATTAAAAGTTTTTTCTGCAATCAAGCTTTCTACCAACTTAGGCACTTCTGCCTCAGTCGCACCTGCTAAAAGCGCTAACGATTTTGCCTGAAGTTTCATGTGTCCATGCTGAATACCTGTACTGACCAAAGCCTTAAGGGCTGCAAAATTCTGTGCAAGACCAATCGAAACGATAATTTGAGCCAATTCTTTGGCAGATGGATGACCTAGCAACTCATGGCTGAGAACGACTCGAGGATTGAGACCAATTGATCCACCCTTGGTAGCAACCGGCATCGGCATGGTCATCTCTCCAATGAGTTCTTCTGTTCCCAAATCGATAGTCCAACGACTGAGACCTCGATAGGCGCCATCATGGCTCGCATAGGCATGCGCTCCCGCTTCAATAGCACGCCAATCATTTCCAGTAGCAATCAAGAGAGCATCAATGCCATTAAAGATACCCTTGTTATGAGTGGCTGCTCGATAAGGATCTGCTTGGGCAAACTGACTGGCTAATACCATTTTTTCTGCCAGTTCACGCGCTTCATCCTTCTGGTGACTCAAATAACGAAAGGCAATCCGACAAGTTGCTGTTACTAACGAATCTGTGGCATAGTTGGATAGGATCCCCATTAAGCTTTGTCCTTGACTGATAGCCTCTAGACTAGGTTTTAAAGCTTCAAGCATGGTATTGAGCATATTGGCGCCCATGGCTTCCTGAGTATCTACATGGAGATAAACCACTAAAAAGTCCGTCTCACCAGAAATTTTCTCAACCTTTAAATCACGAGCACCACCACCCCGTTTGACAATGGAGGGATAGGCTTGGTTTGCTTGTTCGAGTAGCTCTGCTTTCTGACTCAAAATAGCCTGGCAAGCTCGCTCTCTATCCGGAATCTGATAAAGAGCTACCTGACCAATCATTTGGCGTTGATGAACCTGAGCAGTAAAACCACCCGCACGTTTGATAATCTTACTAGCAAAACTAGCTGCAGCTACAACAGATGGCTCTTCGGTCACATAGGGAACTGTGTATTCTTGACCATTTACCAGAACTTCTGGAACGATTGAGTATGGAAGTGAGAAGGTTCCTACCACATTTTCACTCAATTGGTCCGCTACTGCTAGACTGAGATTTTCGTTTTGTTCAAGACTCTCTTGGGATTCGATAGAAGTAAGCGCCTGAGACTTAACGAACTCTAGGCGCTCTTGAATTGTTTTTTTAGCAAATCCATTCCAATTTTTTTTCATTATTTTTCAACCTTGCTGTAGCGACGTTGGTGTTCTACAATCTCAACCAGAGCATAGTCTTGTCCCTCATAGCCTGACATGGTTGCAGAACCAGACTCATCCAAGTTTGCTTCCTCAAAGAAGATTCGTTCATAATC
This sequence comes from Streptococcus infantis, assembly GCF_047465185.1. Lineage (GTDB taxonomy): Bacteria > Bacillota > Bacilli > Lactobacillales > Streptococcaceae > Streptococcus > Streptococcus infantis_O. The sequence continues at coordinate 59,710 of NZ_JASHAJ010000001.1, read as the reverse complement.
ATCTACGCTCAATACTTGACGCTGGTCTAGCAATTCTAAGCGATTTTTCTGCAATTGCTGTTCATAGCCTTCAACCAATTCCACACTGAAGAACTCAGATACAGCACCACTACCATAGCTATAGAGAGCTAGCTTGTCCCCTGCTTTAAGACTATCAGAATTTTCAAGAAGAGACAAGAGGCCTAAAAAGAGTGAACCTGTATAGATATTCCCAACTTTTTGGCTATAAATAATGGACTCATCAAAGTGTTTTTGAAGTAAATCCTTTTTCTCTTGAGGTAGAGATTTATCAAGAATTTTTTTCAATCCCTTGAGAGCTAGCTTTGGATATGGCAAATGGAAACAAATAGCTTCAAAATCATTCAAGTCACAATCATAACGCTTTTGGTACTCTTCCCAAGTCGTTTTTAAGCTATCCAAATACTGCTGTGTTGAATATACTCCATTTACAAATGGTGTCGTTGAATAATTTGGACGCCAAAAGTCCATGATATCACGAGTCTGCGCAACGTTATCGTTGTTGAAGACCATAACACGTGGATTTTGACTAATCAACATGGCAACACAGCCTGCTCCTTGGGTTGGTTCACCAGGAGTTTCGACACCATATTTTGCAATATCACTAGCTAGTACCAACACTTTTGATTTTGGAGAATTTTCTACGTGTAACTTAGCATAGTGAAGAGCCGCAGTTGCACCATAGCAAGCTTCCTTGATTTCAAAACTACGAGCAAAAGGTTGAATTCCAAGCAAACCGTGTACAAAAACCGCAGCTGCCTTACTTTGATCGACTCCTGATTCTGTCGCTACGATAACCATATCAATCTCTTGCTTCTCTTCTTCAGTCAGGATAGAATTTCCTGCACTAGCAGCCAAGGTAACAACATCCTCTGTTAAAGGAGCAATACTCAATTCTTTTAAAAGGAGCCCTTTACTCAATTTTTCAGGATCAGTCCCTCGAGTTTCTGCTAAATCTTGTAATTTCAAAACGTATTGACTGGTTGCAAAACCAATCTTATCAATACCGATTTTCATATTTACCTCTATTTTTATCATTCATTATAAAAATTCGTTCACCTCTATTTTATCATAATTGAGGTCAAATGAGCGAAAAAAGACTTGATTCCCCAAATCAAGTTCATTTCCATCTTCCTATTCATGTTCTTTCAGCCACTCTACCAACGAAAAAATCGAGTCTTAGCTAGCTCGATTCTTTTTGAGATAGTAATACAACTTGAGTATGACTGTCCCACTGGCCATTCCTATAGAGATAACAAGGGCCAACATCATCACCAACATTGCACTGGCAATGGCGTTTCTATAGTCACCTGTCACAAAAAATGAAGTCGTTCGATAAGATAGATACCCTGGTACCAGCGGAGCCAAGATGGCTAAAGTAAAAACAACGGCTGGTGTTTTGTAGATAATACTCATAATCTGGCTGATACAAGAACCAATTACAGCGGCAATAAAGGTCGCCAAAATAACATTAGTTGGCTCCTTGAGTATTAGATAGAGCAACCAGATTGACATTCCCAAAACTCCACCAGGAATGAGCATAGAACGTTGAACGTTTAAAACGATTAAAAAAGTAATAATAGCTAACAGACTAGCTAAAGCCTGCAATAAAAATGTTGTTAGAGTCATATTAGTTCATGAGTAGGAGGGCGACAGAGGTGCCTGCCCCTAAGGCAAGGGTAACCAGCAAGGATTCAAACATCTTGCTCATACCAGAGTTAATGTGATTGGTCATAATATCTCGAACAGCATTGGTCAGAGCAATTCCAGGTACAAATGGCATGACCGCACCTGCAATGACCAAATCGGCTGTCGAAGGAAAGCCAGAATAGCGAGCCCAAAATTGTGCAATCAAACCAAAAACAAGAGCACCTGCAAAAGCTGTCATAAAGGGAATACGAATAAATTTTTCTACGTAAAGAGAAAAGGTGAAAGCAAATATGGTTGCTACTCCTGCACCAATGGCATCGTAGACATTCCCCCCGAACATGATAGAGAAGAAGGGAGCACTAAGGGTCGCTGCAGCAGTTAGCTGAACATTGGTGTAGGGAGATGCCTTGGCATTCAATTCCTTTAATTGGATAAAGGCTGTCTCCAAATCAAGCTGTCCCGATACAAGTTGTCGTGAAATCTGGTTGACATCACACACCTTCTCAATATTATAGGCAGAGGAGGTTACTCGTTTCATTCGAGAGATATTTGTATTTTCAATGGAGAAAAAAATAGCTGCAGGCATGGCCAAAACATTACAATCCATGATGCCTTGTGAATGAGCAATTCGAATCATGGTGTCTTCGACACGATAGATTTCAGAACCATTACGAAGCAGAATTGTACCTGCTAACATAATGACATCAATGACTGCATTCAGTTTTTTTGATTCGTCCATGTTCCCCTCCTTTTTAAACTCCTTTTATTTTATCATAAATTTTAAGGAAAAAAAATCTTTGCCACAAAAACTGTGACAAAGATTGATTAGTTCTCACCTTGATGGATATCTGAAGTTGTGGTAGTTTGATTAGTCTGTGGTTCTCTAATCTGTGGAGATGTTTCTCCACGATAAGGGTTCCCTTGTGATGGATTTGTTGTTGTAGTTGTTTTCGGTTTATAGATAGAAATCTTGATACGAGTTGTATTCAAATCTACACCTTCACCTGGTTTTGGACTCTGACTGACAACAGTTTCCTCAGCAGTTCCTTCTGGAGCTGTAGAGACCTCTACCACTTCAATATTAGCTTCTTTTACACCAACTATCTGAATCAAGTTATTCTTAGTAAATTCAAGACTTGATCCAATATAACTTGGCATAGGAACGCTAGTTACCTTCTTGGCTACTGTCAAGGTAATCTCTGTCGCCTTACTAAGATCATAAGTGGTTCCTTCTGGCAGACTCTGTCTCATAACAAGTCCTGCCTCTGTTTCACTTGATTCTTCTTCTACAACCTTGATGAGATTTTCAGGAACTTTTTTCCCTTTCAACTCTGCAATGACGTCCGTAGATTTGCGTCCAATATAATTTCCAATCTTAAACGATTGCTGACCTGAAGAGATAATGAGATTAACTTTAATACCTTCTTTACGAGACGAACCAGCATCTGGATCCGTTCGAATCACCCGGCCTTCTTCTACCGTATCACTAGCTTCAGTCTTTTCCTCGCCAATTTCAAAATTAGCTTTTTTAAGTTTTTCCTTAGCTTCTGCTACAGTTTGTCCAGCAACATTTGGAATTTCAACAGTTGCTGGTGTTTTGGATACTATCCAAAAGAGAGAAGCCAAAACAAGTATAAAGCTAGCTAAAAGCACCAAATACCTCGCTTTAAAACGACGTTTCTTGACTGGTTTTGCAACAGTTTCTTTACTAGTTGCCTTTTGAGTCGGCTTTTGGCTCTGAGGACTTTCTTCCTTTGGTTGCACTTTAGGAATCGCTGTTAAAGTAGATTGTGAAATTTTCGGTAAGGTTTTTGTGTCAACTTTACTTGTATCTTCAAATACCAGTTTTGGTTCATTTCGACGGTTATAAGAAAGACTGCTCAATAAGTCAACATACATCTCTGAGACAGTTTGATAACGGTCTGTCAACTTTTTAGCTGTCGCTTTTATAACTACGTTTTCCAAGGATTGTGGCACTGATGGGTTTTCTGCAATGACCGAAGGAAGTGGTTTTTGGAAATGCTGAAGTGCAATGGTCACAGCACTATCTCCATCATAAGGAATATGACCTGTCAACATTTCGAAAAAGATAATTCCCATTGCATAAATATCACTCTGTATGGTCGCCTTAGAACCACGCGCCTGCTCAGGTGATAGATAGTGAACAGAACCCAACATGGAGTTGGTCTGTGTCAAACTGGTTTCTGCAAAGGCCACTGCAATCCCAAAGTCAGTAACTTTTGCGGTTCCATCAGGAGTCAAGAGTATATTTTGCGGTTTTAAATCACGGTGAATAATCCCCTTTGCATGCGCCAAACGCATAGCCAAGAGAATTTGACCCATGATACGAACAGCTTCCTCGTTTGATAGAGGGTGGTGTTCTTTGATATAACGTTTGAGGTCAAGCCCAGCTACATATTCCATAGCTAGATATTGTTGACCGTCTTCTTCACCGATATCCGTAATTCGAACGATATGAGGATGATCTAGGTCCGCCATCGCACGTGCTTCACGCTGAAAACGTGCAACAGCGATTGGATCCGTTTGGTAGTTGGTCCTCAGGACCTTCACCGCTACCTCTTCCCCATCCAGAATCAAATCTTTGGCCAGGTAGACATCTGCCATCCCGCCACGGCCAATTTGTTTGATAATCCGATATCGTCCGGCAAATATCTTGCCGATCTGGATCATTCTGATTCCTCCTCAATCGCAATCAAGGCAACAGTAATGTTATCAAGCCCTCCGGCATTGTTTGCAAAACGTACTAAGGTTGCCGCCTTGTCTTCAAGTGAAATATCACTTGTCACGATGTCATAGATTTCACTACCTGAAATCATATTCGTGAGACCATCACTGTTCATAACGATATAGTCACCAGGTTCCAAGCTTACAATCCCTAAATCAGGTTGAATCTCATCTTTTTGTCCAATAGACTGGGTGATGATATTTTTTTGCGGATGCGCTTCAGCTTCTTCAGGTGTTAATTGACCTGCCTTGAGCAACTCATTGACTAATGAATGATCACTCGTTAATTGTTGGTACTCTTCTCCACGAACCAAGCCGATACGAGAATCACCAATATGAGCATAGATGGCTTGGTTATCAATGATTGCAAGGGCTTCTAGAGTTGTACCCATCCCTTTATATGCTTCATCACGCCCCAATTGATAAATCTTTTGATTTTCGATTTCTAGGTGTTCTGCAAACCATTCACGAACTTCATTCACGGTATCAATCTGAGTATCTACCCAGGCAACACCTAAGTCCGTAACTGCCATCTCACTTGCAATATTACCTGCTCGGTGTCCTCCCATCCCATCAGCCAAGATAATCATCTTGCGACCGGCACGATTGACAAAAAGATTGACATAGTCTTGATTATTTGTACGTTTCTGACCCACATCTGTTAATAATGAAATCTCCATTGTGTCAGTTCCTTCCTAATTGGATATCTTACGAAATTGGCTAATAAAGAATCCATCACTTCCATACAATTCAGGAGTAATGAGGATACAGCCGTCTTTTAGAATATCCTTGCATTCGTGTTCTAGTTTAACCTGCTCGAACTCTGGATGACTTTCTAAAAATGTTTGAACCACTTGAAAGTTCTCCTCAGAGACAATAGTGCAGGTACTATAAGTTATTATACCACCTTTACGTAGCGTTTGACAAACACTACCTAATATTTCCAACTGAATTTCCTGTAATGACGCGAAATCAGCAGTGTTTTTGTTGTATTTGATATCTGGTTTTCGACGCAATAGACCAATCCCTGAGCAAGGGGCATCAACAAGAATCTTATCAAATTGATTCTTACCAAAAAACTCGTGAACCTTTCGGGCATCCAATTTTTGTGTTTGAACACGGTCTGCTACGCCTAAACGCTGGGCATTTTCTTGAATCAAATTGAGTTTATGGTCGTAGAGATCTAGAGCTGTTACCTGACCTGTCGTGAGATAAGATGCCATATGGGCTGTTTTCCCACCCGGAGCTGCACAGGCATCCAAAACCTGCTCCTCTCCTTGTAAATCAAGAGTTGGCGCAACCAGTTGACTAGACTCATCCTGGATAGTAATAGCCCCTTCAGCAAACAAGTCATGACCCGCAAAATGCCCCTGCTCTTTAACCAGACCAGAAGCTGATAAAGCAGAATCACTTGCATCAAGCAGAGCTTTAATTTCCTCTTTTCGGCTCAAATCTGTCACACGGATACTGGCTTTATTGCGTTGCAAAAGACTCTCAAAAATTTCTTGCGCCCGTTCTTCTTCATACTCTTCCTTGAGCTTAGAAACTAACCACACTGGCAAAGAGTAGGCGATAGAATCACGCTTATTTTTACGTTTGATACTGGCAATATCTGGCAAACCTTCTCGCAAGATACGGCGAAGGACTGCATTGACCAGTTTTTCGCTACCCTTTTTACGAAGTTTTGCAATTTCTACCGCTTCATTGACCACTGCATGATCAGGAAGCTTATCCAAGTATTGGAGTTGGTAGACGCTCATGAGAAGCAAAACATAGAGCCAGCTGTCTATCTTGTCTCTATCTTCAATAAAGTGAGACAAATACCATTCTAAAGTTAGTTTACGAGCTACGGTTCCATAAACAAGCTCTGTCACTAAGCCCTTGTCTGCTGCTGACAGTTGACTTCCCTTAAGGTGTTTATTTAAGGCGATATTGGAGTAGGCTTGATTGACAAAGACATCCTCTAGCACCTTTAAGGCTAAGTTTCTAGCCGTTTCTACTTTAGTCACCAAATCGTTCTCCTACAGCCAAACTTCGTCCAACACCGTTGAGGAAGGAAGCAATGTCCATTTTAGGTTTTCCTGCTGGTTGAACCTGTTTGAGAGATAGAGCTCCTTCTGCCGTTGCGACAATCAATTCTTTCTTACCGATGGAGAGTATCTCACCCGGATTACCCTGACCTTCTACAGGCAGAGCTTCATAGATTTTGAAGCGTTCTCCCTTGAGGAAGGTATGAGCAACTGGCCATGGATTCATCCCACGGATTTGGTTGAAAAGTTGACGGTTGGTCTTGTTCCAGTCCAGTTTTTCCTCCTCTGGTTTAATATTTGGTGAGAAAGTTACTTGGCTTGGATCTTGCGGTTGAGGCTGAATTTCACCAGCTATATAAGCAGGTAGGGTATCCAAAAGCAAATCACGCCCAACAATGGCCAATTTTTCAAACAAAGTTCCAACATTATCCTCATCAGTAATTGGGATACTGCGATGAGAAATCATGTCCCCTGCATCCATTTCCTTGACCATTTCCATAATGGTTACTCCTGCCTCCTCATCACCTTGAATCAAGGCATAATGGATAGGAGCTCCACCACGGTGCTTTGGAAGAAGCGAAGCATGAACGTTGACTGCAAAATCCATGCTATCAAGGAGTTTACTTGGGAGAAATTGTCCAAAAGCTGCAGTCACAATCCCGTCAGCTCCCAAATTCATGATAGCTTCCATTTCTGGACTACCTGATAATTTTTCTGGTTGGTAGATAGGTAGGCCTGCCTCTTTGGCAGCTTGTTTCACTGGGGTTTCCTGAATAACTTTTTTACGTCCAACCGCACGATCTGGCTGCGTTACAACAGCTACAATCTCGTATCGGTCATCTGACAAAAGCCCCTTTAAAACAGTTGCTGAAAAATTGGGAGTTCCCATAAAGATTAGTTTTGTCATCTTTTCTCCTTCTATAAAAATTGTTGCGGTTCGTTGTCAATACTGAGACGAAGTTCGCTATTTTCACGTTCTTGAGTTAGGGCTAAGACCTGATTAAGGGTAGAAGCCAACTCATCTTCTAAACGGTATTCAATCAAAATTTGGTAGTGGTAGAGGTTATGAGTACGAGCGATAGGTTTTGGCGTCGGACCTAGAATTACACTAGCATCCGATAAACCTGACCGCAAAATCTCCATGACTTGATAAGCACGTCTAAGAACCTCTTCTTCTTTTTTATGAGATAAGGTGATTCCAATAGTGAAATAATAAGGTGGATAACCCAACTGACGTCTGATGCCCATTTCATAGGCATAAAAACCTTCGTAATCCTGATCCTTGGCGAATCGAATGGCATAATGCTGAGGATTATAAGACTGAATCAAGACCTGACCTGCCTTTTCAGCACGACCGGCGCGACCTGCCACCTGGGTCAAGAGTTGGAAGGTTCTCTCAGAAGAACGGAAATCAGGAAGGTTTAAAGCCGTATCCGCATTGAGAACACCAACCAAGGTCACATTTGGAAAATCCAAGCCCTTGGCAATCATCTGGGTGCCAAGTAAAATATCAGCCTCGCCTTTCCCGAACTGCTCAAGTAAGGCTTGGTGGCTACCCTTTTTACGAGTGGTATCCACATCCATGCGCAGAATCCGTGCTTGAGGAAAGAGTTCAGCCAGCTCGTCATAGGCCTTCTGAGTCCCTGTTCCATAGTAACGAATGCTACGACTCTGACAGTTTGGACAGACATGGGGGATTTCCTTAGAAAAACCACAATAATGACAATTCATAGTCTTAGTATCCATGTGCAGTGTCAGAGAAATATCGCAGTTAGGACAGGTATCAACTGTCCCACATTCCCGGCACATGACAAAGCTAGAATAACCACGACGATTGAGCATGAGAACAACCTGCTCTTTTTTATCCAGTCGATCTTGAATGGCCTCAATCAGTGGTGGTGTAAAGTTTGATGTTTCATTCTGCCCAATGTAATCACGGAAGTCAATGAGTTGAACCTCAGGAATGCTTGCTAAAGGATTGGCACGTTGAGTTAGACGTAGATGTTGATAGACACCCTTACCAGCACGCGCACGGCTTTCTAGACTCGGTGTTGCAGAACCAAGGACTAGGGCAGCTTGATTGTACTGAGCCCGTAAAAGAGCCACATCTCTAGCATGGTAACGAGGATTGCTGTCTTGCTTATAGCTAGCCTCGTGCTCTTCATCGATAATGATAACCCCTAGATTTTTCAAAGGTGCAAAAATAGCAGACCTGGCCCCAACAACTACCTGAGCATCTCCACGCTCCACCTTGCGCCACTCATCATACTTTTCACCATTTGACAAGCCAGAGTGGAGAATGGCGACTTGCTCACCAAACCGAGCAATAAAGCGCTCGGTCATTTGAGGTGTCAGAGAGATTTCCGGAACTAGAACAATCGCTGTTTTCCCCATGTCCAGAGCACCTTGGATAATCTGCAAGTAAACCTCGGTTTTCCCACTTCCAGTGATTCCTTGTAGAAGAAAGGGAGGATGTTTCTTACCAATCGCTCCAACAACCGCCTCACAGGCTTGTTTTTGCTCTGGGTTTAACTCTAAGGCTTGATTTGACTCGATTCCTTCAAAGTAGGTAGCTGAACGTTGAACTTCCTTTTGAAGAATCGTCAAAGCTCCCTGTTCCACAAAGAAGTTAACTTGTTCCCGAGAGTAAAGTTCTAACAAAGTAGCCAAAGGAGTACTTTCTGGATGTGCTAATAAATAATCTCGCAGTTCCAATTTCTTCTTGGCACGGTTTGAGATTTCTAGCTTTTCTAATTTGTCAAGATTCACTTGAATCCAAGACTGTGTTTTGACCTTCTTCTGGTCTATAGCCTGATACTCAAACTTCAAAAGTCCTTTGCGAGTCAATCGCATCATCTCGGCCTGCTTTTCTAAGTCTAGAGATGAAAATGCTAAGGATTCTTGCGATCCAAACAAACGGTCTCTGTCTTTCTGACTCAAGCCTTCCAGAGGATAGAGGATTTTATCATAGCTAGAATTCAAAAATCCTGGAAGCATAGCTTTTAGAATAGAAATCTTGTATGAAAAAACTGACTTACGTAGTTCTTCGGCCAGCCAGAGTTGTTCCTCCGTTAAGACAGGAGAAAAATCCAGCACCTCAGCAATTTCTTTCAAGTCCTCATCTGCCACATCTACATCAGATTCTTGTTCCATTCCAAGAACAATTCCCTGAATCAAGCGATTGGCCTTCCCAAAAGGCACATGAACCCGCATACCAACTTCCAGCATGTCTACAAATTCCTCAGGGACCTTATAACTGTATGGTTGATCCGTCTGCATCAAGGGAACATCCACAATGATTTTTGCAATAGCCATATCCTTCACCTCCTTCTCTTCTTAAATCGTTTTAATTGATTGAGTATTCTTGCAATAGAAAAAATAAGATTGAGTCCCCCCAACCTTAAATTTTTTCACCTTCTTCTTTTTCTTTCGCGATTTGCTCTTTGATTTTCTTTTCTTCTTCTTCTCTCAATCGTCTTTCTTCTTCGATACGACGACGAACAGCTTCGCGTTTCCCTTCTGGATCTGGGTGGATGGTTACATTCCCTGATTCAATTTCTTCCAAGGCACGAAGTGTAGATTTTTCAGATTTGAATTCTTGTGTTGGAGTTGCTCCAGCTTCTAATTCGTGAGCACGTTTTGCTTCCAAGATGACGAGTGAATATTTTGATGGTACCTTGTCAAGCAAGGTATCAATAGAGGGTTTAAGCATCATTTGTTTGTACCTGTTTTCTATAGTTTATCGAATAGTTGGAGACTTTGGTAGCATATCCTGGTAGTGACCGATGACACGATCGACGCGGAAATGTTCTGCTTCAATCACACGTTTGACACGTTCTGCGGCAAGAGGAACATGATCATTGACAATAGCATAGTCGTACTCACGCATCAAAGCAATTTCTTCTTTGGCTTTTTCGATACGTTGGGCAATCACTTCTGCGCTATCGGTACCACGGCCTACGAGACGATCTTGCAATTCTTCCAAATCTGGTGGTGTCAAAAAGATAAAGACTGCATCTGGAACTTTTTTCTTGACCTGAAGAGCTCCCTGTACTTCAATTTCAAGGAAAACGTCAATCCCTTTATCAAGGGTTTCATTGACATAGGTCAGAGGAGTTCCGTAGTAGTTGCCTACATACTCTGCATACTCTAACATCTGTCCTTGACGAATTAATTCTTCAAATTCTTCACGCGTACGGAAGAAATAGTCAACTCCATCTACTTCACCTGGACGTTGCGCCCGCGTTGTCATAGATACAGAATATTGGAATTGGTTTTCAGAACTCTCAAAAATTTCTCGTCTAACCGTTCCTTTTCCAACTCCTGAAGGACCTGAAAAAACGATTAGTAAGCCACGGTCTGCCATGATGTCTCCTTTGGATAGTTTGTGAAATGCTTTGGAAATTCATTCAGAATTCTCTTTGTGAAGGCATTTCTGCTTACTACAATCTTTCTATCTAGTGTAACAAAAAAGCAGTAATTTTTCAACTGCTCTTTCTTATTTATTTTGCATAATCAACTGCACGAAGTTCACGAATCACGGTTACCTTGATATTTCCTGGGTAATCGAGGTTGCTTTCAATTTTCTCACGAACTTTGTGAGCTAAGATTGTGACCTTATCGTCCTTGATTTGACCTGGATTTACCATGATGCGGATTTCACGACCAGCTTGAAGGGCAAAGCTATTTTGAACTCCTTCAAAGCTATTAGCGATTTCCTCTAAATCATGGAGACGTTTGATGTAGCTTTCAAGTGATTCACTACGAGCTCCTGGACGGGCTGCACTCAAGGCATCCGCCGCAGCAACGAGAACTGCGATCACACTTTCAGGCTCTACATCACCGTGGTGACTAGCAATTGTGTTAATCACGACTGGATGTTCTTTATACTTGCGAGCCAATTCTGTACCAATCTCAACGTGGCTACCTTCTACTTCTCGGTCAATGGCTTTACCGATATCATGAAGGAATCCTGCACGACGGGCAAGGGCTGCATTTTCACCAAGTTCGCTAGCCATGATACCAGCCAACTTAGCCACTTCAATGGAGTGACGCAAGACATTTTGTCCATATGAAGTACGGAACTGTAAGCGACCCATGATCTTCATCAAGTCTGGGTGAAGGTTAGGTGCACCGATTTCATAGGCTGCTGCTTCACCATATTCACGAATACGGTTATCAATTTCTTGACGGTTTTTCTCAACCAACTCTTCGATACGAGCTGGGTGAATACGTCCATCCTTGAGCAAGGTTTCCATCGTCATACGGGCAATCTCACGGCGGATAGGATCAAAACCTGACAAGGTTACCACTTCTGGCGTATCATCAATGATGACATCAACCCCTGTCAAACTTTCAAAGGTACGGATGTTACGACCTTCACGACCAATGATACGACCTTTCATAGTATCATCAGGCAGATGAACTGTTGAGTTGGTAGACTCAGCTACATACTCACCAGCAATTCTCTGCATGGCTTGGGACAAAATATCCTTAGCAAGCTTATCAGAACGTTCCTTGACTTCTTGCTCCGCCTCACGAATGCGGCTAGCAATTTCCTTGGTCAAGTCTTCCTCTGTTTGAGCTAAGATAATGTCTTTTGCCTCTGACTGGGTCAGACTTCCGACACGCTCAAGTTCAGCTTGCTTTTGTTTTTCAATTTCCTCTAGTTGCTCTTCACGTGCATCAAGGTTTTTTGCTCTATCAGAAATACTTTGTTCTTTTTGTTCAAGTGTTTTTTCTTTGTTCGTCAAATTATCGTCTTTACGATCAAGGCTCGTAGCTCTCTCCGTCAAACGACTTTCGATTTGCTTGAGTTCTTGACGCTCTGACTTAAATTCGGCGTCCACTTCTTCGCGGTATTTTCTGGCTTCTTCTTTAGCCTCCAATAGTGCTTCTTTTTTAAGGGATTTGCTTTCGCTTTTAGCTTCATTGAGTAATAAATCCGCTTCGCGCTCAGCTTGTCCTCGTAAATTAGTTGCTTCTTGTTCAGCATTTAAAAGCATCAACTCTGCAGCCTCTTGTGATGATTTCATCTTGACTGAGATGCTGACATATCCAATGACTAAACCAATGATGACGGCAAAAACAACTATAACAATTGTCATAATTTCCATGTTTTTACCTCAATTTATTTGTTTATCCGAATGACATGCATTCCTATACATTTTACCACAAAAAAATATTTTTAACAAACCTTAAATGGAAGTTGTTTTAGTTATTTTTAGGAGCAATATCTTCATTTTCCTTAGTAAAATAAGCTTCTTAAACCTTACTATTTTTTAAAAGATTTTTTTGCAAAAAATAAGAAAAAAGTCCACCTTTCAGTAGACTTAGTTTGTTTCGATTCTGATTGGCACTCGGCCAAAATTTTGTTCTGCGATACTTGGGTGTCCTAGTTGGTAAATCTGGTCTGCCTTTTGAGTCATGGCATCCCAGGGCTCTTTGCCGATTCGGCTAACTAGATTAACCTGCTCCTTGAAAGCTTTAAGGTGTTGTCTACCTTTTTCGGTAAAACCTAGGACATGAATGGCTTCTGGCAAGTCACTTTCTCTAGCCTGGACCAAGATATAGGTCAAGAGGCGTCGCACACGCGCCTTGGTGTAGCGTTTGGTAGCCACTAACTCAACCAATTCCTCAATAGATTTTGCTATTTTGATGGCTTCCTTAATACGCACAGCCATCTCTTGATTGACCTGATAAATAGTACTTAAATCTGGATTTGACAAGATTTGATAGCGGAGCAAGGGAAAATAGTCATCCCAACTCACCTTACTCGCCTGCTCAAAAATAGTAACAGAAGGCATAAAGCGTTCTAAGAAATCTGAGTCTGATTGATGCTGACGGAGGGCTGTCGCCGAAGCAAAGTCCACATCCTTGTCCACCGAATGATACCCTGCCCCCTGACGCTTGATTGGATGAAGTTTGATATCTCTCCCAGCAACTGCCTTGGCGTAGGCAAGAGCTAAGACATGATTGGGCGTATCACCCGAAAAATCAAGACCTGCAAATTCCTTCCACATGGCTTGGGTTTTCTGAGGGTAGGAGAGTGAATCAGGTAGATTGTCCACAAAATTCTCCATCTCTTGACCACACTCTGCGTATAAGTTAGCAATTTTCTGGTAATCTAGAACTTCCTCTGTCCCAAAAACTAGGCTGTCAATTCCTAACTGCGCCAAGATGTCTACTGCTCCTTGTCCAAAGAAATCCGCTGCCTGAACACTGACTAAAAAGGGCAATTCTACAACTAAGTCCGCTCCATTCTCTAGTGCCATTTGAGCCCGTGTCCACTTGTCCACGATAGCAGGCTCGCCTCGTTGCACGAAGTTCCCAGACATGGCCACAATTTTCAACGCATCTGCCTGTTCTAGCAGGTATTTGTGGCCGTTATGAAAGGGATTGAACTCCGCGATAATACCTATAATGGTCATGATGCTCTCCTACTTTTGTGCCACAAAAAACCAACGAGTACTGGTTTCTGTAGGCTCCTTATCTTCAAAGTCCGCAAAGAGTTTGAAGGACTTAAAACCAGCTTGTTCTAGCAAAATATCATAGGTCAAGACTTCGTATGTACGCTCCTCATGCACTTCATCGTGACGACTAAAGGAACCATCTGCTTCCTTGATAAAGAAGGTCAGCTCATGCACGATAGAATGTGGAGCTGCATCCTCGTAGGTATCCCAGAGCATGGCGAAGTCTTCTGCATTTTCATGATAGGAATAGCCAGGAAAGACCTCATCTGTCTGGTAGGTCGAATGCACATCAAAGATGAAGACCCCGTCCTCATTGAGAGCATTATAGACTTCTTTAAAGACGTCCCCGACTTCCACCTCATCCTGCATGTAGCAGATTGAGTCCGAGTAACACGTGGCAAAGTCGTATTGACCTGCCTTGGACAAGTCCAACATATTGCCTTCCATAAAATCAATCTTTTGCTTGGCTGAAGCAGCTCTCTTCTCAGCAATTTTCAACATGTCCGCGCTCAAGTCCAGTCCAGTTACATCAAAACCTGCTTGAGAAAAGCGAACGGACTGGATTCCTGTACCACAAGCCAGCTCCAAGAGTTTCTTTCTCTCCTTAGTCTTGGGCAAATGCCGGAGGGAAAAATCCGTCCATTTATCGTATAAACTATCATCCATCACAGCATCGTAAACAGCCGCAAAGGTTTCGTATGTTGTCATTATTAAGATACAAAGAGCGTTTAAAACGAAGAGAAAATAGGTATCTTTCTGCCGTATCGTCAGATACAAAGGAAGTTATTCTCTTTCTCACAGTTTTTAGCTCGTGTTCAGTTTTAACATTACCAAACACGACGCCCTTACCTTTCTAACAATTTTCTTCTAAATTAAGCAAATAAACCCAGTTGACTGCAACTGAGTTCATCTACTAGGCCAAGGTTTCAGATAAATCTACTGAATCCGCCTCATGCCATAGTTTTTCTAGGTTATAGTGGGCACGCATTTCTTCTGAGAAGATATGCACTACGACACCACCAAGGTCAAGTAAAACCCAGCCTCCAGTTGCGTCACCTTCAACATGGCTGCCTTTAAAGCCTGCTTGGGCTACTTTTTCACGGATATTTTCGGCGATAGCGTCCAATTGACGGCTATTCATAGAACTAGTGATAACAAAGTAATCTGTTACACTGGTCAATTCTTGTACGTCAAGTGCGAGAATATCCTCTGCACGTTTCTCATCAGCCGCTTTCACGACTAGTTCTAATAATTCTTTTTCGTTCATTTAGTCCTCTTTCAAATAGTGCACATAGGCGTTATAGGTTTCAAGGGTTTGGGGATAAATAGGCAATCCTTGGCGAGCCAAATGCTCCACAGTGCGAGCTGTTTCATAGGCTACCGCCTTATTGAGTGACAAACTTGCAATCTCACGCGCCTGGTCCACCCCTGGAAAGGCACGATTATGCTCGATGTAGTCTGCGACGTAGATAACCTTATCAAGGTCCGTCATCTGACCAGCTCCAACTGTATGAATTTCAATAGCTCGTAGGATTTCAGAATCTTGTAAATCTAAATCTTCCTGAATCTTGTAGATACCGACCATGCCATGCCAGACATTATTACCCCATTTTTTAAGATCAGAGTCAAGTTGATATCGATCAATCAAGTCTAGAAACTCTTGATCTGATAGCTTTTTAGCATAGTCATGAAGGAGAGCAGCTAAACCAGCTTTCTCAACATCCACACCAAAGCGCTGAGCCAATTCTATGGCTGCACGCTCTACACCCAGACAATGAGTTAGACGTTTTTCAGGTAGGAGCTCTGCCATTTTTTCCAACAATTCTTCACGCGAACAGTTGATATAGTCTTGGTATGCCATCAGTAAAGCCCTTCTTTCTCAATATAGTCTAGCACTGGTTTTGGCAAGAGAAAGTTAGGTGTGCGACCTTGAGCAATGAAATCACGTACCATGCTGGATGAAATATCCATGAGAGGCACATCCACCCAGATGACTGGATAAGAAGTCCCTGCCTTGTAACGTGGTCGCTGAACTCCCACAAACTGAACTAGTTCCACCAACTCATCAATTCTATACCACTTAGGCAAATAGTCTACCATATCGGCACCGATAATGAAATAGTAATCTGTGTCTGGATTCTTCTCTGTTAGAAGCTTCATGGTGTCGTAGGTGTAGGAAATACCCTTGCGCTCCAGCTCAATTGTCTCAATAGCTAAACCTTCGATTCCTTCGATAGCCAATTCAAGCATTTTGAGACGATGGTGCTCAGGAATGGTTTCCTTTTTGTCTACGTGAGGCGGTTGATACTCAGGCATGAGCAGAACCTGATCCAATCCCAACTGCTGGCGTACTTGGTCCGCCACGATAAGGTGGGCGTTGTGAACAGGGTTGAAATTTCCACCCAAAATTCCAACTTGCTTGCGTTTTTTATCCTTGATTTCTGGCTCTAACTCCACTTTGGTAAAGGGAGTTAATAGTTCGATTGCCATAGGCTAATCTCCTTTAGTCTTCTGTAAAAACAGTTTTTGGAGCGTCATGCTTAGATTTCTTTAATTTTTTTAGAAATCTTGCGATTTTCTTTCTTGCTTGATTGTTTATACAAAATCAAGATGCGTCCGATTTTTTGAACTGTGTCTACACCGATTTCTTCTTCCAAGATTTCAGCTACTTCGTGGATGTTTTCATCTGTGTTTTGCAAGAGAGTAACCTTAATCAATTCGCGGGCATCAAGTGCTTGACGGACGCTAGTTTTAATTTGGTCGTTGAGACCATTTTTCCCGATTTGGATGATGGGTTTGAGGGTGTGTGCCTGGCTGTTGAGGAAGGCACGTTGTTTTGATGTTAATGACATATTTCATTTAAAAGAGTTTCTTTTTATACTTTTCTGAAGTGGTGACGGACGTCAGCAAAGTCCTCTGGACTTTCATGACTAAAATTTGAGCCTAAGGTCTCAAATTTTCCTCAGTTGGTACAATCACTTGTACCAACTAACACCACGGCGAAAAGTATCTTCTAGGGGCTCGCAGTGCTCGCCTTTATAAAGACAACCCTTTCCTTTCTGTGTTTAAATAATTGCTTTTCGTGTGACAACTGCGACGCCTTCTGGTGCCCAAACTGCGACTTTGGCTTCTCCATTTACACGAATCCAGCCTAGTCCTGAGATAACGAGGTCAGTCTTATCCTTGATAGTAAAGACATGTTGGACTAGTTTTGGAAAATCTTCTTTTTCCTTGCTATTCGGTGGTGTAAGGAGGGTTCCAAGGTGCTTGTCGTAAAAGGCACTAGCGCCTTCAAGCTTGGTACGATGAAGTTTGAGTTCATTATCAAAGAAAGCTGTGAAACCTTGCTTTTCTCCTGAGATGAAGTCAAAGCGTCCCAAACCTCCTAAAAAGAGAGTTTGCTCAGGATTGAGCTGATAGGTTTTAGGTTTGATTTCCTTTTTAGGACTGACATACTTGAGATTTTTAGCCGTCAAGTAGTGAGCCATCTGATGACGATGAATAATTCCCGGTGTATCATAGATATAAGAACCATCATCGAGCGGAATTTCAATCTTATCCAAGGTTGTCCCTGGGAAACGTGAGGTTGTGATGACGTTCTGGTCACCCGTAATTTCCTGGATAATAGCATTGATAAGAGTTGATTTCCCAACATTGGTAACCCCAACTACATAGACGTCACGACCCTTACGATAGTGCTCAATTTTATCAATGACTTCCTTGATAGCATGCTTGTTTTGGGCTGAAGTCAAGACGACATCGACAGGACGAAGACCCTCTTCGTGGGCACGTTCCATGAGCCATTGACTAATCTTACCAGGCTTAACAGACTTAGGTAGGATGTCTTTTTTATTCCCAACCAAGAGAACATCATTGCCTGATACAAAGCGAGGCAATCCTGGGATAACAGAGCCATTAAAGTCAAAGATATCGATGACGTTCACTACTAAGGCATCACTGTCTCCTACCTCGTGCAAGAGTTTGAGGAAATCATCATCCGTCAACTGGACATCTGTGATTTCATTGTAATGACGAAGACGAAAACAACGTTGGCAATAAACTTCACCAGTCTCCAAACCTTTTTCGAGTGCTGACTGAGGCGTAAAGCCTAGACCAGTCTTATCTGTCGTCTGAATGGTTGCTCCACAACCAATACAGAGAATTTCTTCCATAGTTAGATTCCTTTTTTATATGTGATAGGCCCGTACTTTTCAGTGATTTGTTTCATGACACGGCGCTCAC
The DNA here is from genome assembly GCF_047465185.1 of Streptococcus infantis. Taxonomy (GTDB): domain Bacteria; phylum Bacillota; class Bacilli; order Lactobacillales; family Streptococcaceae; genus Streptococcus; species Streptococcus infantis_O. The sequence goes on along the minus strand of NZ_JASHAJ010000001.1, from coordinate 41,553 downwards.
GAGCTCTGTTAATCTGTGTTTTGATAGAGTCATGTTGGACCAAAGGTTTGACCAAAATCGAACGAATACCTGCACGGTGAGCCGCTCGAATGTCCGTCATGAGCTGATCTCCAACCATAACCACTTCGTTTTTCTCATAGTGGAATTCCTTCATGGCGCGGTCAATCCCGAAAGTAAAGGGCTTCAAAGCCCAATAAACATAGTCAATCCCAAATTTTTCAACCGCACGTTGAACTCGTTTTTTAGAGTTGTTAGACACTACGATAATGCGAATACCAGCATCACGAAGGTCATGTAACCATTGCTTCATCTCTGAAGTCCCATCAGGGTTATTCCAAGCAATGAGAGTATTATCTAAATCCACCAAAACAGCTTTGATCCCTTGGTTTTTCAGGCTTTGGACTGTCAAATCATAAACTGCTTCCACAGCAAAATCTGGCATGTAATTTTCAATCGCCATTCTGGCTCCTTCTCTTTTATTTTCTAGTAATTTTCTTCAGCCATTGAGATAAGGCTGCCCATAAAATCAAGCTAGCCATTAAGATATAAATCCAAGCATTTGGCTCTTCTGTAAATGGTAGAGGAACATTCATTCCGAAGAAACCTGTAATAACCGCAAGTACTGCTAGTAAGACGGAGATAATAGTCAAAACTGTCAAACTATCATTCAGGTTATTGTTTAGGATGTTGTTGTAAGAAGCTGAGAGTTGTTGCAAGACTTGAGAAATCAAGTCTGTCATAGACACCAACTGATGGGCTTCAATCATTGCATCATCAAACTGCTCTCGTTCAACATCATTAAATTTCCGATAAAGAGCATGGCCCTGGATATGCTCCAAGAGGAGTCGATTTTGTTTTGCCGCTGCTGTTAAGTAAACCATACCAGTCTCCAAGTCAGAGAGGGCGAAGAGATTTTTCTTGGTTGTTCTCTGACGAAGTAAGCTGTTGACTTCATCTTTACTCTTATCCATCTTTTCAATGATTGGATAATAGGCGTTACTAATGATTTCTAGACTAGCAAAGAGAAATTTGTAAATGGAAAGCGACTCATGGCTATCCAGATAAGCTAACATCTGATCAATGACATAAGCATTCTTATGGTTGCTGATGGTAATCATTCGTTTGTTTTCAACGATAAAGGTCATGGGAATGGCTTCATAGTATTCCTTGTCTTTTTCTAGGTCAAGGACATTATAAATAAAGGTCACAGTCCCATTCTCACGGTTATAATCCATGTGGGCTCTTTCATTTCTATCCAGAGCATATTCGATGGTTTCCTTATCCAAACCATAGATTTCAGATAAATCTTCAAGATTTTTAATTTTTTCGATATCAAGATTTATCCAGGTACAACCATTTCCTAATTGTTTATCTAAAACCATCATTTCTCCTCTGTCAAACTCCCTCTATTGTACCATAAATCAAGTAAAATTTCAGTTCAACTCATCTCTTGAATAATTGCTAACCACGGTAATATTACGGTTGGGAACAAAGTGGAGAGCCTGGTCTTCACCTCTTAGTTGAGTGGTTCGAATTCCGACACTAACTACTTTTCCCGATACAGTAATGGGACCATTTGTCAAAACAACTTCATCCCCTACATCCAACTGGCGTTCAAAGAGGATAAAGAAGCCATTAATAACATCCGACAAAAAACCTTGGGCTCCCATACCAATTGCAACCCCGGCAATCCCAGCACCAGCTAGTAAACTGGATACAGGTAGTCCTAGGATAGACAAAATGCAGTAAACTAAAAAGAAATAAAGGGTGTAATTAAAAATATTTTCTAATAAACGCGAGATTGTCTTTTGTCGTCCTGCATCACGATTTGAATACTTAAGTGAAGGCTTCACAATTCTCTTGACAGCTGCATGGAGAAGCTGTTTAGCTATGTAAAATAGCACAAATAAAATTAAAAGAGAAATCACTTTCGTTAAAAGATTCTCAAATACCGTTGTTAAATCTAGCTTATTAAAATAACTTTTAAAAAATTCTTGCATGTAAAACTCCTTTCTAATTATTATACCACAAAACGAAGTTGTATCTGGCTTCATAAGGTCTATCAAACATACATAGACTTGATTTCAAAGCATATTTATACTATAATCAAACCACTACATGGAGAACAAATTATTTTCTCAATAACTCTCTTGGAATAGACCTTTCTACCTTACCTACTACTAAAACTTTAAAGCATTTATCTCAAGGAAGTATTCTATGTCTATCACACAACGCACTTTAAAACTAGTCCTAGCAACCTGTTTTGCTTGTTTACTAGCCTACTTTTTTGATTTATCATCTGCTGTATCAGCTGGTATCATTGCTATTTTGAGCCTTTCAGACACTCGAAGAAGCACCATCAAACTAGCTCGAGATCGCCTTTTTTCAACTCTCCTTGCACTACTGGTTGGTGTCATAGCATTCCAACTGACTGGATATCACATATGGAGTTTTGGACTGTACTTAGCAATCTATGTTCCTCTGGCCTATAAACTAGGTTGGGAAATTGGGATTACCCCTAGTAGCGTCTTGGTCAGCCATCTCTTAATCCAGCAATCAACCTCACCAGAACTTTTAGTGAACGAACTACTACTATTTCTAATCGGTACTGGCTTTGCACTGCTGGTCAATCTCTATATGCCTTCGCGTGAAAAAGACATTCAACATTATCATATTCTTGTTGAAGATAAACTCAGAAACGTCCTTCTACGCCTAGCTTACTATCTAAAAAGAGGAGACGGTCGTAATCAAGCACAACTCGTAAATGAACTTGACCAGCTGCTTGAGGAGGCGCTTAAACTGGTTTACCTCGACCACTCTGATCATCTCTTTCATCAGACAGATTATCATATTCATTACTTTGAGATGCGACAAAGGCAAACTCGTATCTTGAGAAATATGGCTCAACAGATTAATACTTGCCAACTAGCCGCAAGTGAGAGCCTCATTGTCGCACAGCTCTTTTCAAAGACAGCTAGTCAGCTGAGTCAAACTAATCCAGCCTACGATTTATTGAATGATATCGAGAGCTACCTACAGGTATTTCGCAATCGTAGCCTTCCGAAAACTAGAGAAGAGTTTGAGACACGGGCGACTCTCTTGCAACTCTTCCGTGAATTAGAACACTTTATCCAGATAAAAGTCGATTTCTACAACCGTTATTCTGACAATAACAGTAACAAATAAAAACTTCTATCGGCAACTCAGTTGCTAATAGAAGTTTTTTTGTTATTAATAGATTTAATTTTCTCGCTTCTTTCGAATAGACATGAGACTGATATCTCTCAAACTAAAGTAGGTAAGAGCTAGCATCCCCAATGTAATAAAGATTTCTGCTGGAAGTTGGAAGATTTGTAGAGTTGACAGCATCAATAAAATCAAGAGAGCAACCAATCCGAAAACCAGAATAACAACGTTGACCGTTCCCTTAATACTTTGAGGAGTCGCAAAGATATAAAGTAAGAGTAATAAAATCCCTATGATTAGATAGACCATTTTTATCTCTTTCTAGCTCTTATTCAGCTGATTTTTTCTTTTTGTTTGCTTTTTCGCGCTCTGCCTTATTCAAGATTTGTTTACGCAAACGGATTGATTCAGGCGTTACTTCCATGTATTCATCATCGTTCAAGAACTCAAGTGATTCTTCAAGCGTCAAGATACGAGGAGTTTTGATAACCGCTGTTTGGTCTTTAGTAGCTGAACGAACGTTGGTCATTTGTTTAGCTTTCGTGATGTTAACAGTCAAGTCATTTTCACGAGAGTTTTCACCGATGATCATTCCTTCGTAAACCTCAGTACCTGGGTTAACAAAGATGGTTCCACGTTCTTCGATAGACATGATTGAGTATGTTGTTGCCTTACCAGTATCGATAGAAACAAGGGCACCACGGTGACGTCCACCGATTTCACCTGGAATCAATGGCAAGTATTGGTCGAAGGTATGGTTCATGATACCGTAACCACGAGTCATTGACAAGAACTCAGTTGAGTATCCAATCAAACCACGCGCAGGAACTAGGAAGACCAAACGAGTTTGACCGTTACCAGTTGAGATCATATCCAACATTTCACCTTTACGTTCAGAAAGACTTTGGATAACAGATCCTTGGTATTCTTCTGGTGTGTCAATTTGCACGCGTTCAAACGGCTCACATTTAACACCATCGATTTCTTTGACGATAACTTCTGGACGAGATACTTGAAGCTCATATCCTTCACGACGCATGGTTTCGATAAGAATTGACAAGTGCAATTCTCCACGTCCTGAAACAGTCCATTTATCTGGTGAGTCCGTTGGGTCTACACGAAGTGAAACGTCTGTTTGCAATTCTGCTTGAAGACGCTCTTCAACCTTACGAGAAGTGACCCATTTACCTTCACGACCAGCAAATGGTGAGTTGTTGACCAAGAAGGTCATTTGAAGAGTAGGTTCGTCGATGTGAAGAACTGGAAGAGCTTCAACTGCATCTGTTGGAGTGATTGTTTCCCCAACGAAGATGTCTTCCATACCTGATACGGCAATCAAGTCACCAGCCTTAGCTTCTTGGATTTCACGACGTTCCAAACCAAAGAAACCAAAGAGTTTTGTAACACGGAAGTTCTTGGTTGTACCATCCAATTTAGAAAGAGTAACTTGGTCTCCGACCTTAACAGTACCACGGAAGACACGTCCGATACCGATACGACCAACGAAATCATTGTAGTCCAAGAGTGACACTTGGAATTGAAGGGGCTCATCTGAGTTATCGACTGGAGCTGGAATGTGGTCAATAATGGTATCAAAGATTGGCGCCATAGTCTTTTCTTGGTCGGCTGGATCATCTGACAATGAAGATGTTCCGTTGATTGCTGAAGCATAGACTACTGGGAAGTCAAGCTGATCATCATCTGCACCAAGTTCGATGAAAAGTTCCAAAACTTCATCTACTACTTCTGCTGGACGAGCTGATGGCTTATCGATTTTGTTAACCACAACGATAGGTACAAGGTCTTGTTCCAAGGCTTTTTTCAATACGAAACGAGTTTGAGGCATTGTTCCTTCGTAAGCATCTACGACCAAAACAACACCGTCAACCATTTTCATGATCCGCTCAACTTCTCCACCGAAGTCCGCGTGTCCTGGTGTATCCATGATGTTGATACGAGTTCCGTTGTAGGCAACGGCTGTATTTTTCGCAAGGATGGTAATTCCACGCTCTTTTTCAATATCGTTTGAATCCATTGCACGCTCAGCTAATTCTGTACGCGCGTCAAGAGTTTCAGATTGTTTTAATAATTCGTCAACGAGGGTTGTTTTACCGTGGTCGACGTGGGCGATAATCGCGATATTACGGATATCTTCTCTTAATTTTGTCATGATTTCCTCTGTTATATTCAAAAATTTATTTTCTAACTGAGCAATTATACCACAATTTTAAGCAAATGACTTAACTCAAGTAAGTGTAAATGTTTTCAAAAGAAAATTCATGACTTATCTTTTCTTTTCAAAAATCCCGACTTGTGATAAGATAGGCTGGTATGCGTTTAGATAATTTATTAGCCCAGGAAAAAATCAGTCGAAAAGCCATGAAACAGGCTCTCCTAAAAAAAGAAATCTTAGTAGATGGAGTCCCTGCTACTTCCCTTGCACAGAATGTTGATACGGGATTACAAGAGTTGATTTTTCAGGGTAGAAAAATCCAAGGATATGAGCACACCTATCTCATGCTTCACAAACCAAATGGTGTCGTGACAGCAAGCAAGGACAAGAAGCTCCCAACGGTTATGGACTTACTACCTCAACACCTCCAATCAGACCAACTCTATGCTATCGGTCGGCTAGATCGAGATACGACAGGGCTCCTCCTCTTAACAAACAATGGCCCTCTAGGTTTTCAACTTCTCCACCCTCAATATCATGTCGATAAAACTTATCAAGTTGAGGTGAACGGCTTGCTCACACCAGATCACATCCAGCAGTTCAAAAACGGGATTGTCTTTCTTGATGGAACTATTTGTAAACCTGCTCAGCTTGAAATTCTATCTTCAATCCCTAGTCTCAGCCGAGCCACCATCACCATCTCTGAAGGGAAATTTCATCAGGTCAAGAAAATGTTCCTCTCAGTCGGTGTCAAGGTCACTGCTCTCAAACGAGTTCAGTTTGGGGATTTCACATTAGATTCAGAGCTAGCAGAGGGGCAATACCGTCCCTTGAACCAAGAGGAATTGGAAATCATAAAAAACTACCTAGAGAAAAGTGGATAAAACAAAAAAGAGAGTGGGACAGAAATCGGTAATTCGTTAGAATTCGATTTCGTCGTCCCACCTCCGCATAGTTGAGTAGGGCTGTAAAAGCTGATGAAATCAGCGTAGTAGAGCCCACTCAACCACTGCGTCTTGCTCGACAATCCATAGACAATTGAGAGGCTAGAATTTTTGTCCCAAACTCTTTAATTAATTCTCGAAAGTTGTGAGATTAATACGATACAAAAAAGTGCAGAAATGACAAGCCCTAACACAAGCCCTAAAATAGAGAGAATTTTTTCTGTCTTATAGTCTAGTCCAGACTCTTTTTGATGCGAATGTGCCAAGACCAAACCAAAAATACCAAAAATAATACTTAACACTGGAAATCCAAAGGCAGCTATGATAGATATGATACCTAAAACAAATGAAGTTTTTTTCTTTTCTTGTGTATTCATATTATAAAAACTCCTTAAATTTATCACAGATTCATTATACCATATAAAGAGATTTTATCTATGGTGTAATCAATTTTGCTGTATGTAAACTTGCACCTGAGTCAAGAAGCATTAGAATGATTCATACCTATTTCGAGAAGATTGGATCAAACAAAAAAAGCTTTAAAACTAAAGCTTTTTTTGTTAGAACCCTGATTAATGCATCATTAAGATAAGTCCTGCAATCCAGTTAAGTACAGAAATGACAATCCCTACGATATTGAGAATTTTTTCTGTTTTATACACTAGTCCAGATTGATTTTGATGTGAATTAGCCAAGACAAGGCCAATAATCCCCAAAATAAGTCCTACGATTGGAGATAGCAAACCAAGGACGATAGATAGAATACCTAAAACAAGTGAGGCTTTTTTCTTTTCTTGCATAATAAAAAACTCCTTAAATTTAATACAAATTAATTATATCATAAAAAGCTAGAACTGTATATTAAACATATGTGACAACTTTATTTCACATTATTAGCTAGTCTTAACTTTTCCTGTCCAAGAATCCAATCCGTAAGAAAGGATATAAATTTCTGAGAAACCTTGTTTTTTCAAGAAAAGTGCTGCATTGGTAACCCGTTGTGCACGTTGGTTTTCATAAAGAAGTACAGGCTTGTCCTTACGAAGCGCTGCAAGACTTGTCTTCAATTGGTTTGAAGGAATATTACGAGCTCCGAGGATATGTTTTCTGTGGAAGTCTGACGGATCACGCAAGTCAATCAACTGACCGGTACGAATCAAAGACTCAAACTCTGCATTGTCTACAATTTTTGCTGCACGGCGAATACGAAGATAGTTGTATCCCATCCATGCCAACATCACCACTACAAGTCCCCATAATACCCAAGTTACCATAATATCTAATCTCCATTTTTTTCTAAATAATCTAATTCTAGTTTGTGCTCTCTGCGAAGAACAGCCTCCGCTTCTAGATAATCCAGCTTATCCATCAAGCCTGCATCATAAATTCGTGATAGTTCAATCTTCATTAATTCAATGTCATAAAGACGTTTGCCCATATAGACAAGAATACCGAACTGTTTGAGAAATTGTTGCACATCGTAGAGTGTTTTCATAGCTTTCATTTTAGCAAAAAATCAGATTTTTTTCAATAGTTCCCAGGGAAGACTTCCTTTTTACTGCTTACTAATTTTCTTGATGCTCTGATAGAGAAGATAGCCAACAATCATTCCAACAAAATTCTGCAACAAATTGTGAGGAATATCTGTCAGAGCTACACCCCAACCTTTCATCCAAGATGTCGCACATGCATATCCAGCTACCATGAGAAAAGTTGCTAAAACTAATCCAAGCCACTGCCATTTTCCTTTAAAACCTGCAAAGTAACCCTGCAAACCATGGAAAAGCAAGCTGAAGAACATCCAATGAGGATAGCCTGAGATCAGGTCAATAATGAAACCTCCTAGACCTCCCACAATAGCTCCTTCTCGTTTTCCATAATAAAAAGCAGTGAAAAAGATTCCAGCATCTAAAAGAGTTAAGATTCCTGTTTGAGTTGGGATTTTGACAATATAACCTAAAACTACCGATAGGGCAGTCAGTATTGATAATAGGGCGATTTTACTTGTTTTGGTTTGCTTCATACTGTCTTACTCCATATTGATCTGCTTGTGCGATAGCACAATAAACAAAGGCTTTAGAACTCTCAACCGCTGGTAATAGCTCCTCTCCCTTGACTAACTGACTAGCAATGCTTGAGGCAAAGGTACAACCAGCACCTGCATTTTGTCCTTCAATAACAGGATTTTCCAAAACTGTAAAGTTCTTTCCATCATAAAATACATCTAATGCCTTATCTTGACTGAGGCGATTCCCACCTTTAATAATGACTGCTGGTGCTCCTAAGTCATGTAATTTCTGAGCTGCAGCTTTCATATCATCCAAGGTTTCTATCTTTTGGTCTGCAAGTAATTCTGCCTCAGGAAGGTTAGGAGTAACTACAGTCACATAAGGGAAAAAGCGAATCAACTCTTGACAGAGCTCGCTGACAGCAACATCATGCGTTTCCTTACAAACGAGAACTGGATCCAATACCACTGGAACTCCTGTGCGTTCCTTGATAAAGTTAAGAGCTTTCTCAGCAACACCAACAGTCGGTAAGAGACCAATCTTAATCCCTCCAAAGTCCACGTTCTTAAGACTATCCAGCTGTTGTTGGAAAATAGTCTCATCTGTCGGAAAGACTTCAAAACCATTTTCCGTCAAAGCAGTTAAACAAGTCATAGCTACAAAACCATGTAAACCATTTAAAGTATAGGTCGCAAGGTCAGCAGCTAGTCCACCACCACTAAAAATATCATTTCCTGAAAGTGCTAAAATACGATTATTCTTCATAACGAATCTCCTTCAAATACAAACCATTGGGTGCTGCAGTCGGGCCTGCCAACTGTCTGTCTTTTTTCTCCAAAATCAGGTCAATCTGCTCAATTGGCATACGATTGTTGCCAATTTTTAGCAAGGTCCCAACCATATTTCGAATCTGCTTATAGAGGAAGCCATTACCAGAGAAAGTAAAGGTCAAAAATTGACCGGTCTCATCAACCCTAAGACTGGCTTCCGTGATCGTTCTTACCTTGTCCTCCACACTGGTTCCCGCAGCAGTAAAACCGGTAAAATCATGGGTTCCTTCTAATTTCTTCACAGCCTTTTGCATGCGTTCCACATCTAGTGGATAGGGATAGTGGGTGGTATAATAACGTCTCATAGGATTTTTAGGACGCCCTCTATCCACGATAAACTCATAGGTCTTGCTATGCTTGGCATAACGGCAATGAAAATCATCAGCCACAATCTCAATCGAAATCACATCGATATCTTCAGAGCTTTGGGTATCGAGAGCAAAGCGAAGTTTCTCCTCATCCATCTGATAGGGAAGATCAAAGTGGATGACCTGTCCTAAAGCATGAACGCCACTGTCCGTTCGCCCAGCGCCATGAATGGTAATAGCTTGTCCTTTATTTAATTTGGTTAAAGTTTTTTCAATTTCCTCCTGAACACTACGCGCATGAGGTTGCCGCTGAAAACCGGCAAAAGCGTAGCCATCATAGGAAATGATTGCTTTATATCTAGTCATGTATCTATTTTATCAAGAAAATTTCTCTGCAACAAGTTTGAGGATTAAAAATTGTAAGGGGACAATTTCTAGTGTTATTTAGTTCTTACCTAAATTTTCTCATTATGTATTTACGTTCAGGAACTTCAATAGTTTGAACAATTTCAAATCCCTCTTTGTGGTAGAGGTCTCTAGCTATTTGATTTGACTCAAAAACCGTTAGGGAAATACTTTCTATTTCTTCATTTTCAAACATTTCTTGAAGAAAGTATTGAAAAGCTTTTCGGCCTATTCCTTTTCCCTGCTTCTGTGGAGCTATGAGAAATCTTCCAATATGAAGATTTCTATCTTCTAGTTTGATTTTCTGGATGATGCCTACAAACTCTTCTCCAACAAAAATGGAAAAAATCCCTTCCATCTTTTGCAAGGATTGGGCAATCAAGGGATAAGAAATCTTTGGCCCCATCCATTGCTTCTGAAAACTTTCTCCCGAAGCATTAGACCACTGACAAATGAGTTTGGCATTTTCTAACTGAAGTCCTTTTTCAAAGTGAATTTTCATATTTGCTCCTAAAACTTCTCCTACATCCAACTATTATACTCTTTCTCTTATTTTTTCCGAATAAATAAGTATGATTCATCTTTATTTTTTTCTTGTTGGAACGATTCTTGCTTCCTTTCTTGGATTGGTCATTGATCGCTTTCCTGAACAATCCATCGTATTTCCTGCAAGTCACTGTGATTCTTGTCAGACTCGCTTGAGACCTCTGGATTTGATTCCAATTGTCTCTCAAGTAGTCCATCGCTTTCGCTGTCGCTACTGCAAGGTTCACTATCCTTTCTGGTATGCTTTCTTTGAGTTGTGCTTTGGACTGCTCTTTCTAGCTTTTTCTTGGGAAATTCTAACCTTAGGTCAAGTCATCCTGGTAACTGCCGGCTTAACTTTGGGAATTTATGACCTTCGTCATCAAGAATATCCCTTGATCGTCTGGCTAATTTTTCACTTAATCCTCATGATTTGCTGTAGTTGGAATCTAATCATGGCTTTCTTCTTGATTTTTGGAATCATTGCTCATGTTATCGATATCCGCATAGGAGCAGGTGATTTTCTTTTTCTTGCTTCTTGCGCCCTTATTTTTAACCTAACTGAAATGTTGATTTTAATCCAATTTGCCTCCACAACCGGCATACTAGCTTTTCTTCTGCTAAAGAAAAAGGAAAGACTTCCTTTTGTGCCTTTCCTCTTACTTGCTGCTTGCATGATTATTTTTGGTAAGCTACTGCTTCTTGGATAAAGTCAGCAATTTCTGCCACTTGCCCTTCATGCAGAGCCTTAACAATCTTGGAACCGACGATAACACCGTCTGATACAGCATTGAACCGTTCTACATCAGCTTGTGTGGATACACCAAATCCTGTCAAGACTGGAATATCAGCCACTTGATGAAGTTGAGACAAGTGCTTGTCCAAGTCATCTCGATAATTGCCTGACTTCCCTGTCACCCCATTAATAGCAACAGCATAGACGAAGCCTTCTTCCCCTTCAATCAACTCTTTTTGGCGCTCAATCCCTGTTGTCAAACTAACTAGGGGAATCAAGGCAATGTCTGTATCCTCCAAATATGGCTCTACAAAATTAGCATGCTCATGAGGGAGGTCTGGAATAATCAATCCCTTGACTGCTGTATCAGCAAGATCTTTAACCAATTTCTCCACACCGTACTGAAAGAGGGGGTTAAAGTAAGTCATGATGACAAGCGGAATTTCTGTTTCAATAATCTTCAAAGTTTCAACTAGAGTCTGTGTAGAAGTACCACTAGCTAGACTGCGCAAGCCTGCTTCTTCGATAACTGGACCGTCTGCAACAGGGTCTGAAAAGGGAACTCCTATCTCAATGGCAGACACACCCAAGTCTTCTAAAAAGTGGATTGTTTCAGCGAGACCATCTAATCCTTTTTCGTGGTCTCCAGCCATGATATAGGGAACAAAAATTCCTTTTCCAGTTGCTTTGATAGCGTTCAATTTTTCGGTTAGAGTCTTAGGCATTAGCTTCTCCCTTCTTTGCTGCGTCTGCTTCCAAGCGGTCTTTAACTTGAACTACATCCTTGTCCCCACGACCTGATAGGCAGACAATCATAGACTTGTCTGGGCCAAGTTCTTTGGCCAATTTCACCGCAAAGGCGATGGCATGGCTAGATTCCAAAGCTGGGATAATTCCTTCTACACGAGACAAGAGTTGGAATCCTTCCAAGGCTTCCTCGTCTGTCACTGGTACATAGGTCGCGCGTTTGATATCGTGGTAATGGGAATGTTCTGGACCGATACCAGGATAGTCCAAACCTGCTGAGATTGAGAAAGCTTCTAAGATTTGACCATGAGCATCTTGGAGCACATCCATAAGCGAACCGTGAAGAACACCTGGACGACCCTTGGTCAAGGTAGCTGCGTGATGCTCTGTATCAACACCAAGTCCTGCTGCTTCAGCTCCATACATAGCCACTGACTCATCTTCCACAAATGGATGGAAAAGCCCAATAGCATTCGAACCACCACCAACACAGGCTACTAGGGCATCTGGCAAATCTTGCCCTGTCAAGTCACGGTACTGTTGTTTAGCTTCTCGACCGATAACACTTTGAAAATCACGCACAATTTCTGGAAAAGGATGAGGCCCCAAGGCAGAACCAAGGATATAGTGGGTATCATCGATGTTGGCTACCCATGAACGAAGGGCTGCATTGACCGCGTCTTTGAGCACGCGCGAACCATCTGTTACAGCTTCCACCTTGGCTCCCAAAAGTTCCATACGGAAGACATTGAGGGCTTGACGTTTGACATCTTCCTCACCCATGTAGATAGTACATTCCATGTTGAAAAGGGCTGCAGCTGTTGCAGTTGCTACACCGTGCTGACCGGCACCAGTTTCAGCAATAATTTTCTTTTTGCCCATGCGTTTAGCCAGAAGAACTTGTCCCAAGGCATTGTTAATCTTGTGGGCCCCTGTATGGTTGAGGTCTTCACGTTTGAGGTAAATCTTGGCTCCGCCGATATGCTGGGTCAAGTTTTTTGCGTAGTAAAGAGGTGTTTCACGGCCTATATACTGGCGCAAAAGTTGGTTTAACTCTTCTTGAAAACTTGGATCTGCCTGACTTTCACGATAAGCCTCTTCTAATTCCAATACTGCTGTCATCAATGTTTCTGGGACAAAACGTCCACCGAATTTCCCGTAAAATCCATCTTTATTTGGTTCCTGATATGCCATGCTTAACCCTCTCTATAAATCTTCTTATCTTTTCATGATTTTTTTGTCCGTTTGTCTCTACCCCACTTGATACATCTACTGCATAGGGAGTAAAGTGTTGAATAGCTTCTTCTACATTATCCTCATTGAGCCCACCTGCGATGAAGAAAGGCTGAGATAGTTCTGTCGTATCCAGTCGCCCCCAGTCAAAGGTTTGACCACTTCCTGCGACAGGTGCATCAAAGAGTAGATAATCTGCCAGAGAATTGGGTACATGCCCATCCCCGTCTACTTGAACAGCCTGAATACTGGCACAAGGTAAATTTTCAAATAGTTTATCTACTACCTGACCGTGAACTTGTACCAAATCCAAGCCAACCTTTTCAATCGCTTCTAGTAATTCTTCCCGACTTGGTGAAACAAATACGCCAACCTTTTTTACATTTGTAGGAATAATCTCAGCCAGCTCTGCTGCTTGTTTCAAGGTCACTTGTCTTTTGCTAGGAGCAAAGACAAAACCGATGTAGTCTGCTCCAGCTGACACAGCTGTTTCTACTGCTCCTTTGGTCGATAGTCCACAAATCTTAACCTTTGTCAATCTGCAACTCCTTGATTCTATGGGCTACGTCTTCTGCTTGCATGAGGGCTGTTCCTACCAAAATTCCGTTAAAGTAGGGTGCAACTCGTTTCGCATCTGCTTCTGTAAAAATAGCAGATTCAGAAATGTAGAAGCAATCGTCCTTAAAGTATTGGGCCAAGTCTACACTAGTCTTCAAGTCAACTTCAAAGGTAGTCAAATTACGATTATTCACACCGATAATTTGAGCTCCCAGGCGGTGAGCCACTTCAAGTTCAGCCAGATTATGAGTTTCCACCAACACTTCTAGTCCAAGCTCTGTCGCATAGTCATACAGTTCCTTGAGGCGTTCTTCTGATAAAGCCGCTACGATGAGCAAGATAACTGTCGCACCTGCATTGCGAGCTCGGATGATTTGCTTTTCATCGATAATAAAATCCTTGTTCAGCGTCGGAATCTGTACCTGACTGGAAATCTCACGCAGATAATCCAAATGACCTTTGAAGAAAACTTCGTCTGTCAGAACAGAAATCATAACAGCGCCGTTAGCCTCGTAGGTCTGGGCCTGTTGAACGATATCCACATCCAGGTTGATATCACCCATACTTGGACTCGCCTTCTTGACCTCTGCAATGATTTGCAAACGCTCCTGATGGTTTTTCAAATATTCAGCTAAGCGATAGCTTTCACGCAAGGGTTGAAGCTCCTCTCGTTCCATCTTTTCAACTTCACGCGCCTTCTGCTCTAAGATACGTGACAAAAATTCCTGACTCATTTTTGATACTCCTGTAATAGTCTGAGTTTTTCAAGGGCCTTACCACTGGCAATCACTTGACGTGCCATTTCAACTCCGTCTTTGATACTATCTACCTTACCATTGGCATAAAAACCAAGCCCTGCATTTAAAACTGTTGTTTCCAAGAATGGACTTGGTTCGTTATTAAGAACGCTAACAAGAATGGCTGCATTCTCATGAGCATTTCCCCCACGAATGTCCTCAATGGCAATGCGTTCCATTCCTAAATCTTCTGGGGTAAAGGTTGACAAAGTAATTTCTCCATTTTCAAGAAGAGCAATGCTGGTAGTTCCATTCAAACCAGCTTCATCCAACCCTTCTGGACCAGCTACTACAATGGCACGTTTGCGACCCATGTTTTTCAAAACCTGAGCAGTACTTTCTAGAAGTTCAGGACGACTGATTCCTAGAAGCTGTGTTTCCAAAACCATTGGATGGATGAGTGGACCTGTCAAATTCATGATAGTTGGAATTCCCAATTCCAAGCGTGCTGGCATGATGTATTTCATAGCTGGGTGCATGTTTTTGGCAAAGAGAAAGACGATTCCTGTTTGGTCAAATACCTTACCCAGTTGTGTTGGTTTGAGATCAATATTGATTCCCAAAGCTTGCAAGACATCTGCTGACCCAGATTTAGAGGAAATTGAACGATTACCATGTTTGGCCATGTGGATTCCTCCACCTGCCAAGACAAAGGCTGCAGTTGTAGAAATGTTGAAGCTAAATGACTTATCTCCACCTGTACCACAGTTATCCATAGCATCTTGAATATTTGTTGGAATGTGTTGAGCATGTCCTCTCATGACTTGAGCGAGGGCTGTTCTTTCTTCAGGTGTTTCTCCCTTCATTTTAAGAGCTAAAAGTAGTGAAGCGATTTGTGCTTCTGTCACTCGCCCTGTCACGATGCGTTCGATCACATCTGTCATCTCAACACTTGATAGATCTTCAAAGTTAGCTAATTTTTCAATAATTTCTTTCATTTTGTGTTCCTCACTTTACAACTTTCTCGATAAAATTCTGAATAGAAGATAGACCATCTGGCGTTCCAATACTTTCTGGATGATACTGCAAGCCATAAATCGGCAAGGTTTTGTGTTGAACCCCCATAATAGCTTGGTCATCTGTCGAACGAGCTGTCACTTCAAACTCTTCTGGCATCTCTTCAATTAAAATACTGTGGTAGCGCATAACTGGACGATTTTCCTCAATCCCTTGATAGAGAACTGATGGAGTCTCAAATCGGATTTGACTTTGTTTCCCGTGCATGACTTTAGGAGCCAAGCCCAATTTACCACCAAAGACTTCTGCAATGGCTTGGTGCCCTAAACAAATCCCTAGAATAGGTTTCTTACCTGCAAAATCACGAATCATTTCTTCCATTTTCCCAGCATCAGCTGGCCAACCTGGACCAGGAGAAAAGACCAGTCCATCTGCCTTTTCAGCATGTTCATAAAGATGTGGATCATCATTTCTCAAAACCTGAACTTCTACGAAATTCCCGATATATTGAGCCAGGTTATAAGTAAATGAATCATAATTGTCAATCAATAAAATCATGGTCTTAGTTCTCCCATTCTAGTCATAGATTTAGCTTTGTTAATGGTTTCTTGGTATTCGTTCTGAGCGATGGAATCATAAACAATTCCTGCACCAGCCTGTACGTAGGCTCTTTTATTTTTAAGAATCATGGTTCGAATTGCAATGGCTAAATCCATATCTCCAGTTGCTGATAGGTAACCGATAGCTCCTGCATAGACGCCTCGCTTCTCTGTTTCTAGTTCATAGATGCGTTTCATAGCCCGAATCTTTGGTGCCCCTGATACTGTTCCTGCCGGAAGAGTCGCCTTCAAGGCATCCATAGCAGTCAGTTCTGGTAACAAACATCCTTTAACCACGCTGGTCAAATGCATGACATAACGGAAAAGTTCTACTTCCATATACTTAGTTACTTGGACACTTGCTGTTTCAGCAATTCGACCGATATCATTTCGTCCCAAATCCACCAACATTCGGTGTTCTGCCGTTTCCTTTTCATCAGAAAGTAGATCACTTGCAAGTGTTGCATCTTCTTCGTCATTGGTGCCTCTAGGTCGCGTCCCTGCAATTGGATTGGTTGTCACGATACCATTCTTGACGGAAACCAAGCTCTCAGGACTGGCACCGATAATTTGATAATCTCCAAAATCATAAAAGTAAAGGTAATTTGATGGATTGGTCACTCGAAGATTTCTGTAAAAGTCAAAAGGATTTCCAGTTACCTCTGCGGAGAAGCGCTGGCTAAGCACACATTGGAACATATCTCCGTTGCGAATCAAGTCGCGAGCTGTTTCTACCATTTCTTCAAATTTCTGAGGTGCAATATGTGGTTTAAACTGAAGTGGAGAAACGTCCAAATCTTCAAATTCATTTGATGCTAGGATTTTTAACTCCTCTAAAACTTGATCCAAAGCCGCTTCTAGCTCATCATTGCTACGATTACTGTAGAGAGCATCCTCGATGATATGAATCTTTTCTTTCTTGTGGTCAAAAACTATATAACTCTCATATACGAAGAAATGCATATCTGGTGTCCCAATCGTATCCTCAGAAAGCTGGCCAATCTCTTCGTAAAGAGAAATCATGTCGTAACCAACAAAGCCAATCGCTCCACCACCAAAAGGTAGGTCTGAATGGTGATTGCTTTTATGAGTCACTTCATAAAGGAAATCCAAAGGGTCACGATCAATCACTCGGCCATTTTGATATAGGACTCCATTCTCAAACTTAATCTCAAAAACTGGATTATAAGCCAAAATAGAAAATCGAGCATTTTCCTTTTCTCTTGGGATACTTTCAAGTATAACCTTGTGTTGTCCCTTCAAGCGCATATAAGCCAAAATTGGTGATAAAACATCTCCATGAATGATTCGTTCCATTGTAATTTCCCTTTCAGTTCTTCTTAAATCCTGTGGTGATTCTACAAAAAATCCCCACGCAAAATAACTTGCGTGAGGACGAAATTCGCGGTGCCACCTCAATTATAGGATTTCTCCTATCTCTCAATCCTGTCTCAGAACCTTCCTGTAACAGGTTGTGCGATAAAGGGCACTCCCTTGAGAATCATGTTTTCTTCTCTCATTTCAGACGGACCCAACCTTACAGCTTTCTCTGCTTGTTTTCAGCAACCACAAGCTCTCTGAGAGAGAAATCTCTGTATCTTTTCCATCTTTTATTTTTTAGCTTCAAGGTAGTCTGCAATAGCAGCTACGTCCTTGTCTCCACGACCAGAAACATTGATAATGATAATCTCATCTTTACTTAGTTTTGGTGCTCGTTTGACTGCTTCTGCGATGGCATGGGAGCTTTCAATAGCTGGGATAATTCCTTCAGTCTTGCTAAGTAAAAGCAAGGCTTGGACAGCTTCTTCATCAGTCGCTGCAACATATTCTACACGACCAGAGTCTTTAAAGAAGGCGTGTTCTGGTCCAACCCCTGGATAGTCCAAACCTGCTGAGATAGAGTAAACTGGCGCCAGCTCTCCATCTTCCTTAAAGATTGCATAGGTCTTCATTCCATCGACAATTCCGACACTACCCTTGGTCATAGTTGCTGCGTGTTTGTCGGTATCTAAACCGTGACCAGCAGCTTCTACCCCAACCAATTTTACTTCTTCATCAGCTACATACTGTGAAAAAGCTCCGATGGCATTGGAACCACCACCCACACAGGCAATGACGTAGTCTGGCAGACGTCCTTCTTTTTCCAAAATTTGACGACGAGATTCTTCACTAATCACTTTTTGGAACTCATGAACAATCGTTGGATAAGGGTGAGGACCTACAGCCGAACCTAAAACGTAGAAGGCTTCAAGGTCATTCATCCATGCTCCAAAGGCTGCGTCAACCGCATCTTTGAGGGTACGAGTACCAGTTTCAACTGCGTGAACAGTTGCTCCCATCATCTCCATACGGAAGACATTTAGACGTTGACGCTCCACATCTTCTGCCCCCATGTAGACATCACATGCCATACCAAATTTGGCTGCCGCTGCAGCTGTCGCAACACCGTGCTGGCCAGCTCCTGTTTCAGCAATGACACGTTTTTTACCCATGCGTTTAGCAAGAAGGATTTGTCCTAAAACGTTGTTGAGCTTGTGAGAACCCAGATGGTTAAGATCTTCACGTTTAAGATAAATCTTAGCACCACCTAAATATTCCGTCAAACTTTCTGCAAAATAGAGCGGTGTTTCGCGACCTGAATAATCTTTCAAGTAATGGCGAAACTCAGCTAAAAACTCTGGATCATCCTTGTATTTTTCAAAAGTCACTTCCAATTCATCTAGTAAAACCTGAATTGGTTCTGGTACAAAACTACCACCAAATTGTCCAAAATATCCTTTAGTTGTCATAAAATTTTCCTCCTTCTGTATGAATCCGGCTTTTTGTTTGCTTTTAGTAGTAGGCAAGGAGCTGTAGATAGAACTCAAGTTCATCAAAGCGACTTAACACCCTAATAAAAGATAAACAAAATGACGGATAAAAAAAGCCCACACACGGATTTTTCTTCCATGTGAGGGCGTTTGTAACGCGGTACCACCTCATTTGTAAAGAGAATATCCCCTTTACATCTCTGCCTTGTCTAACAACAAGTTGCACTGTAAGGTGTGCCTACCGAATTTTCATTGTTTCAAATTCACTTTTAAAATCAGCCCAATTTCACTAGTTTCAACCACCTGTTCACAGTAACCACAGGCTCCCTGAAGATCAAAAATAACTACTTTTCTGATTTGTTGAGTTAATTATATGTTATTGTTTTTTCTTTGTCAACCGTTTTCACTAATTTTTTACTAATTTTTTTAATTATTTTTCTGAAGCGCCTAGAACTTCTTCAGAAACTCTGACAAAAGTCTCAATGATATAATCTACTTCTTCATCCGTTAATTTCGTGTGAAGTGGTAGTGTAATCTCATTAACAAAGTAGGCATAAGCTCGTGGATAATCAGCCATGTCAAATCCTAGATTCTTATAGGCTGTCAAAAGTGGAAGCGGTTTGTAGTGAACGTTACTTGCGATTCCAGCTTTAGCCAATTCTTGGATAATTTTATTGCGTTGCTCGAGACTAGCACCTTCTACATGGGTAACGTAAAGGTGACGACAAGATTCAACAGTATCTGTCTCATGAGCTAATGGGTGAATACGAGTTCCTGCAAATCCACGGTCATAGCGAGTTACGATTTCTTTACGACGTTGAAGCAAGCCAGGATAACGATCTAACTGAACCAGACCAAGCGAAGCCATGATATCTGTCATGTTGCACTTGTAGGCTGGTGTTACGATATCGTATTCCCATGAGCCTAGTTGCATCTTGGCAAGCGCATCTTTGGTTTGACCATGAAGAGATAGGATTTGGAATTCCTTGTACATTTCTTCATCATCAATAGCTGGATTGGCTTTCCAAGTAGCACTTCCTCCTTCAGCAGTTGTAAAGTTCTTGACAGCGTGGAAAGAGAATGATGTAAAGTCTGCAATGGAACCAGCTGGTTGCCCTTTGTAGGTTGAACCCAAAGCATGGGCGCTATCTGAGACAACAACGATACGGTTAAAGACTTTTTGCCACTTGCTAGTAGCTGTAAATAGGTCTCGTTTTTTCTCAACAACTTGGAACAAACGTTCATAGTCACAGATAATCCCTGCAAGTTCAACCGGGATAATAACCTTAGTCTTCTCAGTAATTGCTTGCTCAAGCTTGTCATAGTCCATTTCAAAGGTATCAGCTTGAATATCAACCATAACTGGTGTAGCACCTACGTGAGTGATAACGCTACATGATGCTGTATAAGTCATAGCTGGAACGATAACTTCATCACCAGGCCCCACTTCAAGCACGCGCAAAATCAATTCAAGAGCTGCTGTTGCAGAGTTGAGGCAGACTGTCTTAGGTGTCTGAGTATAGACAGATAGACGACGTTCTAATTCTTTTGTCTTTGGACCTGTTGTGATCCAACCAGAACGGAGGGTATCTGCTACTTCCGCAATTTCTGCTTCGGTAATATCGGGTGGTGAAAATGGAATATTATATTTTGTCATTGTTTTACTCCTTTTACTGTATTCACTCTTGTGACTACTTTATTTTAAAACTTCAACTACAGTCTGAAACATGATTTTGATATCTCCGAAGAAATTAAAATCACGTAGGTAGGCTAGATTATAGTGCATCTTTTCTGGGAGGACTCTTTCGACATAGGCCTTGTCAACCGTCATGCCTTTTGCAGTCATTTGACTGATAATGGCATCCTCGTCCTTATAGTTAATGCTGGCAAGCGATGTAATCCCTGCTGGCAAGAGCAAGGTAGCCATCATTTCAGGGCTGTACTGCTCTGTATAGCGTGGTACTTCTGGACGAGTTCCCACAAAGGACATCTCCCCTTTGAGAACATTGACCAATTGAGGAAGTTCATCCAAACGAACACGGCGAATGAAATTTCCAACTTTAGTGATGCGGCTGTCATTAGCAGAAGTTACTAGACTTCCTTTCTTGTCCGCATCGGTCACCATGGTCCGGAATTTCCAAATCTTGAAATGTCGGTTGTACTGGGTTACCCGCACTTGCTTGTAAATAACTGGACCCTTGCTATCTAGCTTGATCCAAATGCTTAGAATCAGAAATACGGGTGAAGTCAAGATTAACAAGACCAAGGCTAGAAACAAATCTAGACAACGCTTGAGAATCAGTGAACCTTTTCTTCTAGACACAAGCTGGTAGTATGGTTTTACCTCGCTCAATTGCATTTCTTGAGGTAGTTCATCCCATTTCAGCATGCACATTCTCCTCTGTTTTTTATATATAATCTTTATTAACATTCTACATTATACCACAAAATGAAAGAGGCAGTGCAAGAAATCTATGTTTTAAAGGAATTCTTCCTTAGGAAAGAGCCCCTGCCTGCAAACTATACATCTTGTGATAGGTTCCACCCAATGCTAGGAGTTCCTCGTGAGTTCCACTCTCAATGATTCGACCCTTATCAAGAACATAGATACAATTAGCATCTTGAATGGTAGAAAGGCGATGGGCGATGGCAATGGTTGTCCGACCTTGTCTCATCTTAGCTAGGGAATTTTGGACCAGAGCTTCTGTTTCAGAGTCGATATTGGCTGTCGCTTCATCCAAAATCAGGATTTTAGGTTGACTGGCAACAGTTCTAGCAAAGGCAAGAAGCTGACGTTGACCAGTTGAAAAACTCGAACCACGCTCAGATACAGGAGCATCATAACCTAAAGGAAGATCTTGAATGAAGGAATCTGCATCGACAAATTCTGCTGCAGCCTTGACTTGGTCATCGCTGATATCTTGGTACATGGCGATATTGGACTTAATGGTCCCATGATAGAGGAAGGGATCCTGTAGAACCAAACCGATGTTTTTTCTCAACTCCTCTTGACTATACTCTCGAATATCCACACCATCTAGGAGAACCCGACCTGACTGGAATTCATAAAAGCGCATGAGAACATTGATGATAGAAGATTTTCCCGATCCTGTATGTCCGACAAAGGCAATGGTTTCACCTTTATTGACGGTAAAGGAAATATCATCGAGAATTTGGTGTTTTCCATCATAGGAGAAGGACACATGTTCAAAGCGGATATTTCCTTCTTGAATCTTGGATTGACCATTTTCTTGGACCGGTTCATAGTTGGACTCATCGATGAGTGCAAAAACACGACCTGCTGACACCATGGATGTCTGAAGAGTAGAAA
The DNA here is from genome assembly GCF_047465185.1 of Streptococcus infantis. Taxonomy (GTDB): domain Bacteria; phylum Bacillota; class Bacilli; order Lactobacillales; family Streptococcaceae; genus Streptococcus; species Streptococcus infantis_O. The sequence goes on along the minus strand of NZ_JASHAJ010000001.1, from coordinate 19,405 downwards.
AGTTTTGCGTTACCTCGATGAGCGGATCAAAGAGACGGTTGATGTACTGGATAAAGGCATACATAGTTCCTGCCGTTATTCCTAGATAAAGTCCGCGATAGCCAAAGTAAGCCATCAAAACCGCATACCCCAACAGCTTCAACAAACTCATAGCTGGACGCAAAAAGAGGGAGTCCAAGGCTACTGAACGGTTAGCGTAGACCAGGTGTTCCTGATTTATCTCATCAAACTCTTCTTGCAGGCGCTTTTCTTGGTTAAAGGCTTGAATAATACGAATGCCTTCGATATTTTCTGCCAACTTACTGTTAATGTCTGACAGTAGACTTCTGGTTTTTTCAATGACCTTGACCGATTTTTTACGGTAGAGATTGACCAAAAGGAAAATCAAAGGTAGAAAGAGCAATACTAAAGCAGTCAGACGATAGTCCAGAACTAACATGGTATAAAGGGTCGTCACGAATATAAAGACTGCCGAGATAAAGCTAGATAAGATTCCCGAAAACATATCACTGATAGTCTCGGTGTCATTTGTCAAACGAGAGACAATAGAGCCTGCAGGCGTTTTATCAAAGTAAGACATGCCTAGCTTCTCCATATTGGCAAAGGCATCACGTCGAATATCTCTAACGATGCTGTAGGACACGCGCGCAAAAAGGAGATTCCCCACATATTGGACAATAGTTTGAAGAATGTAGAGACCATAGTAAACTAGCAAAACTGTAACAGCAAGCTGATTAAGGTTGTTTAGATACTGGTCGATAAAGTGGGAAGCTACCAGGGGGATGATACTTTTGATAACAGTCGTCGCGAGGAGAAAAGCAAGGGCTAAAAAGGTTAAGAGACCATAGGGCTTGAGATAGGACAACAAGCGTTTCAATACAGCCCATTGTTCTTGTTTATTGCGCATCTTCTTCTCCTTTCATTTCTAACTGTTGAGACTTGTAGGTTTGGGCATACCAACCATCCAAGGCGAGTAAGTCTTCATGCCTACCTCGCTCAATGATACGACCATCCTGCATGACCAAAATCAAATCCGCATGAACAACTGCACTGAGACGATGGGCAGTAATGATGGTTGTTTTATCTTTGCGAGTTTCCTTGAGATTATCGATAATAGCGAACTCTGTCTTGGCATCTACCGCCGATAAGGAATCATCTAAAATCAAGATATCAGGATTTAAAATCATAGCCCGACTCATAGCCAGACGTTGCTTTTGTCCACCAGATAGACTGACACCTTTTTCCCCGATAACTGTATCAAATCCCTCAGGCATGGCTTGAATGTCTTGATAGACTTGAGCCAACTGAGTCGCTTCTTCTACTGCTGAGAAAGGTAGGTCAGGATTCCCAAATCGAATATTGTCTAGGATAGAGCTGGCAAAGAGAAATTGGTCCTGCGGAACGTATCCCATCAAACTACGCAAGTCAGCTAGTCGATAGTCACGAATGTCATGCCCATTTAGATAAATGGCTCCGTGGTCAACATCATACTCACGTAGGAGCAACTTAATCAAAGCTGTTTTTCCTGAACCAGTTTGCCCAACCAAGCCCAAGGTTTGCCCTTTTTCGAGACTAAAGTAAATATCTTGCAGCGTCTCCTCGTCTTCAAAGGCAAAACTATCAATAGCATAGTCCAAACGCCCATTTTCAATCCCGTCAAGTGGAGATTCTGGATCTTTGACAGGTGACTCTTGAGACAAGAGGCTCTCAATACGTTGATAAGAGACTTTACCTCTCTGAGTGATATTAAAGAGGAACCCAATCGCCATCAAAGGCCAGACCAGCATATCCAAGTAAGAGATAAAAGTGACCAGATTCCCGACAGTTACTTGTCCTGCTTGCACCATAAAGGCACCCACTAAGAGAGTTAAGGCATAAGAAGAACCAACAAAAAGCAGAACCATAGGGTCAAAGAGACTATCGTATTTCATGGTTTGCAGATTCTTTTGGAAGGTCAAATCATTAACTTCCTGAAAAGATGCCAATTCATCAGACTGATAGCCAAAGGACTTGGTTACCTTAATACCTGCTACAGACTCCTGAACCTTATTGTTGAGTTCAGAAAAGGCTGCTTGCGATTCCCCAAAAGCTTTATGGGTCTTTCTCCCCAGACGACTAGTCGCATAGGCCATAAATGGCAAGGGAAGAATGGCAACCAAGGTCATCTGCCACGAGATGCTAAAGAGCATGGTCAACAAAGTTACCAAGGCTGTGATCGAGGCATCCACTGCAGACATGACACCCCCACCTGCTAGACGAGTCAGAGCATTGATATCATTGGTTGCATGAGCCATCAAATCCCCTGTTCGATAATTCTGATAAAATGCAGGCGACATTTTTGTAAAGTGTTCAAATAGTCTTGAACGCATGATTTGTCCAAGTCGGTAGGAGGTTCCTAGGATATACATGCGCCAAACGTAACGCAGATAGTACATCCCGAAAGCTGCCAATAGGAGATAAAAGAGATGAAGCAGGAGCTCATCCTGTGTTAATCGTCCTGAAGTAATGGCATCGATCACGCGCCCCATAATCATAGGTGGGATGAGGTTTAGCACAGAGACTAAAACCAAAGCTACGATTCCAACGAGATAACGGCGTTTTTCTAACTTAAAAAACCACCAAAGTTTTTGGATGATGGACATAATATTCCTTTCTAATAACAAATGGAAACCTGAGGCATGAACCCCAGGTTTTTCTTATTCATAAGTGACAACACTTAGTTGACCCTTGCCATACTCAGTGATAAAAATATTCATAGGAGAAACATTTCATTTATTTTCAATCATTTACATAAATCATTCTTTATTATATAGGAATGACCTTGATTTTTCAAACTATACGCTGGGGAAATACTTCTTTTTCTGGTATAATATTGTCTATAATCTGAATGAAAAGGTACACACTATGAAACTAATCTCATGGAACATTGATTCCCTCAATGCAGCGTTGACGAGCGACTCTGCGCGTGCGAAATTGTCACAAGACGTTCTCCAAACTTTGGTAGCCGAAGACGCTGATATCATCGCTATCCAAGAAACCAAGCTTTCAGCTAAAGGTCCTACTAAAAAACATCTCGAGGTACTGGAAGAACTCTTCCCAGGCTACGAAAACACCTGGCGTTCCTCTCAAGAGCCTGCCCGTAAAGGCTATGCTGGAACCATGTTCCTCTATAAGAAAGAACTCACTCCAACTATCAGCTTCCCAGAGATTGGCGCCCCTTCTACTATGGACTTGGAAGGCCGCATCATTACTTTGGAATTTGATAAATTTTTCGTGACTCAAGTCTACACACCAAATGCAGGTGATGGACTCAAACGTTTGGAAGAACGTCAAGTCTGGGACGTCAAATATGCGGAATACTTGGCTAAGTTAGACAAGAAAAAACCAGTTCTTGCTACAGGTGACTACAACGTTGCCCACAAGGAAATTGACCTTGCCAACCCAGCAAGCAACCGTCGTTCACCAGGATTCACAGACGAAGAACGTGAAGGATTTACAAACCTTTTAGCCAAAGGATTTACAGATACCTTCCGCCATATCCATGGCGATGTTCCAGAACTCTATACTTGGTGGGCACAACGCAGCAAGACTTCAAAAATCAACAACACAGGCTGGAGAATCGACTACTGGCTCACAAGTAACCGTGTAGCAGACAAGGTTACCAAGTCAGATATGATCGATTCAGGAGCACGCCAAGACCATACACCGATTGTCTTGGAGATTGAATTATAAGGATTTTCTTTATGGACTACAATGCAGTTATTCCCGAGTTTATGGTCTCAAATATAGAACAGTCTCGTTCCTTCTACTGTGATTTACTGGGTTTTACGATCGAATACGAGCGACCAGAAGAAAACTTCCTCTTCTTATCTCTTGAAGATTGCCAGCTAATGCTAGAAGAGGGGACAAAGGAGGAGCTAGCTGAACTGGCCTACCCCTTTGGTCGTGGAATCAACATTTCCTTTGGTATAAAGGATGTCCCTAGACTCTATCAAAAAGTAATCGAGTCCAACTATCCTATTCATCGTCCTTTGACTAAAAGGGAATTTCGTGTTGATGAGAAGTATATCTATCCTCATGAATTTGCAGTTTTAGACCCAGATGGCTATTTTTTAAGATTTAGTGAATAAGAAAAAGGAGGCTGATAGCCTCTTTTTCAGTAGGTAAACATGAATTGACAGACCTGTAAATCCATTGACCAAAACCTTTGCTAAAGCCTATAAAATCAACATGTCAAAGAACTTTGATAGCCGTTTTTTGTATAATTGAGTAGAATGAAATCAGAAAGCGAGGAAATTTTATGCAAGTCGGAAAACAAATCCAGCACTATCGTAAAAAGAAAAATTTATCTCAAGATGATTTAGCTGAAATAATTTTTGTCAGTCGCCAATCCATTTCCAACTGGGAGCGTGGCGCGACCTACCCGGATATTCAAAACCTACTCTTGCTGAGCAAGGTCTTTGAAGTGTCATTAGACAAACTAGTAAAAGGAGATTTGGAAACTATGAAACAAATTATTCACGACCAAGAATTTATACGTTATCAAAAAGATGGAATAATCTTTAGCATACTGCTATTTGGTTTTCCTATCATCAGCACACCCTTAGTTCTTTATTTGAATTGGTATGGTATCGCTATTAGTTGCTTGATTTTTGCCATCGCTATGTTCTACGCCCTACGCATTGAAAAATTCAAGAAACAGCATAATCTTCGCACCTATCGACAGATTGTCGCCTATGTTCAAGTACGTAACCTTAGCGAGATTGAAGAAGCTGAAGAAAGAGGTAAGGCTCCCTACCAAAGAATCATCCTTCCCATTCTATTTGGCCTTGGAATTGGCGCTATTGCTCTGCTATTTTATTGGCTCTTACTTACTTTCTTCACTATCAAATAAAAGCGAAGTCATCAGACCTCGCTTTTTAAATGTATTAAAATTTATAGAGTTGTGGATAGTGAACACACTCTGGGTTTTTAGGGCGTAACTATCTACTCATTCTAATTTATATCCTCACCTGTCTATCTTCAGACCGTTGTCCTGTGACAAACATGGTGAAGGTTGCCTTGCAGACATTTCGGCCATCTTGGTTGATGATGTCAACATCGACGACACAAGTGGTACGTCCTTGATGGACACATTCTCCTTTGATAGTGAGAACATCCCCTAGATTTCCAGCTTTCAGATAGTTGATGGAAGACTGGAGTGTCACCCCGTCTAATCCTAGCGAAATCACCACAAGACCACTGATTTGGTCACAAAGGGTAAATAGATAGCCTCCATGGGCATTTCCATAGTAGTTGAGTGAAGAGTCCACTACTTTTGTTGTCACCACCACGTGACCGTCCCTCATTTTTTCAATTTCGTAATTTTCAAAGGCAGATATAGCGTCAAAGTGAAAATCTTTCATACGTTCCTCCTGATACTTCAAACGACACTATGATACTACTTTTCAAGACTCTACGCAAGAGAGAAGCACTTATTCGGGCAAAATACCAACCTGCTCTACAAAGCGCATAAAGGCAGCTTGTCCTTCTTCTGTTTGCTTGTAAACTCCTGCATCTTCCAAAACTCGAGCAAAGATTTTTCCAACAGATTCTTGGACGATATTAAGAGCTTGGTCTTTGTCAGTCAATCCAGGATGGGATTCTTTCAATTCATCCGCCCATTCTTTGTGATAATCTGCTACTAGAACATCTTCCCCTACTAGGTAAGCAGCTACCTGCTCCACTTCTTCCTTCAGGCGTGGTGGCAAGATTGCCAAGCCCATCACCTCAATCAAGCCGATATTTTCCTTTTTGATATGTTGGACATCCTTGTGGGGATGATAGATGCCGTCTGGATGCTCTGGAGAGGTTTGATTGTCCCGCAAGACCAAGTCCAACTCAAACAGTCCATCTCGTTTACGGGCTATCGGTGTGATAGTATGATGCGGAGTTCCATTACTTTCCGCCAAGACCTGCACACTTGGATCGGAGTACTGACGCCAAACCAGTAATATTTTTTCCGCAAGGTTAGTCAGCTCGTCTTTTGAATCCGACGTCAATCGAATCACAGACATAGGCCACTGGACAATTCCTGCTTTAACAGATTCAAAACCATCAAAAGTAAAGCATTTCTGTAAAGGAGCCACTTCCATTGGGAAAACATGACGACCACCTTGATAATGATCATGTGTCAGGATAGAACCACCCACGATTGATAGATCAGCATTCGAGCCTGCAAAATAACCTGGGAACTGCTCCACAATCGCTAACAAACGTTCAAAACTTTGGCGACTAATAGCCATAGGACGATGCTTGCTGTCTAGGAAAATACAGTGCTCATTAAAGTATGCATAGGGCGAATACTGGAAGCCCCACTCCTGACCAGAAATATCAAAACGGATAATACGATGGTTGCTTCTAGCTGGATGGTTGACACGACCATGGTAGCCTTCATTTTCCATACAGAGCTGACACTGAGGATAGTTACTGGACTTGACTAACTTGGCTGCCGCAATCTCCTTTGGATCCTTCTCAGGTTTAGAGAGATTGATAGTAATCTCCAGTTCACCGTAGTCAGACGGTACACGATAAGCAATATTCTTTGCGATAGCCTTTAGTTTGATGTAGTCATTTTTCTGACTGAGTTGGTAGAAGTCTGCAATTGCCTGCTCTGGTGACTGTGCATAGGTTGTCCAAAAATCACGATTGACCTGACTTGGACAAGGGGTTACCAAGTCCATGAGGTCAGCACCGAGAATTTCACGCGCAGCCAGACTATCTTCAATCGTTTCCAAGCGAACTGCTTCCTCGACAAGCTGGTCTTTGAGGTCAATCAAGTTATCTTGGCCAGTCTTGACTTCGAGAACTCCATCTCCCACCAGTGCTAAAACACGATTGGTCAGATAGATACGGTCCAACTCTTCAAAGGTGCTTTCTGCAATGACTTTGGTCACAAATTTTTCTACTAAGGTCACTAGATAACCTCCTTTTGACTATTCAAGAACGCGAGTCCCACCTGCAACTTCAGCGATATAGAAGCTTGGAGCATAGCCAACGATTTCTTCGTAGTGTTTGCCAACAGCTTCCTTGAAGGCCTCAACTGCATCTTTTTGAACCAAGGCAATAGCACAACCACCAAAACCTGCTCCTGTCATACGAGCACCGAGAACACCCTCTTGAGCCCAAGCAGTATGAACAAGAGTATCCAATTCCAAGCCAGTCACTTCGTAATCATGCTCAAGAGAAACGTGAGACGCATTCATCAAACGTCCAAACTTGTCCAAATCTCCTGCTTGAAGAGCTGCTTGTGCTTTAAGGGTACGTTGATTTTCAAGAACTGCGTGACGAGCACGTTTCAAACGATTTGCGTCTTTGATCAGGTAGCTGTATTCATCAAAAGCCCATTCATCTAACTCGCCTAAAGTCTGGATATCCAAGGCCACTTGAAGTTCTTCCACTGCCTTTTCACATTCAGCACGGCGTTCATTATATTTAGAATCTGCTAGTTCACGGCGCTTGTTGGTATTCATGATAACAACAACATTGTCTTTCAAATCAAGTGGAACCAAGTCGTATTCTAGAGTGTTAGTATCTAGGTAAATAGCACGTTGGTCAGCCCCCATACCGATGGCAAACTGGTCCATGATACCAGAGTTAACACCGATAAAGTTATTTTCTGTCAATTTTCCGATTTTAACTAAGTCTAGACGGTCCAATTTTAGGTCAAAGAGGTATTCTGCCACGACACCTGTCAAAAGCTCCAAGGATGCAGAAGAAGACAAGCCCGCACCATTTGGTATATTCCCAAAAACATAGAAATCAAACCCTTTATCAATCACATGACCAGCTTCTTGCAAGAAATGAAGGACACCCTTTGGATAGTTGGTCCAGTTGTGCTCTTTCTCAAACTTAAGGTCAGCTAGAGGCACTTCGATGATTCCTTTATCCTCAAAGTTAGCTGAGTAAAAACGCAATACTTGGTCATCACGCTTACGTGCGGCCCCATAAGTTCCGAGTGAAATAGCAGCTGGGAAAACATGGCCACCATTATAGTCAGTATGTTCCCCAATCAAGTTGATACGGCCTGGTGAGAAGAAGGTTTGATCTGCTTCTTGACCAAAAACCGAAAGAAAGTCCTTGCGAAGTGCTTCAGCAGTAAGATGTTGTGTCATATGAATTCTCCTTTGACAATTTGCTAGGTAAAAAAGTTTACCTTGTAATCGTTTTCTTCTATTGTACCCAAGGGTTTTGCTTAGGTCAACATTTTTACCGATATTTTACTAAACTATGAGTAAAAAGCAAGGGAAATATGTTATAATAACCTAAAAAGGAGGGGAATTATGGCTACACTCAAAGATATCGCTCAGTTAGCCTCTGTCTCGATCGCAACTGTATCCCGTGTCCTCAATCGCGATCAGAGTCTATCTGTTACGGAAGAAACCCGACATCGTATTTTAACAGTCGCTGAAGAACTAGGCTATACCAAACATCTCAAAACTGGTGAATCTCATAAACTCAAACAGAAGATTGCTATCATTCAGTGGGTCAGTGAACAAGGAGAGTTGGAAGATCTCTACTACTACCAGATTCGACTAGGAATTGAAAACCGAGCCCAAGAATTAGATTACGAAATCTTGCGTTATTTCAATGATCAACCATTTACGCTTAGTGAAGAAGTTATTGGAATTCTTTGTATTGGAAAATTTAGCCAAGCACAGATTGCCTCATTTGAAGAATATCAAAAACCTCTAGTTTTTCTTGATAGTGACACCATCGCCTTGGGCCATACCTGTGTCATTACAGATTTTAATAATGCTGTTAGACAGGTGGTTGATTACTTTACAGACCACGGGCTTAAGAAGATTGGTATCCTATCCGGTCTTGAAACTACTACTGACCAAGAAGAAGTTATCGCAGACAAGCGTTTAGATTACTTCAAATCTTATACGCAAGAAAAAGGAATTTATAACGAGAAATTCATTTTTCAAGGTCTATTTACTGCCCAATCTGGATACGACTTAATGAAAGAGGCTATCGAGAAATTAGGAGATAAACTTCCACAAGCCTTTTTTGCAGCCAGTGATAGCTTGGCCATTGGTGCCCTTCGCGCCCTTCAAGAAGCCAACATCAGCATACCGGAGCGCGTCAGTATTATTTCCTTTAATGATACCATTCTAACCAAGCAAGTGTTCCCACCACTTTCTAGTATCACAGTTTACACCGAAGAAATGGGACGCACAGGAATGGATATCCTGAACAGAGAAGTCCTTCACGGCCGTAAAATCCCAAGTCTGACCATGCTAGGAACCAAACTAACTCTCAGAGAAAGTACCTTGCATTAAGTACAACAACTGAACATAAAAAAACCTAATAGAGATTCTCAAATCCTATTAGGTTTTTCTTTTTATCCTCAATGAAAATCAAAGAGCAAACTAGGAAGCTAGCCACAGGTTGCTCAAAGCACTGCTTTGAGGTTGTAGATAAGACTGACGATGTCAGTTACCTATATCTACGGCAAGGTGAAGCTGACGTGGTTTGAAGAGATTTTCGAAGAGTATTAATCCATCACAATCATAGACTTGATAGTCTTGCGCTCATCCATATCTTTATAAGCCTGATTAATATCATCCAAGCTGTAACTATTAGTAAAGACACGTCCTGGATTGATATCACCGTCAAGGACAGCTTTGAGCAAGAATTGTTTATCGTATGTTGTCGCAGAAGCTGCTCCACCTGCAACAGAGATATTTTGCATAAAGGTTGAACCAAGTGCACGATTCTTATAATGTGGAACTCCTACAAATCCCATGCGACCGCCATTATGAAGGACACCCAGTGCTTGCTCAACAGCAGCCTCAGTACCAACACACTCAAGTGCTGCATCTGCTCCACCGCCAAGAATTTCACGTACCTTGGCAATTCCTTCTTCTCCTCGCTCAGCTACGACTGCTGTCGCGCCTGACTCCAAGGCCATTTGTTGACGGTCTTCGTGGCGACTCATAAGGACAATTTGGGATGCGCCACGCATTTTGGCTGCGATAACCGCACATTGACCCACAGCACCATCCCCGATAACGACCACCTTGTCACCTTTTTGCACATTAGCCACACGCGCTGCATGGTAACCGGTCGGCATGACGTCAGCAAGTGTCAAAAGTGACTTGAGCATGCCTTCGCTATAATCTGAAGGTTGACCAGGAATTTTCACAAGTGCCCAATTAGCGTAGTGGAAACGGAGATATTCAGCCTGGAAATTTCCTCCTAGATTATTTCCAATATGATTGTCACAAGAACCATCAAATCCAGCACGACAAGCGTCGCATTCTCCACAACCATGAGTAAATGGCACAATCACAAAATCACTGGGCTTGACCGTTGTAATGGCTTCTCCAATTTCTTCAACGATTCCAATCGCTTCGTGTCCGCTATTTTTGTGACCCGCTTTAATATCTGGATTACGATAGCTCCAAAGGTCCGAACCACAAACACAAGCACGTACCACACGGATAATAACATCATCCGCCTCTTGAATGCTTGGACGCTTGACTTCTTCGATACCGACCTGACCTGCTTTGATATAAACTGCTGATTTCATAAAATTTCCTCTCTGTATGTAACTACCTTAAGTATACACTTTTTATCAAGCTTTCGCTCTCTAATACTACGCCTCATCAATGATGATGTTCATGTCCATGGTTTTGGACTGCTTCTAGCTCTTCCATATTTCGCTTATGAGTTTGATGACTTGCTAGGTCTGCGTCAATCTCAATGGTGATATTTTGAAAACCACAATCTTTGAGTTTGCTTCGAATGGATTCTTTACAAAGCTCCATCTGTTCAATTTCTTTTAGACAAACATGGACAATGGCATTTTTTTCCAAACCATCCATGGTCCAGAGGTTTAGCTGATTGATACTAGTCACATGGTCCAACTGCTCCAAATCACTCTTTACTTGCTTGATATCTACTCCTTCCGGTACAGCATCTAAGAAAATCTTAAGCGTGGACCAAAAACGTGGAATAGCTTTTGACAGAATAAAGATAGAGATGACAAGAGATAAGAGCGGATCCAGAATATACCAGTCGGTAAATCGCAGAACAATGGCCATTAGGATAACAGCCACCCAACCCAGAGTATCTTCCAGAAAATGCAGGCTCAAAATAGACTCATTCTTAGTTTTTCCCTTACGAACGACAAGACTGGCTAGCACATTAATACTAACAGCAATGATTCCTAGCCAGAGGATTCCCTCATCATTGACAGGTTGTGGATGAAAGAGTTTTGTTATATTTCCCAAGATTACCAGAACAGATCCTGTCATCAGAATCACAGCCGTTACCAAGGCACCTAGAAGGCTAAACCGTTTGTAACCCAAGGTGTAATGACTATCTTCTTCACGATTGGAGATTGTTTCAAGAAAGGCTGATATCCCTATTGCAATTGCATCCCCCAAGTCATGAATTGAGTCCGCAAGAACTGCACTCGATCCAAAAATCCCTCCTGCGATAAACTCAACAATGGCATAACTTAAATTCAAGAAAAAAGCTAACCAGACTGTATGTTTTGTCTTCATAATCATCATTCCTTTGTTATAATAGATTCATGAACATCCTGTTCATTATCATTATCTAACATTCATTACAGAAAGGATAGGAGCAAACTGTTTACTTTGTAAGATACGGAACAGTTTGTTCAAATTGTCCATATGACTAGTCAAGATCGTCGCATTACCAAGACACGAAAAGCTATCTATCAGGCTTTCTTACACTTACTCAACCAAAAAGACTACGAGGCCATCACCGTTCAGGAAATCATAGACCTTGCTGATGTGGGACGCTCGACCTTTTACAGCCATTACGAGAGTAAGGAGTTATTGCTAGATGAACTCTGTCAAAAGCTCTTTCACCATCTCTTTGAGCGTGCTGAACACCTCTCACCACAAGACTATCTGGCTCATATCTTTCAGCATTTCAAGAAAAATCAAGATCATGTGACCAGTCTCTTGCTCTCTAAAAACGATTATTTTATACGGCAACTGCGAAAAGAACTGGAACACGATGTCTACCCAATGGTAGTCGACGAACTCATCCAGGCCCATCCAACTCTCCCTCACTCTTACCTCAAACACCTGGTCGTCAGCCATTTCATCGAAACCCTCAGCTGGTGGTTGAAAAAAGGCAAGTCCTACACCGAACAAGAAGTGATCCAATTTTATTTGGAGATTTTAAAAGTGGGCTCTAACTAGAAGGGAGTATTTTCAATGTCCATCATACAATTTTATTTTCTCTTTCCAGCGCTCTTTATGCTTCACGAACTGGAAGAAATCATATGGATGCCATCCTTTGTCAAAAAATTATCGGCACAGTTTCCAGATAATCGAATCCTTTCTTATTACACGCCTTTTACTTTCAATGCTATTGTCTTGGAGCAATTTCTAATCCTGCTTCTATCACTTTTTCTTAGTTACCGGTTTAGCAACTATACTATTTACGTAAGCATCATAATCGCTTATATCTACCATGTCTTAGGACATCTGATTCAGACAGTCGTTATTCGAAAATATGTGCCTGGATTGTTGACGGGCATTTTAACGAGTTTGTTTGCTCTTTGCAATCTCAAAAATGAATTTCCAATTAAACTTTATGGTTACTCTCTTTTGACTTTGTTGGTTATCATTTTGAATCTTGTATTATCATTTGTGGTACTTCATAAAATGAGTCGTAGGTCTTGATATATAATCCTCATATCCAAAATCTCTTCTTGAAAGGAAATTCTATGTTCTTCTCCATTCTTCTCGGCTTTTTTATAGCCTTCTTTGCCCTTGCTTTTGTTCTTCTTCACTTATTGGCTTCTCTTTCTGAAGTTAAAAAGGGAAATCACACTCTAGGAAATACATTTCTCCTCATCGGAAGTAGCCTTGCGACCTTATCTATCTTCCTCTACTTCTTTTTGCCGATTATCGCACTATCTCTTTGGCTGATTGGCTGTGGATTAATTTGCTACGGAGCCTATTGGAATGGCAAACAAAAAGAAAACTTCCATCCAACCCACCATCTGATTAGAATTGGAATTGCACTGGTGCTTACCATCTTGTTAGCATTGGTACAATAAAAAAAGGATCTTTTGATCCTTTTTTGTATACTCATAAAACTAATACTCCTTTGATTATTGCTTAAGTATTCCTTCTTGAAGGAGAAACTCATGCGCAACCTCTTCAGCTGATTTACCTTCCACACCAACCTGATAGTTCATCTGACTCATCTGGCTCTCGGTGATTTTACCAGCTAGTTTATTAAGAACAGCTTCCAATTCAGGATGTTTTTCGAGTAACTCAGCTTTCATGAGTGGAGCGCCTTGATAAGGAGGGAAGAGGTGTTGATTGTCTTCTAAAATCATCAAGTCATACCTAGCAATTTCAGCATCCGTTGAGTAAGCATCTGTAATTTGAATGTCACCTGACTGGATGGCTTGGTAGCGAAGAGCTGGTTCCATGGTTGCCACATTGAGATTCAATCCATAAACAGACTGCAAGCCCTTGTTTCCATCCTCACGGTCATTAAACTCCAGAGTGAACCCCGCCTTGAGCTGTCCTTCTACTTTTTTCAAGTCAGAAATCGTCTTAAGCCCATATTCTTGCGCAATTTTTTTAGGAACTGCTATAGCATAAGTATTTTGATAAGCCATGGGTTTAAGAAAGGCTAGTTGATCCTGTTTGGCAATGCCGTCACGAGCCACCTCGTAAACCTTTTCTGGGTCATGCCCAATTTGTGGAGATGGTTGGAGGAGACTCTCTGTCACTGTTCCAGAAAATTCTGGATAGATATCAATGTCCCCTTTTTTCAGCGCTCGATAAAGGAAATCTGTCTTCCCAAAGTTAGGCTTGACCGTCACCGTCATATCCGTATTTTCCTCAATGAGAAGCTTGTACATATTCATGAGAATCTCAGGTTCAGGTCCCAACTTCCCAGCTATAACCAGATTTTCTTTCTCTTTATTTGGAATCATGCTTGGAGCATAACTAGCTCCCAAACCAAGGACCATAACAGCAAAGGCTGCAACAATCGTACGCAACTTTTCCTTTTCCAACCATTTGAGAATAACATTAAAGAGAATGGCCAAAATGGCTGATGAGATTGCGCCGATTAAAATGAGACTAGCATTCCGACGATCAATTCCCAAAAGGATAAAGGAGCCTAGTCCTCCAGCTCCCACAAGAGCAGCTAGAGTTGCTGTCCCAATGATCATAACAGTTGCTGTTCGAACCCCCGATACAATGACAGGCATGGCCAGTGGAATTTCAAACTTCTTGAGTCGCTCCCACTTGGTCATTCCAAAAGCAATCCCCGCCTCCTCAAGACTAGGATCAATGCCGTTCAGGGCTGTAATCGTATTTTCTAAAATCGGGAAAATAGCGTAAATAACAAGGGCTGTGAGGGCTGGTAAGGTTCCAATTCCCATGAAAGGAATAAAGAGCCCCAACAAGGCCATTGAGGGAATGGTCTGGAAGATACCCGCAACTTGTAGCACCCAGTTCGCCGCTTTTTTATGACCATGTAGATAAACCGCCAGCGGAATGGTCAGAAAAATAGCAACCAATAAGGTCAAAAGAGACAATTGTAAGTGTTGTCCCAGAGCTGTTACCCATTCACTAAATCGCTCTTGAAAGGTTGAAATCAAATTAGACATGAAGGCTACCTCCAAACAAGTTTGCTACAAAGTCTGTCGCAGGCGCTTGTAAAATTGTTTCAGGTTCTGCGACCTGGCGAATTTCTCCATCTTGCAAAACTGCAATTCGATCCCCTAATTTCAAAGCCTCGTCCGTATCATGAGTAACGAAGATGGTGGTCATCCCGAACTCCTTATGCAAATCCTTGGTGAGAGCTTGCAACTGCTTGCGAGAGATAGCATCCAAGGCTGAAAAGGGCTCATCCATCAGCAAGATTTTTGGTTCCCCAATGATGGCCCGCACAATACCAATCCGCTGTTGCTCGCCACCAGATAACTCGCTTGGTAAACGATGGGCATAATCTGCAGCAGGCAGGCCAACCTTGTCCAAGAGTTCTTCGGTTTTAGAGGCAATTTTCTCCTTGCTCCAGCCCTTCATCTCAGGAATGAGAGCAATATTTTCAGCAACGGTCAAGTTAGGAAATAGGGCAATAGCTTGGAGGACATAGCCGGTACTGAGACGTAACTCCCGTTCATTATAGTCCTTGATGCGTTTCCCATCCATATAGATATTGCCATCTGTCGACTCCAAGAGTCGGTTCACCATCTTAATCATGGTGGTCTTACCAGATCCTGAAGGACCCACTAGCACCATGAATTCTCCATTTTCAATACGGAGATTGACATCTTTTAAAATATTTTTATCCGTGTAGCGCAAGGCTACATGTTTGTATTCAATCATTTTTTTCCTCAATAAGTTTTCTATCTCTAAGAATATCCAAAAGGCTGCTTGCTGAATGCCCTAGCACTTTTTCGATATCTGTTGAAACCCCAGCTTGTTCCCCAACTTTGATAGCTGTATAGGTACTGACCCAAGCATCGTACTCCCAAGTTTGTGCTGGCCATTTTTTCCGTGACTCATAGGCCTCTTCTACCGATTCGTCTACATACGTGATGGCATTACCGGTCTCTTTTGAGAGAAGCTCTACGATTTCTTCCATAGAAAGATCCTCTGGTCCTGTTAGATTCAAGGTTTGATTTTCCCATTCCTTAGGGTTTAAGAGAATCTCTGCTGCAACCCTAGATGTGTCCTTACGGGCAACTGCTGAAACCTTCCCACTGCCAGCCGGACCACGAATTTCTCCATTTTCAAACGCAATATCAATCAGGAAGTCCAAGTAAAAATTATCTCTTAAAAAAGTATAGGTGAACCCTAATTCCTTGATATAGGCTTCCGTCTGGGCATGATCTCGAGACAAGGTAAAAGTTGCCTTCTCATCTGCCCCATAAAAGGAGGTATAAACGATATGTTGCACCCCTGCTAGTCTTGCAGCATCTAAAAACTCCTTATGCTCCTTGACACGCTCAGGATTTTCCCGAGCAGAAACCATCAACAAGGTATCGATACCCTTCAAGGCCTCAACCACTTTTGGAGTATTGGTATACGACATTCTACGAATTTCCGCCGACGCGTAGACTTTTGCACGCTCTGGGCTTCTTGCCAGATGGATAGAAGCAATTCCTTGCTGATCGATAAGATCAGCCACATAAGAGCCTAATTCCCCTGTTACACCTGTTATTCCAATCATAACTGTTACTTCCTTTCCCTAGATGTCATTCTCTTTAGCTTTTAGATTTGTGATAATACGCTCTTGATAGGCCTCAAATTCTCGGATTTCTTGATCTGAAAAGCCTTGGTAGAAAATCTCTCCAAGTTCCCGACTAACACGGTCTCCAATTTCTTTTTGCGCCCAACCAAGGTCTGTCAAAGAAATATATTTTTTCCTTTTATCCTGTGTGCAAGGTTGAATCGTAACCAAGCCTTGTTCTTCCAATTTCTTAACCATACTGGTCAATGTATTATTGGCTAAACCCGTCGCAAGAGCGATATCAGTCGCAGTAGCACACCCTAACTCTTGCTTCCACAAAATCGTTAAAATTTTCCCTTGTTCACTTCTGTATTGAGCATCTGGTTCCTTGCTCAAGAGTTTTTGAAAGATTCGCCCATTCAACAATCGAATCTGTAGAGCTTGGTAGCCCCCTAACATCTTGTCCATTTTGTCTCCTTTACTTCTATATCGAACTTTCTGAATTCATTGTAAGACTTTTCATTACATCTGTCAACTATTTCGATATAGAAATAATAAAAAACTTCCTACCCAAAAGTAGAAAGTCATCATTTTTATAAAATTAAACATGAATCACATCTGAAGCATTCCTCTTAAAGAAACTACTATGGACCAGATAAGGACCATACTTAGAATTTTGACTAGAAACCAAGCATAAAGGAATGATAAAAATTTTTATAAAGTAGAGTAAGCAAAAAAGTAAAAAATAACTAAAACTAAGAGTTTTTAAATCAAGAAAGTAAAGGTAACAGACAATTGATGTATTCAATAGAATATTGAAACCCGTAGCAAAACTAGCCGATAAGATATTCGTCTTTATCTGAGGATTAAAGAGTTTGACAGCAAATAAAGCCAATATAGAAATATTATAGATACAAATTGGCTTGTAATCATGGCGATAGAAAACTAAACATTTATTGTTATAAAAAACAAGCCCTCTGCTAAAATTACTCGCTTTGTTAATCCAAACATGGGAAACTCCACTGATATCACTCCAAGGAACTAATAAATCAAATCTTCTAAGGTAAATACCCTCCTGTGTAATATAAAATTTCCAAGGAAAAAGAAAATGTATGCCGATACCAAGTAAAAGCAATAAAAGAAGGAAATACACTAACTGTGTTTGATCAAAACTAAAAGTGTAATCATAAAATGTTATCGTTTGAAATCCTCGACCAACAATTTGATTAAAGCCTAGAAAAAACAAAACAATTATAAATAAAACATATCTATAAAAAATACTACGAAACTTTACACCTTTAATCATAGATCATATTCTCCTAAATTATACTATCATCAAATAATACTTTATAATTTTATGTAACCCTAGTATACCATTAAATACTCAAAGAGTATGAAAATGATAGAAAGAGATATTAAAAAATAGAGTCTAGTCAAAACTAAACTCTTTTTCTTTTACTCTTCTTCTACCAAACGTTTAAACTCTGCTTGGATCTCTGTATTTTCTGTCGGTTTTAAGTACATGATTCCACCATTTGTCGTTGGTGAATGAAAAACAATCGTTTCTCCTGTGTTAGTTATCGCAAAGAAGTAACTATGCACATCTGGGTATTTATCCCAATTACTATAACGCTCTACAATTCGGTACTGGGCATTTCCTAGACCTGTATCCGTATACTCAGCATTCATTTTCTCACTTGGTCCATCATCCCTAAGTGTATAGAGATGGTCAGCCCCCACATCTCCTCCTGCGATTCCCTTTTGGTAATTGGGTTGTCCTAGTCTTTCTCCCCAGCCCTTTATAAAAGCTTCTAGTTTGGCAGATTTGTTGGGATTCCATGGTGCTTTCTGCTTTTCTCCCGAAATTGTCGTGCTAGTAGAGCTTTCAAATTTCTGCCAATATAGTTGCTTGAAGTTCATTAATTCGGCTTCTGTCTTACCAAAGTCAGAGTGCAAACTTTTATTCCCAGGAACTCGAATATCCTGTTCTTGTAGTTTACTTGCAGCTTGCTGGTTTAAATTCAGATGATAGAGTACTCCTCTACCTTCTCCTGTTCCAGAGGACCAACTTAATTCCAGAATATCACCACTCTTATAGATATTCATAGAATTTCTAGCTCCACCATGACCGGCTACAAAACCTTCTGCTAAAAGTATCGGTTTCTCATTTACAAGATAATAAAGACCCGAAATAAAATAATCACCATTAGATTGCTCGACGCCTATTAATAATTCCTCTACACCATCTTGATTAAGATCCGTATAGGCATAACGCATCTTATCTGATTGAAAAACCGCATTTTCAAGAGACCAACTATTGATAGGGCGTTCAGTTGCCTTGTAAACTCTTATAGAGACCAGAGATTGCATTTACATCCTTCGGTGTAGAAAGTATTTTTTGATAATTATCAAAAACTGGCTTGTAGAATTCTTTATAATCTTTCTTAGATGATTCATTCGTTGTAGACTGACTAGTAGAAGAGATAAGCTGCTATCCTTACTAGAAATTTCAACATTTTGACTCCTACAACCAAATGTAAATAAACTTAGAACAAGAACAAAGAAAGATCCTAATACTTTTTTATTCTCCATAGCATTCTCCTTAATAGTTACAGAAAAATAATGCTTAAATCTCTCTTACATTATATCAAATATAAAAAACTTTAACATAAAAGAATAAAACTTAAAAAGCAATAACTGATTTAAAATATGAAAAAAGGGAAAATAAAAAAAGAGCTAAAAAGCTCTTTCATTACGGAGAATAAGGGATTCGAACCCTTGCGCCGGTTACCCGACCTAACGATTTAGCAAACCGTCCTCTTCAGCCTCTTGAGTAATTCTCCTATTAATGGGCACGAGTGGACTCGAACCACCGACCTCACGCTTATCAGGCGTGCGCTCTAACCACCTGAGCTACGCGCCCAAGTTAAAAACTTGGTAATGAACAAAGTTCAAAGCGGGTGACGAGAATCGAACTCGCGACAACAGCTTGGAAGGCTGTAGTTTTACCACTAAACTACACCCGCATAAATATATAAAAATATGGCGCGAGACGGAATCGAACCGCCGACACATGGAGCTTCAATCCATTGCTCTACCAACTGAGCTACCGAGCCAATATTGCGGGAGCAGGATTTGAACCTACGACCTTCGGGTTATGAGCCCGACG